>NZ_AXZL01000067.1 GCF_000485795.1 Shewanella decolorationis S12
ATGCATTTAACATGGGTAGGTATACAGGCAAAGCCTCAAATGATGATAACCACCTACTGAAGTAGGTGGTTTTGGGCTAAAAATAAAAAACCACCGCAAGGTGGTTTTTTATTATCTGTGAGATCAACACTTAAGCGGTTTAGAGCCCGCCAATCGCATCTTTACACAGTTGAGTGATTCTAGCCCAATCGCCCTGCTCCATCGCATCGGTTGGGGCAATCCAGCTGCCGCCGATACAATCCACATTCTTCAGCGCTAAGTAATCTTTATAGCTGCTTGGCGTAATTCCACCCGTTGGGCAGAAACGGATATCTGCTAATGGGCCAGAGAATGCTTTTAGCGCGTCCACACCACCCGAGGCTTCCGCCGGGAAGAATTTAAAGTGAGTGTAACCAAGCGCCATGCCCGTCATCACTTCGGAGATGCTGGCAACACCAGGGATCAAAGGCACTGGGCCTTGCATCCCGGCTTTAAGCAGTTCGACCGTTGCACCTGGGGTAATAATAAATTGCGCACCGGCAGCAATCGCTTGATCGAGCTGGGCTTCATTTAAAATGGTGCCTGCACCGACAAGCGCTTCAGGCACTTCTTGGGCGATCTTAGTGATAGCTTCAAGGGCGCATGGAGTACGTAATGTCACTTCCAACACGCTGATCCCGCCAGCGACTAAGGCTTTAGCCAACGGCACCGCATGTTCAATCTTGTTAATGACCATAACAGGAACAATAGGGCTGCGTTTAAAAATATCTTGTGGTTGTAATGACCAGTTATTCTCAAGCATTGCGGTATTCTTCCTTTGTATTAATAAAGTTCGTCAATGGCGCTGGTACTGCGCGCACCGGTTTCTGGACTGCTTAAATTTGAACGCAGTGCCCCAAATAGCTCACGTCCCATACCATAGCGTGACTGGCGTAAATCGATTTCAGCGGCGGTTCTCGCGGCAAGTTCGGCATCTGAAACTAATAAGCTCAGCTCACCGGTCAGCGCGTCGACACGAATAAGATCGCCATCTTGCACTTTAGCAATCAGCCCGCCATCGATAGCCTCTGGCGTTAAGTGAATCGCCGCAGGTACTTTGCCCGATGCGCCCGACATACGACCGTCGGTCATCAGTGCCACTTTAAAGCCTTTGTCCTGCAAAGAACCTAACAGCGGCGTTAACTTGTGCAGCTCTGGCATACCGTTGGCTTTTGGCCCTTGGCCTTTAACCACTACCACGCAATCTCGGTCTAACGCGCCAGATTTAAACAGCGCATCGAGTTTGTTTTGATCGTCAATCACCACGGCAGGCGCTTCAACTACACGGTGTTTTTCTTGTACGGCTGAGACTTTAATCACAGCGCGACCCAAGTTGCCCTTAAGCAGTTTTAAGCCACCGTTGTTTTGGAAAGGCGAAGCGACAGACGTTAACACTTCGGTATCTAAGCTCACGGTTGGACCATCGACCCAGCGCAGCTCGCCATCGAGTAATTTGGGCTCTTGGGTGTAGCGACGTAAACCAAAGCCTGCCACAGTATTAACATCCTCATGCAGCAAACCTGCATCGAGTAATTCCTTGATCAGGAAAGCCATACCGCCCGCGGCGTGGAAGTGGTTAATGTCCGCATGACCGTTTGGATAAACACGGGCCAGTAACGGAACCGCGTCAGATAATTCAGAAAAATCATCCCAGTTCACGATAATGCCGGCCGCACGCGCCGCCGCCACAATGTGCATGGTCAAGTTAGTTGAGCCACCGGTTGCCAGTAGCGCCACAATACCGTTCACCACGGATTTCTCGTTAACCACTTCACCGATTGGGCTGTATTGAGTGCCCAGCTCGGTCAAGCGACACACCTGCTTGGCCGCCATTTTATTCAGGGCTTCGCGCAGTGGATCGTCAGGATTCACGAAGGATGAACCCGGTAATTGTAGCCCCATGACTTCGAGCATCAGCTGGTTCGAGTTCGCCGTACCGTAGAAAGTACAAGTGCCAGCGCTGTGGTAAGACTGCGCCTCGGCCTCAAGCAGCTGCGCTCTATCGACTTTGCCTTGGGCAAATTGCTGACGAATACGGGCCTTTTCCTTGTTAGGAATACCCGACTTCATTGGGCCTGCGGGCACAAACAGCATGGGTAAATGACCAAAACTTAAGGCGCCAATCAATAAACCCGGCACGATTTTGTCGCAAATACCCAGCAATAAGGCGCCATCAAACATGTTGTGGGATAAGCCCACCGCCGTCGCCATAGCAATCACTTCACGACTCAGTAAGCTCAGTTCCATCCCAGGTTGACCTTGAGTCACACCGTCACACATAGCTGGTACACCACCAGCGACCTGTGCAACACTGCCCACTTCCTGACAGGCTTTTTTCAGCAGTTCAGGATAGGTTTCATAGGGTTGGTGCGCAGACAACATATCGTTGAATGCGGTAATAATCCCGATGTTGGCTTTGGTCAGTTGACGCAATGCATTTTTGTCATCTGGACTACAAGCAGCAAAACCGTGGGCTAAGTTACCGCAGCTTAACGAGCTACGGTGTACGCCATGGTTACGAGCATCATTTAACGCGGCTAAATACGCCTCACGAGATGCTTTGCTACGGGCAATAATTCTGTCGGTAACAGATTGAACGACTGAGTGCATGAGAGTGACTCCTTAAGCGCTCCAGAACACGTCAACGGGCGTTTTACGCTGCGCTAACACGGCTCTGATGGGCATAGCATTAACATCATCATTTTCTAAGGCTTGACGATATACGGATAATTTCTGTTCCCCGACCAAATGCAGATAAATCTGTCTGCTATTGAGGATCGCATTCTTAGATAATGTGATCCGGCCGTGGGGCGCCGTGGTGGGATTGGTTGCCACACACAGGGCTTGAGTGCTCAAGGCATCATTTAGTTCGGCGCTGCAAGGGAACCATGAGCAAGTGTGACCATCATTGCCCATACCCAGCACCACTACATCGAAGGGACGCGGGAAATTAGACAGCGACTCGGCTGTCATATCTGCGCCCGCTTCTGCGGTGGAAAACATATTCTTCAATCCGCGGAACTTGGCATTGGCCGCACGGTTTTGCAGTAAATGTTCGCGCACTAAACGCTCATTCGATGCACTGTCTTCCACATCTACCCAGCGCTCATCGGCGAGCGTGACATAAACATCACTCCAATCGATAGATTTCATGCTGAGGAGTTCAAACAGTTTCAGTGGTGTTGAGCCGCCGGAGACGACTAAGCTTGCCTTACCACGGGCATCCACGGCCTCTTGCAACTGGCTGGCGATCTTATTCGCCAACTGTTGCTCAAGTGCTGCGGGTGTATCAAAGGATTTAAATACGGTTTCTTTAATCATCGAAGCCCCCTATTCATCCCACGAACGGCCGTCTTTGGTGATCAGCGCGACCGACGCTACAGGTCCCCAAGTGCCCGCAGGATAAGGTTTCGGTTTCTCGTTGCTTTGTTCCCATGATTGGATGATGCCATCCACCCAAGTCCAAGCTTGTTCCACTTCGTCGCGGCGAACGAACAGCGCTTGGTTACCGAGCATGGCTTCGAGCAACAGACGCTCGTAAGCATCGGCGATACGCTCGTTTTTAAAGGTATCCGAGAAACTCAAGTCGAGTTTGGTGGTTTGTAAACGTTGTTTCTGCTCTAGCCCCGGCACCTTGTTCATCATCTGGATCTCAACCCCTTCGTGTGGTTGTAGACGGATAGTTAACTTGTTAGGTGGCAAGTTACGGTAGCTTGAGCGATACAAGTTGTGTGGTGGATTTTTAAAATACACCACAATTTCAGAGCTCTTGAACGGCATGCGTTTACCGCTACGCAGATAAAATGGCACGCCTGCCCAGCGCCAGTTGTCGATATCAACACGCAGCGCCACAAAGGTTTCGGTGTGGGACTGAAGGTTGGCGCCCTCTTCCTCTAAATAGCCTGGCACTGGACTGCCCTTGAGGAAGCCCGCACTGTACTGACCACGGACAGTGTTTTCATACACATTGTCGGCATTGATTGGGCGCAGCGACTTAAGAACCTTCACTTTTTCATCGCGAATACTGTCGGCATCTAAGTTAACAGGAGGATCCATCGCAACCAGTGTCAACACTTGCAGTAAGTGGTTTTGGATCATATCGCGCATCTGACCGGCTTTATCGAAGTAACCCCAACGGCCTTCGATACCCACTTCTTCGGCAACGGTGATCTGCACATGATCAATGGTCCGGTTATCCCACTTAGACGCGAATAACGAGTTAGCAAAACGCAGCGCAATCAGGTTTTGTACCGTCTCTTTACCTAAGTAATGGTCGATACGATAAACTTGGTTTTCTTTGAAGTAGGCAGAAACTTGATCGTTAATCACGCGGGAAGAAGCGAGATCGGAGCCAATGGGCTTTTCGAGTACCACGCGAGAATCGCTATGGATAAGATTTTGTTCGTGTAAACAGCGGCAGATATCGCCAAAAATCGCAGGGGGGGTGGCAAAGTAACTGACCATGACGCGCTCTTCTGGTTTGAGCAATTCATGGAAGGCGCTGTAGCCTGCTGATTCAGTAAAATTCGTGCCGACATAATGGCAGCGGGACAAGAAGCGTTGGAGTGTTTCTTCGCAGAGGGGTTCTTTAACGAAGGTTTTTAGCGCAAGGATGACGAGTTCTCTAAATTCATCCTGACTGAACTCATCTTTAGCAACCCCAATCACTTTGGTGTTTTTATCTAGAAGTTCAGCTTTATCTAGCTGGTATAAAGAAGGTAACAACTTGCGTCGTGCCAAGTCGCCTTTAGTACCAAAGAGTACGAAGTCACAAGCTTTGGCGCCTGATGTTGTTTTGCCCATTGCGTTACGCTCTCCTTTGTATGTCGTGTCCCTTCATGCCAATGAAGAAGTCCACACTTTTGTTGTAATATAACAACAGAATTTGTTAAATGCATCTATTTTTATCAATATTAACAATCTTGCTAACTAGGCACCTAGGGCATAAATCTGATATGCTTTTTGTGCTTAAATTACTGATGATAGTAAATTCTTATTTCAAAAATGTACTTAAAACTTACTTAAGCAATGTCGATTAGTGAGATCCTGAAACAGATCAACAGCACTAAACAAAAATAAATAAAATTACATTCTCAATTTAGCGGACGTACGCGTATGAATACCCTAGAAAAGGTTCAAAAAAGCCTCACCCATTTTAGTAAGTCAGAACGCAAGGTTGCAGAGGTGATCTTAGCCTCTCCGCAAACGGCTATTCACTCCAGCATCGCCACTTTAGCTAAGATGGCAGATGTCAGTGAACCTACTGTGAACCGTTTCTGTCGCCGCTTAGATACTAAAGGCTTTCCTGATTTTAAGTTACATCTGGCACAAAGTCTCGCTAACGGTACACCTTATGTGAGCCGCCACGTCGAAGAAGATGACTCTCCTGAGTCTTACACGACAAAAATTTTCGAATCTTCAATGGCTTCCTTAGATACCGCGCGTCAAAGCTTAGACGTCACTGCCATCAATAAAGCAGTGGATATTCTGACTCAAGCCAAAACCATCTCCTTCTTTGGTTTAGGCGCGTCGGCCTCTGTTGCCCATGACGCCCAGAATAAATTTTTCCGTTTTAATGTGCCTGTCATCTGTTTTGACGATGTTCTGATGCAACGCATGAGCTGCATTAACAGCAATGAAGGCGACGTTGTGGTGCTGATTTCCCATACTGGTCGCACTAAGTCATTGATTGAAATAGCGCGTTTAGCGAGAGAAAACGGTGCGGCAGTGATTGGTATTACGGCTCGTAACTCACCGTTATCCATGGAATGTACACTGCCCGTGACGATGGAAGTGCCAGAAGATACCGATATGTATTTACCCATGGCCTCGCGTTTAGCGCAATTGGTGACTATAGATGTATTGGCGACTGGTTTTACCCTACGCCGCGGCCCGCGTTTCCGTGACAATTTAAAACGTGTGAAAGAAGTGTTGAAAGAGTCTCGTATCAATAAAGATCCGATACTGTAATTCACTTCCTATCTTAAAAAAGGCTAGTGCAAATCGTCCGTCTAGCCTTTTTTAAAGCAAATTTCAGCGATACCTCACAAATTTGAAACATAACTTTAGATCAATTTGATTGTAACTTTACTACATAATTTGGAATTGCATGCTAATATAGTCCCAAGATTTTTTTAACTTTAACGGAGTATCTTATGTTCCGCAGAACCAAAATCGTCACCACTCTGGGCCCCGCCACTGACCGTGACGATAACTTACGCCGTATTATCGCGGCAGGTGCAAACGTTGTTCGTCTAAACTTCTCCCACGGCTCCCCCGAAGATCATCTCAAACGCGCTACTCAAGCTCGCGAAATTGCAAAAGAATTAGGTGTACATGTTGCTATTTTAGGTGACTTACAAGGTCCTAAGATCCGTGTATCTACCTTTAAAGACAACAAGAAAGTCCAACTGAAATTAGGCCAAGCTTATATTCTTGACGCTGAACTCCCCAAAGGCGAAGGCGACGAGAATCAAGTCGGTATCGACTACAAGCAATTGCCAGACGATGTGAATGTTGGTGATATCCTGATGCTCGACGACGGCCGTGTGCAACTGCGTGTTGAACGCGTTGAAGGTCGTAAAGTGCACACGACTGTTACCGTTGCTGGCCCTCTATCAAACAATAAAGGGATCAACAAACAAGGTGGTGGCCTATCGGCTGCGGCACTGACTGAAAAAGACAAGGCAGACATTCTGACTGCGGCGATGATCCAAGTGGATTACTTAGCAGTGTCTTTCCCACGTAGCGGCGCCGATCTGGAATACGCGCGTTCTTTAGCGCAACAAGCTGGCAGCAATGCACTGATCGTAGCAAAAGTAGAACGTGCTGAAGCCGTTGCTAGTGAAGAAGCGATGGATGATGTGATTTTAGCCTCTGACGTCGTTATGGTTGCCCGTGGTGATTTGGGGGTTGAGATTGGTGATGCGGCACTGGTTGCAGTGCAGAAAAAGCTTATTGCTCGCTCTCGTCAACTGAATAAAATCGTGATCACTGCGACTCAAATGATGGAGTCAATGATTTCGAGCCCAATGCCAACGCGTGCGGAAGTTATGGACGTAGCCAACGCCGTACTCGATGGTACTGACGCTGTGATGCTGTCTGCCGAAACTGCAGCAGGTGACTTCCCAGAAGAAACCGTGAAGGCGATGGCAAATGTGTGTATCGGTGCCGAATCTCACCCTAGCGTGAAAGTGTCTAAGCACAGATTAGATGCACGTTTCACTTCAGTTGAAGAAACGATTGCACTATCGACAATGTATGCCGCTAACCACTTAGAAGGCGTTAAAGCGATTATCGCCTTAACTGAGTCTGGCGCAACACCTAAACTGATGTCACGTATCAGCTCATCTTTACCTATCCTAGGTCTATCACGTCATGAGACAACCCTAGCGAAGATGGCACTGTACCGTGGCGTGTTACCGATTTACTTCGACTCAACCATTTATCCTGCCGATGAATTAGCGCAAAAAGCGCTGGAATCATTAACAACTGCGGGTTACCTGCAAAGCGGCGACTTGGTATTAATGACCAAGGGCGATGCGATGGAAACCATCGGCGGCACTAACACTTGTAAAGTGTTGATCGTTGCTTAATCTTTGTTGATTGGCATTAGCTAGACGTAAAGGCTAAGAGTCATCAAGCTTAAAAACAAAAACCACCTCAATTGAGGTGGTTTTTTTATCACTTGTCACGGCTAGAAACGATTGTAGTCGCGCTAGCCGACCCGATTATAGCGCTTCAAAATCGTTCACATTGATGGCCGCTAAACGCAGCTTATCGGCATGTAACAGCTTTTGATGCTCATCTTCAGTAACCGTGCCCTGCTCCAACGCTTTAGCAAATAACACCAAATTAGGCACTTTGGCTGGCAACTCACCGGCGCGTTGTGCTTTCTTGAGCTTCTTGTAAATATCTTTACAGGCATATTGCGCCACGAAGGCCTGTTCAACCTCTGCAATACCACCCACATCGCCTTCAAACTCAGGGCATAGGAAAGTAATACGTTCACGGGCAGGACTTGGTTTTAGCATGCCAGAGACCAATTCGGTCGCCATTTTATCGCTCGGGGCGTTGAAATGGTTGCCGATTGGGAAAATCAGCGCACGTAGCAACCAGGCAAATGGACGGTTCGGGAAGTTACGGATCACCTCTTCGAGCGCTTTAGCCGCTAAATGTAGGCGATTTGCCATCACATAACGCACCGCGGGTAAATCGTCCTGTTGACGGCCATTGTCTTCAAACAATTTTAAGGTGGCAGAGCCTAAGTACAGCTGGCTTAACACATCACCCATACGTGCCGACAGCATTTCCTTACGCTTCAAATCGCCGCCCATGATCAGCATTGAAATATCTGTCATCAAGGCTAATGCCGATGAAATGCGCGACATGTCTTTGTAATATTGCTTGGTTTCGCCGCTCACTGGCGCACTGCCGAAACGGCTGGCAGTCAAGGCGTTGAATAAGGCACTGAACGCGTTGCGAGTGGCGTAACCCATATGGCCCATTAACAGCGAGTCGAAACGCTCGAGCGCATCATGCTCGTTTTCCATCGCCGCGGCTTCCATTTCAGCCAACACATAAGGATGGCAACGGGTCGCACCTTGACCAAAGATCATCAAGGAACGCGTCAAAATATTCGCCCCTTCAACGGTGATCGAAATAGGATTCGACATATAAGGGTGACCTAAGTAGTTTTTAGGTCCTAATTGGATGCCCTTACCCGACTGAATATCCATCGCATCGTTCATCACCGCGCGGCCCAGTTCAGTCATGTGGAATTTGGCAATCGCCGTCACGACTGAAGGTTTAACTTTAAGATCGATACCCGTCGTAGTTAAACGGCGCGCCGCTTCCAATTGATAGGTATTTGCGATAATGCGCGCCAGCGCTTCCTGAACACCTTCAAAGTTGCCAATCGCCATACCAAATTGATGGCGCACATAGCTGTAAGCCGTGGTGGTTTTGGTCGCCATATGGCCAGAAGCCGTAGCCAATGCAGGCAGAGAAATACCGCGACCCGCCGATAAACATTCAACCAGCATGCGCCAGCCTCTGCCCGCAAACTCTGGGCCACCGATGATCCAATCCAGCGGAATAAAGACTTCTTCGCCCTTAGTGGTTCCGTTCATAAACGCCATGTTCAGCGGATTATGACGACGGCCAATCACTACACCTGGATGCTCGGTTGGGATCAAGGCGCAGGTAATGCCCAAATTCTTTTTATCGCCAAGCAGACCATCAGGGTCACGCATCTGGAAGGCTAAACCTAATACGGTAGCCACAGGAGCAAGGGTGATATAACGCTTGTCCCAGGTTAACTTAAGACCTAAGACTTCTTCGCCGTTAAACTCACCGCGGCAAACAATGCCCACATCGGGGATTGCGCCCGCATCACTGCCCGCTTCTGGGCCTGTTAATGCAAAGCATGGGATCTCATCCCCCTTAGCTAATGCAGGTAACCAGCGCTCCTTTTGCTCTTTAGTGCCATAGTGAGTCAAAAGCTCGCCAGGGCCTAATGAGTTTGGCACCATCACAGTGACCGCAGCACTCACGCTACGGCTGGCTAATTTACTTACAATTGTTGAGTTGGCGTAGGCAGAAAACGCACGACCACCAAACTTTTTCGGGATGATCAGCGCAAAGAAGCCTTCTTTCTTAAAGTAGTCCCACAGCTCTGGTGGCAAATCCTTACGGTTATGCACGATGTCGAAATCATCGATCATCTTCAGGGCAGTCATCACCTGATTATCGATAAAGTCTTTCTCTTCAGCCGTAAGAGTGGGTTTACCGTAGCTGTGCAGGGTATTCCAGTTAGGATTACCGCGGAATAGCTCGCCTTCCCACCACACATCGCCCGCTTCCATCGCTTCGCGCTCGGTATCGGATAATGGCGGTAATACTTTTTTAAAGAAGTGAAAAACTGGCTGGGTGATAAATTGCATCCGAAGGCTTTTTACTGCAAACAGCGCAATAATCGCAATCAGGGCAATAATTATAATCGTCAACATAATCAAGACCTTTTATTAAGAAGCCACGGGAACTGATACGCCCGCAGCCATGTAGGGGATCACTTTACGGATCACGGCTTCGATGTCGTTATGCTCACCAAATTCGGCCGCGGCAATATCATTCAGCGCATCGGCTGACGCCATAGTGAAAACAATCGTGCCTAGGGTAAAGTGTAAGCGCCAAAACATTTCAGCAGGAGGAATATGCGGTGCACTGGCGGAAACAGCTTTCACAAAGGTGTCTAAATGCTGCCCATAATGGGTAGTGATAAACCAACGCAGATGCCCTTGGCTTTCAATGTAACCGCGACCCAGCAATTGCAGGAAAATTGTCGTGCCTTCGGTGCGCAGCTCGTTCAAATCCAATAATGGATCGACTAATGCAGAAAGAATTTCCTCTAACGAAGCCTGTGTTGGCGCAGTATGTAAACGCTTTATGGCCGTCGATGCGGCGGGCATAAATACGTCTAAATAACGGGCTAACACGGCGCGGATTAACTCTTTTTTAGAGCCAAAGTGATAATTCACCGAGGCTAAGTTAACCTCCGCCTTGCTGGTGATAAGTCGCAATGACGTCTCAGAAAACCCCCTTTCGGCAAAAAGCTTCTCTGCGGCATCAAGTATTCTCGTTTTTGTATCGGATCGACTTGCCATTCCGTGACCTTGAATTAATTTAAAACACTCGTTTAAATTAAACATTGGTATGGGAGTTGTCAAACGAAAAATGGCCAAATAAGCTGCGCCTTGCTGGCATGGATTAACAGCCCACTCACATCCGTTGCAAAAAACCATGAAAAGTCATCAAGTCCTGTGCAAAAAACACTGTGCTTAGGTAGAATGCTTAACACAAAAACAACAAAGGACTGCAATACATGGCTATTCTATTGAATCGTCCCACCACGCTCGCACTCACTATAGCGCTCACCTTAGGCTTAACCGCCTGTAATGATGCCCAAAGCAAGGCCGAAGCTACTGCAGCGGCACCTGCTGCAACTAATGCCGCCCCCGATAAAGCACAGGCCATCGCCTTTATTCAAGATGCTGAAGCCCAGATGGCACAGCTCTCTATCGAAGCGAATCGCGCCGAATGGATTTACAGCAACTTCATCACCGAAGATACCGCTGCGCTATCGGCCGCAGTGGGTGAAAAAGTCAGTGCCGCTTCGGTCAACTTCGCTACCGAAGCTGCCAAATACGCCAATGTGGAACTCGATCCGGCCAATGCCCGCAAACTGAATATTCTGCGCAGCGCACTCGTGTTACCCGCGCCGCTTGATCCTGCAAAAAATGCTGAGCTCGCGCAAATCAGCTCCGAGCTCAATGGACTCTACGGGAAAGGCAAATACTGTTTCGCCGATGGCAAGTGTATGACCCAGCCAGAGCTGTCGAGCCTGATGGCGGAATCGCGAGACCCAGCCAAGCTGCTTGAGGCGTGGAAAGGCTGGCGTGAAATTGCAAAACCGATGCGCCCGCTATTTCAACGTGAAGTCGAACTCGCCAACGAAGGGGCAAAAGATCTAGGTTACGCTAACCTCTCTGAGTTATGGCGCAGCCAATACGATATGAAACCCGATGAATTTTCGCAGGAATTGGACCGTTTATGGGGTCAAGTTAAGCCCCTCTACGAATCCCTGCATTGTTATGTTCGCGGCGAACTGAATAACGAATACGGTGACGCTATCGCGCCAAAAACAGGCCCTATTCCCGCCCACTTATTGGGAAATATGTGGGCGCAGCAATGGGGTAATGTGTACGATCTCGTCGCCCCAGACGATGCCGATCCTGGCTACGACGTGACAGAATTGCTCGAGCAGAAAGGCTATGATGAGCACAAGATGGTCAAACAAGCTGAAAGCTTTTTCACCTCGTTAGGCTTTGCGCCGCTGCCGGACAGTTTCTGGAGCCGCTCTTTATTCTTACAACCTAAGGATCGTGATGTCGTTTGTCATGCCTCGGCGTGGGATTTAGACAATCTCGACGATATTCGCATCAAGATGTGTATCCAGAAAACCGCTGAAGACTTTACCGTTATTCACCACGAGCTTGGACACAACTTCTATCAACGTGCCTATAAACAGCAGCCTTTCCTGTTTAAAAACAGTGCCAATGATGGTTTCCATGAGGCCATTGGTGACACAATCGCGCTATCTATCACCCCAAGCTATCTAAAACAGATTGGTTTGCTCGAAGACGTGCCCGATGCTTCCAAGGATATTGGCTTATTGTTAAAGCAAGCTCTGGATAAAATCGCCTTCCTACCCTTTGGTTTGATGATTGACCAGTGGCGCTGGAAAGTCTTTAGCGGTGAAATCACTCCAGCGCAATATAACCAAGCCTGGTGGGAATTAAGGGAGAAATACCAAGGCGTTAAGGCGCCGACAGACCGCACTGAAGCCGATTTTGACCCAGGTGCCAAGTACCATGTGCCCGGTAACGTGCCTTATACTCGCTACTTCCTCGCGCATATTCTGCAATTCCAGTTCCATAAAGCGCTGTGTGATACCGCTGGCGATAAAGGGCCTGTGCACAGATGCAGTATTTATGGCAATCAAGCCGCTGGGGAAAAACTCAATAAAATGTTAGAGCTGGGTGCAAGCCAACCTTGGCCTGTTGCCTTAAAAGAAGTAACGGGTACCGAGGGAATGGATGCCAAAGCCGTGCTCGATTATTTTGCGCCGCTTAAAATCTGGCTCGATGAGCAAAACACGGCGGCGAATCGTCAATGTGGCTGGTAATTAAGCCTCAAGTGCCAGTTATATCCGCGCCTTAAACTAAACCGATAAAAATGCCCAACGATGTTGGGCATTTTCTTTTTAAGCTTCGGCATTAATAACGAACGCGAGTAACTATCAGAAAAATCAATGCGCTCACAAACCTATTAACGCCAACCCATTCCCTTACGATTTGCCTCTTTATTCTCAATCTTAAGCTGTTCGGATTTAGTTAGCATCACATACAAGGCGCCCGTACCGCCCTGCTCGGTTTTCGCCGAATGATAGGCCAGTACCATATCAAGTTGAGATAACCAATGGCAGACAGCAGATTTTAGCAGTCCGGCCACGGGTTTACTGTTATGGCCCTTGCCATGGATAAGCATGACACAGCGTTCACCATGGGCCTGCGCCGCTAGCAAATAATTGAGCAACGCCTCACGGGCCTGACTCAAACGGTAGGCATGTACATCTAGCTCCATCTTAATGCTGTATTGCCCAAGCCTTAGGCGCTTAAATACCGCCCCCTGCACCCCTTCGCGCTTAAAACTAGCAATATCATCGGGCGCAATAATCGGGATCAAGCTTAAATCCAAGGGCATACAGGCCAAATAGGCTTCACGTTGCAGCGCTTCACGGCGTTGAAGCTGCTCATCCGTTAATGCCTTAGGTTGTAGATTCACCGCCTTAACATCGCCCTTAAGTGGCACAACTCCCGCCATTTCTTCAAAAAACAGTGCCGATTCATCATCTAGCATGGCAAGCTCCTCCACTCTTAACGCTCAGTGTGTACTTTTAGAACAGAAACACACTTTGTAAACATTCAACCCTTTAGTTCAGCGGGCACCTCCATTATAGTGGCGCCATGAATGCTTGATTAGAATAATGTAATGAGATTTTTGCTGCTAGCCCTGATATGCCTATTGTCGCTTCCAAGCTTTGCTACTCCCACAAAAGCCAAAACTACCACGACTACCGATCAGCTGATCAATGCCAATTATCCGCTGTTCACTAAAGCATTTACCGAGCTTGACCCCGAGGTTACCGCAGAAATCTATTCGAAAGACGCAAGCTATCTCTCTGAAAGTCAAAGTAAAGAAATCTATTATGGGCGCGAGAGTATCGTTGCTATTTACCAGCGATTTTTCGATAAAATCCGCAATAAAAAGGCCCGAATCGATATCGATTTTCGGGTGCTTAACCGTAAGTTATCGGGCAACAGCGCGTTCGACACTGGCTATTATCTAGTGCGTTTTTACCCCGCTGAAGAGACAGGTGAACCTGTGAGTGAATTTGCGGGCAAATTTGTAATTGGCACTCAAAAAGACTCTCAACAGCGCTGGAACGTTACTCTGGATATGAATAACCGTGCCGAACCAAGCTTCTATTTGAATGCCAAACCTGTGCCCAATCTTTACTATGGCCGTCAGTTCCCGCCGTTGCCTGATAGTCAAAAGAAAAAGCAGTAATTGATTATTTTTTAAAGTATTATGAATATAACACCCGATAAAAACTGCTCTTGCGGCAGCCAAAAATCCTACCAAGACTGCTGCCAAGCACTGCATCTAGGCCTCGATTCCGGCGCACAACTGGCGAGTAGTGCTGAGCAATTAATGCGCTCTCGCTACTGCGCCTTTGTGTTGAAAAATTTTGATTATATTATCAAAACGCACCATGCAGATTACCTCGATGGCTTAACCCTTGAACAGCTCCAACAAGGTCCCCATCCCCAATGGTTAGGGCTTGATGTGTTATCCGCCGATGAAACCATTCACCCCGATGGCAGCAAACACGGTACTGTAACCTTTAAGGCGTGGTATAAAATGAGTGGCGCGATTGATGCCATTTACGAGCGCTCGGAGTTTATCTTCGAGCAAGGTTGTTGGTTTTACACTAAAGGCCATCAAATGCATGCCAAACTACCGGGACGCAATGATCCCTGCGTCTGCCACAGCGGTAAAAAGTTTAAGCAGTGCTGCATGAAGGATTAACCAAGTACCAACAGATAAAACAAAAGGCAATCGATTGATTGCCTTTTGTTTTTATATCGCCAGAACGGCTAATCTGAATGGTTAATGGGTGACAAGACTAGGTTCTTTCGCGGCCAATAAGAATTGTGCAAACTCGGGCTCTCGCAGCGCTGGACTGTATAAATATCCCTGCGCCTGATGACAAAAACTCTTGGCTAAAAATGCTTCCTGCTCGGCGGTTTCAACCCCTTCTGCAGTCAAGGAAATATTGAGCGCGCTTGCCATTGCAATAATGGCCGAGACGATTTCTTGGCTTTCGCGGCTAATGGTGAGATCGGAGATAAAGGAGCGATCAATTTTTAACTTACTGATCGGGAACTGTTTAAGATAACGCATCGAACTGTAGCCCGTGCCAAAGTCATCGATGGCCAGCCCCACACCCAGTTCGGCCAATTCTTGACATAAGAGCGTGGCATGGCGAATGTCGCCCATTAATTCCGTCTCGGTGATTTCAAGGATCAGGGTTTTGGGCTTTAAACGATAACGCGTCAGCAGTTGCCAGACTTGCTCATATAGGTTCCCGCTAAAAAACTGCCGTGCAGAAACGTTAACATGCATGCTCAAATCGGCATTATGGTGCTGCCAAATATTGAGTTGTCGACACGCTGCCTCAAGCACCCAACTGCCAATGGCGTTGATCATCCCAGATTGCTCGGCAATATCGATAAAGGCGCCGGGATACAGCACACCTTTTTTCGGATGATGCCAACGGATCAAAGCTTCAGCACCGATATAAGTCCGCTGCTCCAGATCCCGTAAGGGCTGATAATAAAGTTCAAATTGGCGACCGCGAATGGCGCTATGCAAATCACGCTCTATTTGTGCATCTTCCTTAAAGGCACTGAGCAAAGTGCTATTAAACACTTGAATGGCCGTGCCCTTTTTCTTCTTCGCATATTGCACCGCGATATCGGCGCAGGTTAGCGGCGCGAACAGATTCGCCACTGAGGCGATATCGACAACCGCCAGTGCGGGTTTAGGTTCAATTTGCTCACGACCAATTAAAATCGGCATGGCTAAATGCTGATATAGACGGGTACTGAAATAATCGAGATCGTAAACCGCATTATCATCGGTGAGTAACACGGCGAACTCATCACTACCGACACGGGCGATTTCTGTCGCTTTATTGATTTCAGAGAAATGTTTTAAGCGCCGACCAATTTCGATCAGCAAGCTGTCGCCATTTTCGTGACCATAGGTATCGTTAAATCGTTTAAAGGCGACTAAATCGACGAGCAGCAACAACCCCTTGGTGGTTTTCTCTAAAACCCGATTAAAGTGACTGCGATTATTCAGCCCAGTGAGACTACAACGCCAAGCTAAACGCTCAAGCTCCGCCTTATAGTTGTGTTCATCCGTACTTTCTTCGCCCGACACTAAGGCATAATGATTGCCGCGATCGGTGATGAATTGACTGACCACATACTTAAGCCAATATCGACTTCCATCAGCACGATTGAATTGCACTTCGCCTTTGGCCTGCTCGCCTCTGAAAATCTGCGCGAGCGTTTGTTCTGCTAATTCATTGTGCTGCTTAAAAAAAGCTAAATCTCGTAAATTAGAACCTATGCTCTTGTCACGCATAATACCCGTGATGTCCTCATGGGCTTGGTTTACATACTCTACTTTTTCAGTATGTAGATTGATGAGCATGCTCATCTGGCGTGACTGCTCAGTTGCACAGCGAAATAAGCTTAGGCGCTCTTCTTTATCATAGGTATGTTTGGTAGCTAGCGTTAAGGCCAGCTGATCGGCCATTTGGCAAGCAAGATGAATTTCGCTGTCATGCCAATGGTGAGTGACTTGCGCGCGTTCAATGCAGAGCACGCCTTCAAGGTGACCATTAATCCGGATCCCCACATCTAGGCTAGATAAAATTTGCCTAGGGATAAAGTAGCTATCGACTAACTCAGTCAAGCGCGGGTCAATTAAGGTGTTGCCCGCATCAATATGACGATGATTTTTGAGTTCGGTTAAATAGCGTGGGATAAGCTTTAATGAATGCGGACGATGAGTATCTTGCAGCGCCATGGCCCCAAATTGGGCAACAAGGGACTGGCTCGATTGGTCGGCGGAAAAAATCCAAACCGACACCAGCGAAACAGCTAAATTCTGGCAGAGTAACTCAGTGGCTAATTCTGCCGTTTTAGTAAAGTCCCCCTGCTGCTTAGCCGAAGAATGGACTAAAGATTCTAATAAATGCTGATGCTGACGTCGCTTCACTCTGATCCCTACAAAACTTCGTGTTGGGTAAAACGGTACTGCTGCGACTAACACGCCAAAAATAGGCAAGTTAATGGAGCCGATTTATCATTATTTTTGCTGACGCAGATTACACATCTACATGTAAAACAGCAACATCGGCCACACTTTATTACAAATTAACTCTGATTTGTATCACAGAGATCGTGCTATAGCCCATTTTCTAATTGGAAAATCATCTTCTCAACACTGACATCAAAAACGAGTGTTAACGTTGCACCCGCATTATTTGGCACAATATTCCCTTGAGTTTGGCTAAAACGTGCTTGAGCCCGTTCCAGCATATTGGTCGCATCAACCTCAGCTTGCGCCCCGGTAAAGGTCAACTCGAGAGCAGTATCTTGTTCATCAATTACCGCTCCTATATCCACAAAACTGCCACAATCGGTGCAAGTATCGTTCACGGTTGCCGCTTGTCCTGCAATGATACCTTTCATCTGTTTTTCCTCTTTAATGGCTATATAGCTTTATTTAAGGGTGATACATAACCTGCATCAATAACACTTTATTATAGGTAACTGTGGTAATAGAGACTCAGCTTTAGCTCACGCTTATTATTGTGTATCGACACTAGTGGCGGTAATTTAGACAAGAAAATATGTATAAAAACAGACTTAAGCACTCGCAAGGAGTGGCACAAGATTACGTTGAATGGCCAGTTGATCGGCAAAATGCATTACATCCACTTTAGGGGATGGCAACTGCCCACGTTGGCGCAGACGTGTGGTGAGATCGCAGTTGCTCAAGGCTTCAGCCATGGCAATAGGCTCGCCACCACGGATCACTAACGCTTCAGGGCGCAATGCCTGTTGCAACTGAAACGCCCTCGCCCCTTGCTCTGCAAAAACGGCACTGTTGTCGATAACATTCTTATCCGTCGATAAATCTGCCAAAAGTGCTTGCTTCGGCGGTAACTCAAACTGACGTTGAAATTTTTCTGCATTATCGAGCTCTTTTTGCCATTGAAACTGCGCCATGTCCCTCGCATCTGCAGACAATAGCGATAACAACAGGGCGAACTCTCCTCGCCTGTTGTGTTCTATTGCCGCATTTAAGCGGGAGCCTATTTGGGCTTCGTTGATTAAAGGAACATCGATTTGCATAAAAAAACATCATTAAAACAACTCGTTGTTAGTTAATCGACCAGTTGAACCAGAACTTTAGGAAAATTTTCATATTTAGACTTTACATGCCAAAGGTTTCTGACTACTATGGCGGCCGCAATTGAGGAGGGGTTCCCGAGTGGCCAAAGGGATCAGACTGTAAATCTGACGGCTCCGCCTTCGAAGGTTCGAATCCTTCTCCCTCCACCATTTGCACTAACAATTAACGATGCTATAAAAGATACTCGTGGAGGGGTTCCCGAGTGGCCAAAGGGATCAGACTGTAAATCTGACGGCTCCGCCTTCGAAGGTTCGAATCCTTCTCCCTCCACCACTTTTATCTTGTATGGTTCGAAAATCGTTGGTCTGCTGTAAACTTGCTCTACCCTTAAATCCGGCCAAGATTTAAGATAACTTTTAAATCAGACTCGATGAGTCGGACTTAAAAGTTGAAGAAAATATGTGGAGGGGTTCCCGAGTGGCCAAAGGGATCAGACTGTAAATCTGACGGCTCCGCCTTCGAAGGTTCGAATCCTTCTCCCTCCACCATTTCTTTCTTATCACACTTTTTCTCGCGTTATTCACCAAGTTTTCTCACTCGTACTCCCACTTATTCAAACTTATTCTATCGCTTAATCCTATTACCTTTAATCCATAGATTTTGCTGATAAAAAACGCCCCATTCGGAGCGTTAAAGAAAAGTGCGCAGCGCTAAGTGGCCATTAATCGATATTCAGGTATTTGTGGGTTTGAATCGATAAACGCCAGTTGCGGGCAATACACACCTTCATCGCTAATTCCGTCGCCCTTGGTTTTTGGCTGATGGGTTGCAGACAAATCGTTTTCGCTGACACATCAATCCCTTTGAGTAACTCATCGAGTTCATCGATATGATTTTCGGTTGCTATCGGGTGCTTTATCTCGTTGGCGCGGCTCAAGGCCTGCGCTAACACCTTATAACCACCCTTCATATTGATCTTTGGCGAGACAGTCACCCAGGTATCAGCATCGCACTTCACTTCAAAGGTACCACTGGTCTCGATTTGAGTGGCAAAGCCAGCAGCATGGAGCGTGTGGGTTAATTCATGCAGATCGTACATGCAAGGCTCACCACCGGTGATCACCACATGGCGTGCCGTATATCCCTTAGCGTTGAACGCCTCAATAAGACTCTGCGCCGTATGGTTAGCCCAGCGCCCCACGGAACCATCGACGGTGATCACTTGTTCGGGTGACACCTTGTTTTCCTCAAGCAGATCCCAAGTCTGTTTGGTATCACACCAAGCACATCCCACAGGGCAACCCTGTAAACGTACAAAAATGGCGGGCACTCCGGTAAAGACACCTTCACCTTGAATGGTTTCAAAGACTTCGTTGACTGGGTAATTCATGCTTGCGTTCCGTTTTTCTGGGGCGGCATTTATAGAGGATTTTAGCTGCAGCTGCAAGTTTTTACCGCCTCACGCATAGTGTTCCCAAAAGCAATATCCCCGTCGCCACGCGCCAGCAAAGAGTTTGCAAGCCCTAGCGCCTGAGTTACACTTACGCCCTATTTTATGTGTCAATTTAAGTGGATCCTATGTCAGCAGCGTCAGTTTCAAAGGTGGTAGTGGTTTTCAGTGGCGGACAAGACTCAACGACTTGTCTTATTCAAGCCTTAACTCAGTTTGATGAAGTCCACGGGATCACCTTCGATTATGGTCAACGTCACCGTGAAGAAATTGAAGTTGCCAAATCCCTCGCCAAGCGCTTAAAGATCACTAGCCATAAAGTGATGGATGTTAGCTTACTCAATGAGTTAGCCATTTCAGCCCTCACCCGCGATGCGATCCCCGTGTCCCACGAATTAATGGAAAATGGCTTACCCAATACCTTTGTGCCGGGCCGCAATATCCTGTTTTTGACTTTGGCGGGGATCTACGCCTATCAATTAGGGGCCGAGGCGATTATTACCGGCGTGTGTGAAACCGATTTTTCGGGTTATCCCGATTGTCGCCACGACTTTGTCCGCGCGATGGAATCGGCACTGGTGCAAGGCATGGACAAAAAGCTTGAGATCATCACGCCATTAATGTGGCTTAATAAGGCCCAAACTTGGGCGCTGGCCGATAAATACCAGCAACTCGATTTAGTTCGCCACCATACCCTGACCTGTTATAACGGCATTGTCGGTGATGGTTGCGGTGACTGCCCAGCCTGCCATCTTCGCAAACGGGGCTTAGAGGATTATCTGCAAAATAAAGCAGAGGTAATGGCCTCGCTCGACAAGGCAACTGAAACGGGTAAACCGCAGGCGTGAGACTGTTGACGTTAAAAAAACTCGGCCCCTATTGGCTGGCGCTTATCGTCAGCCTGCTCTGCGCGCTCTTATATATTGCGGGGCTTTTTACCCCGAGCATAGATAACCTGCTGGCCTATCGCCGCAGCGCCATCAGTGACGGTCAGTGGTGGCGCCTGCTCACAGGCAATCTGCTGCATACCAATCATTGGCACCTGCTGATGAACCTCGCGGGATTATGGGTAGTGTTGTTTTTGCACCACTTTCATTACCGGCTCAAGGGCTTAACCGCGCTGTTTATCCTGCTTTGTCTATTTGAAGGCATTGGCCTGTATCTGGGTTATCCGCAGCTATTAGGTTATGTGGGGCTAAGTGGCATGTTACACGGCCTATTCACCGTTGGTGCAGTGCAGGATATTCGCCGCAAAATGCGCTCGGGTTATTTGCTGTTGCTCGGCGTGATAGTTAAAGTCGGCCATGAACAGTTCTATGGTGCCAGTGATGATGTGACCGCCATGATTGGTGCACGCGTCGCCACCGAGGCGCATTTAGTCGGCCTGATCTGTGGCTTAATCTGCGCACTTATGGTGTTTGTGTACCAACGAATTAGGGCGTGTTGACGTTTCAGGGTTATTTTTGCAGCAGTTTGGCTGGCTTTTATGCAAGGCAAAGTCCGTGCAGTGTAGTTATTCTACATAAACGGACGATAACGCGGCAGAAATGCCAGCCAAATGCTGCCCGAAGGGTTCGCCTGGCAAGCCCTTGCTCTTTGTCACTCGTCATTTGAGTAGAATAACTACACATCATTCCTCGTTTCGCGAGCATGTGCTTGCCAGAACGAACAAAATCTAATCTCGAAACGTCAACACGCCCTAGATTAGCCAAGGAAACGCAGCGCTAATTTCTCCTGTTTTGATAAAAACATGTCATAAAAAAGCCGCCTCACGTTGTTGTGTTGGCGGCTTTTTATTAGGTAGTGAAGCTTGGTATCTGCTTGATTAATATCGCAGTCCTGCATCTAACTCAGCTAAGACACAGATTGGGTTAAGCCGTTATTAGCAACTCCCGTAAACGTTTCACCTCATCACGCAGGGCCGCCGCCTGTTCAAATTCCAAGTTACGCGCATGCTCATGCATTTGCTTCTCGAGCTTGTCGATATCATGGCTTAACTGCGCCGCATCGGCCTGATAACGTTTCGCTTTAGGTTCAGCCACTTTATCCAGTGACGATTGGCTATACCCCTTTTCAGTGTCTCTACCATCGTCCACATCCATCACGTCGGTTATACGCTTGACCACGCCCTTTGGCACAATGCCATGCTCAAGGTTGTAGGCGTGTTGTTTCTCGCGGCGGCGCTCGGTTTCGCCCATCGCCTTGGCCATCGACTGGGTGATCCTATCCGCATAGAGGATAACCTTGCCATTGACGTTACGCGCTGCGCGACCAATAGTCTGGATCAGCGAACGCTCCGAACGTAAAAAGCCTTCCTTATCCGCATCGAGAATACAGACCAAGGAAACCTCGGGCATGTCTAAACCTTCACGCAACAAGTTGATACCGACCAGCACATCAAACTTACCGAGGCGCAAATCGCGGATGATCTCCACCCGCTCCACGGTATCGATATCAGAGTGTAAGTAGCGGACTTTGACGCCGTGTTCGTCGAGGTATTCGGTTAAATCCTCCGACATGCGTTTGGTTAAGGTGGTGACAAGCACCCGCTCGTTGACGGCAACGCGCTTGGCCACCTCGGAGAGTAAATCGTCCACTTGAATGCTGACCGGACGCACTTCCAACTCGGGATCGAGCAAGCCAGTTGGCCGCACCACTTGCTCAACAATCTCGCCGCCACTCTTATCCAGCTCATAAGGGTTTGGTGTTGCCGACACATAAATGGTCTGCGGCATCAATTGCTCAAACTCTTCAAACTTCAATGGCCGGTTATCGAGCGCCGAAGGTAAACGGAAGCCATATTCCACAAGCGTGGTTTTACGGGAACGGTCACCCTTATACATGGCACCAATTTGCGGCACAGTGACGTGGGACTCGTCGATAATCAACAAACCATCGGCGGGTAAATAATCGAGCAAGGTCGGCGGTCCTTCACCCGGTGCACGACCCGACAAGTAGCGAGAGTAATTTTCAATACCGGAGCAATAGCCCAGCTCGACCATCATCTCGATATCGTATTGCACCCGCTCGTGGATCCGCTGCGCTTCAATCAACTTATTGTTGTCGAGCAGATACTGCTTACGCTCGCGCAGCTCTTCCTTAATTAATTCGGTCGCTTCGAGGATTTTTTCACGCGGCGTCACATAGTGGGTTTTCGGATATACAGTAGTGCGCGCAATACGCTTAACTATCTGCCCCGTTAACGGGTCAAACTCGCTTAAACGTTCAATTTCATCGTCAAATAGCTCTACCCGAATACCGTAGCGATCCGAGTCAGCAGGAAAAATATCGATGACTTCACCACGGACTCGGAAGGTACCACGCTGCAACTCGAGATCGTTGCGGGTATATTGCAGCTCACTCAGGCGCTTAAGAATATCCCGCTGCCCCATGGTATCGCCTTGGCGTAGGTGCAACAGCATCTTCATGTAGGAATCGGGATCGCCGAGGCCGTAAATTGCCGATACAGAGGCGATTAACACAACATCCTTGCGCTCCAGCAGTGCTTTCGTGGCCGAGAGGCGCATTTGCTCGATATGGGCGTTCACCGACGCATCCTTTTCAATAAAGGTGTTCGATGCGGGTACGTAGGCTTCTGGCTGGTAATAGTCGTAATAGGAGACAAAGTATTCCACCGCATTATTGGGGAAAAACTCTTTCATCTCGCCATAAAGCTGCGCCGCCAGCGTCTTATTTGGCGCCATAATAATCGTCGGGCGCCCAAGCTGGGCAATCACATTGGCGATGGTGAATGTCTTACCCGAGCCCGTCACCCCCAAAAGGGTTTGGCAAGCTAGGCCAGATTCGAGGCCATCGACCAACTTAGCGATGGCCGTTGGCTGATCCCCTGCGGGGGCGAATTGGGATTCAAGCTGAAAAACAGATTCTGACACGCGAACATATCCTTGTGGTTAGTCGACTCATTCTAATCAAGTCGCCCATTAAGCTCCAGCAGTTATCCCTTTTCAATTACAAGCACTCGCTTGCAATACCCAAGAAGCGTGACATTTTAATGGATAAAAAATGAAATTTTTTGACTACGGTGTTTTCGCACGCAAATTGGCGATAAAACGCCCTAAAATTCAGGAGAAATGCCAAATTAATACACAAGAGTTGACTTTCACTTGCTTACAAAATTGCAACCTAACCCGAGTCTAAAAAAGATAAGACTTGCAATTATTATCTATTTGAAAAATAAAGCTTAAAAAAACTATCGCCAAAATAGTGCAATTTAAGTCCATCGCCCGCACAGCAAGGCTTTGCTGACGGTTTCAAGCCGCAACTCACAGGGTTATCCACAGAATTTGTTGATAAGTCGAAATAAGTGAGAAACCATGAGGGATTGAGGAGTATTTCACCCTAATGTTAGTGGAAGAAGGGCTTTGGTAATTTAATTACATTTGATAAATGTTACTACTTGTTACAGCCTCGATCATTCTAAAAATCTGATACATGGCCGAGCATTATGCTTAAACTCTAGCATCGTAGAATAAAATGACAGCGTTTACCCATTCACGCCATATTAATGTCGACAACTCCTTTATATCGGGTTCGTTTTGCTGATTTATCAGTACTCAGATAGCTGCGTTAAATTAAGTTCTCAGCCTGTGCGGCGGCAAAAATCACTTCGTCCGCCGATGCAACGACAAAGAGAATTTTGGCTAAATCTTGGATTTTCTGAAAATCAGGATCATCTAAATGCATAGACAATTCACGATACTGACCCAGGACATCTAAGATCAAAGATTGCTGAAATAAGGCTTCCGCTTGTACTAATCGACTTAATGCCATAGTTATCACCTCTCAGGATGTTTTAGATGCCACTTATCGTTAAAAATGGCGCCTACCTATCACGGTAAGGATACTTGACCTGTTTGAGTTAAATGGCTTCGTCACAATGCAAAGAACAAGTTCAATGCTGCATAGCTAGGGCGTGTTAACGTTTCGAGATTCGATTTTGTTCATTCTGGCGAGCACATGCTCGCGAAACGAGGAATGATGTGTCGTTATTCGACTCAAATGACGAGCGGCTCTTATGACAGAAAGTCAGAGCAAGGGCTTGCCAGACGAACCCTTCGGGCAATATTTGGCTGGTTTTTCTCGTGCAGAGCATACTTTTAAAGTATCCAAATTATCTGCCCAACCCAATAACTGCTGTCAATTTAACCAATTAAGCACTATGGCGACTAAAATCTGCGGATAAATAGCCAAATGTGTTTAGCGGTATGCACACGCTATCTTACGAAAACATAAGTTATTTCTTCATCAAAATGCTGATTTCTACACCGCAATGCACATTAGATGAGCACTTAACAGCATAATTACACTTTTTTTAGTAACTCGAGTTGACTCCACCCAAAGAGCGTTTTACTATGCGCTCCGTTCTCAACGAGTCATCGAGACGAAATAAACGATTCCCCTGTAGTTCAGTCGGTAGAACGGCGGACTGTTAATCCGTATGTCACTGGTTCAAGTCCAGTCAGGGGAGCCAAGTTTCAATCTCGATAAAAGTGAGGATGCAGTTAGGTAACTAACGATTCCCCTGTAGTTCAGTCGGTAGAACGGCGGACTGTTAATCCGTATGTCACTGGTTCAAGTCCAGTCAGGGGAGCCACTTTATTTCTTGTTAACCTCCCTACTCCAAGCTCAAATAACTCGTCCTGTTGCCGCGTGTTTTCATTTCTGTTTTACGCTAAATACGGTTACACTGTGAGCAGTTTGTTAACTAAAATTCCGAGTATCATCACGCAGATAGGAATATTGCACATCATCCCATGCAATAGCTTATCGCCCATACTTTGACAAATTGAGAGCGAATTTTATGGCGATGTCTAAATCATATCCCATTTTTTTACTGCTGATTTTTTTAGGACTATTTGGCTGGATTTATCACAACGAAAATAACCAGCTCCAGATGCAGCAACAGCAAGAGCTCAATGATTTCCGACAATACATGGGTAATTTTGCCCAATGGCAAGGCAATGGTGCCGAACTGTACCAAAGCATTACAGCACACTATCCATTGCAATTTTTTCAATATATCGACGATACCGACGGCCAACTTAATTACACTCAGGGTGAATTAAATACCCAAAGTGCACATCCATTAGCGAGCTTATTTGCTTTAGATCTTTCTCATACGCAAAAGCTGGCTACGGGTCGATTACAGGTGAAACTAAGTGCTGACCAAGCTATCGAAAACGCTATCAGTAATACCCAACAATTAGGCATAGTACTGTTACTCACCTATATGGTTTTAATGGCCATATTTATACTACTTATCAATAAGTTAAAATCTGCTATCCGTTATGCAGCTGACTATATTTCCCATATCCCTGAAATGAGTTTCTCTGCTATTGAGTCTTCTAAGCTCAATGGTGAAATGGCGCCAGTGAGATTAGCCTTAGAAGACTGCCGTACGCAGTTAAAATCGCAAATGGATAATCTCACCCAAGAGAACCAAAAACTCCATAAGGTAGCTTACCAAGATCCGATTACAGGTTTCGGTAGCCGTCCTCGTTTTACTACAAAATTAGAAAGTATCAGTAATCGCGCCATTCCGCAGTTGGGCTTACTCGCCATGGTCAAAGCCACTGAACTTGCTCATGTTAATCAGTTACAGGGGCGTTCTGCTGGTGATGACTATTTGTCAAGTGTGGCTAATTGTATTCGCAAAGCGTGTTCAAAATACGCCGATGCCGAATGCTACCGCGTATCCAGTGCCGATTTTGCGGTATTTTTGCCTGACTTAGTGTTAAAAGATGGCCCTAAGTTTTTAGAGCAACTCAAAGTATTTCTCGATGAATACCAGCAAATGACCAAGGCTGAATCGGTTGCACACATTGGTTTAGTGCCTTATCAACAGGGTACAGATCCAGTCAACCTGCTCACCCTTGCCGATACCGCGGTGAGCATAGCGCAAACACTCGGGCCTAATAGTTTCCATATTCAAGAAAAACTCAATGGCGATGAACAATTTGGTGACGATCGTTGGAAAATGGCGATCAATGACTTAATTACCCGCCAAGCGCTGAAATTTTTTCAGCAGCCAATTCAACCTTGTCGTAACGATGTCGAAGTTTACCGTGAGCTACTCGCGCGGTTTTACAATAGTGAAGGCAAGTTTTTACCCACGACGACGGTTATCGCGATGGCTGAACGCCATGGCATGAGCACCGAATTAGATAAATTGGTGGTGATAAGTACATTAAAAATGCTTAAGGAAAACCCCACAATTAGCGGTAACTTCGGTATCAATATTAGCGCCTTTTCAGCCCATCAAGAGCTGTTTATTGGCTGGTTAAAAGATATTCTTGGCAAGCACAGATATATCGCCTCTCGCCTTGTTTTTGAACTAAACGAATCCGGCATGCAGGCTAATTTAGGGGCAAGCTATAAGTTTGTCCGTGAAGTACACAGTGTCGGTTCACGGGTCTCAATTGAGCGCTTTGGGATGAGCTTTACCTCCTTCAAATTCTTCAGCGAAGTGCGCCCAGACTACATCAAGCTCGATGGTAGCTATACCTCATCAATCGATGAAGACAGCAATAATAAGTTCTTTGTGCGGATGATGGTGGATGTAGCAAGACGTATCGGCATCCGTGTGATCGCCACCAGTGTCGAGCGTCAGGAGGAAAAATTGACCCTCGAAAAACTCCTCGTCGATGGTCTGCAGGGCTATTACATCGCTCAGCCTCAAGCGATTACTTTAACTGATCAAATTTAAGCCAACCAAAGATTAACGGAGCACTCAAATTTACAGTAAAGATAGTTAACCCTGCATTCTATATGTTGTTTATGCAAACGGAAAAGTCGATAATACGGCCAAGATCCGTTTAGACAAGTATTCAGATGAGTGAATATCTCCTGTTGTTGATCAGCACTGTACTGGTCAACAATTTCGTTTTAGTGAAATTCTTAGGTTTATGTCCATTTATGGGGGTCTCCAGCAAATTGGAGTCCGCTATCGGCATGTCTATGGCCACCACCTTTGTGCTGACCTTGGCCTCCATTCTTAGTTACCTCGTCAATCAATATCTGTTATTGCCCTTTGACCTTAGCTACTTGCGTACCATGAGCTTTATTCTGGTCATTGCCGTGGTTGTGCAATTTACTGAGATGGTGGTGCAAAAAACCAGTGCGGCTTTACACCGCGCCCTCGGTATCTATCTGCCACTGATCACCACTAACTGCGCAGTATTAGGTGTTGCACTGTTAAACGTGAACGAAAAACACGACTTTATTCAATCAGCTATCTATGGTTTTGGCGCTGCTGTGGGATTTTCCTTAGTGTTAATTCTGTTTTCCGCGATGCGCGAACGTTTAGCGGCTGCCGATGTGCCCATGCCGTTTAAGGGCGGTGCCATCGCCATGATCACCGCAGGCTTAATGTCTTTAGCCTTTATGGGATTCACAGGATTGGTTAAATAGATGTCCACCATGTTAATTGCCGTTATCTTATTAACCCTATTGGCATTGTTCTTTGGGGTATTACTCGGATTTGCCGCCTTAAAATTTAAGGTTGAAGGCAATCCCATTGTCGATGAACTCGAAGCGATTTTGCCACAAACCCAATGTGGTCAATGTGGTTATCCCGGTTGCCGCCCCTACGCCGAAGCGATTGCCAATGGCGATAAAGTCAACAAGTGCCCGCCCGGCGGCACTGCGACCATGGAAAAGCTCGCCAGCTTAATGGGTGTCGAGCCCGAGCCGCTCAACGCCGAGGCTCAGTCCCAAGTCAAAAAAGTCGCCTACATTCGCGAAGATGAATGTATTGGCTGCACTAAGTGTATTCAGGCCTGTCCAGTCGATGCCATTATTGGTGCGGGTAAACTCATGCACACCGTGCTCACCGCCGACTGTACTGGCTGCGATCTCTGTGTCGAACCCTGCCCCGTTGACTGTATCGATATGATCCCTGTGGGCCAAAATCTGAAAAACTGGAACTGGCGCTTAAACGCCATTCCCGTGACTCTTATCCAAGAGACCCCGCACGAAGAAAAGAGAGGATAAGCGGTGCTGACTTTATTAGATCAATTAGATAAAGGAACCCTTTGGCGCTCACCCGGTGGCATTCATCCGCCTGAAGTCAAATTCCTCTCCAACACCACGCCAATTAGCCAACTGCCATTAGCGCAGGAATACCTTGTGCCTGTACCACAGGTGGGCGAAAACTGCACCCTTGCGGTCAAAGTAGGTGACAAAGTATTAAAAGGTACGCCATTAACTCAAGGCA
This sequence comes from Shewanella decolorationis S12, assembly GCF_000485795.1. Taxonomy (GTDB): domain Bacteria; phylum Pseudomonadota; class Gammaproteobacteria; order Enterobacterales; family Shewanellaceae; genus Shewanella; species Shewanella decolorationis. The sequence continues at coordinate 28,824 of NZ_AXZL01000067.1, forward strand.
CCTCTATTTGGCATTTGCCCGTGCACGCGCCAACCTCTGGCACTGTTGTCGCCATTGAACCAAGAGCCAGTAACCACGCCTCGGCCTTGCCGGTCAATACCTGCGTGATTGCCGCCGATGGTGAAGACCGCTGGTGCGAGTTAACGCCAGGCTCAATTGAGCTCAGTAATCATGAAATAATTGCCAAAATCCATGGCGCAGGGATAGCCGGCATGGGTGGCGCCGCCTTCCCAAGCCATATCAAGCTTAATCCCGTCAGTGAAATCGAATTAGTGATTATCAACGGCGTGGAGTGTGAGCCTTATATCAGCGCCGACGATCGCTTAATGCGCGAATACAGCCAAGACATTCTGGCGGGTATTGGGATTATCCATCGCCTCCTAGCGCCCAAGCGTATTGTGATTGCGATTGAAGACAACAAGCCCGAAGCCATCAAAGCCATGCAACAGGCGGTGAGTCATTCCACGCTCCCTACAGGCAGCACTCGAGTAACAGTTATCCCAACCAAGTATCCCTCTGGCGGTGAAAAGCAGCTGATCCAAATCATCACCGGTCGTGAAGTGCCATCTGGTTCCATCCCCGCTAAGCTTGGCATTGTCGTGCATAACGTCGGTACCGCGTTTGCGATTCACCAAGCCGTGACTCAAGGTAAACCACTAATTGAACGTGTGGTGACAGTTACCGGGCAAAATGTCGGTAAGCCCGGCAACTATTGGTTACCCATAGGCACGCCCGTTGAACATGTGCTCAAACACACTGAATTTCACGCCGAAGCCGATCAAAAAGTGATTATTGGCGGTCCTATGATGGGCCATGCGTTACCAACCATCCAAGTGCCTATTTTAAAAGGCACAAACTGTATTTTGGTGCCCAGCAGTCAAGAGATTGGAACCACGCCAGAGGAAAAGGCCTGTATCCGCTGCGGCGAATGTGCCAATGCCTGCCCTGCACTCCTGCTACCACAACAACTGTTTTGGCATGCAAAAGCGGAAGAATATGACAAGGCGGCCAGCTACAACCTTAAGGACTGTATCGAATGCGGTTGCTGTAGTTATGTGTGCCCCAGTGATATTCCACTGGTGGAATACTACCGCATCGCTAAGTCGGCACTAAAACAAGCCGCCGATGAAAAACATCAAGCCGAGCGCGCCAAACTACGTTTCGAGGCGCGTATTCAACGCCTCGAGGAAGAAAAACTCGCCCGCGAAGCCAAGGCTAAAGAAGCCGCCGCGCGTCGCCAAGCGACCATGACCTCAACGGATAAGAATGCCGTCGCCGAAGCCATGGCGCGGATTGCGGCCAAAAAAGCGGCTGCGGCAGAAACCACTGCCGATAACACGCCGGTCGAGGTCGTTGCGGCTGATGCAAGCAGCACTGAGGCGCCTAAGGGTAAGGCGGCCGTTGCCGCTGCGATTGCTCGAGCCAAAGCCAAGAAAGCCGCCGCTGCGGCTCAAGGGGCCGATGAAGCAGAATCGTCTCAACAAGCAGTCTCTTCTGTGCAAACAGCTTCTTCTGAGCCAAGCGAGCCAACTGAGCAATCCGAGTCTTTATCACAAAAAGATAAAGTCGCCGCAGCCATCGCTCGCGCCAAAGCGAAAAAAGCCGCATTAAAAGCCGACTCAGATGCCAATGGCGACACTGACATCGCGACAGACAACACAGATAAGCCAGCAACTGAAACGACGGCTAACGCGGAAGTGGATGACAAAAAAGCCAAGGTTGCTGCTGCCGTTGCCCGTGCGAAAGCCAAAAAAGCCGCCGCGCAGCAGGCTGAATCGAGTGAGGTTACCGAGGTTCTGCCCGAGCATACAGCAGACGCTAAACCAGAATCGACCAATGATTCAGACGATGAATCAGGCAATAAATCAAGCTTAGATGCTGAACCAAGCGCATCACTCAGTCCCGAGGATGAGAAGAAAGCCAAAGTCGCTGCTGCCGTTGCCCGTGCAAAAGCCAAAAAGGCCGCCGCGCAGCAGGCTGAATCGAGTGAGGTTACCGAGGTTCTGCCCGAGCATACAGCAGACGCTAAGCCAGAGTTAAACGATGAATCTGGCAATAAATCAGACTCAGCTACTGATCTAAACGCGCCACTCAGTCCTGAAGATGAGAAAAAAGCCAAAGTCGCTGCTGCCGTTGCCCGCGCAAAAGCCAAAAAGGCCGCCGCGCAGCAGGTAGAATCGACTGAGGTTGCCGAAGTTCAGCCCGAGCTAGTAGCAGACGCCAAGCCAGAATCGACCAATGTGTCAGGCAATGAATTAAGCTCAGCCACTGAACCAAGCGCATCACTCAGTCCTGAGGATGAGAAAAAGGCCAAGGTCGCTGCGGCGGTTGCTCGTGCTAAAGCCAAAAAAGCGGCCAGAGAAGCGAATGCTAACAGCGATGCAAATGAATAGCACTGCGGGTTTTAACCTCAGTGCTTTAAAAATGATTAGCTTAAAAATCAGTGACTCAGGATTAGATAAAAGGGATCACAATGGCGTTTAAAATAGCCTCATCACCCCATGTTACCCGTAATATGCATACTTCAACGGTTATGCAAAGGGTCATTTTATGCTTGTTACCCGGACTTGTGGTGCAATGCGCCTTTTTCGGCTGGGGTACGCTTATTCAAGTGTTACTGGCAATTATCGTAGCCTTAAGCTGTGAAGCCGCGGTGATGAAACTGCGTAACCGCAGCATTAAAGCGAGTTTAAGCGATAACAGCGCCATGCTGACGGCAATCTTAATCGGGGTTGCGATCCCGCCGCTAGCACCTTGGTGGATGATCGTTATGGGTACAGTGTTTGCGATTGTTATCGTCAAGCATCTCTACGGTGGCCTAGGCCATAACCTGTTCAATCCCGCGATGGCCGCCTATGTGTTACTGCTGGTTTCCTTCCCTGTGCAGATGACTAGCTGGATTGCACCAAGTACGGTTGCGCTCAATACCCCAAGTGTTATCGATAGCTTGCAACTGATCTTCAACGTTGGTGCTCATGGTGGGATGGATCAATTCCGTTTAGGGATTGATGGGATCAGTATGGCAACACCGCTCGATACCCTCAAAACCGATCTGTCTCTAGGGCTGACTACCACTGAGAGTTTGGCCAAAAGCATATTCGATGGCGGCACTGGCGTGGGTTGGTTTTGGGTCAATTTAGCCTATTTGGCTGGCGGTTTAGTGCTACTTAAATTAAAAGCCATCCGCTGGCATATCAGCACAGGCGTGTTGGTGGGATTATTTGTGGCATCCAGCATCGGCTTTTTACTGTCACCCGATATGCAGGCAAGCCCGCTGTTCCATTTATTCTCAGGCGCGACCATGCTCGCCGCCTTCTTTATCGCGACCGATCCCGTCACCGCGGCGACCAGTCCACGAGGCCGTTTAATTTTCGGCGCATTAATTGGTGTCTTGGTATATATCATCCGTACCCAAGGTGGCTATCCCGATGCCTTTGCCTTTGCCGTGCTACTCGCAAACCTGTGCGCGCCATTTATTGATTACTATGTGCGTCCGCGCACCTATGGCCACTCTGCGGGCTAAGCCTGTGGCATAAAAGAATCAAGCGAGCTTGAACAAGGATTCTTGAGGAATAAAAGTGAATAATCCAATGATTAAAAATGGTCTGCTACTTGCTCTATTTGCCCTGCTCTGCACCGGCTTAGTGGCTGTGGTTAATCAACAGACCTTTGATGAAATAAAGCTGCAACAGCAGAAAGAACTAATGGGCATCTTACATCAACTGATCCCCGATGATCTCCATGACAATGAGCTGACCGCGCAGTGCACATTACTGCAAAATAAAGAGGCGCTCGGCACTGACGATGCCTTGCCTGCCTATATTGCCACCGCTGCGGGTAAGCCCGTCGCTATCGCTCTCGAAGCCATTGCCCCCGATGGTTACAACGGTAATATTAAACTGATCGTAGGTATCAACACTCAAGGTGAAGTGTTAGGCGTACGCACACTTTCCCACCAAGAAACTCCGGGCCTCGGGGATAAAATCGAGTTACGTAAATCCGACTGGGTCACTAAGTTTGTGGGAAAAGTGCTGACATCTGAAGATGACAAGCAATGGCAAGTGCAAAAAGACGGTGGTGATTTCGACCAGTTCACTGGTGCGACAATCACACCACGCGCCTATGTGAAAGCCGTTAAACGCGCTGTATGGTACTTTACTCAGCATCAAGCAGAGATTTTCAGCCAACCACTGAATTGTGAGGCCAAACATGACTAATTATCGCGAAATTGCCTGGCAAGGACTCTGGAAAAACAACCCCGGCTTGGTGCAACTGTTGGGGCTTTGCCCACTGCTGGCCGTAACCGCGACCCTCACCAACGCCCTTGGCCTTGGTATCGCGACAATGCTGGTGCTGATTGGCTCAAACGTTTTGGTTTCGTTAGTGCGCGACTATGTGCCCAAGGAAATCCGTATCCCCGTGTTTGTGATGATCATTGCGGCGCTGGTGACGGCGGTGCAACTGTTAGTCAATGCCTATGCCTATGGGTTGTATATGTCCTTAGGGATCTTCTTGCCACTGATTGTGACCAACTGCATTATAATTGGCCGCGCCGAAGCGTTTGCCTCCCGTAATAATGCCTTTAGCGCCGCCTTCGATGGACTGATGATGGGGCTTGGCTTTACCTTAGTCTTAGCGGTCCTTGGCGCAACGCGGGAAATTCTCGGCCAAGGCACCCTGTTTGATGGCGCAGACCAACTGCTCGGCCCATGGGCAAAAGCCTTAACGATGCAGGTATGGCAAGTCGATACCCCCTTCCTGCTGGCGATGTTACCGCCCGGCGCCTTTATTGTAATGGGCCTACTTATTGCCCTGAAAAACGTTATCGATAAAAAGCTTAAAGAGCGTCAACCCGAAGCAGCAGTGCAGCCAAGCGTAACACGGGCACGGATCACCAAAGTGAGTTAAGCCCTTATTGAGATAACAGCTTAAGTAGTGGGTTTAGCGTTAAACCCACTACTTCCAAGGATCACTATGAATCAACAAAAACGCATCCAAATCCTCACCCGCCTGCGTGAAAACAATCCCAAACCCGAAACAGAACTGAATTTCTCCAGTCCCTTTGAATTACTGGTGGCGGTGACCTTGTCGGCACAGGCGACCGATGTGAGCGTGAATAAGGCGACCGACAAACTGTTTCCAGTGGCTAATACCGCTCACAGCATTTATGCCTTAGGCGTGGAGGGATTAAAGGAATATATCAAGACTATTGGCCTGTATAACAACAAGGCCATCAATGTGATTAAAACCTGTGAAATCTTAATTGAAAAATACAATGGCGAAGTCCCTGAGGACAGAGAGGCGCTAGAATCGCTCCCTGGCGTTGGTCGTAAAACCGCTAACGTGGTACTCAATACCGCCTTTGGCTGGCCGACCATCGCCGTCGACACCCATATCTTTCGCATGGCAAACCGCACTAAATTCGCCCCCGGTAAAAACGTGGTAGAAGTCGAGGAGCGCATGTTAAAGGTTGTTCCCGCCGAATTTAAGGTCGATGTGCACCACTGGTTTATTCTGCATGGCCGCTATACTTGTCTTGCCCGCAAACCCCGCTGCGGTAGCTGCATTATTGAAGATCTTTGCGAGTTTAAGGAAAAGGTCTATCCCGAAGAATAAGGGCTCCACAATGCGGTCGTTAAGCACTCTAACTAACGGAATGAGTAAGTAACAAGGGCTTTCAGGCTAGAGAATACTTTCGGCTAGTTAAGCTGAAAGCCCTTTGTTATTAGCGTTGTCTTTAACACTGTTATTAGCCCTATTGATATTAGCCCTGTAGTGCAGATTAATCGTTTTGCTGAGCGGCTTTTTGCTGCAATAGGGCGAGCAATTCTTCATATTTTGGCCCTTGGCCAAACTGTGGCAATGCGACCGCAAAAACAACTAGCGCAAAGGCAATATAAATCGCGTACGGGTGACTCCAAAATCCTGCGAGCAACGTAAGTGTGCCAAAGATAAGCAACATAATCACCCCAACACGCACCCGCTGCGCCATTTGCACTTTTTGTTTCGCGGCAGCGATAAGCGTAAGTTCTGCTTGAGTAAATTCCATATCCAATCCTTTGCAGTCAGCCTATCCGATAAAAATAGCCCTCAGGCACAGTTTGCACCTGAGGGCGGTTTTACTGCAAACAATTTGCTAGCGGTATTACTGAACTAACACCGCCTCGGGGACAGGCCATTGGCTAACCAACCATTCGCCCTGCCAATTTTGAATTGACACCCACAGGCTGTCCGTTGCCGCCAACTTAGCGCCGGTTATCGCATGCACATGCTGGCCATGTTTACTCCCATGTAAAACCCCATTTTCACCTTTTTGCAATGCTTCTAATGGCAACGCCTCTGGGCCGATATTGGCATACCCTTGACGAATATGGGCCACATCACCCTGTTCAAAGATCAACATAAAATCCTTTACGTAATCATCATGGTGCTTATAAGGTGCCTTTAAATCTAAAGGCATTGGTGCGATTTTAAATTCACCTAATTGCTGGCTCGGCCAAGCGGGCGGAAAGCTTGGGCTAAGCGACTGATAGAGAAACACTAAGGGTAAAATCAAAATCAAGCCACTGAGCTTATATTTATGCTTTAACCAAAATACCGATGGTGCCATTAGCGAGCCTCCCCTATCATATCTGCAGCTAAGTCTTTAGTTTCGGCCTGTTTAAAGGCACGAACATGGCGCAATCCCCACATCATAAAACCAGTGATCGACATCCCAGAAAGTACCAGCCCAAAGCAGAACCAAATCAATTTAGTCCAAATGCCACCTAAGGTGCCGTAATGCAGCGGATCGGCAATATGCATTAAGGTTTGCATGCCTGTCATGGTTTCTGGCGAGGTAGCACTGGCAATTTCGCCAGTCCATGGGTTAATGCTGAGATTATAGGAATATTGATCGTAAAAAATATGATCGCCACTGCCGCTTAAATGGTACATATCCCGTTGATGTTCAGGCAGCATCACATAGCTTGGTTGAAAATCGGGGAAACGCTGCTTGGCTAAACTTAAGGCCTCAGTAAAAGAGACATTGGCGCTTGGCACTTTTAGATCGCCAGCTTCTACTAGCGGCACTTGCTCGGCGGCAATCATTGGCGCATGGGGCTCGATATCAATATCTGCATGCCAGAAGATGGCTTGGACTAAATACCACAGCCCTGTAAGACTCATAATCGCGATAAACCAAATCGACCAGACGCCGGATAATTTATGCAGATCCGACAAGAGTGTTTTCTTCCCTTGGGTTAGCCGCAATTTAGGGGCAAAAAAGCTGCGCCAAAAACGCTTATAAACGATGAGTCCCGTTACCAATGAGGCGAGCATCAAGAGTGCCATAGAGCACACTAAGTAATAACCCACGCTATAACCGCCCTGCCAAGGAAACAACAACCAACCATGTAAGGAACGCATAAAACCGATAAAAGTTATACCTTCATTTATTTGTTGGATCTCACCCGTATATTGATTCACATAAGCAATGGCATAGGGTTTATCGGCATCGGTAAAGGTAATGGCATTGACTAAGTAAGGCTCAAAGGTCATAGCACCCATCACTTGCGCATTTGGATAGGCCTTTTCGACCACCAGCATCAACTCGTCGACGGGTTTTGCGGGTAATTCGTTAGGATTTGTTGCACGAGCAGCTGGATTGGTAAGCCAAGTCAACTCATGGCTAAGCACAGCAACAGTACCCGTTAAACAGATAAAACTGAATAAAATCCAGATGGGTAATGACACCCAACCGTGCAACATAAACCAGAAGCGATTACTTATTTTCGCCATGGGGAATTGTTTCCTACCTTTCTTAGAATTACACAAGTGTAAAGTTAATGCGAATTATTATCAATACAGCATATTAATAATACTTTCGTTTTATAAGATTTATCACAAATCAGCAAACTTACCTGAAGGCTTACGCCGAGATAGCGTCGGTAAGACATAACCTCTGGTTTAGTCACACTCAATCAAAGGGGATTGAAAAATGAAACAGTTACTCGCTCCGCTAATCTTGTTAACATTTAGTTTGACTGCTCAAGCCAGTAACATCAGTGTCGATAGCAACTCGCAGGCCACTTTTTATGGGGGTGGTCTTAGTAAGTTGAATACCGCCTTAAACCATATTTTAGCGATAGGTAATGAGGACAGCCTTATCGTGCCAGGCCATAGAAAATCAAGGAATAAAGCCTTGCTGCGTCGCTTTCAGCAAAACACCAATGACAGGGTTCAACAAATCGAGTCGCTAATTGACTCAGGCAAGAGTGTGGAAGAAATAACCCGACATCCGCAGATCATAGAAATAATTGCGCACTTTAATCAGGAGGGGAAATCCCCTTTTCTGCCGTCCAGAAGTTTCTCGAAATAACCACTGCTGTTATTGAAAAAGAGCGAGAAACATCGTCAAAATGGCGGATAACTTGCTATTTTGCATAATTAAACTCAACTTAAGGCCGCTCAAAGACTTTAAAAGACTCAAATCCATAGCGTCGTGACAATGTTAAATGCAGTGATGTCTCGATAAAAATGTGCGGATGCTTATTTGAACAATTAAACCTAATTAAAAACAGTCTAACATACTGTTATTATGAAATTTTATTAACATTTACCACCCTCTTTTCAACGGAATAATTCTTTAGTCAAAACAGAAGTTCCAGTACAATACCCGCCTTTATGTTAAAGAGTCTTTGCGAGTATGTCCTATTCACTGCCCATAGCCGATGCGCCTCAATCCCATACGCATATGCGCCGTCAATTGGCTGAACCGCAACCCAAGATTTGCCTTTGCACACTCGCTGAGCAACTTAAGCTTGACCAAGTGACCATTATTGGTAATGCCTCTGGCGAGTGGCAACCTGCAGCCGAAGGCCTCACCTTTATCTTTAATGGCACACAATGGTCGCAGCAGAATGCTCCTCAAGGTCAAGTTGTCAATATTGCCAATGGCGGCTTTGCCGAGTCGCAGTATGCCTTTGAAGTGCAAGGTCATCCGCAAGCTGTACAACTAGCAAAAGCATTGACCCAAGTCGCCACCGAACTCACCGCATCCCTTGGTTGTTGGCCATCTTCAGGCTTAACGACAGTTGTACTCATGCTGCAATTGGCGAAACACGTGCAAGTTCAGCGTATGTCGCTGTTGCCGAGCTTACGGCGAAGTATTGAACTGCCGGATACACACCATTTACCCTGCATGGTGCATAACTGGCTAGGAGAAAGAAGAATCGCTAAAACGCTGCTGCGTGACCGACTAGATTGGCCGGAGTTTACCTTGATGCCTTGGGAGCCAATGTCCAAGGACTGTGAGACAGATAAAGCGAGAGAAACCGATAGCAGTGAAAATAAACAGACTTTATGTGAGGATCCCTTCGAACAGTTGGAATTACTCAGACAATCCAACCTCGCCTCAAGGCTAAGCGAAGAAGATAAGCACAGGCTACGTCAGCACTTAGCCAAGCTTGCACACACGCCTTATCATATTTGGCAACAATGTGCCGATCACAGCAAGCTTAAAGCGAGCGAGCCATTATTCTTTAATCATCTTCCCGAAAGCCAAACGAGCCCTTGGTATCTAATGGACTATCATGCCTCGCAATATCTCGATGCGATCCGTCACCAGCTGGCCTACTGCCAGCAGCAACTCGCAGACTAGCGCCTCAGATTTATCCCGTTTTTCCTAAGGCCATGCCTAATGGCTCAAAATAGGCAATCAAAGCATTAAAGATACCTTGTCTATGCTGCTCATCGGGATAAGCCCCTTCCTTCGCCAGTGCAGAATAGCGTGTGCCAGAGACTAAATAGGAATTTTGGATCCCTTGATAGGATTCAATGCAAGCTTCGAACGCGCGAGCCATCATTTCGGTGGGTTTGGCAAAATACTGCGCGCCGTAACGCTTATCTAAAGCTATGGCGCGGCGGACATAATCGCTTGGCTCCAAATTGTCCTCAGAGAGCAATGTCACCCGAAAAATTTCGGCTAAACGCTGATTTAGCGGATGCTCAATGAGCGGCAGATCGGCAAGCCAGAGATCGCTGGCACATTTAAATCGCCCCGTAGTTCGTGAAAACGCTTTGGGCGCCACATAATGGTCAAACGCATGCCAAAACTCATGGGCCAGCGCCCCAGCACCCGCATTTTTCGCTAACGCCAGTTCTCGCAATCCCGGTGCATAATGGGCCTGCACACCCTTTTGCCCGCCATGACCAAAGGCAAGGCTTAAGGTTTGCCTCAATCCTAAGGTCAACGGCGGTAAATTGAGGATAAAGGCAAGATCAGCCAATGAATCAAACACTAAATTCGCGGCGATTAAGGACTCTTCACGTGTGACCCAACGCCCTACACGCACATGACTAAAGCCAAAGGTTTGCTTGACATCCAGAAAGGTCATTTGCTCCCCAAAGCGATAATCGGGGCCATGGCGGGTATATTGTTGATGGATTAACACTATCCGTTAACATCATGGGTAAACATTGTATGGGAGTGATTCTATGTGAAAGATGAACCGATTTATAGCTTAAGGAACAACAATCTTACCGCTGTGAAACCGTTGCTAATTTGCTTAAGAATACTTCGATACTAAAGGGTTTTTGCATAAAGATGACCTCCGGAAACTGCGCCAAATCAGGGATCTCGTGGCAATCATTCGCAGATAACAGAAAGTACTGACATGCCCATGAATGCTCTGCCTGCGCGATAACCATTTGCTTAATTAACGCTAACCCGTCCGAATCCTTTAAACAATAATCGACAATCACAATAGCGGGTCGCAGGCTCTGAAATAATCTTAAGGCCTCTTCAGCCCTATCAGCACTGTGAATATACGTAAAATGCGACTCGAGCACACTGCGGCAAATCTCAAGGTTAAATAAATTATCATCCACTAAAAGTAACGGCTGCTTGACATAATGGTTGGTTGGCTCTGGCACCTGACAATCTAACTGACAGGGAAAACGCAGCAAAACAATCGTTCCCCGCCCTTTCTGGCTGCGTAAACGTAATTTCCCACCAATTTGCTCTAAGAGACGCTTACAGGTATATAACCCAAGCCCCATTCCAGAGATGCCCTGACTTGATACCGATTGATGAATAAAGGGATCGTCCAACGCCCGCTTTGCCTGCCAAGACATGCCCTCACCAAAATCACGGATTAATATCCTTAACTTGGCTGATGTCGAGTCATGTGTTGATGAAGAGTGTACATCGATATAACAATGCACTTGATCACCAGTACTGTATTTAAAAGCGTTATTAATAATATTGGTGACGAGTTGGAATAGCTTAGTGCCATCAAGCGCCAGCCAATCGGGTAGAGAATCACTGACCGTTACGGTCAGTTTTTTCCCCGAAGTGCGATTAAAAGCTCGGTAATATTCCTGGATCCGTCCGACATATTCCCTAAGGTTTACGGGGTGTTGGTCTAACTTTAACTTCCCAACCTCGGCTTTACTGTAATTCAAGGTATTTTCAGCCACCGAGTAAAGTAAATTAGCTGACCAAATCATCTTATCCGTGATTGCACTGAGCGCTTGCTCATGATGATTTACTGCATCAGTTTGGACTGGCGTGGAATGACGTGCTGCGAGTGTTTTCTTTAACATCTTGCTATAGCCAAGTAACGCATTGATTGGCGTGCGGATCTCGTGATTAATACTGGCAAGTAGCGCTAACTTAGAGCGATTTTCCCACTCAATACGCTCTACCACTTGCCTATGTTTCGCTTTAACAAACCACAGTATGGAAAATGCACTTCCAAGCAATGCAATAGAAAAAATAATCACTAAAACTTCAATCACTTCGGCGCGATGAACTTGGTAGTAAACCTGTAGATTAAATTGAGTCTGATATTCGCTGAGCACCACAAATTGCTCATCTGAGTAAGCAAATAGTCGCCAAAAACCCACTGCTGGAGGCCTATCACAGGCTGAACTTCGCACTATCGAATGCTCAAACTGATAGGTGACGCAAACGTTCTGTTCTTGATCGATGCGGCTCAATATTCTTTTTTGTGAGATGGCATAGATAAGATACGGCATATTAGGCTCGTCAATCTTAACGGCGACAAGGAGATAATCCCTTAATTGTGCCTGTAGTTCACCTTGCTCGGTACGAAACAGTTGCAGCCGATTAAGCTCAGCGGACTGAGCAGGATCGGATAGATACGCAAGTTGAAGCGCCGGCGTTAAGGTAAAAGCCAGTGCCGATTTTATCCTCAATAGATCCTTAGCAAAGATTTCAAACTCTTGGGGTGACACCGCCTCAGAGGCATGAAAAAACGATCGCAGCGCATCCAACATTATTCGATGCTGTAAAAACATATCCTGGGATGAGGCAAATACCGCTTGAGCCTTTTTTTGATAAACCGTTTTAAATTCATTTATCGAATGCGCCAACGTCAAACCAATAAGCAACAGAGTGACCAGTAATCCTGAGAACAGATGAATACTCGGAGTCAATCTACTGCCCATGACATAGTTCTCGAACCACGGCCAACAACAGGCTTACCTGCGCGTTCAACTCTGAAACGGTTGTTAAACTCGTCAATGCAAAAGTCTCGTGCAGGTCTAGATAACTACTCATCCCCCAAAACGCATGCTTAATCTCAGATGTGGTTTCACCTGCTTGTAACTGCAACAGTTGATAGTGAAGACTTTCAAGCTCGGTGAGTAAAGCTTGTCTAAGTACTTGTTGCTGAATGGGGGGATACTGGTTCATGAAGCCCAACACCGCTCGCCGAACTGTGCACTCAAGTTCATCATTGTCCATGCACTAACTCGCTCTGATATTGGCCTATCCAATCAATCAGATAGCGACCTTCAATAGGAGGACTGTATAAATAGCCTTGCGCCACATCACAGCCCAATGCTGACAAAATACCCGCAATCGCCGCCGTTTCAACACCTTCTGCGACCACTTTGACATGCATCTTCTGCGCGAGCGCAATCGTCGACTCCACAATCAAGTAATGTTGATGATTGATATCCATATCAGAAACAAAGCTTTTATCGATTTTGATTTCTTTAAACGGAATAGCATCAAGGCGATCGTAGGTGGAATAACTTTTACCAAAATCATCGAGGGAAATATCAATATTGTTAATAATCAGCCGTGCGATTGAATTGAGCACCCTGTCCTGATTAATGATCTCTTGGGATTCGGTTAACTCTAAAATCAACTTAACACCATCATGGTTCCGGCTCGATTCGATAATATATTCAATCAACTCATCACAGGTAAGATCGTCAGCAGTGATATTAATCGATAGCGAAAACTGGGCTAATAGGGGCTGACGAACCCAACATTGCAGGGCTTGAGAAATCACCATACGAGTGAAAACGCTATTTAGCCCCTGCTGATTGATTAAGGGTAAAAACGCATCGGGGTATATATACCCGTGATGACGGTCGCACAGTCGTGATAACACCTCAAATCCCATAATTTCTTGGGTAGTTAAATTAATTTTAGGCTGATAACAAAGGATCAACTGCTCATCTTTAAGTAGTTGTTGAACATTGATATTGGTATGTCGATGGCGTCGATTGGCCTGAATATCTAGCGCCGTATTTGCTTCGGCTTCCGTCGCCAATAATGGGGTTAAGATATCGCTCGCATTAACTGGTTTGGCAAACACACCAACCAAGTTGAGTCTCAGGGTATGAATAATGCAGTCAACCAATTCCAGCGTGCGTTTATCTGAAGAACTGATCACCGCAATCGGCACTGTTAGCCAACGAGGCGTTGTCGCCAACATATTAATGACCGCAATACCATCGCCCTGCTCCATTTTTAAATCGATAATCACTAAGTCGAGTGACACATCCAGCGCCATCAGCAACTCTATCCCTTGGTTGCCATTACTCGCCTCATAAATATGGATCTCGTCCTCCGCTAAATACCGATGAATATCCGCTTTGAGCGTCTCACGGATAAATTTTTGATCATCGATGATGAGTATATTCATATGCTGGTCCCTAACTGCATAAAGAAAATGGGATCGATTGTCTGTGATTTAGCCGAAGGGATAACCGACAATTTCAGCAAATTTCGATTCGCCATCACTTCGGTTCGACTAGCAAAAAAAGAGTAGTTTTTTATGGGCTTATGATAGTTGTCTAAGGTTCGGATCTTAAAAAGCGGTAATTTAAACTGAGTGAGTTTACGCTTTAAAGTTTCATCGCAGATGCTAAAACTCAGGTATTTAATTGAGCGGCTTAAAGCCATCTTATGGAGGTAAACAGACATCATGTAATTCTCAATATGTGGCGTTACCCCAAAGGATGAAAACACCATCAAGGTATCGGGAATCGATTGGGAGTGATGACCTATGACTTCAAATAAATCCACCTCATCATTCATAAATTCGAGGGCAACCTTAGCCTGAGTGCGGCAAAACAAACTATGCCCCACGATCTGCTCACCAAAACTAAAGGCGACCACCAGCGATAATCCACAAAAGAAAGGTTGAGATAATTGACGATTCGCCAAAGAAAGCCGTGGATTACTCTCATAAACCAAACTTAACTGCAGCAAGGTCATAAAGTTATCATCCTGACTATCGATAAACTCGACACGATAGGGTTTATTTCGGTAATAAGGATGCTCGCTGCGTTCAATACTGGACTCAAATAAATTGATCAGCGCTAAGCCTTCATGAATAAAGGTTTTATCTTCGCGATAAATATCAAATAATTCCGCTCCGAAAATCTCAACTATCTCAGCTTGTTTAGCCAAGGAGGGAATATTTACCCCGCGTTCCCAGCGGCTGATAGTGATGGCATCTAAGCTATCGAACAGGCAACTCTTTTGCCGCAGCAGGCAACACAAATCCTCTTGAGATAATTGGTTTTCAGTGCGGGTGTGTTTTAAGAAATTGGAGAATGTCTGTGCACTGGTTTTGCTTGGATAGGAGATAGGCGTACAAATCATAGCGTGTTCCATTTGTCTTTTTTATTTTCTCAAGAAGCTCCATATAGGTCTCATGGTTCACATCATCTATTGGCTCTGGATGTCTCAAGGTATAAATAATCCAAATGCGTTGCTGTGCTTCTACAAAGTAAAGACCCGTGATTTTGTCTTCTCGCATCACTTGTCCCTCCATTTGCTCCGAGTCGTAACCATGCTTTAGCCATAGAATTTGCAGTATAAATGCCAACTTTTGCCTAAAACCATGGCACAGTAACATTGGGTAACCAAAAAAAGTGTCTAGTGATACGTACGGTAATTTCGAGCAAATAAAAACCAATAAAGCATGCAAAAAAGCCGAGCTATTCTCGGCTTTTAATGGACGCTAACTGAGCTGAAACTATTGGTTATCCGCTCTAATGGAGAGAATAAATAGCAGTGATAGTGACGCCGAGATCAAAATATAACAACAGATCACCAGCGTAGTACCCGAAGGTAACAGCCAAATCAACAGACTGACTAAGGCACTTAAGAACAGACTCTCAATGGCATAATACAGAGCGGTTGCCAGCCCCGCAGAATGGGAAAACGCCGCTAAAGCACCATTAGCGGTTACGGCACAGGTTAAGGCGATATGCACTCCGATGAAGTACATGGGCAGCATAAAGCCAAGTAAACTCAGTCCATTTAGCCATTCCAGCCCATACAATAGGCCGCCGCTTAGCATCATGCCGATCAAGCCTCTCAGCACAGTGCCCTGTGTGCCCCAACGTTTGACGAAACGCTTAACAAAGCGAGTGGTGATTATCGTGACTATCGCAACCGAGCCAAACCACAGGCTAAAAGCCACTTTATCGAGCCCTAATTTGTCCATCAATATGCTGGGGGATGCCGAAAAATAGACAAAGAAGGCCCCCATAGCCGTGGCGTAGGCCAAGGTATAGCCTAAAAACGCCTTAGCGCGAATGATGTTAAAACATCTTTCCCATTCAAAGGGATGGGTCTGTGCTGGGCGGGTTTCAGGCCATTTCAGTAAGGCATGCAAACCAACTAGGGCAGCAAATATCGCTAAGGTGTAGAAGATCCCTCGCCAGTGCCAAAGTCCATCGATAAGCGAGCCAATAAAAGGCGCTACCGCAGGCACGGCCGCGAGCACTGAGCCCATAATGGCGTAGATAACGACACCTTCTTCCCTATCGGCAAACACATCTCGCACGGTCGCAAATGCCGCCACCAGCACGGCAGAGGCGCTCAAGGCCTGCACAATCCTAAGGAGCAAAAACACATTGAAGCTGTCGGTCAATGCCATCGCCAAACTGGAACCTGCGTAAACTAAGGCTCCGGTAATCACCACTCGCCTGCGTCCAATTGCGTCGGATAGCGGTCCAAATAACAACTGGCCTAAGCCTAAAATCGCCATATACAGGGTTAAAGTCAGCTGCATTTGATCTTGGCTAACACTAAAGCTCTGGCGAATATCATTGATGGCAGGCAGATACAGATCCATGCCTAGGGAAGCGAGTAAATCGAAGGGAATGAGTAATAGAAGTGAGTACGCAAAGGTGTAATCCCATTTGCGGTCTTGCGGGTTTTGATTAAATTTTGTCATGTTAAAATCCAATTATTGCTATGAATGTTTACAGCGATAATTGGATAAAAGGCACCGCCCTCTTCATCTTTAACCTCCGTTTTTAACCTGTAAAATGATTTACTACTGTTCTGTGTGCGTGTTTATTACAACGCCTGTTACCGCACGAGTCACCATGCCTCTTGCAGCACAAGATGGCGGATCATGCCACAAATCCCCCCTCGATTACTATGACTTATTCCCCAATCAGCACCCAATCGCCACTGCGCTTACAAATGATTGGGTATGCTTAAATTTGCATAAATAAAACTATAACCCCGGGGATTTTTCTAACCATTATGCAAAATCGCGAATACCCATTCAAAACAGGTGAAATTATTACTGTTTTGAGCCGTAAATATTTATCGCGCTCGCTTAGGCGAGCCAAAAGCGGAAATAGGCGGGTAATTGGCCGGTCCAGCGCTTAAAGGAACGCCTAAAATTACTGGCGTCACTGAAGGATAAGGAATGCGCAATGCTATTAGCATCCTGCTCTGGCTCGGCAAGAAAATACAGCGCCTTAATCAAACGGGATTCATCGACTAATTGCCCGTAACTCAGCCCCATCTCCCCAAGACGCCGTTTTAACGTGGCAGGGCTTATCTCCAGCAACTGTGCCATTTCCGGCAGGCTCAATGTTTTCTGCATCAATTTAAGGCGGATCCCAGCCGCTAATCCGTGGCGAAACCCATGCGCGAGCAGAGCTTGACGGGCATTTTTGGCCATCGTCAATTGCGGCCCTAACACAGTACTCGCAAGCGGCTCGTTAAAATGGCGATCCAATGTGCTCGCATGAGGGTGCTCCCAAGGTTGCAACGCAGCGGGCTTATTCAGCTGCTCGGTATATTTGGAGCCAGTAAAATCGATCGCATGGGCCTCTAAGTGGCTTGCAAACAACAGAGGTTGGCACAACAGGGATTTTGCCATCGAAATTCGGCAAAGGGGCGCATCAAAGCTTAACTCAGTGCCGAAATACTTATAGTAATGTGCTAAGTTCGCTGGTGCGGGGTAAGGAAAACTGATACAGCCGCGCCATGCTTGACCAAGTAATTGTTTGCAGCATGCCGTGAGGGACGACAGGCTTAATTCAATGAAAAACTGTTTGTGCCGCTGCATGCCTAGGTCGAGGCTTAATAGAAAGTGCCATTCCTGCTCCCCCTGCCAGCGCCAAGTTTGCAACCAAGGTTGTGTGAGCCAATGATATTTATGCCAAAAATGCCCGAGCGACTTCAGATCTCGCGCACAAAATATCCCCGCCGTGAGCGCGCCGCTTTGGGATGGTAGCCACAGCTGACCCAATAAGAAACTTAAATCTCCACTTGGCCACAGGGATAAGGCATTGTCCAGCAGTCGAGATAACTGCTTTGGACTAATAAGGTGATCGGGTTTACGAATGTCCGCGGTAAAAATCCCTGTACCCCTTAGCAACTTATCGCTATCGAGCCCACGCTGTTTAAAAAGCCCAACTATGCTCGCCACCAGCAATTGGCTATCGATACATTTATCCTGCCAAGTGGCGAGCGCGCGCATCAGTTAAGCTCACTCAAGGTCGACGGATTTTGCGTGTCACACGCTTGAGCCTGTGTAGCGGCCGGACTGCGACACTCTTTTTGCTGTGACATTTTTTGATTCAAAAATTGAAGCAGCGTAGCGGCCTCTTCCTTTGCATGCGCTTTATGCGTTTGCAATGGCAGCACTTTAGGTGAAGGCAATGCCCAAACCACGGAGGCGCTACAACCGAACGCGCCAATACCTTGCTGTATCTGCTCCGCCATCACACTCACTAAGGGCGGAATAGCACCGCGCAACAGAATGATAAAGCGATCGCCTGCGTAGCGGCAGACTAAATCCTGATTCCTAAGGGTTGAGCTGAGCCACAATGCCAACTGCGACAAGAGCCTATCACCCTCTTCCACCCCTTGATTTTGGTTGTATTGATGAAAATTATCGATATCAAGCATAATCAGACCAAACGCTTGATTTTGCGATAATTGTTTTATTAAGTGATGTTCAAAGGCTTTAGCATCATTGAGCAAGGTTAAGCCATCGGTTAACTGATGTTCGCGGTGAAATTGCTCCCGAGTTTGCAACTGGCGATTGACGACGGTTTGCTCATCGCGCCATAGCCATAGGCCACAGGTCAGCACCAATAGCCCAACTGGCGTCGGCATCTTTTCAAACCAGTTATACACTGGGATAGTTTTGACGATAAAAATCTCATCTAACAAATCTAAATAGCAGCCCAAGCAGTAACTTGAGAGGCCAGCAATCAACAGATTTGTCACTCTACCAGAAGGGCGAACAGACACTATCACCATCAACCAACACATACCGAGGATAAATAAGGCGCCCTCGGTGGTGACATCGAACCAATCCACCGCCGCCACAGTCTTGGCCGTGGTACTTTGCCAAAGAAACAGCGGCACGATAAAGATGATAAGCAGACTTAAGCCATAGACGCTGGCGAGCCGTAATGATTTTGCAGGAGTTCCCAAAATACACACCTTGTTCTGTGAAGCCCAAATGGGGCAAATACAACGTTAATGCTTTATGGGATGGCAAGTTAGCGGGCTTTTATGACAATGCCGTGACGCCATTTAGTGGCGCTAAGCTGACAAACATAAACAAATAAAGCTTAATGCATTGAATTTAATATAATAAAAACCTTAACCACATAATATTCGTGCCGACTACAGCGGCAAATTAGCTCAGGCACTTTTGAGTGGTACGGATAAAAACCCCATATTGAGCTGATTGATGCTGAATTCCATGCCTGCGCGGACTTAACGAGACCTTTGCTGAAAATCATTGCCTTATGACCAAAAGCAATATAATGCTTTATAAATTAAGATATTATCTTAAATAGCAATCTTCATATCTGCATCATTCCTGAACGACTTTGACTAATCCATGCCAATTTTTTGCGGTGATGTTTCAGCGTCATTTTGGCTCACTCACTGCCGAAAACCGCCATTTTCGGACGTTAACAACCGCCAAATACGGCAGATCAATTATCCCGTCACAAATCTGACATTTTGCTCCCCTAACTTGGCCGCCATCACAAATAGGCCTTCACCCAAGGCTTGCAATAACACTCAACAGAAACAACTTAAACGGAACTCAAGATGCAATCTCGTACCACGCCATTACAACAAGAGTTACAACAAAGCTCCCGAGCGCCTCGAAAGCCACACGCCATTCCTAAAACCCGATTGGCTGCACGTCTGTCGGCAATTAGCTTGGCTATGATGGTCGCAGGCTTTAGCACTAACGTCCTTGCCGTTGGCAAGCTTGAAGGTCAAATTCGCGATAATGTCAGTCAGCAACCTCTTGCTGGCGCAACCGTCACCTTAAAAGAGCTCAACCTGAGCCAACAGGCTGGCCGCGATGGCCGTTTCTTCTTTGTCGGCGTGCAGGATGGCGATTACACCTTAGTGGTCAACTACCTCGGTGCTATGCCGCTGGAACATAGCGTTAGCATTCGCGATAAACAAACCACGCTGCAAGATATCAACTTAAGCAGCCAAGATGATGTGGAGCATATCCGTGTCGTCGGCCAACAAGGCGCATTAAGTAAATCCATGAACCGCCAACGCGGCGCCGACAATGTGCTGAGCGTGGTCAGTGCCGATGTGCTGGGGAATTTCCCCGACAGCAATATCAGTGAATCGCTGCAGCGGGTGCCTGGGCTATCTATCGAGCGGGATCAGGGCGAAGGTCGTTTTGTACGCGTACGCGGTATGGCGCCGGACTATAACTCAGTATCGATGAACGGCACCCGCTTACCCTCACCCGAAAGCGATCGCCGTGCGGTTGCCCTCGATGTAGTGCCATCGGATCTCTTGCAGTCGGTAGAAGTGAGTAAAACCTTAACGCCGGATATGGATGCCGATGCACTGGGCGGCGCCATTGAGGTTAAAAGCCTGTCGGCCTTCGATCGCGATGATACTTATCTCAACCTCAACGCTGAGGCGAGCCAAGATACCTTAACCGACAATACTAATCCCAAACTCGCTGCCAGCTACAGCGATATCTTTGCCGACAAGCTAGGGGTAGCCATAGGCGCCAGTTGGTATAACCGCGACTTTGGCTCAGACAACGTCGAAACCGGCGGTAAATGGGAATTTGCCGGGGATAACGGCTTTGAAGATGCGGCGCTTGAATCCATCGACGCGCGGGATTATGAAATCAATCGGGAACGTTTAGGCATAGGCGTGAACTTCGATTATCGCCCAAGCGATGATACCGATCTGTATCTGCGCACCCTTTACAGTGAGTTTGATGATACCGAAACCCGTAACAGCTCAAAAACTAAGTGGAAATCGCCGCAGCAAGCCAATGCCCTCAGCCAAGGCAAAACTACCCGCTCGCTAAAATCACGCACCGAGAACCAAAATATCACTTCCTTTGTGCTGGGCGGTCAAACCCGCTTCGAACGTTGGACCTTTGACTATCAAGCGAGCCACAGCACCGCCAGCGCCGAAAAACCACGGGATATCGCCGGCGCCGACTTTGTCGCCAAGATTGATAACACGGGCTTTCGCAATACTCAGCAGCCACAAATCATCGCCCCCGAAGATTACTTTCAAAACGCTAACTTTGAGTTAGATGAGATTGAAATCGCCGCCTCCAAGGCCGAAGACACCATTAACAGTGGTCAACTGGATCTCACCCGCCAGCTAACCCTCGCGGATTACAGTGTCGAGCTAAAAACCGGCGTCAAGCTGAGCCGCCGCGATAAATCCAATCGCGAAGATATCTGGATCTACAGCGACTTAGGCGATCAAGGCGTGAGCGATGACGATTTGCTATTGAGTCAATATGCGGGCAATGAGCTTGACTACGGTCTCGGCCGCTTTGGCAGCGGGATCGATGCTACGCCACTGTGGCAGCTTATCGATAGCCTCGATGCCGAAAGCAATCGCGATGATATCGAGTCCACCATTAACGACTTTGATATCAGCGAAGATATCAACGCCGCCTACCTAATGGGCCATATCGATATCGATAAACTGCGTATCTTAACGGGGCTGCGTTTCGAGCAAAATCAATGGGATTCTAGCGGCTACGGCTACGATGGCGCCAAGGGCGAGTTTATCGACATCAAGCACTCCCGCGATGAGGATCATTGGCTGCCCGCACTGCATCTCACTTACCGCTATAGCGACAATACCGTGCTACGCGCCGCTTGGACCAACACCTTAGTCCGCCCAACGTTCGGCCAATTAGCGCCGGGATATTTGCTCGAAGAGGATGATGGCGATATCGATTTAACCTTCGGCAATCCAGAGCTTAAGTCGCTCGAATCGATGAACTTTGACTTAAGCCTCGAACACTACTTCGGCAATATTGGCTTAATTTCGGCGGGACTGTTTTATAAAGATATCGACAACTTTATCTATCAGGCGGATTTAGCTGGCCGTGGCGATTACATCGATGCCCATAGCGCCGTGACCTTTGTTAATGGCGACAGCGCCGACATCTACGGCGTGGAACTCAGCTATGTGCAAGAGTTTAGCTTTTTGCCCGAGCCCTTTAATGCGCTGGTGCTCAACTCTAACCTCACTTATACGGATTCCAGCGCCAAGATCAGTTGGCTGGAGGATGGCCAATTACTGAGCCGCGATATTCCCATGCCGAGCCAATCGGATCTCACCGCAAACCTGTCACTTGGCTATGAAAATAGCTACGCCAGTGTCTGGTTATCGGCAGCCTATAAATCCGAATATTTACAGGAAGTCACTGAGCTCAGTGATGAGCGCTACGATCTCTATCAAGACAATCACTTGCAGTGGGATTTTGTCGCTAAGGCCCATCTAACCAGCAATTTAACCTTGTATTTCAAAGGGGTGAATCTGACCGACGAGCCCTACTACAGCTATACGGGTGACAGCAGCTACAACGCCCAATACGAAGCCTATGGCCGCACTTTCCAGTTAGGCGTGCAGTACACCAACTATTAATCACCTATTAAAAAGAACAAAGATATGACAACAACATTTACTAAAATTAGTGCCATAGCCATTAGCTTAGCAGGCCTTATCAGTGCGCCCTTGAGTGCCTTAGCTCAACCGATCACAGCCCCGGCCCACAAGGGCAGCCAAGCCCAAGCCTTGCTGTTTACCAAGGATAACAACGCAGTAATCCCTGCCGTTGATTGGCTTTGGGTCAGTGAAAAAACTGGTTTGATGCTACAAAGCATGCCAAACGCGGATAAAACGTCACTGCCCGCCGCCAAAACCTTAGTCAAAGGCGAATTTGAACTGTTGGCCTTTAGCGATCCCTATGCCTTAACGCTCGATCGCCGCGCCGATCGCATCCGCCCTATCATGATCAAACAGATAGAAGGCAAAGTCGCGACCAATGTATTGCCACTACTGCCGATGGCGTCATTTGAAATCAATTGGATCTGTATTCAGCCAAGGCCGCAGGATGGCAATATCTACGCTTGGTTTGGCGGCGAAGACGGTTATAGCGAGCAATGGCTGTTAGGTGATGCCGGGCACTTTATGCCCAAAAAGCTGCGCAGTCAGGCAATCCCCGTCAACAGCACTAGCTGCGCCATCGATGGCGACAAACTGTTAGTGAGTGAGCCCGAAGCCGGTGTTTGGCAATTTGATGCCAGCCCCTTTGCCGACAATAGCGCGAAGTTGGTTCTCGCCGCCCTCAATAATGATATCGCGGGCATGCAAGTCATCGATGGCAAGTTATTGTTAAGCGATAAAAAAGGTACCCTGACCTTAGATCAACAGCCGATTGCAAACTACAACTTAGGGAAGGTACAAGGGTTCAGTGGTTATCTAAACGGAACTGGCACCAACAGGGCAATCCAGTTTGCCCTCTATGATGATAAAACCGATCAGTATTTATTTACCCAAGCAGTCTTGCCTGCAGCCCTGACTAAAGCGAGTAGCAAGCCCAGCGATAACATCATCGAAATCCCTGCTTGGGTTGAAAGCGCCCCATCCGATAGACCCGGCGATACCATGGACGATCCAGCGATTTGGGTGCATCCAACTGAACCGGAAAAAAGCCTAGTACTTGGCACCAACAAACGTTGGGGGCTATTGAGCTTTAATATGCGTGGCGAGCAGGTTCAAGCCCTGCCGTCGGGTCGCAGCAATAACGTCGATTTGCGCCAGCAAGTGATGCTGGGCGGAAAAAAACGCGATATCGCCGTGGCGACCTTAAGGGATAACGACAGCCTCGCCTTCTATGAAATCGATGCTCAGGGCAAGTTAAGTGAGTATCCCAATCAAGCCACCAATATGGTGGATATTTATGGCATGTGTCTGTATCAAGATGCCGATACTCTGTATGTGTTCGCCAACGAAAAGTCCGGCCGCATCGCCCAATACCGCGTCGATTGGCAGGTAAATGGCCCAAGTATCAAACTGGTGCGTGATATCCATACCCCAAGCCAAGTCGAAGGCTGTGTAGTCGATGAGGCTCAGCACGCGCTGTTTATCGGTGAAGAAGACAAAGGCATTTGGCGCTTTAATGCCAAGGCCAATGGCGGTACCCAAGGTGAACTCATCATTAAAGCCGAGGGCGACTTAGTCCCCGATGTTGAAGGCATTTCACTCTATCAAGGCGCCAATATTCACGGTAAAAAGCAGGATCTGCTGGTGGTGTCCAGCCAAGGCGACAACAGTTACTTGCTGTATCAGGCACAGCCGCCCTACGCCCAATTAGGCAAGTTCCGTATTGGAGTCAACCTTAACGGCACGGAAAATGGCCGCGAAACCAGTATCGATGGCAGTAGCGAGACCGATGGTTTGGCCGTGACTCACTTAAGCGTTGGCACGGGTGCATGGCAACAGGGAATGCTGGTGGTACAGGATGGACACAATCATTTACCGGATAATAATCAATCTTTTAAATGGCTGCCTTGGCACAGTATTGTCGAGAAATTATCGCTTAACTGAGTATTGAGCCAGTTGAATGCCGCATGTTCTGGCGAGAGGAATGATAACCGAGTCCGAGTGGCTCGGTTTATTTTTGCCTTGAACCTTTTTGCTTGAAACTCGCATCTTGAGTCTGAAATCGCTATACTCCGCGCCCAAATCATTTGGCCAATAACTAGCTCGATATTGCAATACTGTTTGCGGTTGTCAGCTTTTTAAGCCGTTATTAACGACTTTTTCCTAGGACATACCCTTGATCTCTACCGCAAATATCACCATGCAATTCGGCCCAGAGCCATTATTTGAAAATATCTCGGCAAAATTTGGCAACGGCAACCGTTATGGTTTGATTGGCGCAAACGGCTGCGGCAAATCGACGTTCATGAAGATCTTAAGCGGCGCCCTCGCCCCGACCTCGGGCAACGTGTCGATCACGCCGGGTTTAAAGGTGGGCACCCTAAGCCAAGATCAATTCGCCTTCGAGCAATACACGGTTATCGATGCAGTGATCATGGGCGATACCCAGCTGTGGAAAATCAAGCAAGAGCGTGACGCGATTTATGCCAAACCCGATATGACCGAAGAAGACGGTATGCGTGTGGGCGATCTCGAGAGTGAATTTGCCGAGATGGACGGCTACAGCGCCGAGAGCCGCGCGGGCGAAATTCTGATTGAAGCCGGTATCGAAGAATCCTTCCACTATGGCCCAATGTCACAGGTCGCCCCCGGTTGGAAACTGCGCGTGCTATTAGCCCAAGCACTGTTTGCGAACCCAGATATTCTGCTGCTCGACGAGCCCACCAACAACTTGGATATTCACACCATCAGTTGGCTCGAAACTGAGCTGAATAAGCGCAAATGCACCATGATCATTATTTCCCACGACAGGCACTTCTTAAATGCTGTCTGTACTCATATGGCGGATATCGATTACGGTGAGCTGCGGATTTACCCTGGCAACTACGAATACTTCCTCGAGCAATCGGCCTTGCAGCGCGAACAATTACTGTCGAGCAACGCCAAAAAGAGCGCCGAGATTGAAGAGCTGCAGGACTTCGTTAACCGCTTTGGCGCTAACGCTTCTAAGGCAAAACTGGCTAGCTCACGCGCCAAGCGCATGGACAAAATTAAACTGGATGAAGTCAAATCCTCCAGCCGTATCGCGCCATCGATTCGCTTCGCGCCGGGTAAGAAAATGCACCGTCAGGCGCTGATCCTTGAAAACTTGGCCCACGGTTTTGACGGTGAGTTGCTATTCGAAGGTGGCGATTTAATCCTCGAAGCCGGCGCAAAACTGGCGATTATCGGCGAGAACGGTGTGGGTAAAACCACCCTATTACGCTGTTTAGTCAATGAGTTAATCCATAATCAAGGCACGATTAAGTGGTCCGAAAACGCTTCCATTGGTTACTGCCCACAGGACAGCACCAGCGATTTTGATAATGATTTGACTATTATTGAATGGATGGACCAATGGCGTCAGCCAAAACACAACGACTTGATGGTACGTGCCATGTTAGGTCGTTTGCTGTTTACCGAAGATGATGCCAACAAAAAAGCCAAAAACTGCTCAGGTGGTGAGAAAAACCGTTTAATTTTCGGCAAGTTAATGATGCAAGATATCAACGTCATCATTATGGACGAGCCGACCAACCATATGGATATGGAAGCGATTGAATCCTTAAATAATGCCCTCAAAGATTTTGAAGGCACATTGATTTTCGTCAGCCACGACCGCGAATTTGTGTCCTCGTTAGCGACCCGCATTATCGATATTCGGGATAGAAAATTGGTGAATTTCCAGGGGACTTTTGATGAGTATCTAGCAAACCTTGCCAGTGCCTAATCGCCATCGGCTTTTGCAAAAGCACTTTTGATAAACGTCCTTTTGCTAAAGGGACTTCAAAAGACTCAAAGAAAAGACGCTTCACTCGACTCGAGCTTAGCGTCTTTTTTATACCACCCTTTTGTATCACCCTTTCATATACGCAGTGACTGACTGCGTTACTCGGTTTTCGCTTCCACCAAAGCCGCTAATTGTTGTAATGATTCCTGCCAGCCTAAATAACACATCTCCTCAGGGATAACGGCTGGAATCCCCTCCTGAATGATCTGCAAATTGGTACCGCAGGAAACCTCGGTTAATTCGATAGTCACCTGCATCACACCCGGCAGATTCTCATCATCAAACTGGTCAGTATGTCTAATCAATTTGTTGGGGATAAGCTCGGTATAAACCACCTTAAAGGAGTGGCTGTATCCCGTCGCAAATTGGGTAAAGCTCATGCTGTAGCCCGCCCCAACGGCCAATTCAAACTCATAAATCGTCCCCACAAAGCCGTAAGGCGGTAACCAACGCTCTAACGCCGCTTTATCGGTAAAGGCCTTATAGACTAACGCCGCGGGCGCGCGCAGCACTCTATGTAACTTCACAGTACCAGTGTTATCCGACATATCCCTATCCTTCAAAATGACGTTGAAATTACTATCTGTATTTAGCACCAGCACATAGCAAGATTATAGTTGAACGGCTAATTTCTATTGTAAAAATGCCCATCTATCGTTGCCTCCATCCCAGCCAATCTCTATTCAATTGATTGATCCCACCTGGATAAGAACCGAGTATTTCGTCAACATTCTTAGTTCCACAACGCTGCACACTAAGGTGCTCAAATAACTTTCTTAACAACTGTTTGCCATTTTTATGGTGAAACAAGAAGCGAACAAAGCTATGAGAATGTTGATAGAGCGCATCTTGCTTCTGTCCTTGCCAATCTTGTTCTGAAGCAAGTAGCTCAACAAGTCCCATCGATAAATGAGCCTCATCATCCACAAAAACCATATTCGACTTGTTCCGAGTATTATTGTTAATAATTGATTCATAGCGAGTATTTAACTCAACGGTTTCTAAGAATTCTGAAGATTCAAAGTACTCAGCAAGTCCTTCATTTAACCAGTGAGGCGTATCACCAAATTGTCCAGCATTCATCACATGAACACTCTCATGGATCGCCGTTCTAAATGCTTGGGAATCTTCACGATGCCATACGGCAGCCAGATTATGTTGACCGGAATAAAATCCTTGGCTTGCCCCTACTTGAGAAGCATATCGAGCCTTTAATTTGTTATAAGCAGACAGGTTTCCAGCCAGCATTAAGTTGACTTTGATTGGATGAAGCTGACGTTTGGGTAAGTATTTTCGGTAAATACTATCAATGTCTTTAATCGTTGCGCTGAGGCGATCTCGAAAAAATGGCGGAGGGGTCGTAGCCAATGAATCTATCTTCAATTCAAAACTATATTGCGGCTCGGTATAATGTGTCAGCTGACTATCCTTCATTGCATGGCTACTATCGGAGAAATGTGTCAGCCCTTTTTCATCAACCCAAGTATATATTCCTCTACTTTTTTGCTGAGCCTCTTCCGCTTGTTTTATAACTAAGGTATCACATCCACCATACTCCATTTGATGTGACTCATTTTCCACAATCTGAGGTATTGTTTGACCCATAGTGGAATGTAACTCTTTTGATGTCGAACACCAGTTCCATTGATTAGCTAAACAGTAATGGTGAATGGGCTCCATAATGTTAGTCACTAGTTGGCTGGCCTCAATGCGACTCCATCGGCCTTGGTAGTGAAAGTAATCGACTAACAAAGCGATAATGGCCATTGAAAATAACGTTACAAAAATACGCTTTGTGCGGCTTTCCATTGCCACCACTCTCTTCAATTTGATTTAGTTAAACCTAACGAGTTAATTCATGAACTTTGTCTTCACTACGCCAAAAAGTGAATGTAAAGATACCTTGAAACAATAAGTTATTTGATCGGCCAACAAGCTACAACATTTTAAAATACGCAACACTATGATACTCACTAACGCGAAACAAATAATCCACGATAAAAGACTTGTTTTGCCCGCATTTTTTCTCCCTTGGTTTACACTCATAAGGTACCCAACAAAATACAACTAAATGAATTGGGTGAATTTATCCTTAAGGGGTATTGCATACGCAGCAGCGGTGCAGCAGTTTATTCTGGAAACTCTTATCATGGTGATGGTTTTATGAGTCTTGAAGAATCCTTAGAACAATTAAAACGTCAGTACTTACATGCTTTACCAGATAAAAAGAAACAAATCATTACGTTATGGATCTCACTCCGTAAAAACTGGCAAGGCCATATGCTGTCGGCAGTGTACCGTGAAGTGCATAATTTGAAGGGCTCCTGTGAAACCTTTGGTTTAACTGAAACCAAAGATATTGTTGGTAAGCTTGAGCTTCAATTAAAAAATCTTCTCGACACCCCTGCGCCCACGCTAAATGTGATCAAAGGCCTAGATACGCTTTTCCACCAGTTACTGCAAAATAATCTACAGTATCAACCTGCTGCGCCCGTAGTCGAAGCCAATATGCAGCAAAGTCCCTATAAACCCTCAAAAGCACGGCATGAATACTGTATCGCCATTATTGAAGACGATAGTAATGTCGGGGCCATGATCACTAAACAACTGCATGAATTTGGTTTTAATGTGCAGCATTTTTTGAACTTTACCGATTTTCTCAAGGTGCAATACTCAACGCCATTTGACTTAATATTGTTAGATCTCATTTTGCCCGATTATACCGAAGAAGCTTTATTTGAAGCCGCAACTGAGTTTGAGAAACATAATACTCGTGTATTTGTACTGTCCTCCCGCGGTGATTTTGATATGCGCTTATTAGCGATCCGCGCCAATATCAGTGAATATTTTGTCAAGCCAGCTGAAACTACGTTATTAGTACGCAAAATTCATCAATGGTTAAAAATGTCCGAAAAACCGCCACTAAAAGTACTTTTAGTGGATGATCAACAATCTATGGTGGACTATTTTTCTAGCCTATTACGAAGCCATGGTCTGATGGTACGGGGGATGACTAAACCTGAACAAGTTTTACCGACACTTGAGCAATTTGAGCCAGATTTGTTTATTTTCGATCTCTATATGCCAGAGGTAAATGGATTAGAACTCGCGAAAATGATCCGTCAGCTAGATAAATATACTTCGAGCCCAATTTTAGTATTGAGCTCGGATGACACGATGCAAAACAAGGTCAGTATTATTCAAGCAGGTTCTGATGATTTAATTTCTAAACAAACAGCACCGAGTTTGTTTGTGACCCAGGTAATTTCCCGTGCCCAGCGAGGCCATGATATTCGAAGTTCCGCGAGCCGTGATAGTTTAACGGGCTTACTCAACCACACCCAAATTCTCGTTGCGGCTCGCCGTAGTGTTAATCTCGCCAAACGCGTTAATCAATCTGTGTGTATTGCCATGCTGGATTTGGATCACTTCAAACAAGTCAACGATACCTACGGCCATTCCGGCGGCGATAAAGTGCTCTTAGCCTTTGCACATTTGTTGCAACAATCCCTACGTCCGACGGATTTTATGGGGCGATATGGAGGTGAAGAATTTATGCTGGTGTTACCGGATATGCCCGCCCCACTTGCCATTGCAAAACTCAATGCGATCCGCGAAAGTTTCAGCCATATTGTTTTTGTTGAAGAAGGCGCAGAGTTTAAGGTGACGTTAAGCGGTGGCTTGGCATTTTCAACAGAGTGTGAAGAGTTTCAGGACTGTTTATTACTAGCTGATAAAAATCTATATGAAGCTAAACGAACTGGCAGAAACCGCCTTGTTACTACCTTAATAAAAAATAGCGAGTCGATCTAAGCGAAGCATCTTAGTTTTAGTCACGACTGAGTGAGGCAAGGTAATTCAATAGCTTGTCTGCAAGTTGTGGCAGTTCAACCACCTGGTGAACCACGCCACGTTTAATAGCCTCTTTTGGCATGCCAAACACAACACAGCTTTGTTCTCCCTGAGCAAAGGTTTTGCCACCATGTTTTGCGATTGCTTCCATCCCATCGGCACCATCCTTTCCCATCCCTGTTAAAATAACGGCTGTGGCATTGGCCCCTGCATATTGGGCTACCGAATTAAATAGCACATCCACTGACGGCCTATGGCCACTGATTTTTTCACCTTGGCTAAGCTTTGCTTTAAAACTACCTCCAACCTTAATGATTTCGAGATGCATATCCCCCGGCGCCACATAGGCATTGCAGGGTAACAACTTCTCCCCATCTTCCGCTTGCTTAACCTTCAGGCGAGTGAGCTTATTTAGTCGCTCTGCAAAGGTGCGCGTAAAGCCCGCAGGCATATGTTGGGTGATTACAATCGGTGGCATCACGGCAGGTAATTGCTGTAAAAGATATAAAATCGCCTCAGTGCCCCCCGTTGAAGCCCCAATCGCGACCAACTGGGTATTGACAGTGCGCTGGCTTAGAGCGGGTTTAATACTCGATTTAGGTGCATTAGTGGCAGGTATTTGCGGCGCTTTAAGCAATTTGGCTCTGGCTGCCGATTTGATCTTTTCGAGGATCAAATCCTGATATTCATTAAATCCCTGCGGCGAATCTAATTTAGGTTTAGGTATAAAATCTACTGCGCCTAAAGCCAATGCATTGAAGGTTGCATCTGCGCCTTCTTCGGTGAGCGCTGAAATCATCACCACCGCAGTTGGCCTTGCCTTCATTAATCGATCAAGAAAAGTCAGCCCATCTACTTTTGGCATTTCAATGTCTAAGGTGATCACGTCTGGGCGAAATTGATTCACCATGTCCTTGGCCATGTAAGCATCCGCAGCCATACCGACCAAAGACATCTCGGGATCAGACTCAATCATCTTTCCCAATAAACTGCGAATTAACGCAGAATCGTCGACCACTAAGACCTTTATCGTCATCTTTTAATCACCAAAGAGTTCAACATCTCCTCCCCGAGGAAGATTTTTAATCCGTAAGCGATATTCACTTTCCCTGTCCA
Organism: Shewanella decolorationis S12; assembly: GCF_000485795.1. Taxonomy (GTDB): domain Bacteria; phylum Pseudomonadota; class Gammaproteobacteria; order Enterobacterales; family Shewanellaceae; genus Shewanella; species Shewanella decolorationis. The sequence goes on from NZ_AXZL01000067.1 coordinate 60,119, forward strand.
TGATAGTGCTATTATGCATCGTCTTAATTTTCCTTACTTTAACGAGTCCAGAATCAGGAAAAAAGTAGACTTTCCGCGGATAAATATCGAGCAAGTCCGCCGCGATAACCGGAATTTGCTCCATCCGCAAATATTCAAGAACAAATTCGGCATTACGTTCACCAATATTCTGAACGGTTAACCCTGATAACATGTTGCCACCGCCGAAAACTTTGGCTTCAAGAAAGTGTCGTCGAGCACCTAACTTTAGTAACTCATTGATAAGTAACTCCATTGCATAAACACCATAACGGGCTGAATCAGTTAAAATACCAGTACCATGGCCATTGTCATTGGGTAATAAAAAATGATTCATGCCACCAATTTTCCGTTCAAGATCATAAAGACAAACGGAAATACATGACCCCAAAACGGTAACAATCAAGGTGTCTTCACGCGTAGCATAGTACTCACCAGGTAGAATTTTCACCGCTTCACAGTCAAACAAGTGATCAAAATACCGATTAGGGCCCGCAGCTGGATATTCAATATTCGGTTTTTGCACTCACACTTCCCTTTACGGCTTTATAAGTCGTTTGTCCCACTGGTGTTATAATTTGCGGAAACATATTAAAATTTTCAGAATGTCCCGCGATATATAATCCATCCTCAGCAAGCGAAAGCATCATATGTTTTAAAATGCTTTCTTGCGTTGCTTTATCAAAATAAATCATTACATTTCGACAAAAAATAATATCGATCGGCGTCTTTATTGACCAAAAGTTGTCAACTAAATTGATGCGCGTAAACTGCAACATTTGCCTTAATTCGGGTACAACGCGAACATTACCGAGTTGTGCCCCTTTACCTCGCTGGAAAAACATCTTTTTCCGCTCGTCACTTACTGTCTCTATTCTTTCTATGGGATAGATCCCCAACTGCGCTTTTTTTAATACAGCACTGTCAATATCAGAAGCAATAATCTCAATTGGCGTATTAAATCGACCAAAATGCTCTGCAACCACCATTGCAATTGAATAGGGTTCTTCACCTGTACTACTCGCCGCACACCAAATTCGTTTAGTTTGCGGATGGGCCTGCAAATGGCGTTTTAACACCTCAAAATGGTGCGGTTCACGAAAAAACGCCGTTTGATTGGTGGTAAGCGCATTTATAAACTCTTGATGCTCACTTTCATTGGCTTGCAAGTAGTCAAAATAATCCGAGAAACCCGGTAATTTGAGAGCCCTGATCCGCCGAACTAATCGGCTATACACCATGGCATCTTTACTCTCGGCTAACTTTATCCCTGCAAATTGATAAAGCAGCGATTTCACGGTATTGAAATGAGCCGAAGTAAAAATGTATTCCTTGCCTAAGGGTCTAAGTTCACTCAATCAAAAATCTTCCCATTCATCTTGATCAGCCTTACTTATCCTTGGCGCCATTGCCTTTGGTTTTGTGGAGACCCGCGCTAAAGCTGAAGATTTACCCGTGAGTTTTTTTAACTCACTGGCACGGGGTGCAGCATCGCTTTCTTCGTCAACTTTAAAATTCGATACACTATCAGCCAGTTGCTGCGCTTGAGATTGCATACTTTCTGCAGCCGCAGCGGCTTCCTCCACAAGAGCAGCATTCTGTTGCGTCATTTCATCCATTTGTACGACGGCTTTACCTATCTCATCAATGCCGATTGCCTGTTCATTCGATGCAGAGGCAATTTCTGCCATAATGTCGTTAACACGTTTAATGGCAATGACAATTTCCTTCATGGTGTCGCCTGATTTACCAACCAGGCTATTACCACTCTCAATTTTGCTAACAGAGTCAGAAATCAAGGCTTTGATATCCTTAGCGGCATTTGCAGAGCGTTGAGCCAAGCTTCGTACTTCAGATGCGACGACAGCAAAACCCCGCCCCTGTTCACCCGCCCTTGCCGCTTCTACCGCAGCGTTAAGTGCTAAGATATTGGTTTGGAAGGCGATACCATCAATAACACCGATAATATCGGCAATCTTACGTGCCGATTCGTTAATCGATGCCATGGTTTGCACCACTTGCTGGATCAGTTCACCACCGTCTTCGGCAACATCAGCCGCCTTAGAAGCTAAAGCATTTGCTTGGCTTGCATTATCCGCATTTAATTTAACAGTGCCGGTTAGCTCTTCCATGCTGGCTGACGTCTCTTCCAGACTAGAGGCTTGTTCCTCTGTTCGACTAGACAGATCGGCATTACCCTGAGCGATTTCTGAAGATGCGGTGTTAATGGTATCTGCCGCTTTTTGAATATCTCTTATCATGAAGGACAATTTTTCAGCCGTTTGATTTGAATAATTTTTCAAATCATTGAAGGTCCCTTCATACTCATTATAGATGCGGGTCGTCAGATCCCCATCTGCCATCGCCATAAGCACACGCGCGACATCCTGAAGCCCACGATCCGAGGTTTCAATCAAGGAATTAAGGCTATTTGCAAGCATTAAGAAAAAGCCCTGTTTACCTTGACTATCAACGCGTTTTGAAAAATCACCTGCAGCGGCAGCGGCCACAATTCGGGCAATTTCTTGCTCAACTTGGACTTCTTCTGTTCGGTCTAGCCATTCCACCACAGAACCTAAGCGTTCACCCGACTTAGAAATAATCGGACTGGCAGTTAAACGAAAATGACAACTGGCGACTTGAATTTGTGATTCATACTTGCGGTCGAGTTTATCGAGTAAGTTCGCCTGATGGGCGGGATTACGGTGAAAAATATCCATTGAACTGCCGACGATTTTATCCACCGAAAAATGAGGTAACACCTGGCGAATCTCACTCTCGGAACGACGTAGCATCGCTTCTACCGAACGGTTCATATAAATGATCGTGCGACTCGCATCGGCGATCATCACATTGGTACTGGTATTGTTCAGCGCCTCTAATATTCGTTGCGTTGCGCGCTCAGCTTCAATGCTTTCGGTACGGTCAATCCATTCAACACCCGTACCTAAATGTTTATTCTCACGGGAAATAATAGGTGTAAGTATCAATTTAAAGGTGCGTTTACCAATGCTAATCTGCGCCGTGTGGGACTGCGAAAGTCTTTCAAGCATATTGCGCTGGTGAGCAGGATTTACATGGAAAATATCAATATTACTCCCAACGATCTTCGCAACCGAGAATTGCGGTAACTGCTTACGGATATCGGCCTCCGCCTCTGACAACATACTCAGCACGGCTTTATTTGCGTAAATGATATTGCGGTCGCTATCGGCAATCATAAAATTATTACCGCTATTATCGAGTAATTGGAAATAGCGTTGGCGCTCTTCATCTCTACGTTGGCGCTCTTCGGTATTACCAAAAATATCAAGGATACCCATAATGTTTACTCCTGATCTGAAAGACTGTTTGTATCAATTAGCCCCAACTCATCACTGCTGATAAGCGCCTGAATATTGACTAAAATAATCATTTTTTCTTCAACGGTGGCGAGTCCTTTGAGATATCGACTATCAAAGGCAGCACCAAATTCCGGTGCAGGTAAAATGGCTTCACTCGACAGCTTAATCACATCAGAGACTGCATCGACCACAATGCCTACGATTCGGTCGCAGACATTCAGCATGATGACAATAGTAAATTCATCATAAGTGACTGTGCCGACATTAAATTTCATCCTTAGATCCACAATAGGGACTATATCGCCACGCAGATTAAGTACCCCTTTGATAAAACTGGGTGCGTTAGCTATTTTTGTCACGGGTTCATAGCCCCTGATTTCCTTTACTGACATGATGTCCAAGGCATAATGCTCTTCGCCCAAAACAAAACTTAAAAACTCTACTTCATCATGGGCACTTAACTCGGATTTAGCGGAGAGTGATGCGCGGCTTTCCATGAGATAGTCCTCAGTTAATTCTTAATTTGTTGTGAAAGTGATTCGACATCGAGTATCAAAGCAACGCTGCCATCTCCCATGATGGTCGCACCTGAGACGCCGGGGATACGACGATAATGTTTTTCTAGGCTTTTTATAACGACTTGTTGTTGACCTACCAAAGCATCGACGCATAGTCCAAAACGCTTATTATTACTTTCGAGTAGCACCACTATGCCCTCTTCGGGTCGCTTCGCCTTTGCTTCAATTTCCATTAATTGATAGAGGTTCAATAAGGGTAAATATTCCTCGCGTACCCTTATTAATCTCTCTTGTGACAAAAACTTAAGCTGCTCAGGTTGTGGCTGTATTGACTCAATAATATGCACTAGAGGCAAAATATAAATTTGATTACCAACACTCACACTCATGCCATCCACAATGGCTAAGGTTAGTGGTAATTGGATTTCAAACGTCGCTCCCTGCCCAGCAACGGAATCAATATCGATTCGGCCACCTAATGCTTCTATATTTTTACGTACCACATCCATACCGACGCCACGCCCAGACACATCGGTAATTTCCTTAGCAGTCGAAAAGCCTGCCGTGAAAATTAATTGCCATATCTGCTTGTCGCTGATGTTGTCAGCGACGGGCATATTATTCTCACGGGCTTTTTGTAAGATTTTTTCGCGGTCTAAGCCCGCCCCATCGTCATGCACGGCTATAACAATGCTTCCCCCCCGTTGGCTTGCTCTGAGTGATAACTCTGCCACCTCAGGTTTTCCTAACGACTGCCTGACCTCTGGTTTTTCAATTCCATGGTCTAGGCTATTACGCACAAGATGGGTGAGCGGGTCGACTAGCTTTTCAATCATGCCCTTATCAATTTCAGTGTTACCACCTTCAATCACAAGATTGACATTTTTGCCAAGCTGCTCCGATAAATCCCGCACAAGACGATGGAACCTATTGAATACAAAAGAAACCGGCAGCATACGGACAGACATCACTGCCTCTTGCATCTCTCGGGTATTTCGCTCTAGTTCCATCAGTGCGGCTTTGAGTCTCTCGCCTAACTCGCCAGTTAACTCGTTACCAATCAGAGTTAGCATGGATTGCGTAATGACTAATTCACCCGCTAGATTGACTAATGTATCGATTTTCGATGTTTCGACTCTTAATGTAGCGTCTTGGCTAGTAGCTGTTGATTTTTTTGCCACCGTTTGGAGATGAATTGGTTTGGTCGCAGTCGCGGGTTCTTGCATTAATGGTTGGATAGGATTGACTGGCACTGAGGCTTCCGCTTTTACCTTCTCAGTATTCTTTCCAGTAAATTGTGGAAGTTTTGATGCCGATACATGATTCGTCTGCGCGGTAGTGGAGTCAGCCGCAGGCGGGGTTTTACCGGTTTGCACTTGGACTATCGCATCAAGCTCACTGTCAATGCTATCAGGCGTTAAAGATTCAAAAAAACCAAAACCTAAGTCGTTGTCATCCGCTGCTGTGGAAATGGGTTCGGGCCTGACATTGGTTTGCGAAAGCGAGTCAATACCAATTTCTTTAGCGGTATAAGCCTCATCGAAAAAGCCAAAATCTTGATTTTCAACCGCAAGACTGAGCTCAACATCCTCTTCAAAAAAACCAAAACCCATATCCTCCTCTGGGGCTTGGTTCGTGCGCGCTTCTTCGAGTTGATTTGAATTTGTGGTGATGGCTTGAATCACAGGCGTTGACAAGTCTTTAGGGCTTACTGCCGAAAAAGACTCTCCATTCAATGCAGCTACGAGCTGATTTTTGGCAAATTCGACCTGCTGCCAGTCAATTGGCGCTTCCTGACGGTAAAGGCTAAGAATATGGGACAAGGTGTCAACCGTCTTCAAAAGCAAGTCAATGATCCCTGAAGATAACTCAAAAGTCCCTTTTCGGATTTTATCGAGCAAATTTTCCATCACATGAGTCACACTCGTCAAAGCTGTGAACCCAAAAATACCACTCCCCCCTTTAATGGAGTGCGCCGCGCGAAAGATGGTATTTAATTCCTCAGGATCTGGGGACTGAATGTCTAAGGCAATCAGCAACTGCTCCATGTTTTCAAGATGCTCATGGCTTTCTTCAAAAAACACTTGGTGGAACTCAGCCATATTAATGGACATAGTGCCCCCATTACCTTAACCCAGCACTTTGGCTGTGATGGCTAGTAACTTTTGCGGGTCAAAGGGTTTAACCATCCACCCAGTAGCGCCAACCGCCTTACCCTGTGCTTTCATATCATCCCCCGCCTCAGTAGTTAACATTATGATGGGCGTTCTCATAAAAGCAGGCATTCCCCGTAAGGATTTAATCAAAGTTAATCCATCCATACGCGGCATATTTTGGTCGGTCAAAATAAAGTCAAAGCGCTGGCTTGCGCATAAATCGAGAGCTTCTCGACCATCTTTCGCTAAAGTGACCTGATAACTCGCCGATTTCAACGTCGCTTCTACCATTTGTCTAATGGCGGCCGAATCATCAACAATTAATATTTTTTTACTCATGCGCTATTCCATTACTACTCTAGTGATATTACCCGGTGAAATTAACTCATACTGTTTACATAAGGTTTTCACCAATGATAGCCCTCGACCCGAAAGCTCGGGATAACCAGATATACTTCTGTTGAAGCCAGTAAAACCTTTACCACTATCCGCAACAGTAATAACTAGCTCGCTCATATGATTCCAAGTGATACTCACCTTTACCCAATCATCCGCACTAAGACGCTCTGAATAGCCATCTCTTATACTATGGTACAATTCAAAGCCTTCAGGATCATTCTTTAGTCTAGAGTCTAATTTTAGCACTCCATGATCTATTGCATTACTAAATAGTTCGGCAACTACAGTGAACACTCTTTGGCAAAAATTAGTGGCAAAACCAAACACACTTAGGAATTGGTTTAGGGTACTGAGATAATCAGCATTCAATAACATCGCGCCTGATATTTTAATATCCCAACTAAACTCACCATTCAGGTTTGAAGTTAACTCTTTAAAATCCCGAGTTTGATGCCATTGATACAAACGTTCAAAATCAAGAGTGCAAACAGTAATATCATCGGCTATGTGTTTGCCTTGAAAATACTGTTCAAAACTATCGGTTAGATAGTGTGTTAAATCACCTAATTTTTCGTCAAACAAAGACTGTAGTCGACCAATGCCAAATGGCTGCTCTTCTAATGTATGCTGTTCAATAAGCCCATCACTAAATAAACATGCATATCCATGATTTGGTAAATCAATAGAGAAAATATCCGCAACAAAAGTATTCGGGGGAAGAATACCTAATGCCATATTAGTCGAGTTGAATGCCTTATCATTACTTAATTCATGTTCTAAATGGAGGTAAACGGGGGGCATCCCCCCGTTCCAGACATATAATTTATTCCTAAAAAAATCCGCCTCAAGAATGATGCAAGCAACAAACCTATCTTCTGGATTCTCGTGATACACTTTTTCATTGAGTTCATAAATCAAGGTAACTAATGAAAATCCCTTTGAAACCATTGCTCTAAAGGTACTCGCCACGCGCATAATTGGCATGGCAGCGCTGAGACCATGCCCGGTAGAATCCGCAAGCATTAAAAATAAATTCCCATTAGGGGAAACACCGTTTAATAGAATGTCGCCGCTAAAATTAGCACTTGCCTGACAAAAAGTTTTTATAAAATCGAAATGATTATTATCGATATTGACCAAATGCTCAAAAATATGGCGAGCCATTTGCTCTTCCCTAGCCTTTTCATAGAGCATTTTCTCAAGTTCACTACTTTGTTGTTTAACTTTTTGTTGTAGTTGAACTCGAGTTAACAAACATTCAGCCTTATACCAAAAAAGCTCAACATTAATGGGTTTAACAACAAAATCTAGTACACCCATTTCAAAACAGCCTAAAAATGCTTGCGGATCTTTTTTATCATTAATAACAATTACTGGAATTTCTTTATTCAAAGACTTTAGATGTTCAAGTAGCGTAATCGCTGTTCCATCAGGTTGGAAATAATTCACTAGAATTAAGTCAATTTTATTCAGCGATATTTCAAAAAAAGCATCTTCAAGGTTGTCACTGACAATCACGCTATAACCTTTGCTATGAATAAAATCACTAATGGATTGGCTAACAACAGCATCATTGTCAACTACCAATACAAAATGATTTATCGCTAAATGCCCTGACATAGATATACTACTCAATTATATAAATTTTTTGCATGTTGGCGACTTTTAAAATTTCTTCCGCCTGGCCATGCGCGCCCTTTATCGCTGTGGTTAATCCCCGCTCTTGTGCTTTGCGGTGAAGTAACACCATCATGCCAAGTGCGGAACTATCAAGGTATAGCACTCGGCTAAAGTCGAGAATGATGTGATTAATATCCTTAAGACTTAAAACATGCTGATAGTCACTCGTAAACGCTTTGTGATAATAAAAATCAAAACGTTCTGGTAAAACTATAATCTGAATATTTGACATAACTTGCTATCCATTCAAAAGAGTTCTATTTCACCACTCGTTATTTCATTCCTTGAAACAGGATTATGTTTTTCATTACGGCGCTGGCCTATTTTTTCAGTCACAGCTTCACCTGCAACGCCAAATTCTTCGTGTGACATTGTGGTGACTTGCTTGAGAGCATCTTTTAAATGATGCAATGACTGATTGGTATAGGTGAGACTTTGGGAAGTGATATCGCTAAACTGCAAACCTCTTATTGTATCTGAGATAGCAGTTTCAAGTTCATGTGCTGACGAATCTATCCGTGCAATGACCTTTGAGTCCTTTTCTGCTTTAATGATGATTTGTTTGAGCGCTGTATCAATATCTTTTTTAGCATCAATAATATAACTCATATCTTGCGCTGCGACTTTACTCACATGCTGAGTTAATTGCTCAATTTGCGATTGAATGGATCGTAGTTGTTTTTGTATACCATCACTAAAACCCGCGCTTCGATTTGAAAGCGCGCGCACTTCATCAGCAACAACTGCAAATCCTCTGCCCGCCTCCCCCGCACGAGCAGCCTCAATTGCGGCATTCAATGCCAATAAATTTGTCTGTGAAGAGATTTGGTCTATGTCCTGTAGTGCCTTCATTGCTTGAGGCATTGACTCATAGATAAGATTTACTTTTTCAAGTAGTTCCATCGTTGAAGCTGACATTTCAATAGTGGATTGGATAAAGCGCTCAAGTGTTTGCGAGGTGTTATTAGCGAACTGTTTCATTTGTTCAGAGTGAAAGATTTCTGCATCATCAGTACTTTTGACAAGATCGGAAATAAAGCCTGTTTGCTCCGTCATTAAACGACCCAGTCCATCAAACGAATCTCCGAGCAAAGTTACAGCATCATTTTGAACGGTAAGAACATTATTGATATTGGCTTCACATTCATCAACAGTAGCAATGGCCTCTTGGTAGAGCTGCATATGAGTATGCCAATCGAGGTTTATTGCTTTATCTTGCGAAGTTTGAGTAGAGACTGACGCCTTTTGAGTTTGCCTATTTCGGTAAACTTGCCACAAAAGCATGATTGCAACGGATAGGATCGGACTCACAACCCAGAAGGTTATCAAACCAATCGCGTATCCAACTGCAACGGCTAATAAAGCAATAACACCATCCCTAAATTCCATACTTTCCTCGCGAGAATTGTTCTGTGATTAAAAAGTAGTTTGATATTCAGGGCTTTTCAAACAGATAAAGAAATTTTTATCTTTGTTAGAACATAGTTCTAAAAAGCATTGATTTAATGCGCACAAAGCTAAGTTTGGCATAAAAGTATGATAGCCAGCCCAGTTAACTTGATGATTTACTAATAAACTGACTTCTGATTACTCAAATCTAAACTGGGCAGTCACATAAGCCTAGGTTACACTGGCGATGTCTTCGACTGGGATGGGATCATTTATGAGTCAACGTACATTACACTCCTTATTTAAACCCACATCCGTAGCCATTATTGGCGCCTCCAATAGTGAGAAACGCGCCGGTAATGTGCTGATGAAAAACCTGCTCTCCAGCGGATTTTCTGGCCCCATCATGCCCGTGACGCCAAAATACCGTGCCGTGATGGGGGTACTTGCCTATCCCAATATCGAAGCCTTACCGATAAAGCCCGATTTAGCGGTGATTTGTACCCGCGCCACTCGTGTACCCGCCATCGTCGAAACTCTGGCCCAATTCGGCTGTAAAGTGGCGATTATCATGGCATCCGGCATGGCGCAGGAGGTGAATGAAGAAGGTGTCAGCCTGCTCGACTTAGCCATGCAACACGCTAAACGCTATGGTATGCGTATCCTTGGTCCCAACAGTTTAGGTATTTTATTGCCGCCGTTAGGGCTCAATGCCAGCTTGGCCCACGCCAGCGCCCTGCCCGGCAAAATTGCTTTTGTGTCGCAGTCGGCGGCGATTTGTACCACAGTGCTGGATTGGGCAAACAACAAAGGTATTGGCTTTTCATCCTTTATCTCCCTTGGCGATGCCACCGATATTAACTTCGATGAGTTACTCGATTTCCTCGGCCGCGATAGCCGTACTAGCGCCATCATGTTGTATATCGATTCGGTCAATGAGAAACGCCATTTCCTCTCCGCCGCCCGCGCCGCCTCCCGCAATAAGCCCATATTAGTGATTAAATCAGGCCGCAGCGCCGAAGGAGTACGTGCTGCCAAGTTGCATACGGGTGGCATTGGCGGTAACGATGCCGTGTACGAAGCCGCCTTTAGGCGCGCTGGTATGCTGCGGGTGAATGATTTGATTGAACTTTTTGCCGCAGTGGAAAGCCTCGCCCACTCTAATCCATTGCAAGGCGAGCGATTAGGGATCATCAGTAATGGTGGCGGCCCTGCGGTATTGGCCGTCGATGAACTTATTCTGCGCGGCGGTAAACTGGCGGAGTTATCCCAAGAGACCATCGCCAAACTCGATGCCGTGCTGCCCAGTACTTGGTCGAAACAAAATCCCGTTGATATTATCGGCGATGCCAACGCCAGCCGTTACGCCAGCGCACTTAATATCCTGATGGATAGTGAAGAATTAGACGCAATCTTAGTGCTGCACTCGCCCTCAGCCCTTGGCGAAAGTGTCGAAATTGCCGATGCCTTAATTAAGGTGATCCACGCGCATCCGAAGAAAAACCGCTTAAATATCCTCACCAACTGGAGCGGTGAAGACTCGGCCTACCAGGCCCGCAAGCGCTTTACCAAGGGTGGCATCTCCACCTATCGCACCCCCGAAGGTGCGGTCGGTGCCTTTATGCATATGGTAGAATATCGCCGTAACCAAAAACTGCTGCAGGAAGTGCCGCAGTCTATCCCCGACAATATTCCAACCGATAGCCAAACGGCGCGAAAACTGCTGCAAGCGGCGCAGGCAAAGGGCAAAGCGGTACTTGAAACCCACGAAGCCAGCCCGATTTTACGCGCTTATGGCCTCAATACTATCGACACTTGGTTTGTCAAAGACGCCGATGAGGCCGTTGCCATTGCGAATGAGGCGGGTTATCCCCTCGCGCTCAAGGTGCAATCACCGAATATTTTGCATAAATCCGATGTCCACGGCGTTATGCTTAACCTCACCTCGGCGGAAGATATTCGCCATGCCGCTAATGCGATTACTCAGCGGGTGCATCAGGCCAATCCCGACGCGATTATCGAGGGCATGATAGTGCAAAAGATGGCATTGACCGCGGGCGCGCAGGAAATTCGGGTCGCCGTAATCAGCGATCCCGTCTTTGGTCCGGCCATCTGTTTAGGTGAAGGCGGTTCTGAGTGGGATCCCACAAGGGACGCGGCCGTGGCTTTACCCCCACTCAATATGGCGCTGGCCCGCTACATGGTGATCCAAGCTTTAAAGACCCATAAGTTAAAGGACAGGCATTTACCGCTGGGGCTGGATATGAACGCCCTGTGCGTAATGCTGACGCAAATTTCCCACATCGTCATTGACTGCCCAGAGATAGCATCGTTAGATCTTAACCCTGTGCTAGCGGCGGGGGAAAACATCACCCTGCTTGATGTGAATATCCGTCTGCACGATGCCAATACCGATAACACCTCGCGTCTTGCCATCATGCCCTATCCCAAAGAATTAGAGGAATTTGCCGAGCTTAAAAATGGCCTTAAGGTCATGCTGCGTCCCATCCTGCCCGAGGATGAGCCCAAGCATTTGGCCTTCGATAATTCCCTCTCCGATGAAGATAGGTACAAACGCTACTTTGGCGTGCGCTCTAAGATGACCCACGAGGAAATGGCGGTACTGACCCAAATCGACTACGCCCGCGAAATGGCGTTTATCGCCACAGCTAAAGGGCCGGACGGTGATGACATAACCCTAGGTGCGGTAAGGGCCTCCATCGACCCCGACAATACTGAAGCCGAATTTGCCATGGCGGTGCGGGGCGATCACCAAGGTATTGGGCTGGGTAAATTACTGCTCGAAAAATTGATTAAATACTATCAAGCCAATGACACACCTGTGCTAACCGGCTTTACCATGTTTGAAAACCGCAATATGGCAAGCCTTGCCAAGAGCTTAGGTTTTAAAGTGACCTTCGATATGGAAGAACATTTGATCAAAATGCATATGGATTTGAAAAGTGATACCCCAACCCATTCCTGATGGGCTTAATATATTAGGTTAACCTAGGGCGCGTTGACGTTTCGAGATTTGGTGTTGTTCGTTCTGGCAAGCACATGCTCGCGAAACGAGGAATGATGTGTCGTTATTCTACTCAAATGACGAGCGGCTATGATAGCAAGGGCTTGCCAGACGAACTCTTCGGGCAGCATTTGGCTGGCGTTTCTGCTGCGTTATCGTCCGTTTATGTAGAATAACGACACTGCACGGACTCAGCCTTGTATACAAGCCAGCCAAATTGCTGCAAAAAAACCAGAAACGTCAATATGACTTAGCATAAGTGCCACCATTGTGGCACTTATTCGTTGGGCGACTAAAGCTAAAATTAAAAATTTTCAATAAATTAGCCAATAAAAATAGGATTTAATGACCATTCAGGAGTTTTCAACAATTCGGCATTTATGCAGAGTTAGGTCAGTACTGCATTGTTATTCGACATATCGGGGCAAACAAGGTGAAAACACCAAGCCAATACCGTCAGTGTCATCAGGCTAATCTAAGCGTTCTTATCGGAAACAGGCCTATTGATCCTGCCAAATCATCACTTGGGCTGGCTCGCCATTACTACGGGTAGCGCGGTACATACCTTCGGTATTAAATGGCGTGGCAATATTGCCTCTGTGGTCGACCGCAATCACACCACCAGAGCCGCCAGCGGTGATAAGGCGTTGATTAATCACTTCATCTGCCGCTTGAATAATGGATTTTTGCTGGTACTTCACCTTAGCGCAGATATCGCCCGCCACTTGATAGCGAATAAAAAACTCACCATGGCCAGTAGCCGATACAGCGCAAACGCCGTTTTCGGCATAGGTGCCAGCACCAATCACGGGCGAGTCCCCAATCCGACCAAAGCGCTTAGCCGTCATCCCACCAGTAGAAGTGCCCGCCGCTAAGTTGCCGTTTTTATCTAAGGCGACAGCGCCGACGGTGCCAAATTTATAATCGAGATCTTTCATCTCAATCCCCGCAATTTGGTCTGATTTTTCAGCCGCCTGCAGTTTTTGCCTGGCATCGAGTAATTGCTGATAACGTGCATCGCTATCGAAATGGCTGTTAGGTACCAGTTTAAAACCTTGGGTTAAGGCAAACTCCTCGGCCCCTGCGCCCGAGAGCATCACATGCTCGGACTTATTCATCACGGCTAGGGCCAAATCGATAGGATTAGCGATATGGCGCACGCCCGCTACGGCGCCCGCATTCATGGTTTTACCATCCATAATGGAGGCATCTAACTCATGGCCGCCATCATAGGTGTAAACCGAACCGACACCGGCGTTAAACAGCGGGCTATTTTCTAATACATTGATGGCGGTTTGCACCGCAACTAAGCTATCGCCACCCTGCTCGAGCACTTTGGAGCCTTTATCAACGGCTTCTTTGAGTTTGTCTTTGTAGGCCTGGCGCAGCTCAGGTGTGAGATTAGCCTTGGAAATCGTGCCCGCGCCACCGTGGATCGCAATGGCAAAAGGTTTTTCATTCGCATGGGTATTTTGTGACATAAAAAGTGCACTCGAGAGAATTAAACTAAAGGTGGCTAATTTTATTTTCATTATTTACATCCCCTTAAACAGTAGCGTCCTTTGTAACCATTTCAATGACTAATTTCAATCATCTCCTTGCCTGTTACCTCCATTCTGGCGACAATGAACTCACATCACAGGGATTATAAAGTGCAGCGATTCTTGCAAATAACGTCATTATCTTTTCGTCTTCATTTGCTTCTTGGCCTGAGTTTAGTCACATCGGGGACTATGGCCGCCGATAACTTTTTAACGCTTTCTGTCAACGGGGTCGACGAAGCCCTAAAGCGTAACATTCTCGCCCACTTAGGCGCGATGCCAGACTCCGAAGTGCAGCGCCGAGCCTTCTTATTTAACGTCGAAGACAATGTCACCACCGCCCTCGAGTCCATGGGATATTACCATGGCGAAGTGGAAGAACAGTTAGTCGAAAAGGACAAAGGCCCGTGGGAGCTCAAACTCACGGTCAAAGCGGGTGAGCCAGTTAAAGTTCAATGGGTCGACATTAATTTTTCCGGCGATATGCTCGACGACCGCGCCTTCGATAAGTGGCTGGCGGAGGTGAATATCAAGCCAGGAGATACGCTCAACCATGGGGTGTATTCCGATGTGAAATCCCAACTGGTGACGCTTGCCCTGGCAAGAGGTTATTTCGATGGCGAATTCACCGAGTCGCAAATCAAAATCAACCGCGATTTAAACACGGCGCAAATTAGCCTGCATTTTAACTCCGGCGCACGTTACCACTTTGGTCAAGTGAGTTTTGATGGACATACTTTAGAGCCGGATATCCTCACTAAGCTTATTCCCTTTAAGGAAGATGCGGCCTATTCGACCCGCCGTGTCAGTGCACTTAACCGCCAGTTGTTGGATACGGGTTATTTTGCCAATATAAAAGTGATCCCTCAGGTCGATCAGGCAAAGGATAATCAACTGCCAGTAAAGGTAGAACTCACCAATAAAGCCAGCCACTCGATTGAATTAGGTCTCGGTGGCGATATAGGCCAAAGCGCCGATAAAACCTTCGACCCTAGGGTGCGGGTCACTTGGCGCACACCACAAGTCAATAAGTACGGTCATTCTCAGGAGACCAGTTTGGAGTGGTCTCCTGATAGGCCCAAGTTTTTAACTACTTATACGATTCCACTGACGCATCCCTTAGACGATCAACTCAAAATTCGTTTAGGCTTGTTGCGAGATAAATACGGGGTTACCCAGATTTACGAGCCAGAAAACCGCGATTTTCGCAACACAGGGCAATTGGAGTCGACCAAGTATTTGCTCGGGCTACTTAGGCAACAACGCTTAGATAATCAATGGCTCATGAGTTATTCCCTCGATGCGATTCGCGAGGAATATACTCAATCTGACATCGATTACAGCCCTAGTTTTTATCTGGCGGGAATTAACTTTTCTAAAACCACCCGTGGTGATAACTCACTCGATCCTAAGTCCGGCTTTAGGCAAATGTATAGCTTAGATTATGCCGATCCTTATTTGGGCTCAGAAACCCGCCTTGCCCGTTTACAGGCCAAGTTTAAGTGGATTGATACCTTTTTTGATAACCACAGAATTGTGGCGCGTATGGATCTCGCCGCCAACCTAGCCAATGAAAATGAGCTGGCCTTTATCCCGCCGTCGCTACGTTACTTTGCCGGTGGCGACCAAACCATACGTGGTTATGGCTATCAAGAGCTTGGTCCTTATCTCGATTACCTCGATGCAGATGGAAAAGTTAATCGTGAGGTTATCGGTGGGCGCTATCTCATGGTTGGCAGTTTGGAATATCAATATTACGTCACCCCGACTTGGCGTGTTGCCACCTTTGTCGATGCGGGTAACGCCTTTGATAACAACCAGTTTGAACCTGTGGTCTCAGTGGGCGGAGGTATCCATTGGATCTCCCCCATTGGCCCAATTAAGTTAGATTTAGGGGTTGGTTTGAAAGAGACAGACACCATTGACCGCTCATGGCGCATTCACTTAACCATGGGGACAGAGCTATGAGTCAGCCCCCTATCCATGAACCTAATGCACCTGAGCAGCAATCCTCTTTAGAGCAAAATCCAACATGCGTGCAGCCCAAAACGCTTAAGCTGCGCATTTGGCAAATATTTAAACTCTGCACGCGGATTATTGTTTACGTTCCCTTAAGTCTTTTGGTGCTAACCGCATTACTGCTAGGGACTGAAATTGGCTCGCGGATAAGTGTGGGTTTAGCCGATAAGTTTGTGCCCGATCTGGCGCTCACCTACACTTCTGGCTCCTTAAATAAAGATCTCACCTTAGCCCACGCCAGTTGGTCGATGGATGGGATTAAGGTCGAGCTCAAGGATTTACATTTGGCATGGCAACCCACATGTCTGCTACAAAAACAGCTGTGCGTGAATGCTCTAACGGCGAGCCAAATCGATGTCAATATCGATACCGAGACCTTAAGCGCCGGCGGTGCAGAAGTCGACGTCCCCCCCGAAAATGATGAGCCGAGTGAACTGGTTCTGCCCTTTGGCATCAAACTCGACAGCGCTGAACTGAATAACATCAATATTTCGGTCGATAAGATGCGCTTTTCGGCAAATCATATTCAGACCGCCGCTACTTGGTTTGCCGAAGGACTGACAGTCGAGCAGCTTAGCAGTGAAGGCTTGGCCGTGTTAATTCCAACCGACGACAGCTCTGTGCCAGACACACCAGCCACAACTCCTCAAGGCGCAGGCATACAAGTTACTGACACCAAGGCAACTGAGACAACTACAGCGGCAGAAACCACGAGCGCAGCGGCTACGCCTCCTCAGCCTGAGACAGAAAAATCAGCAACCGCAGTGGTGGCAACAAGCGCTAAAGCTTCCACTGAGAAACCCATTGCAGATAAACAAACGGATGAAAACGCCAACAAGCAAGCATCTTCAGAGGAATGGGCTCTTGCCCATTTACCACAGGTTTTTATGCCTTTTCCGGTGGATGTCAAGCACCTCAGTTTAGACAACAGCCGTTTACAGATTGGTCCGCGCGAAGATCTATTTAGCCATATTGAGCTTCAAGGTCAATTTGCCAAGTATCAGTTAACTCTAGAAAAACTGCTGCTTGCCCATAGTTATGGCGAAGTTTCTGTGGTGGGCCAACTCGCCCTCGAACAGGACTATCCGCTCGCGCTTGAGGTTAAGGCCAATGTGACTCAGGTTGCCGAGTTGCCTGAATTGACCCATCAACAATTAAACCTAACGCTTAGCCAAAGCGTCGGACAGCTTGGGATCCATGCCCTTGCCAATGGGGATGTCGATTTTAGTCTCAATGGACAATTGACCCTCAAAGATCCCATGCTGCCCTACAAGGTCAAACTAGAGAAAGCCCGCGCACAATGGCCACTGCAACATGCCGAGTATCTCGTCAGCGACCTTAACCTCGACACCCAAGGCTCCCTCACGCAGCAAGCGGCGACGCTCAATGGAAATGTCACCACACCTTTCCATAAAGTCTTAGCCATCAGCAGTGAACTCCATCATCAGGATGCGAAGCTCGATATTAAGCAGTTTATTGCAAAGGGCGAGCTAGGTTCGGTCGATGTCACCGGTGAGCTAGATTACGCTAAGGCGATCACTTGGAAAGCCAAGGTATTGCTCGATAACCTGAAATTACAGGAAATCACCCTGCCGGAAACCGCACAGACGCCTGAAACGACAGCTAAAAAGGACTCTAAAGCGCCGAGCACAAATACCGATAAGTCCGCGCCTGCCACAACAAATACGCCAGCGCCAACGACAACAACAGCCGCTACAAGTGCAACGAGCAGCCTGCCAAACAGTTTAATCTCGGGACAATTACAGACAACTGGGCGTTTGCTAGATAAACAGTGGCAAGTGGCGCTAACAGACACTCAACTGTCAGGCACAATGCAGAGTTATCCGTTTGATATCACAGCCGATGTCAGCATAAACGATAAACTGTATATCAGCGCCAAAGGGGTCAATGCTAAGGTACTGGGTTCAACCTTAACCTTAGCGGGCGAAACCAACAAAACCTGGAACATTGAGGGCAAGCTGCAAGTCCCCGATTTCGGTTTATGGCTACCCCAAGCCAGCGGCCAATTGCAGGCAGATATCAATGTCACTGGGGATGAAAAACATCCACAACTTGAGCTAACCGCGCAACTGGTCGATCTGGTGCATCAAAATATTAAACTCAGGGAGTCAACACTCAAGGCTTACTATAAACCTTTGGATGCACACGAGTTTGCCCTTTCACTCAAGTCCAAGGCGCTACAACTCGGCTCACAGAGTCTAGATACTGTCATCTTGGGCAGTAAGGGTGATATTCAAAACCAAAAACTCACGCTGAGTGCCACAGGGGATTTAGGACTCGAGCTTGGCGTGAGCAGCCAATACGATATGAAAAAATCCCAGTTAAAAGCTCAAGTGAATAAAATCAACTTGGCAACCCCTGTTGGTCGCTGGGAAATTGATAAGGACATTTTTATTGCGTGGGACCAAAACAAATCCAAAGGTAATATTAGCCCTTTCTGTCTAGTGAACCCCAACAGTCAGGTTTGCCTCGATAATCAAGTCACAATTGGCAAAACTGGCGATGCCCAGATCAGCTATGTAGGTAATTTAGGTAAGTTGTTAGTGCCTGTATTACCAGACAATATGCAATGGGACGGCAGTTCTTCACTCTTAGCAAACTTTGCTTGGGCGGCGGGACGTAAACCCACCGCTAATGTCGACTTTAATTTTACTCCCGGTAGCATCAAGCTTAAACGCGCTAAAAACCGTGAAGTCACCATCAAGTATCAACAGCTCGCGTTAAAGGCAAATTTGGATGCTAAACGCCTTACATCAACGATTAACTTTGAATCAGAAGCAGTTGCTAGTTGGCAGAGTGAATTTACCGTTAACGTGACCCCAGACAGGGCTTTGTCAGGTTATGCCAATATCAAACAAATTAACCTACAACCCTTAGGCGAGTTTTTCCCACAGCTCAATACCCTCGAAGGTTTACTGACCAGCAAATTAAACTTTGCTGGCACCTTAAATGCGCCAGAGGTATCGGGCAATGTGTCCCTCACCCAAGGTGCCCTCGCCTTAACCGCAAACCCAACCTTGGTCAATAAAATCGATATGTCGATGGATCTTGGTGGTCAACAGGCGTCCCTCAAAGGCCGTTGGATGATGGGTACGGGATTAGGTCGAGTGACGGGTGATATGCGCTGGCCTCAAGGCCAATTTAGTGGCGAGCTTGCGATAAAGGGTGACAAATTAGCCGTGATCCAACCGCCCTTGGCACTGCTCGATGTCTCACCCGATCTCACCATCGCCTTTAGTAGTCAACAGCTTGAAGTCAAAGGGGTTGTCGATGTGCCTTCGGGTAATATCAAGATAGTCCAACTCGCCGAAGGTGGTGTTGCCCTGTCGGAAGATGTGGTCTTCGATGACTCGATTGCCGCGGCGCAACCTAAAGCCAGTCCCTATGCGATTGTGGCGGATCTGAATATTAATGTCGGTAACGACTTAAAAGTGGATGGTATGGGCCTTAAAGGTAAGCTGCAAGGGACCTTAAAACTTCAACAACAGGCATTCCGTCCCCCCTTGCTTTTTGGCGATATTAAAGTCAAACAAGGCAGCTATAAGTTTATGGGACAAACCCTGAAGATCCGCACCGGTGAAGTCCAGTTTGTCGGCCCAACCTCAGTCCCTAACTTAAATATTGAAGCTATTCGTGAAATTAAGAGTGAGGATCTAGTTGCCGGTGTCCGTGTCACTGGCACACCTGCTCGCCCCGTTGTGACGCTGTTCTCAAACCCTGCGAAGGAGCAAGCGGAGATCCTGTCTTACATTATCAAAGGCAGCGGTTTTAACAGCAGTAATAACGAGCAGAATAACTCATTAATGATGGGCGCAGCACTCGGATTAAGTTCACAGGTAGGCGGCGGTGGCGCTATCAATAATATTGGCAACACCGCTGCTGGGATTATTGAAGAATTCGGTTTCTCCAACGTACAGCTCGACACTAACGATGAAGGTCGCGTGGCGATCAGCGGCTTTATTGGTGATAACTTAATGGTGAAATACGGCGTTGGCGTATTCAACCCTGGTTATGAGATGACAGTGAGATATTATCTGTTATCCCAGCTCTATTTGGAGACGGTATCAGGCACCTTAGGCCAATCCCTAGATATTTATTACAACTTTAATATCAAATAGTTAAATTAAAAACGACATAGCCGCGTTGTTATGCTTCGCGGCTGTTTCAAAGTTAGGACTCAGCACCTAACTAGGGCATGTTAACGCATTTGAGGCGAGTCAATAGAGACAAAAAAAGCGCCATTAAGGCGCTTTTTGCTTCAATCACGACAATTAAGCGTAAACGAAATCAACGTGTTCGATGATTGGTTTGAACACATGGCGTTGCATCGCTTGTGCACGAACATTCACTTCTTTGCCATCTAAAACGATAGTCAGTACAGAAGTGTAGAAATCATCGTTAGTTTGAATGTTAATGATGTCTTTGTGATCAAAAACAATTGAAACTGGCTCTTTGCCTGCGCCGTAAATAACAGCAGGAACTTGACCTGCATGACGTAGGCGGCGGCTCGAACCTTTCCCTATTTCAGTGCGGGTTTGTGCTGGGATAGTGTAAGACATGTGTTTCTCACTTAAATTTAGAGTAAAAATGCCACCATTTTCGACCAATGGTGACTCATATAAAGCGCGCGCATACTAACACAGTTACTCGGCAGGTACAAGGACAGCACCACTCTTAAGCATAAACGGTACTGAACGGCTATCGTTATAAATCACAAAGAGTATTTATTGAATTGGAAAACTTGTTTGCGGCCTGTTACATAGGCGAAACGCCTTTGATCTGAATCAAATAACACGCGATCTTGATCACACTTAAGCCATTCGATGCCTGTTAAGCTCTGCCAAATTTTGTCATCTCAGCCTTGTAAAACATGCGTCACGAGCTGTATTTATTGCAACAAGACAATCGACTCTCCTGCCAATTAGCCCGTGAACTCGTCTCACTGATCGAAACTGTCCCCTATCAACAAACCACCATCGAGTTGAAATTGTTGGAACTGCTTGCTTGTACCCAACAAAAAAATCGAAGTTTGCTGATGTTAATGCAGCTTTGTGAGTCCTCGGCCGTTGAAGAGCAACGGATCAGACAATTTAAGTTTTCTCATTGCCTCAATCAACATGTTAACGACTGGCAACAGCGCAGGGAAATGAACAAGCTAGGGCAGCAATTTTTACCGCTGTTAAGACATTATTTGCAGGAGATTCAAGCACTCGAGCTGCAGTTTTATCAGCAGCTCTCACTGCAAAACGAGCAGACTACCAGTGGCGAACGGGACCACAGTCAACGTGCACAAAACCCGACTTAGGATAGTAACCCACTCCACCTAATTTAAGCGATAACGCCGCATCGCGAAGGGTCTTTAAGTTCACACCTGGAATAGCAATATCCATTGCCATCCCTTGCATATGGTAACTTTTCTTAGCAACACCACCGCTCTTGCTAGCCAACATCGCGTTGGTTTTGGGCGAGCGATAGCCTGAAATCACATGGATCTCATTATCAGTATTTAACGTACTCTTGAGTGAAAACAGTAGATCGAATAAACGTTTATCCATAGGCGCTGCAACATTTTGGCGATGGTCACGCAGTAACTGGCTAAAATCATTCAATACTTCACTCTGATAATGACCGTCAATCCAATAACTTCCATTATTATGTTCACCCGTATGACGATTATAGAGACTCAGCTCGCGAACCCCTTTAGTAGAGCGACTGGCTAAAGCTTTAGACGGAATCAAAGAACACAATGCCACACCACTGAGGCCTAACAACAACTGCCTACGGGCAGGACAAAGTAACGTCACATGATCACCTTTTGTACTCTTTTTGAACACTAAAAACGCAAATTATACTGAATTGCCGCTCAGATCAAGCGTTGGCAAACACACTCTGTTTCAGATATCTAAATCCCTAAAAAGTTCAGCCCGTTAGAGTATGTGAAAAATTGATGCCGTTACAGCGAGATTAAAATCTGCTTCTAATTGATAAATGTCATTCCGATACTGTACTTTGCCATGCTCATCAAGCCATGACGTCCAGTAAACAGTGTAAACAGGCAAGGTCTCAGACAAAGCGAACCATTGAGATTGAGTCGTATTGGACATTAATTTGTCCCAAAGGCGCGTATCTTTCACTAAATGAGTCTGAAACCAGCGTGCCAACTCCTCGACCTTTTCAACCCGAATGCAACCCGATGATAAGGCCCTATTGGTCTTTTTAAAGAGACTTGGCTCAGAAGTTCCGTGTAAATACACACTAAAACTATTGTCGAAATGAAATTTATATCGGCCTAAAGCATTTTTCTCCCCTGGACGTTGCACTAAACGATAGGGAAAATTTGCAGCGGCTAAGGCTTGCCATTCCTGCGGCGAATGCTCTACTCGCGTACCGTCATAATCGTACACATCAAACCCGCGGTCCTGCAGGTAATGACCATCGTGACGAATATGAGGCAAAATATCGCGATTGATGATAGAACGAGGTACTCGCCACTGTGGGTTTAACACGACACTTGCAATTTGACTGTTTAACAGGGGTGTTGGTCGCGATGCTTTGCCCACTATCACTCTAGAATCGAGTGTCACCTTCCCTTCTTCGACCAATTGCAACTCAAATGCCGGAATGTTTATCAACAGATAGTTTGAGGGTAAAGTTCGCGTAAAAATCTGCTGTCTAAGGGTATTTTTGGCCAGTAGCTGGGCTCGAACAAAGGGAGATTGATTAAGCCAATACAGGGTCTGCTTACCAATTACACCATCATCCAGTAAACCATGTTGACGTTGAAACGCTTTAATTGCGCTAACCAGTTCATCATCATAACGCTTAAGATTGTTATCACTTTCAGCAAGCTCTGGTCGGGCAATTGATTCTGCATGAGTTGTTGCCTGTGGCGAAATCGTTTCCGACTCAGTGGTTAACTCAGAACTCGTTTTCAGTTTATCAGGCAAAAAGCCTAAATCGAAAAGGCGCCACTTAATCGACTCGATAAGCGGACTCTCCTGTCCCGGACTTAGCTTATCTTCGAGGATGAGCGTGTCCCAAGAAGTGCTTTCCGCTTGTTGCATCAACTGTTTAAGCTTGACTATCACAGCCAGGTAATATTGATCTTTTGGAATACTTGCTGCGGACACACAAGGCGTATTGCATTCAGCTTGAGTATCGAGATACAGCCAATAATGATCGAGTTGCTGCTGCATTTGACTCAGTTTATCTCGCTCCTCACTGTTGAGTGTTTTATGCCGCCACTCAACCAGTTGGTGATAATTAGCACTAAAAATAGGGCTAACATTGGCAAGGCTCAGCAATAACGTTTGCCCTAATATTTGCTCAAGGGCAGAGTCTTGCTCGGATAGTTGGTAGACACTCGGTGCGGAAGGCTCAAGTGCTGGAGCGTTTGTACTCGCTAGCACAAGACCCATGAGCAACATCTGTAGGAACCCTCGCCGAATAGAAATCAAGCAGTAATTTTGGATATTAGGATTAGACGTTAATCGACTGACAATCACCATAAACATCCCCTTTTACAGCATCGACTTAGCAATAATATACCGCGAATACTGACACCAGTACTCATTTCAATATAGCTGAAGCCGTTAACGAAATGCAGATGCGCAGAGGGATAAAACAAAAATGCCACTGACAGACATCAGTGGCATTTCATCAAGTTAGCTAAATAACGCTAGATTGAAGTTCGTACTAGCAGAAAGACACTAAGTCTTCCGGTACAAACTGCTCGGGCAGCTTTTGTAAACTTCGCAGCATCAGCGGATTAGCCAGTACCAGCGCCATTTCCTGACGGTTAAATAACGCCAAAGCACTCTGTTGGCACTGCGCTTCATGCACTTTTACGTGCACAATGGCTTCAACCGGTTCTATGGGTGTACCCGCCGCACGCAGTGGCTGCTTATCAACCATAGCCAAGTGCAGTTCCATTAACGCTGGATCTTTTAACACTTGGGCTAATGTCCAAGGTTGCTCAATATGCGCCTGATAGGCGGCACGCGCCTCTTGAGCACGGATGCAGATAGGCGCAGGATTACGCTCCTCAGGCGTGGCCAAAATACCAATGCGTTTGAAGAACTCACCAATCTTAATTGAACCCGTCCACGCCGAAATCGGCACGGCTAACCACAGACCAATCAAGGCTGGGCTCATCCACGCGAGCAATGTTAAGGAGTCCAAAATGGCCGCATAACCTAACATCACGCCCGCCAGCATATGCCAGCGGTGGCGATAGATCAGGGTTAACCAAGGCATGCTGCCATCGTCACGGCGCTGTGGAGACCAACCACTGTCACGTCCCATCAGAATCGACATCACCGCTCCGCAGTGGATGAACATCATGATAGGAGCGATTAGTGCCGAGAGGATCACCTCAAATATCACGCTCAAAATCGCCTTGATGCGACCACCGACACTGCGGGCAAAGTTGCCATCTTTTAGCAGCAATAATACGCCGAAAATTTTAGGTCCAAACAACACGCCCATGGTGATATAGAACAATCTCAATGCTCTGTCCGAGTCCATGATAGGCCATGTCGGGAACAGGGAGAATTGGTCGGTAAAATACTCAGGACGAATAAAGTGTGCCTGCAAGGCGAGCATCAAACCAGTTAAAATCAATAACAACCAGAATGGCGATGACAAATACGCCATAATGCCCGTCATTAAGTGTAAACGGCTGACCCAGTGTAAGCCTTTGGTCGGCAGGATACGGGAATGCTGCAAGTTACCTTGACACCAACGGCGATCGCGCACGGCTAAATCGACAATCGATGGCGGACATTCTTCATAAGAGCCCGGTAAGTCGTAAGCAATCACCACACTCCAACCCGCACGGCGAATAAGCGCCGCTTCGACAAAGTCATGGCTTAGAATATGGCCACCAAATGGCGGTTTACCCTTAAGGTTTGGCAGACCCGCCGCGCCCATAAAGGCTTCGGTACGAATAATGGCGTTATGGCCCCAGAAGTTACCTTCTTTTTGTACCCACCAACCAAGTCCCGTACCAATCACAGGACCATAAATACGCGCCGCAAACTGCTGCAAACGCGCCATTAAGGTGGTGCCATTGATAAGCGAAGGAATGGTTTGGATAAGTCCGGCATCAGGATCGGCCTGCATACGTTGTGCTAAGCCTGTGATGGTCGATGATTCCATCAAACTGTCGGCGTCGAGCACCAGTAAGTGATCGTAACGAGAACCCCAACGGCGACAGAAATCCGCCACGTTACCCGCTTTACGCGCCACGTTCTTACGACGGCGGCGGTAATACACGCGAGAATGTTTATGGGTTTCTTGGCGTAACACTAAAAACGCCTGTTCTTCTAACAGGGCGATTTCAGGATCTGTGGTATCACTTAAGATAAACCAATCGAACGCATGGCCATGCCCAGTTTGCGACAAGGCTTCTGCCATCACAGATACCGCAGAGAACACCCTATCAGGCGACTCATTATAGGTGGGCATCAAAATCGCAGTGCGGGTATGTAGCTCAGTCTGCTCAAGCTCGTTTGGCTTAGGCTTTTTCAGCAACATGACGAAGCCTGCGATACCACTACAAAACGCCAAGGCAATCCAGCAGAAGTTAATCGCAAACAGCACCAACATCAGATATTCGAGTGGAGTGATCCCTCCGATACTGAATACTGCAGCCATTTCATAGATAGCAAAAGCGGACAGCGCCAAGGCGCCGCCCACAACCAAAAATCGACGGGATACTTTTGAGCGCACGCCGTTAGCCACTGTGCTACGGCGTGGGAATCCTTCAGGCATTTGGCTTAAATTTTGGGGCTCCATCGCGCCAGGCCTTTCATTAGGCATGGCGCTTCCACCCACGAGCACTTCAGTCTCAAGAACCGAATTCTCGGATAAAGTCATATTAAGTTGCTCCGTCATGGACCTTAAAGCGTCCAGCGATAGAGCCAGGTTTCAACCTGACGCGGTGTAGAAAACTTGAGTTCAGCACGTAATTCGATAAGTTCCTTATCTTCTGGCTCTAACTCAAACGCGAGGCGATAACCATTGTTTGCCGCATTACGGGCAATAACCACATTTGAAATCACGCCCCCAGAAGATTCAACCTTCGCAAGCGGTAATTCATCGGGCATGGCACCGTTAAGATGATAATCCACAACAAACAAACGTCTTGGGGTCGCTTTAGCGATGTCAGCACGACCACTCGCTGTACGACTCACCACGACGGAATTGGTTTTCGCCACTGGCTCCTCGCCCCAGCTCATACGGTAAGCAAAATGATATTCGCTGCCCGCAGGGATCGGCTGACGCGGCTTCCAGAAGCTCACGATATTATCATGAATTTCTGATTCTGTTGGAATTTCTGTCAGAACCACCGCGCCTTGTCCCCAATTGCCTACAGGCTCAATCCACAAACTAGGACGACGCTCATAGTGGGCTTCGAGATCTTGATAAGAGGCATAATTGCGTTCACGTTGAATTAACCCAAAGCCCTGAGGCGAGTTGTCAGAAAACGCACTTACCTGTAATTGGCGTGGATTTGCCAACGGACGCCAGAGGTGCTCACCGCGGCCGTTGAACATTAACAAACCGTCTGAATCGTGGACTTCGGGTCTAAAGTCGTCGGTATCGTGGCGACCATTGAGTGAATGCAAGAACATGCTCGTGCTTGGGGCCAGTCCAACTTTATTTAACTCAACGCGAGGGAATAAGGTCGCTTCAACGTCGATTTGGGTATTGTCACCAGGACGCACAGAGAAACGATACGCCCCCGCCACACTTGGGCTATCCAGCAGTGCGTGTACCACAATCAGATTGCTATCGTAGGAGGGACGCTCAACCCAAAACGCGCGGAAAACTGGAAACTCTTCCCCTTCTGGGTCTGCGGTTTTCAAGGCTAAACCACGGGCAGATAAACCATAGGAGTTACCCTTACCAAGCGCGCGGAAATAACTCGCCCCTTGAAACACCATCAGCTCATCATATACACCATTAGTGTTTAGCTGATTGTGGATACGAAATCCTGAGTAGCCAATGTCATCATTTGGCAACGCCTGCGAAATAACCTCGCCTGCAGTGAAATATCTCGGCTCGTAGGCTAAGTGAGTTGCTTGGTTAGCTTCAACGATGGCAATTTCAATTAAATCTTGAAAATAAAAGCCACGATGAAACATTTGCATTTGGAATGGTAAACCTTGATCGCGCCAAATAGACGAAATCGGGTTAAAACGAATGTCACGGTATTCATCGTAGGTTAACTTGGCAAGACCTGCAGGCAGCGGATCTTTGAGCGCCACATAGGGCTTTGAAGCCAGCTTACGCGCTAGTTTCATTACCGAATCGCCATCAAAGGTGCCCGTTTTAGTAAATCTCACTTGATTTTTGTTCGCCGGCTGAGCCGTCGCCTTAGGTGGACTCACCACGGGTGTGGCGGGTTTGTTTTCAGCAGGCTTTGTTTCTTCAGCAAATGCAGGGCTTGCTAGCGCAAATGCTACGCTAAGTGCCAGTGAGCAAATAATTGAAGAAGAAGGTTTAAACGATTGGCAACGCAACAAGCTAACCATAGGATAGGTAACCTAAAAATAAACTAAGAAATCAACGTTTTTTGTTTGCACAGTGAAATTTTTTTACCGCTGTTTGATGGTAAAAAAACACATGCTGTTACATATCGCGAAAGATATCAGAAGGAGTAAAAAACTCATAAATAAAGATGCAGTTAACTCCTTTTGCACGATACTATTTAGCAATATACTTATATCAATAAAGAATATCAAATTCGAATTAACATACCAATTTGATCTTTAAAAGTAACGCTTGTAAGTAAAGTGCTATCTAGTTCGCATTACAGAAACAAAATCAGCGTTTTTGCAAACTTACTACTGACAATAATCTTAGGTGATACGTGCCAATACGCGAGCATGTTGCAACAAAATTTATTGCACCAAGCTCGCAGTCAATCGCGCTATTGGGGTAAAAATAGAGTAACAACTAAACCACCGTTTTCACGGGGAGTTAGCGTTAATTGCCCTTGATGTAAATCGATAATGTGGTGGCAGATGGATAGACCTAATCCAGCGCCAATGCCCTCGTTTTCATTTACACGGTAAAAACGTTCAGTAGCGCTAGCAATTTGCGCCATGGTCATGCCTTGACCACGGTCAGCAATCGTGATTTGAATTCCTGCAATGATTTGCTCGGCACTGATGCAAATTTCAGTTTCTGCCGGACTGTATTTACAGGCATTTTCAATGATATTTTTTAGCACTATCAGTAAGTAAAAGCGATCACAGTTGAGGGTTAATGCGGCATCAACATCGATATTCCATTCATAGTCAGTGATCAGTGGCATTAATTGGTTCAGCGCATCCTCCACCATAGGTAGTAGCGGATAAGACTGTACATTCAATTCGGCAATCGAGTCGACCCGTGCGAGCAGCAAAAGCTGCTCAACTGTGTGACTCATATGCTTCACTCCGGCATCGATGGCGGCAAGGTGGATGCGCTCCGCATCCCCTTCCCCCACTAATCCCTCTAACCCCTGTTGATGTAACTTAATTACAGATAAAGGCGTTTTTAACTCGTGGGCCGCATCGGCACTAAAGCGTCGTTCCCTCGCAATAAAACGCGCAATGCTGCTAATGTACTGATTTAACGCGCGACGCACAGGCACAAGTTCCTTAGGAAGTGACATGGTCAGTGGCGTGAGATCGTTAGGCGAGCGCGTCATTAACTCGCGTTCAAAAGACTTCAATGGTCTAAACAGTATGTAAAATAACAAACTGACAATAAGCAGTGTTAATGGCACCACAATCAGTGGCACCACGACTGCATTATGCATAATTTGCGAAACCAACTCTTGGCGCACTTCATCCTGCTGGGCGGTGACTATCCACACTTTGTGTTTGACCGAAAAAAAGCTAAACACATGCCACAATTCGCCTTCGAATACTTTTTTACTGTAACCCTGGACAAATTTGGTAATGGGTTGACGACCAATATTGTCCGAAAACACTAACGCTTGCCCTGCCTCGCTCCAGAGCTGGAAAGCAAGTTTATGCTCATAGGCCAACTTTAGCGCATCCGCTTTTTCTGCAAAGCTACTAACTTGGCTATCGGGTACATGGAGGATCTGCGGCAACAACTGCGGGCGCTTAAAATCAGCCTCATCGTGGTAGAGCAGCTCTAACATTTTTGCGGTTTGCAACATTTGCGCATCGAACAACTCTTCGATTTGATGCTTAGAATCTCGGGTGCTGAACCAGCTTGAAATGCCCACAGAAACCGAGATCCCCGAGAGCATCAGCAAGGTTAATAACAATCGTAATGAGTACACATCCAGCACCTTGAGTCGATTCACCCCATAGTCCCCGTCATTTATGGTGGAAGTAAACATGCCTAAAAGGCTGTTACTAAATACCGATAAACGCCGAGTTTGTCACTTAAATCCTTGCGCGAGTGTCAATTTTAATGGGTTAATTGACTTCGGTTAGGGTGTAGCCAATGCCACGTACCGTCTTAATCAAGTCGTTGGCTAATTTTTTACGTAAATGGTGGATGTGGACCTCAATCGAGTTACTGCCAACCTCATCCCAGCCGTAGGTTAACTGCTCTAACTGATTGCGGGTTAATACACGGCCTGCTGATTGTGCTAATTCAAGCAGTAACTGAAATTCTCGGCGAGAAAGTGGCACATTTTGGTCACGGAAAGTCACTTCGCGAGTATTAAGATCAATACTTAATGCTCCGATATTCAAGCTGTTATTATCAAGACCATATTGACGGCGGACAATTGCTCGGATCCGTGCGGCTAACTCGCGCACATCGAAGGGTTTACCTAAATAATCATCGGCGCCGATATCGAGACATTCAAGTTTAGTATCAAAGTCAGTATTGGCCGTGAGCACAATCGTCGGGATCGAGACGCCTTGAGCTCGCCAAGCTTTGAGTAGATCTTTACCATTGCCGTCGGGCAACCCTAGGTCTAAAACTATCGCACTAAAGGTTTCATTTTTAATCCCAACTAACGCCTGTTGATAGCTGCTCAAGTGATCAACCTGCATCCCCATTTTGGCAAGGCTCAAGCAGATCCCTTGGGCCAGTAACTCGTTGTCTTCCACTAACATAATACGCATTGATAATGCCCTATCGGAAAATACTAAATTGCACCGACTGCTCGGCTAAAAAAGCTTCAGCCTGCTCGCCCTGTAACATGGCCATAGTCGCTAACATGCCTGCGGTAACGCAGTTTGGCCCAAGTATGGTCACCGACCGCGGCGCTCCGCTCACTGGATAGCCTGTACGCGGATCGACAATATGCCCATAACGTTGACCCTCGACCTCAATAAACCGCCTTGTATCACCACTGGTCGCTAAGGCCCCCTGAGTGATTGCCAGCACTTTGGCGGCATGGTCGAGCTGATTTGGATCTTCAATCCCAACCTGCCAAGGCACAGCATTGGCCACCGGACAAGCAATATCACCGCCAAAATTAACCAATACCGAAATACCAGCATAGGACTCAGCAAGTTCATAGGCGACCCTATCAACCGCATATTCTTTGGCGATACCACCAAAATCGAGTTGCATGCCTTGGGGCATCAGCAACTCTTGGGAATTAAACTCAATACGCGCAAAGCCGACTAAGGCTCGCGCAGCCTCAATATCCGCTTTGGCGGGCATCTTAGCGTCCTGCGTAAAACGCCACACTTGCATTAAAGGGCATGCCGAAATATCAAATAGCCCATCACTTAGCTCAAAGCATTGTTTCGCAAAAGCTAACAGTTGCCAGGTTTCTTCATCGATTGATTGGCGTTTACCCGCGGCATGATTCAAACGCCATAAATAATTACCTTCAATAAAACGGCTGTACTTTTGCTCAATTCTAAGCGCCTCACGGGCCGCCATATCGAGCATATCATAGGCGATATCCTCATCATGGCTGGCAATTAATAGCTCGCACGGACTCGCCATGGCCCTAAACTCGCCTAAATAGCCCCAATCACGACGCAGGAGTCGATATTGCTGATTAGGGGAAACTGCTGGCATTTTTATATCCTTATTGAAGGCGACTAACATGTTCAACCTAATGGCTATGTAGAGTGCAAATATGGGGAGCTTAGCTCCCCATAACTATAGGTTTATTCAATCTCTTAGTAGCATAGTTTATCTTTAAAATGAATAACTAAACTGTGCAGTTATCGCCTTTTGAGTTGGGAAAAGATCATAGTTTTGCAACTGACCAGGGAGCTCGGTGCCATTATTTTTCGGATCTTGTTGATAGTATTCCAAGCGGTATGTCATCTCATGGCCGCCAGACAGACGGTGGCCAAACTTAACGCCAATGGTATAGGCACTCATATCACCAATGCGGTAATCGGCACTAGCAAACTCGGGTAGCGGCGTATCAGCAAGCAGGAACGGCTGATAGAAATTCACCGCCGACTGTTGGTAATAACGTAAGTGCAATTGCCCGTAGAAACTGCCACTGAAGTAATAGCGATAGTGTGTTTCTAACGTATGCGAAGTTAAATCCCAATCATCGGTATTGTAGCGATAGGAAAAATCAACAACGCCGGAATCTAACGCCCCTTTGGTCATCACATAAAAACTGTGTTTTAAGCGAGAATCTGGACGATTTTCATAAACAATATCTTGGCTTGTACCATTATTGTCTACAACGCTCAGCACCTTGTAAGGATCGGTCAAATAACCACTAACACTCGATAAACCATAATTCGCCTGGAGTAACCAACGTTGGTTCAATATTTGGGTAATACCTAACATCAAATCGACAGTTTGTTTATCATCACTACCATTTTGACGCGTGGCATCAAATGCAGTGCGGTAAGCTTCATCGCTGGTAAAATTATCGCGAATAGCCATTGAAGATAAGGCTACGGGCCGGCCACCAACGGGATCCACTACATCAAAGCTGTAAGCTGTGCCTAAAAACAGTGTGGTATTGTCTTTGTTAAAGCCCCGCTCTACTCCCGCATTAATGCCCATAGACATGTAGTCAAATTCCTTCGAGCCATACACACCACCACTCACTTTCCAATCGGGATTAAGTTTCTGCGACCAATTGGCACTCCCCTGCACTCGGGTATCGTGGAAGGTATCATCGAGCGGCGTATCACCTGCAGCCACTTTATATTGTCCATTACCTGAAGGACGGGTAAAGGTTTGGCTATCACTTTGCGCTACCGCACCGGATGCCGACGCGCCCGTTAAACTGTCAACCACCAGCTTAAGGTCAAGTACACTATCATCGCCAAAGTTTTTCTGCGCCTTACCAATGGCTTCTATCGCTTGCACTCTGTCCTGTTCACCGTAATACATGAGCGCTGCATCGACTTTCCAGTCATCGACGTTTTTAACCAGCTCGGTTGCATGACCATTTGATGCGAACAAACCGCAGCTTGCAAAGGCTAAAGCACTGGCGATTTTCTTTGTCTGTGGATTAGAAGCGGTTCTTTGGGAGGGTATTGAGTCTAACTTATTGTTATTATTTATCATGACTGACGACACCTTTATGTCACTGAAGCTTATTTAGACGAAAAACCTATGGTATTAGCGATTATTAAATTAAGGTTTAGTTACAACCGCATCCACCACCAGCAAAGGCTCGTCCACCGCTACTGCCTTCTTTACTAAAGTAAATATGATCATCTAATGCTTGATCGAGCTTTTCACTGTCCAGCGCCATATCGCTACGGGCTAGCTGGCCTTTTTCCCAAGGCTGAACGCCTAAATTAGTACAACCGGTTAATCCCACCACTATCAACGAAACCGCAATCAAGGTGATTTTGCGCATACATTATTCCTTCAAAAGACTCACAAGTTCTTGTTCATAATCGGCAGCATTGTCTTGATAAAAACCCACATGGTTTTTGACGAGCTGACCTTGGCGATTAAACACAAAGCTGCTGGGCATGCCTAATAAATCGAAGCTACGTGCCACATCCCCCTCAGGATTAAATCGCACACTAAATTGGGCTGGCATTTGTTTTAAAAACTCCTCAGCAAGGGCTTTGTCGGTATCAAGATTGATCGCCACCACCGCTAAGCCTTGATCGCGATACTTTTGTTGCATCGCATTCATCCAAGGAAATGACTTGCGACAGGGACCACACCAAGAAGCCCAAAAATCCACGTAGACGACTTTGCCTTTAAATTCACTGAGGGAAACACTTTGGTTTTGTGAATCAAAAACTTGATGATCAAGCGAAGGTGCGGCAAACACGCCTGTACTCAATAAGCTAAGGAACAAAAATAGTTTTCTCATATGCTATCCATCTGCCACAGTTAGCTTGAATTTATTAATTCAATCTTAAGGTTTTCTTAAACTTTCAAAGAATAAATTAAGCTCGCGCTATGTTTATCCTCCCCCATATCCATTGATTACAAAGTGAACCAAAGCGATAAAAAAACCAAAAATGGGACATTTTGTCCCATTAGCAAAACCGAAATTAGATCTGAATCATGTTAATTAAATGTCAAAATCAGTTTCATCACATCTCTTAGAAATTCTTGATACACATCAATAATTTTCAGCCGCTTACCGCCTAAACTTCAACTGTCAATTATGTAAACCCTTAACAATTTACATTCCAACAACAAAAGGTTGACCCATGGACACACATGCAGCCCTCTATGAACAGGGAAAGGCGCGTTTAGATGAACTGCGCCAACTCGCTCCCCGTCAACAGCAGACTCTGATAGAAAAATTACAACAACACGGTATTACCCGCCGTGACTTTATGAAATGGAGTGCCATGGTGACAGGTATGCTCGCCCTGCCGCTCCCCTTTAGTAACTTAGTAGCTGAAGCCGCCGAACTCGCCGATCGTGTCCCCTTAATTTGGTTGCACATGGCCGAATGTACAGGCTGTTCTGAATCCTTAGTTCGTGCTGATACTCCCAATTTAGATTCATTGATCTTCGATCATATCTCGTTGGAATATCATGAAACTCTGATGGCCGCAGCGGGTTGGCAAGCAGAGGAAAACCTCGAGCATGCTCTTGAAGCATACAAAGGCCGTTATCTACTGGCCGTTGAAGGTGCAGTTCCCACCGCCAATAACGGCAGTTTCTTAACCGTGGGCTGTAAGGGTCATACGGGTTTAGAAATCATCAAGCATGCTGCCGATGGCGCTGCTGCGATTATTTCTGTAGGGACTTGTGCCTCCTTCGGTGGTGTGCAAGCTGCCTATCCCAATCCTACTGGAGCGAAAGGCGTACACGAAGTGGTCAGCAAACCTGTAATCAACTTAGGTGGCTGTCCACCAAGTGAGAAAAACATTGTTGGCACTCTGATGTACTTCATTATGTTCGGCAAATTACCTGCGCTGGACATGTTCAACCGTCCTAAATGGGCCTACGGCGCACGGGTACACGATAACTGTGAACGTCGTGGTCGCTTTGATGCCGGTGAGTTCGTTGAAGAGTTTGGCGATCACGGTGCAAAAGAAGGCTACTGCCTCTATAAAGTGGGCTGTAAAGGACCCTATACCTATAACAACTGCCCAACCGAACGCTTTAACCATCATACCAGCTGGCCCGTGTTAGCAGGCCACGGTTGTATGGGCTGCTCAGAACCTAACTTCTGGGATGATATGGCCGATTTTGAAAAACCGCTTGGTCGTCAACTTCTCCATGGATTGGATGCGACCGCAGACACCGTCGGTGCGGTGATTTTAGGCGCGACAGTCGTTGGCATTGGAGCCCACGCCGTTGCCAGTATTTTTGCCAAGCCGCTGGAGGAATAACCCATGAGCAAGCGCGTTGTTATCGACCCTATCACTCGTATCGAGGGTCACTTACGTATCGAAGTTGAAGTTGATGAGAATAATGTCATCAATAAGGCATGGTCATCCTCTACCCTGTGGCGCGGTATTGAAGTGATTTTGAAAGGCCGTACGCCAATGGACGTGGGCCTAATTGTGCAACGTATCTGTGGTGTATGTACTTATTCGCACTATCGCTGCGGTACTGAAGCGGTGGAAAATGCCTTAGGCATACAAATTCCATTAAACGCTAAGTATCTACGCTCTTTAATGCAAACCTCGCTCTATATGCATGACCATATAGTACATTTCTACCATCTACACGGTTTAGACTGGGTTGACGTAGTCTCCGCCTTAAGTGCTGATCCCGCTAAAGCGGCGCAGGTTGCCCTGAAATATACCGATAAACCCATTGCTGCGGGTGAAGGTGAATTAAGAGCTGTGCAAGAGCGTGTTAAAGGCTTTGTTGAAACCGGCAAACTTGGCCCATTCGCCAATGCTTACTGGGGCAATGGCACCTATAAATTTACCCCAGAGCAAAACCTGATTGCCGTATCGCATTATCTGAAAGCGCTTGAAGTACAAAGGGTTGCTGCTGAAATGCTCGCCATTTTTGGCGGTAAACAACCCCATCCGCAATCATTAGTTGTCGGTGGTGTGACTTCTGTTCGCGATATGTTAAGTCCTGCACGTCTGCAAGAATGGAAACAAAAACACGCGATAGTGACCGACTTTATCCTGCGAGCCTACCAAGCGGATATCGTGATGGCAGCAGAAGCGTTCGGCACTGAGGCCAGCGTTCTTGGCGGCGTGAATGTTAAAAACTTCATGGCAACCAACGATTTTGTTCTGGCTAATGGTGAGTACCTGTTCGACCAAGGCGTGATCATGAAAGGCGACTTGGCAGGCGTAAGCGACATTAACCCAGATTTAATTGCCGAAGACGTCAGCCATGCCTGGTACAGTGCAGATGCGCCGCAGCATCCCTACGATGGTACAACCATTCCTAACTACACTGGTTTTGTAGAGCGGGATACGGTTTACGGCAAACTGCCAACCTTAGACGGTGATGGTAAATATTCATGGGTAAAATCGCCACGTTACCAAGGCGAACCCGTGGAAGTGGGCCCATTATCCAGCCTGTTAGTCAGTTATGCCCGCGGTAATAAAGTGGTTGTGGATGCAGTGAATGCGTTATTGGCCCGCACAGGTCTGCCAGTTGAAGCACTGTTCACCACCCTAGGTCGTACCGCTGCGCGTATGTTACAAACAGTCATTGTGGCACAGGAAGGTCTCAGAACTTTCGATGCGCTGTTAACGAATATTCAATCAGACGAAACCACCTACGTGAAACCCCATATTGATCCGAATAAGGAATATGTGGGCCACGCGATGATTGAAGCGCCACGCGGTATGTTGAGCCACTGGATCCGGATTAAAAATGGCGTCGTTGAAAACTATCAAGCCGTAGTGCCAACGACTTGGAACGCAGGTCCAGTCGATGCGAACGGTAAGATTGGCCCCTATGAAGCCTCTTTGATTGGCTTAAAACTGGAAGATCCCACTAAACCCCTTGAGGTGATACGTATTATTCACTCATTTGACCCTTGCATGGCGTGTTCAGTACACGTAATGGATTTCAAAGGTCAAGCATTGAGCGAGTTCCGTGTCAGCCCCAATGGTCAATAACAACGAGGGAGGGAACACAGTATGAACCATTCTGAAACCCGCATTCGGACACTGGTTTTTAGTCCCGCGATACGGATTTTCCACTGGTTACGGGCGCTGACCATTTTAGTGCTAGTAATCACCGGATTCTATATTGCTTGGCCGTTTCTTGTGGCACCCGAAAGCACGGATGTATTGGTACAAGGTTGGATCCGTTTTGCCCACTTGATCTGCGGTTTTGTTCTTACCGCAGTCACCTTGGCTCGCTTCTACCTGTATTTTTTCAGTCGTAGTGATATCGAGCGACGCTCATTTCGCGATGTGATGAGCGTAAAAAGCTGGATTACCCAACTGAAATCTTACATTTGGATGGGACATCTGCATAAAGCAGGTGTTTACGGACCACTGCAATTTGTGACTTATGTAGCAATCTCCTTTGTTGCGCTTGTGATATGTATAACGGGTCTCGTATTGTATGCCAACGTCTACCACGAAGGTTTGGGTGGTATGCTTTGGAGCAGTGCAGCTTGGATCACAGCACAAATGGGTGGACTGGCACAGGTGAGAATTTGGCACCACTACCTCACTTGGGCATTCGTTATCTTTGTGGTAATCCACGTCTATATGGCGGTTTGGTCAGGAATACGTTTCAAACATAACTCAGTTGACTCAATCGTCTCTGGTTATGACTATCCAAAACCAGACTCACACCACTAGGAGTCCAATGAAGATATTGCTACTAGGTATTGGCAATGTCCTGTACGCCGATGAAGGCATCGGCGTACATTTTGTCAATTACATCACTGAAAATTATCAGTTTACACACGAGTCCCACCAGCTAGAGATGCTCGATGGCGGCACCTTGGCTCAGGGACTCATTCCGATTATTTGCCAATACGATTATTTGATCGTCGTCGATACCGTGAATGCAAACGGGGTTGAAGCTGGCGAAGTGTATTTCTTTGATTTTGATAAAGCCCCGCAGGAAATCGACTGGCAAGGCAGCGCCCATGAAGTCGAAATGCTGCAAACCCTCAATATGATGGAAATGGTTGGCGACAGACCCAAAACCTTTGTATTGGGCGTGACGCCAACCGTGCTAGAACCTATGACACTAGGGCTAACACCTAAGGTTGCTGATGCAGTACCTTTGATGGAACAAACCTTGTTATCCCACTTAGCCTCCCTTGGGTTCACCGCGACACGCATTGCCGAGCATAGTATCGACTCGCTGATCCCAAATTCCTATAAACGTGGCGTCACAATTGGTGAAAGTATATAGAAGATGAAAAACATCAGATTTGATTTTACCTGCTCACGTCAGGTGCCTTTGTATGCGCACTTATGTAATCAATACCTAAATTATGATGAACTGAATATCAGTATCGGTTGCGAAAGCCAAAATGACTTTGGCCCACAAACCTACTTTATTGAAGCGCAAGGCGAACAAACACAGCTTGAGAAATTGGCCGATGCGATTGCTGCAGACTTTTTGATCTCTGTTTGGCTCGTCGATTCAGGCATTAAAGTGATCGATGAGCCGCAAGGCCAACGAACATTATTGGAGATTTTGCCTGCAGAAGCGACGCCAGCGGATAAATCCGTCGCAGCTTTTTGCCAGCAGTGCTATCCCCTCTTTGGTGATAATCAGGCGGCGCAGTTTGGCGAGCTCGATTTAACTTGCCCTTGTTGCCACGGTGAGCAGCGCTTAACCAGCGCGCAAAAAGCGCTTACGCTATCGGATATCAAGGCCATGGCAACGCAGCTTATCAGCCAAGGCTCACTGGAGTTAACCTGCGAAGACGTGCAATTCAGTCTCACCCCCTTTACCGATTCATCAACAAGACCACAGTTGCTCATTTGTAACCCCAACACACTCAATGCCCATTTTTGCCTGAAAGATCATCAAGTCCTGGCATTATCAAGTATCGAAAAACCACTGATTTGCGCAAGACCTACCCAAGAGCACGATAAGCTGACCGCTCCGCTATACGATATCTGCTTTGGTTACAGTCGTGTGGTACTGGTACTTGCCGAAGTATTGCGACAAAAAGGTATCGATTGGATTTACCTACAAGGACAACACCACAGACCCCAATTAGCTTGGGTCGATGGTGCTTGGGCTCAACTTTTTAGTCAAGACACTCGTCACGCAGAATTACCTATTATTAAGCAATTCAATGCGCCAGAGCCATTAAGGGAAGAAGTACGTTTTTTAGGGTTCAAGGCTCAATGGCAAGCTAATAAGAAAACCCGTTCACACCAAGGGTTACTGAGCGTTCAATCCCTATCTAGGGTGGAAAATACCTCTGAATATCAAGGCAATGAAGATGACCACGTTATTGCCGATTCAGCCTTGTTCGCTGCGCTTCTCAATGGCAAATTGACCACTCATAAGCAGGCCAAAAATGCGGCGGTAATTTACTTAAGCCATGCTCATCCAAGCCAAATTGCCACCTGTGATAATAAGGGGGAAACCTCGCTGTTTTTCGCCCTGCCCGAGCTGCCCGATAATGGTTATGAGATTTTCCATCGACTCGATAGTAGCCCGCAAAAGGCCGTCGCGCAGAAGTTTAAGAGCCTGTTTCCTGATGACTACTTAAAACTGCTCAGTCTAAAACTTCACGGCAGACGAGATAATCTCCAAAGCCTATGGGCAATTGCAGCAATTTTGATTGGTTTGAATCCGCAGGAAGAAACCCAAACACAAGACTA
Source organism: Shewanella decolorationis S12 (assembly GCF_000485795.1). Classification (GTDB taxonomy): domain Bacteria; phylum Pseudomonadota; class Gammaproteobacteria; order Enterobacterales; family Shewanellaceae; genus Shewanella; species Shewanella decolorationis. Next base: position 99,373 of record NZ_AXZL01000067.1, read on the forward strand.
TTTGAGTGATGCACTCATGGCCGCAGCCATGCGTTACCAAGGCGCAAATGCGCCGCGTATCGATTATCCCCTAACTAGAGGAGAGGCACATCGAAGCCTAAATTGGTGTAAAACCCTTGGTACACTGCTCAGTTTTCGCGTTGCGGGACACAGCGATCCGGCGCAATTGGCCTTTGCAATGCAAGACTCTCTTGCCGACTACCTCGCGAATTGGTTAGAACACATTGATTTAAATATCGGTGTACACAACATTGCCTTAGCTGGCAATGAGTTAGCCAACGAAACCCTCTGCAAGCGTATTAGCTTACGACTCGGCAAAAACTTCCCGCTATTGCTTAATCGCAGCCTCGAGCTAGAGGGCGATAATCTTGCAGTTGGTGCGCTTTATGTGAAACAACGACAATTGAATAGCCTTTAGTAAAACCTGCAAGCATCAGAGTGTTATAGTCAAATAGCACTAACGCATGGAGGATAAAGTGTTTTATCTTCCATGCAGATGCAACCAGATAAGCGAAGAAGACCGAGATTGATAAAAGCCGCCTCATCCGCTAACCAAAGCGCTTCACTAGAACGCCGCCAACTGCATATCACGGGCATAGTGCAAGGCGTGGGCTTTCGCCCTTTTGTATACCGCTGGGCAACTGAGCTTAAGTTAACCGGCACTGTGCTGAATAATGCCAATGGCGTGATGATTGAGCTGCAAGGCCCCGCAGCACAGTTGGATTGCTTTGTGCGCGAGCTAACCACCAATCCGCCGCCACTGGCGCGTATCGATCAGATTAGCCATAGTCTGTTAGCGGTAAAGCTTGAAGAGACTAGCTTCGGTATTATTCAAAGTGATAGCCAACGTGATGACCAAAGTAATGACTCTGGTGAGCATAACTTAGCAGCGCTGGTTGCCGTATCGGCCGACAAGAGTACTTGTCAGGACTGCTTAGGCGATATGCACAATCCGCTGGATCGCCACTATGGCTATGCCTTTACCAATTGCACCAACTGCGGCCCAAGATACACTATTATCAATGCCTTACCCTACGATCGCCATCATACGGCCATGGCAGATTTCGCCATGTGTCCCGACTGCGCTAAAGCCTATCAAGATCCACTAAATCGCAGATACCACGCCCAGCCTGTGAGTTGCCCTAAGTGTGGCCCTCAATTAAGTTTAAAATCGCCGCAGGGCGAGTTACTCGCACCTCACTCCTTGTCTGCTTCGCAAGATAACAGCCTTGCGGTATTGTCGGCTGCGGCCGAAAAGCTTGCCCAAGGGCAAATTCTGGCGATTAAGGGCCTTGGCGGCTTCCATTTAGTCTGTGATGCAAGAAACACTCAGGCGGTCAGTCAATTAAGGCAACGTAAACAACGCAAGGCTAAGCCCCTAGCGGTGATGATGCCAACTATCGAAATGGCAAAGCACTATGTAACGGGCACACAGGCGGAGTGGCAAACCTTAAGCTCGCAGGAGCGGCCCATCGTACTGATGCAAGCACAGCATAAGCACGATCTAAGCCCTGAGATTGCGCCTAACATCCCCAAACTTGGGATCTTTTTACCCTACACTCCCCTGCATCATTTGCTGCTCGGGCTATTTAATGCGCCCTTAGTTGCGACCAGTGCGAATCTGTCGGGCGAGCCGATTATCACCCATTGCGATGAGCTTATCAGTCAACTAGGCCATGTGGTCGATGCCATCGTCGATCACAATCGGCCCATCCTCAATGGCTGTGATGACAGCGTAGTGCAACTTATCCAACCGCCAAACGGCTGTGCGCCACAGGTGCAAGTGCTGCGTTTAGCACGGGGATATGCGCCTTTAAGCTTTCCGTTACCCAAGCCGCTGAGTCACCCCATACTTGCCGTGGGCGCCCAACAAAAAAATGCCATTGCCTTAGGTTTTGGCTCGAATGTGTTTTTAAGCCCACATATTGGCGATCTCTTTAGTGTCAGCGCCGAGCAGTACTTCGAGCGCACTTTGGCGACCTTTGCCCGCCTGTATCATTTCAGCCCCGAGCTGATTGTCCACGATAAGCACCCAGACTATGCCCCATCGCGCTGGGCAGAGGCGCAGCAACAGCAACGCCTTGATACGCTGCGTGAAGACTCTCGTTCAATCCAAACCTTTAGTGTGCAGCATCACCACGCCCATGTGCTGAGCGTAATGGCCATCAATCAATATCAGGATGCAGTGTTAGGCTTTAGTTTCGATGGCACAGGGCTAGGTGATGATGGTAGCCTCTGGGGCGGCGAAGTCTTACTCACCACCCTTAACGGTGCCGAGCGGCTTGCCCATTTCGAGGCCATACCCTTGCTTGGTGGAGAACAGGCAATTAAGCAGCCTGTACGATTACTGCTCGCTTTGCTATTTGAACAAATGAGTTTAGCGGCGGTACAAGCCTTAGATTTGCCCATCCTAAAAAGCCTGACACCGCTAACTTTAAGCAACCTGCATCGGATCTGGCAAAACGGCCATGGGATTAACAGCTCCTCGGTGGGGCGCTTATTCGATGCCCTCGCCTGCGCCCTAGGCTTTATCGACACCACCCAATTTGAAGGTCAAGCGGGCATGTTAATTGAGGCGGCGGCAAGACGGGCCGATACGCAGCAATTGCCCACGCTGATGCTCGATTTGCCCTTGGACACGACGCATCAATCCAGTGACAGCTCGGCACGCGAACCGCATATCTGGCGCAGTAGCCAACTCTTTAAACAGATAATCACGCTGATTACCGAAGCCCGGCTCACGAATCATCGGCAAGAGCAGATCGCCCGCGCCTTTTTGCATAGTGTGGGGGATGCCATTTGTGGCTATGCCGCGCGCTTTCCAGCCCTGCCCGTGGTGCTGTGCGGCGGAGTGTTTCAAAATCAATATTTGCTCGAATATTGCCTCTGTAAACTGCACGAACAAGGCAATACCGTGCTGCCCAACAAACATATTCCCGTCAACGATGGCGGTATCGCCCTCGGGCAGCTTTGGTATGGTATTCATCAAAACGTGAACAATAACCAGTGATGGTTTAAGACTCAAGCTGACACATAAAGGCTTTCATTGCGGGTGTTATGCTGTGCTTACGGGTCATAAAGACCGTTTGCCCTGTACTGACACCGTCCAAAAGCTGATATGGGATCCCAAAGAGTTGCGATACTGACTCGGCAATACCGCGGCTGACGATAGCACTGCCTAAGCCATGCTTTACCGCGCCGATTAGGTGGAATAATGAGTCGGTTTCCAGCACCAGATTAAAATCGATCCCCGCCTGCGCCATTGCATTATCTATGTATTTTCTAAACTGCATATTTTGACTCAGCAGCACTAAGGGACGCGTGCCAATGTCATCTAAAGACAAGGACTGGCTTGCACTGTCATCAACCGAATCACAGGACAACAGTGCCATTTGATTGGCCCGCTGCGGATAAAACACAAAGCTGCGCCGATTAGCCTCGGTGAGCTGCTCATCAAATCCAAGGCCGATATCGGTTTTGTGCAGGCTCAGGTTTTCAATCAATTGCCCATTGGTCATCACAGATAACTTGATGCTGATATTGGGATAAGCCTGATTAAACAATTTAATCAACGGCATGATATCGATGCTCGATTGCGGCACTATGCCAATCCGTAGCGAACCCGTGAGCTGGCCGCGAAACAGACTCAACTCCTGCTTTAACGCTGCCTGCTCCTGCAACATTCTCTCGGCGTATTGCAGCATGATCTGTCCCGCATCCGTGAGCGCCACAAACTGGCTACCCCGCACCACCAGCTCAGTGCCAAGGCTTTTTTCAAGGGAGCTGATCCCCGCAGAGAGCGTCGGTTGCGTCACATGGCAGGCATTCGCCGCTTTGGCAAAATGCTGTAATTGCGCGAGTTGTTGGAAGTAATGTAGGTGGCGAATATTCATAGTGCTTTCGATATAGTGTTTTAGACAAATCTGAAAAATCAAACCCTATTGGTATCCATAGTTTAATAGAAATCTTCTATCAATCCATAAAATAGTTTGATTGGCCTAGCGCGCAAACCCTCCCTAGAATGTGATCAACATCCAATTTCAGGTTGAAATGCGTGCTAACTCACCCACTCGATTCGGCGAACGATCCAAGACTCTGCCCTGAATCTCAATACAGCCCAAACGCGGCTCAACATGCTAGTGCCCGCTACTCGCATCTGGTTGAAGAGGTCGCTGCCGCCATCAACCTCAATGGCATCAGCTATGCGGTCATGATGATAACGCCCGATCACTTTGAGGACTTTGTGATTGGGTTCTTATTCGCCGAAGGCATTATCAGCCATGACCAAGATGTGCATGAGATTGATATCACTCCCGTCCAAGACGGCGTAATGCTCGATGTCACCTTGGCCAATCGCTATTTAATCGCCCTTAAACAACGTAAAAGACGGCTCGTCGGCGCGACGGGCTGCGGGATCTGCGGTGTGGAAGCCCTAGGTCATGCCCTTCCAGATTTACCGCCATTACTTGCCTGCGCCCCCTTAGTGCTTGAGCATGTCGACCGCCTCAAACAACAAATACATGAACGTCAACTTAAGGCGCAGCGCAGCGGCGCTATCCATGCGGCTTTTGCTTTGGATGAGGCTGGCAATATCCTTGAGTGCCGTGAAGATATCGGTCGGCACAATGCGTTAGATAAGCTGATTGGCGCGCTACTGCGGCAAAAGTGCAGCGTCAAGGCTTTGCTGATGACCAGTCGCTGCAGCAGCGAGTTGATCCAAAAGGCGGTGCGTTATGGTGCCAATCATTTGATAAGTCTCGCGTCACCCAGCCAGCTCGCGGTGAAACTTGCGCTGAAATATCAGCTTAACCTTGTCCATATTCCTAAGTTTGATCCGCCAATCCACTACTCCATATTTAATGAAAGCCTTGCATGCCAATGCAATAGCGGAGAATTTTATGCCTGTTCATATTGAAAAACCGACCAAAGCCGGCGGCTTCCCCTCACTGCAATCGACCTTAAAGCATGTGCTGCGCAGCCAAAAGACCCAGCAAAATATCAAAAACCTACTGAGAGTAAACCAAACCGACGGCTTTGACTGCCCAGGTTGTGCCTGGGGCGATAACAAAGCAGGCGCCTTTCAGTTTTGCGAAAATGGCGCCAAGGCCGTGGCGTGGGAATCGACGGGCAAGATTGTCGATCGCGACTTTTTTGCGGAGTATTCGGTGCGTCAGTTAGCCAAACAAACCGACTATTGGCTCGAATATCAGGGCCGCTTGGCCGAACCCATGCGTTATAACGCCGCGACCGATCACTATGAGCCCATCAGCTGGGATGAGGCCTTTCAGCTGATTGCTGATACGCTCAATGGCCTTAGCGATCCCAATCAAGTGGAGTTTTACACCTCGGGCCGCGCCAATAACGAGGCTTCCTATCTCTATCAGTTGTTTGGCCGACTATACGGCACCAATAACTTTCCCGATTGTTCTAATATGTGCCACGAGGCCAGCGGCGTTGCACTGAACCAAGCCATTGGTGTCGGTAAAGGTACTGTCGTTTTAAGCGATTTCGATGCAGCCGAGGCGATTTTTGTCTTCGGCCAAAACCCCGGTACCAACCATCCACGGATGATGAATGCCCTACGTAAAGCGGCGAGACAGGGGTGTAAAATTGTCACCTTCAATAACTTAAAGGAAGTGGCGCTGGAGCGATTCGCCAGCCCGCAAAGCCCAACGGAGTTATTAACCCCTGCCGCGACTACCATTAGTCATCAATACCTCACGCCGCTGCTGGGCGGCGATATGGCAGCCATTCGCGGCATGGCAAAGCATATTCTTGAGTCGAACTCAAAGTGTATCGACCGGGAGTTTATCGCCACCCATACCGCCTTTTTCGCAGACTATGAGCAGAGTGTTCGTCACACCGACTGGCAACAAATAGAAGCCCAATCGGGCTTGTCTAAGGCCGATATTATTCAAGCCGCAACAGTCTTTAGCCAAAGCAAAACGGTGATCAGCTGCTGGGCCATGGGCATCACTCAGCATAAACATTCGGTTGATACCATTCGCGAAATCATCAACCTGCATCTACTCTGCGGCCAAATAGGTAAAGCTGGCGCAGGGCTCTGCCCAGTGCGCGGTCACAGCAATGTGCAGGGGAACCGCACTATGGGAATTAACGAAAAACCCAAAGCCGAGTTTATTGACCGTTTAGAGCAGTATTTGGGCTGCCAATTACCCCGCTGTGCGGGTCATAACGTGGTTGAAGCCTTAAAGGCCTTAGATAGTGAGCAAAGCAAAGTGCTAATTTGCCTTGGCGGAAACCTGGCCGCAGCGGCGCCCGACAGCGCCTTTACCTATAACGCCATGGGAAAAACGCAGTTGAATGTGCAAATCAGCACTAAGCTCAACCGCAGCCACTTGCAGGTCGGCAAAGATGCACTGATTTTACCTTGTCTTGGCCGCACAGAACTCGATAAGCAAAAACACGGCATTCAAAAAATCACCGTCGAAGATACCTTTAGCATGGTGCACGCCTCTACTGGGATGAACGAGCCCGTCTCGCCATTGTGCCTGTCGGAAATCGATATTGTGGCGCGCATGGCGCATGCCACCTTGGCGGTGAAACCACCATCAATGAGTACACCTAATACCAAATCAATTGACTGGTTAGCCCTAAGGGATGACTACAACCTGATCCGCGATTTGATTGAGCAAACCATTGCAGGGTTTGAAGACTACAATCAAAAAATTAACGTCCCTGCGGGATTCCATTTAACCAATAATGCAGCGCGGCTCGACTGGCATACCCAAAGCCACAAGGCAGAATTTAGCGCCTGTGCTTTACCCGACTCCATCCTCGCCGATTGTTCGAGTCAGGCCCTCACCAGTACGCTGCCAGTGTTGCTGCTGCAGAGTCTTCGCTCACACGATCAATACAACACCACCATCTACGGTATGGATGACAGATACCGCGGCATTAAGGGCAAGCGCAATGTGCTATTTATGAACAGTGAAGATGCCAAGGCGCAGGGCTTTAGCGACGGCCAGTTAGTCGATATCCGATCGATTACTAATGATGGGAAATTGCGCAAAGTGTATGACTTCATGGTGATTTATTACGAGATCCCCAAGGGCAATATCGCCGCCTATTACCCCGAGACCAATCCCTTAGTCGCCATCGACAGTGTGGGCGTGGGTTCCTACACCCCGACCTCAAAATCGGTTCCCGTTATCTTAACCCCCGCGAGCAGCAACAGAATTAACATCCTTCAACGCTAAGCCACATAAGCGCGTTATCCCCACTGGCCAAAGAAATGTTCTTTGGCCTTTTGTTTACTAATAAACCTGACGAACATCAAAGATTCCTTTAAGGATTTGTATCACACTTAACATTAGCGTAATCAAATTAACCCTATTCGATAGCATGACCAAATTGTCAGGTAAACGATAAAAAACCGTACCTTGGACAAGGAGAAATACAAGATGTGTAAAGACTGCGGTTGCTCTCTACCCCGCCATTCCCACGATCACAGCCATCTGCATCACCAGGAATTGCACACTAATCCTCAACTCAATGATAAAAAAACCTTGTCGGTGATCCATAAAATTCTCGATAAAAATGATGTTGAAGCCGCCCATAACCGCGCCCATTTTGAGGCGCACAATATCACCGCCTTCAATTTAATGAGTAGTCCTGGCAGCGGTAAAACGACCTTGCTTGAGCACTTAAAAGAATACACAAAGCTTAATTACGCCGTGATTGAAGGAGATTTAGAGACCTCCCGCGATGCTGACCGTTTAATCGCAAAGGGTATTACAGCCCATCAAATTCAAACGGGCAGCGCTTGTCACCTTGACGCCTTTATGGTGCATGGCGCTTTACATCATCTGCCGCTGGAAGGCTTAGATATCTGCTTTGTCGAAAACGTCGGCAACTTAGTCTGCCCCGCTAGCTATGATGTGGGCACACATAAAAATATCGTATTGCTCTCCGTTCCCGAAGGCGATGATAAGATTGAGAAATATCCCGTCATGTTCCGCCGCGCCGATCTAGTACTGATCACCAAATGCGATCTATTACCTTATTTTGATTTCGATGTTGAAGAAGCCAAAGCACAGCTGAAAAAGCTCAATCCTGACACGCAGATTTTGGAAGTCTCAATAAAACAGGGCGAATCCATGCAAGCTGTCGCCGCCTGGTTAAAAACGAATCTTCGTCAAACCACAGTGGGAGAGCCGCAATAATGTGCCTTTCTATCCCCTCACAAGTCGTTGCCGTTGACCACGAAGGCCAATCGGTCACCGTTGACACCTTAGGGGTCAGGCGCGATGTCAGCAGCCATTTAATGACGGAACCCTTAGCGATTGGCGATTATGTACTCATCCATATCGGTTTTGTTATGAACAAGATTGATCCCGAAGATGCCATGCAAAGCCTTGAACTCTATAAAGAGATAGTCTCAAAGCTTGAAAACGAAACCATGCAGTAAGCAATAGCCGCAGTTTAACGCAATAACAACGATATAGTATTGCTGCGACAAGGACTGAACATGCTTGAATTAAAACAACTTTACCAAGGCTTTCGCGATCCTCAAACGATAGCCTCACTTGCGGATGATATTGCTAAAATCGCCCGCTCGCTCAAGCAACAAATTAATATTATGGAAGTCTGTGGTGGCCATACCCACACTATCATGAAATATGGCTTATTGGATTTACTGCCAGAGAATATCGAGTTTATCCACGGTCCCGGTTGCCCTGTGTGTATCATGCCTAAGGAGCGGATCGACCAAGCCGCAGTGCTTGCTCAGCAGGAAGATGTGATTTTAGTAACCCTCGGGGATATGATCCGCGTTCCAGGCTCCCAAGGCTCATTAGCCAGTTTTAGGGCCAAGGGCTGTGATATCCGCCCTATCTATGACCCTTTAGACACACTCAAAATTGCCCGTGATAATCCACATAAAACCGTGGTATTTTTCGCGATCGGTTTTGAAACCTCCACCCCAATGACTGCGGTATTGCTGCAACTGGCCGAACAGGAAAAGCTGGCGAATTTGTTTTTTCATATCAACCATGTCCTAGTCCCGCCCGCAATTGATGCTGTGATGCACGATCCTAATGCTAGAGTGAATGCTTTTATTGGCCCTGCACACGTCAGCGTGATCAGTGGCGCCAAAATCTATCGCGCCGCGGTTGAGCAATATGGTACACCACTAGTCGTTTCCGGTTTTGAGCCAGTGGATGTCATGGAGTCTATCCTGCGCATCGTGCGTCAAAAGGCCGAAGGCAAGGCTGAACTCGATATCCAATATAGCCGCGCCGTATCCGAGGAAGGCAATCTTGCCGCTCAAGCCAAAGTGAATCAGTTCTTCCAAATTCGGCCGCAATTTCGTTGGCGTGGTCTGGGGCCAATTCCTAACTCTGCACTCCAATTAAAGGATGAATATGCCCACAGAGATGCAGAACTGCGCTTTAAAGACAGATTACCCGTCAAAGAAATTGACGATCACAAGGCGTGCCAGTGCGGCGATATTCTCCGTGGACTCGCCAAACCAAAAGACTGTAAAGTCTTTGGCCGCGGCTGCAATCCCGAAACCCCTTTAGGCAGCTGCATGGTCAGCTCAGAAGGTGCTTGTAATGCTTATTACCGCTATCAAGGCATAGATAGCAAGGAGCCACAACATGGCTGATTTCCCGACCAAAGATAAAGCAATTCAACTCAGCCACGGTGGTGGCGGCAAAGAGATGAACAAACTCATCCGCGATCTTTTTTTTGCTGAGTTCGATAATCCTATTCTTCGTAGCGAAGAAGACGCAGCAAAACTTGACCTACAGGGCGCCACTGCTTTTACCACAGATTCCTTTACTGTTTCGCCGCTGTTTTTTGCTGGTGGTGACATAGGTAAGCTAGCAATTGCTGGCACTGTCAATGACTTAGCTATGATGGGTGCCGAGCCACAGTATTTAAGTTGCAGCGTAATCATCGAAGAAGGATTCTCGCTCAATCACTTGACCACTATCGTGCGCAGCATGGCGAAGGAACTTAAACAAAGCGGCGCAAGAATCGTTTGTGGCGATACTAAAGTCGTGCCTAAGGGCTGCGCCGATGGCTTGTTTATCAATACCTCAGGCGTTGGGCGCATTTTACGCCCGAATATCTCGGCAGCAAATGTTGCACCCGGTGATGCGATTATCGTCTCCCGTGATGTCGGCTGCCATGGCGCCGCAATTCTGATGGCGCGTGAAGGCCTGACCCTCGAATCGGCTTTACAAAGCGATTGTGCCACCCTTTGGCCCGTGGTTGAGCAGCTCATTGCGGCGAATATTCCGATTCATGCTATGCGCGATGCAACTCGAGGTGGACTCTCGGCCGTATTAAATGAATGGACGGCGACAGCCAATGTGGGGATCACAGTAAACGAAGCCAGTATACCAGTCTGCGATGAGGTCAAGGGCTTGTGCGAGCTCTACGGGTTTGAGCCCATGGATTTAGCTAATGAAGGTACTTTTATCCTCGCCGTACCAAATGATATTGCCCTTGGTGCACTAGAAATTATGCAACGCTTTGGTCACTGTGAACGAGCGGCAATAATTGGCACCGTCAGCGACGAATTGCCAGGAAAAGTGGTCTTAAGAACGCCTTGGAATACCAAACGCTACTTAGACTTACCTCAAGGCGAACTGCTACCAAGGATTTGTTAATGCACGAATATTCCATTGTCAGCGCCTTAATCGAGCAATGTGAGCAACATGCTAGAGCAAATCAAGCGACAAAAATTACTCGCGTCGATATTAAACTCGGGGTGATGAGTGGTGTCGAACCCACCTTGCTCGAGACCGCCTTTGAAACCTTTAAGCTCGATGGGATCTGCCGTGAAGCAACCCTTTGCATGACATTGCAGCCCTTAGTGATCAAATGCTTAGACTGCCACCAAGAATCTGTGCTTGCAGAGCGTTCTATCGTTTGTCCGGCATGCAATAGTTACCGAACTCAGGTATTGGACGGCGAAGATATGTTGCTGATGCAGCTTGAAATGGAGCAAGAGGACGAGCGCTGAGTGTTTGTGAGTTTCTAACTCAAGCCATCGCTCGTCATAAAATGGGCTTTAAGTATTCCACTTAAAGCCCATTTTATTGGTCTACTCGCGGCGACTTTCACTATATGGAGCAGTCGCTATTGATAAATCGAAGCTTGCCCTTCGGGACGGGTCTTAAGCAGTCTTAAGAACCACATATACTGCTCAGGGTAAGCGAGGATCACTTGCTCCACTGCTTTATTCAGTGCCAGTGCTTCGCTTTCTTTACCGACCATATCTTCGGCGGCAATGGCGGGCATTACGGTTAAATCAAACTGACGTGTTACTTGGTTATAACCAATTTTGACCGGTAGCACCTGCGCATTACCTGCTTGGGCTAATCGACCAACCACAGGTAATGTCGCTTTAACTGTGCCTAAAAACGGGGTAAACACGCTTTGATCTGGACCTAAATCCTCATCTGGCAGGTAGAAAAAGCTATTGTTCTGCTTAAGCTCGGCCAATAAAGCGCGAATGCCCGCTTCTCGCATATAAACATGGCCACCGCAGCTGCTACGTACCCGATTGTTAAACCAGTTAAATAATGCGTTTTTATGGGCTTTAGCCATAGTTACCATAGGCAAGTCGAGGTTTAATCTTAGTCCCGCATAATCTATGGGCCACACATGGGGCATGATAAATATCACAGGCTGCCCTACCGCCTGCGCCGCTTGTACATGCTCAAAGCCCATTAAATTAACACGGCGACGTAAATGCGCCTTAGAGCGCACCAATAGCTCACCTTGTGATAACAGTACTAACACAAAGTTTTCTACGTTATCGTGAATTAGAGCTTCGATTTCGGCGGCAGATTTTTCAGGGAAGCAAGCCTTTAAGTTCGCTCTGGCGATGCCTATAGGCTTTTTCGCAATAGGTGCCACCAGTTTGGCCAAGGTTCTGGCGATAGGATCACGCAGCCACGCGGGCATGATCCCAAAAATGACTAATAGGCCAATCGCCAACCAAGTGAGCCAATATTTAGGGTGCAATAGGGCCATTTGGAAGCGACGGTCGAAATATTTTGGCTGTCTTGACAAAGAAATCACCTCAGACAGTAACAGACTGAATTACTAAAGGAAGAAAATAGGAAAGCCACTCACGAAGGAGTGGCTTTCCTATCAAACTTTAAGAAATTACTTGCCCGCGTTAGCTGCTTCTACGCGAGTTTTCAGTTTCTGGCCGGGACGGAAGGTCACGACACGGCGAGCGGAAATCGGGATATCCTCGCCAGTTTTTGGGTTCCTTCCCGGTCTTTGATTCTTATCCCTAAGGTCAAAGTTGCCAAAGCCAGATAACTTGACCTGCTCACCACTTTCAAGTGCGCCTCGAATTTCTTCAAAGAACGACTCAACCATCTCTTTGGCGACACGTTTGTTAATGCCTAGTGTTTCAAAAAGATGTTCTGCCATTTCGGCTTTGGTAAGTGCCATACTTTAATCCCTCAACGATGCGTTGAACTCGGTCTTCAGGGCAGAAACAACTGATTCTACTGTCTCAGCGATCTCTTTTTCCTCAAGTGTACGAGTAGTGTCTTGTAATGTAAGTGCTATCGCCAAGCTCTTCTTGCCGGGCTCAACACCTTTACCTAAGTATACATCGAACAAGTTTATGCCAACCAACTGATTTTCGCCAACTTTTCTTATCAATTTCATTACATCGCCTGCAGATACACTCTCATCTACGACTACTGCGATGTCACGACGATTAGCCGGGAACTTAGATACAGCTTGGGCTAGCGGTAAACTGGTATGCAATAAAGCATCCAATTCCAACTCAAAAACGATGGTTTTACCATTGAGTCCAAAAGGCTTCTCCAAACTAGGATGGATAGCACCTATATGACCGATCACTCGATCATTTCTCAATATTTCAGCACATTGCCCTGGATGAAGAGCAGAATGCGTCGCTACTCTAAAGCTAAATTCTGATGCGGAAACTGTCAAGCCGATAATTGCTTCTAAATCACCTTTAAGGTCGAAAAAATCAACAGTTTTCGATTCCATAGCCCAATGTTCGTCATTTTGAAGCCCTGTAATGACGCAACCGAGCATTGCTTGCTGTCTTACACCTGATTCTGCATTAATATCAGGAACAAAGCGCAGGCCAGTTTCAAAAAGTCTCACACGACCCTGTTGACGGCTTTGGTTGTAGCCAACCGCAGTCAATAATCCTGTGAACATAGACAAACGCATGGCCGACATTTCGCTGGAAATGGGGTTCGGTAACACCATGGCTTGCTCACCAGGGTGAACCAGATTTTGCAGCTTAGGATCGACGAAACTGTAAGTCACGGCTTCTTGGAAACCACGGGCCACTAACAGCGAACGTACGCGCTTGAGGCTTAAGTCGGTTTCTTTATGATCTGACATCCGTAGTGACGCCACAGGCGCAACGTTTGGAATGTTGTTGTAACCGTAAATACGGGCCACTTCTTCGATTAAGTCTTCTTCAATCGCCATATCGAAGCGGTAAGTGGCGGTCGTGACCTGCCAGCTACCCTCGCCTGCAACGACGCCGAAACCTAAACGTTCGAGGATTTCAACCACGTCGCTATCGGGAACATGGTGACCTAGAATTTTATCTAACTTGCTGCGACGCAATAGAATTTGCGCAGGCTTTGGTAAGTCAGCGTCAGATTTGGCTTCAACCACAGGGCCCGCTTCACCGCCGCAAATATCCAGCACTAAGCGAGTCGCACGGTCCATAACCTTGTGCTGCATCTCAGGGTCAACGCCGCGCTCGAAACGGTGCGATGAATCAGTGTGCAAACCTAGACGACGTGATTTACCCATAATCGCTAACGGTGCAAAGAAGGCACATTCCAGCAGAATGTCCTGCGTGGTGTCACTCACACCTGAATATTCGCCACCAAATACGCCAGCAAGCGCTAATGGGCGGGCATCGTCGGCAATCACAAGGGTGTCGCTTGGAATGGTCACTTCGCTGCCATCGAGCAGAGTGATTTTCTCTTCGCCATTGCCTAAACGCACTTGGATATCGCCAGTCAGTTTGGCAAGGTCGAAGGCGTGCATAGGTTGGCCGAATTCAACTAACACGAAGTTAGTGATATCGACGATAGGGTCGATAGAACGGATACCGCTGCGGCGCAGTTTTTCCTGCATCCATAATGGCGTAGCCGCTTTCACGTTCACGTTCTTCACCACACGACCTAAGTAGCGAGGGCACGCTGCGGTTTCCTTCACATTGATTGCCACTTTGGCATCAATCGTTGGCGTAACGGCTTGCCATTGTGGCTCAGTCACAGCAGCACGGTTTAACACGCCGACTTCACGGGCCAGACCCACCATGCCTAAACAGTCGGCACGGTTAGCGGTTAAATCCACTTCAATCACAGCGTCATCAAGCTGGAGATACTCACGTAAATCTGTGCCTAATGGCGCATCTAATGGCAGTTCGATAATGCCATCGCTGTCGATGTCGATGCCCAGCTCGCTGTATGAACACAGCATGCCTTCTGAAGGCATACCACGCAGCTTAGCCTTTTTAATTTTAAAATCGCCAGGCAATACAGCCCCGACCATGGCAACGGCAACACGCAGGCCCTGGCGGCAGTTAGGTGCGCCACAGACGATATCGATAAGCTCACCACTGCCAACACTGACTTTAGTCACGCGCAGTTTGTCTGCATCTGGATGTTGGCCACATTCGACTACTTCACCAATCACAACGCCGCTGAACTCGGCAGCCACGGCATCTACGCCATCGACTTCAAGACCAGCCATAGTGATCTGGTGGGATAATGCTTCACGGCTAACGGCGGGATTGACCCACTCACGAAGCCAAGATTCGCTAAATTTCATGCTATACAGCTCCGTTATTTAAATTGCTTCAGGAAACGCAGGTCGTTTTCGAAAAACGCACGTAGATCGTTTACGCCGTAACGCAGCATAGTTAAACGCTCAACGCCCATACCAAAAGCAAAACCAGAGTATTTTTCTGGATCGATACCCACGCTACGGAGCACATTTGGGTGCACCATACCGCAGCCTAACACTTCTAACCATTTACCGTTTTTACCCATTACGTCCACCTCAGCTGAAGGCTCAGTGAATGGGAAATAAGAAGGACGGAAACGCACCTGCAAATCTTCCTCAAAGAAGTTACGCAGGAAGTCATGCAACACGCCTTTTAATTCGGCGAAATTAACGTTCTCATCCACTAGCAAACCTTCCACTTGGTGGAACATTGGCGTGTGAGTTTGGTCGTAGTCGTTACGATACACACGACCCGGTGAAATAATCCGTAGCGGCGGCTTTTCCGTTTCCATAGTACGAATTTGCACGCCCGAGGTTTGGGTACGCAGCATCAGCTTAGGATTAAAATAAAACGTATCGTGGTCGGCACGCGCTGGGTGGTGCTCAGAGATATTCAAGGCGTCGAAGTTATGGAAATCATCTTCGATTTCAGGGCCTTGTTTTACCGAAAACCCTAATTCCCCAAAAAAGGTTTCGATACGTTCAATGGTGCGCGTCACTGGGTGTAAACCACCGATTTCGATAGTGCGGCCAGGTAGTGTCACATCAATCTTTTCGGCAATTAACTTGGCTTCCAGTTCGGCACTTTTCAGGCCGTCGATGCGCTCAGTTAATTTCTGTTGAATGGCCTGCTTCGCATCATTGACCGCCTGACCAAAAGCGGGTTTTTCTTCAGGACTTAAGCTGCCCATCATTTTCATCATGTCGGTGATCTTACCCTTCTTACCCAGGTAATCGACACGGATATCATCCAGTGCTTTTAGATCACTGGCCTGGTCAATAATGACTAAGGCTTGTTCTACGATCTCAGTTAACTGCTGCATTTTCTCTTCCACTGCATAGTCGCGCTTGATAAACAAGTGCTATGGGCGCCAAACTTTCAGGCTATTTGGGTGCTCAGGTTATCGGGCGTTAATGCCAGACGCTTTGCTAGCTATAACGAAATAAAAGGAGAGAAATTTTACGCGAGCGAGCGGCATATTACTAGGGTTTATTCGGGGTTTTTATCATGCAAATTCATGTGTTACCCCAACAAATGCCGCGAGTTTGAGAACAACAAATCACGATTGCTGATTTTTACAGCAAACGATTCCTTACCTGCTACCACTAGCTACATATGTAGCTAAACTGTAAACTTATGTTTGTACCTTGCCAAAATTGCAGCAAACAAACCCAAAATGGCTGCAATTGGACAACAATAATACAAGCAACTGCTTACAAGACAGAAAATCATAAAGTCTATGGCAAACCGACCGATATCCATTTGGTCACAGCCCAATTTATCGAGGCGCTAATGAAAGAAGTAAAATTTCGCTGGATAGATCAATATCTTATCCATATGACCTTAAAAACCAAATTTGCAATTCTCGCCCTAGTTCCCATGTTTATGATTGTGGGATTAGCGGTATTTCTAAATACTCAGTTTAGGGATACCCTGCTCGAAAGCCATTTGCATGGGCTGCTAGACACTTCCCAGAAAATCAATCAACTCGCCGCCCAGGTTTCTAGCAAGCTACCCGAGCAAGAAAGACAAAATTTACCTCATCTGCTAAGCCAAGGCTTACAGAATGTTCAGATTGTTACAGTTTCTGAGGCTGATAGCCGCGCACAAACCCTTGCACGCAGTGGGGGCGGTATTGATACCAGCAGTTCACCTAATCGGGCGGTTAGCTCGGTTAATGATCAAAATATGCTGACCATCATTCCCGTCGACGATCGTCAACTGAACGCCCTTTTAGCCGATGATAATATCTTAGTCTACAGCCTAATGGCGGTGCTGTTATTCGTGCTCTTCCTGTTTAGCTACTACATCTCCACCTTTGTGGGCGGTGCGCTCTACACCACAGTGATGGCACTGAAACGCGCAGCCTCGGGAGATTTGACTGGCCGATTAAACTTCTTCGAAGTGAAAGATGAATTCAGCATCTTAGCCATTAGCATCGACACTCTAGTCGAGCGTCAACACAACTTGGTGAAGCAAATTGCTGAATCCACCAGTAAAATCCGCGAAGTGGTTTCATCTTTTAGAAGCACGGCACAGCAAGGACAAGCCCTTGCGGTCAATCAACGTCAGCACCTCGATTCCTTAGCCACGGCGATGGAAGAAATGACCGCTGCGGTTAAAGAAGTGGCGCGCAACGCCGAGCAATCCTCCGCCGAAACCCAAGAGGCGAATCAGCAGGTCAATGCGGGCTCTAAGGATATTGAAACCACGGTAAGCGCGATTGATGTGCTGTCGGATGAGATTTCTGCCGCCTCGGATGCGGTCAATATACTCAACGAAAACGCCAGTAAAATCGATGAAGTGGTGTCGACCATTAATGCCATTTCGCAACAAACTAACCTACTCGCGTTAAACGCCGCGATTGAAGCGGCGCGCGCCGGCGAACAAGGCCGCGGCTTTGCGGTGGTGGCCGATGAGGTGAGAACCCTTGCCGGCCGCACCCAGGCGGCAACGGTTGAAATCAAGTCGATGATCGAATCGCTGCAACAGGGTACCCGCAATTTGACTCAAGTGATGTCGCGCACCGTAAGCCAAGCGAGTGAGGGCAAACAACATGTGCTGCAAACGGGTAAAGATCTCGAATCCATTGCCCACCACAGCAGCCGCGTGTTCGAAATGAGTGTGTTGATTGCCACGTCTGCGGAAGAACAATCGGCCGTGGCTAACGAAATCGCCACCAATTTGATGGAAATTCGCAATCAATCCCACGATGTCGAGCAATCGGCGAACCAATCTGTGTCGGGTTGTGATGAATTACAAGCCACCGCAGGCCAACTTGATCAACTGATGGTTGGATTAAAAGTCTAATTCTTAAAAAGTCTGAGTTTAGCTAGGAAGGGATAGTTTTATTCCTTCTTAGCTTTACATTGCGCACGTTTAATGTCGTCATAATGCTCAAATTGAGTATTAATCCTTGGACCAAGATATATCACGACCTCTCTTGCCCCAGCGCCCAAAGCAAGTTCACGCAGTACCCTATCCTCAATATCGGTGAGGCCACCTTCGGTCTTTTCTAACTGGTGTACAATCACCCGCGGCGCCGCGCGAAATCCAGATGTATGAAGATGCGAAATGCCATATTGGAGCAGTTTTTCAGCGAGTTCAAAGCTTGCTACAAACATTCGAGGGTGTGAAAACGGATTAACAATGCGAATTCCCTCACCGTCCAATGTTTTAGCCCCATGGCCGATAGCTTTGATCATTGTCTTGTTGTGCTCAGTAACAAGTGCGAGTATGGGTTCATACTCGATACTGGCCTTATCGCCAAAAGCGTTTATCGTAATTTTAGCTTCACTTAACTCAATTAATAAGTCTTTAGAAATTAACCCTTTTAGCCAAGTAAACACATCTATTCTCCCGAAAAGGATATTTCCAGATAAAGCTTGCCTGCCCCAACGATTATTTTTCTATCAAGGTATTTGCCTTAAAAAGGCTAACGCTTGATCTAAATCTCGGGTACGGGACATCGGCGGCAGAGAGTTTAAAAAGGCCTGCCCGTAGGCGCGATTCACAATCCGATTATCACAGAGAATGAGTACACCACAGTCCTTTTCGTCACGGATCAAACGTCCAACCCCTTGTTTGAGCGCAATAATCGCCTGCGGTAACGACACTTGAGTAAAAGGATCGCCCCCCTGACGGCTGATATTGTCGGCGCGAGCACGGTAAAGTGGCTCATCGGGTGAGACAAAGGGCAACTTATCGATAATCACGCAGCTTAATAACTTACCGCGTACGTCCACACCTTCCCAAAAACTGCTGGTGCCGAGTAATACCGCATTCCCCAGTTGGCGAAACTTGGTCAGCAGACTCTGCTTGCCCGCCTGCCCTTGCACCAATAGCGGATATTGAGTGCGACTTCGCAAAGCCAGCGCGGTTTGCTCGAGCATTTTATGGCTGGTAAACAGAATAAAGGTTCGCCCCTGCGCCGCCTCAATCGCTTTGACACACACATCGACTAACTGTTTAAGTGCCTGCTGCTGATTCGCCACATTCCCCAGTTGCCTCGGCACACAAAATAAGGCCTGACGCGGATAATCGAAGGGACTGTCTAAAATATGTGCCTTGGCATTACTGATCCCAAGCTCCTGAGCAAAATGGTCTAGGCTACGGTTCACTTGCAGGGTCGCCGAAGTAAAGATCCAGCTAGTATTGGCCACAAATAGCTGCTGACACTCGCGGGCAATATTGATGGGCGACATACGTAGCATGACAAAGCGGCTACCAAACTCAACGCTGTACGCCGCCTGCGGGTTATCACAATTAAAAAATTGATTCAGTTTATGATTAAGCTCAGTCAGCTTTACCGCAATATCATCCAATAATTCACTGCGCCCCACGTGCACAAGTAACAGCTTTTGCAATGCGGTTAATTCTGCCAATAAATCCCAAGAGGCTAAGGCGATGGATTTATTGCCAAGTTGCAGCCGCCAATCCGACTCGCCGCTCGAAAATAATGCATTATGCCACTCACTTAACTTGGTTAAACAGCGCTGGCAGAATTGAGCAATCTGCCCTGTATCGCTGAGCTCAGTTTGATAAATCTGCAATAACTTTTGCAAATAGTCATCAATAGTGCGACTCGAGGATTGCTGGCCAAAGTAACTGACGCAGATATCCGGCAGCAAATGCGCTTCATCGAAGATCACGACATCGGGATCGGGTAATAGCTCGGCAAAGCCCGTATCCTTTAACACGCTGTCGGCAAAGAATAAGTGATGATTCACCACGATGATTTTGGCGTCCATGGCGCGGCCGCGGGCCTTACGGGTAAAACAAGCATCATAAAATTCGCAGCGCTGCCCAAGACAGGTCTCTTTGGTACTGACCACTAAGGGAAGCGCGGGAGAGTTTTCGGCAACTGAAGTTAAGCCACCGATATCGCCATCCTTGCTCATGCCCGCCCATTGGTTGATTTTGAGTAAATCATCCAATAAGCGCGCCTCAATATGGCTGGCCTCCTGCATCTGCTTATCGATCCGATGCTGACATAAATAGTTATTGCGGCCTTTTAATAGCGCAAGCTTGGGTGCTATCCCAAGCATAGAGGTCAATGCGGGTAAATCCTTTAGAAACAATTGCTCTTGCAGGTTTTTACTGCCCGTGCTCACGATCACTTGCTTGCCACTTAAGATGGCAGGAATTAAATATGCGAAGGTTTTACCGACCCCTGTGCCCGCTTCGATCAGTGCATTGCCCTTGCTGGCAATCGCTTCACTGATGATTTGCGCCATTTCAACCTGACTCTGACGCGCACTAAACCCTTGAATATGCTTGGCGAGTACCCCATCTCTGGCAAAAGCGCGCAGCACTTCACTCGCCAATCGGCTCATCGGACGTTGAGCGTCGATCGACTGCTGATTGGATTGCTGAGGTTTGGCTTGCCGCATAGCTGGGCGTCGGGTGTGATTCAAGGGCGAGCAAGGTCCTTTCATAGGGTTAAAAAATACGGTTCAGAGATGGCTAAATCTGGGTAAATTAGTCAGCAAGCGTTAAAGAGCCTGATTCCGTCAGGCCGCAGTGTAATTAAGCCCGCCTAATAATACCAATAGTTTCAGTCCTGCGCCGAATTCAACATGAGCATAATTTTATGCGAGAATATTGCGGAGTTGGTGGCCAGTCGTTAATGCACTTTAAAAGGTTGGCGCTCATCAGCCACAGAGCACGGTTTATAACGCGACAGGATGATTCGATGAAATACCCTTCTGGTTTTTTACTATTGTTGGCTTTTAGCCACGTTACTTGGGCAGGTTGCGATGAAGTAACGTCGCAATGCCTCGTCATAAATGGGGGTAAAGAGCATTCTGAATCCTGTGAAATCGCGATTTGCGCCAATATGAACGAGTATATAGTGGATGTTGCGCTAGAAAATGGTGGTACGATTTTTATGAGACAGGATAACCAATCGCAGCTGATTCGTGTTAATGGCAACCCAGGTATCTTCATTAGGCCGTCCCCCGAGAAAACCGGTCAAACCTGTTATGCTATGGCAGATAAAAACCTAACTTACTGCTTGCCAGATGCAGTGCTGTAATGAATATTGATAACCAGCGACGTCTGAAATAACAGACAGCAAGAATGATTGCGAGCCTCTTCTCATATAGGTCAGCGTGAAGCAGAGATTAACCATGCAAACGACATTATCACTGTCACAATATGCGAAAAAGCGAAATGGTGTACCACTGGGTGCCAGTCACTCGATGAGGAATATGCTATCACGCGCCCTTGGCGCTAAGTCATTCGCTATTTTTTGGCATTACTGGAATCCGATTTGGGGTTATTATTTATCTCGTAATGTCATGCGCCCTCTCAGTCAGTTTCTACCCATGTGGCTCGCCGTCTTGCTCACCTTTTTAGTCAGTGGTGCGCTGCATGATCTCGCCGTTGCTCTGGTTAAATGGCAAGCCATGTTCTTTTTTACACCTTGGTTTGGCATCATGGGAGTTATCGTAATTGCCTCAAATAAATATGATCTGTCCTACGGTGCATTGTCTTGGATTATGCGGGCCTTGATTAATTTACTGTTTATTTTCTCATCGTTTGCGTTAACCGAATTAATGCTGAGTCTGTTGAGGCCTTAAGCCTAATTCTGTCGGTTTAATTAACTCGCCATAATGATGTAAATGATGCTCGCACAAAAGGATATGTCATGCGATTAACATTAACCTTGGAAACCCTATTATCCCAACTCGATTCTTTTTCGTGGCACTTGGATGTGTATAAAACCTTAGAGCAAGCATTGAACCCCACAATGACGATGTTAATCATTGACGATGAACTTGAAGAGGAGCGCGACCTACACGATGAGCCTCTCTACCCGCAAACTCAAGGTTATCAATACTTTTTAAGTATTGCGGATTTGCAAAGCATCAAGGCTAATTTAGTGCAACAGCTGCCTAATGCCAGCTTACATGACATAATTCATGCAGTCAGTTATTACTATCAAAACGATGCTTATATGAATTTAGAGAGCTAACCGCTTTAATTAAGTTTTATAAGATAAATTAAACAATTGTTAAAGGTTGAAATAGAATCAGCTATGGATAAAAAAGCAAAAAGGATTTTATTCTCCACCTATTGGAAGAATGGTTGGATTGATGTAAAAAACAGAAGTCTCTCCGAACCCGATTTTAGCTATGCCAAATCGAAAGGATTAATGTTTGATCCTTTAACTATCTCACATGATGAATGCATCCTTGCCATCGCATCGCTAGTTAAAGGCATATCGCCAGCACAAGTAACAAAAGGATTTTTAAGTAGTCTAACCTCTAGGCGATTGGATTGGCGCTCATCCCTTGCATCCTATGCGATCGCCAAAAAAATCCCATCAAATCAATATACACCTGTTATTTCAGGCACTTCCTACACGAATGGCAAACCAACGGCACACTCCTATACCTGTGGCATTTGCCGAGATAGTCAATATGGCATCCGAGGAAGCGAATCCTATATCGAGATGGATATTAACGTATTCAATTTCGAGCGTATAAAATGGGGCGGCGTGCGCCATGGGGATATTTTGTATACCTATTTTGATTTAAGCCAATTTATTAATGCCGATATTCCAGAGCCAACGTCAGATGATATTGCCTGTTTTAGAGCAATATTAACGACTATCGAAACGTCTGAGCCGAGCGATTATCCCAGCACACTAGAGAAAAGATTAGCGAGTGTAATTAAATCGAGTAAAGCTGAGCGACAAATTTTAATCGAAATATTAGCCAGTCTGGGAATATTAAAACCTCGTTGTTTCGATAGACAACGCCAAGGCAAAAATGACTGGGTATTTGCCGAATATTGGCGTGGTGAAGACAAATATTGCCAACAAACAGTTGATCGCCTGTTTGGAAAATATTTAGCACAATAAAAAGGATGTCACGCGCTAATCCAACATTAGCGCTGTGACTGACACTTAGTCTCAATCAACAGTCTAGATTGAACGCTGTTAGACAAGATTTACCATACTTACCGCCAGCCGAATTTGTCTAAGCGCAGCGTCGGCTTTGTGCCCATCCCCTAGGAAACCTCAAGTATTCGCCCCTCCTTGCGATAAGCAGATTATCGTCCTGCGACCACCAAGATGAAACTTTTTCACAAAACGCATAAATATTCTTATTTAGTTAAAATTAGCTGTTGCAAACGGCACAGAAAGCGGTTAGCTTAAAAAAACGTTTTATGGATAAGTATCCATCAACACCGAATTTAACAGAGTATAGAGAGTCATATGAGCCCGTTACTGAACGCTATCCACCATCATCACCACCATATGCGGTAGCCTTCGGACGCTCACTGCCGGAGGACTGTATCCTTCTGGCGGACTGATTCAAAGATGATCACTAACCCCTGGAAGGAATTCCGGGGGTTTTTGCTTTTAGGCTTTTTAACTAACGATTTAACAGCTAATTAGTAATTAATTTCAATATGTTAACCGCCACATTTACTGGCGGTGCCGATAAACCAGTTAAAGCGTGAAACGAAAGAATATCATTTTGAATTTGTTAACTTTGAGCGAGATAAAATTATGACTGAATCAAACCGTTTACGTATCGCCATTCAAAAATCGGGTCGCCTATCGACCGATTCTCAGCAATTACTCAAGAGCTGCGGCGTTAAATTTTCCATTAATGAACAACGTCTTATCGCACACGCAGACAACATGCCTATCGATTTACTCAGAGTGCGTGACGATGATATTCCAGGGCTGGTGATGGATGGCGTGGTCGATTTAGGCATTATTGGTGAGAACGTGCTTGAAGAAGAGCAAATTGAGCGCCAAACCTTAAATAAACCCGCCGAGTTTGTGAAGTTACGCCAACTGGATTTTGGTGCCTGTCGCCTGTCATTAGCCGTACCAACCGAATTTAGCTATGCCGATGCCTCATCCTTGGAAGGCTTAAGAATTGCCACCTCCTACCCCAACCTACTGCGTCGTTTTATGCAACAAAAAGGCATAAGTTATCGCGACTGTATGTTGAAAGGCTCGGTTGAAGTCGCACCCCGTGCAGGGCTTGCCGATGGTATTTGTGACTTAGTCTCCACCGGAGCCACCCTTGAGGCCAACGGTTTATACGAGACCGAAGTCATCTACCGCTCCATGGCCTGCATTATTCAATCAACCCAAACCCAAACACCGAGCAAACAAGCGCTAATCGACAGAATTTTATCCCGCGTAAACGGCGTGATCCGCGCCCGTGAAAGTAAATATATTTTGCTGCACGCCCCCACAGAAACCTTAGATCAAATTGTCGCCCTGCTGCCCGGCGCCGAAAACCCCACGGTGCTGCCATTAAACGACGATACTAATCGAGTGGCCATCCACGCTGTCAGTACCGAAGATTTATTCTGGGACACTATGGAAGAGCTCACCGCGCTCGGCGCCAGCTCTATCCTCGTAATGCCAATTGAAAAAATGATGGGGTGATCTATGGATATTTTGACTTGGGCAGCGTTATCCGCCGATGAACAAAAAGCCGCGCTCCAACGCTCACCTTTAATCGGTGACAGCGGCTTAGAACAAAGTGTTCGGGCGATTGTCGATGCCGTGGCTAGCCGTGGCGATGCGGCGTTGAAAGAGTTTAATCAAAAGTTTGATGGCGCCAAGCTTGTAAATATCAGTAGCGCCAATATCGACAGTCTGCGCTTAAGTGAAAGCGAGATTAGCGCCGCCAGCGCACGAGTCTCGGCAGAACTTAAAGCCGCCATTGCCCAAGCGATGGCCAATATTGATGTGTTCCACAGCGCGCAGCAATTTCGCCCCATAGAGATTGAAACCCAAGCGGGTGTTCGCTGCGAGCTTCGTAGCGAACCGATTGAAAAAGTGGGTTTATATATTCCCGGCGGCAGCGCGCCCCTCATTTCGACCGTGATGATGTTGGCCCTGCCAGCAAAAATTGCCGGCTGCGAAAAACGCGTATTGGTGAGTCCGCCGCCGATTAACGATGCGATTGTGTATGCGGCAAGCGCCTGTGGGATCACCGAAATTTATCAAGTGGGCGGTGCGCAAGCCATTGCCGCACTCGCTTTTGGTACTGAAACGATTCCTAGCGTCGATAAGATTTTCGGCCCGGGTAATCGTTATGTCACCGAGGCCAAACGCTTAGTCTCCCAAGATGGACGCTGCACTGTGTCTATCGATATGCCAGCGGGGCCTTCCGAGGTGTTGGTGATTGCAGATAGTGATGCCAATGCGCAGTTTATTGCCGCGGATTTACTCTCGCAAGCGGAGCATGGCCCTGATTCGCAGGTCATTTTAGTCACGGATTCGGAGCCATTAGCACAGGCAGTCAATCAAGCGCTCGCGTCACAACTGGCCGCCCTGCCGCGCCAAGAGATTGCCGCGACCGCCCTAAAAGGCAGCCGCACCATTTTGGTCAAAGATATGCAAGAAGCGGCGCTCGTTTCGAATCGCTATGGACCCGAACACTTAATTATTCAAACCCGCTTCCCACGGGACGTACTAAAACATATTCGCGCCGCAGGCTCAGTGTTTTTAGGCGCCTATACACCCGAATCGGTTGGGGATTACGCCAGTGGGACTAACCATGTGTTGCCGACTTACGGTTACAGCCGCGCGGTATCTAGCCTCTCCTTGGCAGACTTTAGCCGCCGCTTTACGGTGCAAGAGAGCAGTGCTAAGGGCCTACTCGGACTCGGACAAGCGGTGATGACCCTTGCCAGTAATGAGTTACTCGATGCCCATAAAAATGCGGTCGCGATACGCTTAGCCAGTCTTAAGGACTGATGGAAATAAGTAACACAATCAACAGTACGCTTAATTAATGCCATAGCAAGACTTAGGATGAATAGGATGAGCCAAGCACCAACGAGCCCAGCACCAATGAGCAATGTGCCTGTGACAAACATTCCGAGCACCAATTGCGCCAGAAATACTCTCGATAACAATACTCTCGATAACGTAAACATCGAGCCAACAAACCTTGCAGCACGTCTTGCGCGGCCCGAACTGCTCGAGTTAACGCCCTACCAAAGTGCTCGCAGGCTGGGTGGTCGAGGTGATATTTGGATCAACGCTAACGAATCGCCCTTCAATAATGTAGCCGTTACTGAACTCGATTTATCTAAATTAAATCGTTACCCCGAGTGCCAACCGCCCGCGTTGATCAATGCCTATAGCCAATATAGTGGTGTTGCAGAGAGCAAAATTGTCGCCAGTCGCGGCGCCGATGAGGCCATCGAATTGCTTATTCGTGCCTTTTGCATCCCAGGCATCGACTCCATTGCGACCTTTGGGCCCACTTACGGCATGTACGCCATTAGCGCACAAACCTTTAATGTAGGCGTTAAGGCATTAAGCTTAACGGCTGAGTACGGTCTCCCAGCCGACTTTGCGACAGCCGCACGCGGCGCTAAGTTAGTGTTTATCTGCAATCCCAATAACCCAACTGGCACTGTGATTGACAAGGCGCGCATAGAACAAGCCATCCAAGCCCTGCCCGATGCCATTGTTATCGTCGATGAGGCTTATATCGAGTTTTGCCCAGAATATAGTGTCGCAGATTTACTCCAGTCTTACCCAAACCTTGTGGTGTTACGAACCCTTTCAAAGGCCTTTGCCTTAGCGGGCGCCCGCTGCGGCTTTTTGCTCGCCAATGAAGAGATTATCGAAATCATCATGCGGGTGATTGCGCCCTATCCAGTGCCACTGCCCGTGAGTGAAGTGGCCGTGCAAGCGCTATCACCGACTGGGATTGCGCGGATGAAAACCCAAGTCAAAGCGCTCAATACTCAGGGCGAGCGACTCGCGGTGGCACTGAATTTGTACTGCGAGCAATGGGGCGGCGCCGTGCTAACACCCAATGGCAACTATGTGCTCGCCGAATTTGACGACGTCGCAAAAGTGGCAAAGCTGCTTATCGATAATGGCATTGTCGCGCGGGCCTATAAGGACCCTAGATTGGCTAAAGCCATTCGTTTTAGCTTCAGCTCTCAGGCTGACACCGACCGCTTAGTGTCACTCTTTGAATCGCAAAAGCTATGAGTATTTAGCGTAACTCTTGTCGCAGCATTGGCCTAATAAACTGATTTTAGATAACAAACTGAATTGAAAGGTAGCAGCATGAACCCAGTATTTACCCCTAATGTCGCCCAGAAAATACTCTTTATCGACCGTGATGGCACCTTGATTGAAGAGCCTATCACCGACAAACAGGTCGATAGCCTCGCCAAACTGGTATTCGAGCCCCAAGTGATCCCCGCCTTACTGCGCCTACAAAAAGCTGGGTTTCGCTTGGTGATGGTTAGCAATCAAGACGGACTCGGTACCCCTTCCTTCCCGCAGGAAGATTTCGATGCGCCGCACAATATGATGATGCAAATCCTCTCCAGCCAAGGGGTAAAGTTTGAAGATGTACTCATCTGCCCACACTTTAACGATGAAAACTGCAGCTGCCGCAAACCAAAACTAGGGCTGGTGAAAGACTTTTTGACCCAAGGCACCATCGATTTCACCCAGTCCGCCGTGATTGGTGACAGACACACAGATGTGGAACTGGGCAATGCCATGGGGATAAAAAGCTTCCAATATCAGCGTGGCAGCCTAGGCTGGGACGCGATTGCCGATGCCTTACTCAACAAGGGCCGCACCGCAACTGTGGTACGCACCACCAAGGAAACCGATATTCGCGTGACTGTCGATCTCGACAATCCCAGCAAAGGCGCCATTAACACTGGTATTGGTTTCTTCGACCATATGCTGGATCAAATCGCCACCCACGGGAATTTCAAAATGGAGGTGAATGTCGATGGCGATCTTGAGATAGACGATCACCACAGCGTTGAAGACACCGCATTGGCAATTGGAGATGCGCTGCGCCAAGCGCTGGGTGATAAACGTGGTATTGCCCGTTTTGGTTTTAGCTTGCCGATGGATGAAGCCAAGGGCGAATGCTTACTGGATCTCTCCGGCAGGCCTTTTATTAAATTCTCCGCCCAATTTGAACGGGAAAAAGTCGGTGAAATGGCGACTGAAATGGTGCCGCACTTTTTCCGATCCTTTGCCGATGGCCTACGCTGCACCCTGCATGTGGCCGCCGAAGGAGACAACGACCACCACAAGGTCGAAGCGCTCTTTAAAGTACTTGGCCGCGCGCTGCGTCAGGCCGTCAAAGTTGAAGGCGATGTGTTGCCATCGAGTAAAGGCGTGCTCTAACAGCGCACTCAACCTGAGTTAGGTGTGTAATAACCTTATGCAGATTGATTAGCGAATAATACAAAGCCTGATGATTTTAACGAGGGGCAGTTTCGAGAATGCGGCGACAAACCACTTCCCCCACTGACCCATCAATAGGAAAACCCAATGTCAGCAAACATAGATGAATTTGATGTTGTCATCATAGACACAGGTTGCGCTAACTTAAGTTCGGTCCGTTTCGCCTTTGAGCGCCTCGGCGCTAAGGTGTTAGTCACCGATGACAAAGCCAGCATTAAAGCCGCCAAACGAGTGGTACTGCCAGGTGTTGGCAGCGCTGGCGCCGCAATGGCTTCATTAACTGAAAAAGCCTTAGTCGAATTAATCCAAGGGTTAACTCAACCCGTGCTGGGGGTCTGCTTAGGGATGCAAATGCTCACCCTGCTCTCTAAAGAACGCGGCGGCCAAGCGCTGGATTGCCAATGCCTAGGCATTATTCCAACCGAGATTGACGAGCTAGACCGTCAAGCACTTAAGGCCGAAGGTTTACCTCTGCCGCACATGGGCTGGAACCAACTGACCTTTAGCAATCCGTCTCAGGTTCACCCGCTGTTTGCCGGTGTTCCGGCCAGCAGTTACGTGTATTTTGTTCACAGCTACCGCGCGCCATTAAGCGACTACACCTTGGCACAATGCCGTTATGGTGAGGACTTTAGCGCCGCCATCGGTAAAGACAACTTTATGGGCGTGCAATTTCACCCCGAGAAGAGCGCCGCCGTGGGTGCACAAATCCTAGGTAACTTTTTAAAAATGCAGTAAATGCAATCGCTTATTGTGTTTGGGATGAACCAGCATTTTTCAGCCACAACATTCAGCAATAAAGCGCGGTAGCAAATGCACCAAAAGAATTTAAGGACAACAGATGATCATTCCTGCAATTGATTTAATTGATGGCAAGGTAGTTAGGCTCTACCAAGGGGATTATGGGCAGCAGACCACCTTCGATTTAAGTCCGCTGGCCCAGTTGCAATCCTACCAAGACCAAGGGGCAAGCTGGCTGCATATTGTAGATTTAACTGGCGCGAAAGATCCTACAAAACGCCAAACGGCTTTGATTGCTAAGCTGACAGCGGGGCTAAGCGCCAATATTCAAGTGGGCGGCGGGATCCGCACTGAAGAGCAAGTCGCCGAGTTATTATCCCTTGGGGTTAAACGTGTGGTGATAGGCTCGCTCGCCGTCAAAGAGCCCGAGTTAGTCAAAGGCTGGTTTAACAAGTTTGGCAGCGAGGCAATTTGCCTGGCACTGGATGTCAATATCAATCAGAACGGTGAGAAAATCGTCGCGGTTTCTGGCTGGCAAAGCGGTGGCGGTAAGAGTCTAGAATCTATTGTCGAAGACTTTAGCCAAGTGGGACTAAAACATGCACTGGTGACGGACATCAGTCGCGATGGCACCCTCACTGGCGCCAATACCGCACTCTACCGCGAGCTATCCAGCCACTATCCCAATATCGCTTGGCAAGCCTCGGGTGGCATTGCCACCCTTGAGGATGTTGCCGCCGTCAGAGACAGTGGCGCCGCGGGCATCATTATCGGTAAAGCTTTACTTATCAATCAGTTTAATGTGGCGGAGGCAATCCAATGCTGGCCAAACGAATAGTCCCCTGTTTAGATGTGAAAGATGGCTGCGTGGTCAAAGGCGTACAGTTTCGCAACCATGAAATTGTTGGCGACATAGTACCACTCGCGGCGCGTTACGCCGCAGAGGGCGCCGACGAACTGGTGTTTTACGATATCACTGCCAGTGCCCACGATCGTGTAGTCGATAAGTCTTGGGTGAGCCGAGTGGCTGAGCAAATCGATATCCCCTTTTGCGTGGCGGGTGGAATTAAAACCATCGGCCAAGCCCGCGAGCTACTCGCCTTTGGCGCGGATAAAATTTCAGTCAACTCGCCTGCCCTGAGCGACCCGAGTTTAATCTCACGCCTGCAGGATGAGTTTGGCCGCCAATGTATCGTGATTGGCATCGACTCATTTTATGATGCGGCAAGCGACAGTTATAAAGTGAAGCAATTTACCGGCGATGAAGCCGCCACCAAAGAAACCGCTTGGTACACCCAAGACTGGGTTGAAGAAGTGCAAAAACGCGGCTGCGGCGAAATCGTGCTCAACGTGATGAACCAAGATGGCGTACGCGGCGGCTATGATATCAAGCAGTTAAGCCTAGTACGCCAGTTGTGCGATGTGCCCTTAATCGCCTCGGGCGGCGCTGGCACTATGGCGCATTTTCGCGATGTGTTTATTGATGCGAAGGTCGATGCGGCGCTGGCAGCCAGCGTGTTCCATAAGGCCATTATCAATATCGGCGAGTTAAAACAGTATTTAGCGGCCGAAGGCATCGCCATTCGCCAGTAACTCAACATCAGTAGCGATTGATACAAATAATAAGGTATGCAGATATGACAACTGGAACCACTTCAAGCTGTTGCCAAGGCCCAGCAAGCGCAGAACTGGTTAATAGCCTCGACTGGGAAAAACAACAGGGGCTTATCCCTGCGGTTATCCAAAATCACCTATCGGGCAAGGTATTAATGCTCGGATTTATGGATAAAGCCGCGCTACAGCACACGCTGGCGACCGGTGATGTGACGTTTTTTAGCCGCTCTAAACAACGTTTATGGACCAAGGGCGAAACCTCAGGCCATACCCTAAAATTGGTCGCCATCGATAAAGACTGTGATAACGACAGCTTGCTGGTACAGGTGTTACCCAATGGCCCAACCTGCCATAAAGGCACCGAAAGCTGCTGGCTCGATGGCAATGCTCACCCGTTTTTAAACAATCTGGCCGAGCTTATCGCCTCGCGTAAGGGGCAAAACCCAGAGTCGAGCTACACCGCTTCCCTTTTTGCCCGTGGCACTAAGCGCATCGCCCAAAAAGTCGGTGAAGAAGGGCTCGAAACCGCCTTGGCCGCTGCGACTCACGATAAAGAAGAGCTGATTAACGAGGCATCGGATCTGGTGTATCACTTATTAGTCTTACTTGAAGATCAATCACTAAGCTTAAGTGATATCAACGCCAATTTGCTCGCCCGCCATCAAAAGGCGCAGCAAAAGTAGTCCGCTTTCAAACATCACGGTATCTCTCTGCCGCATTCCTTTTGGTCTACGGCAGAGTACTCTTGATTTTGCATTCAGTTACGGCCTATTCACTTGCCGTAACCAACAAAAGTTCAGCCTCCATAATCCACCTTGCTACTCTTAACCTCTGCTAAAAACGGCACGACGTCACGCAAATTGTACACCTGGCCCCTGACAAAAAATCAGCAAAATACTGTTGTAATGGTTGACAAGTACACCTTAACTGCCTATCGTAGCCAGCGTCCTCGAACCAACACCGAGGCATTGTCGCAACTTATTAACATTTAAGATAAATTTAAAAAACAGGGCAAATTGTCTTTGTTATGTGATGTGACCAAGCCATTAGATGTGGTCAAGTCACTCGATGTCATTAAGTGCCGAATTAACCCCAAGCAAAGGCGAGTTTTATGCGTATTACCACAGCTTATTATCCCTATCTGTAGCCGCAATGGCATAGATAGGCATACTCGCCTGACCTTCCATTGTGGCCATATCCCCAACGATCCGCAGATTGCGCCACGATCCCAATACAGGTATGCCCTCGTACCCTTTAGATCCCAGTATCACGCGCCATTCTGCACAGCTCCTCAATAAAGCACTCATCTGAGACAGTTGAGCCATTAATAAAGACGTTTGAGCGTAAAGTTATGACACAGAATAAATTTTTCGGCAGTTTGCTACTAATTGCAGGCACCACCATTGGCGCGGGTATGCTCGCACTTCCTATCGCCTCTGCAGGACTCGGTTTTGGTGTATCGAGCCTGATTATGTTGCTCCTCTGGGGGCTGATGGCCTACACCGCTCTGCTGATGGTTGAAATCCATCAATTTGCCCCGAGCGATACGAGCCTGAACCAATTAGCCCGCACGCTTTTGGGCGCCAAGGGCCAAGTGATTGCCAGTGTTGCGTTAATGTTTTTACTTTACGCCCTGTGCGCCGCCTATATCGCAGGTGGCGGCGAGCAAGTTAATCAAAAGCTCAATCCTTGGTTAGGGTTAGATCTGCCACCGCAGGCGGGCGCCGTGTTATTTACCCTGTTAATCGGCACCATTGTCGGCTTAGGCACCCATTGTGTCGATTTGATTAATCGCGTGCTCTTTAGTTTAAAAATCATTGCGTTAATTCTAATGCTGGCCCTATTACTGCCGCAGGTCGAAGGCACACATTTACTCGAGTTGCCACTAGAGCAAGGGCTTATCGTGTCCGCCATTCCAGTGATTTTTACCTCCTTTGGTTTCCATGGTTCGATTCCATCCGTGGTGCGCTACTTAGGCGTTGAGGTAAAAAGCCTGCGTAAAATCATGCTGCTCGGCTCGGCATTACCGCTACTGATTTACCTGCTGTGGCAATTGGGCAGCCAAGGTGTGCTCAGCCAAAGCCAACTGATGACCAATCAGAGTCTTTCAGGCTTTATCAATCAGTTAGCCAGCGTTCTGCACAGCCAATACTTAAGTTCTGCCATCAGTGTGTTTGCCGATCTGGCGCTGGCAACCTCCTTTTTAGGGGTGAGCCTAGGTCTGTTTGACTTTATGGCGGCAAACTTAAGGCAGCAGGATAATGCCGCGGGTCGCAGTATCACCGCCGCTATTACCTTCGTGCCTCCTCTGTGTTTTGCCCTCTTTTACCCGCAGGGATTTATTACCGCCCTAGGCTATGCGGCGATCGCCCTCGTGATCCTCGCGATTTTTTTACCCGTAACCATGGTGTGGGTACAAAGACAAACGCGCGATAAGGCAAACCTGCCTCAGGGTTACCGCGTCGCGGGGGGGAAGATCGGTTTACTGTTAGCTATGCTCTGTGGAGTGGCCGTGATTGGCGCTCAGCTTTTGGGATAAGCTGCGCGGATAAACAATCGCGATAACACTATTTTACTTTAAGCCGTATAAGTGCCTGTAAAATCAAGATGAATAATGACAGGCACTCAATCTAGCTTCGCGCAAATTTGCCAAGTTCTTTATTAGTCAGCCAGCGGCTTGAGTGTTAAACTGCCGCTAATCCCGCTTGCCGCTGAGCATCGGCAGCCCAAATCGCCTCGCGCTCCCACGGGGAACCGTGCCCAGGCGCTGATGATAAGGATGATATTCGAACCCCATGGTTAACACGCCGACATCGCCAAATCAGGAGACTGCCGAGCACGCGCATCAGGCGATGCCTCAAGAGACGACTGCGGCCGCAGCGCCATATTCGGCGACGCACCGTCGCGGTTCTACACTCAAAAAGCGCCTAAAACAAAGCCTGATTGCCACCACTGTGACGGGCCTGTTAGCTAGCGCGGCGCTAACCATTTGGATAGTCAACAGCCAAACCGAAGCCCTGATCCTTCGTGTCGCAAATTACGCATTAAGCGGTATGGACAGTGAGCTTAGCGATATTCGTTTAGGCCCCATGGGTTTAGAACATTGGCAAATTCGCTCTGCGAGTCTACGCGTACATGACTCGCATTTAGTGATTAATAATCTTGATATTCAGCTTGAACTCAACTGGCCCAAAAGCCTTGAAGAACTGAAGCAACTTGTCCAAGTTGAGAGTTTGACTCAAAAAATCAAGCGCATTAGCACAGGCGAGATAGACGTTGAACTCGGCGCATCGCTGCTGGAGCGAAGCCCCACCATCGCCGATGAACAAACACCGGCGCTGGCGTTAAATATCAAATCGTTGCCCTTAATTGATATAGGTAAAACCACACTCAGATTAGCACCGCAGTCAGAGCTTCCCGCCTATCAGCTGGTGATGGATAAACTCAGCCTGAATCATCAAGGTGAATTAACCACAGCCTTTAGTAGCCCAGAGGGTGAGCCGTTAGCCGAGCTTGCCGCCACGCTTGGCAACGAACAATGGCGCCTAAAGAGTGAGCTTAATATCGCACCGCTACTGGAAAACCTGCATCAAATTGGCCTGCGCCAAACCCAAGGGAGCATCCTCAGCCAATTAACCCTGTGGGATCAACAGTGGCAGCAACTTGGGATAGGATTAAGTGGGCAATTAAGTTCTGAGAGTGCAATGACACTCGCCAGCGGCGAAATTACAAGCCGCCACCGCATTCAGCAACCCAGCATCAGCTTAAGCCATTTTGCCGACTTAACGCTCGCGCCGCAGCCGGCTTTAGGGTTTGAGCTTAGTGGATCACTTGCCTCACTCAATCTCACCCTTGAGCCCTTTAGCCTTGCGCTTACGCCGAATGCGGCACAGCACACCCAGCTATTAGCGGCACTTAATCAGTCTCTGCAATTGAGCGATGAAAACTCTCAAGCGCTCCTTACCCTGCTCTCGGGGCTGAAAAGCACCGAGGCACCCGTGGGTCTTGGCCTTTCGATGACGGCGCCGCTGCACTATGCGCTGATATCTCAAACGAGCCCCCATAAACCAATAGCGCTGCCCGCAATAGAGTTAACCACCCTAGGCAGTAAGCTTGAGACGCGTATTCACTTACAAGATATCCAGTTAACGCCCACGCCAGATGCTTGGAATGTCGCGAGCCGCTGGCAACTGGCGCTTAAACAAACGACCCCACTGTCGCTGCGGGAGCTCTGGCGCGCAGCCCCGCAGGATCTCAGTTGGGGCGCGGGAATGTTGCAAACGGCGGGTCATGTCAGTGTTGCTCAATCGGCTCAAGGACTGAATTGGCAAATCAGCACTGCGCCAGTGACGAGTGACTCAAGTGACTCAAGCGACACTCTGCAATTTGCGCTGGAAGATGTGCAGCTACAGCAAACGGCGCAAGCCGCCGAGCATCAAACGAAACAGACGCAGTTAAGCCTTGGCAGTATTCAGCTCAACGCCAAGGCCCCCATGGCCGCAAGCGCAACTCCCTTAGCGGCTAAGGATACGACTGGCGCACAATCGACCGAGTTTGCCTTCAAGCTGCCGCCGCTCTCACTTGCCTTGTCGCAGCTGCGCGTGAGCCAAACGGTAGAGAATCTTGCGGGCACCGCCGCGACCGCAATACAGAGCAGTCGCAACGATATTAGCCTCAAGGCGTTCACCCTTGAGACATCAAAGCCGATGCTCCTCGATTACTCGTCATTGCAATCCATTGCAAATACTATTCAATCGAGTCATTTGACTAATCAAGTTAACTGGCAAGCACAGCAACTCTTGATTGAAAAGCAGCTCAGCGCCAAAGGCCGAACACGTAAGCAGACTGTCCTTAAACTGGATAATTTGGCACTCGCGCAGACGTTAAACTGGCAAAACCAGCGTATTAACGGTCATGAACAGTGGCAAGTCGGCACGGTTGAGCTGCAAAGTGACCATCAATTACAGTTCGCCACGCCTCACAAGCCTCTGCTGTTAACGGGCCAGTGGGTTGTCGATACCAGCATGACAGAGGCTTTGTCTTTGCTGAATCAAACCCAGCCCTTGCCCGCTGAGTTAAATGTGACTGGTCATAACCAATTACAGGCACAATTTAAGCTGACACATGAGCCAGAGCAGACCCAATTTGCCATGCAAATTACCCAGTCGATGACAGAGCTGGAAGGTTTTTATCAAGACACGACCTTTGAAGGCGGGAAATTACAGGCCCAATGCGAGTTCACCTGGGGACAATCCTATAAGGCGCCGCAAGCGCCAGGCTATTTCAGCAGTTTAAGTCGGCTGAACTGCCCGCAGACCATGATGACTTTTAACTTGTTCGATCCCGGCTTCCCCTTGACCGATATCGAAGTAGAGGCCGATATTGTCCTCGCCAAGGATGCCGAAAAGCTTCCCGACAATTGGCTGCAACAACTCACGGGCTTGAGTGATACCGACGTGTCGATGACTGCTAAGGGCAAAGTATTGAGCGGCCAGTTCTTACTGCCTGATTTTAATTTAAAATTGCAGGACAAATCCCACGCCTATCTATTATTGCAGGGCATGAGCCTTGAGGAAGTGCTGCGCATTCAGCCGCAAATTGGTATCTATGCCGATGGTATTTTCGATGGTGTATTACCCGTGGATTTGGTCGATGGCAAAGTCTCGATCAGCGGTGGCCAACTGGCGGCCCGTGCGCCCGGCGGTCTCATCGCCATTTCGGGTAATCCTGCGGTCGATCAAATGCGCCAATCGCAGCCTTATCTCGATTTTGTATTTTCGGCGCTAGAACATTTAGAATACAGCCAGTTATCCAGTAGTTTCGATATGGATCAAACCGGCGATGCCAACTTATTAGTGGAAGTCAAAGGCCGCAGCCGAGGGATTGAACGCCCCATCCACTTGAATTACTCTCATGAAGAGAACATGCTGCAATTATTCAGGAGTCTTCAGATTGGTAACGATCTGCAGGACAGAATCGAAAAATCCGTGAAGTAACAAGGAAACCTCAGTGAAGATCATTCAATTACAGCAAGTGAGTTTAGGTACATTGCTGCTACTGGCGGCATTGCAAGGCTGTGCGCCAACAGTAAAGATTGAGCCGCCTGACAAACCGATTGTGATTAATCTCAATGTGAAAATTGAACACGAGATAAAAATCAAAGTGGATAAGGAGCTAGATCAGCTTCTATCAGATGATAAGTTGTTCTAATCACAAAGAATTGAGGAATATACAATGAAATCAATACCACTCAAAACCCTGCTACAAAAGCCCACATTACTGCTGTTGCTCGGCCTGAGTTTATTCAGCTTAAATGCCTTTGCCATGTCATTGCAGGAAGCCAAAGCCCAAGGTTACTTAGGTGAACAGCTCAATGGCTATTTAGGCCTAGTGCAAAATAATAGCGAGGCCAAGGCCGTGATGGACGATGTGAATAACAAACGCCGCGCCCATTACGAAACCATCGCTAAAAAGAACAATATCTCCGCCGCCGATGTGGCCAAACTTGCCGGTGAAAAAGCCATTGCCGCCACAGATAAAGGCAACTATGTGCAAAACGCCCAAGGAAAATGGGTTAAAAAGTAATCCGCTTTCTAACGCTCTAGCGCGTAAAAACAAAACGGATAGATATAAACAAAACGCCTGCATTTGCAGGCGTTTTTATCAAAGTTCATGATTAGTACTTTACAAAGAAGCCAAAATACATTGCATTCTCCCTCTATCCCTTGTGCCAGTATAATATCTATGTGGATCCAAACTAAATCAGGTCTGAATAACACTACGACGAAAAATTGAGACTGAAATGATTAAGGCCAATATATTGAAGCTGTGATAATGCTAAGTCGCTACCGCACACTACAAAATGATAACGCTAAGGGAGGCAATTTTAGGATTAACATTGATAATGAATCATGACTGACTCACTCGCCACTGAAGCAACAACATGTAGAAATAAAGAAAAAACACTCAAAGAATCTATCCAAGTACTGATAGTACTTTAACCAAGCACTTTAATAGGACAGAAATTCATCATATTTGAGCAATAGTACCGCTATTGATATCACTATCAATAAATGACGACCCATTGCAATCAGCTCACATCAAATAAAGAGACTATGGGAACAAAACTATGCTGCAACAACATGGCGCTGTACACGTAGTGGGTGTAAGCGGTTATGCATCACTTTAATAGTTTCAAACTGCACCATAGTTTTTGCGCCGGATAAAACACACTCTGGCGATAATAACATCACTAAAGCCGATTGCAGGGTATTTTCAACGACTAGCACTAACGCACGTTGCTTTTGGCATTTAAGCTCGAATATTTTACCCACATCGCTATATACGCACACATCGCTAGTATCAAAAAACCATGATTTTGGCATTTGGGGCGTTAACATGAAATGGGCCGCAGTAGCGTTAAGCGCTATTTGCACTATCGCAGCATCGGTAAGTGATAAGGTTTTGGGCAACTTATCGAGTAAGCTCATATAGAATTTGGCGTGCGCAATATTAAATTCCATGCTTGATAAGGCATCAGGAATTAATGATTTTGCTTTATAAGCCGTCAGAAATTCGATCTCGGAACCTAACGAAACGCCTAAGACACCATACGAATCGTTATATTTCCAGTGCCAATCCTTTTGTGGCAATAATAACATAACGTTTACCTACTATTTGAACACTGGCACATCATAGTAGATATTTTATTCAATATCAAAATAAAAATAATAAAATACAATTTAGTTAACAATTACTTATTGGATCTATTTCAAGATCCATACTGCGATCTAACGATCATTTTAGATCGCAGTCTTTTAAAAGAGATCTTAGCTTAGATCAATAGATCATTATTTTAAGCGGTAAGCTTCAACAATCTCTTTAATTAATTTCGGACCTTGATAAATAAAACCTGAGTAAATCTGCACCATAGTTGCACCCGCATCAAATTTAGCTAACGCATCTTCGGCACTGTTAATACCGCCCACACCAATGATCGGGATCTGTCCATTTAAATAAATCGATAATTGTTTGATCACTTTTGTCGAGAGCTCAGTTAATGGCTTACCACTTAACCCCCCACTTTCATTGGCATTGGCAAGGCCACTTACACCGTCGCGAGTTAACGTTGTGTTAGTCGCAATCGCACCATCAAACTTGTTTTTAATCAAGGATTGCGCAATATTCTCGATTTCTTCCGTGGTTAAATCTGGCGCAATTTTAAGGGCAATTGGCACATACTTTTTATGCTTTTCGGCCAACTCAAGTTGCTTTGTTTTTAATGCGCTTAATAATTCATCTAATAGATCGCCATATTGCAGCGATCGTAATCCAGGGGTATTCGGTGATGAAATGTTCACCGCAATATAGGCTGCATAAGGATAAACTTTGTCCATGCAGATCAAATAATCGTCTTTTCCCTGCTCTACTGGCGTGTCTTTATTTTTACCAATATTGACCCCGACCATAATATCGGTTTTCTTAGCGATCAAATTTTTGACCAGATTATCGACACCTTTGTTATTAAAACCCATGCGATTAATGATCGCTTTTGCGGGTTTTAATCTAAACAAACGGGGTAAATCATTACCGGGTTGTGGTCTTGGAGTCACTGTTCCGACTTCCACATGACCAAATCCCATCGCATGAAAGGCATCGATAGATTCACCATCTTTATCCATACCCGCGGCTAATCCCACTGGGTTTGGAAAAGTCAGTCCCATAAAGCTGACGGGCGCTGGTGCGATATTCTGGGCATAAAATGCATTGAGTGGGCTATTGCCGGTCATTCTCAAGCTGCCTATGGCCAAATTATGCGCTCGCTCAGGATCCATCTGAAACATGACTTTCTGTGCGATTTTATAAAACATGTACTTTCCTCGACCTAAAAAAAGCCCCGGCGATCGCCAGGGCTTCTGATTGTTATAAAAGTTTACTTTTGGCCTTCACAATGAAGGATCAGAAGGTTCAGTTCACGTAGGGCGACAGAGAACTTAGCAAACTCATGGCTTTGCGATGTTTTGAAGTCAGCTAGCATATGGAACCATCTTTCCAGCAGGGCTTGATTAGTATCAATCCACTGGGAAATAACGCTCTGAGCGTCACAGGTTGCAGTGCACGTTCTTAAGACCACTGACGTCAACGCACGTTGTTGCCAATCCAACTCTTCCCTAAAGGCTGCACGAGCAAGCGCTTGCCAATGGTTGGCCACTGGCTGTGCACTGATCTGTTCAAGGAACCAGTGTAGCTCAACACGAGCACCGAGTTTGAAATAAGTCTCAGCAACAAGTGCCACAGTCTTCTCTTCTGCCTGCGCAATTTGCGCGATATCGAGTGTAGAGAAAAGAGTGCTCATATTTGCAACGGTAGTCGCAACATCCTGAGGAACATTCTCTTTCACAAGAGCGTTGATCTCAGCTTGGATACCTGCAGCTTCATCTTCTGCTAAGTAGGCATGAACATTGGCTTTCAGTTGTTCAAACACAGGTTTGAAGAAGGCAACAGTTTGCTCAATGCTCCAGCTACGATTGCGATGACGTAGGAACCAGCGGCATGCACGACGCATATTGCGGCGTAACTGGTGCAACATTTCGCCCTGGACCACAGCAGGTACAATACCGTTTAAGTCAGTGATCGATTTAGTTAGTTCAGCTAAACCAAATACTTCGCGAGCCATAGTGTAGCAAATCGCAGCGTCGGCAACTGAGGCTCCAGTCTCATCTTGCATACGTTGAACGAAGTTCAGCCCCATGTCATTAACCAATTCGTTGGCCAATGACGTCGCGATAATTTCACCACGTAGTGGATGCGTTACCATTCTGTGGCTGTACAGTTCCTGAAGTTTTTTCGGGAAGTAGGCAATGAGCAACTGACTCAATAGCGTGTCTTCGGTAATTTCAGGTGTTAACAGTTGTTCTTTCAGTACCATCTTAGCGTAAGCCACTAGCACTGATAGCTCAGGACGTGTTAATGCACGACCATTGGCTAGACGTTCGGCCAGCTCTTCTTCCGATGGTAAGAATTCCAAGGCGCGGTCTAGCTTGCCTTCTTTTTCCAGATATTGGATAAAGCGAATTTGCTCTTTTAACTGCTCGGCACCACGAACTTGAGTCACCGAAATAGTACGGGTTTGATCTTTACAATCCTGAAGTACGATTTGGCCAACTTCTTCGGTCATCTCTTCCAATAAACGGTTACGTTGCTTGAGTGTCAGTTCACCCTCAGCGACTAACGCGTTTAATAGGATCTTGATGTTAACTTCGTTGTCTGAACAGTCCACACCACCCACGTTATCCACGAAGTCAGTGTTGATACGGCCTCCGTTAGCCGCGTATTCGATACGACCTAACTGAGTACAACCTAAGTTACCACCCTCACCCACGATCTTGGCGCGTAGTTCACGACCATTGACGCGCAGAGCATCGTTCGCGCGGTCGCCCACTTCAGCATTCGTTTCGCGTGATGACTTAACATAAGTACCGATACCACCGTTCCAAATCAGATCCACTGGCATTTTCAGCAGCTCTTTCATCAGTTCAGTTGGTGTCATCGAGGCCTTTTCCGTTTCCAGCATTTGCTTCATTTCAGCAGACAATGGAATTGACTTAGATGAACGCAGGAAGATACCGCCACCTTTAGAGATCAGCTTGCTATTGTAGTCTTCCCAGCTTGAACGTGGCAGCGCGAACAAACGGGCACGCTCTTCATAACTGGCCGCAGCATCTGGATTAGGATCGATAAAGATATGCATATGGTTGAATGCAGCCACAAGTTTTGTGTGCTTAGACAACAACATACCGTTACCGAATACGTCACCCGCCATGTCACCAATACCTAAACAGGTAAAGTCGGTAGTTTGACAATCGATACCCACTTCGCGGAAGTGACGCTTAACAGATTCCCAACCACCTCTGGCCGTGATACCCATTTTCTTATGGTCGTAACCGTTACTACCGCCCGAGGCGAAGGCATCACCTAACCAGAAGCCATATTCGAGAGAAATCGCGTTAGCGATATCCGAGAAGGTTGCGGTGCCTTTATCCGCCGCGACCACTAAATACGGATCGTCTTCATCGTGACGGACTACATCCACTGGGTGAACGATTTCACCGTTAACAATGTTATCTGTGATATCGAGCAGCGCACGGATAAAGATGCGGTAACATTCTTGACCTTCGGTGAAGAAGGCTTCACGACCACCTTCTGTTGGCAGTTGTTTACAAACGAAACCACCTTTTGCGCCCACAGGCACAATGACAGTGTTTTTCACTTGTTGTGCTTTTACTAAGCCAAGCACTTCGGTACGGAAGTCTTCACGACGATCAGACCAGCGCAAACCACCACGAGCCACTTTACCGCCGCGTAAATGCACACCTTCAACCCGTGGCGAATAAACGAAGATTTCGAATTTCGGCAGCGGACGCGGCATTTCAGGGATCATTGAAGGCATGAACTTGAAGGAGATATAGCTCTTCGGTTCACCTTTAGCATCTAATTGATAGAAGTTTGTCCGCAGCGTCGCATTAATCAGATCGAGGTAACGACGGATAATACGGTCATCATCTAAGCTCGATACTTCGTCTAAACGTAGGTTGATCTGTTCCATAAACTTGCCCAATGTGCGGGTCTTGAGTTTTGGATTGAACTTACGGATAAACATTTTTACCAACAAATCAGCGATTTGTGGATAACGGCCGAAGGTTTCTTCGATGTAGGCTTGGCTGAATGTCGCATCGATTTGACGCATGTATTTAGCGTAAGCACGCAGTACAGAGACTTCACGGCCCGTTAAGCCTGACGCCAGAATGATGCGGTTAAAACCGTCATCTTCTAATTTCTTTTGCCACACTTGAGAAAGTGCAGTTTGGAATCTGTCTTGGCTGTCAGCGATGTTGTCGGTATTGGCGACTTTAACTGTCATTAAGAAGTCTAAGATCCAGAAGGTAGAACCGTCTGAGGTCGTCACTTCATAAGGGCGCTCGTTGATCACGCGCAGACCAAAGTTTTCCAGCATTGGCAGTACGTCAGAAAGATGGATTGGTTCATCTTTATGGAACAGTTTTAAACGCACTTTATTGTCGTTCAGTGCAGTTTCCTGCGGTTGATAGAACAACATGCCTAACTTGTGTTCGTCATCCAGCGCTTCTAGTTGTTGCATATCCACAACAGCCGAGCTTGGTAATACGTCTTCTTTATAGCTTTGTTCGAAGGCGTTAGCGTAACGCTTCATCAGATGAGTACCGGCTTCTTCACCTAAGGCAGTGTTTAGCGCAGTATTTAACTTATCTTCCCACGAGCGTGCCGCTTCAATTAAATTGTTTTCAATGGCAGCCACATCTACATCCATATTATTGTTATCAACTTTGACAATGTAGTGAGTACGGGCCAGGGTTGACTCGGAGAAATACGTCGTAAACTCTACATCTTCTTTGCTGTTGAAATGCTGAGCCAGAATACGCTGGGTATCTTGGCGAAGTTTAGTGTTATAACGATCTTTTGAAACGTACACTAAACAGGATAAGAAACGACCGAAACCATCTTTGCGAACAAAGAGTTTCAGTTTATCCCTGTCTTGCATCTCGAGCACACCATGCGCCGTGTGTGCTAAATCATCCACATTGGCTTGGATTAGCTCATCGCGCGGCAGGTTTTCGAGGATATTCAGCAGGGCTTTATAATCGTGAGAACGCGGTGTTAAACCTGAACGGTCTAATACGCGCTGGACTTTTTCGTTCAGCAGCGGGATCTCACGTGGG
The DNA here is from genome assembly GCF_000485795.1 of Shewanella decolorationis S12. Taxonomy (GTDB): domain Bacteria; phylum Pseudomonadota; class Gammaproteobacteria; order Enterobacterales; family Shewanellaceae; genus Shewanella; species Shewanella decolorationis. Next base: position 142,727 of record NZ_AXZL01000067.1, read on the forward strand.
CTGCGGTTATACACGTTTGAAGCGTACAAGCCGATGAATCTGTCTTCACCGACCACATTGCCTTTCTTGTCGAAGCGTTTGATACCGATATAGTCGACATAGGCTGGACGGTGCACGCGACTCTTAGCGCTACTCTTGGTGAGGATCAGTAAACTGTGGTCTAAGGCTTCTTTACGGGCGCTGTCAGAGAAGCTTGATAATAACAAACCTTGCTCAGGTTGTGTCTTATGCTGCTTATTCATTAAACCTAAGCTAGAGGCCATATTCGGCACTAGCTCGACGTCGCCTTCAACGCGTTTTAAATCGTATTGACGGTAACCCAGTAAGGTAAAGTGATGATTATTAAGATAAGTTAGGAAGTTAATCGCTTCTTCTAACTCTTGCTTCTCACCGGGGAAAGGACGTTTAGGCAGATCTTTAATGGTTTCACTCAGCTTAGCTGACATGGCTTCCCAGTCGTTTACCGATGCGGCAACATCAGCAAGTACTGATTGGATTTCACGCTCTAGGGCTTTGATATCCGCGCTGCTGTTTTGACGATCGATTTCAATCAGGAAAACCGCTACCTGCTCAGTGCTATCAGGGCTTTGCTTCAAGTAGGTTACTTTAGTCACTTCTTGCGCTGAACGCTCAATTGCCAGCGGAGTGTGTAGCATCATATGAGCCGTAATACCCATACGATTCAAGGCCATACCAACTGAGTCTACCAAGAATGGCATGTCAGGCTGGATGACTTCAATGATGGAATGGGTTGATTGCCAGCCGTGTTTAGACTGACTTGGGTTGAAGACTCTGAGGTGAGTTTCCCCCTTAGGAGTTTTGTTTAGTGCATTCCATAAACTGAGAACCGCACCGTACAGATCGCTGTCGTTACGCGCATTAAGGTCGTCTTTCGACATGTGGGCATAAAGGCAGGTCGCGAACTGTTCAACTTGCTTGGCTTGTGAATTAGGGACTTTAGCGTGAATTAAACTGACTACATTTTCAAGTAGTACTGAAGGCATTGCATCTTTCAAGGCCATGTTGCTGTTTCCTTAAGCGTCTATGGCAGCGCTTTTTTTCATTATTTGGATGCTTCGGCTTAACGATCTTAGAAAATTAGTGTGATCCAGATCGTCGCGCGAAGTTTATTACTAAATCCTCTGTATTTCGAGGAAAATTTTAGTGGTACATCCTCTGTAAATCCAGTATTGGCGTAAAGATGGCACAACAGTTGAGCAAAAAATCAAAAAAACAGCGTTTATATTCAAACACAATGGGGAGTCTAAACTCCCCATGCGTATTACCTACTTAGGTTGGCGCCAGAATACAGCCGCTAATGCGGGTAGGATAATTATGGCACCTAACATATTTACCACAAACATGAAGGTAAGCAGGATCCCCATGTCCATTTGGAACTTAAGCGCCGAGAAAAACCAAGTGCTCACCCCAATCGCTAATGTCAGGCCAGTGAATATCACCGCACTGCCCCGCTCGACTAACGCTTCATAGTAGGCTTGCTGTACTGGCATCCCATTCGACAACTTAGACGACATAGTCGACAGGATATAAATACCATAGTCAACCCCAATCCCCACACCCAGCGCAATTACGGGTAAGGTACTGACTGCTAAGCCAATATTGAGCTGTGTCATCAGCGCCTGCGCCAACGTAGAGACCACGTAGAGTGGAATAATTACCGCCACAGTCGCCTTAAATGACTTAAAGCTGATAAGACAAAGCACAAATACCGCGCCATACACATAAATCATCATAGGCAATTGCGCTTCCGCCACCGCTTCGTTGGTCGCCGCCATCACCCCAACTGGGCCTGATGCCAGCTTAAATTGCAGCTTATCATTGTCCATTTTGGCCGCGACCGCTTTCACCTTGGCAACCACTGTCTCAATAGTTTCTGCCTTGTGATCCTGCATAAATAGATACACAGGCATCACAGAGCAATCACCATTTAACAAGCCCGATGTTGTTGGGATCTGGCCAATCGCTTGCACTAAACTGGCGGTAGTACGGGGCAGCACTTCCCATCTTGGGTTACCTTCGTTAAAGCCCGCATTCACTTTTTTGGCTACAGAAGCCAAGCTCACGGTTGATTCAACCCCTGGGGTATTACGCACTAACCATTCAAACTCGTCGATTTGGCTTAATACATCGTGGTAAGTACAGGCCTCAGGGCTCGCTTCCACAATCACTGTCATCACATCGGTGGTGATTGAGAAATGATCTGTGATGAAGAAAGTATCCAAGTTATAGCGAGAATCCTGGTGCAGAGCTGGCGCACCGCCCTGTAGATCGCCAATTTTCATCTGATTAGCCTGTTGCAGACCCGCAAAATACAAGGCAATGGTTGCCACAATCACTACTACCGCGTATTTAGGCGTGGCAAATTTAGCAAGATAACGCCAAACCGCCTCGGCACGCACTTCATCTGCCGTCGGCTCGCACTTTGACGACACGTTAAGCTCAGTGAAGGAAATCACTAAGGGCAACAGGATCAGGTTAGTGAAAATAATCACGCCCACCCCGAGGGAAGCCGAAATCGCCAGCTCACGAATGATTCCGATATCAATGGATAAAAGCGTGATAAAACCGACCGTATCAGAGAGCAGCGCTACCCCACCAGGCACCAATAAGCTACGAAATGCAGAAGCTGAAGCCGCCTTGGTGGTTTGTCCATCAATGACTCGGCGTCTGACCGCGTTGATCATCTGTACCCCGTGACTCACCCCGATGGCAAAGACGAGGAATGGCACCAGAATTGACATAGGATCTAAGCCAAAACCAATCACCGTCAGTAAACCGAGCTGCCAGATCACCGCCGTTAAGCTACAGACTAACGGTAAGAGTGTCAGGATGAGTGACTTGGAAAACAGATAAACCATTACGGTCGTGATCAAAATGGCAATCACGAAGAACAGTAATACGCCTTTGGCGCCATCGGCTACATCACCCGCCATCTTGGCAAAACCGATAATATGGATTTTCACCTTATCGGTTTCATACTTGCCGCGAAGTTCCTTCTCCAGCTGAGCGGCAAAGGCGATAGTATCTAAGGGCTTACCCGTTTGTGGATCAAAGTCCATCAACTGGGCCGACACCATGGCGGCACTATAATCATTGGCGATCAAGCGTCCGACAATGCTCGCTTTTTCAATGTTATCGCGCACCGTATTCAAGCCCGCTTCGGTGGTCGTAAAATCGGCGGGGATCACAGGGCCGCCCGCGAAACCATCTTCCACCACTTCAGTAAAACGGGTCGAAGGTGAAAATAAGGATTTCACCTGTGATCGGTCAACACCGGGAATAAAAAACAGCTGATCGTGAACGTTTTTAAGGGTGTCGAAAAAGTTAGGGTTAAAAATATTACCGCTGGTGTCTTCCACCGCCACCATAATGCTATTCGCGCCCCCAAAATCTTTTTGATGTTTGAGGTAGGTTTGCATATAGCTATGATTAAGCGGAATATTTTTAATGAATGCCGCATCCATTTTTAATTGACTAGCTTGGTATCCCAAAAAAACCGTCAGCAAAATAAAAATGCTCACCACCCAAGCACGGTTGCGGAATAAAAATGACTCAAATCCGTTGACCAGTTTTTCTAACATCTTATCGGCCCTGTTATTGTTGTTTTATCATTTATGGCTTCAGAGTGAGTAGCCCTTGGCTACCCGATAACCACACATTCCCTTGGTTATCTTTAGCAATCGAAACTAAGTTTTCCCCCTGGCGACGCGTGACAATACTCGCACTATCATCCTGATTTAACTGAATAACGGCGCCAGCATTCCCCACAAGATACAAGCTAGTATCTGAGTTCACCAAGGCGCCATTGATGGATGACTGCACGGGCATTTCAATCTCATCCCATTGGCCAAGGCTCAAATCCGCCTTAAATACGTGTCCCCTCAATCCCATCACGTAGACAGCATCCTGCAATTGAATGGCATTGAACATAGAGCCGTCGTAATCAAACCCAGTACGGGTAAAGGTTTTGCCCTTATCGGCCGACACAGCCACAAGCCCCAATTCCCCTAACAGTAACAAACGACCATCATTGAGCACGATCATCCGGTTAAAATGTGGCAGTAACGAGGCGCGTTCGGTCAGATAAGCGGCTTGGTCGCTATTTTTTAACTCAGCCAAATAGGACACGTCTTCTTCGGCCAGCAACTCTTCGTGGAATTCTTCTGCCCAAGTCTTGCCACCATCATGGGTTCGATAAAACAATCCATAAGCCCCAATGGCCATGCCGTCCTGCTCATTGAGAAACAGCACATCGAGGAAGGGTTTTTCAATTTCAGTTGACTGCATTTGTAACGACCATGTCTGGCCGCCATCTTGAGTGTGCAAAATAGTAGCATCGTGCCCGACAGCCCAGCCGAGTTTTTCATTTAAAAAGAACACTTTTGTCAGCTGCGCCGAGGTCGGTGTCGACACTTGTTGCCAGGTGTCTTTCAGCACGAGCACATGGCCACGCTCACCCACGGCAACTAAACGTTGTCCAGCATGGGCAATATCTAACACGAGAGAAGATGCCGCTAAGGGCTGAATTTGCGAGAAAGTCTCAGACACGGCTGAAAATGAAGGGGAAGAAAAGAAACAACCAACACTGATTGCAGCGGCGCATTGAAGGATGCGAAACGACATACAAACTTCCTTAAACTAATGAGGGGCGCTTAGCGCCCCTTATACCGTGGCTGATTAACGAATACCTTCACGACGCAGTGCATCAGGCGTGAAGTTCGCTTCACTCAGTTTGGCATCGAAGTTATACATTCCACTTTGGTTGTCTAACCCCATGGCCAAATAACGACGGGACTGCAGATCGTGGAACACTTCTAAGGTATCCCACTGTGTTGGGACTTCATAGTAGTTCAAGCCGTGGGCAACCGCCACACGGTAGAGTTCATCACGGTTGTCATACAGATCAGCAATCGACACTTGCCATGAATCTTCGTCAAGATACATCACACGGGTTTTGTAGATGTGGCGCATACCGTCTTTCAGTGTCGCCTTTACTTCCCATACGCGGTGTTTTTCCCAACGGACATACTCAGGATTAATATGACCGGGTTTTAAAATCTGATCATATTTCAACTTGTCTGAGTGCAATTTGTAGTCGTTGTAAGGAATATAGATTTCTTTCTTGCCCACAAGCTCCCAGTTATAGCGCACGGGAGAGCCGTTAAACATGTCGAAATCGTCTGTGGTGCGCAGACCATCGGATACGGTACCCGGTGTATCAAACGCAACGTTGGGTGCCTTACGCACGCGGCGTTGACCCGTGTTATAAGTCCATGCTTGGCGCGGCAGCGCCTCTTGGTCCATGGTTTCTTTCACTAACAGTGCCGTACCTGCTAAACGAGCTGGCTGAGTCACCACTTGCTTAAAGTAGAACAGCGTGTTGCTGGCCTTTAATTGATCAAGGGTGATTTCAGGGCGGGAATATTCGAAGCGAATTTCCTCAGCGGTTTCCACTAAGGTGTAGCTGCCATCGGCCGTTGGTGCCGCTTGGCTACGTGAAGTTTCCACATCCACACCACGGAAGCGCAGAATATGGTTCCAAATCGCTTCTAAACCATTGGCAGGGATCGGGAATGGAATACCAATCGATGCGCCCGCAATACCGTTACCCTGTGCAACCAGTTCAGCGCGAGTGGCGTTGGCTTTGGTCGCATCATAGACAAATTGCGGTACTGACGCGCTGCGGCGCGTTTTATACACATTCATCTTGTAAGTATCTGGGTAAAGCTCGAACAATTTCATTTGACCAGGAGTCAAAAAATCCTTGTATTGGGCTTTGTTAGCATTGGTAATGGTAAATTCAATTTTATCCTCTGGGAAAGGATCAGGGTGATGCATACCCTTAGTATAACCAGCGACAGGCTTAGTAATACCGCCATCCCAAGCCGGAATAGAGCCATCAGCATTGCCAGCCTTTTCTGCGCCTAATGGCGTCAATTCGTTACCCAGCTTGGCTGCTTCTGCTTCGGAGACTTTTGCCATCGCTGCTGGTGCTACAAGCGCCATTACGACAGCACTTGCCAATATCGACAGTTTCTTCATTGTTATAGTCCTTTAGATCGAATACTTGATATTGAAAGAAATATAATCACGATCTGACATCGCGTTGGTTGTTCCCACTCCGCCAAAGAAGTTGTTGTAGGATAAGTCCGCACCCCAACGGTTTTGGTATTCAAAATTCAGACCTAAGGCCACTGACTTACGTCCTTCGGTAAAGAGGAACATTGGATCTGGCGTAATACCGTCAACATCGTGTGAGAAAATCAACCGTGGTGACATGTTCACGCCCGCAAACAAGTTGTTAAACTCTGCTTTCGCCACCAGACGGTATCCCCACGCGAAATCTGTTGGGAATGGGTTAGTTTCTGGACCATTGTGCAGGGCTTGGATGATGCCAGGCATATCGGGATTACCGCCAGAACGTGCGGTACCTGGGCCATTAAGACGTAGTTCATCAAAACCTGGCATATCGTGGATCCATACCCCACCGACTTCAGCCAACATCGTCAAGTTATCTAATCCCAAGGTAGGACCGAATAAATGCGTGAAGGTGACTTGCGCTTGAGTGGTATCGAGGCGGATAAAACCGTCAACGGTTTCGCCAGGCTGTACACCATCAATCTGTGAAATGCCATCGAAATCGGGGCGAATACCCGCATTGGCTAACTGTTGTGGCATACCCGCAAATAGCAGTTCAACGTCATCGATTTGCAGCGGTTCGTCTTGACGGTGAGCAATTTCAGCCCCGACTGAGGTATCGCCCAATGAAGTGTTAAAACTGAAACCATAAAGCTTGATGTCTTCAGGATAAACAATTTGCGCCTTAGAGAAGCTCTTTAAGCTGAGCAGCAATTCACGGTTAATATCACCCGCGTTTTGACCGAGAACTGCAAGGTCTGACAACAGTGCGCCAGTGCTAAAATCGGCGGCGGTACCGCTGATCAGCGGACGGCGGCTGTGGTAGTTCATAAAGTAGAAACCAAACTCGGTATCGCCCAATTCAGGCGCATAATAACCTAGCTTGATACCATACTGGCCACCGTTGCTTGGGGCTTGCTCATCTTGCACTAACGTCACTTTCGTTGGATAAGCCAGTGCCATCGCCACCAATTGCTGTGTAGGAATCGTTTGACCACTTGCGATCATGCCAGCGAGTTTCTGATATTCCTGCGTCAAGAAGTCTAAATTGATATCTGGGTTGGCGTTAAAGCCTAATTGCGCGTTCTGGTTATAACCACCGTAACCGGCGAAATCGTTAGTCGCAAAAATCGAACCAGGCGTTGGGATCCAAACGGGTTCCCAGTCATATTGATAGAAACCTTCTACCGATAGGTTTTCGGTAATCCCCAATGAGGCCCACACCATACCCTGAGGACGGAAAGCTTCTTTAAGTTCCGCGCCAGGCGCGTTCAGGATGTTCAAATCGACAGGGTTGATTTCACCAATACCGTGGGCGATCAGCGTACTTTCACCCCAAGAAACCACTTGGTTACCTACGCGGATAGAAAGCGGGTTGGCACCATCGTTTAAATCAAAATTCGCGTATACGAAGGCATCCAGCAGACGGATGTCCTTACATTGCACTTCAGAAGCTTTGCTATCGCGGCAAGGATCGTATTCTTTCCCGGTTAACGGGTCATTGAAGTCGTAATTACCATCGTTTAGCTTACGATCGTAGAAATACATACCACGAACGAACAGGCCATAGTTCTCGTACTTAAGGGATAACTCGTGCAATCCTTTAACGATTTCAGATGTAGTATCACCTTGAGAATAAAGTAAATTACTCAAATCGTTGTTGCTAGAGTAAGAACCAGGTTGTGCCCAAATCTCAGCAGAAGTGTACTTTGTGTTACCAAATGCGGTGTAATTAGACCAATCAAACTGTGGTTGATTAACCTTACCGATTTGCCCATCCCAATCGCGCTCTCCCACACGCCAACTGGCACCCGCGGTCCAAGTGGAGTCAAAAGTACCTTGAACGTCTCCCCAATCGAACGCAACCGCATTAACATTCGACACCATCAATAAACTCAATGCCGACGCCACCCCCAAAGCAAGCGCCGACTTGTTAAAACTTTTTTTAACAATTTTCATTTTAGCTCTCCGTACCCTGCTGGATTCTTTGTTCTTGGAATTACAACCAACATCTTGTTAGCTCACAGGTAACATCATTATTACAGCAATTAATCCCTATGAGCAAGGCACAGTTAGAGAAAATTTTCCGAAGAATTAAGCACGTAGACACATTTATGTCATCTTGAGTAAAGATCGGATTTAAATTAGCAAAGTAGTAGATAGGAATGCAGGCGGGGAATAAAATAAAAAACCATATATTTCATTAACATAATCACAAAGAAAATATCATGTTTTCATGTTTGTAATTAGTCGACCGTTTAAAGTAATTACTCTAACCAAAAATCAACAATTTGTTACTATAACTGCTCAAGGGACACAAACTGTCCTTTGTCATCGAGCACAAGTTTAAACTGACCATGGATACCATTTTCGGTCAAAAAACGCCTAAAATGTCGACCATTAATCCAGAGTATTCGCCCTTGACGCTCACGCACTTCGACTTTATCAGCAAGACCTTGATAATAAGGCAAAAAATCTTGATAACTTAGCGTTAACTTAAAATACAATTCCATATTGATACTCAAAATAATCTGCGCCTGCTGAACCAAGCAGGCTTTATGGCGAAAATGCGTGACGTTATTCGACTCGCCAAAAAGTAAATAAACTATAAGGACTTACAGTAACTCATAATCTAACTGCTACAGCGCTGTATCACTACGGAACCTTAGATTCCACAGTATAACGCGGCTTTCCTTAGGTTTAACTTAACGAGCAAAAGAGTATAACTAAGGTATGCCACTTATCGTGCATTCATCCAAAAGAGCGCAATTTCACAGGGTTTAAAAAGGAGTAAAGGTGCTTATTCCAAGGTACTAATACATAGAGTACGCATTGATAGCCCCTTACTTCTAAGGCTTTTTTTCCTTGAGCTCAACGTTCAAACCTCTATGTGTTTAGCATCTAAATCAAAGACACTCACTTTAAGACGCACGACATCAAGCCACAAAATATCCAGCAGTTTGCAAATTTTCGCGGAAAACGGCTTAAAGGATAAGGGCAGCAAAACGCTGCCCTCGCCCAACTCTTATTGCGCCAAGGCTTTAGATACTTTCTCGAATAAGTCCTTTGAAAGCTCTGGTAACACCAGTAATCGTGTTAAACAAGCCTTGATCTTGGCTTGACGCTCCTCATCAAACTTACTGAATTGGATAAGTGGCGTCACCATACGCGCTGCAACCTGCGGGTTGAGTTTATTTAAGCTGATAAGGCATTCAGTTAAAAACTCGTAACCTTTACCATCGGCGCGGTGGAACTGGTAAATATTCCCCGTAGCAAAGCTGCCAATCAGTGAACGCACGCGGTTAGGATTGCTCATGCTAAAGCTCGCGTGTTGCTGTAATTGACGCAAGCTATCAATCACCCCTTCAACATCATGGGTCGCCTGCAACATAAACCATTTGTCCATCACCAGCGGCGTATCGCGCCAGCGTGCTTCAAACATTGCCATCAAATGTGCACGGCAAGGTAACGAGCCTACATTTGCCGCACTTAATGCACCGAGTGAGTCGGTCATATTGGCAGCCTTTTCAAACTGCTCAACCACAAAGCTTTCGGCATCGCTACTGACTCGGCTCAACCAGTTAAGGCATTGATTCTTTAACGCGCGCGCTTTAGTGCAATCACGGTTTACCAATGAGCGATACAGCGCCGTTAACTCATCTTCACAATAGGCGGCAAGCTCTATGAGCACAAATTCACGGGCTAAGGCTAAGGCATCTAAATCAACGGTATCGGTTTGCTCAATCAAAGCAGAAGCCGATGGTATGGCTAAAATCTCCGCCATCAGCGCTTGATCTAACTGCTCATCAAGTAAGGCACCTTTAAAGCTATCTTTCACTCGCTCATCTAATGTCATAGTGTGATGTTGCTGTAAATGCGCCACATTTTGCCAAATCGCTTGGCTCACGAGCGCCACCGACGCTTCCCAACGCGCCACTTCACTCGAAGCAAAGCGCATCAGATGCACGAGTTGATCGATTTCAAAGGGATAGTGCAATTTAACCGGTGCAGAGAAATCCTGTAGTAAGGAGGCAACGGGTTTATGGTTTAATCCTTCAAAGCTAAACACTTGCTCTGCTTGAGTAAAATCGAGCACTTGGTTTACCAGCGATTGCCCTTTCTCATCTAACAGCTCTAAGCTAAAGGGAATATGCAAGGGTGAAGCACAGCCAGCTAAGGTTTGCTTGAGTGTTAACTGATAAGTCCCTGTGTCAGCATTAAAACTGTCGCTTGCGGTAACAATTGGCGTGCCCGCTTGGCTATACCAGAGGCGAAATTGAGTTAAATCGATTCCACTGGCATCTTCCATCGCCGCCACAAAATCATCGCAGGTCACGGCTTGTCCATCGTGACGCTTGAAGTATAACTTCATCCCCGCTTGGAAATGGGCTTCACCCAACAGGGTGTGCATCATGCGAATGACTTCGGCGCCCTTGTTATACACAGTGACGGTATAAAAATTATTCATCTCAATCACAGACTCGGGGCGGATCGGATGCGCCATTGGGCCTGAGTCTTCAGCAAACTGCTGGTTTTTGATGACTTTAATTGCGTGAATTCGGTTCACTGCACGTGAGCCTAGATCCGAACTAAATTCCTGATCGCGGAACACTGTTAGGCCTTCCTTGAGGCTTAATTGGAACCAGTCACGGCAAGTCACGCGGTTCCCCGTCCAGTTGTGGAAGTACTCATGGCCGACCACAGATTCAATGCCGTGGTAATCCTCATCGGTTGCGGTCAAGGTATCGGCCAACACATACTTGGTATTAAAGATGTTTAAGCCTTTGTTTTCCATCGCCCCCATATTGAAAAAGTCGACCGCGACTATCATGTAGATATCTAAGTCGTATTCTAAGTCAAAACGAGATTCATCCCAAGCCATCGACTTTTTCAGGGACGCCATCGCATGGTGCGCTTTGTGTAAATTACCTTTATCGACAAACACCTGCAGTACCACTTTACGATGACTGCGAGTGATAAACTCATCCTGTAGCAGATCGAAATCGCCAGCGACTAAGGCAAACAGGTAAGCAGGTTTTGGGAAGGGATCTTGCCAACGCACGTAATGGCGCCCCCCATCGAGCTCGCCATTTTCAATCAAGTTACCGTTGCTAAGCAGGAAAGGAAACGCCAGTTTGTCGGCCTCGATTCGCACTGTGTATTTAGCTAATACATCTGGGCGGTCGAGAAAATACGTGATACGTCTAAAGCCTTCGGCTTCGCACTGAGTACAGTAGGCGCCGTCGGACATATAAAGCCCTTCGAGGCTTGAGTTGGCCTCGGGATCCAGTTGAGTAACGATAGTCAGCTCAAACTCATTCAGGGTTGTCTCGATTAACAACTGCCCTTCACTCTCGCGATACGTCGCCGCTTGTCCATTAATAGCCACACTCACCAAGGTCAAACTTTCACCATCGAGCACTAAGGGATTGGTATGGGAAGATGTACGTTTAACTTTGCTAATGGCTTTAACTAGGGTGTTTTTACCATCGAGATTAAAATCTAAATCAATAGTTTCAATCGTGAACTGGGGAGCTTGATAATCTTTAAGGTATTTTGCTTGAGCTTGTGTCATGTCGTTCCCTTTAACACTGTTCTAAATAAGAAAAACGCGCCATAAGCGCGTTTTAAGATAAGGTAAACAGACGTGATAACCGCCTATTTAGTGCCAGCGTTAGCCAGCTTTTTTGCATCCGCCATATCTAAGGTGATATAGGCCGTTTCATCTAAGAAGGCATCCGGTGCTTCAACGTCGTCTTTATCTTTAATGTCTTCCATCGATTTAACCGCGGCTAAACCATGGGCAACACGACGCTCGTTGGTTCTATCGAGGACTTTCTTCTCATCGGCTTCACGCGAGGCAATGCGCTCACTTTCAACTAAGGAGACAGTTTTCTCTTTATGATGCTTTTTAAAGTCGGCAATATCTTGGTTGATATAGTTAAACTCAACATCGTTTTGAATACGGGCAAGGTGTTTCTTCTCTAAACTGGCCACTAATTCTGGAGTAATGTCGTTGAGAGTACCGTATTGCGCCATCGGCACTTTGTCCCAAGGTAGAGCATTCTTCTCTTCCGCTTCACCGTATTCACCCGGCTCTAACGCACTTGGGTAAGCAATGTTCGGGGTTACGCCCTTGAGCTGAGTGCTGCCACCGTTGATACGGTAGAACTTTTGGATCGTGTACTGTACGTGGCCAATCGGCTTCTCGTACATATCGTAAATACGACCTAGGCTCTTATGCTGCTGCACTGTACCTTTACCAAAGCTTGACTCACCGACAATCAGCGCACGGTCGTAATCTTGCAAGGCAGCGGCAAAAATTTCAGAAGCTGATGCACTGTAACGGTCAACCATAATGGTTAACGGGCCTGCGTAGGTCGTCTTGCCATCGTTATCACGGTGGGCAGACACTCGACCATCGGCGTCACGCACTTGCACTACAGGGCCCATATCGATAAAGAGTCCGGTCAGTAACACGGCTTCAGTTAACGCACCGCCGCCATTACCACGCAAATCGATAACGACACCTTCAACCTTGGCTTCGTTTAACTTCACCAATTCTTTTTCGACGTCCTGGGATAAGTTCATATAGAAACCAGGAATTTGAATCACACCCACCTTACGGTTGGCGTATTCACCGTCTTTCGGTTCGATGATCTTTGAGGTCGCCGCACGGTCTTCTAAACGGATTTTGTCGCGCACTAAGGTCAGATTAAACGGCTTAGCGTTAGAACCGCCCTTCTTAGGTAAAATCTGTAATACGACTTTACTGCCCTTAGGGCCTTTAATCAGATCGACCACATCGTCTAATCGCCAGCCGATCACATCAACAATCTCACCGCCTTCTTGGCCGACGCCGACGATCTTATCTTCTGGTGATAGTTTTTCACTGCTGGCCGCAGGACCACCTGCAATCAAACTCTTGATGACAGTGTAATCGTCCTCGAGCTGTAACTGCGCACCAATCCCTTCGAGGCTTAAGTTCATTTCCATTTGGAAACGCTCAGCATTACGGGGCGATAAATAGCTAGTGTGTGGCTCGATACTGCGAGAAAACGCATTCATCACCGCTTGGAACACATCTTCGCTATTGGTCTGAGTCAGACGCTTGATGGCGTTGTTATAGCGCTTTTGCAGAATATCAACGATTTCAGGCCATTTCTTGCCAGTGAGTTTCAGATTCAGCGCATCGTATTTAACACGTTGACGCCATAATTCGTTGATCTCGGCTTGATCTTTTGGCCAAGCAACATCTTCCCTATCGTATTCGTAGGCATCACCCGGCACGGTGAAATCCATCTCTTTGTCGAGTAGGGAGAGTGCATACACAAAACCTTCGTAGCGACGTTTCTGAACCAAATCAAACATCTTATAAGCAGGCTCGAGTTCACCCGAGCTCAGCATGTCGTCAAACTGATTGATATAGGGTTTAAAGCTGTCGACATCAGCTTGCGTCAACACATTACGACGGTAGTCGAGTTGCTGCAGGTAACGATCAAAAATCTGAGCAGAAAACGCATCATCTAATGTAAATCTATGGTAGTGGGAACGAGTGTATAAATCTGTTACTCGCTTACTGGCCACTTTATGCTGCGCTTCCTGCTTGAGAGTGGGTAACTCGCTGATTTGAATAGTAGGGGAAACAGCCCAAGCCGAGAATCCGACAAAAACAGTGGCAATAGATGTAGCCAAAGTGAGTTTTCGCATCAACAAGTTACTCCGTTTGATTAAATGGTTACAGCAGGATATGTTCCGCTTTCACTTTCACAGTTAAGCCGCTATCGAGCTGAACGTGTATATCCTCTTTGTTAATGTCGGTGATCACGCCGGCTACTGGCGTCATACCTAACTTAACATTGACACGTTGCTTCTTCGCCAAGTCAGTCAATTGCGCTTGCACCAAGTTAACTGTTGGAGCCGACTCGATCTTAGGAGCAGCTTTGACAGGACGTCCTGTTTTACGCGCTGGCACAGCGACTTTTTTAGGGGCTTTTTTCGCAGGCGCTTTGCCAGCAGGTGCCGCTTTCGGTGCTTGAGCAGCACGCTTAGCTTTGGCTTTTTCTTGGCTTTCTTTCAACATGGCTTGAGCATGATCAATATGCTCTTGCTCTAACTCACCACAAGGCTGACCATCAAGATCGACACGCTGTGCACCGGCTTTTACCGATTTCAGGTAGCGCCAGCTGCTGGTGTAACGTCTTAAGGCAACTCTCAGTTGAGTTTTACTGACTTTAGAATCATCAGCCAACCTTTCAGCCAAATCTTGAAACAATCCGATTTTTAATGGCTTAGTTTCACCTTCAGCAATAAAGCACAAAGGAAATGTTTCATACAAATACGCCAAAATTGCGTTGGTGTCGGTCAACTTATCTGTTGATTCCATCATTACTTCCACAGTTTAAAAGGGACATCGAATCCGAGGTGATAAAAATCAGCTTGTTACGAGTCGTTTATCTTGGTTAAGCCCACTTACGAGCCAAAGTACAAATTAGCATTCTCGCCGAGTTAACTAAAGTTAAAAAATATAAGTTAACAATTTTTTACGGCAGAACCTATAAGGCTTATTTTGGCTGTGCTCAACATAAGCCTTATCAGTGCATGCGCTATTATAAGGCGCACGCCACCGATTGCGACTATGAATTATGCGTTATTGTACGCAAATTAAGCAAATAGGCAGTTTTCGAAGCTTTTTACCAATAATTCCAAGCCCTTTTGGTCCTCTTCATCGAAGCGGTCAAAAATAGGACTATCGATATCCAGCACGGCCACAACCTTACCGTCGGCCCGGACTGGGATAACAATTTCAGAATTACTGGCCGAATCGCAGGCAATGTGACCATCGAATTGATGCACATCGGCGACACGTTGTGTCAGATTGGTTTGCGCGGCGGTACCGCACACGCCCTTCCCCATTGGAATACGGGTACAGGCAACTTTACCTTGGAAAGGACCCAGTACCAGCTGTTCGCCACGCATTACGTAAAAACCGACCCAGTTCAGTTCGGTCAAATTATCGTTTAGCAAGGCAGAAAAGTTAGCCATGGCAGCCACTAAATCATCCTCACCCTCGAGTAAGGCCAATGCTTGACGATTCAGTGACTCATAAAATTGCGGTTTCATAAACTTCCTAACGTGTTATTCGACAGCATCGTCCTTTTTAGACGTTTTTTTCGCTGCAGTTTGTTTTGATGGCGTACTATTAACTTGAACGACGCCTTTAAGCAAGTTTGTCAGCTCATCTTTATTGTTAGCAAAATAGAATGCCAGCTGTTCGCTCACTGTTTCATCAATCCCAAGCTGCGCTTTTTGAATAAATGGAATGAGGTTGTCAGCGATATCGAGCATCTTATCGTAGGCATCAGCCTCCTTTTTCGATGTGAATGTCATCTTTTCCACCCCTTCTCTTACCACGACAAACTGTGTAATAACTGCCATGACTGTCCTCGCACTGTTTTTATATACAGTAACCAGAATGACATAAAGTGAACTAGTGATGCAAGTGTTCTGATTATTCTGATATTATGTGAGAGTTTTGCATTATTGAGATGGGTCAAGCAATGTGCTGTCTCACCCTATAATTTGGTTTTATTGCGGACTATTTGCTCTCTTTATAGCTTTGGGGCTAAATTAATATCTTTATATGCATAAAAATACAGCAGAAAACTCTGTAACCCTTTGTCGTTCCTGCGACTTAGCCATTCGAAAGCGCGCCTTGCCTACGGGGGTTAGGGCGTTATGTCCGCGCTGCAATACTGCGCTTTATGACACACCATACTGCTCTGTAAACGGCATGTTGGCACTGTGTATTACCGCACTGGTGTTTTACTTCCCCGCCAATTTTTTCCCTGTGCTCGAAATCCACTTTTTGGGCAGCATTCGCACCACCACAGTATTTCAAGGCGCCTTTGCGGTGTTCGACCAAGGTTATTGGGTCGTGGGGTTAGCCGTGCTCGCGGCCGCCGTGATTGGACCGGGTTTGTTGATCCTATCGATCCTCAGCCAGATTTTGGTTGTCAAATGGGGACTTGGCAGCCCCTTTTGGCGCCATAGCCTCAAACAGCTATTAAAGCTGCAAGGGCTGCTATCTCAGCTCACCATGCTTGAGATTTATGTGATTAGCTTTCTAGTTTCTTCATTTCAATTATCTGATTTTTCGGACATTTACTTCGGGATGGGCACTTTTTGCTTCACCATGCTTTTTTTAGTCACCCTGTTCTTACAGCGGGAATACGATATTGAGCATATGTGGAGTCTACTGATGCAGGGGCACCGCTAAGATGAAGCAGCAGGGGAAAGATTTAGGCCTGTGTCTCTGCCGAGTGTGCAGACAGCTCAATAGCAGTGAAAACACTCATTGCAGCCGCTGTGAAGCCGAGTTACAGGTTCGCGATTACAGTAGCTTACAAAAAAGTTGGGCACTGCTTATAACCGCGGCTATTTTATTGATTCCGGCCAATCTCTACCCGATTACCGTTTTGACTAATCAGGGAAAGGTTCGTCACGACACCATTTTCTCAGGCATTATCCATTTAGTGCATTCGGATATGCTACCCATCGCGATTATTGTGTTTATTGCCAGTATTCTAGTCCCTTGGGTGAAGATTATTGGTTTGGCAACTTACCTGTGTGCCATCAGCTTCAATCTGCCGATTTCAAAGAAGAAACTTATGGTGGGATTTCATATCATCGAGTGGATCGGCCGTTGGTCGATGCTTGATTTATTTGTGATCTCCTTAACTGTTGCCCTCGTAAATATGGGGCAACTACTCGATGCAAAGCCTGCACCTGCGGCCACGGCGTTTGCATTGGTGATTTTACTGACGCAACTTGCCGCAAAAGTTTTAGACACTCGTTTACTCTGGGATCGATTGGAACCTCAAGATGACACAAATTGAATCGCCAAAAGTTGTGAAGAAAAAACTCTTTTCGCCGATTTGGCTGCTCCCAATTGTGGCGCTCGCACTCGGCGCATGGCTGGGCATTAAGAGCATCAAAGAATCGGGCATTGAAATTCAGATCCACTTCCCCAGTGCCACGGGGATCGACGTGGGTAAAACCTTAGTCAAATACCAAGGTCTTACCGTGGGTAAGGTTAAAGACATTGGTATCGATGAGGATCTTAAGGGCGTAAACGTCAAAGTCATGATGGACTATCGCGCTAAGCCTTTCTTAAATAAAGAGACCCTCTTTTGGTTAGTCACCCCAAAAGCCAGCATCACGGGTGTTGAAGGCTTAGATGCGCTGTTTTCGGGCAACTATATCGCGATTCAGCCCGGTAAAGGCAATGCCGCCACTTTCTTCGAGGCTGAGCGTCAACCACCCCCGATGCAAATCGGTACTGAAGGGGTAATGATTGAACTGACGGCCGATAAACTCGGCTCGTTGGACGTAGGCTCGCCAGTGTTCTTTCGTCAGATCCCTGTCGGCAGCGTGGTCAGCTACCGTTTAGATGGCAACGCCAGAGTGATTATCAGCGCCTTTATCCAAGAGCAATATGCGCGTTTAGTGAAGAAAAACTCGCACTTTTGGAACGTATCCGGCGTGAAAGTCGACGCCAGTTTAGCGGGTATTAAAGTCAACACAGAAAGCCTTGCTTCGATTCTGGCGGGTGGAGTGAGCTTTAGCTCCGATGATAAAGCGCCTGTGGCACAAAATGGTGACAGTTTTGCCCTCTATGATTCCGAAACCAGCGCCCATGGCGGGATTGAAGTCAGCCTGACCATGAGCGATGGCAATGCGATTGATAAGGGCACTCGCATTGTGTATCGCGGCATCACCATTGGCACCCTGCAGAGCAAACAACTCACCGCAACAGGCGTGACTGCAGTGGCAAAGTTTGAGCCAGAATACGCTAACCTATTAACCAGTGACGGACTGTTTTGGCTTGAAGGCGCCGATATTTCGCTCTCTGGGATCAAAAATCCCGAACGCTTACTCACGGGCAGCGTGATTAATTTTTTACCCGGCACCAATGCCAATACGGCGCTGCCGAGTAGTTTTGTCCTGCAAGAGTCGGCGCCCGACCTATTAAAGGCCAAGAAGCGCCAGCTCACTATCACCTCAACTGAAAATATGGGCCTCACCGCTGGTGCTGAAGTGCGTTACAAGCAGCTGCCTATCGGTGAGGTGCTGGCGGTGAGATTAACCAAAGATCTGTCGGCCGTTGAATATCAACTCGAGCTGCAACCTGAGTTTGCTAGCTTAGTTCGCAGTGATAGCTATTTTATCCCCGAGTCGGCGCTAAGCATCGATGCCTCACTCGATGGCGTGTCGGTGAAAACCCGTGATATGGCTACCCTCACCAAAGGGGCTGTAAGTCTTATCCCAGGAACGAGCGACACACCACTTGCGGCGAATACCCGCCTGTCACTCTTTAGCTCAATAGATGAAGCAAAACAGTTTTTTGCTCGGCAGCAACGTCTGTACTTTACCCTCACCAGTGTCGATGGCGCCGATGTCAGCCAAGGCTCTCCGATTTACTATAAAAAAATGCAAATCGGTAGCGTGGAATCAGTCAACTGGCAGAGTAAAACCGAAGACTTTGCCATTAAAATCGCTATCGATAAGCAATTCCAACCCTTAGTGCAAAAACCTAAAGTGTTTTGGCGCAACAGTGCCGTGGATGTCAGCGCCAGTCTTGCGGGTATTGATGTCGCCGTTGCGCCACTACAGGGCGCATTAAAAGGCAGCATCAGCTTAGGTTTGTTGGATAGTTCAACGACTGAGCCTAATGCGGCACTTAAACTATACGAAAGCAAACAGCTCGCCTTAGCCCAGGCTCAAGCCATCAAACTCACCTTACCCGCCTCGGCGAAATTGGCTGCCAAAGCCGCCATTCGTTATCAAGGTCATCAAGTGGGTGAAGTAACGCAAGTTAAGCTCAATGCCGACTTAACTACCCTCACTGCAACGGCTTATCTCTATGGTGAATATGCTGAGCACTTCAGCCACAGTGATACTGAATACCATATGGTTGACGCGCAAATCTCCTTAGCGGGGATTAAAGCGCCAGAAACCTTAATTACTGGGCCTTATATTGGCGTGTTACCGGGCAAGAGCAACCAAAAAGCCAACCACTTCCAAGTCAAATTGGTTGAGAGCAGCTATGCCAACGTGGCCGAAGATGCGCTTAAGTTTACCTTAGAGGATAGCAACCTTGGCTCGATGAAAGTCGGCACGCCTATCTTCTTCCGTGGCATAAAAATCGGCCAAATCGATGGTTATAGCCTGTCGTCTCAAGGCAACAGCGTGCTAATGCAAGCACATATTGAGCCGCAGTACAGTCACTTAGTGAATCAGAGCAGCCAGTTCTGGGACGCTTCAGGCATCAAAGTCGATGTGGGGATTTTCTCTGGTGCGCAAATTGAAGCCGGCTCGCTCGAAACCCTATTGGCGGGCGGCATTAATGTCGCCACCAAGGAAACGACACAAGCAGGTAATCGCTTAAGCCAAGGTGCTGTGATTAAGTTGCAACATAAGGCCCAGAGCGAATGGCATGAATGGGCTCCAGCCCAATAAAATCAAGCCTTATCTGTAGTTTGGCCAGCTTGATAATAAGCCTAGCGAATTCGATGTCACTTAAAAATCCGGCGCATTAGATAAACTCTAATGCGCCTGATTTTTATCTGCTACAGCGAAGGTCTTTACCATCGCCATCAATCAGCATTTCGCTTCACATCCTCAGCCATAAAACCAATAACAAACCGCAATCGCGGCGCAGATCCCTGCAAAGTCGGCCGTTAAACCACAGGCGAGCGCATGACGCCCGTGACGGATCCCAACGGAGCCAAAATAAACGGCCAGCACATAGAAAGTCGTTTCAGTACTCCCTTGGAAAATCGCCGCCAAGCGCCCCGCAAAGGAGTCAACACCATGGTGCGCCATGGTTTCGAGCATCATGGCCCGCGCGCCCGAACCGCTAAAAGGTTTCATTAATGCGGTTGGCATCGCATCGACAAAGCGAGTATCAAATCCGAAAAGACTCACCCCACTGGCAATCAATTGCAGCAAATAATCCAACGCGCCCGATGTCCTCAGTAAACCAATCGCCAGCAGCATGGCTAACAGATACGGAATAAGTTGAATCGATTGGTTAAACCCCGCCTTGGCACCTTCAATAAACTCATCATAAATTGCTACTTTTCTCACGCCCGCCACCAGCACAAAACTGAAGACTAACAGTAGCAATACCCCGTTGCCCAAGGCGGTCGATACTGTGCCAATCGCGTCTGCCGTTAAGGTCATCAAATAAAAGCCACTGGCAACTAATGCTGAGAGGATAACTGCGCCATAACCTAGTACCACGGCATTGAGTAGTGAAAGCCGCTGAACAAAGGCAACAATCAGAAGCCCAGCTAATGTCGAGGCAGAGGTTGCGAGCAGAATGGGTAAAAAAATGTCCGCAGGTGCGGCAGCGCCCTGTTGGGCACGGTACAAGAACACAGTAACAGGGACTAAGGTCACCGAGGAGGTATTGAGCACTAAAAATAGAATTTGCGCATTGGTCGCGACGCTTTTGACCGGATTAAGACTCTGCAAATCCTGCATTGCCTTTAATCCCAATGGCGTTGCAGCATTATCTAGCCCAAATACGTTGGCCGTTAAGTTCATCGTCATACTGCCAAATGCGGGGTGTCCCTTGGGCACTTCGGGCATTAAGCGGCGCAGCAGCGGCTCAAACACAAAAGCAATTGCCCCAACAACCCCTGCCTTTTCACCAATTCGCATTAATCCCATCCACAGGGACAAAACGCCCACTAAGCCTAAAGCGATTTCAGCGGCGAGTTTAGCGCTGGCAAACAGGGCCTCTACCGCGTTGGCAAGCACCTCGATATGGCCATTAAACAGCTGTACCGCCATCGCCAGCAGCGACGTGAGGAAAAACACTAACCACACCCGATTTAGCACTCAGCCCCTTCCTTATTTTTATTCATGCTTTGTCTTTATGTTGCTTTAATGACTGGTTTTGGATGGCAAAAGCCAAGGGAGAAAATCCCAGCCCGATAAGGGATTATGATATACTTGCCGCAGTTGATACACAGCCTAATCCCGTTATGGTTCAATTAAATCAAAATTTTATCAATACTATTGCCCAAGAACTGCCCGCCCATCTCTCAATGGATGACTTTATCGCGGCCTGTTCGAGACCACTACGTCGCTCGATTCGCGTCAACACCTTAAAGATCAGCAGTGAAGACTTTAAGCAATTAATGCAGCCTAAGGGATGGACCTTTGAGCCTATTCCCTGGTGTGAGGATGGTTTCTGGATAAGCTACGATGAAGAAGAGCAGCTCGGCAACGCCCTAGAGCATATTCAGGGACTGTTCTACATCCAAGAAGCCAGCTCCATGTTGCCCCCCACAGCGCTATTTACCCCAAATGCGGATTGGCAATGTGTATTAGATTTAGCCTCTGCGCCTGGCTCTAAGACCACTCAAATGGCGGCATTGATGAATAATCAAGGCTTATTAGTCGCCAATGAATATTCCGCCAGCCGCGTCAAAGTGCTCCATGCCAATGTGCTGCGCATGGGCGCGAGTCACTGCGCCCTGACCCACTTTGATGGACGGGTATTTGGCGAGTATCTGTATGAAAGTTTTGATGCGGTATTGATTGATGCCCCCTGCGGCGGTGAAGGCACAGTCCGTAAAGATGCGGACGCGTTAAAATCTTGGTCCCTCGATGAGGTGCTAGAAATTAGCGAAACCCAAAAAGCGTTAATCGAATCCGCATTTTTAGCCTTAAAACCGGGTGGCAGTTTAGTGTATTCCACTTGCACCCTTAATCGGCATGAAAACCAAGGCGTGTGCGAATATTTACAGCAAACCTATGGCGATGCGGTGCAATTTGAATCCTTAAGCCAATTGTTTGATGGCGCTGAAAAAGCCACTACGCCAGAAGGCTTTTTGCACGTTTGGCCGCAAATTTACGACAGTGAAGGCTTTTTTGTCGCTAAGTTGACTAAAACCCGCTCCGTGTCCCGCCTGCAACCCGAGCCTAAATTACAAAAGAATTTCCCCTTTACGGAGGCGAATGCCAAACAAGCCAAAGCCATTCAAGCCTATTTTGCCGATGATCTAGGTATCGAACTGCCCGATGATCTCATTATGGTGCGCGACGATGAGTTTTGGCTCTTCCCCCATGAATTTAGAGACTTTATTGGCAAAATGCGCTTTCAGCGGATAGGGGTTAAGCTTGCCGACCACAGTAAGCATGGCTTTAAAGTCCGCCATGAAGCCATTATCGCACTTGCGGGTAAAGCGCTTAAAGCCGGGGCAAAAAATGGCGCGAAAGCCGTCGAAGTGAGCGATGAGCAGGCGAAAGAGTATTTGATGGGACGAGATATTCCCCTCGATACCGCTAGCAAAGCTCAAGGCGAAGTGATTGTCTGTTATGGCGGCGCGCCTTTAGGCATAGCTAAACATTTAGGCAATAAACTAAAAAACAACCTGCCCAGAGACTTAGTGAAAGATAAAGTGTTATTGCTACCACCGCAGACATAATGGTTATAAATCGGCATTTTTTTAGCGAGAAATAACCTAAAAAAGGGGACGGAGAAAGTGTCACTCACACTAAACTCAACTACACTGAGTCTATTGTAAAGCGCACTGCATGTCGCTTTCATCTGTAGCGCACGGCTCTTCAACGAGCCATTCCCCTAGGCCCAAACAGTTTGAATCGTTTTGGGCCTTTTTTTATGGGTTTACGTCTTACCGAGTTAAGCTTTTGGGTTTTAGCTTTATGGAGCGAGCTTTACCGACGACCATTTTACTCACAAGGGGTAAGTAAAAGCTTAGCCTTTGCGGACTTAAGCAAGAATTGCACACATTAACGGCCGATTAAACGGGCCGCATCCTTAAACAAGTTAAAGAAGTTCTCACTGGTATACTCGGCAAGATCTTCGTAATACTCTCCGCGCAGCTCTGCCACAAACTCAGCCACATCACGCACATAGGCGGGTTGATTCTCCTGTCCACGGTGTGGAATAGGCGCAAGATAAGGCGAATCGGTTTCCACCAATAAACGCTCTTTCGGCACTTTGCGGATCACGGTTCTTAACTCACCGGCATTTTTAAATGTCACAATGCCTGAAACGGAAATATAAAAACCTAAGTCAATCGCCGCCTTGGCCATTTCCCAGTTTTCCGTAAAGCAATGTAACACGCCACCGACTTTGTCCGCCTGCCCCGCTTTAAGCATGTTGATGGTATCTTCACGGGCATCACGGGTGTGTACAATCAACGGCTTATTGACTTCAACCGCCAAGGTAATTTGTTGCTCAAAACACTGTTGTTGCAGGGCTTTGGTTTCATCGGCATAAAAATAATCTAAGCCAGTTTCACCAATGGCCACCACTTTCGGATCCATCGCAAAACGACGAATTTGCTCAACATCGAGGCCGTCTTTCACATCCAGCGGATGCACGCCCGAAGACAAAAACACTTGCTCGAAAGCAGCAACCTTGTCACGCATCGACTCGAATCCCTGCTGGCGCACATTGACACAGAGCATATAGTCGACACCGCGCGCCTTAGCGTTGGCGAGGATGAGTTCTAAGGTTTGTTGATCGGGCGCCGCTTTCAGGCGATCGAGATGGCAATGTGAATCGATAAGCACAGCAATTTCCACACAGAGAAACAAAAAAGGAGCACAAGGATACTCAGCGATGGGATCGAGGTCAAATTCCGCTAAGGCTCTCAGCCCTAAATACTCAGTGTAGGCCCTAGCAGACCACGATAAAAGTTACATAGTGCAGGTTAAGTCGCCCGAAGCGAGCTCTCGGGATAACAGTTTTTCGATATGGTGTTTATGGCTATCGGGATCAGAAACGATTTTAATCCCAATCCCCACGGGGCGGCCGCCCGATGCACCCAGCGGATTAATCCACACAACCACGCCACGAAACTCGTTTGAGGTGGTCGCGCCGGGTAAACGATAGGCAATGGTTAAGGTCTCACCGAGGTAATGGGTTTCCCCGGTGGCGACAAACAGCCCTGCCGGTTTAATAAACGGCATATAGGCGCGGTAAAGCTGATGTAAGGTATCAAAATTGACGACAAGATCGACCATGGCGTGTTACTTATTTGTTATTTCTCTATATTCTAAGACATAACTTTGACACAAGCCTAAATAATTGACACTCGGCATTGCACTTAAGCTATGACACATTCCCATGATTTTTGCCGCCAAGTTCCCTATTTGCGCTTGCACAAACGCATCTTGGCCGCCGTATTTCAGTAAAATTTGTCTCAGGAGTAAGTATAAAACCTTAAGAGCATCAATGATTTGTTGTTCACTTATCGTTAACAAACTAGCACACAGATGGCCTGACGACAAACTTTGCGCCCAATCTTTGCGAAAACCTAACAAAGTTTGATAGCGACTCGGTTGTGTTCCATCTGTTTGCAAACTTTCGGCCAACTTTAATGGGCCGCCGACCACACTTAAACACCAAGTCACATCCTCTTGGATCTGACAGTGCTGAATTAACCAGTTTTTGATCAACATCTTAGACGGCGCCACAAAGGGAAGCCGCTGGCAACGGCTGCTGATCGTTGCCATTAAACGCGCAGGCGTATCGGAATGTAATAGCAGTAAGGTGTCTTTGCCCGGCTCTTCAAGCGTCTTGAGTAACGCATTGGCGGAGGCTGAGTTTAAGCGCTCGCTGTGGTGAATGATGGCGACACGCCGTCCACTCTGCTGGGCGGTTGCACTCAGGCGGTTACACAGCTCACGGATTTGGTCGACTTTAATTTGATGGCCATCGGCCTCAATTTGGTAAAAATCAGGGTGATTACCCGCATCAAATAACTGGCAGGACTTACAAAAACCGCATCCACCCGCAGGAGTAGGTTGCGAACACATGGCGGCGCGCGCCATAAACACACTCAAAAGTTCACCGCCATAGGCGGAATCGATACCCACTAGTTGCGCATGGGGGACTTTTTGGGTTTGTAACTGGGTCAAAAACGCCTGTCTTGGCGTATCAAGCCAAGGCAGGGTTAATACATCAAATCCGCTTTGCGTTACCATGCCATCGCCTGTAACACGGCCAGAATATCTTTATGCACTTCAGCCATGGTTTGGCTGGCATCGATAACGACAATCCGCTCATCTTCGCTAGCAAGCTTGAGATAAGTTGCGCGCGCCCGTTCAAAAAAGTCGATGGCTTGTTGCTCGATCCTATCTAGCTCACCCCGCTTTGCTGCGCGCTGCAGCCCAAGCTTAGGATCAAGGTCAAGATAGAGGGTTAAATCGGGTTTAAAGCCTTTGAGCGTCGCGTTACTCACGGCTTCCACTAAGGGCATTAAGCCGCGTCCACCGCCTTGGTACGCTAAGGATGAAAGATTATGTCTATCACCTAACACCCACTTACCTTCTGCCAGCGCGGGTTTGATCACATTGGCGACGAGCTGAGCTCTGGCGGCGTAGATCAATAAACATTCGGACTCATCACACAGAGGATCGCTTGGGTCGGCAATTTTCACTAAATCACGAATGCGCTCGGCCAGCGGCGTACCGCCTGGCTCGCGGGTGCACACGGGTGCGAGGCCGGTATGTTTTTCAATAAAATCGCGAATAAGGGCAATCGCACTCGATTTGCCTGCGCCTTCCAGTCCTTCAACAACAATGAATTTGGCGGATGCTTGGGTCATTTTTTCTTTCTCTGATAAATATCGACGGCGCGGTTATGCTCTTCCAATGTGGTCGAAAACACATGGGTGCCATCGTTGCGCGACACAAAATACAAATAACTGACCTTGGCAGGTTTAGACACCGCCTGCAATGACGCCTTACTCGGCGCAGCTATCGGCGTTGGCGGTAAACCGAAAATCCGATAGGTGTTAAAGGGGGTCTCTTCGACGAGATCTTTACGGGTGATATTGCCTTTAAATCTGTCTCCCATGCCATAAATAACCGTTGGATCGGTTTGCAGCTTCATCCCTAAATTGAGTCGATTGATAAAGACACCGGCGATTTGATCGCGCTCGAAGGCTTGGCCTGTTTCTTTCTCAACAATCGATGCCAAGATCAGCATCTGGTAGGGCGATTTAAGTGGTAAACCGGGCACACGCTCCGCCCATGCTTTGGCCAGCTCCTGCTCCATCATCTTATAACTTTGGGTCAGTAGCGTCTTAGCATCGCTATCGGCGGTGTAATGGTAAGTATCGGGGAAGAATTTACCTTCGGGCAGCGCCGAATCGTCGCCCTGCTCCATCAATACCGCACTAAAGACCTCAGGGGACAACTGTAAGTGCGGCGCACTCGCAAGCTGTTGTTCCCACTCGGCAATGGTTTTGCCTTCGACTAAGGTCAGGCTAAAGGTTTTCACCTTGCCATTAACTAAATCGTTGAGTAAGTCGGCAATCGACTGCGAAGGAGACATCTCGTAAAGACCGGTACGGATCTTCGCCAGCTCTGGGCGCAATTTCAGTAACCATTTGAGTTTCCATTTGTCTTGGATTACACCATCGGTTTCTAACTGCTGCGCTAATTGGTGCACACTGGTGCCACGGGCAATGGTTAATTCTTTGGCTTCGGTTAACACTAAGGGGGTTTGGCTGTAATCAATAATCGTTCGATAGCCCCAATAACCAACCAAACAAGCTAAGGTCAGCAAGGTCAACAAAGTAGAACTTGCGATCAGAATGATTTTCTTCATAGTGAGAGTGAAAGTGTTTGTCTAAGATCTGCTGTCAAAGGAGAAGGAGTAAAAGTGTGCGAATCAATCGCCAGCACATCCACTACACCTAAGACGCTGTTAGTGATAAATGCCGAGTCAAACTCCACTAAACGCTCGGCGCCAAACGGCAAACAATCGATATTCATCTGCTGTGCAAGTAAGGCTAACATAACTTGCTCGCGCATCACACCCGCGACGCCGCAGCGCGCCAACGATGGGGTAATCACTTGATTGCCTTTGACAAAAAAGATATTCGCCATAGAAGACTCTATCACCTGTCCAGTGCAATCCAACACCAACCAATCATCAAAACCCTGTGGTAAGGGCTGGGATTTGATCAACACTTGCTCGAGGCGATTAAGGTGCTTTATTCCCGCCAATAAAGGTTGGTGACCTAATTGGACCG
Source organism: Shewanella decolorationis S12 (assembly GCF_000485795.1). Taxonomy (GTDB): domain Bacteria; phylum Pseudomonadota; class Gammaproteobacteria; order Enterobacterales; family Shewanellaceae; genus Shewanella; species Shewanella decolorationis. The sequence goes on from NZ_AXZL01000067.1 coordinate 169,978, forward strand.
CTGACGTCGCAAGGCGAATGCCCTGTTGCTGCCATAAGGCATATTGGGCAGGAATAGGATGAACTGAGACCACTTCAGTGACTTGAACCTGCTCTGGCGGCGCATAACCACGGCCACCCACGCCCCGCGTGAGCATCAATTTAATACAGTGCTGTGGGTATTGCTTGGCGAGAGTATCGAGTTGTTGGCTTAGGGCTTGACTCATTTGCCAGTCAAACCCTAGCCGCGCAGCGCCTGCCGAAAGACGGGCTTGGTGCTGCTCAAAAAACAAAATGCCATGTGCGTCAGTTCGCATCGTGGCAAATAGGCCATCACCATAGGCAAGCCCTCTGTCCATGGGAGCAATGCTTGCCTGTGATACCCCATTAACCCAAATCAAGGGTATTAGTCCTGACTGATACGGCTGGCGACCGCATCTTGCTGATCTTTATATTTCGCGTTTTTACGTTTGTTATAAGGACGCGCCACTGGGCCGCTTAAACGTTCAAAGTTTAACGCGCCAATGGTCATCCGTGGACGCAGCGCTAAAGGCAACTTACCACTGTTATAAAACTCAAGCACAATTTTGCCCTGCCAACCCGGATCAATCCGGTGCGCAGTGACGTGCACCATCAGGCCTAAACGCGCCAGTGAAGAGCGGCCATCGAGCCAACCGACGATATCGGCAGGCAGCGTCACGCTCTCATAGGTCACGGCGAGCGCCAATTCACCGGGATGCAGGAAGAAGGCTTCGCCGTCAGGGATTTCGATGATTTCGCTCATCACCCGATCAAGCGCCGCCTGCACTTCCGTACTCGGACCACTCAGGTCAATAAAAGGCGCGGTATGGTCTTTAAAGACGCGAAATTGCCCCCCTAATCGCACATCGACACTCACACCAGAAATCGCATCGTTGCTTGGGCGAGGTTCAATCACAATCGAGCCGTTATCAAGGGCCTGTTCAATTTCGATATCGGTTAAGCGCATCTTGCCTTTTACTCCCTGAGTTTTAGTCGTTATTTTGCCAGTAGATGTTGAATACGAGTCTTTAAAATATCGGTCGCGATACGGTTTTTACCGCCGCGAGGCACGATAATATCAGCGTATTGTTTTGAAGGTTCAATAAATTGCAGGAACATAGGACGCACTGTCTTCTTGTACTGTGAAATCACCGATTCCATCGTACGACCACGCTCTGCCACGTCGCGGGTTAAACGGCGCAGGAAGCAAATGTCCAGCGGCGTATCCATAAATACGCTCGCATCCATCAATTCACGCAATTTAGGGTCTGTTAACAGCAGGATGCCTTCTAAAATGATCACTTTCTTCGGTGTCATTTTCACGGTTTCGGCCATACGCGTATGTTCGGTATAGCTATAGCAAGGAATATCAACAGCTTCGCCAGACTTTAGCAACTGCAAGTGCGTGCATAGCAGCTGATGGTCTAACGCCTTGGGATGGTCGTAGTTGGTTAACACACGTTCATCCATGGATAAATGACTCTGATCGCGGTAGTACGCGTCTTCGTTAATTACCCCAATCTGATCTGTGCCTAAATCGCGGCGAAGTTCGTCAAAAATCGTCTTGGCAATTAAACTCTTGCCCGATGCTGACGCGCCAGCAATTGCAATAATGACACACTGCTGAGAATTCATACCCTTAAACCTTACTCGTCATCTGATACGCTAATAGAAACTGTTTTTTGACTCTGTTTGAGAGCCAATTCGGCGCCCACTTTACGGGCAATTTCCCGATAAAGTGCCGCCACTTCACTGTCAGGCTCGGCCACAACCGTCGGCGCACCCACATCCATGGCTTCACGGATGTTGATGTGCAGCGGTAAGGCACCTAAGAGTGGAACTTGATAACGCTCGGCCATTTTACTGCCACCGTGCGTACCAAATGGGTGTTCTTTATGACCGCACTCGGGACATAAATGGAAACTCATATTCTCAACAATCCCGAGGACGGGGATATTCACCTTCTGGAACATGGTGATGCCTTTCTTGGCATCGGCCAGCGCGATGTCCTGAGGGGTGGTCACAATCACAGCGCCACTTACTGGCACTTTTTGTGACAGGGTCAATTGAATATCACCAGTCCCCGGCGGCATGTCGACCACCAAATAATCCAATTCAGGCCACTGGGTTTCATTGAGCAGCTGCGCAAGCGCGCCCGCCGCCATAGGGCCACGCCATACTGCGGCTTCATCACCACTTAACATAAAACCAATCGATTGAGCGGCAATGCCATGGGCACTGGCGGCGCTCATGTGTTTACCATCGAGGGAAACGGGTCTGAAGTTAGGGATCCCGAGCATTAATGGGACTGATGGGCCATAAATATCGGCATCTAAAATCCCGACCTGGGCACCTTCTGCTGCCAGTGCTAAGGCAAGGTTAACCGCCGTGGTCGATTTACCCACACCGCCTTTGCCTGATGCGACGGCAATCACTTGCTTCACATTGGCAATCGGTGCGATAGAGGCAATCGCCGAATACACTTTTGGTTGGAAATCGATTTCGCACTCAACTTCGTCGATGGCATCCAGCACCGCGAGTTTGTTGGTGAGTGCCATAACAGTATCACGGTATTGGGTCATACAAGGGTATGGATAGACTAAGCCAAGCTGCAAACGCTTACCTTCAATCGCCAATTTATTCACGCATCCTGCGCTCACTAACCCCTTCGCTAAATACGGGTCGATATATGCATCGAGAATGGCCAGAACGGGCCCGAGAAGATCGTCACTTAAACGATAATCAGTTTGAGTTGAAGACAAAAGAATTACCCCCACCAATAAATTTGCCCAAGTGTACCAGATAATGACAAAAACATTAGCGCAGATTTAACCCAATCGACTCAGGTTTTGATGAAAATCATCCTGTAATCGGTTAGTATCTCTACCATTATTTTTGGCCCACCACGATATTTGAGACAAGATGGCAACTTCACAACGTAAAATTCTCGTGACCAGCGCACTTCCCTACGCGAACGGACCGATTCATTTAGGTCACATGCTGGAATACATCCAGACGGATATCTGGTCGCGTTATCAAAAGCTTCGTGGACATGAGTGCCACTATATTTGTGCCGATGACGCTCACGGCACACCGATTATGCTTAAGGCGCAGCAATTAGGCATGGCGCCTGAAGAAATGATCGCTCAGGTCAACAAAGAGCATCAGCAGGATTTCGCCGATTTTAATATCGCCTTCGATAATTATCACAGCACCCACAGTGAAGAAAACCGCGTGCTGGCGAGCGATATTTACTTAAAACTGCGCGCTAATGGCTATATCAAGAGCAAGAGCATTTCGCAATTATTTGACCCTGAAAAGTCGATGTTCCTGCCAGACCGCTTCGTCAAAGGCACCTGCCCTAAGTGTAAGTCACCGGATCAATACGGCGATAACTGTGATGCCTGCGGCGCAACCTACAGCCCAACTGAGCTGATTAACCCTAAATCGGCAGTATCGGGTGCGACGCCTGTGATGAAGGACACTGAGCACTTCTTCTTCGACTTACCCGCCTTCGAAGACATGCTTAAAGAGTGGACTCGCTCGGGTGCACTGCAAACCGAAATGGCCAACAAACTCGACGAATGGTTCGAACAGGGTCTGCAGCAATGGGATATCACCCGCGATGCGCCTTACTTTGGCTTTGAGATCCCAGATGCACCGGGCAAATACTTCTACGTTTGGTTAGATGCGCCTATCGGCTACATGGGCTCGTTCAAAAACCTCTGTGACAAACGTCCAGAGCTGAGTTTTGACGAATTTTGGGCTAAAGATTCTAAGGCCGAAGTTTACCATTTTATCGGTAAAGATATCGTTTACTTCCACAGCCTGTTCTGGCCAGCCATGCTCTATGGCTCGGGCTACCGTCAACCTAACAGTGTTTACGCCCACGGTTATGTGACAGTAAACGGCGCTAAGATGTCTAAATCTAAGGGCACCTTTATTAAGGCGCGCACCTATTTAGACCACTTAGATCCTGAATACTTACGCTACTACTACGCCGCCAAACTGAGCAGCCGTATCGACGATCTCGACCTGAATTTAGAAGACTTCGTACAACGCGTAAACTCAGACTTAGTGGGTAAGCTGGTGAATCTTGCGTCTCGTACCGCGGGCTTTATCACTAAGCGTTTCGATGGCAAGTTGGCCAAGATTGCCGACACTACGCTCACAGATGCGTTTTTAGCTAAGCAAGAGCAAATCGCCGAGTTCTATGAAACCCGCGAATACGGTAAGGCGATGCGCGAAATCATGGCATTGGCCGATATCGCCAACGGTTTTGTCGCCGACGCAGCGCCTTGGCAGTTAGTGAAGCAAGACGATCAACAGGAAGCGGCGCACCAAGTGTGCTCGAACGCGCTGAACCTGTTCCGCATTCTGGTCACTTACTTAAAACCTGTGTTACCACGTTTAGCGCTGGATGTTGAAGCCTTCTTCCAACAGACCTTAACTTGGGATAGCTTGGGTCAAGATATGGCGGGACACGAGATTGCACCATTTAAAGCCATGATGCAACGCGTTGAATTAGACAAGGTTAACGCTATGGTTGCCGACTCTAAAGAAAACCTACAAGCCACGAGCGAGCCAGAAGCACCTAAGGGCCCATTGGCGACCGATCCGATTAGCGACACCATCAACTTTGAAGATTTCGCTAAAATCGATCTGCGTATTGCGCGTATCGTCAAAGCCGAGCATGTGGCCGAAGCCGACAAACTGTTAAAACTGCAATTGGATATCGGCGGTGAGACCCGTCAGGTATTTGCAGGCATTAAATCGGCCTACTCGCCTGAGGATCTCGAAGGTAAGCTGACAGTGATGGTCGCCAACCTTGCGCCACGTAAGATGCGTTTTGGCATGTCAGAAGGCATGGTACTGGCTGCTGGCCCTGGTGGCAGCGATTTGTGGATTTTAGAACCCCACGAAGGCGCACAACCTGGCATGCGTGTGAAGTAATCAACACTAAGCACGAGTCAAGCTTCAAGTAGATTTAAGGCCGCATTTAATGCGGCCTTATTTGTTGGTAAAACATCCGGTTACGCTTTTCTGGAAGTGTGAGTTGATGTGCTCTCGACAAGCGACTCACTGTGCGACACTATCGCGCCTGTGGTTAAGTGAGTGTGATTAAGTGACTTTAGCTAAATTTATCTAAATGACTGTGTCAAAAGCCACTCTATCTAGCCAGCGATAAGTTAACGGTTAATAGCTAAGCGTGAATCGACCGCTAACACTAAGCAGTCATGGCTGAGTTGTAATCGCTGTTGTAATCACTTTTGTAATCGTTAAGCCGCACGGTTTCAGCGGCAACGCACTATGGAATTTTCGAGGAGAAGTTATGGGCAATATCATTGAGCAGTTGTTGTTTTCTGCTTCAATAACTGGTCCCATCTGTTTAATGTTAGCCCTAGGCGTCATGCTTAAACGCACCCAAGTGATTGATGAGCACTTTATTGATGTCGCCTCGAAGCTGGTTTTTAATGTCACCCTGCCCGCGCTGTTGTTTCTCAGCATCATCAGCTCGCATCACGATCTTGCCGCCAGTGCGCCGTTAATCGGTTATGGCTTATTAGCCAACTTACTGTTTTTTATTCTCTCGACCTACGCGACGAAACGATTTTTCCCCGAGCCGAAGGATCAAGGCGTCATCATTCAAGGGGGATTTAGAGCCAATACCGCCATTATCGGCTTAGCATATGTCTCTAATGCCTACGGCGAATCAGGCGTTGCCTTAGCGGCCGTTTATGTGGCGTCCATGACGCTGCTCTACAATATTCAAGCCGTAATTTGTTTAAGCCCACGGGGAGAGGAATCGAGCCGCCGCGCCTTTGCAGTGATCATTAAAACCATCACTAAAAACCCGCTGATCATTGCCATTATGCTCGGCATGCTGTTTTACCTGCTGGCGATCCCAGTACCGAAAATGGTCCTCGATGCCGGACAATACTTTGCCAATATGACGCTGCCCTTAGCACTACTGTGCACTGGCGGCTCACTGGATATTGGCTCGCTCAGGCATGAAAAGTATTCCACTTGGTTCTCGACCGCCTTAAAACTGATCTTTGCGCCACTCTTCATCACCCTAGGAGCCTTGATACTTGGCTATCGCGGTGTGGAACTGGCCTTAGTGTTTTTGATGAGCGCCGCGCCCACGGCGGCGGCAAGTTATGTGATGGCGCGGGCTATGGGGGGAAATGCCACCCTAGCCGCCAATATTATCGCCCTCACCACAGTTTGCTCATTGCTCACCTGCACCTTGGGCATTTTTATTCTATCGACCCTAGGGCTGATTTAAACTGAGGCTTATTTAAACTTAAGCTGATTTAAAATTAGGGGTAATTTACATAAAACAAAGGCGAGCATAGCTCGCCTTTCATTTACTCTATGTCGATAAGGCAACGCCATTAGACTGGGTTAGCGATATCCACAAAATGGTGCACTAAATTAAATTCGCGGGCGAGATGACGCCCAAGCGCCTCAATGCCAAAACGCTCGGTCGCATGGTGACCCGCAGCATAATAGTGGATACCCTGCTCCACCGCACTGTGGAATGTCCGCTCGGACACTTCGCCACTGATAAACGCATCGACCCCAAGGCTTGCGGCAATATCAATATAATCCTGAGCGCCACCGGTACACCAAGCTAAGTGCTGGATTTCATCCGAACTTTCACCAATATGCAGTGGCGTTCTACCGAGCACCTCACCTAAGGTCGCGGCAAATTCACTGGCACTCACGGGTAAATCCAGTTTGCCACGCCATACGAGCCCCTGCGCAACATCCTCAACCGCTTCAGCATCGAGGATCCCAAGTTTGCGGCCGAGCGTAGCATTGTTACCCAGCATAGGATGAGCATCTAAGGGCAAGTGATAGCCAAACAGGTTGATATCATGGGCGAGTAAAGCTTTGATCCGGCGCTGTTTCATGCCGGTGATCACCTCAGGTTCACTCTTCCAGAAAAAACCATGGTGAGCCAAAATCGCATCGGCTTTGAGGCGAATAGCTTCATCGATTAACGCTTGGCACGCCGTCACACCTGTCACTATGGTGCGGATCTCTGCTTTCCCTTCAACCTGTAACCCATTCGGGGCGTAATCTTTAAAGGCCGATACGCGTAAGAAATCGGCTAAATATTGGGTTAGTTCTGTCCGTGTCATTCTATCACCGTTTACACTTTTGTATTGATTATAGGCAGTTACGCTTAAGTTCGTACTTTATCACATGGCTAAATCAACGCGAACCCCACCTTGCAGGTACACCACACGTACCCTATCTCCCGCATTGAACACCATGCCGGGATCATAATCTTGGATCACCATGACTTGCGTGCCATCTTCCTGAGTGATCATCAGCTCCACTAGCTTAAGTGATTGTACCGTAGTGCCACTACCATAACGATTGCCAACACCTGCGCCAATCAACGCCCCCAATACCGTTGCGATATCTTGGCCTGAGCCGCCACCAAATTGATGACCAATCACCCCGCCCGCTAAGGCGCCACCAAAGGTTTTCCAACCTTGGTTTTTGTCTTCAATCAATTGGGTTTCAGTGATATTGCGTACCGAGTTGATATCGCCATAGAGGACTTTTTCGACCGGCACAGCCTGATTACGATCGTAGCCTGCTTGCACGGGAGAAATCACTAAAGCACAAATAAACATAAAGCTCGCTAGTGTAGGTTTCCACATATCCGAATTTCCGCTAACTTAATATAAGGGTCTATTACTGAATCATACGCAATTGTGAACTCACTGTCTTTTCTGAATCACGAATTTGAAGCTTTTCCTTCGCCCGAACTCGCCCTAACCGATCCAAACGGCTTATTGGCGATAGGCGGCGATCTTCGCCCTGAACGTTTATTAACCGCCTATTATCATGGCATTTTTCCTTGGTTTAACGCCGACGATCCTATTTTATGGTGGTCACCGGATCCCCGCGCCATTTTTATTCCTAGCCAAGTGAATATCAGCACCAGTTTACGTAAATATTTAAAAAAACAGCCTTGGCGTTTCACCATCAACCATGCCTTTACCGATGTCATGGCAGGTTGTGCTCAACCTCGGCGTAAACAAGCAGGCACTTGGATAACCCATGAAATTCAAATGGCCTACCGTGAGCTACACCATAATGGCCATGCCCACTCAATCGAAGTTTGGCACGGCGAACGATTAATCGGTGGGCTTTATGGTCTCGCCATCGGCCAAGTCTTTTGTGGGGAATCTATGTTCCATCGCGAAACCAACGCATCCAAGGCGGCCATGGCGGTGTTGCAACAGCATCTTATCAAAATGAATTTTAAATTGATTGACGCTCAGGTGATGAATCCCCACCTTGAGAGCTTAGGGGCCAAACCGGTGAAGCGCGCTGATTTTATTCAACTCTTAACTCAGTTTAGGGATAAGCCAGTCAATCCTGCGGCTTGGATACCGAGTGAGGTCACACTTGAACTCTAACGCGAGTAACACGCCCATCGCCATTGGGATCAGCCAAATCTTTCCCTGCAGCTATCTGGATGGACAGCAAGAACAGCTGTTGGTGATCCAAGAGGAAACACTCGACCCGATTTTATTTGATCGCCTATTAGCCATAGGTTTTCGCCGCAGTGGCAGCGCCATCTATAAACCTCGCTGTCCTCGTTGCAGTGCCTGCCAGCCGATTCGATTACCTATTAATGAGTTTATGCCTTCTAAACGGCAAAAACGCACCTTAGCCCATAACCGTGATTTAACTTGGCGTATTACCTCTGAACATACCGAGGCCCAATATGCCCTGTATGAAAAATATATCCGTGAGCGCCACTTCGATGGCCCCATGTTCCCCCCGAGTAAGTCGCAATATGAGCAGTTTTTATTTTGCCATTGGCTACCGCCAACCTTTATCGAAGTCTATGATAGTAATCGACTTTTAGCGGTTGCAGTGACAGATACACTCCCCAATAGTTTGTCGGCTATTTATAGTTATTTTGACCCCGACGAAGAACGCCGCTCCCTTGGCTCACTGCTGATTTTACTCCAGTGCCGCTTAGCAAAATTACAGGACAAAGAATTTCTGTATCTTGGATATCAAATTGATGCCAATCGAAAAATGTCCTACAAGCGTTTATACCGTCCTTACCAGATTTTAACCCCCCAAGGCTGGGAGTATTCCCAAGTTTGCTAGGCACTTCCCCTTTACAGCCAAGTGAATTTGCGGCATGATACGCCGGTTTTTTATATTCGAAGGCTAATGGGATAACTAATTAATGGCGAAAGAAGACAACATTGAAATGCAAGGCACTATCCTTGAAACCTTGCCAAACACAATGTTCCGCGTAGAGCTTGAAAATGGTCATGTGGTGATAGCCCACATTTCTGGCAAAATGCGCAAAAACTACATCCGCATCCTGACTGGTGACAAAGTAACAGTCCAGTTGACTCCTTATGATCTGACAAAAGGTCGTATTGTCTTCCGCGCACGCTAATATTCTCCTTTAGTTTAAGAACCCGGCGAGGCCGGGTTTTTTTGTTGGCGAAAGATAAGAAAAATGGCTGCAATTGCAGCCATTTTTATTTTTAGCCCAAAACCACCTACTTCAGTAGGTGGTTATCATCATTTGAGGCTTTGCCTGTATACCTACCCATGTTAAATGCATCTT
>NZ_AXZL01000068.1 GCF_000485795.1 Shewanella decolorationis S12
GGCAAGAGCAGGGTCAACTTGCTCTTGAATAAAGGCCCCCTTTTAGGGGGTTAAAACAAAGCCACCTTCTTCAGAAGGTGGATTCTTTACTTCACCTAGCGGCTGGGAAAGCTAAGGTTTTGGCATAAAACATAAAATTAGAACAAGGAGCGTGTCATGGAAATGACCAAAGTCACGGGCAAATTTGATGTTAAGCTCAATCCCGAGAATGCCTATGCCACAGGTGTGGGCGGCGTGAACTTGGGCAGAATGACCTTAGATAAAACCTTTTATGGTGAGCTAGAAGCTCGCAGCCAAGGCGAAATGCTCAGTGCTATGACAGCGGTAAAAGGCTCGGCGGGTTACGTGGCGATTGAGCAAGTCGTGGGAAAACTGTGCGGCAGACAGGGCAGTTTTGTGCTGCAACATTTTGGCATTATGACTGATGGTCAAAACCGATTACACCTTGAGGTTGTCCCCCATTCAGGTGCGGGTGAACTCACAGGGCTATATGGCACTATGGCGATAAGCATCGAAAATGGACAACATTTTTATGAATTTAGCTTCTGCATCGAACAGGAAGCCGAAGCCTAAGGCATGATTAACATGACATCGCGCCGATAAAACAAAACCAGCCGAAGCTGGTTTTGTGGTTTTTGCCCGAGTGACTAATATCAAGCGTTGAATTGGCAAGCGCTGAATTAGCAAGGGCTGCATGTCAGGACCATTATGAGGTTTTGACTTTGATTTTATCGACGACCTTTTTCACATCATCGGTATTTTTGGCAATGGTCAGGGCTAATTGACGCTCTGCATCGCTAGCCACTTCACCCTGCAAGGTCACTACGCCATCGGCAACGTCGACATTAATTTGGGTGCCCGATACGTCGGTCGAGAACAACAGACGGGTTTTCACGACTGTTGCAACCTTAGAGTCGGTTAGGGTCTTCACCACCTCACTGGTGCCTTCGTCTTCATTCATCACGGTTAATTTGTTATCGACCCCTTTTACCCCATCTAAGCTTTTGATGAGCTCAGCGGCGAGCGCCTTATCGACACTGCTCTCCACTTGACCGGTTAAGGTGACATGGCCGTTTTTCACGTCGGTCATAATGTCAAAGGAGTTGAGGTTAGTATTAAGCAACAAAGTCGTTTCGGCCTTGCCATCGAGCCAAGCATCTTTGGCATCGTCTTTCCAATCCTGTGCGGCGGCCACATTTAAACTGATAGAACCGACAAGTAAGGTGGTTAAAGCTAAAGTTGTCGTGTTTTTCATAATGATATCCTCCGTTGTTATCTCGAAGGAACTAAAGCGTGAATCGTGCCAATATTTTTATCTTACTGATTTTAAATGTTTTAAGTGTTGTTTGCACTTATTTTAGGTGTTTGGCTTAATCGTCAAATCGGCGCTTTTTACCGACAAAATGTAAATATTACCGAGGGTGATTAAGCGATTGGGCTTAAGTGGGATAGGCGTTAAGCTCAAATAGATCGCAGGCAACAAAAACGCGGCTCAGTTGGCCGCGTTATTGGCTGGCATGGCTGCCTTACAGGGCTTGGCTACGCAGGTGTAAGGTATCCAAATGGATTTGTAGCCAGGCAATATCTTCGGCCAATTGGCTGATTAACCTCGGGTGGTTGGCCTTTTTAATTAACTGTTTGAGATGGTTAAGGCGCTGACGCTCAAGCTCACAGAGCACGACGAGGGCATCGGCGAGTTGTTGTTTGATAAGTAAAGCATCGACATCGGCATAGGGCCGAGTCTGCGACGGCGGCACCGAGTTCGGGCCCATTTGTTGTAATGATTGGGCGAGCAATTGCTTAAATCGCGCCAGCATCCCTTGATACGTCTTGATTTGGGCGATAAAAATGCGTTTTAGGCTGTAGTCATCGACAGTGGTATTGGCCCGAGTATAAAAATCCACGCCGGTTTGCGTCAGCTCGATTAACTCATTAACCAGCTTAATATCGGCGCTCAGCTCGGTCTGATGTTGCGCAACATTAGACGTCATAACGACCTCCTGTGGTAGTTTGGGCTGCTCCGCCGACACGGATTGCCCAAGTTTTTATGGAAATATCAGCTTCATTCAGCTTCTATGCATATTTCGTTCACTTTTTAATGATAAGTTAATGAATTGATTTAACTGATGATATTTATCCATTGTCGCCAGTAGCTTGCTTATTATCGGCAACTCTTACCGTTGAGATTGTTAAAATTTCACGGCTGGCATACAGTGGTGCTTCATTCACAGGGAGTGGCACAAGATGATCCGACCAACGCTTTTCTATCATCTACAGGACTTCGAGACCGAGCAGGCATTAGTGCAGCTCGAAGGCGCGCAGACCTACAACAAGCTACGCAGTACCGATGATTTATCTTGGATTAGTCAGCTGGAGGCCAATCGTATCGATGTGGCGATCATTGAGCTGCCCCGTCTAAGCCGTGAAGATTACTTAGCCTTACTCGAGTCGAGCGCCATTGCGGATGTGGAGTTTATTTTCCTCTCCGACGGCCTGCCGAATCCTCACCTCGATAAACTCTTGTCCAAATACGCGGGCTACCATTTCCGTAAGCCCATCGATATGTCGTTACTGTGCGAAACCTTAGCGGATTTTGCCCAGCATCTGGTTGCCAATACCTCGACACGCATTCGCCCCTTTGCCAGCGAGTTAGATCAATATGGTCTGCTGGTGGGCTCCTCATTACCTATGCACCGCTTGTATCGCACTATCCGCCGCGTGTCGGCCGCCGAGAGCAATGTGTTGATTATCGGTGAGAGTGGCGCGGGTAAAGAACTGGTCGCCAATACCATTCACTTAGCCAGCCCGCGGGTGAATAAGCCCTATATTGCGATTAACTGCGGCGCTTTGAGCCCAGAATTGGTCGATAGTGAACTCTTCGGCCATGTAAAAGGCTCCTTTACCGGTGCGAATCGCGATCATCAAGGGGTATTTGAGCAGGCCGAAGGCGGCACCTTATTCCTCGATGAAGTCACCGAAATGCCGCTTGAGCATCAAGTTAAGCTATTAAGAGTGCTCGAAAATAATGAATATCGCCCTGTCGGCAGCCCTAAGGTGCTCAAGGCGAATGTGCGTATTGTGGCGGCGACAAACCGCGATCCTTTAGTGGCGATTGAGCAAGGACAACTGCGGGAGGATTTGTACTTTCGCTTAGCGCATTTCCCCATTCAAGTGCCGCCATTACGGGAGCGCGGGGAAGATATAGTGGGACTGGCGAAGCATTTTCTGGCCTATCGCAATGCGGCGGAAAAACAGAGCAAAGTGTTCTCGTCCTCAAGTTTAGAGGTGATTGCGGCCCACACTTGGCCGGGGAATGTGCGCGAGTTAAAGCATGCTATCGAGCGCGCTTATATACTGGCAGACCATGAGATTATCCCTGAGCATTTGCAGCTTACGCCCAGTTTGGATAAAGAGTCGGCTGCGGAGGAAAATGTAGTGATCCCCCAAGGTATGCGCCTTGAGGAGCTGGAGAAAATCGCCATTTACCAAGCGCTTGAAACAAGTCAGGGCAATAAGACTGACACCGCCGAGCAGCTTGGGATCAGCGTTAAAACCCTCTATAACAAGCTTAGTAAATATGAGCAGGAGTCAGACGTTCAAACCGCTGATGCAGATTCCGTTAGCAATAGCGTCGCCAAGTAGTAACCTACTTTAAATGCCTGAAAATAAGCTAATGCATTGATTCTGCTTTTGATTCAGCTTTGATTCAGAGTTTGGTTCAGAGTTAATTCTGAATGTGTTAGCTTATTTATGACTCTGACTGCGGTTCATCATTTTGCGCTTGATAGGGCACAAACACCTTTAAAGAGGCGGGCAGGATATCGATATTGAGTTCCTCCGGCTCACAAATCTCGCCATCAATCACATACTTGGATTGGGGCTGACTGCTGATCTTCACCCTTTTAGCATGGGCATGTTTTACTTTGCCCGTGGTCGCAGAGCCGCTATTGGCGGCCTCTGTAATCCAGCCAGTAAAAGCCAGTTCAGCCAGACTGATAAGCTGTTCATTCGGCTCATTATTTGAATCCAACCAAGTGATATCCAGCAAGCCGTCTGTCATATTGGGTTCGCCCTTACCTTGGGCGAGTAAGCTGGTAAAAGGCGCGGCATTGGCAACCACTAGGCTGTGGGTTTTCACTGTCATTGGGGCCTGGTCATCTAAAGTCAGCTGCAACTCGAGGCTGGTGTCGGTATTCACCGCGCGCCACAAACCATCGAGGTAGGCGAGTTGGCCGAGAGCATTTTTACGCTCGCGGCTCGCCGACTCAATCATTTGCTGTTCAAACCCAATGCCGACCAGCAGTAACACCAGTCGCTCATTGCAACGCGCTGTGTCTATGGTCTGTGTCTGGCCTTGGATAATATTATCAAGGGCTTGGGAGACGGCATTGAGCTTACTGCTTAAACCAAAGAGGGCGTGTGATAGGGCATTAGTGGTGCCAAGGGGGATAATGCCTAAGGTGATATCGGTGTCGATAATCTCCGCCGCGACCTCAGTAACTGTGCCATCGCCCCCGCAAGCGATGATGATATCGGCGCCCTGAAGCCGGGCTTTTTTCGCTTGGGTTTGGGCGCTAATCTCTGGCGTGGTGAGCGCTAACTGCACCTCAAAATAGCGTTTCAGTTCAGTGCAAATTTGTTCGCCATGGGTCTGCCATTTACCCGCGCCAGAGACGGGATTGGCGATAATCCAGGCTCGTTTATGCAGTTTGATTTCCCCTTGAGTGTACATCTGCTCCAGCGCTTTAAGTTGCCAGCGATTTAACCCTGCGGTTTTACGAATGCTTTTAATCTGTTGCAGCACCTCGGCAAAACTGAGTTCGGGGCGGCGGCATACAAGATAAGCGGCCAGCACCATTACGGAGCGCCCGCGGCCGAGCGCACAGTGGATTAATACCCGCTTTTGGGCACGTACTTGTCGATGTAACCAGTTAATCGCCTGATTTAATTGGGCGCTAGTCGGTACGCTGTGATCAAGAATAGGGATATTAAGATAGTCGATATGCTCTTCATACAGGGACACATCGAGGCCGTCGAATTCGGCGGTGACATCTAAAATAGCGTTAATGCCATAACGATTCAGTTTAGGTAAATCGGCAGCGCTTAAGCGGCTACCCAAGTACAGATATTTATCAATGGCTTGCATTGAAGGCATGCTATCGCGGCGGCGTGCCCAGAGATTATAGAGTCGGCATCCTAATAAAAATGGAATAAAACCCCAACGAATATACCAAGGGATGGAACCATCCTGACGTTTTCTAAAAATACTGGCGAGATTAAACCAATAGGCCGAGCCGACGAGGGCGAGGGATAGGCTGCTCCATGCCCAAATAAAGGTTAGAATGGGAGAGTGGCCCGTTACGGCGAAATAGCCAAATAACAGCGCTCCGAACAGGTAGAAATACTTAATGTGGATCCTACTCAGCATTGGCATCTCCTCCATTGATAAGCGGCGAGCCTCAGGGAAACCCACTTTATCGTGACCAATGTCTGTCGCGATAAAGTGGCTCGGTGGTACTCAATTTAACTGTGGTTCCCCTGATAGGCTCGTTTGCGGGACTATCTACTCGCCGTCATCCGTTCTAGCAGCGGGTATCTTTCGCTTTAACGCCTTCTTTCAGTTCTTCACAGGCATCTTCAATCGCATTGCCGGTATCAGTGATGGCTTCATCGATTTTTTCGCCTGCATCCTCGGCGTGGTTGTCGCTACAGGCTGACAGCCCAAAAGTTAATAATAAGGCTAAAAATGCGGTGGTAATTATGGTCATAGGTTTCATATCGATTCTCCTTTTATCCAATTTAAGCGCGTGGTGCCTTGCCCTTAAGGGCGTTGACCAGCAGGGAAATCACAAGTAATACAATAAATAGGAAGAAAATAATCTTTGCGATCCCCGCTGCGGCGCCAGCGATCCCCGTAAATCCAAACAGTCCGGCGATAATGGCCACAACCAGAAACATTAAGGTCCAACCTAACATAGCCACCTCCTTTGTCTTATTTCGGTTTTTCGGTCTTCTTCACTCTGTACGATTACGTCGAGCGAGCTAGTGGAGTTCGTTGTTGAGAGCGAGTGAAGTAAGTTGAATGTGCCAAGTTGCGTCTTACATCCCGTTATCACTCAATCCCGCAATAAACTCACAATGGGGATATTGCGAGCTTAATGCCAACTTTGAGGTTTTAATTTAATTTATTGAATATTAAGATTATTTTTAAATGCTGTACTGACGGGAGTATTGGTTGATATAAGCGTGATAGGCAATTTTTACCTGCGATTCGGTAAGAGTTGCCGTAGGGGAATCGAGGGGAAATCTCGTCCATCAAAGTTCGTTTCTGTAATCCATTTTAAAATCAGGCCGTATGTATTTGATAGTTTGCAGGCGAGCATTGACATGGCAGTGGCCATCGGAAAAAGGGATTTTCCGTTGAGCCCCCAAGGATGGGTTCACGGCGTGCCACTGAAGTGGCAATGCAGAGCGGAAACAGAACTCAAATCGGCTTTTGGCATTATGTATTCGATTGATTGATAGTAACAATGCCGAGTGGAAGTTGACCCGTAAATGAATCAAAAATTGAAGTCAAAAAAGCGGATTAAGTTTTCACTTAACCCGCTCAATAAGGTTTACCAAAGCGAATTAACAGCGTTGCAGTGGTTTCCAGCGTTGCTGGCTGACTGGAATGCTTACCCCTTGGGATAACAACAGGTTAATCCGTGCTTGGTAGGCTGCGCCCTGCATTAAATGTTTGGCCAAATCAACCGCATTGCGCTCGCGGTAATCATCCAAATAACTGCCTTTAGCCCAGGCATTAAAGGCGCCGAGGGCCGGGCCTGCCCAAATCTGATAATCCATTTCGCGGCCGACTTCGCCCGTGTTTGACCAGCGACTCGAAAGACCTAAATACCAGCGGAAAATCAGTGCCATTTTGCGTTTTGGATTATCCAGTGCGCGCTCAATTTGCTTAGGATCGCGCTCATTAAAGTGCGCCACAGTGCCTGCCCAAATTTCATCTAATGAGGCGCGAAACACTTGCTCTTCCAGCTTCTGTCGTTCCTCTGCCGGGATCGCCTCAATCGAGTCGTAGCGGGTGTAAATCTCATAGAGTTTATTGGCGCGCATTGGGAATAGGGTGCCGCGCTTAACCACTTGTAACTTAACGCCCATTTCAAACATATCGGCGGCGGGCGCCATAGTCACATCGGCCATTTCGGTGGTGGCGAGTAATTTACGGGTATGTTCGCTGGCCCCAGCCTCAACACAGGCTTGGTTGATTGAGCCAGTGACAATATAGGCCGCGCCCATATTGAAGGTCGCCAGCGCCGCATCAGGCGTGCCGATCCCCCCACCAGCGCCCACACGGATAGGCGTTTTGTATTGGTACTTGGCTTGAATGGTATCTTTGAGCGCCAAAATGGTCGGCAATAACGTGACCAGAGGGCGATTGTCGGTGTGGCCGCCTGAGTCGGCTTCGGCGGTAATGTCATCGGCCATGGGCACAGATTGCGCCATTAGCATTTGATCTTCGCTGATAAGCCCCTCGTTCACTAATTGTTGCAGCATCTTAACGGGGGCAGGCTCCATAAACTTGGTGGCCACCTCGGTACGACTGATTTTAGCAATCACTTTATTGCCAATCACAATCTCGCCGTTGGCGTCGCGACTCAGGCCCGCGGCGCGGTAATAGACGATTTGCGGTGTTAAGCCCAAGAAGGCCGAGGCTTCAACCGTACGCACTTGATGCTTGAGGAAGAGTTCGACACTGCCACGCTCCAGCGCAGGCTCACTCGGGCTATGGATCAAGTTAAAGGCGTAGGGGCCATTGGGCAATGCCGCTTGAATGCGTTTAATCGCGGCTTCTACGCGCGATGGAATTAACCCCGCCGCGCCAAAGGAGCACAAGATGCCCGCCTGACCAAGAGCGATAACTAACTCTTCCGAGGCGATACCGTTAGCCATGGCGCCTGCGTAGTAGGCGTATTTCACCCCATGCACGCGGCGAAAATTACTGTCACCCAAGCTTTGGGTGCCAAGGGCGGGGGCGAAGGCGCTGACAGGATGCAAACCATTGCTTTTGTGTAAGCCATTGCTGGCGGCAGTATCCGCAAGACCCACCACCTCGGCGCTTTGGGCAATGCCTAGGCCTTTTTCGGCATGATTGACTAAGTAACAGGCTTGATTGAGATCTTTAAGTTTTTTGCCAAGGGAATCGATATCGAAACTGATGGCGGCTTCATCAACCTGCCATGGCCAAGGACTGAGCTTATTATTATCGAGTGTGGTATTCGTCATTTGGACTGTTCACTTTTGGGTTTTTGGTTGCCGCAGTGGAGTTTATTCCCTTGCACTGCGGCAGTTGTGTGCTGTTTTTAAGCTAACTGTGGCTAATGCTGCAAGTTAGGCGCTAGCGCTATGCCTCTTCGATACAGATAGCAATATCGGTCACCTCATAAATGCGTAGACCATCCTTACTCAGGTTGGCATCGCCCTTGATGATGCGTTTACCGTCTTTATCTTCAATGCTGGTGATATGCACATCCAGCGACATCTGTTTGTTTAATGGATTAATTTGACCGCGATACTTCCATTTAATTTCTGACAGGATCTGGCCAAATTTCGGATTATTAAAGTCTGCGCCTAGGTCTTGGTCTATGGCATAGGTTTGCAGTAATTCGATGATCGCCTCGACGCCGAGGGAGCCTGGCATCACTGGATCCTGATGGAAATGGAACTGGAAGAACCAATCGCTCGGGTCAATAGTGCGCTCGGCGTACAAGTATCCCAGACCCTTCTTACCGCCAGCTTTGACAATCTCGGCCTTATCGATAAAGTTCAACTGACCACCCGCGAGGCGGTAGTGTGGCTTGCCATGCGGCGCTACAAAACTGCGGCCGTTTTTATCTAACAGATTGATTTGGCTGTCGGCTTTTATACCGCGCTCAAGGTGCCAAGCTTGGGTGATTTTACCATTGTCGATACCCAACTGGTTTTTAAGCGCATCGGCCTTAAAGTAACCGAAAACCGCATTACCACGGTAGAAGGGTTCGCCATCGCAGCTCAGTTCGAAACTAAAGTTTTGAATGATATTGCTGCCAGCAATCACAGTGGACAGCAGGCGCGAATCGTTGACTATGGTTTTACCGCGTAAATCCACTTCGCGCAGTAACTTGCCACTGCCATCGAGGTTGCGGAAGAATAACTCCTGCCCCGGGAAACCTAAGGTCGTGCCCATATAACCCGAGATAAAGCCATTGGGTTGCAGGGAGATTTCCATCAGCACAGAGTAGGGCATCACGCTCGGGTGACTGTTTTTAGCGTAATACCAAGCGTTGCTGGGCACTTCATACTCGGCAATACAGGAGGATGGCTTTTTCAGCTCACCACGCTTGCCCTCAATGGCCACCACTCGGGTGGTGAGTTGCAGATCGCCGCAAGGCGTGCGCGGCGGGATTAAGCCACGGTAAATACTAAAATCGGGGCCGAAGCAGTTTTCAATATCGCCAGTGGCAAACTCAAACAAATGATAAGGCGTAAACGGCAGGGTGTCGGGCACTCGGTTGGCGTACTTAGATCCTGCTGGCGCAATCGGCGCACTCACATGTTTAAGCGGTACAACGCCTTTATTCAGGGGAGCTGCAACGTCCGGGATTTGCGCCATCAGCGGCGCTTGTTCCGCTTGGTTGTCGATATTTGCTGCTTGCGAATCATTGCCTTGTGAATAATGGCCCTGTGAAGAACTGCTGTGCGAATAGCGGGTGCAATCCGCTTCTTCTTTAATCATTACCCCGAGGTTTTGGAAATCCACCACCACTTTGCCATTGAGCAGAATATCGATATTCGCCTTGGCATAGGGGCGAGGGCTCATGCCAATTTCGGTGACTTCCATACGATAGGTGAGCGTGCCAAATTGTGGCAATACCTGACCGCGGCAGCGCACTTTTTGCGATGCGTTTTCAAGGGGTTGGAAACGACCGTTTGTGACGCCACCTGCTTGTGTATTAGCGTGCATACCAATATGCAGCATAAAGAATTGCAGTAACTGGCCACAACCTTCGGCCATCAGGGAGCCGGCCATCACTTGGTCGCCCTTGAAATGGCAGGGGAAATACCAATGGTCGGGGGCTAGTTGCTTGTGACCTTCAACCAGCCCTAAGCCCCAAGCGCCACCATGCACGTCGAGCTTGCTGACTTGCTCGATCATCAGGAATTTTTCCGAGGCGAAGCAGAGTGAAGGCTGGAGGCCAAACTTTGCCTGATAGGCCGCATGTTCACCGCCGAAACAGCCGCCAATGTCGGCGCTCAGCAGACGATGGATTTGGCCGTAGCTAAAGGCCGTTTGCGCGCAGTTAAGAAGCGGCGTGAAGCGTGGCTTATTGCCGTTTTGGGCATACTCATTAGCCAGTGCAATTTGTGCTTGCTCTCTTGCCTTAATTTCGGACTCGGTGCGGATCACCCCTTTGCCATCGGCCAGTTCTTTATCGGTAAAGAATCCCGCGCAGCCGCCGTCCATTTTTAGGATCAGCTTATCGCCCACGAAGCATTCGTAGGAGAAGAAAAATAGCAGGGTATCGCCATTGCGGGCAAAGTGGTTGATGGAGATATCGTAGCGCAGGGTGTCGCCACCGCGGGGCAGATCCCCAAGGAAGGTGAGGGTGCAGTCGAGCAAGCGATAGACGCGCTCGCCTTTGTTTTCAAAATCGATACCTAAATAGCTGATCAGCATTAAGTCGCACTGGCCCGATTCGACCGCCACCGCCCAAGGAATTTGGCCATCGACCAAGAAGGGCGCATCCACGGGAATATCGTATTCTGTGGTCATAGTGCTCGGCTGATAGCGGTTCATTTGCGCGTTGAGCTTAGTCACCCGCGAGACCAGCAGATAATCCGAGGTTGGCAGGCGCACCCGGCGTGCGTAGCTATCGATAATGGCGTAATCGGCACCAAAGACCTTGGCAATGTCACCCTCGGCATATTCCACCAGATCCTGATAGTTCCAAATGCAGGGCTTATCCGCAGGAACGGGTGGTGTGTAGGGAGCGACATTCGCGTGATTAGGTTTTAACTCTGGTTTTAATTCTGGGCCTGATACAGCTTGCTGCGCCGTGGGAGCGACATTTGTGCTGGGGGCAACATGGGGTGTAACAGCCCCTATTTGTGTCGTCTGGGACAATTGCGCTTTTAACAGCGCATCGGCCAGTTTGAGCCCTTGCTCACGGCTCTGTAAAAAGGCTAAGTGCGCCTCGCGGGCCAATTGCTGGTTTTGCAACAGTTGCTGGTTTTGTAACAGTGCCGCGCTATCCTGCGACGCCCAATCCTGCGCCAAGGGTGCCGCCGAATATTGGTGTGGTGCGTTAGATGACATACCGCTCTCTACTGCTAATGGTGTGGCAAATGGGGTGACGTTTTCTGCCCTGATATCAAGTGCTGCTAGTTCTGTGGGCTTAGTTTGTCTCGACTGTTGGCCTAAAGGCTGCAACTGGCGCATTTTGCCTTGGATGGCGACAAGTGCTGGCAGTGGCGTATCCACAATATGTTGATAGATATCGCGGCCACCGAGCGTCACTGGTTTGATTAAATGCTTTTGCTCACTCAAGGTTAAATCTTGCTCAAGGCGCTGTTCTAGTTGCGCCGCCTGCGCTGTAGTTTGGCTTAACAGCAGCAGCGAGTTCACGCCTTGGCTTTGGGTGGAGACTAATGCCTGTTTAGCGGCGTTTTTATCTGAACCCGCAGACCCGTTCTTTAGGCTCATCAGGGCACTCAAAAGACTGGCCATACCCGCAGCGGCAAAGTTATGCCCAAGGGTATTGGCGACTCGATTGCATGGCGTCCCCATCAGATTAAGCTGCGTTAATAGCCGCTCCACTGGCAGTTGCTCTTCTGGGGCAATACATTGCTCAACCATATGGATGGCTGAGGGGACGGAAGGATTGGCGATAGCCGTTTCGGTTATCAGCGAATCTAACAGCTTGGGCAGCTGATGATTTGTGCCAAATGCTTGACCTAGAATGTTCCCGTAACCCGTTTGAACACTCTTGCTCGCTTGCTGGCTGGTCAGCACGATAGCGCCCGCGCCTTCACCCACCTTCCACTGTGGATTCGCGCTATTGGCATCGAGATCAACGGCGATTTGAGCGTTTTTCAATATGACCTGTTCGACACTGCCGCTTAAATCCACGGCGGCAATCACTACGCCATCGAGGACCTCTTGGGACAGCAGGTTTTGCGCCACATCGATACAGCGGGCGACCGATTGCTCGGCGGCTGAAATGGTAAACGCCGGGCCGTTAAAGTCCCACAGCGAGGCGATACGCGACGCCATAATATTGCCAATAAAGCTAGTGTATTGATTGAGCTTGGCGGCATCGAGCACGCTGTCCATAGCGATGGCTTCAAGGGCGAGGTATTCATCATTGGAGAGGTGAACGCCTTGTTTCTTTAAGCTATCCGCCAGTTGAGTGTGCAAATTCACGCGGCCACGGAATTGGTGCAGTTCAAGCTCGGTTTCCATCGCCACTAACACCGCGACCTTGCTGCCAGCGGTTAACTTGGCATCGCGAATCGCCTCATCGGCGACTTTGATCAGCAAAAGCTGCTGGGAGATAAGTCTGTCATCCTCATTGGGCGGCACTTTAAAGCGCAAAAAGTCGAAGTCAAACTGCTCGATATAGGCGCCTTTGGGCGCGCGATTTAGGCCAAATTGCTGCAAGATATCGGGATGTTTATCTAAGCCTTTCCAGCGGTTAGGCGGCAGTGGGATAAAGGCATCTGTTTGGGCTAATAGCGCCTTATTCAACGCATTTATAGAGGCTAAAGGCCCAAAATGCGACGCCATGCCGATAACGGTTAATGCTTGCTGCTGATAAACAGGTTTGTTGGCTTGCTTCTTGGCTCTGTGCGCTGTCGGCTGATAGGATTCCAACAACAGATGGGCATTGCAGCCGCCAAAACCAAATACAGACACCCCCGCATGGCGACGATCGTTGCCCGTTTTATCGGGCCAAGCCTGACGCTGTGTGGGAATATTATTACCGCTAAACAGCCCCTTAGGTGATGAAATCGGCGCCGTTAAATTGATACTTGGCGGTAGATGACCTGAACGCATGGCAAAAATCATCTTCATGATCCCTGGCATGCCAGCAGCAGTGAGTAAATGCCCAAGGTTGGATTTAGCCGAACCTATCAGCGGCGCTTGAGTGCCGCCGAGTTTATCTTCGAAAAAACGCTCCATCGAAGTGAGCTCAACCTTATCGCCTAGCGGCGTACCGGTCGCATGGCATTCAATCACTTCGATATTGCTCGGGTGGGTGTTGGCGGCGGCATAGGCGCGCTCGAAGGCTTGCACTTGGCCCTTACTGTTGGGGCTTAAGACAAATTGGCCCTTGCCATCGTTCGATAAGCCAATACCACTGACCACAGCATAGATATTATCGCCATCGCGCTCGGCATCCTCTAAACGCTTAAGCACTAATACGCCTGCGCCTTCGCCTGCGAATAAGCCTTTGCTATTGCTATCGAAAGGCGCCGAAATCCCATGGTCTGGATAGGCGTGGAAAATCGAGAATCCCATATTGATAAAGAAGGGATCGGCGCCCGATACCGCGCCCGCGAGCATCATGTCGGCCTTGCCCGTAGTTAAATAATCGCAGGCCAATTTGAGGGCATAGACAGAGCTGGCGCAGGCGGCATCGAGGCTGAGCTGTGCACCGCCAAGGCCGAGGGCATCGCTTAACAATTTAGACGCTGTGTGGGCGATGGCGCCATTGGCTGCCAGTTGTGTGTCCGCAATTGACGCATTGGCGAAGGGTTCTAGAGAAAATTCGGGTTGGTTAAGCTTGGTTTTTAATGCCTTTTCAACCGCTTGATGGTAAATCGGTAAAAACAGTTCATTGGAGCTTGCGGTCGGGAACGACAGCGTGCCCATCACTATCCCTGTGCGCTCAAGCAATGGCGCCGTTAAATCCACACCCGCATCCAGCAGGGCTTTTTTACTGCAATCTAATGCCCATAAAAAGCTTTCATCGAGCCCGTCAAAGGCCGTCGGCGGCAACTGATAACCCTGTGGGTCAAAACGAAAATTGCGGATATAGCCGCCCTTGTCGCAATAAAAACGGTCGGCTTGGCCTTGAACGCCTTGGTAATCCGCTGGATTGGCATTGAGTTTGGCCGCGTCTATTTGGCTGCGGGAGTCTTTTTTATCCAGCAGATTTTGCCAAAACTGCTCCGGTGTGTCGGCATCGGGATATTGAACGGCAAGGCCGACGATAGCAATCTTTGGCACTGCGGTGCTGTGTTGCTGAGTAGGGTGAGCATGCATTTGAGAACTCAAAGGGGTTCTCCTTCTTGGAATACGTTTGAATAATGGCCTAATGCGCTGGTGCTGACAGAATGTGGCGCTAGCGTTTTCGCTGTAGTCTTATCTGCAATCTTATCCGCAACGGGAGTGGCTGACTGAGCTGCCAATTGAGGCATAAGCGGCGCAAGGGAGAGTGGCACTCTATGGCTGATAAGTTGGGCTAAGCATTTGAGTAAACTGGTGATCGTATCGCTGCCCTTGGCATTGCATGCCATGGCTAATATCGGTTGTTCCTGTGTTTGAACGCCATCGGCGCCCAACTCTAGTTGGCGGCCGATTTTATCGATAAGTGTGCTGGTTTGCCTATCGGCGCCCACCTCAACAAATAAGCGCGCACCTTGGTTATAGGCGGTGTTAATCAGCGCGGTAAAATTAAGCGGCGCGCAAAAGGTGTCGGCAATACTCTTGGCAATGCTTTGGCTGTCGATGCTGACTGTACTTTGCTGCGCTGCGCTAATGAAACGCACCTGAGTCTCGCAGGCATTCGCCTTTATGCCCAAGGTATAAAACCCTTGGATAGCACTGTGCTGTGACTGCGAGGGCTGAGTATGCATGGCGGTGACTTTATTGCTGGCAATGCCACGCTTATTCAGCCTTTTAAGGAGTTGTAAGCAGCTTGCTTCGCAGCCCGCGAGAATACAGGTATCACCCTGTTCAATCGCCAGATAAACCCGTGGAAAATCAGTCAGCAGGGCATTAATTTCGGCGCGAGAGGCGCGCACTAAAAAGCTGTTCCACACTAGCGGTGCATCTTCATTCAATTGCCAATCGCGGCGCACCGCAAGCAGTGGGCCTGAAATCTCCTGATTGAAGATGGCACTGTTTTGGGTGGCGTGAATCAGGGCATGTGGCGTTTGCCAGATATCTAAACTTGCCCACATGGCCGCTTCACCCATGGAATAGCCCAGAGCGAGTTGCGGTTGGATATTAAAGACTCGAGTCAACAGCCGACTAAAAAGGTAACTGGCGCCAACACCGCTAATCGCAAGCTGGCTTAAGCTCATGTCTGCCGCGTCTTTTACATCAACAGCACTTTTGGCGTATGCAGCGCTTTGGTAAATCGCCTCGGCCTGCAGCATGGCGGGTAAATCCCCTTCGCGTTCAAGCTCGCGATAAAGCTCAGGGAAATAGCCATGTAAGTCGCTGAACATATTCGGGTAAACCGTACCGACGCCAGGATAGACAAAGGTTAAGCCTTTATCACCAAGGGGCGAGGCCGCAAAATAACTGCCCGCCGGGGTCTTAAAGACTAGATTGGTCGCTGGCGTTTGGGCTGGAGTTGGCGCAGGAGTCTGTTGCGTCTTTTCAATATAAGCGCGCATCGCCTTAGCTTCTTGCATTAACTCCTCAAGGGAGTCCGCCATCAGTACTAAAGCCAATTCATCCTTTGCTTGATAGCGCTTAAACCAATCACGGCCTTGGCTGCAAAGCCAATCTGTATCGGGAAAGTTTGCCGATAAATCTAATGAATCAATCAGTTGTGATAACTGTACCGTTAAAGACTCAAGTGTATTGCCGCTGATGGGAATAAACAGTCTGTTGGCATTGAGCAACGGCTGAGGGATAAGCCGAGTGCCTTGGGTCAAGATAAGGCTTTGGGCGGTGCTCGCTTGAGGGGCTTTACCAAAGAGATTTAGGCTTAACACCCTTGCCTGATGGGGCTTTGTAAACCAATAGCCTAGCTCCGCGGTTTTTACGGGCTTTTCAGCGTGCGGTTTAGCGTGCTGTTCAGCCAGTTGTGCTGCATCAGTCGCATCAAGCATTGGGGCAATACCTTTGAGGCTGCGATGACTTAATGCCTCAACCGCTTGAGCTAATACATTCAACTGGCTGGCAAGATTGTTTGCCTGCGCGTAGCAATTAACCGCCTGAGTACAATCGCGTTTCGCCAAGGTTAAAGCGCTGTTTAAACAGCGCTCGACTGTATTTGTTTCTTCAGCTGTTTCAGCTTGGATTTGCGCTAATGCTGAAATATAAGCCTCGGCATGCAGATGTAACTGCGCTGCCATCAGCCCATCGAGCAGATACAGGCTACGGACTTGCTGCTGATATTCAAAGCGAATTTCAACGAGTTGTTTTTGCGCAATATGGGCGAGTTGCTCTGTGATCAAGGCGACCAGTGTTGGCTCATCAGATGGCTCATTAATTAGTGGCTTATCTTCCACATTGAGCTGAATTCGACAAGCCATCAACTGCTGCAGCTTGCTGACATTGGTTTGTGCATTGTTAAGCGCACTCTGTATCCACTCATCACCAAGCCATACTGCTATTCGCAGTGGCTTGGTATTGGGATGTGGAGTGTTTAGTGCCGCATTGCTTAATGCGGCATTTGCGCTTGGGTAGAGTGTCACTTAACACTTACCTCGGCCGTGCTTTGGACTGCTGCCTGCACTATCGTTTGTTGCTGAGGTTTATTGGCCAAAAACGCTTGGTTAAGCGTCTTGCTGATCGTGACTTTTGCTCGCTTCATCTCGCAGCTTAGACGGCCATCCTGGTGGTAGAGGGCAATATTGGCTTCAAGTGAACGGGACGAATGCTTGAGCACATCCAGCACCAATACCGCCTTCTCGCCAAAACCTAAGGGCGAATAGGACACAAACTCGCCAATGGCACTGGGTAAGCTTGCCGCTTGATATTTAAGGCGTGCCCACACGAGCATGGCCTGCAATAACAGATCTTCGGCAAAGGGTTGTGTGCCTTTATCCTCAAGATTTGGCGCAAACTCGCCACAGTCATCTAAGTCCACCGCTGGCAGTGCTACCTTAGCGATAAGCTGTTGGTCATCAAAGGCGAGTACTTCGCTTATGCCTTGCAGTCTTGGGCCATGGAACAGTGTGCCATCGCTGTAAAGCGATTCTCGGTTCGCGATAGCGGGTTGCTGCGTTATCTCCTGCATTAGAGAATGCAACTCGCCAACCTCCAAACCCTGTGCGTCTGGCATATCATCCGTCTGTGCCACTAACACCGCCTGATACTGCGGGCGACCTTCAAAGCTGATCAGCGCGGCTAACGCCTCAGTCGATTGCTGTGTAGCGTCGGCAAGCGGCGTCAGCATCAATTCGAGCTCAATAGGCGCATTGCGTGCAAGCAGCGCCTCATCGAAGATAATCCCCTTGAGCAGTCGATAATCGCTGACACTCACCGCCTTACCTAAATGGGCCTTGGCAGCCTCACGCATCCAATCGATGGCGCACACCGTTGGCAACACCGCATGACCATTAATGCAATGATCCTCAATAAAACTCATGCGTTTAGGGTCGAGGCTGCGCATGATGCGAATACTCTGCGACAACGTTTGGGCCATAGGCTGCGGATCTAACGCCGTGGTTAGATCCGCTTCAGGCTTTTTTGCTGATGCAGCTTCAACAGTATTAGCGGTATTGCCCTGCATATCGGTTCCGATCAACAGCTGCGCCCCTGTATCACTCAATAATTGGCTGGCAAATAACTCGGCACCCGCTTTGAGTGGAATGACATAAACTCCACGGTCGATAAACATTTTCTTCAGTGCTGGATTGACCATGCCGCCATCCCAAGGACCCCAATCGAAGCTCATCACCTTGGCTTGTGGCAATTGCTGCGCAAGTTGCAGCGCAGCCTTATTGAGAATGTCATTAGACATGGCGTAGTCGCTCTGGCCGGCATTGCCGTAAAAACCCGCCGCCGAAGAGAACAGGGCGATGAGCGTTAACTGGCTAAGATCCAGTGCCGATAGCAGATTGTTAAGTCCGGTCACCTTAGTGCCATAAACCCGCTCAAGTTCGCTTAAGGTTTTGTCTTGAATATGTTTATCGGCAAGTACACCCGCGCCGTGGATAATCCCCGTGATGGGCGATAGGGCGCTGATAGGTGCAATAATGCTGGCAATGGCGGCAGGATCGTTAACATCCAGGCTTAAGTATTCGGCGCTGGCGCCAAAAGCTTCAAAGGCTTGCAAGGCATGGCTGATTTCAAGGCTGCTTTGTACTGGCCAAACTAAGGCATCCACTTGTTTTGGTGTGGGTTTATTACCCAGGCTTTGCAGATGTTCGATGGCAGCGGCTTTGAGTTCGTTGCGATTTTTACCCAGAGCCCAAGCGGGTATCCCCTGATGGGCGCTACGACCCACGAGGATAAAATGTGCCTTGCAGCGTTTCGCTAAACTTAAGGCGCACTCGAAGGTAACACCCTTAGCGCCGCCTGTGACGAGGATTTTGTCCGCCTTGCTAAGGGCGGCGGGTGGATGACGAAGTGCTGCGGTGCCCGCGACTAAGGTGGTGCGCTCAAGTTCGCTATCAATAGCAACTTCGACTGGCGCATCTTGAAGGTAGAATTCCTGCACCACCGCATTGGCAACCGTTTTAGCGTCCAAGTTTGGCGCGATATCCAGTGCGCGGCAGACCACTCCCGGCCACTCGTGATTTAAGGTTTTAGTGAGTCCAGAGAGCGCCGCTTGGTTGAGTTCACTCTGGCTAATAACAGCGCCTGCCGACTCGTCCATGCCGATATAGCCAAAGCCGCCGTCGATACGGCTGACGGTGACAAAGCGGCAGTGGTCGCGCTCAGTTAACAGCGGTTGTAAGTACTTGGCGAACAAGAAGGCTTGCTCGACCGAGGCTTTGGCTTCGTCTGCCAGCACTAAGCCTGCACCTTTATCGGCAACGGACTTATGCTGTGGCTGCAGATGGATAAAGCCAGCGATTTGGCCAAGCGCTTCAATCTGATTGATGACCTCACAAATGCTTTCATCATCAATCGCCTCCAGCGTGAAGCTGGCAATATGGCTATCGAGTGGCGATGCGCTGGTCACAACCGTTTTGGGTGAGCGTACAACCGCAACCTTAACCCCTTGGGCGTGAAGCTTTTCGGCAATCACCCCCGCGTTGTGGCCATCGTCGCCAATAACGACGTAACAGTTTGCCGTCAGTTGAACATCGCTAGTTGCTATGATGCGCGCTAACTCAGCCGCCGCTGGCAACTTTTTTAGCATCACCTCACTATGGGGCGGCAGGTCGATGGTGTCCTCGACGGTTTCTGCAATTGCCTCTTGAATTGGCGCAGCATGGTTTTGCTGTTGCGCCTCACTTGATGATTGCGAACCAGCATAGAGGGCGACAATTTCACCCAAGGTGCGACACTCGGCTAAATCTTCAGGGCCCAATTCTGGCAGGTTCGGTAGTTGGTCTTGTACTGTGCCTAAAATTTCCACACGCTTAATGGAGTCGATACCAAGGTCGGCTTCCATATCCATGCTTAGCTCAAGCATTTCAACGGGATAGCCAGTCTTATCGGCTACTACAGCCATCATAGTGCGTTCAATCTCGCCATCGGATACGGCTGTGCTTACAGCTACCGCCGAGCTTGTGGCTACTGCACTTTGTATTGCATGGCTCACTGTGGCCGCAGCTGTTACGGCTGTTGATACTACAGGAGTCGCTTGGCTAAAGAGCGCCACAATTTCCCCTAGGGTGCGGCACTCGGCTAGATCTTCTGGGCTGAGTTCTGGCAAGTTTGGCAGTTGGTCTTGTACTGTGCCTAGAATTTCCACGCGCTTAATGGAATCGATCCCAAGGTCGGCTTCCATATCCATGCTAAGTTCCAGCATTTCAACGGGATAGCCAGTCTTGTCGGCTACGACCGCCATCATAGTGCGTTCAATCTCATCATTTGAAACCGCCGCACTTGCAGCAACTGCACTTTGTGTCGCATGGCTAACAGTGGCGGCAGCTGTTACGGCTGTTGATACTAGAGGAATTGCTTGGCTAAAGAGCGCCACAATTTCCCCTAGGGTGCGACACTCGGCGAGATCTTCTGGGCTGAGTTCTGGCAAGTTTGGCAGTTGGTCTTGTACTGTGCCTAGAATTTCCACGCGCTTAATAGAATCGATCCCAAGGTCGGCCTCCATATCCATGCTGAGTTCCAGCATTTCAACGGGATAGCCGGTCTTATCGGCCACCACCGCCATCATAGTACGTTCAATTTCATCATTAGAAACCGCCGCACTAGCAGCGACTACACTTTGTATTGCAGGGCTAACTGTGGCCGCAGCTGTTACGGCTGTTGATACTACAGGAATTGCTTGGCTAAATAGCGCCACAATTTCCCCTAGGGTGCGGCACTCGGCGAGATCTTCTGGACTCAATTCTGGCAGGTTGGGTAACTCGTCTTGTACCGTGCCTAAAATTTCCACGCGTTTAATAGAATCGATACCAAGGTCGGCTTCCATATCCATGCTTAGCTCAAGCATCTCAACGGGATAACCAGTTTTATCGGCAACCACTGCAAGCATGGCGGTCTCGATTTGTTGCACGACTGACTTCTCGGAAAGCGCGCTAGTTACTGTTGTCACAGTTTGCACTTGCGGCTGTGCGACTTGAGGTTGCTGAATTTGGGGCTCATTCACAGGCGGAATAGTCGCTTTTGGCTCTGCGACTAACGCTTGAATCACGGGCGACTGTGCTGGAGCGACAGGCGTTGCCACAGCTACCGCCACTGGTGCAGCGACTTGAATGGGGGCTTGAACCTGAGGCGCTGGCATTTGGCCGAGTAGAGCTAATGCCGCTTGGCTGCTGCTGGTCTGCAATTGCATAAATTCAGCATGGCTCTTTAGGGTTTGTGCCTGATGCTGGTGGAACAGCTCCATCGAGCGTTGCAGGCTCTCTGGAATGGCGATGCCAAGGCTTGCCATTTTGGCTTGCTCCGCCATCAGGGCACTGACGGTATCGCCGTATTGCTGCGGGATCGCTAAAAATTGTTGATGTAATTGCGCGGCCTGGGTTTGGGCGGCAAAAAAGGCGCTCAGGGCATCTTGAGTCGCCTGTCCAGCGGTAAAGTTGGTTGGCTGTGCAGGCGTTTGCTGTTGAATAGTATTGCTATTTTGTGCCACTGGCTTTTCCACTTCGACAACCTTTTCTAGAATTTTTTCGACAATCACGGGTTTTTCAACGACTTTTTCAACCACTTTCTCAACGAGGCGATCCACATACTGCACTTGGCTGGCAATTTTGCCCGATTGCAGCGAATCGACCATTTTGCGGCGGGTACTAGGACTGATGTAGTTGGTTGCATTGAGCTTGATATTCATCGCCGAAGGCGTTGCTGGCGCAATCAATTCGGCTTGATAAGGGTCTATTTCACCCAGTTTCACCCCAGCAACCGCCAGTTGCACCGCAGCGCTGCGCAGTTGGCTGTCGGAGTCGGCTTTAGGATTTGGGTTAATGCTGATAAGGCAAAGCTCATTTAACTGCTCGGCGAGGGTATTTTCTGTCAACTTTTGCAGAATGTTTTTCGGACCGAACTCGACAAACACCCGTGCACCAGCGGCATACATGGCTTCTAGCTGCTTGCTAAAGTGCACCGATTGCAACATATGATCTTTAAAGGCCGCTTTGATGGCGTTGGCATCGGTGGAATGCAGCTCTCCTGTGCCATTGGCATACAGGGCAATCTTTGGCGTGTTGAACTGAGCCTTATCAATGGCTTCGCTAAAGGGCTTTTGCGCATGGGCAACCAATGGCGTGTGGAAGGCGCCGGAAACGGGCAGGGCAATCGCCTTAAAGCCTAAATCACCAATGGCCTTAGCGGCCTGTTGTGTCGCTGTGGTAGTGCCTGCAATCACCAGCTGAGTGGGGGAGTTGTAGTTGGCAATCTTGACGCCGTCAAACTGCGCCAAGCAATCGTTGATAGCCTCAATATCCTGTTTTTGCTTAAGAATAACGGCATACATGACGCCAGCATCACGACTTGAGCTGGCATCTTGTGGTGACTGCGCCATTGCCAGTCCACGTTCAAAGGCAAGCTTGATGTAGTCATCCATTGAGATAACCCCTGCGGCGCACAGAGCCGAGAGTTCACCAAAACTATGGCCTGCGAGCATATCTGGGGTGAAACCCGCCTGAGTAAACAGTGCGTATTGCGCCATAGAGAGCGCCCCAATGGCGCTTTGGGCGTAGAGGGTATTGGTTAATGCCGTTTCCTGCGCTTTTATCGACTCATCATCAAAGGCGGGAATCGGGTACAACACACTTGAAAGCACAGGCTTACCATGGGTACTAAACACTTTATCGCTGGCGTGGATATGGCGGCGAAGCTCGGGGAAGTTGTTGGCAATTTCCAGTCCCATATTCAGGTACTGCGAGCCTTGGCCTGCAAATAAGGCCGCGACCTTGGTGTTATCCTTGACCAGTGCCTGGGCGCGGAAACTTATCCCTGAGGGTAACTGCCAGCTCTCGGCGCTATTGGATTCTAGCTGCGCTATTGCTTGGGTTAACAGAGTCTGTAACTGGGCATAATCCTTGGCGATAAAACCAAGACGGGCTGATTGCGGGGGGAGTTCACGCAGGGCGTAGGATTTTGCAAAGGCAACAAAATGCGCCTGAGAAAGCTCAGCCTTGGCGGCGGTTGCTTGCTGCAGCGCGGTTTTTAACTCGCCCAGCAGCGCGGTTTTGTCGGCGGCGGTAAACAGCCAGCTTTGTGCCACGCTGCGTTGGCGATAGGCGTCATCGCGCGCGTATTCTGGGCGGTATTCTTCGAGCACTAAATGGAAGTTAGTGCCCCCAAAACCGAAGGAGCTGATCCCTGCGCGGCGCGGCGTATCGTCACTGCGTTGGATCCAAGG
Source organism: Shewanella decolorationis S12 (assembly GCF_000485795.1). GTDB lineage: Bacteria > Pseudomonadota > Gammaproteobacteria > Enterobacterales > Shewanellaceae > Shewanella > Shewanella decolorationis. The sequence goes on from NZ_AXZL01000068.1 coordinate 22,941, forward strand.
GCGTGCCTCGGTATTGAGATAAAAGGGCGAGCGGGCAATGTTTAATTTAGGATTAGGCTGACTGACGTTAATCGTTGGTGGCAAGACTTTATGGTGCAGTGCCAATGCTGCCTTAATCACACCCGCCGTGCCCGCGGTGGACTTAGTATGACCGACCTGAGATTTAACTGAACCTAAAGCGATATGCTGTAACTGCCCATTATCCTTAGAGAATACTGAGGTTAAGCCATTGAATTCGGCCACATCGCCTGCGGCTGTGCCTGTGCCGTGGGCCTCAATCAAGCCAACGGTGTGCGGCGCAAAGCCTGCGTCATCATAGGCGCGCTCTAATGCCTTGGCTTGGCCTTCGGGACGCGGTGCATAAATGCTCTTAAATTTACCGTCCGATGAGGCGCCAACGCCTTTGATTACCGCATAGATACGGTCGCCATCGCGCTCGGCATCGTCGAGGCGTTTTAAGGCGACCATGCCGATGCCTTCGCCAATCATCATGCCCTTAGAGTCGATATCGAAGGGTTGGATTTGCTCGTTGGTGGTAAAGGCGGGTGTCTTTGAAAAACTCATATACATGTACGGCGAGTTGTCGGTACAGACACCGCCGGTGATCATCATGTCGCTGCGACCTTCGGTCAGTTCGGTCAGCGCCATACGCATGGCGGCAAGCGAACCAGCGCAGGCGGCATCGACGACGCAGTTCATTCCGCCTAAATCGAAACGGTTGGCGATGCGTCCGGCAATCACGTTACCGAGGGAGCCGGGGAAAGAGTTTTCTTCCCAGTGGACATATTGATCTTGGAATTTTTTGATCAGCAGCTCGCTATCTTCATCGCTCAGGCCACTGCTTTTAAATACTTTTTTCAGCACCGGATATTGCAGGCGCGCATTGAGGCTATGGCTTAGTTTTTGACCGCCGCCAATCCCTAGGGTGATGCCGATGCGGTCACGGTCGTAGTCGTCTGGCAGATTGACATCCTGTAGGACTTCCTTGGCGACGACCAATGAGAGTAATTGTGAACTATCGGTGAGTTCCAAAATATTGGGTGGCAGACCAAACTCCATCGGATTGAAGTCAACCTCTGGCATAAACCCGCCGCGTTTGCAGTAGCTCTTATCGGCCTTGGACTTGTCCGCATCATAATAGTCATCAATCGACCAGTGGGATTCGGGTACGTCGGTAATGGCATCAATCTTGTCGCAAATTAAATCCCAAAACTTATTTAAGTAGCGGGAGTTAGCAAAGATACTCGCCATGCCAACGATGGCAATTGGCATATCTTTTAAGCGTTTATTCAGTCTCTTATCGGCTTTTTCATTGGTTGATAATTGAGGCTGTGAAGGGGTATGGCTCATAACGAGTCTCCACTGGCAAAGCGTTTGGCCGTTGCCTTATTAAGGGATTTAGCGATGGCTTTTGGGGTTTGTACGCCAGGAAAGCGGGCTAAAAAAGTGTGGTAGTTGCGTACCAGCAATTTACGCAGATGAAACGGCCCATCCTTCAGCACATAGGCGATGTAGCGATTGGCCGCTTGGGTGTTACTGTCTTGATAAATATCGATATAAATCCAATCTGCCTTGCTATCTATGCCAAGGAGTACCGATTTAGGTTCGGCCTCGGTCAATTGCGGCGGCAGAGTGAGTGACACCACTTGTACTACGGTGTCTCCATCGGTACTTGGCAGGGCAAGCGCCTTGGCCAAGGTTTCGGAGTTGACCGTGTAGGTCTGAACATCGCTGCCTTGGCTGATAGGCAATTGATTAAAATACTGTTTAGGCACAAGCTCTTGATCAAACTCATCGAGGCGCGAAACCCCATAACGCTTAAGGCAGCGGGCCAACCCCGAGCGGGACACATTGGGATTGATAAAGGTTTGCGTTGCTTTAAGTAGTCTATCGAGCGGCAGTTTGAGCTGATATCTCAGTCCCACCACGACGTATTCTTCCATCGGCGTGAGGGTGGTATTGAGGTGATGCGGGGTGTTCGGGCTGTCGTTCACAGACTCGCGCTTGCGCCATTTACGCACGGTCGCTTCGGTAATATTTAAAATTTTGGCAAGCTGACTCACACTTAATTCAGATTGCTGAATAAAGTGTCGCATCTCCGGCGTGGTGGTGGCATTGCGGTGCCTAGCCATTTTGGAGGCGGATTTGTGCTCAGGGCTTGGCTTATCAGCCTGAGCATTATCCGCGGCTTGAGTACCCACTTTTCGAGAACTCATCTTGTTAGTGCTGTCCCATCTTTATTATTTTCATCCTACATAATCTATCGGGACTGCTTAAACTTGCCTGCAAAAGCGGAGTGTGGACTCATGCTTAATCTAGGCTTAAAACCCGTGAGCTATGTGTTTTGTTACGCACAATGGTGATGCAGATTACCTGAGGTTTCGGCTCGATACAATCATATGGGACTTGAAATGATTTTTTAATGTTCAAATGATTCTGTTCAAGGGCAATAAATTCCTGTTCAGCACGGGACTTAAGCTTAAAGAGTCATTTAAATTCATAGAATTAGAAACAAAAATAAGATACTGCTCGTCAGGCGAGTAGAACTAAGTAGAATAGTACAGCCGCTAAACTCAAGGATTGTTGGGATAAATGAATGAATATTGAGCTTTTTTTTATTCCATTAACCGAAATGGATGTGACCAGCACGAATGTGTGTATGGCGCTCTTGAGTGAGGACGAGCGCGCAAAAGTGGCGCGTTACCGGGCGCCCAAGGCACAGATGAACGGTTTATTGGTGCGAGCGGCGCTGCGCTGCGTCTTATCTCAAGGACTACAATCTCGCGGTGGGGCCTCATCTTGCTCGCCCCAACGACAGATTGCGCCCCAAGATTGGTGTTTTGAGTATGGGAAAAAGGGCAAGCCTAGCCTCTGTCATAAGCAGTTTCTGAGCACTGGCATTGAGTTTAACTTAAGCCACAGTGGCGACTGGTTGTTGATTGCCTTGGCGCAAGATGATAACAAGGGAGAAACCGCTAACACAGCGCTGCCCCGTTTAGGCTTGGGGGTGGATATAGAGCGTTCCCGCGCCAGCACTCATATTTACCCGATCCTGAATCATTATTTTTCCCCGATTGAAGCCGAAAGCTTATTAGCCCTTGAAGGTGAAGATGCACAGCGGCAGCGCTTTTTTGACCTTTGGGCACTTAAGGAATCCTACATCAAGGCAACGGGTTTGGGCTTAGCACAGTCGCTGAAATCCTTTGCCTTTGACTTAGCACCAAACAGTTTGCTGGCGGTTGATGATGGCGTGCAGCAAGCTGCCGAACCCCGTAACAGTGTCGAACTTAAGCAGCAAGGGAACTTTGCTTCACCGAGCCAAGCTATGCTCAGTTCGTATCTTCAACTCCCGTCGCGTATTCCACTTTATTCCAATATTAAGTTGCTGATTGAACCTGAAACTGCACAGGATGCCACAAGCTCCCATGCCCAACATTGGCAGAGTTACTTTGGCCGACTTGATGAGGAATATCGTTTTGGACTCAGTTTAGTGTTTGGTGATAGCTTAGTGCAGGATGACAGCTTGTCGAAGGTGACTATTTCGATGCAACTGACCAGTATCACTGCATTACTGGCGGCGTGCTCGGCTATCTAGTGTGGCCTTCGCACTAAGGCTTAGGTCGCCTTTGTTCTTGAATCACTGCTTTACGCAAACCTTTCAAAGCACTTTCAACGAGTGTTTTAAATGGGTACTTATAATTAGTATTTGGAATTAGTGTTTTGAATTAGTGCTTTAAATTCAGTTTCTTGCCCTTTCACTGATTTTGTTATTCCTCCCTCATATTTCATTTTGGATTAAACCTAGCTCGCTATAGTCACGCCAGAGAACTCACTGACAAGGTTGTTAATCATGAAATTCAAATGCCTTTTATCGACCACCACTTTGCTACTGCTCGGTGGCTGTGGCTACTTTGGTGGCGATGAAAAACAGCAATTAGAGCAGGCATGGCTTGCTCAAGATCCCCAACTACAACAAGTGGTTGAGCAAATCCGCAGCCGCGGACTCGATGTGGTCGCCCAAAGTGCGGCTGCGGGCACTGTGTCGGCCTGTGTGGCCGAAAAACTCAGCCAAGATCCCCTCGGTAAATTAGTGAGCGTCGAAGGCGCCTTAGTGGAGTCGGCCAAGGTGGCGGAATTGCTCGGCGATTTACAGAAGGTGATGGAACAAGAGGTGAGTTTCGATCAAGTCGCAAGCCTGTTGCAAAAGGGCGCGGATGCGGCGGCCTATGCTAAAAGTTTGATCGAACAGCAGGGCGTCGAGCAAGCCATACAAAGCCTTAAGCAAATGGCTCTCGCCAGTGAACAATTTGCTCAGCAGGATTTAGGCGCGCATTTCCAGCAGTTACTGCTAGAGTGTAAAGCGACTCCTCCAGCGACAATATCGGCAAACTAATTTGGGCTTTAGATTAACGCCTTATCCTATAAAAACGCCCTGAAAATTCAGGGCGTTGAGTTATTTACTTTGCACTTGGTAGCGGGACGATTTCAAAGTTTGGATCGAACTGTACTAAGCTTGACATGATTTTACCAAAAGCGGTTTTATCGCCTTCTAATTTAGCGCGACCATTGGCCAGTAAGTCTTTAAGGGTCGTTTTACCCAGTAAAATACCTGTAATGTCACGCTTATCAATATAGAGATCGCTATCCGCCGCGAGTGGCTTATCAACTTTAATATTACTTAAGTTACCGTTACTTAGCTCTACATAGAGAATGTCTTTAGTGTCTGGGTTAATCACATTAAGTCTTAACAGCCCAAGCTCAGCGGCTTTGATGCTATCCACTCTCACTGCGAGAAAGTCAAAAAGAGTTGAGATATCCATTTCGCCTAAAATATCTGCCGAGGCTGATTTGGGAGCGCCGGGTTGAATACCTACCCTTAACTCTTGGGCGCCAGTGAGGTAAATATTGCGCCATCCTGCGCCTTCGGCTTGATAACCCAGTTGTTCATAGGTATCGGCAAGTAACTGTCTGGCTTCTTTGTTATTCGGTTCTGCCATTACGACTTTATTGAGTGCCGTTGCTACAAAGCGGTATTCTCCTTGGGCATAATCGGCTTTAGCGTGTTTCAGCACGGCTTTAGCGCCGCCCATATACTCAACAAATTTGGCTGATTCATCCTTTGTGGGTAGTGGGTTTAAGTTGGCTGGATTCATATCGAAATAGCCGAGGTACATGTTGTATACGGCTTTCGCATTGTGGCTATAGGTACCGTGATAACCATTGGTATACCAAGTATCACGTACTGCCTTGGGGATGGTGGTTTGAATTGCATCACCAATATCTTGGATGCCGACGCCGTTATTGGCTAAACGTAGGGTTTGATTATGGACTAGGCCATAGTTATCCCTTTGCATTCTTAAGTAGGCGTTGACATCTGCATTACCAAAGACAGGCGCAGAGTGAGCTTCAAACAATACCTGCGCATCATCACCAAAGCGTGTTAGCAATGCATTGATATCCTTAGACCATTTGATGGCATCCCGGACTTTTGCACCACGTAACGTGTAAATGTTGTGCATGCCGTGGTAGGTGAGTTCACCCGTCCATAGGGCCTTCATTGAGGGAATATAGGTGGCCATTTCCGACGCAGCTTCTGTGCCCGAGGCATCCATAAACACCATTTCGATACCATCAATAGTTAGCGTTTCCCATTTATCTTTGCTGTTAAGGGTGATATCGGGTTTTACATAGGTGACTTCGCCTTTGGATAGCCCTTTTGCGAGTGCAGCATCGACAATTCCTTGTTCATTGCGCTCTAATGTGGCGCCGTATTGATAGGCGGCGCGGCGGCTCATGGCATTACCTGCGAGGACGTTTTCGTCAACAATTTCTTTGGTGATGTTATGGGAACCATAGACTTTGACATTCGGGTACATGTCTTTAATGGCGCGCGAACCACCGAAATGATCCGCATGACTATGGGAGTAAATCATCGCGACCACGGGTAAATCATTGCCCTCTGGTAAGTGTTTAAGCGCAAATTCTAGGGACAACTTTGCCGATTCTTTGGTGAGTAGTACGTCATAAAGGATCCAGCCCGTTTTACCGCGAATAAGGGTTAAGTTGGCTAAGTCGGTACCTCGAACTTGATAAATACCTTCAGTAACCTTGTATAGGCCGTTTGAGACCATATTCAATTGAGCTTGGCGATAAAGGGAAGGGTTGACTGTATCGGGGGTTTTATCGCTAATAAAACTAAAGTCTGCCCGTAAAATCGCTGCCGTAGGTTCATCGAGTTCGGCGATAAGATTCTTCGAAAACTCTTCAAAGGCTTTTTTATCTGCGTAATTCAGTTTATCCGCTGCAGCTTTATTCGCCTTGATAGTGTGTTCAGTTGCAGCCTTTCCCTGATAGTGAAGGCTGATATGCTCGTGCTCATGTTCAGCTGCTGCGGCGTTAAAGGCAAAGCTTGCGATAATACTCATTGTGATTAGAGATTTTTGCATAATATTTCCTACTTAGGAGGGTAACCAAGTTGTTAATGATTTGAGTATAGCCAGCTTGTGTATTTAGATAACTCGAGTTAGCTTGGGTTGTAATATTCATCTTGTGAATGAGTCATCATCCTATGCCGACACAAAAGCCATTAGATTTGAACTTACTGCGAGTGTTTATGGTGGTTTATCGCACCCGCTCATTTACGCTGGCTGCACAGGAGTTGGACCTTACCCAATCGTCGGTAAGTAATGCCATTAGTCGATTGAGGGCATGGGTAGGAGAGTCATTGTTTACTCGTGTTGGGCGCGGGATCGAACCGACAGCGGTTGCACGTGAGATTTACCGCAAGCTTGAACAACCCATGACCGACATTGACAGTGTTTTGTTGGGATTTGAACATTTTGAACCTCACTCAAGTCAGCGGCACTTTTATGTTTATGCTAATGAATCAGTTATTGAGGCTTTGCAAGCTGGGGTTCAGTCCCTATTGCAGAATATGGATATTGAAGTGATTTTCCGTGAATCCCCCCCTCAAGAGGTGGATTTATACCGTGATATTTTACTTGAGCGGGTTGCAGTGGCGATTGACATTAAACCCGCGCAGCAAAGTTTGCTCTCGAGTAAATTACTTTTTACCGAGACATTGGTATGCATTGTTAGTCAGCAGCATCCTCGTATTCAAGGTGCCATTACCAATCAACAGTATTTTGAGGAGAAACACGTATTTTTAAATTTGCGGCGTTTTAATTTGACTGCGGGGGACTTGTTTACAGAAGGCGTGTTGCCTAGGCGCAAGATGTACAGCGAGCAGTCATCCCTATTAAGTATGTTTGCAACCGTAGGTAAAAGTGAGGCGATAGGTATTGCGCCTTTGCGATACGCTAGTCAATACGCTGGAATCTTCGGTTTGCAGATTTTACCTATGCCATTGAAAACGAGACCTATTGATTTGTATATGGTGTGGAGCAGCAAATATACACAAAACCCAAGCCATCAATGGTTGCGTCGCTTGTTACTTGATGCGAGTTCGACGAGCAACAACAAAAAAGCTCTAGATCAGTTTAGTCATGATTACAACTGATTTAGAGCTTAGAATTTGTTTTAAAAAATATAATCAGCTTACTGTCTTGCTAAGCGATGACTCTCGCCAGGGTGTTCAAAGTCACTGCGGTAAGGGTTGATGTCTAAACCGCCACGACGGGTATAACGGGCGTAAACGGTTAACTTAGCGCAGTGGCAGTAGTGTTTTAAATCGACAAAAATCCGCTCGACACACTGTTCGTGGAACTCGTTATGTTGGCGGAACGAAATCAAATAACGCAGTAACTTTTCGCGATCGATTTTAGGCCCTTGATAACGGATCATCACACTGCCCCAGTCCGGCTGAGAGGTGATTAAGCAGTTTGATTTCAACAGATTAGAGTTTAGTGTTTCGGCAACAATCTGTTTGTCATCTGTGCTGTTTTCAAGATAATCGGGATTAAAGTCATAGTCGCTGACTTCGATATCCAGATCGTCAATGCAAGTGCCTGGCAACTCGACGACGCGCTGAATACCAAAACTCTTAGGCTCGATGATCTTCACTGTGACTTGGCCTTGGGCACATTCACTGAGATCCCGTACCAAGGTTTTTTGCACGGTTTCGATATTGTCGAACTTGGTTTGGTTAAAACTGTTTAAATACAGCTTGAAGGATTTTGACTCGATCAGATTTTGGCTTTCATGGCTTAGCTGAATGTCGGCAATAGCCACCATAGGCTTGCCCTTGGCGTTTAGCCATGACAACTCATAGGCCGTCCAGATATCGGCTCCGTGGAAAGGCAAACTTTCCGCCGAGAGGTTGATAGCGTTACGGTTAAGTGAGCGAGGAACCCCTTGCAGCAGCGACGCATCATACTCGGCTTGGTAATCCGTGGCTTTACCTAAGGTTAGGCCGGCAAGCTCTTTTGCATCACTATAGGGATCGTGATTGTGTGTCATCAATACTGTTTCCATGTCAAAATAGGCGCACATTATACCCGAAATTGGATTGTGCTTAAGTGTCTTGTCTGCCTGCTCTCGATAAATTTTTGCAAAACTATCATCAGTCTTACCTATCAACTTTAGGCGAATTACCGCGATATTACCCGCGGGGTGAGCAATCTTTGTGTATTCAAGGTGAGTTTGATGAATCATCCGACGAGGCAGTGTCTTGGCTGCCCGTTAAGCGTGAACAGCTAGGTAGTTTTGCTAATGTTGAACATGCGCTTGAGCTAACATTATGGCCGGATATCAATCACTTTTATGGTGAGTATTTTGCGGCGCCCGTGCTGTTTGATTCACCCTGGGGCACGGGCGAATTGCTGCAGGTATGGAACGAGGCGGATTTTGATGCTCTGCAGCAAAATATTATCGGCCACTTAATGATGAAGCAAAAGCTCAAGCAGCCAGCAACTTGGTTTATAGGTTTGCTCGATGAGGGCGATAAGATGCTAACCGTTGATAATGCCGATGGCAGTGTCTGGGTTGAAATTCCCGGCGAGCTTCCTTCTGCCCAATTGGCGCCGAGTTTAGCTGAATTTATTGAGGCGTTATCGCCACGTATCGCGCCGCCCGTCAAACATGAAGAATTACCTATGCCGGCGCTCGAACATCCGGGGATTTTTGCCAGCTTTAAACGTATGTGGCACAACCTGATAGGTAAGCGTTAAGCGCGGGGTAAATGTTGCAAAGGTCTCTTGAAAAGCCTCTTGCAAACCTGTTTCGTAAACTCGGCTCGGCTATTTAGCCTGCCGAGTTTGCCATTCATCAATGGGTCAGTTATTGATGATCCCAAGACAAGTTAGACACTATGCGGCAAGGTTCGCAGCGAAAGTGGAACATATCTAATAGCGGCTCGTCGAGTTTCCAGTCGTGACTGCCACAGCGTGGGCAGGGGCGAGCTAACTCGGATTGCAGATCCTGTCCCCCGACGCGATATAAATAATAGTAGGTGGGGATTTTGGTCAGGTATTCGATTCGGCCGCGTAAGTCCCAACCTCTTCTAAATAAATCACTGTTTGGGCTGGATAATTCTTCCAGCGCGGCAAATTCTGCCTTAGTGGCTGCCGCCATTTGTAACTCATCACAGGCTTGCCACTCGGTTTGCCAGCGGATCACCCGTTTATGGTCACCATTAAAGGTGGCGGGGATTTGGTACAGCGGAATGGGCAGCAAGTTATCGCCACTTCGCAGGGGCGAGCACATATGCACATAGCTAGTGTAGAGCAGCTGCCAGCTGGGTGGCTCAGTATTACTCACCTCAGAATTAATATCCTGACCGATGAATTTTTCGCGTGGCGCCAGTAGCTTAGCCTCGGTTAATTCCGCCAGCGCTTTTTTCACCCAAGGGCTGTGATAACGATGATTCAAACTGTTTTTTTCAGGCATGAGTAAGCGTACTCGAAATTCGCCCTCATTAAAGGCCACGGCAAATTCGCGGCCAAGGATTTGGCCATTAGCGCGGTAAGCTTCCAGTAATTGATTGATGGCACGTTCTGCCGCACTGATGGTGGTATCGGCAAAGCATTCAAAGCGCAATTCGGTGACAAACATTAAGCGGATTTTCCTTGGGATTCGAGTTGACTGACACGTTGTTTCAGCTCGATAAGTTCATTTTTGAGTTGCATGATCTCGTTGTTTTTTAACGCGAAAGCTTGCTCAATACCCTGTTGCAACTGGGCTAACTGTTGCGCCAGTGTGGCGACTGTGAGTGGCGAAGCTTCGGCGGTGTCTGTTTCTTCAACCACGGGCTGAGTTTGGGCCGCTAAACGCTCACGCTCGGCTTTAGGTATCGATTTAAACTGCTGTAACCCTTGGATTAGCAGCGGCATGGGGATTTTGTTACCGACGCGGCTTTTTATCAGGGCAAGGCTTGGGGTTTTACCGCTGGCTTCGAGGGCGCACGCTGCTGCTAACACTTGGTCAATGGGACTCATAATAAGTGAAATTCCTTAATCTATATCGTATTTTTCACTAACTCACTGGAGCTTGATTATTTTAGTTCTTATAAATCAACACATTGCTTTTTGGCATTGATTTTGCTTTTTGAGCATTTTTATAACAAGTACTCAGGAAGTCATAATATGAACGCAAATATTAATCGCAAACTCATCGCGGTCACATTTTTAGGGTTAGCAAGCTTAGGTCTTAGTGGTTGTGTGGTCAATGTCGGCGACAGTGAATCTAAGTGGGATAGCAGCGAATCTTGGGAAATAACACAGGATAAAAACCGCAATAATCTGACTAAGCTCAGCCTTGGTATGAGCAAAGACCAAGTGATGACCTTAATGGGCGCCTCGGATTTTAGCGAATCTTATCTGCAGCAGAATGGCGGCCAAGCCGATAAAGAAGTGTTGGTACTCTTTTATCGCACCCAGCATGCCCACAGTGACGGTAAAACCACTAAGGATGAATGCACGCCAATCGTCTTAAGTAATAATGTGTTAGTGGGTTGGGGTGATACCGCCTACAGCAAGATTTAACAACTTCACTATTCACTATATTAAAGAAGGCCCTAAATTATTAGGGCCTTCTTAATTGTGCGTCAAGTTGCTCAATAAGCTCGGTCCATTGCGCGTCAGCCGCTAACGCTTCAATAAGAAAACTCTTTTGTGCCTGAGTCCAAAATGGGGCGTCAGTTAAATGTGTTTGTGGTGAAAGTTTGTGTGTCGCAATAAATTGTGTAATGGCTTGAGCTTGATTGGCTAATCCTAACTGTTCAAATAAATGGCTCATATCGACGGGCGTTGTATCCATGTTTACATCCTCTCTGCGTACCTTTATCTAGGGTATGCAACTCACTAGAAAAAGCAATCTATGATTAAAATTTGCACTTTTTGGTTTACTTGATACATTGATTACTACTCATAAGAGTGTGATCTAAATCAAGGAATTCTAATAATGGACAATAATACCTTGGATGAGTGCCGTGCAGTTTACCTCACCGCCGAAGATTTACGCCTTGCCGCTTCGATTCTGTATAACGCCTATCATGACGACCCTTTCTTTGTGGATGCTTTGTCCACTTCAGACAAATTCGCTTATGAACAAAAGTTACGCGCAGCGATCCGTGAGGAACTCAATACACTTTGGCAGGAAAAACAAGCACTAATAGGACTCTTTCATCAGACGCGATTAGTCGGCGTTGCTTGTGTTGTGACTCAAAAGGTACCGTTAGGTGAAGGTCGCTATTGGCACTGGCGACTCAAAATGTTGCTCGGTACAGGATGGCAATCTACTCAAGCGATTATAAGGAAGGAATCGAGCATTTTAGAGCTGTTGCCGAGTAAGCAGTGCGGCATTCTGCAGTTTATTGCCTTGTCACCCAACGAACAGCATAAAGGTTTAGGGCATCAACTCGTGCAAGCCGTAGTGAGTTGGTGTGATGAACAACCTGAGCTTGAAGGTATTGGGGTCTTTAGCGCGCAGGAAGCTCACACTCGTCTTTTTTTAATGCATGATTTTGTTTCTTTGGGTGAACTTAATATTGGCAGTGTAGCAGGACAATTACTCTTTTATACGAGTCAACAAGATGAATAAACCGTATCGCTCTTTTGCTGAGTTTTATCCTTTTTATCTTTCGCAGCACCAAGATTTGACCTGTAGGCGGCTACATTTTATTGGTAGCATTCTGGTTTTGTTATTAATTGTCATGGCGGTAGTCACTTCCCATTGGGGATTATTGTTATTAACTCCGGTCGTAGGGTACGGATTTGCCTGGGTGGGTCACTTTATTTTTGAACGTAATCGCCCCGCGACATTTCAATATCCGCTTTACAGTTTGATGGGCGATTGGGTGATGTTTGCACAAATTCTCACCGGAAAACTCAAACGCTGAATTTGTATGGCAAGTAGGAAGCTTACTTCCGTGTGAGAGATCGCTTACAAAGCCTGTAGGATAAAATGTTTTCTCACTGACTGTTTTGTAATCATAGTTTTTAAAGTGTATTTAAAATCATGGTGTTATGTTTGAATAAAACGTGGTTGTATGAAAAATGCGCTAGCGTGTGTTCTTTAAGCGAAACAAAAATAGCGAGAACCACGTAGAATTTACTCAACGCCAAAACAAACGGATAGCAGGGATTGCAATACAGGCGAGAGGGACGCAAGAAGCGACGAATTAAGATTCTTGGATTTGAATCTCTGACTACAGGAAAGCTGTCATATGCCTAGGATAGGTTAAGGAAAAGCAGGGCTGCTTTCTCATGGATGATATGGAATTTATATCTGCTGGTATGGCAGGTTTCAGGATGATAAAAGCCAAGCTTAAGGATTAAGCGTTACTCAAAGTGTTAAGCCTTGGGTTAAAGGATAAGTATAAGGGTGAACAGCTTGTACTAATACTATGGATGGTGTTAAGCAGGATGCGACGAGGACGAACCATAGGATGTGGTTATAACCGAAGCAGGATTTTCGGTGCAACGGATTAAGTGTTATGGTTTTCCATACACAGGGAAAAGGGATACAAGGACGATTGCAGGAAGCAAACGTACGCATGGAAGGTGCAGGGAGCACAAACTGAGCAGGATGGCTTACAGAGAATAAATGGGGCGCACACGGTGCGCCCTTTTCTTTTTTGCAATTCGAGTAATGGCTATTTGGCTAGTGCGTGTTGGCGTTGCTGAGATATTTGGGCTGCAATACAGCAGACAATTAGGCAAAGATCTGTACGGTTTGATGAAGTTTAGGTGAAGTAAAAGCCTTCGCCTTGTCTAAAGCCCGTTTAACTCCCGCTGAATGAATAGATATTTAATACAATTGGTATAATAACGCCTGCAACGTTTCCTGGCGGAGTCGTTTATACATATTTTCTACCACAAGAGCTGCTTGTCATTGGGGGAGAAGAACGACACATCATTCCTGGTTTCGCGAGCACGTGCTTGCCAGAACGAACAACATCTGATCTCGAAACGCCAACACTCCTAGAATGAACAGCATTAATTTCTGCTCGACAACATGAACTAGGTCATATTGTTCATTTTTATATGTTGATACAGACGTAATTCTATAAAGTGACAGATTTCTGCTTATTCATTAAGACAATTGTGCCAGGGGATTCAGATTTTTTGGATGTCAAAATGTTTGACAAGGATAAAAATTGCCATTGTCTTTGTGAGATATGTCTCACAAGTGTGTAAGTAATTTGTAAGTTCTTTGACTGACAATGACGATATTGTTTTTAATAAATTATTTTTAATCAAAACGTTAATAAATTTCCCCCTGTGTGAACTTAATATGGCACCTTAGATTTTTGGCTTTTGCGAAAGCTGGCCAGCCTTAGCTGTCGTAGAATTCATTTGTAGACGGAACTACAGCGAACAGGAAGTTAGCAGTCAGGATGATTGGACAGTGTTTAAGGAATAAACACTGATGGAGTGGTAAGGAGAGACTTTCAGGATGAAAGCGATGCGAACCACGGAAGGAAAGACTATCAGGGATAGATAGCCTAATTGCATAGGATTGCAATGGCACATGGAGTGCAATAGAAAGGATGCTACTGAACCTATTTCACGGATGATGCTGGAACCGCTCAGGAAAGAGCAAGCTTGGTAAAAGGAACGCCAAGAGATAGGGAAGTACGTTGAGTACAGGGAAATATCACGGATTGAATAGGGATGCTGCAGGACGCAAGTTGACGCATGGATGGTGCAGGGAGCACGAAAATAGCGGGATAGCTTAACAGAGAACAGAAGGGCGTGGTCTTAAGACCACGCCCTTTCTTTTTTGGTATTCGTGCAGATAAAGCTGATTGAGTACGGATGTAGAGCCGAGCTATGGCTGAGTGTTATCTATACGACTCGGCGTTGTCTATTCAACTCAAAGGTCTACAGCAGTCAATTAATGGCATTTGCCCGAGCTACAGCTACTTTGGCTGCCGCAACCACCAAACTTGCCTTTGGCCATTGGTGCTTCTTGCCATTCTGGCTCTGGGAAAATAGGCCATTCAATCTTTTGCACTTTTTTCCCCAGCATCCAAATATGGCCGCGGTATTGGTTGATGCCATCGGTGCTGAATTCGAATAGGTATTTTGCCTTCCAACAGATCCCTGTGGTGCCGCCAAGGCTGGGGCGAGCCGTTTCCATTGCGATGGCTAAGAGTTGTACTTTTTGTCTACAACATTCTTTTTCGGCAAAAATACGGCTTAATTCTGCCATTTGGCGTAATTGCCAAAAGAAGGCCGCAACCACAATTAGCGCAATAATTACCAGCAGATCTGACATCATTTACTTGTAGCCTTAAACAAGCCACCAATGGCCTGTGATAGTTGAACACTCCGATTGGGATTCCTTAATTCACCCAATAAGTGGTTACGCAAACTGGGAATCGCCACAATATCAGCAAAGATCTGATTAAAAAAGGCTTGGGGTTGTCGCGCCAGTGCTTCGAGGTAAATACTGCGACTCAGCTCTTGCTTTAATACGGTCCAGTTTCGGCCTGCGATGCTGATGAGTTCATTGGCCTCTAAGCGCTCGGTTTGTTGAAGATGGGCTAAGGCTTGTTGACTCAATTCGGTATGAGAGGCGAGTGCGCGCAAGTAATAGGCTTGGTACTCGGGAGGAGCTGCCACAAACTTAGCATAAAGTTTATTCGCAAGTCCTTCTGTTAAATGCAGATGTTCGAGACATTGGCACAGGGCAATTTGCACTTCAATCGCACTATTGTCAAAACTGGCAAGGAGTTGCTGCTCGTGATCTAATTCCCCAAGGCGAACACATACGTCGCTCAAACCTTGCAGGCCAATATGCTGCCATTCACTCGGTGCAATTTGTCCCGAGAGATATTGCACTGCAAATTCATATTGAATAGAAGCGCTTAACCCTAATTGTTTACGCACTAAGGCGTTAAATACCGCCAGTTTTTCTTGGCTGGGCTTAAAGCTAAACGGATTGTTAGCGAGGCGATCCTGTTGCTCATCGGTTAAGGGTTGAGTCGGATCTTGCCCCAGTGCCGTTAATACCATTTCAATAAACTGTGAGCGCGGCGCCGGCGAGAGCAGTCCTTGTTCGTCTAACGGTAGCTTTAGGAACCAAATAAAGTGCTGTTGGCTCTCGTTCCAAAACACGATGGCAAATTGGGCATGCCCTTGAATTGGGTAAGGGTAGGGTGTGACTAATGATTCGATTTGATGGAAGGCCAGCATATCGATGTGCTGTACTCTTCGTCCTAATTCATAGACTTGGAATTGGGTTTTGGCGGTCGTTAAAAATTGGCTAAGCGTGGTAATTTCAGTCATTTGGCTGCCATATCAATCAAAAAGGCTCAATAAATTGGCGACATTATAGGGGGAAGTTGTGCGCGATGGTATGATTGCCACACTTTTATCGCCTCAGTCGCAACGCTTAATTGTCGAATGACCGTGGCTTAATGGACCTTATATCGATGCTTTACAGCCAAACTCAATCCAAACTAGCCCAAATTGCCCACGAGCTACAAAGTGCCGGGCTTTGGTCTACTCGTGCGCCCAGTGATGAAGCCATGGCCAGTACGGCGCCTTTTGCCTGTGATCTTATGTCGTTAGAACAATGGTTGCAGTTTATCTTTATTCCGCGCATGCAAGCCCTTATCGATGCGGGGCAACCTTTGCCAAGCAAAATTGCGATAGCCCCGATGGCGGAACATGTGTGGTCCGAACAAGCGGCGTTAGCGCCTTTAATCGGTGTCTTAAATGAATTGGATATGTTGTTAAATGAACCTAGATGATGATTGGCTGGATATGCCAGAGGATAAATACAATCCAAGCGAGAGCGGCGAGCAGTCAGAGCCTGCGCCTGAACTGCGTATCTTGTATCAAGACGAGCACTTGGTGGCTATCCACAAACCCGCGGGATTATTGGTTCATCGCAGCTACTTAGCGCGGCGTGAGCGCTTTTTTGCGATGCAACTGACTCGGGACTTAGTTGGTTGCCATGTGTTTCCGGTACACCGTTTAGATAGACCCACCTCGGGCGTGTTGTTATTTGCTAAAAGCAGTGAGGTGGCCAACGCCCTATGCGAGCAATTTGCCAACCACAGTATTGAAAAACAATATTTGGCCTTGGTGCGTGGCAATATGCATGAGAGTGGTGTGTTGGATTATGCGCTCAAAGTCGAATTAGATGAGGTGGCTGACAAGTTTGCCAATCAAGATAAGGCCGCGCAGGACGCTGTGACTCAATATGAGCCGCTATTAAATACCGAAATTCCTTATCCGTCGGGGCGTTATGCAACTAGTCGCTTCGCGTTAGTGAAACTGAGTCCAAAAACGGGGCGTAAGCACCAACTCAGACGCCATATGGCGCATTTACGTCACCCGATTATTGGTGATACCACCCACGGCGATGGTAAGCAAAATGCGTTTTTCCGCGCACATTTCGATATCAACCGACTGTGGCTGATTGCGAAAAAGTTAACCTTCACTCACCCGGTGACACTTGAGCGCTTAAGTATTGAAACCGAGCTTGAGCCAGAATGGGAAACCGTGTTTTCAGGACTGGGTTGGGATGATGCCGTACTTTGTTGCGAGCCAAGTGTCTTGATTGCAGAGCAAACGACGACCGTTTAAGGCAATGCTTGTTTGGGCATTTAGGGCCTGTGGTCGCTTAAGAGGCGACTCCTAGCTTAAAGATACTTCTAGCCTAAGGCGAGTGCTGACTTAAGCTTGCATCTTGGAGATATGTCTAGTTGCATGCAATTCACTGCAACATTCGGCGGTTTTAACTAACGGTTGCTTTGAGGTTGGATATCAAGCTGGCTAAGGTCGAGTATTCCGCCGAGGCGTTAGGCGGTAATTGCAGATTTTGCTGGGCGGCGTGAAAGTAATGTTTACGTCGTATTTGGGTGGTTTTATGTTGGTGCTTGAGGTGTTTTTGCCTATTGCTCTGTCGCATCAGTTTGCTTCCCCATGCTCAATAACTTGATTTATAAAATTTTTACCTTGTTGCTTGCCCTAAAGCCTCACAATAAAGTAACTTCAGCTAAGTTGCGTTTACGCATGTGGCACGGAGTATATCATGAAAAAAGTTAATCTGGTGTTCGGCACTGTGTATGGTAGCGCACAATTTACCGCCGAAACCTTAGAAAAAGCGCTGACAGAACTTGGTTATGACGCCAAATTGTGGCAACCGAATGAAATTAGCCAATTTACGCCACCACAGGATGAGTTGTTAGTGGTGGTGACCTCGACGACAGGGCAAGGGGATTTACCCGACGATATCCAGCCTTGGTATTATCATCTTAAGGAGACGGCGCCTTATCTGCCTGAGCTGAAATACAGCGTAATCGCACTTGGTGATTCGAGTTACGATACCTTTTGCGGTGCGGGTAAATCGGTAGATGAATTGCTCAGTGAGTTAGGTGCTAAACCCGTTGTGGCGCGTCTTGAAATTGATGCCTGTGAAACCATGGAACCTGAGGTCGAAGCGATAAAATGGCTGGAAAGCTGGAATCAAATCGTCAAATCCGAACGCGCCGCTTAGGTCATTTCGTTACTCAACAGTGGTTTAAATTTGCCCAGCGTTTAAGTCAGGCGCTGTTAATTCCGATTGCTATTTTACCCGCGGCGGGTGTGATGCTGGGCTTAACCGTAAGTCCAATCCCTTTTATGCCTGAGGTGCTAACCGTATTGATGCTGGCGGTTGGCAAGCTGATTTTTGCCATCATGCCCATGTTGTTCGCGGTGGCGGTGGCGATAGGGTTTTGCCGCGATCAAGGTATCGCCGCTTTTACCGCTGTATTTGGTTATGGGGTGATGACGGCCACCTTAGCCGCATTAGCGGATCTCTACCAACTGCCGACCCAATTGCTACTTGGCATGGAAACCTTAGACACTGGGATAGCCGGTGGCATGTTGATTGGTGGCGTGACTTGCTTTGCCGTGCGCTGGAGCCAATATATTCGCCTGCCGGCGATTTTCTCCTTTTTCGAGGGGCGACGTAGCGCCTCTTTATTGATCATTCCGTTGGCGATGGGTTTAGGTTATATCCTTGCCCATGTGTGGCCGCCGTTATCTCTTTTAATCGAGCGTGTTTCCGATTGGGCCGTTTACCAAAAGCCGGCCATCGCCTTTGGTGTTTATGGCGCGTTCGAACGTTTACTCATTCCCCTTGGTTTGCATCATATCTGGAATGCGCCTTTTTATTTAGAAGTTGGCCAATACCCGTTACAGAATTCGGAGGTGGTTCGGGGGGAAGTAGCGCGCTATTTAGCGGGTGATCCGCAGGCGGGGAATTTAGCGGGCGGTTATTTGATTAAAATGTGGGGATTGCCCGCAGCGGCGCTGGCGATTTGGCGCTGTGCCGATCCCTCGGAGCGTAATCGGGTCGCGGGCATTATGCTTTCCGCTGCGGCGGCCAGTTGGCTGACAGGAGTCACAGAGCCGATTGAGTTCGCCTTTATGTTTGTGGCGCCGATTTTATTTCTTATCCATGTGGTGTTGTCGGGGCTGGCATATTTTGTCTGCATCTTACTCGATATTCACCACAGTATTGTGTTCTCCCATGGGTTGGTGGATTTCACGCTGTTGTTTTCCCTGTCGCGCAATACGGGCTGGTTTGCATTCTTAGGGCCGCTGACGGCGGTGATTTATTACCTGCTGTTTAGGGGCAGTATTTTGGCATTTAATTTAAAGACGCCAGGACGTCTCGAACCCGATGAACCCCATGGTGCCAAAGAGAGCTTAAGGGCCATCATTGCGGCATTGGGCGGTCGCGAGAATATTGTTGAGCTCAATGCTTGTCTCACCCGTTTACGTTTAAGTGTGCACTGCCCTGAGCTCGTCAATAAAGTGCGACTCAGCCAGCTCGGTGCTAAGGGCGTGATAGTGATGGGCAAAGGTGTACAAGTGGTGTATGGCACCAAAGCCGAAACCCTACGCAAAGTCTTGCAGCGTTATTTAGATACCCGGCGTTAATATTGAATCTTATTGAAATTAATCGCTGCTTTATTGTGTTTAATAAAGTTAACTCACAATAAATTCACTTTTTATCACAAAAAATAAGCTTTTCATGCTGTGTGAGTGAATGGGCTATGGCACACTCAAATAAGGGACCATAGAGGAGATCAGATTTTGCAGTCACAGCATGAACAAGTATCGAACGCGAAACCCGCCTTAGCACGTAAAATCCTGATGACAGATTGCGCCGATGCCCAAGGGCTTATCGCCAAAATCACCAGTGTTTGCTTCAATCATCAGCTTAACATCATTAAAAACAGTGAGTTTGTGGATAATGCTCAGGGGCGATTTTTTATGCGCACTGAGCTCGAAGGGCACTTTAACAGCGAGCAATTGCTACAAGATCTGCGGGAGGTGTTACCCGCACAAAATCATATGACCTTGGTCAGCGCGGGTAAGAAGCGTATCGTCGTATTAGTCACCAAAGAAGCCCATTGTTTGGGTGATCTGCTGATGAAGGCCTACTATGGCGGCTTGAATGTTGAGATAGCAGCCGTGGTGGGCAACCATGATGTGTTAAGGGAATTGGTTGAAAAATTTGATATTCCTTTTCATCTAGTCAGTCACGAAGGGCTCGACAGAATTCAGCATGAGCAGGCGTTACTGGCCGCTGTGTCGCAATACGCGCCCGATTATCTGGTGCTCGCTAAATATATGCGGGTGCTGACGCCGGATTTCGTCGCCGAATATCCAAACCGTATCATCAATATCCATCATTCTTTCTTGCCAGCATTTATCGGTGCCGCACCTTACCGCCAAGCCTGGGAGCGAGGGGTAAAGATTATCGGTGCGACGGCGCATTTTGTGAATAATTGCCTCGATGAAGGGCCCATCATTAAACAGGATGTGATCCCCGTCGATCACAGTTACAGTGCGCTTGAAATGGCTAAAGCGGGGCGAGATGTCGAAAAAAGCGTCCTCAGCAAAGCATTACAACTTGTGCTGAATGAGCAAGTAGTGGTCTACGGCAATAAGACCATTGTGTTTTAAGTCGTTAAATTTTATTTGAGTATCCCCAGCACGCTCTTGCCTATACCGTGATGGGGATCTTATGTTTCAGTTTTAGCTTGTGGCTTACATTAGCTTTGCTATCCTTATGTTTAATAGGATTTTTGCTTTGTTCATGTCCTAATGAGTTTTTAAGTCTACATTCCTATTTTTAATCAAGGATGGAGGTTGGATGTCAACAAATCGCGGTCTAATTGTCGGAACGATGGATCTACCCGATGGTTTGCATTTGTCTTGGGCACAACTCGATAAAGAGTTTCGTGTTCAAAAAATGAGTCAAGCCTTTTATGAGCGCTGTAACCGCTCAGCAGCGCAAATCATTAATAAACCCATTTGTCAGTTATTCAGTGCTTTTGACACTGATTTATGTGCCGATATTGAGCATCGTAGCGATGGCTATATCGGTTTCCAGTTACAGGACAATAATGGTACGAATGTGCATTTTGCTTTGCATGCAGTCCCAGAAGATGGATGGTACTTGATCTTATCTGAGATTAATTTTGAAGATCCCAAAATTAAAGAGTTGCATGTAGATTATCGCCGAGCAATCCAAGCGAGCGACGTTTGGTTACAGCATATTGAAGAAGTCATAAGGTCTTCTCCAGAGGATGTTTTCCGCGTTGCTGTAGCCAAATATGTTGCACTCAGTAGTAGTCGGCATGGATTTATTCTTTTACATAACGAAAAATCGAAATTACTTACCTTGGCGGCTAGAACCCAATATCCCCAGTCTAAGATTGGCCTCCAAGACATAGTCGAAGAAGAAACCCAAGCTCCTGAAACTGAAAGTCTTGTTTGGCTTGAATGCGCTCAAAACTTTAAGCCTATCATTAAAAATAGCCTAGGTAAGCCAGCGGGTACCGAGCGAGTATTCGATAAATTACTGCTTGATGAACGCTATTTAGCGGTACCCATTTTATTTCGAAATCGGTTGATGGGAATTATTTGCGTCGTTGGTCGAAGTGACCCCTACAGTCGTCAAGATGCCCGCTCATTGCTCACTTTTGCGAGTATTTTATGGCCCTCGATTGAGCTTCCACGAAGTTTAAGGGCGGTGTCTCGTCAGTCCAAAATCATCAAGGCGCAAAAGGAACAATTATCCCAATCGTTAACCCAGCTTATCAGCGCCATTTCCGAGGCATTAGAACTTAAAGATGCTTATACCGCGGGGCATCAAAAGTCGGTAGCCCAATTAAGTTATCTAATAGGTGAAAAACTCGGACTTGAACCGCAGCGTTTAGAGGGGCTAAAAATCGGTGCACTGGTGCATGACATAGGTAAACTTGCAATACCATCGCAGATATTGACTAAGCCTTCAAAACTATCCAAAGAAGAATACGCTTTAATTCAAACTCATCCACAGCATGGAGCAGAAATAGTAGAGGATGTCGAATTTCCTTGGCCCATAAAACAGATGATATTACAGCATCATGAGCGGCTTGATGGATCGGGTTACCCATTGGGATTGAAGGATAAAGCGATTCTTTATGAGGCTAAAATTATTGCCGTTGCCGATGTGGCTGATTCAATCCTATCACATCGACCTTATCGTCCGTCATTGGGATTGGCGAAGATGACAGAAGTGCTGCGGACGGGTAAAGGGACCTTATTTGATCCTGACATAGTTGAAACCTGTTTAGAGGTACTTATTAACCGTGAAATTAGTATTAGCGATCATATAGGTTCTGCCGCGCTAGACCCGGTAGTGACAGTCACTTTAGACCATGAGTTAGCCGACATTAAACGACTACTGACTCACGCCCATGCTAAAGTGGCAGTTGTGCAGGATGAAGAACATCACCTCATTGGCGTTATCACCCTAAGATTATTGGACTATTGGCTCAGCCCTCTCATTGGCAGTGCAGCCGAGCGAGAACAGGATAGGGCTTTTTTGCGTAAAAAAGCCCATCAAATCATGGAGCATTCTGTTCCTTTAATTAGTGATGTGGCGACTTCAGAAGATGCGTTGCAGCAGCTTAATGAGTCTGACTCTGAGTTTTTGGTGGTTGTGAATAAGGCGCAACATGCAATAGGCGTAATTGGCTGGCGTGCAATAGCGATGGCGAATAAGTTAAGGCAGGATGTAGAGCGTTTAATTTAACGGAATTTGGTTGATAAAAATGCCAAGCAGCTTGCTTGGCATTTTGTTATCCCGCTATGTAGCGAAACGCTTAATCGACGATACGTAACAGTTCGTTGATACCCACTTTACCGCGGGTTTTTGCGTCCACTTTTTTCACAATGATGGCAGCGTATAGGCTGTATCTACCGCAAGCCGATGGCAGGTTACCCGATACCACGACTGAGCCAGCTGGTACACGGCCGTAGTGGATTTCGCCCGTTTCACGGTCATAAATACGGGTGCTTTGGCCGATATAAACGCCCATTGAAATCACTGAGCCTTCTTCAACCACGACGCCTTCAACGATTTCTGAGCGTGCGCCGATAAAGCAGTTGTCTTCAATAATGGTAGGGCCCGCTTGCAGCGGCTCGAGTACGCCACCGATGCCCACACCACCGGATAAGTGCACGTTTTTACCGATTTGCGCACATGAGCCAACGGTTGCCCAAGTGTCAACCATAGTGCCTTCGTCAACGTAGGCGCCAAGGTTCACGTAAGAAGGCATTAACACAGTGTTTTTACCGATAAAAGAGCCTTTACGTACGGTTGCCGATGGCACCACACGTATAGCTTCGGCTTTAAAGCGGGCTTCGTCATATTCGGCGAACTTTAACGGTACTTTATCGAAATATTTGGTTTCGGCACCATCGATAACCGCGTTATCGAAAATACGGAATGACAGTAATACCGCCTTCTTCAACCATTGATGTACATGCCATTGGCCATCGATTTTCTCGGCGACGCGCAGTTCACCTTTATCGAGCATATTGATGACATTTAGCACATCGTTACGCACGCTTGCGTCAACAGTGCTTGGTGTGATGTCGGCACGCGCTTCAAATGCGGCCTCAATACGTTGGCGTAAAGCCTCCATTTACTTCTCCCGTTTTGGTTAATTGGTTGACTCTGTGTTGATGGCGCTCAGCGCGCTAATCAAGGCTTCCTTGAGCGTATTCTCTTGGGTTTCATTGAGTTGCAAGCCATCATTGGTTTGCAAAATAAAAAAGTCTTCGGCTCGCTCGCCAATGGTGGTGATCTTGGCGGCCAGCAAGGTGGTGTTGCAGCGATAAAAAATATCGCCCACTTTAGCTAATAATCCCGGCGTATCCAAGGCGATGAGTTCCATCATACTTGTACCATGACGGTGACTCTCAAGGAAACTCACCTGAGTGGGAACATTAAAAGGTTTCATCTTGCGTGACAGCTTTCTAAAGCGCGGCAGCTTAGGATTATCGCTTGCAAGCGCCTTTTCAAGGGCCTTACGGATACTCTGAATACGTGAGAGCTGGCTCACGGGGGCGCCGTCTTGCTCGAGGATAACGAAGGTGTCGAGGGCGTAATTATCCTTCGATGTCATAACGTTAGCGTCGTGGACGTTGATGTTTTTATTATCGAGCACCGCCATCACAGTCGCGAATAGCTTAGGTCTATCCTGACAGTAGACAAAGAGTTCAGTGCCGCCGCGCGTCGTGTGCTTAGACACTAGCACTAGCGGCTCGTCCAACTGTTTATGCTTAAGGATGGCTTCGGCATGCCAAGCAACCTGATTCGGCTGGTGTCGCAAAAAGTAGTCGGCCTTAAAGCGTTGCCAGAGAGTATCTAAGTCTTTTTCTTTTATGCCGCGCCGTAGTAATTCTTTTTTAGCCTTGGCTTGATATTCCCGCACCCGTGCGCGAATATCGACGGGTTTTTCTTTGCCGCGCGCGAGCACCCTTTGGGTGGAAAAATATAAGTCGCGTAGCAGTGAGCCCTTCCAGTTGTTCCAGGTCTTCTCGTTGGTGGCGCAGATATCAGCGACGGTTAAGCAGTATAAATAACTTAAATGCACCGCATCGCGTACTTTGCTGGCGAAGTCGGCCACCACATCGGGATCGGAAATATCGCGGCGCTGGGCAGTTACCGACATCACTAAGTGATTTTCGACTAACCAAGCGACTAAGCGGCCATCATGGTCGTTCAAGCCATGGAGCTTACAGAAGGCGAGGGCATCGCTTGAGCCAAGCTTGCTGTGATCGCCGCCGCGTCCCTTAGCGATATCATGGAAAATTGCGCCGAGAACTAACAAACCTTTTTTCGGCAACTGATTGATAAGCACTGAGCCTAAAGGAAACTCTTCCTTCTGCTCAGGCTGAGAGAAGCGCTCGATATTGAGCAGCAATCTGTGGGTGTGTTCATCTACCGTGTAGGCGTGGAACAGGTCAAACTGCATTTGGCCTTCGATATTGCGCCATGCGGGCAAATAGGCCGACAGCACCCCGTGTTTGTGCATCAGCGATAAGGCCGCGATGCCACGAGGATGTTTTAAAATTTCCATAAAGGCTTGGCGGCACTGCGGATTTTCCTGCAAGGGTTGCAGCTGTGCCCGGCGTGCGCGCCTTAGCGATCTTAGTGTCGGCGCATAAATGCCTTTGATATTGGAGTTTTTAGCGACATGGACAAAGAGGCGTACAATTTCTTCGCCGCTATCGAATAAATCGTCCCTTAAGGCCTCGATAAAAGCACCGCGGCGTTGATAGTTATTGTCAATCGCTTGAATCTCTAAGGCCTTGGTTTGGCCCAGTGTCGCCCGCTTAAACAGCTGCAACAGCATTTCGTTCAGCTCCATCACGCGGCGCACCGTGCGATAGTAGCGTTTCATCATCTGCTCAACGGCGAGTTGGGTGGCGTCTTCATAACCCATGAGCTCGGCCACTTGGCGTTGGACATCGAACAGCAGACGATTTTCATCTCGACCGACCGCCATATGCAGGGCAAAGCGCAGCTTCCACAGAAAATGCTGACATTCGAGCAGTTCTTCCAATTCGGCGGGTTCTAAAAACTCGTATTGAACCAGTTCTTCTAGGCGTGAGGCGCCAAAGTGGCGCATAGCAACCCAGGCGATGGTTTGAATGTCCCTCAGGCCGCCGGGGCAACTCTTGATATTGGGCTCAAGGTCAAAGGCGCTCGCCTTGGCATGGCGGGCCGTTTGTTCATCACGTTTGGCGATAAAGAACTGGCTCGACGTCCAAAAGTCGCTCTGACGGATGGCATCATAGAGTTGATCAAACAGGAATTCCGGGCCAGAGAGCAACCGAGCCTCGAGCAGGTTAGTGGCGATGGTGATGTCTTCTCGACCCAGATTTAGAGTATCGCTGAGGGTGCGAACACTGTGGCCAATCTCAAGGCTGGCGTCCCATAAAAAGGCGATAAATTCGCTGAGCGCGGTTTCGGCCGCCTTTGATAACTCACCTTCGAACAGGAATAATAAATCGACATCCGAGTGTGGATGTAACTCGCCGCGACCATAGCCGCCAACGGCAATCAGGGCGATGGGATATTGGTCCAGACCGTGCTGTTGCCAGGCCTGTTTGACGAGGGAATCGACGAACTGACAGCGCTGCGTCACTAGCTCTTCAATCGGTTTTTTTGCTTTGAATCTTGCTAAAAGCGTTTGATTCTGTTCGATTAATGATTGTTTAGCTAGCAGAGCTGTATTCATCGAGTCCCTTGTTTGGATGAGTTAGGTGTTCAGTAATCCTCTGAGTCCTAACGTACTAAGTATGTCGCTTAGTGATTAATGATTCGCGGGAAGTCTTCCTCATCACGCAGAGTCAGGACTTCTACACCGGTTTCAGTCACTAATAATGTGTGTTCCCATTGGGCTGAATTTTTACCATCTGAGGTGGTTACAGTCCAATTATCATTGCGGTCTAACACTGTGGTGTGGCGACCAGCGTTGATCATCGGCTCAATGGTAAAACACATGCCTGGGCGTAAAATGGTGTTATCGCCATTACGGTAGTGCATAACCTGCGGCTCTTCATGGAAACCAGCACCAATACCGTGACCACAATAATCTTGCACGATGGAATATTTCTCAAGACCTGTTTTGCTGGCTTTGATGAATTTTTCGATAGTATTGCCGATTTCTCCCAGTTTTAACCCCGGGCGAACCTTACGAATGGCGAGGTATAAACTCTCTTGCGCGATGCGGCACAGGCGCTTGTCCTTAGGGCTGACTTCACCGATTAAGAACATTTTAGAGGTATCGCCGTGGTAACCGTCTTTGATGACTGTGATATCGATATTGAGAATATCGCCATCCTTGAGAACGCGGTCGCTAGGAATACCATGGCAAATCACGTTGTTTAGCGAAGTACAAATCGACTTAGGAAAACCATGGTAGTTGAGCGGGGCAGAAATCGCCCCTTGCTCTTCGGTATATTTGGCGCAGATATCGTTGAGTTCATTAGTGCTCACGCCGGCCTTAACATAGGGGGCGATCATTTCTAATACTTGTGCGGCCAGCTTACCCGCTGCGCGCATTTTCTCGATTTCTTCTGCTGTCTTAATGACTATACTCATTGCGTTTTCTCTTGTGTCTTCGATGTCTATTGGCGCTATCTACCCGATGCAAAAATTTGTGCTTTAGGGCTATTTATGGTATAAAGCGCGCCGTTATGTTTAAGTCTTGCAGGTTGTTTAAGGTTAGCTTTTGCTTATCTTAACCCAAGGCAAGACTAAAGATGGCGGCCATTATACATGGCAATTTATCTAAATACTAAATCACACACGTGTCGACACATTCTTCGGGGTGCCCTCAGCTGTTAACTGCGGGGTCGAAGACATGGGATACGTGGAGGTCTAACCCCCTAAATTTTAAGGTAATAGAAATGACTACAGTTTCAATGCGCGATATGCTCCAGGCCGGTGTCCACTTCGGTCACCAAACCCGTTACTGGAACCCAAAAATGAAGCCATTCATTTTCGGTGCTCGCAACGGCGTTCACATCATCAACCTAGAGCATACTGTGCCAATGTTCAATGAAGCACTGGCTTTCATCAGCAACGTTGCTTCAAAGAAAGGTAAAGTATTATTCGTTGGTACTAAACGTGCTGCTGGCGAAGCGATCAAAGAAGCTGCTATTTCTTGCGATCAGTACTACGTTGATCACCGCTGGTTAGGCGGTATGCTGACTAACTGGAAAACCGTTCGTCAGTCAATCAAGCGTCTGAAAGAACTGGAAAGCCAATCAGTAGACGGTACTTTCGACAAGCTGACCAAGAAAGAAGCGCTGATGCGTACTCGTGAGCTTGAAAAGCTGGAAAAATCTTTAGGCGGTATTAAGAACATGGGCGGCCTGCCAGACGTATTATTCGTTATCGGCGCTGACCACGAGCATATCGCTATTAAAGAAGCTAACAACCTGGGTATCCCTGTTGTTGCAGTTGTTGATACTAACTCTGCTCCAGACGGTGTTAACTACATCGTTCCTGGTAACGACGACGCAATGCGCGCTATTCGCCTGTACACTACTTCTGTTGCTGCAGCCGCTAACGCTGGCCGTGGTCAAGATTTAGCTGTTCAAGCTGAGCAAGACGGTTTCGTAGAAGCCGAATAATAATAAGGCGGGATGAGTTTCATCACCCTTATTAACCAAGATTTTGATTGGTTAACAGGGGCCATTCGGCCCCTGTTTTATATCTGCAAATTAGTCGAATTTTTAGAGAGGATTTAACAATGGCAATTTCTGCTGCCCAAGTTAAAGAACTGCGCGAGCGTACTGGCGCAGGCATGATGGATTGTAAAAAAGCGTTAGAAGAAACCAACGGCGACATGGAGTTAGCAATTGACAACATGCGTAAGTCTGGTGCTGCTAAAGCTGCTAAGAAAGCAGGTAACATCGCTGCTGACGGTACTATCCTGATCAAAAACGGTGAAGGTTTCGCAGTACTGTTAGAAGTAAACTGCCAAACTGACTTCGTTGCTAAAGATGCGAACTTCTTAGGTTTTGCTAACGCTGTTTTAGACGTTGCTGCAGCGTCTAAAGTGTCTTTAGAAGACTTAAAAGCCCAATTCGAAGAAGCCCGTGTTGCTCTGGTTGCAAAAATCGGTGAAAACATCAACGTTCGTCGCGTTGAGTACATCGACGGCACTCAATTAGCTTCTTACCGTCACGGTGAGCGTATTGGTGTTGTAGTAACGGGTGAAGCGGATGAGGAAACTCTGAAGCACCTAGCAATGCACGTTGCTGCTTCTAAGCCTGAATACGTTAACCCAGAAGACGTTCCAGCTGACGTAGTCGCTCGTGAACAAGCTCTGCAAATCGAAATCTCTATGAATGAAGGCAAGCCTGCTGAAATCGCAGAGAAAATGGTTGTTGGTCGTATGAAGAAGTTCACCGGTGAGATCTCTCTGACTGGTCAAGCTTACATCATGGAACCAAAGAAAACTGTTGGCGAATTCTTGAAAGAGAAAGGCGCTAAAGTCACTAACTTCATTCGTTTAGAAGTGGGTGAAGGTATTGAGAAGAAAGAAGAAGATTTCGCAGCTGAAGTTGCTGCTCAAATCGCCGCTTCTAAAAAGGCTTAATCGCCAACGCTAAATACCCCCAAGACCGCAGCAATGGCTGCGGTCTTGTTATGACCAGGATATAAAAATTATGAGCACCAATCCAAAACCTGCATTTAGACGCATTCTTCTAAAATTAAGTGGCGAAGCACTGATGGGCGACGAAGGCTTCGGCATCGACCCTAAAGTGTTAGATCGCATGGCTCAAGAAGTGAAAGAGCTGGTAGAGTTAGGCATTCAGGTGGGTGTGGTCATTGGTGGTGGTAATCTATTTCGCGGTGAAGGCCTAGCAAAAGCTGGCATGAACCGTGTGGTGGGCGATCACATGGGTATGCTGGCAACGGTTATGAACGGCTTGGCCATGCGTGATGCCCTGCACCGTGCCTATGTTAATGCTCGTCTGATGTCGGCAATCCCGTTAAAAGGGGTGTGTGACGACTACAATTGGGCTGAGGCTATCAGCTTATTAAAATCAGGCCGTGTAGTGATTTTTGCTGCGGGTACTGGTAACCCATTCTGCACTACCGATTCTGCTGCTTGCTTACGCGGCATTGAAATCGAAGCAGAAGTCGTGCTAAAAGGCACTAAAGTTGACGGCGTTTATTCTGACGACCCGATGAAAAATCCAGAAGCCGTGAAGTACGATGAATTATCGTACACTGAAGTACTGGACAAAGAATTAAAAGTAATGGACTTAGCAGCCTTTACGATGGCGCGTGATCATGACATGCCAATCCTAGTATTCAACATGAACAAACCTGGTGCACTGCGCCGTGTGGTCATGGGTGAAGAAGAAGGCACATTGATCAAAGCGAAATAAGTTTTTAATGACCAAGAAGGACATTTAACGTGATTGCAGATATTAAAAAAGATGCTCAAGAGCGCATGGGTAAATGCGTAGAAGCGACTAAGAACCAAATGGCGAAAGTACGTACTGGTCGTGCACACCCAAGCTTACTGGACTCTATCCAAGTGTCTTACTACGGCACTATGACTCCACTCAATCAAGTGGCAAACGTGGGTGTTGAAGATGCACGCACCCTGTCTGTGACAGTGTTTGATCGCAGTGCAATCCAAGCGGTTGAGAAAGCGATCATGAGCTCAGACCTTGGCTTAAACCCAATGTCAGCGGGCGCAACTTTACGTATTCCATTACCTGCACTGACTGAAGAACGTCGTAAAGACTTCATCAAGGTAGTTCGTGCAGAAGCCGAAGGCGGCCGTGTGGCGATTCGTAACGTACGTCGTGACGCGATTTCTGAAGTGAAGAAGCTCGAAAAAGCCAAAGAATGTACTGAAGATGATGTTCGCCGCTTTGAAGACGAAGTGCAAAAGTTCACCGATGCTCACATTAAGAAGGTCGATGAGATTTTAGCGGCCAAAGAAATTGAGTTGATGGAAGTCTAATCTCAGGCGCTATAAGCTAGAGTTGCTACGCCGTGTAGGGGTATACTACACGGCGTTTGTCTATTTTAAAGGGTTGTAATAGATGTCATCCACAGTGGAATTTGATCCGCAATCTAGGTCGACTGAGCAGGATGCTTGTGCTCAGACAAGCTTACCGGAGGTATTACCCGAACTCGTTAAACAGTCATTACCTAAACATGTTGCGATTATTATGGATGGTAATGGACGTTGGGCCCAAACCCAGGGCAAACCACGAGTAATGGGGCATAAAGCCGGCGTAAAGGCGGTGAGACGTGCGGTGAGTGCGGCCAGTCAGTTAGGGATACAATCGCTGACGCTATTTGCGTTTTCCAGCGAGAATTGGCGTAGACCCGATAAAGAAGTCAGCTTGCTGATGGAATTGTTTTTTACCGTGTTACAACGGGAAATTAAGTTACTCGATAAGAACCAAGTCAGATTGAATATCATCGGCGATATCAGCCGTTTTTCTGCGCGTTTACAAAAACAAATTCGTGCCGCAGAAGAAAAAACCGCAGGCAACAGTGGATTGATATTGAATGTAGCGGCTAATTACGGTGGCCGTTGGGACATACTGCAAGCTGCGCAAAAGTTAGCTGAAAAGGTGGAAAATGGCGAAATGAACAGCAGTCAGTTCACCGAAGAAGCCCTGAGTGAACATTTGTGCATGCAAAATCAGAGTGAAGTTGATTTAATGATCCGTACGGGTGGGGATTACCGGATCAGCAATTTTGTGCTCTGGCAGGCTGCCTATGCTGAATTGGTGTTTATGGACACCCTTTGGCCTGATTTCGATGAACAGGCTTTTCATGAAGCGATTGCCACTTTTGCCAGTCGCCAGCGCCGTTTTGGTTTGACCGGAAGTCAAATTGATGAGATGCGCGCATTGTAAAACGTCATGAGGGATTTTTTTTGCTAAAACAACGTATAATAACAGCAATTTGGTTAATTCCATTAGTTTTGGGAGCGATCTTTTTACTCCCCGTAGAGTACTTTGCTTGGGCCCTAGTGGCCGTGTTTCTGATCGCCGCTAAGGAGTGGGGCAGGATCATCGATAGTCAATGTGATGTGACTCAATGGAGTTTTACTTGCACCGTCGGTATTTTGCTTATCGCGTTGAATTTAATTGTTCCCGCCGACACCATTTGGCTTAGGGGACAAATTCATCCTATCTATCTTGCCGTGATGGCCATCGGTGCACTGTGGTGGATAGTGTCGCTGCTGTTGGTGGTGACTTACCCTAAGAGCGCCAAACTCTGGCAAAAGAACCCCATGCTAAAGTCCATGTTTGGACAACTCACCTTAGTGCCTTGTTTCGTGGCGCTGATTGCTCTCAAATCCATTAGCTCGCAAATATCGACTTACTATGGTGGGTCATTGGTATTACTGGTGATGCTGATTGTTTGGGCGGCGGACTCGGGCGCGTATTTTGTCGGTAAAGCGGTCGGCAAGACCAAGCTGATGCCTGCGGTGAGCCCCGCAAAAACCTTAGAAGGGTTACTGGGCGGCCTGATGACGACACTAATTGTGGTCGCTGGCGTGATGTATTTTTCGCCTGAGCAGGAATTAGGTTTAGTGGTCGCGGTCACCCTTTTTGTGGCGCTGATATCGGCGCTTGGCGATTTATCCGAGAGTATGTTTAAGCGTGCCGCCTGCATCAAAGACTCGGGCACCATTCTGCCTGGGCATGGTGGCGTTCTCGATCGCATCGACAGCCTCACTGCGGCCTTGCCGGTGTTTACCTTAATCTACATTGCATTCTGGATGTAACGCTATGCAAAATATGGTGATTTTGGGCGCAACCGGGTCGATTGGTGCCAGTACTTTAAGTGTGATTTCGGCTAATCCCGATGCCTATCGAGTTTACGCTTTAGTGGCGAATGCGAGTGTCGATAAGATGCTCGCCCTGTGTTTGACCCATCGCCCCCAAGTCGCCCATATGGTCGATAGTCAGGCCGCATTAACGCTACACGCCAAGCTTCCCCCTGAACTTAATATCAAAGTCAGTAGCGGTGAGGATGAACTCATCGCCTTAGTCACAGCCACCGAGGTGGATACTGTGATGGCGGCAATTGTTGGCGCAGCGGGGTTAGTGCCCACCTTAGCTGCTGTTAAGGCGGGTAAGCGGGTATTGCTTGCCAATAAAGAAGCCTTGGTGATGTCAGGTGAACTCTTTATTGAGGCCACGAAAGCTTCGGGCGCCACACTGTTACCAGTCGATAGTGAGCACAATGCGATTTTTCAATGCTTACCCGAAGAGGTGCAGGCCAATTTAGGCCGCTGTGACTTAGCCGCATCGGGTATTTCCCATATTTTATTGACAGGCTCTGGCGGCCCCTTTTTAACTACTGAGCTTGCCAGCCTTGCGTCGATGACACCTGCGCAGGCCTGTAAACATCCAAACTGGTCGATGGGCCCGAAAATTTCAGTCGACTCTGCCACTATGATGAATAAGGGCTTGGAGTTTATTGAAGCGCGTTGGTTGTTTAATACCCAGAAAGACCAATTAAAGGTGGTTATCCATCCGCAGAGCGTTATCCATTCGATGGTGCAATACCGGGATGGTAGCGTGATCGCGCAAATGGGTAACCCGGATATGCGTACACCGATTGCACATTGTATGTCCTATCCACAAAGAATTCGCTCTGGCGTTGAACCTTTGGATTTTTTCAAAGTCGGACAGTTAAGCTTTTGTGAGCCAGACTTTAATCGCTTCCCCTGTTTGGCGTTAGCGATTGCCGCGTGTGCCCAAGGCCAAGAAGCAACTACGGTACTCAATGCCGCCAATGAAATCGCCGTCGAGGCATTTTTACAGGGGCAGATTGGTTTTACCCATATCGCCAAGGTGAATGAAGCTTGTTTATCCTCTGTGCCTAAACGGGCGATGACCAGCATCGATGATATTATCGCCCTCGATGCACAAACGCGGATTTATGCCCGCGAACAGTTAGCGAAATTTGCTTAACCCTCATTTAGTGTGGCTTAAGCGGATTTGACGATGACATAAGGAGTGGAATGTTAGATTTTTTGTGGAACTTAGGTTCGTTTATCGTTGCGCTTGGGCTGCTCATCACCGCCCACGAATACGGCCATTTCTATGTTGCACGTCGCTGTGGCGTGAAGGTTGAACGTTTCTCGATTGGTTTTGGTAAGGCTATTTGGCGCAAAGTGGGTCAAGATGGCACTGAGTACGTCATCGCCATGATCCCATTAGGCGGCTATGTCAAAATGCTCGATGAGCGAGTAGAAGACGTACCCGATGAGTTAAAGGACCAAGCCTTTAACCGTAAGACTGTTTGGCAACGGATTGCGATTGTGGCCGCAGGGCCTATTGCTAACTTTATCTTTGCGATTATCGCGCTGTATTTTATGTACTTAATTGGTGTGCCATCGCTCAAGCCGGTGATTACCTCGACGACACCTGGCACGGCAGCGGCGCAAATCCAAGTGAACGAGCCAATGCAAGTGACGGCGATTTCAGGCCAGCCAGTACGCAATTGGGAAGAAGTGAATTTAGCGCTAGTTGGCCATATCGGCGATGACAGCTTAACCGTCTCCCTTGCGCCGCTAAATGGCTTGCAGGGTTTAGACACCACAGCTCGCACTTACACCCTTGATACCCGCGAGTGGCGTTTCGACCCAGAAAAAGAGTCGCCAATTACAGCGTTGGGTCTGGGCGTGTATCGCCCTGCGATTGAGCCACAAATTGCGCTCATCAGCGAAGGCAGTGCGGCGGCTAAGAGTGACCTGAAGGTCGGTGATACCTTGGTTGCCATCAATGGCCAAAATTACACCGATTGGCAAGCTTTTGTTGACATTATTCAACATTCTGCCAATGTGCCTGTGGAGTTAACAGTGCGCCGTAATGGCGAGCAGTTTGCCATCTCCGTGACACCTGCAAGTGTTAAAAATAGTGATGGCAAAGAGGTAGGCGTGCTCGGGGTGATCCCAGCTCAGGCACAGTGGCCTGAGAATATGCGCCTGCAACTCGAATATGGCCCAATCGAATCTTTTGCTATCGCAGCCGATAAAACATGGCAACTTGTTGCTGTGAGCTTTAAGATGATTGGCAAATTATTTACTGGCGATGTGTCAGTGAAAAACTTAAGTGGACCTATCTCAATCGCACAGGGTGCGGGCAATAGTGCAAACTATGGCTTGGTTTACTTTCTCGGTTTCCTCGCGCTTATCAGTGTCAATTTAGGCATCATTAACCTGCTGCCATTGCCTGTGCTCGATGGGGGACACCTGCTGTATTACTTCGTTGAGGTAATCACTGGTAAACCTGTGTCTGAAAAGGTGCAGGAAATAGGATTCAGATTTGGGGCAGCATTGCTGCTGATGTTGATGAGCATCGCGCTCTTCAATGACTTTGCCCGACTCTGAGCAAGGACAGACTAATAATTAGAAGTGCTCTATGAGATTGAATAAACTTTTTGCCTCGATGTTATTCGTCGGTGCGTCGTTTTCAGGGACTGTGTTGGCGGATACTTTCCAACCCTTTGAAGTGACCGACATCCAAGTTGAAGGTTTGCAGCGAGTCGCACTGGGTGCTGCCTTGTTAAGCTTACCAGTGAAAGTGGGTGACACTGTTGACCAGTTAAAAATTCAACAAGCCATTAAAAGCCTGTACGCATCGACTAACTTTGAGAACATCTCAGTCAGTCATGATGGCGGTGTGTTGATTGTCAAAGTCACTGAGCGACCAACGATCAGTGCCGTGACCTTTGAAGGCAACAAAGACATTAAAGATGAGCAGTTACAGGAAAGTCTGGACGGCTCAGGCGTGAAAGTCGGCGAGTCCTTAGACCGTACTATGCTGACGGGCATCGAGAAGGGATTACAAGACTTCTACTACGGTGTAGGTAAATACGGCGCCAAAGTGGAAGCGCAGGTGATTAACTTACCCCGTAACCGTGTCGAACTCAAATTCAAGTTCACTGAAGGTTTAGCGGCTGAAATTCGCCAAATTAACGTGGTTGGCAACAAAGAGTTCACTGATGCCGAGCTTATCGGCATGTTAGAGCTTAAAGACTACGTGGCCTGGTGGGATCTGTTCGGTGAGCGTCGTTACCAGAAGCAAAAACTGCAAGCCGACCTTGAAACCATTAAAACCTATTACCACAACAAGGGTTATATCCGCTTTGAAGTCACCTCGACTCAAGTGGCGATGACGCCTGACCGTAAAGGTTTGTATATCACCATCAACGTCAACGAAGGTGAGAAGTACAAGGTTAAAGACGTTAACCTCACTGGCGACTTAATGGGCCGTGAAGAGTTAATGAAATCGATTCTGCCAATTAAGGCGGGCGATATGTACAACGGTGGTGATGTGACCTTCACCGAAGAGATGTACAGCAAGTACTTAGGCCGTTTCGGTTACGCCTACCCTGAAGTGAAAACCTACCCTGAAATTGATGATAAAACCAAGGAAGTGACCTTAAACATCAATATCAAACCGGGTAAACGTGTTTATGTTCGCTCTATCAACTTTACGGGCAACACAGTTACTAAAGATGAAGTGATGCGCCGCGAGCTGCGTCAGATGGAAGGTGCTTGGTTAAACTCAGCGCAGGTTGAGCAATCTAAAGCCCGTCTAAACCGCTTAGGCTTCTTCGAGACCGTTGATACCGAAACCATTCAAGTGCCAGGTACCGATGATTTAGTCGACGTGGCTGTTAAGGTCAAAGAGCAACCATCGGGCTCATTTAACGCTGGTGTGGGTTATGGTACTGAATCGGGTTTAAGTCTGCAGTTTGGTGTGCAGCAGAATAACTTCCTCGGTACGGGTAACCAAGCGGGCGTGAGTTTAAGCACCAACAAGTATTCTAAGAACGTTAACTTGTCTTACACCGATCCTTATTGGACCAAAGATGGAGTGAGCTTAGGTGGTAGCGTTTACTGGAACGAGTTCGATGCGAATGAGGCTAACCTTGAACGCTATAAAAACAGCTCCTACGGTGTGGCGTTAAACTCAGGCTTCCCGATTAACGAATACAACCGTATCAACGGTGGTATTGGCTATCGTCATAACACGATTTCAGAAATCTCAGCCTACGAACAGGCACTGCGTTTCTACAATATCTACCGTGACGATGATCCGAATGCCGATTTAAGTTTTGATAACTTCGAGCTGAGCTTAGGCTGGTACCGCAGCACCTTAAACCGTGGCACCTTCCCAACGGACGGTTCGTCACAGCGTTTAAGCGGTAAGATGACAGTACCAGGCTCAGATCTGCAGTACTTTAAGACTGACTTTGATACTAACTATTATTTCCCCATCAATCGCAGCCACAGTTTTGTAGTGTTAGCGCGCGGTCGTTTAGGTTATGGCAACGGCTATGGTCAATTTAATGATAATGACCAAATTCTGCCATTCTGGGAAAACTATTACTCGGGCGGTAGTACCTCACTGCGTGGCTTTAAGTCTAACTCGGTTGGTCCTCGTTCATTCTATCTCTACCGTGGCAGTGAGCCTTGTGCGCCAGATCCATCGGGTGACGGTTGTAGCTTACCGGGCGATCCAAACAGTATTCAGGTCAGTTCTGGTCGTTCAATCGGTGGTAACGCGATTGCAACTGCGAGCATGGAATTGATTGTGCCAACACCATTCTTGGATGAGGCCTACACGAATTCTGTTCGTACCAGCTTCTTCGTCGATGCGGGTAACGTATGGGATACTGAGTTCGATTTTGCTAAGTATCAAACGCTGCCAGCGGAAGAGTTTGATAAGTTGCAGGACTACAGCGATCCGGGTCGTATCAGGGCATCTTGGGGGGTAAGCTTACAGTGGCTGTCTCCTATGGGGCCAATGGTATTCAGCTTGGCATGGCCGATTAAAGAATACGAAGGCGATCAAACAGAGATCTTCTCGTTCAATATTGGCAAAACTTTTTAAAAGGCATACACTCGGCAGGTTTTGCTGAATATAACAAAGGTAACAAGGAGTCTATTTTGAACAAGATGGTAAACCGTGCCCTGGTGACGTTGGCTTTATTAGGTGCACCTTTAGCGGCGCAGGCAGAAAATATTGCTGTTGTTGATATGGGCGCTGTGTTTGAACAGTTACCTCAACGTGAGCAAATCACTCAATCTCTCAAATCTGAGTTTGGTGATCGCATGTCTGAAGTTCAGAAAATGCAAGAAGAAATGCGCTCTCTGATGGAGAAGCAGCAACGTGATGGCGCGTTAATGAATGACACGCAAAAAACTGAGCTGGTTCGCAAGATGGAAGCGTTAAAATCTGAATATCAGTTGAAAGGTAAAGCATTGGATGAAGACTTACGTCGTCGCCAAGGTGAAGAGCAAAACAAACTGTTAGTTAAGGTGCAAAAAGCTATTAACACTATCGCTGAAAAAGAAAAATATGATTTAGTTTTACAGCGTGGTGCTGTCATTTATGTTAAGCCAAATGCTGACATCAGTGGCAAAGTGGTTGAAGCCTTAAGCAAAGGCAAGTAATTGATGAAAAGTGTGACTTTAAAAGAGCTAAGCCTGTTATTAGACGGCGTTGTTCAGGGCGATGAAACGTTAGTGATCAACAGCGTTGCGACACTTGAACATGCCCAGTCGGGTCAAATCTCTTTTTTAGCCAACAGCAAATACCGTGCTCAGCTTGAGTCAACTCAAGCGAGCGCGGTGTTATTGTCGGCTAAAGACGCGCAGGACTACTCAGGCACTGCGTTAGTCGTTAAAGATCCCTATGTAGGGTTTGCCCGTGTGGCACAGTTTTTAGATACCACGCCCAAAGCGGCTGTGGGTATCCATCCTTCGGCGCAAATTGACCCTTCTGCCCAGTTAGGTGAAGGGGTGGCAATTGGTGCTAATGTGGTGATCGGCGCGAACGTGATCCTCGGCGAAAACGTACAGATTGGTGCGGGTTCTGTGATTGGTCAAGATTCCATCGTAGGCTCTAATACTCGTCTGTGGGCCAATGTGACCCTCTATCATAATGTTCATTTAGGTCAAGATTGTATTATCCATTCCGGCGCCATTATTGGCTCCGACGGTTTCGGTTACGCCAATGAGCGTGGTCGGTGGATTAAAATTCCACAAACCGGTGGTGTCCGTATTGGCGATCGCGTTGAAATCGGTGCGAACTCAACTATCGACCGCGGTGCTTTAGGTCATACCGAGATCCACAACGGTGTGATCATCGACAACCAAGTACAGGTTGCCCATAACGATATTATTGGTGAAAATACCGCGATCGCTGGCAGCACGACCATTGCTGGCAGTGTCACTATTGGTAAACACTGTATTATTGGTGGTAACTGCGCGATTGCGGGCCACTTGAGCATTGCCGACGGTGTCCATCTCTCTGGCGCGACAAACATTACAGGTAACATGCGTGAACCTGGTTTGTATTCTTCTGCGACAGTGGCAATGGAAAACAAAGTGTGGCGCAAAAATACAGTTCGCTTCCGTCAATTGGATGAACTGTTCCAACGCGTGAAAACGTTGGAAAAGAATTCAAATACACCAGAGTAATTGCCCCAAGGCAATTTTGAGGAACTAGGTTCGTGTCTAATCAAATGAACACTATGGATATTACGGAGATCCTTAAGTATCTACCCCATAGATATCCATTTTTATTAATCGATCGCGTTTTGGATTTCACCCCAGGTGAGAGTCTCCATGCGATTAAAAACGTGACGATTAATGAGCCCTTTTTCCAGGGGCATTTCCCTGTTCAGCCTGTTATGCCCGGCGTGCTGATTTTAGAAGCTATGGCACAGGCCACTGGATTGCTCGCATTTAAAACAATGAGCGATGACGTGCCGCCTCCAGGTGTGTTGTACTATTTTGCTGGTATCGATAACGCGCGTTTTAGACGTGTGGTTGAACCCGGCGACCAAATCCATTTTGAAGTCAAAATGATTAAAGAGCGCCGCGGGATTGGCGTTTTCTATGGTGAGGCCAAAGTGGATGGTGAAGTGGTTTGTTCCGCTGAAATCATGTGTGCCCGCAGAGAGATTAATCAGTGATAGATACATTAGCGTTTGTGCATCCCGATGCAAAAATTGGTAAAAACGTCACCATAGGTCCATGGAGTTATGTGGGCGCGGGTGTCGAGATTGGTGATGATTGTTGGTTAAGTTCCCACGTAGTGGTGAAGGGCCCAACCATTATCGGTAAAGGCAACCGTATTTTCCAATTCGCCTCCGTGGGTGAAGAATGCCAAGACAAGAAATACGCTGGCGAGCCGACTCGACTCATTATTGGCGATAACAACGTTATCCGTGAGCATGTGACCATTCACCGTGGTACGGTTCAAGACAATAGTGAAACCCGTATTGGCTCAAACAACCTGTTTATGAACTACGTGCATATCGCCCATGACTGTGTGGTTGGTAATAACGTGATTATGGCTAACAATGCCTCTATCGCGGGCCATGTGCATGTGGGTGACTGGGCGATTCTCGGAGGTATGACTGGCGTTCACCAGTTTGTGCATATCGGGGCCCATGCCTTTACTGCGGGTTGTTCGTTACTGCTACAGGATGTGCCACCCTTTGTGATGGCGGCGGGACAACCTGCCATTCCCCGTGGCTTAAACAGCGAAGGTATGAAACGCCGTGGTTTCTCAAAGGAGAGCCAATTAGCGGTGCGTCGTGCCTATAAAACCTTATATCGCAGCAGTTTAACTGTTGACGAAGCGGTTGAAGCGCTTGCCGAGGATGCGCAGAACGATGAACAAGTTAAGTCGTTCATTGAGTTTGTTAAATCATCGGGTCGCGGCATTATTCGTTAAGAGTCTTAGACTCTACACTATGCCATTCATAGGCACTGCTCGTAATATTCTGCTTTAGATAATGCCATGGCAGAGATGCGCTGCGGTGCCATTCACTTGTCAGATATGATTGGTTTATGAGCAAAAAATCTCAATTAGTGTTTGCAATGGTCGCCGGAGAACTCTCCGGCGATATTTTAGGTGCAGGTTTAATGGCTGCACTGCAAAAAACACACCCCAACGCCCGTTTTGTCGGTATTGGTGGACCTCGTATGGAAGCCTTAGGCTTCGAATCCCTGTTCGCGATGG
Organism: Shewanella decolorationis S12; assembly: GCF_000485795.1. Lineage (GTDB taxonomy): Bacteria > Pseudomonadota > Gammaproteobacteria > Enterobacterales > Shewanellaceae > Shewanella > Shewanella decolorationis. Next base: position 63,257 of record NZ_AXZL01000068.1, read on the forward strand.
AAGAATTAGCCGTGATGGGGATAGTCGAAGTGCTATCACGCTTACCGCGATTACTCCATGTGCGATCATCCCTGATTAAGTCCATCACCGAACTTAAGCCCGATTGCTTTATCGGTATCGATGCACCGGATTTTAATATCGGTCTCGAGCTTAAGTTAAAGGCGCAGGGGATTAAAACCGTTCATTATGTGAGCCCTTCGGTATGGGCATGGCGCCCTAAGCGTATTTTTAAAATCGCTAAGGCCACCAATATGGTGTTGTCGTTATTACCCTTTGAGAAAGCTTTTTATGATAAGCATCAGGTGCCTTGCACCTTTGTTGGCCATACCTTGGCAGACGATATTCCGTTAGAGAGTGATAAGGCAAGTGCTCGTCAGTTGCTTGAGCTCGATCCTGAAGCTGAATACCTCGCCATTTTACCCGGCTCCCGTGGCGGTGAGTTAAAGCAATTGGCCGAGCCGTTTGTTAAGGCGGCATTGCTTATTAAACAACAATTTCCTGATATTCGCTTTGTGACGCCCTTAGTGAATCAAAAGCGCCGTGAGCAGTTTGAGCAAGCGTTAAAAGACTATGCACCGGATCTGGAAATCCATATGGTGGAAGGTAAGTCTCGTGAAGTGATGGCCGCCGCCGATGGCATTTTGCTCGCCTCGGGCACGGCAACGCTTGAGGCCATGCTGATCAAACGTCCTATGGTGGTGGCGTATCGCGTGAGTCCAATGACCTACCGTATTGCTAAGCGTATGATGCAGGTGAAGCGTTTCTCCTTGCCGAATCTGTTAGCGGGGCGAGATGTAGTGCCAGAGCTTATTCAGCATGATTGTACGCCCGAGAAGATTGCAGAAGCAGTTGGCATTGAATTAAACCGCGATTTTGCGCCAATCAAAGCCGAGTTTGAGCGTTTGCACCAAATGCTGCGCTGTGATGCCAGTCAAAAAGCGGCCGAGGCGGTGTTAGCACTCGTTGATGCCAAGGATGTGAACTAATGGCGGTATTTAAGACGTTAACCGACGCAGATATCGCCACCTTCTCAACAGGTTTAGTGGCGGGTGTGGATGAAGTCGGCCGTGGCCCGCTGGTGGGGGATGTGGTCACCGCTGCGGTGATCCTAGACCCCAATCGTCCCATTGCTGGCTTAAATGATTCTAAAAAACTCAGCGAGAAGCGTCGAGAGGCCCTGTTCGATGAGATTTGTGAAAAAGCCTTAAGCTATCATGTGGGGCGGGCAACCCCAGCGGAAATCGATGAACTCAATATTCTGCATGCGACCATGCTTGCCATGCAGCGCGCGGTAGCCGGGCTTGTACTTACGCCTGAGTTGGTCTTAGTTGATGGTAATCGCAGCCCGGCGTTTACGCACCAGGGACTGTCTCTGATGAGTCATAGCATAGTCAAAGGTGATGGCCTGATTGCGAGTATCAGTGCGGCGTCGATTATTGCCAAAGTCACCCGCGATCGGGAGATGGATGCCCTCGATGCCGCTTATCCCCAGTATGGATTTGCCAAGCATAAGGGGTATCCGACTAAGGCGCATTTTGACGCCATCGCCGAGCACGGTGTGTTCGACCAATATCGTAAAAGTTTCAAACCCGTCAAGGCATTACTGGAGCGTTAACACCGATTGGGTGTTTTCACTTCAGCTTGAGAGCAAAGTCACTAGCCCAAGGGCTGTGACTTTGTTAGTCTGCTTTTTTAGTGATTGTTAACCTGCTATTCAAAGATAATTCTAATTATGTCCGATCCTCGTTTTGTGCATCTTCGTGTCCACAGTGACTTCTCTATGTCCGATGGTGTGGCTAAGGTCAAACCCATCCTCGCCCAAGTTGAGGCGAAGGGCATGGCTGCGGTGGCCTTAACGGATCAAAACAACCTCTGCGGTCTGGTCAAGTTTTATGGCGGCTGTCACGGGGCGGGGATTAAGCCGATTATCGGTGCGGATTTTTGGATGCAAGTGCCGGGATTTGATGGCGAGTTTTGTGCTTTAACCATTATCGCAATGAATAATGAGGGTTATCAAAACCTCACCCAAATCATCAGCCAAGCCTATTTACGTGGCCATGTTCAAGGGCGCGTGGTGATTGACCAAGAGTGGCTTGTCACCTACAACGAAGGCATTTTGCTGCTGTCTGGCGGTCGAGAAGGAGACGTGGGTAAGGCGCTGCTTAAGGGCAACAATACCCAAGTAGAATCCTTATGCGAGTTTTATCAGCAGCATTTTGAGGGCCGTTATTACCTCGAGTTATTGCGCACGGGGCGCCCTGATGAGGAGCGTTACCTGCACATGGCGGTGGGACTGGCACAGGAAAAGGGTATCCCAGTGGTGGCCACCAATCAGGTGGTGTTTTTAAAACCCGAAGACTTTGAGGCCCATGAGATCCGCGTTGCGATTCACGATGGTTTTACGCTCGCCGATCCCCGCCGTCCGAAAAAATACAGCGAGCAGCAGTACCTTCGCAGTGAAGAGGAAATGTGCGAGCTGTTTGCCGACATTCCCGCCGCGCTCGAAAATACCGTTGAAATCGCCAAGCGCTGCAACGTAACCATTCGCTTAAACGAGTACTTTTTACCGAATTTCCCTACTGGTGATATGTCGATTGAGGATTATTTGGTTGATCGCTCAAAGAAGGGGCTCGAAGAACGTTTAGCATTCTTATTTCCCGATCCGGCTGTGCGTGCCGAGCGCCGCGGTGAATACGATGAGCGTCTCGACGTTGAGCTCAAGGTGATTAACCAGATGGGCTTTCCTGGTTACTTCTTGATCGTGATGGAGTTTATCCAGTGGGGCAAGGACAACGGCATTCCCGTTGGGCCAGGACGTGGTTCTGGCGCGGGATCGCTTGTGGCCTATGCTTTAAAAATTACCGACTTAGACCCCCTCGAATTCGATCTGCTGTTCGAACGTTTTTTGAACCCAGAGCGGGTGTCGATGCCCGACTTCGACGTCGACTTCTGTATGGATAGACGCGATGAGGTGATTGATCACGTGGCCGAACTCTACGGCCGTGAAGCAGTATCGCAAATTATTACCTTTGGTACCATGGCGGCCAAGGCGGTTATCCGTGACGTAGGCCGTGTGCTCGGCCATCCCTATGGCTTTGTGGACCGCATTTCTAAGTTGATTCCGCCAGAGCCTGGCATGACGCTCGCCAAGGCCTTTGAGGTCGAGCCTGCGTTGCAGGAGTCCTACGATGCCGATGAGGATGTGAAAGATCTTATCGACATGTGCCGCAAACTCGAGGGTGTGACCCGTAACGCTGGTAAGCACGCGGGGGGCGTGGTAATTGCGCCCACCAAGATCACCGACTTCTCGCCGCTTTACTGCGACGCCGAAGGGAAAAACCCGGTAACCCAGTTCGATAAGAACGACGTGGAAACCGCTGGCTTAGTAAAATTCGACTTCTTAGGGTTAAGAACCCTCACCATCGTCGACTGGGCGCTGGAAATGATCAACAAGGTGGAGGTTAAAAACGGCCGTCCACCGGTGAGGATTGAGGCTATTCCCCTAGATGACCCAGCGTCGTTCCGCTTGCTGCAACGCTATGAAACCACCGCGGTATTCCAGCTTGAATCCCGCGGTATGAAGGATTTGATTAAGCGTCTGCAACCCGACTGCTTCGAAGATATGATTGCACTCGTTGCACTGTTCCGCCCTGGCCCACTGCAATCGGGCATGGTGGATAACTTTATCGAGCGTAAGCATGGCCGTGAGGAGGTTTCTTATCCCGACTCGCAGTACCAGCACGAATCTCTAAAAGGATTATTGTCCCCCACCTACGGCATTATTTTGTACCAAGAGCAGGTGATGCAGATTGCGCAGGTACTATCGGGTTATACCTTAGGCGGCGCTGACATGCTTCGCCGCGCTATGGGTAAGAAAAAGCCTGAGGAGATGGCCAAACAGCGCGGTACCTTTAAAGAAGGAGCGATTAAGAACGGCGTCGATGGCGAGTTGGCGATGAAAATCTTCGACTTAGTGGAAAAGTTTGCGGGCTACGGCTTTAACAAATCTCACTCCGCCGCGTACGCCCTTGTGTCCTATCAAACCCTGTGGCTCAAGACTCACTTCCCGTCGCAGTTTATGGCCGCGGTAATGTCCGCCGATATGGACAACACAGACAAAATCGTCACCCTAGTGGATGAGTGTGAGCGCATGGGACTCACCATTATTCCGCCGGATGTAAACAAAGGTCTGTTTAAGTTTACCGTCGATGATGATCTGCGTATCGTCTACGGTATCGGCGCCATCAAAGGTGTGGGTGAGGGGCCAGTTGAGTCGATTTTAGAGGCGCGTAAGGATGGCCCATTTAAAGATTTATTCGACTTTTGCGCCCGTATCGATCTTAAAAAGCTTAACAAGCGGGTGATTGAAAAGCTTATCTGCGCGGGTGCCTTAGATGCGCTAGGGCCGCACCGCGCCTCTATGATGGCAACGCTACCAGAGGCGATAAGCGCCGCCGATCAGCATGCTAAGGCCGAGGCCATCGGTCAGCATGATATGTTTGGTCTGCTTAATAGTGACCCTGAGGACAGCAAGCAGCAGTTTGTCGAATGCACCCCGTGGCCCGATAAAATTTGGCTCGAAGGGGAGCGTGAGACCTTAGGTCTATATTTAACTGGTCACCCGATTAATCAATATCTTAAAGAGCTTAAGCATTACACTTCTGGGCGCTTAAAGGACGTGCACCCAACCGATCGCGGCAAAACGGTGAAGGCGGCGGGTCTTGTGGTGGCAACCCGGGTGATGCTCACTAAGCGTGGCTCAAAAATGGGCCTGCTGACCTTAGATGATAAGAGTGCACGCCTCGAGGTGATGCTCTTTACCGAAGCCTTTGAGAAGTTTAACCATTTGCTCGAGAAGGACAGGATCCTGATCTGCGAAGGTGAAGTAAGCTTCGATGATTTTGCCGGTGGCAACCGCATGACGGCGCGTAACATTATCGATATCAGCGAGGCGCGTAGCCACTTTGCCAGCGCCTTAGAAATCGATTTAGACGCCTCGCAGCTAACGCCTAGCGTGCTCGAAAGTATCGAGCAGTCGATAAGCTCATGGCGTAATGGTGCCGTGCCTGTGGTGATTAACTACAGTCAAGCGCAGGCCAAGGGCCAATTTAGGTTGGCGGAAAATTGGCGAGTCAACCCAAGCGATGAATTGGTGTTTGCCCTTGAGAGTCTGCTTGGGCCAAATAAGGTGCGGATCCTGTTCCCCTAATCGATAACCTGAGAAAGACTTAGGGTTGGCAGGGAATAATTGAGCATCGACGAGTGATGGATTTTATAGGGTGAGTTGAATGGCGGTGGTGGAACTTTGTGCCCATATAGCGCGATTTTTAGCGAGCTTACCGCTGCAAGCGGGGAGCAAGTTAGTCCTCGCTTATAGCGGCGGCGTCGACTCCGAAGTGCTCGCCTACGGTTTGAGTGAATTCGCCAAACATCACCCCGAGTTTCATTATCAGCTGATTTATGTGCACCATGGCTTGAGCCCTAATGCCGATGCTTGGGCCGAGCACTGCCAAACTCGTGCCGCCAGCTATGGTTTGCCAATCACGGTGGAACGAGTGCAACTTACCCTAGGGCCGAGAGTGAGTGTTGAGGCCGAGGCGCGAAAAATGCGTTATCAGGCGATATTGCAGCACCTTAAGCCTCAGGATGTGCTGCTGACCGCCCACCATGTAGACGACCAGCTCGAGACGATTCTACTCGCCCTCAAACGTGGTCAGGGCCCTAAAGGATTAGCCGCCATGGGGCCTATCCAAATGCTCCCACTCGGCGAGAAGGGAACTTGCCTGCAAGCGCGTCCCTTGCTCGATATTAGCCGTGAGCAGATTGAAGCTTTCGCTCAAACACGGCAGTTAGTGCATATTGAAGATGAAAGTAATCAAGACGATAAATACGATCGTAACTTTTTACGCCTCGAGATTATCCCACGTCTAAAAGCACGTTGGCCCAGTATCGCCACCACCGCAAGTCGCAGCGCCCAGCTTTGCGCCGAGCAGCAGGCCATAGTGGATGCCGAGGTGAGTGAGCGTTTACCTAAGCTGTTAACCGAGGCGCCCTTTACCCAGCAAACCGTGCTTAAGCTTGATGAGCTCTCTACGCAAACCAGCGAATGGCAAGGATTACTGCTGCGGGGCTTTATCGAATCCCAAGGCTTTGGATTGCCTTCCTATGTGCAGCTACAGCAAATTCTGCAGCAGTTAATGGGGGCAAAAGAAGATGCCAAAGTACAGATCCAGATTGGTGACTGTGTGCTGCGCCGCTTTGCCGGCATGCTTTATCTGGATAATGTAAACACCGCATCCGCCGCGCCGCGCATCACTGCACGCGAACTGCATCAAGATATTCTGGCTTTACTGACTCAAGCATCAACAAGGCTTGAAGATAAAATTGCGCCATTTACCTTGGCTACCGCAGGCCCTCGGCTGCGTTTACCCAAGGCGAGTGAGGTGGTGAGCCTGCGTTATCAGCTGCCGGGTCAATTTCGCTGCCAGCCGTATTTTCGTGATAAGGGTCGCGAGCTTAAAAAACTCTGGCAAGAATGCGCTGTGCCGCCATGGTTACGTGCTGATGTGGGGTTCTTGTTTTATAACGAGCGTTTAGTGATGGCACTCGGTCTGTGGGTCGAAAAGGCATTTTGTGCCCAAGGGGATGATGTCGGGCTTAAATTTGATGAACATGCAATCGGATAGCAAAGTGTATTTGCCGTGCTTTATCGAAAGTGAGCAGCATCCATGCTCGATTAAGACAATTGGGCTGGGCTTAACTTGTAGCAATTACGGCCCGAGGCTTTGGCTTGATACAAGGTTTTATCGGCCTGCTCATAGAGTTGTTCGGCTTCCATGGTGTCGTTCGCCTCAGCGGCTCCCAAGCTACTGCTCACGCCAAATTGATGGAAGCTTGCATTAGCATTGGTGGCTGTGACGATACGTTCGCACAGTAAACCCGCCGCATGAATATTCCCTTGTACAATCACCACAAACTCGTCACCACCTATGCGAAAGGCCTGATCTGTACTGCGAATACTGCTGCGGATAGTGTCTCCGAACTCTTTCAAAATATAGTCACCGCATTTGTGGCCATATTTATCGTTAAGCTGCTTAAAATTATCCAAATCCAACACAATAAGTGACACTGCGCCCTGTTTTCTGTGGGCTCTGGCCACCGCATTTATCAGACTTTGAGTGTAATAATGGCGATTGCCAAGGCCGGTGAGGGAATCGAACATCGCCTGCATCGACATCTCTTGATACTGAATGGCATTTAACAAAGGTTGCAGTAGTAGTGGCTCAATTTCTTGCAGCGTAATCTCTTGCGATGGTGTGAGCGGCGTCAGCAGTTGATACTGCAATGTAATTGGCATGCCACCACAGATGAGTTGCCGTTTAAGGCTAATTCCATAACGTTTGCCCCAGCTGAATTTATATTGTGTGGATTGCAGGCGAACGCCTTGAATAGGCAGATGTTGTCCCAACACTTTGCCGTAGCAGGCAAAGACTGTCCGCGGATCTAAGCTAGCGTGCAGTTGCTGAATAACTTGTACCAAATCCAGTGGCGTGGATACAGGACTGTATGCCTCTGTTTGATAGTTAAATTCATCAGGATATAAGGTTGTCGCTAAGCCAAAGTCCATTATGATTACCCCAGCAAAATGAAATGGCGATAAAAACTGTTACCTTGGTTAAGCAATATGTGTGCCGTATTATTTGCTAATAAAATTTGTCTTTATATGTCACTCAGTTAAGCTTAAAGCACCCCTCCCAATTTTTTAACATGCCAGTTATTTGACAGGAGCAAATGTATCTATGGAACATGGTTTCTTGATCCAAATTCTGCTGATGCTGGTCATTGCTATCGTCGCGATTGCCTTGCTACGACGTATCGGTTTACCAGCCATTTTGGCGTATTTATTAACGGGTGTGGTGAGTGGACCCAGTGGGTTCCACTGGTTTACTCAGCAGCAAATGCAATCTGTCGCCGAGCTTGGGGTTGTGCTCTTGATGTTTACCCTAGGGTTAGAATTTTCGGTGCCAAGATTATGGGCGATGCGCAGAACTGTATTTGGTTTAGGTAGCGCGCAGGTTATCGTCACAACAGTACTCACTATGCTGGTTGCGTTGGCCTGTGGCCAGAATTGGATTGAGTCTCTGGTTATCGGCGCGGCAATTGCGCTTTCTTCCACTGCGATTGTGCTCAAGCTACTTAACGAGCAGGGCTGGCTAAGACGCCGCCATGGTGAGTTGTCGGTTAGTGTGTTGTTATTTCAGGATTTAGCTGTCGTTCCTCTACTTATTCTACTGCCTTTACTGGCCCAAAATAATGATGAGCCCTTGATGTTAGCGGCAATCGCCTTGGCGCTGCTGAAGGGGATTCTTGCTTTCTTCTTGCTGATGGCCTTAGGCAAATGGGCCTTACCTCGACTGTTTGATGAGGTGGCGAGATCGCGCTCTAATGAACTCTTTGTACTCTCGACGCTGGTGGTGGCCTTAGTCACGGGGGCTTTTACCCAGTGGTTAGGCTTGTCTATGGCGCTCGGGGCCTTTATGGCGGGAATGCTGCTCGGTGAGAGCCAGTACCGCCGCCAGCTTGAGGCTGATATTCGACCGTTTCGCGATTTACTCATGGGGCTGTTTTTTATCTCCATCGGCATGATGTTAGATTTCGCGCTGGTGATGCAGTTTTGGTGGCAGATTTTACTTATCTTGCTCGCGGTTGTAGGTGGCAAGGCACTGATTATCCATGGCTTATTGCGACTGGTCGGCGAGCCATTTCGGATTGCTATCAGCACGGCTTTGAGTTTGGCGCAGGTAGGTGAATTTAGTTTTGTGGTGTTGGCGCTTGCCGTGAGTTATGGCCTATTGAGTAACGAGACCAGTACTATGCTGGTGATGGTCGCGGTATTGTCTATGAGCCTTGCGCCTTGGTTAGTGCGTCATAGTGTGGATATTGCCAAATGGCTTTTGGGGATCCGCCAGTCGGGGCATGTGGATGAAGTGATTCCGATTGTTACCGACGAACATGATCTAGTGGTGATTTTAGGCTATGGCCGCGTTGGCCAAACTATAGCACGGTTTTTAAAGACAGAAGCCGTGCCCTATTTAGTGCTCGATCTTGACCCCACACGGGTATCTGAGGCGCGCCGGGCAGGGGAGCCGATTTATTTTGGTGATGTGTGTAAGCGGGCGATCCTTAAACAAGTGGGGATTAAACATGCCAAGATGATCGTTATCACTTTCTGTGAATCCCGTAGCTTAGAAGAGGCTTTACCCCTGTGTAAGCAGTTGGCTCCAGAGGCTAAGATTTTAGTCAGAACCCGTGATGATAGTGAACTTGCCATGTTGCAAAAGGCGGGGGCGAATCAAGTGATCCCCGAGACCTTAGAAGGTAGTCTGATGTTAGTCTCACAGGTGTTGCATCAATGCGGTGTACCTTTAGCAAGGATCCTCAAACGATTGGAGTCAGAAAGGCGCAACCATTATCAGTTTTTACACGGCTTCTTTTCGGGGACTGAAACCGACGTTACCTTAGAGTCGCTCCATGCCGTTCTGTTACATCGCAGTGCCTATGCTGTCGGCAAACAAGTGGCGGATATCGATTGGGAACAGTTGCGAGTCGAACTGAGGGCAATCCGCCGCAGCGGCGCCGAAGTTGAACATCCAGAGCAAGATTGGATATTTCGCGCTGGGGATATTTTGCTGATTATGGGTAAGCCCAGAAGGCTTGAGAAAGCTGAGGCCAAGCTGTTGCATGGATAGCTGTATGCTTGCATAGGTACTGATATGACGACTTACAAAAGTAACCACAAACCTAACTTTTAGATGCGCTCGTCGACCCCATTGGGGTAACCGTTAGCTATCTGCTTATTCTGTCAAGTGTTTTACCAGAATGAGGCGTTACGCTGGTAAATACCAATTGCAATGATTCGTTACGTTATAAAATTGTTGCTTAAGTGTGATGGTGATATTCTCGCTGCAAAATTATCTTGGGCATATGGTCCCGACAATGGCTAGGAGCGTGAATATTGAAAACGGTATTAAAACGAATTGGACTTGGCACTCTCGCCATAGTGCTGTTGCTTGGGGCGCTCGCCGCCCATGAATGGTATGCGAAAAAACCATTTTTCTTCCGTGCATTTTTAGATAGAAGTGTGGTCAAAATGGCATTCGAAAGCCCCGAGACCTTAACCTCCTTGGGATTTTTAGAATCCGTTGGCATCACTGGCCACAATGCCTTGCTCGACGATGATAGCCCTGCGGCCATGGATAAAACCTTTACCCAAGTCCGTGCTCTCAGGGATACTTTACTCAGCTACCAAGATACCGACCTAGATGATAATCAGCGCATTTCGAAGGATATCGCACTGTATCTGGCGGATTTTGCCTTGGCATCTGAACCCTATCGCTACCACAATTACCCAGTAAATCAGTTGTTTGGTGTACAAAATGGTTATCCCAGCTTTATGCAGGCACAGCACCAAGTGCACTCGGTTGAAGATGCCGAAAACTACCTATCACGCTTAATTGCGGTGAAGACTAAATTTGGCCAAACCCTTGAAGGACTAAAGCTTCGAGAGGCTAAAGGCATTATTCCGCCTAAGTTTGTGATTGAGCGGGTGCTAACCGAAATGAATGACTTCATTAATGCGCCCGTCGAAGACAATATTCTCTACAGCTCTTTTAAAACTAAGCTTGCCGACACGCAAATCAGTGCTGATGAGCAGGCGCGTTTGCTCGCGCAGGCAAAAGCCAATATCGAGTCCGATGTTAAACCAGCATATCGACTCTTTATCGATTACTTCACGGCATTACAGACTAAAGCTGGCACGAACGATGGTTATTGGGCTTTGCCGAATGGCGATGTGGCCTACGAGCAGTTGCTGAAGTTTTTTACCACCACAAATTACAGCGCCGATGAAATCCATGCCAAGGGATTAGCCGAGGTAAGCCGTATTCAGGACGAAATCATGACGATTTTGGCCGCGCAGGGATACGACACCAGCCAAGGGTTCTCGGTGGCAATCGAAGCGCTGGCCGCCGATCCTAAATTCTATTATGAAGACTCAGATGCGGGCCGGGCGCAGATCTTAGTGGATTACCAAAAAATCCTCGATGAAGTGAATGCGGGCTTAGACAATGCCTTCCGTATTCGCCCTAAAGCGGGAATGGAAGTGGTGCGCATTCCTGAATTTAAAGAGAAAACTGCACCGGGCGCTTATTACCAGCAGCCGGCGATTGACGGTAGTCGTCCGGGGCGTTTCTACGCCAACCTGTTCGATATCAAAGCGACGCCTAAATACGGCATGCGTACCTTGGCTTACCATGAGGGGATCCCTGGGCATCACTTCCAAATCGCGGTGGCGATGGAGCTTGAAGGGCAACCACTGATCCGTAAGATGGCGCCTTTTACGGCTTATATCGAAGGTTGGGCACTCTATTCTGAGCGTTTAGCCTGGGAACTCGGTTTTCAACAAGATCCCTTCGACAATATCGGTCGATTACAGGCGGAGCTGTTTAGGGCGGTGCGTCTGGTTGTCGATACGGGAATTCACCACAGCCGCTGGACGCGTGAGCAAGCCATTGACTATATGAAACAAAACACTGGTATGTCTGACCGTGATGTGACCGCCGAAATCGAGCGTTATATCGTTATGCCCGGCCAAGCGACGGCCTATAAGGTGGGTATGATGAAAATTCTCGAACTGCGGGAAAAAGCCAAACAAGCCCTAGGTGATAAATTCGATTTACGGGATTTTCACGATGTGGTGCTGAAAAATGGTGCGGTTCCCTTAGATATTCTAGAAAAATTAGTTGACCGTTATATCGCCGAAAAACGCAGCCAAGCCTAAGCTTGCGTGAGCTAACGACCCGCAGGCGAGCCCTGCGGGTATGTTATCCGGCTCTCGTATGTGAGTCCTATTCTGGCTTTCGCCATTCGGTTTCAATACAATTCCCCCTTACACGTTGATAAATGCCTTAGACAATCATGGTTTATTGTCCGTCGAGGTATTTTTGAGTTTCAAGGTTTTGCAGATGAATCGCTTGTCCCCCCAAGAGCCAATTCAATTGACTCAAACGGCTATTGAGTCCTTATTCACGCCGCCGACACTAATGCGCGCCCGTGATTATGTGATGCAGGGGAGGGTGTTAAGCGCGAAAGCCAATGCCGATTTTCGCCATATCGAAGGCACCGTCACTGGCACGGAAACCACGCCTTATCGTCAGGATATTCGTCTGGTCAGTGTTAATCATAAACTCGTGATGAATGGCTTTTGTTCCTGCCCTGCTAGCGGCAACTGCAAGCATATGGCCGCGGTACTCTACAGTCTGCTTACGGATAAGACCGTTGAAGATCAACGTATCGCCCAGTGGTTACACCTACTCGATGAAGCCGATGACCCCAATGTGAATGATGTCGAATCCCTCTACGATGACAGGGTGCTGTATATCCTTTCAAAGGACGATAACGGGGTGTTTATCGAGCTGAGACGCGGCAAGCTTGGTAAAAAGGGCGGTTACAACAAGGGCACTAAGATTGCGCTCTCGGACGTGCAATATTATATGCCCGCTTGGATTGGCGCCGAGGATGTGCTGATCTTAAATCTTATTATGTCGACCAGACGCCACGGCGCATCGCGTTTGTATCTTAAGGCGCAGTTAGGTGCCGTAGCGCTTGAGAAAATGCTCGCCACCGAACGCTGCTTCTGGGAAGAGAGCCGCCTCGCATTAACCGCGGGTGAGGCCATTACGCCGCAGTTTCTCTGGCAGGATATCGACAGCGAACACAAGCAAATGCGCCTAGTCTTGCCCGAGCGGGATAACTGGGAGCTAGTGCCGACAGAGCCGCCTTACTATATCGAGCTGGATTATTTTCACATCGGCCTTATCGATACCGACATTAGCGTCGATAAGCTGCGTCTACTCAGCCAAATGCCGCCCGTGCCGAGCACCCAGGTTGAATTGGTGAGCCATAGACTAATCAAGCATTTTTCGGCGCGCACTGTGCCGCCGCCAAGCGCCATCGATTTTGTCGAGCTGAGAGATAAGTTACAGCTTCGGTTGACTCTTAAGGTCGTCCCCGCAGGCACAATGCCTAGTAGCAATCCGTTATCTGCACTGGATACTCGCATCGCCCAGCCGTATCTCGTGCTGGAGTTTGTCTACGGGGATCTCGTCTTAAGTGGCAATGCTGCAAAAGAAGCATTAACCCTGGTGACTCAAGGCGGCACAACCTATCAAATTCACCGCGCGCTTGAAGAAGAGCAGCAAGCCGTGTCCAAACTGCAAACCCTTGGGTTTGGCCGCTTTAGCTTGGAGGGCGCCGCAAATGGGACTTCCCTCTGGAGCTTAGGCAACTTGCCCGATGCGATTCGGGAATGGCTAGCGTTTATCGATGAAGAAGTCCCAAGATTACAAACTCAAGGCATCGAGGTGCGATTTGCCCCAGAGTTTAGCCTTAAGGTGGTCGATACGCCGTTAACGGTTGAGCTGGATGACAGTCAAGAGGGCTGGTTCTCCCTGTCGTTACATGCCGATATCAATGGCCAACGCTTACCTATGTTGCCGCTGGTGGCCACTTGGTTAAAACAACATGGTGAGCCAGCCGATGATGCTGAGCTATTGCTACCCAGCCCCTCTGGCGAGTGGCTAAAAATCAAGGCCAGTGTTATCAAGCCTCTAATGAGCATCATTCAAGAGTTGTTTGAGCAGCATCGTGGCCACAGTATCGCCTTACCTAAGTACCGTGCGCATTTACTCAATGAGTTAGCCGAAAGCGAGATTAGCCTGCTCAATGGTGAAAGGGTACGTCAGCTCGCGACAAAATTAGCCGAATTTAATGGTGTGGTTGCGGTCAGCACGCCGACAGGACTGAATGCGCAGCTGCGCGCTTATCAGCAGCAGGGCTTAAATTGGCTTTGTTTTTTAAAGGAATATCAACTCGGCGGCATCTTAGCCGACGACATGGGGCTTGGGAAAACCATTCAAACCTTGGCATTTCTGTTAAAGCAGCAGGAGGCAAAATCCGTTGGGCAACCAAGACTGCCGAGCCTGATTATTTGCCCAACCAGTTTAGTGGGGAACTGGGCGAAGGAGGCGGCCAAGTTTGCGCCGTCGTTAAGTTTGGCGGTGATCCATGGCGCACAGCGTGGGCCGCTGTTATCGCGATTAAGCGAGTTTGATGTCGTCGTCACTACCTATCCCCTTATGGTGCGGGATTACGATTATTACCAGGCTCAGCCGTTTGAGCATATCGTGCTTGATGAGGCGCAGCAGATTAAAAACGCTCAAGCCAAAGTGAGCCAGCAAATTAAGGCGTTGCAAGCGCCATTTAGACTCTGCCTCACCGGCACCCCCCTTGAGAATCATTTAGGTGAACTCAAGTCATTGATGGATTTTTGTTTACCGGGACTCTTGGGAACAACGGCCTATTTCAATAAGGCGTTTCGCTATCGAATTGAGCGTTATGGCGATGACGAGCAGGCTAAGGTGTTGAGTCAACGTATTGCTCCTTTTGTATTAAGGCGCACCAAGGCAGAGGTGGTGACTGAGCTGCCACCTAAAACCGAGATCTACCAAACCCTAGAGCTTGAGAAAGATCAGCGTAATCTATACGAAAGTATTCGCCTGAGTATGGAGAAAAAAATTCGAGAATTGTTTGCGACTCAAGGTGTGGCGGGCAGCCATATCGAGTTTTTAGATGCCTTGCTCAAATTGCGCCAAGCCTGCTGCGATCCACGATTAGTCAAACTCGAACAGGCGCAAAAGGTTAAGAATAATGCCAAGCTAAACTGGCTGAGCCAAAACCTGCCGGAAATGGTGCAGGAAGGTCGCAAGATTTTAATCTTCAGCCAATTTACCAGTATGTTGCTGTTAATTGAGGAATTGCTGCAATCCCTTGACATCGACTACAGCAAACTGACGGGGCAAACTCGGCTGCGTCAGGGGCAAATTGATAAATTCCAAGAAGGCGATACGCCGGTATTTTTAATCAGTTTAAAGGCTGGCGGTACAGGGCTTAATCTTACCGCGGCGGATACGGTTATCCATTACGATCCTTGGTGGAATCCGGCCGCAGAAAAGCAAGCGACGGACAGGGCACACCGCATTGGCCAAGAAAACCCAGTGTTCGTTTACAAGCTGATTGCCGAAGGCACGGTCGAAGAGAAAATCCAAGAAATGCAGCAGCATAAGCAAGGTTTAGCGGATAGTATTCTCGAAGGAAAGGGCAAAGGCGCGTGGCAAGGCAGTGCCGATGAATTGCTCTCGCTATTCCACTAGCTAAGCCTAAGAAACGTTAACCGACGAATGGTTAACGCATACAGGACACAATAGTCAGAACACAATAGTACAAGACAGAGGTGACCCATGCAGTACCCAGTCGATACCCATACCCATACCGTGGCATCTACCCATGCCTATAGCACTATCCACGATTATTTAGCGGTGGCGAAGCAAAAGGGGATCCGTCTGTTTGCCACCACTGATCATGGCCCGGCGATGGCGGATGCACCGCATTTTTGGCATTTTGTGAATTTACGTGTGCTTCCGCGTATGGTTGATGGCGTGGGGATTTTACGCGGCATCGAGGCCAATATTAAAAACCGCGAAGGTGAAATCGATTACTTTGGCGATTATCTGTCGCAGCTCGATATTGTGTTGGCAGGGTTCCATGAGCCGGTATTTCCGCCCTCGGATAAGGCTACTCATACCGAGGCGATGATTAATGCCATTAAAAGTGGCAAGGTCGATATTATTACCCACCCGGGTAATCCTGCTTATCCCATTGATATTGAAGCTGTCGTCACCGCTGCCGCCGAATATGGTGTAGCGCTTGAAATCAATAATTCCTCCTTTGAAGTCTCTCGCAAGGGCAGCGAAGCTAACTGCACCGCGATTGCCAAAGCGGCAAAAGAATTGGGTGCCACTTTAGTGATGGGCTCGGATTCCCATGTGGCTTTTAGTCTTGGCGGTTTTGACCGTGCCTTAAGTATTATTGAAGCGGTTGATTATCCTAAGGATAAGCTGCTTAATCGCTCACCGATGGCACTGCTTAACTTCTTAACTCAGCGGGGGCATAAAAGCGTTGCCGATTTAATGCCGCTGTTTAGCGACGATATCGCTTGAGGCGCCGACGTTAAGAATGCGAAAGGATAACAAGGCGATGTATGCACCTAATGGCGAGCCAGAATCGACAGTAACAGTATTGTTAACTGGCGCAGATAGCCAACTGTCTAAGGCTCTAATACGAGTGCTTGCCAAGGCGGCTTATCGATTCGATGGCCGCACCTTTCGTGTGCACGCGCTTAGCCATGCCCAGTTAGATATTGGTGATAAACAGAGCGTTGCCGCCGCCTTTGCCCACGTTAAACCTGACTGGGTGATTAACTGCGCCGCCTACAATGCGGTCGATAGGGCGGAAACTGCGGCCGATGAAGCTTTTCGTGTCAATAGCCTTGGGCCTGAGTTATTGGCAAGCGAATGTGCGCTTACGGGCGCGCGTTTGGTGCATATCTCCAGCGATTATGTCTTTAGTGGCGAGCCAGCGGAGGCTGCTGAACTGGCGTTAAATCAGAACGGCTTAACCGATAGCTGTTTAAGTAATAGTGGCTTAACTGAAAGCGGCTTAATTGAACGCGGGTTAACCGAAAGCGCCACACCTAGGCCCTTGTCTGTCTATGGCCAGAGTAAACTCGCGGGGGAGCAAGCGGTGCTGCGTATCCTAGCTGAACGCGCGATGGTTATTCGCACCGCATGGCTTTACGGTGTCGATGGACATAATTTTGTGAAAACCATGCTGAGGTTGATGGCCACTGCGCCCTATGGCCAGCCGCTCTCAGTGATAAACGACCAAATAGGTTCGCCGACATGGGCAGATGCACTCGCGCATCTTATTTGGCAGTTGATTGCGAGTCCGTTAAACGATAGTGGCGGACCCAAACTATTCCATTATGCTGGGCAGGGGCAATGCAGTTGGTATGAATTTGCCCTCGAAATCCAGCGCCAAGCCTTGGCACTGAAGTTATTAGATAAAGCGGTGCCGATTACTGCTATAGATAGCCTAAGTTATGCGGCAAAAGCGCTTGAGAAAGGCAATAAACTGGCACCAAGACCCAGTTACAGCGCGTTAAATAGCGATAAAGTTCGCCAGCGCTTAACTGGGCAAAATCCGGCATTAACCCATTGCCCCGAGCTGTGGCGTGACTGGCGGTGGCAGCTAAAGGCCATGCTTGAAGATTATGCCGCAAAAGGCCTTTAGCCATTATCTCTAACCATAAGTGGTTGTGAATGATGTTCAGATCTTTTGAATACAAGATAAGTTGTATGCCCGAAGCACTCCATCCAAGCTACTGATTTATTTCTCCAACCTGTTTTATTTTCTAGGCTGTGAATACGAATGCAGCCTAGGCAATGACTCTTTTCAGCGTATCCGGCTTGGCTTAGACTCGACTTATTTAGCATTTATGCCTGTGGCCTAAGCCTTGCGCCTGAGTGAATTCGTCAGTGCCTTAGTCGATTTTGCTCGATATATGATGAATTTGTTCTTAATTATCAATTGCTGCCGATGGCATAATGCCGAAAAGCAAATCGAATACAGGTGGCTAAGTGACAGATAATATGGCGATGGCAGCGCATTTTTCGAAGGCCGATTTACTACGGGTGGTAAAGATTGCCCATGCGGCAGGCGACGCCATCATGGCGATTTATGCCCAAGAGGATTTTGCCGTTACGCAAAAGCGTGATGAGAGCCCTGTGACTGCGGCCGATTTGGCGGCTCACAAAGTTATCTTAGCCCAGCTTACCGAGCAATTTGCGGGTATTCCCGTAATGTCGGAAGAAGCGGCGGATATCGCTTGGGATGAACGTCGGCACTGGCAGACCTATTGGCTGATTGACCCTTTGGATGGCACTAAGGAATTTATTAAGCGAAATGGTGAGTTTACCGTCAATATTGCGCTTATCCATCAAGGTGTGGCTATTGCTGGTGTGGTTTATGCGCCCGTACTCAAAACTGTCTATTTGGGCGCCAAACACTTAGGCGCTTGGCGACAAGACGGGCAGCAAGAGCAAGTGCTACTGGGTTGTAATACGCTAAGACAAGTGCCGATTGTGGTGGGCAGTCGTTCGCACTTAAGCCCTGATGTGGCGGACTATTTAAAGGATTTCGGTCAACATGAAATGTTAAGCGTGGGCAGCTCGCTGAAGTTTTGTATGTTGGCAGAGGGCAAGGCCGATCTCTACCCAAGATTAGGGCCAACAAGCGAATGGGACACGGCAGCCGCGCAGGCCGTGTTGGAAAGTGCAGGCGGCAAAGTTGTGTGTTATGACTCAGGTTTACCCTTAACCTACAATCAAAAACCTGACATATTAAACCCTTATTTTATTGCCACGGCGCCAGGCTGGGCAGAATAACGAACAATGCCAAGGGCGTCTGCATTGACGCCTTGGTCGAATAACAGTGGAGTAAGTCATTCATGATACGCATGGGCATCGATTTAGGTGGCACAAAAATAGAACTCGTCGCCTTAAGTGAGGAAGGTAATGAACTGTTTCGTAAGCGTATCAATACCCCTAGAGATTATCAGGGCACACTGAATGCCATCGTCGATTTAGTGAATGAGGCGGAAGCGACCTTAGGTGAAAAGGGCACGGTTGGCGTGGGGATCCCGGGAGTCATCTCTCCCTATTCAGGATTAGTTAAAAATGCCAACTCGACCTGGATCAACGGTCATCCCCTCGATATGAATTTAGGGGAGCTGCTTGGCCGTGAAGTGCGGGTTGCTAACGATGCCAACTGTTTTGCGGTATCCGAAGCCGTGGATGGTGCTGCTGCGGGTAAATCTGTGGTGTTTGGGGTGATCATTGGCACGGGCTGCGGCGCGGGTGTGGCCATTAACGGCAAAGTACACGCTGGTGGTAATGGTATTGGCGGTGAGTGGGGCCATAACCCGCTGCCTTGGATGACCAAGGAAGAGTTTAATACTACCCGTTGTTTCTGCGGGAATCCCGATTGTATCGAAACCTTTATTTCTGGCACCGGCTTTGTTCGCGATTACAACGAGGCCCTCAGCCGTTCGGTGGATGTGCAAGCTACGCCCGCGAAATCTGGCACTGAGATCATGGCCTTAGTCGACGCGGGGGATGAAATGGCGATTGCAGCCTTTGACCGTTATATGGACAGACTGGCGCGCTCACTCGCCCATGTGATTAATATGCTGGACCCCGATGCGATAGTTCTTGGCGGCGGCATGTCTAATATTGAGGCGATTTATCCAAGATTACCTGCATTATTAACTCGTTATGTGGTGGGAAGAGAGTGTAAAACGCCTGTAGTACAGAACCTTTATGGCTGCTCTTCTGGCGTGCGCGGCGCTGCTTGGTTATGGGAAAAATAACCCAGTAACGTTACGTTTTCACTCGTGACAACGCATCGCCTTGGCGATGCGTTTTGCTTTCTTTTGATGTTATGATTGCGCTCCTTTGGATTATTGGGCGCTAGCGCATGTTTTGGATTAAAAAAGTTGTCTCTCAGGCAATTATGCCTGTTCCATTTATCCTGTTGTTATTGCTGCTATCTTTGTTGATTTGGCGCAAACCGCGGTTAGTAAAATGGGCGATTGGTGGTGCATTTACGCTGCTTTTAGTACTCAGTAGTCAATTAAGTGTGGATTACTTGGTCAAGCCTTTAGAAACTCAATATCCCATTAACTCCACTCCTATTACGGGTGCCTGTGTAGTCATGGTGCTGGGGTCTGCACACTCGGATATCACAGGTGCTACTGCGGTACAATCTTTGTCTGCGGTCGCCTTAGCGCGGCTAACTGAAGGGCTAAGGCAACTCCAATTAGGTCAAGACTGTACCTTAGTGGTCAGTGGTTGGGGAGGGGAGCTAACACAACATCCCCATGCCGAAGTGATGGCAAAGGCGGCGGTTGAACTCGGCGCTGATGCATCACGTATAGTTCAGATCCCCCTTGCGCGCGATACGATTGAAGAGGCGCACTATTTTAAAGAACACTTCGGCGATCAAGCCGTGCGATTAGTCACCTCGGCTTCCCATATGCCAAGGTCGATGGCGATCTTTAGTGGTCAAGGATTAACGGCGAGCGCCGCACCGACGGATTTTAGGGCTAGGAATGATTTTTACTGGCGCTTAACTGCGGATAACTTACTCGCCTCGCAACGGGCGATACATGAATATATAGGTCGTTTATGGCTCTGGATAAAACAGGAATAAAAATATGACGCTTGAGTCTGATGTTGTCTCGGTTCGTCCACTCTCTAAACGTAATGGCTTAACCTTAACCATTGTAGGCGCCGGCGCCTTTGTCTTAGGTTTTGGTTTATTTGTGCTATTTCCTGAGCTATTTGCCGTGGGCTTAGTGTTTTTCAGCTTAGGTGCAATTGCGTTGATATTGGGCTTAGCCAAAGTGTACGAGCCTGACACCACATTAACTATGGATGAGCAGGGGCTGACTTATTTTCATCGTCGCGGCAACGTTGCAATAAACTGGAGCAACATTCAACGGGTAGATATTCCACGAGTCACTCAGGGTGTTGATACTATTGAGCTTTCCTATATCGGCATTAAGCTCAAACAGTTGAATCCTATCCTCGATAACATTTCATTGCGTCTTGCGGCGGGCTTATTGACTGAGCAGCGGCCATTACTGGTGACTGCGGCATCGCAGCAGGAAGATTTAGCAACCTTGGAAACCTATCTTGGCGCCGAGTTTAGTCCTTTCGTGAATGATGGTGACCGTTACCGTGGGGTATTAGCGATGTTTGGCCATCGTTGCGTGATGCTCAATACTCACCTTGGCTACCATCTTTATATTCCCCACGATAGTTTAGACCGTGACCCTAGAGAATTTATTAAGCTGTTAAGGCAACGCATCGCGCAGAGTACGATTCAAGTCGATGCCACAACTCATTAAAAATTCTGATAAAAAAGGGGCCCCGTAGGGGCCCCAATAAATTGCAGAGATGAAGTTCGGGTTGTGCAGGGGGCAACCCAAAGGTACTAGTACTAGTGTGCTACCTCTGCGTGTACCTTATCTATGCCATAGGTTTTACCTTCAGCATGGCAGGTCGCGCATGATTCTACTGGTAGGTTAGGATCAGTTACTGCATCCGCTTCTACAATCGCACCATTACTTCTAAAGTGAGCTACTGCTGCTGCATCTGAGTGAGCGTGACAGGTGCGGCATGATTCTGCTACTGGGCTAATATAGTAGCTACCCACTTTAATAGAACGTTTGCCAGAAGTTAAACCACCGTCAGTTGCGAACAGTTTGGCACCGTCTTTGTGGCACGCTGCGCAATCTGTTTCTGGTGATGGATAACCGAACAACGCACCATTAGCATCACGGAAGATACCTTCCACAACACCGAAGTTACCACTGTGGAAACGGTGAGCAACAGTGAACAGGTCTTTGTTGTTGAAGGTTACTTCTGGGGTGACGACTAACTTGCCATCAGCACCTTTGTAACCAGTCGCGCCATGGCCTGATGCGCCAGTTGTATCGTTGTGGCAGTGCATACATTGATCGAAGGTGTAAACACCATGTCTATAACCTTTAGCGTAGTCTAAGCTACCATGACAAGCGTTACATTTCGCTTCAGCTACAGTGATACGGGCTGGGTTGCTCATACGAGCTGTTGCTGCGGTACCACCATCTAAGTTGAAGAATTTCACTGCAGAGGTGTTACCAATTGGGCTAGTTGGGCCATATTCTAGACCCGTTGTATTACAGCTAACGACTTTGCCGGCTTTCGCGCAGAAGTTTGCTTCAGAACCAACGTAGATAGTGCCAGTTGCTTGTGCATCTGGAACATCTTTAACAATGGTCAACACGCCGCCTGATAGAGTACCGTTTTCCAGTTTGAGGCTGATGGCGGTAGGTTTAACATCACGCCATGAGTATACAGTACCATCTGTCGCTACATTACCCACTAGTAAACCGTTAGCGGCGAACATACCTGTTGGGTTTGAAGTCGCGTTATAGGTTTTCAGTGATGTGCCATCAGCAATCGGTGCACCGTTAAGGGTGATGTTAGCTTTAAAGGTAATGGTTTTCATGCCGACAGTTGCAGATGGAGCAACAGTAGGAGTTGTGAAATCCACTTTCATCAGCGAAGCGTATTCAGCACGTTTACCTACGCTGTGAACCACTGCTGGAGATAAGTTACCTGCGCCATGACAAGAGTTACATTGAGTGTCATCCGCTTGAGCTAAACCAAACTCTGAGTGATTTTCACCAGTTGCGAAGTTGACTGTCATATGGCAGCCCACGCAAGCTTGTGCGTAAACGGTGTTATAGCTAGGTTGCTCAGTTGTGTGGCAAGAAGTACATTCTTTAAGATCAGATGGGAATCCAATCTCACTCCACTCTTTAGCGGTTTTATTGGTTAAATCGAAGTTAGCTGCGTTTTCTGCACCAGAGTGGATACGGTGGATCATTGCAGGGAAATCAAAAATCAGACCTGCTGCAAGGTTAGCATCACTCGGTACTTGCGCTGGGTTATGGCAGGTTACGCAGTTTTTAACATCTTGATAGTTATGGTGGGCTTCAATCTTAGCGATATGACCATCAGCTTCACCATGACAATTCTTACATGCATCACTTGATACAGTGTCTTTACCTGATGCGGCTAATTCATCAGTCGCAGGGATAAAGTCTACTGGAACAGATAGAATTTTATCTGCTAAAGCCACACCTTCGCTATTTGCGATATTGTAGGCACGTAAGAACACCCTGTGTACTGCGTTAGGATTGTCATTTGGGTTAATGATAGGTGCAGCACCATCATAGGTCCAAGTGGCTGTATAAGTACCTGGGTTTGCAGTGTCTTCAGTTAATGTACACGCATTTTTAGTACCGTTAAGGCCATTGAGTGTACAAGTTAAAGATGTGCCAGCATTGTTTGCCATGGCATTGTTTTGCCATTCGATTGGCGCACCAGTGCCAGAGGTGTTTTCATTCGCCGTTAACGAGTA
The DNA here is from genome assembly GCF_000485795.1 of Shewanella decolorationis S12. Classification (GTDB taxonomy): domain Bacteria; phylum Pseudomonadota; class Gammaproteobacteria; order Enterobacterales; family Shewanellaceae; genus Shewanella; species Shewanella decolorationis. The sequence goes on from NZ_AXZL01000068.1 coordinate 86,246, forward strand.
AAGGGCAATTTTATCGAGTCCCATAAAGGGCACATCTTTTCCTGCATTTTTACCAGTAACAGAGAATTTAACACTGAAACCTTCACTGCTTGTGACTTTGATATCAGCTGGGCTAAGAGTAAATTTCAGATCGGTTATAGATTCTGCGGTTTTAGCAAAAGAACCCGCTGGCAAACCTGGTGTACCAGGAGTGCCCGGTGTTCCAGGGGTACCTGGTGTTCCGGGCGTGCCGGGTGCACCATCTTGCCCGTCTTTTCCGTCCCCGCAGGCGGTTAAACACAAGGCACTAGTGAGAGCTAGTGCCAGTAGAGATTTATTGTAGTTTTTCATCATCGCGTCCCTTTTTCTTTCTATAAGACTGCGTGTGCAGTGACTCTACTATAGGTTCATCCACCTACTTATAAAGGGGTATTTACAAGTTTGTATCCGATATGTGAACAGTGATTTAACACACCAAAATGGAAATTCTAAAATATGAAATTAAATATTTCTAATTTTGTAATTCGTATCTAAAAGTATGAAGTGGATAGCAAATTTTTACTTTTAATTTTAATGGCTTGTTGAGATTAATTTTCAATTAATTTTGGAGGCGGATACTTATGAAACTTATATTTAATGTTTTTCGGAGCCAATTTTTGAGTCAAAAGTGAGGCTAATTTAGCGCCATAAATCGAAGTGAAAATGCTGGAAATAAGCTTGGATTTAACAAATTAAACTGTTTTTTAAACAATCAAAGCATCCATGCTGTCGAGCTATGATTGTGTTAATAGCGTGTTGGTTGTCAGGGCTGTTAATAGTGAACTGATCACAAGTTCACATTGGGTTTGACTATAACGTCTGTGGCTTCGTGGTTTTTCAACGAGAAAATACTGTGGCGGCATGATAGTGTCATGCAGTCTGTGCAGTTCAGCGATTGGAAGAGGGGCTAATTTTAGTCCTGGCATGTGCTTAACGGTATGCATGTCGATACTTGAGCAAAATGCAACGCTTTGCATTGTCAGTAAGTGTGCATACCATTCTTCTCTATCTACAACTCTCTCAATCGAGGGTAACAGCAGTCCCTGACGTTGGCAAAAGAGTTCTAAAGGATCAATTCTACTGTTAAAGCCTTTGAGATCAAGGCACAGGAAGGAATGACGACATATCTGCTCAAGGCTGATATCCAGCTGACTTTCCCAAAGGGGATGATGTTTCGACGCAACAACATACACATTAGCAATACAGCCAAGGCGAGAAACATTAAGATCTTTGGTTTCTGTTGGCTCTATTGTGATCCCAAAGTCTAATTCACCAGCATGTATTAACTCAGCGCTATTATCCTGCCATTTATGTAACCTAACTTGCCCTAACTCATTGACTACGTCTGGTGAACTAAGCTGTGGAGCTAAAAAGCTTAACAAACCATTACTGGCGGCAATATGTAACGGCAATTCAACATGACTGGCCGCATTTTGGAGTTGCAATGCCGATTGTTCTAAGTGATAGACGGATTCGGTAAATTGGCAAATGGCGACATATAGGCTTTCTGCAAGTGGGGTTGGCTTTAACCCCTGCTGGCGGCGATAAAACAGCTCGTCATTAAAAGTTAACCTAAGGGCATTTAGGCAGCGACTTATTTTAGGAGCCGATACGTTTAACGCTTTGGCGGCACTATTTGCGTGGCCGTTATCAAAAATACTTTTAAAGACGAGTAAGGTGAAGACATCGAGTTCGCAGATTTGTTTTAGTAATGGGTTGCTCATTTGGTATCGCCTTGCGATGAGTCTTTGTCTGCAATAGCCTCATAAGAACAGTCTTACTGAGGTACATAAATGCGTTTATTAACAATACATGGTTGACTAATGAAGTTAGCATTTACAGTACGGCTTAACTGTGATCTCAATCCTTAAATTAACATTTGGTTAACGATCGCCGTTGTTGAAAGTTGTGTTAGTTGGATTTTTAGACAATAGATAAAAAGTCAAAATGGACGGATGAGGCGTTTTTACATGCAAAGGCTTAGTTATCTTGATTAGGCGATAACAAAACGTTTGTCGATGTTGTTGATGGTAGGCTGTGGGCATGAATGGTCTGATGGTCTTCTTTAATTCTTAAGCCAATAAATTGACCTCCTTCATTGATTTGCATTGAGGTACAGGCAACATCGCCATCGACAATGCCTCTGGATTGAATGATCAGACGTTCACAAATTAATCGACCTTTAAAATAGCCGTCGATGATAAATTCCCGACACTTTATTTCACCGTGAATACGTCCTGTTTTCTCGACGATGATATTGGCTTGCGACAAAATTTGTCCTTGTATCTCACCGCCGATTAAGACATCACCGGAAAATTCAATATTGCCCGTTAGCATAGTCCCATCGGCGATAAAGCTCAGTGCGGGGGCTGTGTTTCGGGTAAAGGAAAATTTTTTGCCAAACATGCGATGATAAACCTAGGTGATTGAAGGTGATATGACCGTGGGATACTAACCTAAACATGCCTTGAAGCCTAGTTAACTCAAGCCATAAGCTTATTCTGTTGACTTAATGCTGATGGCTTGGCTTGGGCAAGGCGCGACACAGGCTCCGCAACCCGTGCAGAGCTCGCTATCAATCTTCGGCATCGGCGCGTTACCCACGCTTAAGGTAAAGCTAATAGCGCGGGGCTCACAGGCATCCTTACAACTTTGGCACCAAATGCCTTGATATGTTAAGCAGTTATCTTGAATAACCGCTTTGTGTTGCCAAGGGGGTTGGGTCAAATCAAACAGCTTATCTTCTGGGCAGACAGAGGCACATTGGCGACAAAAAGTACATTCATTATCCTTAAATGAGACTTCGGGAAAGCCGCCATCCCCCTTGAAGATAATCTTAGTTTCACAGGCGGTGATACAGGCCGAGCATCGGGTACAGATGTCAGTAAATTCAATGCCTTCGCGCCCCCATGGTGGCCTAATTGCCGATGATTTGCGGCGGCTAAAAAGATTACGGCGGCTGTGATTGATGCTTTCTGTCATAGGTCTTTCGGAGTTTAACTGTGATTAAGGGATAATAAAAATGGCTTGGGAGTTACCGCAAGCCATTTAGATTATTAGCCTTTATAGCCATTTGGATTGGTAGATTGCCAATGCCAACTGCTGTTTGCCATATCCTCTAAGCTGTGAGTCGCCTGCCAACCTAGATCGTTCCTTGCATGATCTGGGTTTGCATAACAGGCGGCAATGTCACCCGGACGGCGCGGCGCAATTTGATAGGCAATCGACTTACCACAGGCCTTTTCGAAGGCCTTAACCATATCGAGCACACTGTAGCCTTGGCCTGTACCTAGGTTATAGGTGACAAGTCCTGGTTTGGTGGCCAGCTTTTCAAGGGCTTTGAGGTGTCCAAGAGCTAAATCCACCACATGGATATAGTCGCGCACGCCCGTACCATCATGGGTTGGATAATCATTGCCAAACACACTTAACGCTTCGCGTTTACCGACTGCCACCTGTGCGATAAATGGCATCAAGTTATTTGGAATATCGTTAGGATCTTCGCCAATCAAGCCGCTGGCATGGGCGCCAACAGGGTTGAAGTAACGTAAACGGGCGATATTCCAACTCGGATCGCTATGGTGTAAATCCGCTAGTATATGCTCGACCATCAACTTAGATTGACCGTAGGGGTTAGTGGCACCCGTGGGGAAATCTTCGGTAATCGGCAGGCTGGCGGGGTCGCCATACACAGTTGCAGAAGAACTAAAGACGAGGTTTTTCACCTTAAACTCGGCCATCACTTGGCAAAGAATTAAGGTGCCAGTCACGTTATTCTCATAATACTTGAGTGGCTTAGCAACAGATTCACCAACGGCTTTTAATCCAGCAAAGTGGATAACGGCATCGATGTTATGGTCGCTAAAGACCTTCTGCAGTAAGGCCTTGTTAAGAATATCGCCTTGGTAGAAGGTGACCGATTTACCAGCAATGCGCTCGACACGGTTAAGGGCTTCGATGCTTGAATTAGACAGGTTGTCTAATACAATCACTTCGCTCCCTGCATTGAGCAATTCCACCACGGTATGAGTGCCAATATAACCAGCACCGCCGGTCACTAAAATCGTCATTATTTAATTCCTTTTACGACAGTTTTTAAATATTGCGCAAAATCTTCACCGATTTCGCTGTGGCGCAGGGCGTATTCCACGTTAGCGCGCATATAGCCTTGCTTGTTTCCGCAGTCATGACTCTTACCTTGCATGTAGTAAGCGTTAACAGTTTCTTCCTTCATTAACATCGCAATGGCGTCAGTTAGCTGAATTTCATCACCCGCTCCAGCAGGGGTTTTAGCCAGTAGTGGCCAAATTGCTGCGGGTAACACGTAACGACCCACAACGGCTAAGTTAGATGGTGCTTCGTCAACTGGCGGTTTTTCAACGAGTTCGACCAATGGCTCAGACTCGCCTGGTTGTAGATCATGTCCATTCACATCCGCAATACCATATTGGTTCACTAAATGATGTGGCACGCCTTCAACCATGATTTGGCCGACTTGGGTTTCATCATACAGATTCACCATGGCGGCCAAGTTGTCTGTTTTCAGGTTGCAGCTGGCATCATCAATAATCACATCAGGCAGCAATACGGCGAAAGGCGCATCACCTACGACGGATTTCGCACATAAAATCGCATGGCCTAAGCCTTTGGCTTGGGATTGACGTACGCTGATCACTGTGACGTCCTTTGGGCAAATGGATTGCACTGCTTCGAGTAACTGACGCTTCACGCGGCGCTCTAATTGCGCTTCTAATTCAAAACTGGTGTCGAAATGGTTTTCGATAGAGTTTTTACTGGCGTGGGTAACCAACACAATTTCTTTAATACCCGCGGCGATGGCTTCGCTAACCACGTATTGGATCAATGGTTTATCAACAACGGGTAGCATTTCCTTAGGGATAGCTTTGGTCGCAGGAAGCATACGAGTGCCCAGTCCAGCGACAGGAATAACGGCTTTACGAATTTGATGTTGTTTCATTGCGAACCTTCAGATTAAGGAGAGGCGGTTATTGGGCAATATTGTAAATGACCCACGCAGAAAAGCCATTTGCAAACACCGAAATTTGTCGGTTTTTCTGCATATTATCAGCCTATCGTCGTCATTTTTACGCCCAAGTGTCAAGGACGGTTATCCGTCTTTGTAAGTTTGAATACTTATGCCCCAAGGTTTTTAAATGACTTGTAATATTTGCTTTACGTTTGTGTCACATTATCGCGTAAACAATAAACTGTGAGGGAGTTAACAAAAATCGAGGCTTAGATCACTATGGAGGCATTAGCGTCAGCCATGAAGTGAATTTTATGACTAAAGAGATAGCGCACACCGCGCCCTATGTTGCGCGAAGTGCAGATGATTCAGGGTATATCCATTACCCGCAGGAAGAACATGATATTTGGAGCCAATTATATGCTCGCCAAGCGGTGAACCTACCGGGGCGTGCCTGTCAGGAATATCTCCAAGGGCTCGATGCCTTGGCGATGCCGAAGGACCGCATTCCACAATTGGCAGAGATAGACAAAGTATTGCAAGCCACCACGGGCTGGAAAACCGCGGCCGTGCCGGCCTTGATTTCCTTTGGCCGCTTCTTTGAGCTTTTGGCCAACAAGGAATTTCCGGTTGCGACCTTTATCCGCCGTAAGGAAGAGTTTGATTACCTGCAAGAGCCGGATATTTTCCATGAGATCTTTGGTCATTGCCCCTTGCTGACCAATCCTTCTTTCGCCCATTTTTCCCATATCTATGGTCAATTGGGCTTAAATGCCAGCAAGGAAGACCGTGTCTTTTTAGCGCGCCTGTATTGGTTTACCGTCGAATTTGGCTTACTCAAGCCCCAAGATGGTGAATTGTGCATCTACGGCGGCGGTATTTTAAGTTCTCCCGGCGAAACCTTGTATGCCATGGAAAGCCAAGTGCCGGAGCGTAAGCCCTTCGAGCTCTTAGATGTGCTGCGCACGCCTTATCGTATCGATATTATGCAGCCGATTTATTATGTGATTGAACATATTGATATGCTGGATGAAATCGCCAAGATGGACATCATGGCCTATGTGGCTAAGGCGCGTCAGCTAGGCTTGTTTGCCCCTAAGTATCCGCCTAAGGCCAAGAAGGCAAGCTAACTGCTGACTTTTAAAAACGAATTAAATAAAGCGTAATAAGGGCAACGGATTGATCCCCTAATGTTGCCAAGAGGAGTATGTATGACAGCGTTAACCCAAATGAAATGTGAAGCTTGCCAAGCCGATGCGCCGAAAGTGACCGATGCAGAATTGGCCGAACTTATCCGCATGATCCCCGATTGGGGCGTGCAAGTGCGTGATGGCATCATGCAATTGGAACGGGTTTACAAATTTAAAAACTTTAAGTTAGCGATGGCGTTTACCAATAGGTTAGCGGATCTGGCCGAAGAGGAATTCCACCACCCAGGCATTTTAACCGAGTGGGGCAAAGTGACTGTGACTTGGTGGTCACACTCAATCAAGGGTCTGCATAAGAATGACTTCATCATGGCAGCCAAGACCGACCAGTTGTTAGACTAAAAAATTCAATTTTAAAATCAGCGCTTTAATTGTGTCTTAGCGCTGATTTTTTCTTCCTGTTACAAATACGCTGTAAACTAGACTTGCCACTTTGAGCGTAACCTTCTAACGTATACACGCCCAGCTATTAATCCTGCCTTTTACGTTTGCGTAAACTATAGAGGCTTCGTCAAACGAATGTCTTACGAGGCCAAGCCTAAGGGCTCAACCTCGAGATAATAGCTCTGCACGGTTTATCCCAAAATTCGAATCAAAATAGGGAATATCAGTCATTATGCGCTTGGAAGTTAGCTGTCAAGATCGCGTGGGTTTAGCGAAAGACATCTTAGTCGTGTTAGAACGTTATGGCATTAATCTCATCGCCATCGATGCCAGTAACCAGGGCTTTCTCTACCTGCAATTTGCCGAGGTCAGTTTTGATACCTTAAGTGCCTTGATGCCGCAGATCCGCAAAGTGGAGAGTGTTCACGATGTGCGAACTGTGTCGTTTATGCCTTCGGAGCAGGAACACTACGCCTTAAAAACCCTACTCAAAACCCTCCCTGACTCAGTGTTCTCCATCGACGTGAAGGCGCGCATTCGTATCGTCAACGAGTCGGCGCTGCTCAATATGGGCATGGGGGAGCATGAAGTGCTCGATGAATCCTTAAACCATTGGGTGCAAGGATTTAACTTCAGTCGCTGGCTCAGTGAGAGCCAAGTGTTGCCGCAGGCGGCGCGGGTCAATATCGGCCAAAACGAATATCTGGCCGAAATGTTACCGATTTACTTACCCGATGAGGATGATAAAACCATCCTCGTGGGCGCAGTCGTATCGCTTAAATCGCCTGCGCGGGTCGGTAAGCAATTCAATGCACTGCAAAATCAAACTGCGGGCTTTGAAAATGTGTTAGCCAGCAGCGACAAGATGAAAGAAGTGTTAAAACAAGCTCGCCGCATGGCGCAGCTCGATGCGCCGCTATTAATTACCGGCGAGACTGGCACGGGCAAAGAGCTAATGGCCAGAGCCAGCCATGATGCTAGCATGCGCCGCGAGAAACCCTTTATCGCTATTAATTGTGCGGCACTGCCCGATAGCGCCGCCGAAGAGGAACTCTTTGGCTACGTTAGCCAAGGCAAAGTCATTAAGCGCGGCTTTTTTGAAGAAGCGAAGGGCGGCACAGTGTTCCTCGATGAAGTGGCCGAAATGTCTAAGGCGGCACAGGTTAAACTGCTGCGGTTATTACAGGATGGCACCTTTAGACGCATTGGTGGCGACGAAGAAGTTCGCGCCGATGTGCGGATCATCTGCTCGACCCAGAAAAACTTAGCCGAGCTTTGCCAAACTGGTGAGTTTAGGGAAGATTTGTACTATCGCATTCATGTGCTTAGCTACCATATACCGTCACTGCGCGAGCGTAAAGTCGATATCATTCCGCTGACGGAGATGTTCCTTGAACACTACAGCCAGCAACTCTCGAGCCCAGTGAGACGAATTTCGGCCCAATGCCGTGATCATTTATTGACTTATGCCTGGCCGGGTAACGTACGTCAGCTTAAGAATGCGGTCTTTAGGGCAGTATCTATGTGGGATGGCTCGGGCGAGCTGACCGTTGAGCAACTTAAGCTGCCATCCTACGCCGAAGGTTTTGGTTATTTCGATAATGCCTTCGAAGGCAATCTCGATGATGCGATGAAGCAATTTGAGGCCAGCTTGCTGCGCCGCTTATATCCGGCTTACCCCAGTACTCGCCAATTGGCGAAGAAATTAGGGGTCTCCCATACGGCCATCGCCAATAAACTCAGGGAATACAAGATAGCCAAGCCAAAGTAATCTTGCTTTAAGCTTAGGATGTAACAGTATCGTTCCACTTTTTTGCCGACTTTTTCACCATATCGTTCTGCGAAATAGTGACAAGCGGCAGCAGGGGATGAAACGTAATGATTAGTTTACAAAATGTGAAATAATAGGGTGAAATGTGATTTTGCTCACGCTATAGGAATCCGCCGTCGCTTCGGGTATTTCTACGCGCAGCAAACCCTATACGGCGAGTCTAAAAAGGCTAGATTGCCCGCACTCGTTGTCACCCATTCCCGTTAGCTGAGCGTATCGGCTAACCATAAATAGATAAAAAGCGCAGTACGCCGAGCCGTAGAAGCACAGGAGCAGATATGAAACTTGCCAGTTATAACAATGGTCGCCGTGATGGCCAGCTGATGTTAGTGAGCCGCGATCTTACTCAAACGGTTGCCGTGCCAGCGATTGCCCACACGATGCAACAATTACTCGATGGTTGGGATCTGCTCAAGCCGCAATTGCAAGAACTGTATGATGCGCTTAACGAAGGCAAATTACCGAACGCGCAAGCCTTCGATGAAGCCAAATGTTTATCACCTTTACCACGAGCCTATCAGTGGGCTGATGGTAGCGCCTATGTTAACCATGTGGAATTAGTGCGTAAGGCGCGCGGCGCTGAAATGCCAGAAACCTTCTGGACCGATCCGCTGTTTTACCAAGGCGGTTCTGACAGCTTTATTGCGCCAAAGGCGGATATTCCTCTAGCGAGCGAAGATTGGGGCATCGATTTCGAATCGGAAATCGCCGTGATCACCGATGATGTGCCTATGGGAGTGAGTGTTGAAAATGCCGCATCGCACATTAAGCTGTTGATGTTAGTGAATGATGTGTCACTGCGTAACCTGATCCCCGCAGAGCTGGCGAAAGGCTTTGGTTTCTTCCAATCCAAACCTTCGAGCAGCTTCTCACCGGTAGCTATCACGCCAGATGAGTTAGGTCACCGCTGGGAAGATTCAAAGGTGCATTTACCGCTTATCACCCATTTAAATGGCGAACTATTCGGTCGCCCGAATGCGGGTGTGGATATGACCTTTAATTTCAGTCAGTTAATATCTCATGTCGCTAAAACCCGTCCATTAGGCGCAGGCGCGATTATTGGCTCGGGCACGATTTCTAACTATGACCGCAGTGCTGGTTCGAGCTGCTTAGCTGAAAAACGTATGCTCGAAGTCATTGCCGATGGTAAAGCTAGCACACCGTTTATGCGTTTTGGCGACACAGTGCGCATTGAAATGCTCGATGATAATGGCGCCTCTATTTTTGGCTCTATCGATCAAAAAGTGGTTGAGTACAAGGCGTAAGGCTTTTGTGCGAACACAGTGACAGATAATATTGACGGGGCTTTTAGCCCCGTTTTTTCAGCAGAACATAAGGACAGAGTGAGATGAAACTATACGGTTATTGGCGCTCTAGCGCCGCCTATCGTGTGCGTATTGCCCTCAATCTTAAAGGCGTGAGCGCCGAGCAGCTGTCGGTGCATTTAGTGCGTGATGGTGGCGAGCAGCACAAGGCGGATTATATCGCCCTAAACCCACAGGAGCTGGTGCCAACATTGGTTTTAGGTGATGAAGAGGAGGGGGATGCCTTATCCCAATCCTTAGCCATTATCGAGTATCTGGATGAGCTTTATCCAAAGACGCCGCTATTGCCCGCGTCGGCGCTTGAACGTGCCCATGTGCGCGCCATGGCCTTAACCATTGCCTGTGAAATTCATCCACTCAATAACCTGCGGGTATTGCAATATTTAACTCAGAAGCTGAACGTCGATGAAGAAGCCAAAACCGCTTGGTATCACCATTGGGTGGCGAGTGGGTTTGCGGCGCTCGAAACCCAACTTGTGCGCCATAGTGGCCGCTATTGTTTTGGTGACAAAGTGACGCTAGCGGATCTGTGTTTAGTGCCACAAGTATACAACGCCCAGCGTTTTAATGTGGATTTAACGCCGTACCCCAATATTATGCGGGTGTGGGCTGAGTGTAATTTGCTGCCAGCCTTTGCGGATGCAGCGCCAGAGCGCCAGGCTGACGCGGTGTAACCCGTGATCAAGCATAAATAAGTGCTCTGAAACCGATTACAAAGTGGTGTGAGTCGATATCATTTTTTATGTGTTTGATATTACAGTAGACTTTAGGCATGACTGAAACGGAATTAGCCGCACTATTACGCACATGGCTAAGCCAAGATCGGGGGCGGATGAGGGCGCTTGAATTGGCGCAGCAATGCGCCCTGATGCATACCTTGCCGCAGTGGTGCTTGGCAGCGGGCTTTGTCCGCAATCTGGTGTGGGACAAATTGCACGATATTAAGCAGCGTCCGTTAAACGATATCGATCTGATCTACTATTGCCCCTTGGATACTCGTTCTGAACGGGATAGGGCGATAGAAGCATACCTACAAACACTGGCACCAGACTTACCTTGGTCGGTAAAAAATCAGGCGCGAATGCACCTTAAGAATCAGGATAATCCCTACCAATCGACGCAGGATGCGATGTGTTATTGGCCAGAGCAGGAAACGGCTGTAGCTGTGTATTTTGAACATATACCTAACACAGTATCTTCCGCGGTCGATAACTTACACCTGATTGCACCCTTCGGCTTAACCTCATTATTTGCCTTGCAGTTAACCCATAATCCCAAGCGTGCGTTGACTGTATTTGAGCAGCGAATTGCCGCAAAGAATTGGCTTAAACAATATCCGCGATTGACTTTGGCTAATTACCTTGGCTAATTAACTCACTTCATCAATATGAGTTTTGAGATTTTTTTCTGGTCTGTTCATAAGTAACGGACTCTGATTTCCACCGTTTCCTCATTATTTTCCATTACTAGCTTTATATAAATTCTTCAGCTTTTTTTGCTATCAAACTAGGCCAATTCTAGCGTGTTTTGATGTTAACTAATGTAACTGAGATGTTAATTTTGAGCCTGACTATTTATTCCTTATTACTCCTTGCGGAGGTAATTAGTGATGGCTAATTAATGCGGTAAGTCACAAAAAACAAACTGGTATTATCAATAAATGTTTATATAGCGTGACTTGGATCTCATGCCTTATACCTCAAAATAAGTATCACCACTTAATTTTGATTTGGATCAATAAGGTAAAGAAATTTATCTGGCAGTGTAGGCGTCAATTGTTAAGGATGTAATGTAAAACAAAAACCTATGTTGTACATATGGAGTATGATGATGAATAAAACTACTGTTTCTACACTGATCGCTGCCACCCTGTTAGCCGCTGGTTTTTCTGCTTCTGTTTCTGCCCATCAAGCGGGCGATATTATTGTTCGTGCCGGTGCTGTGGTTGTTGCACCAAATGAATCGAGTGATGATGTTGCGGGCAATGGTGAATTCCAAATTAGTAATAACACTCAACTAGGCTTGAACTTCGGTTATATGTTGACTGATAACTTCGGCGTAGAGTTATTAGCTGCGACTCCATTTAGCCACGATGTGTCTTTAAAAGGCGTAGGTAAAATTGCAGAAACTAAACATTTACCTCCAACGTTAGTAGCGCAGTATTATTTCGGTAATGCTCAATCTACATTACGTCCCTATGTGGGCGTTGGTGTGAACTACACTAACTTCTTCGACAATGAATTCACCAACGACTTAGGTGGTGCATTAACGGACCTAAGCATGAGCACTTCATGGGGCTTAGCGGCGCAAGTGGGTCTGGATTACCAAGTCAATAAAAACTGGTTAGTGAACGCCTCTGTGTGGTATGCGCAAATTAGCAGTGATGTGAAGTTTAAATTAGCGGGTGATACAGTGGTTATCGATACCGATATTAACCCATGGGTTTATATGGTCAGCGTGGGTTACACTTTCTAATCATTTGATTTTAAAGTAATAAAAAGGAGCCTGTGGCTCCTTTTTTGTTTTTCGCAGTTTTATAAAGCTAAACGCGGCATAACACTACTTTTTGGATTTTTTCGGCTTCCAATGGCGCGTGTTATAGATAAACTCCGGCAGCAATTTAGTGAGCCAAGCCACTAAGCGCCAACGCTTGGTTACATAGACACGGCGTTTACCTTGTTGCATAGCCTTAATAATCTGCGCTGCCACTTGCGGGAGCGGGGCAAGCCATAGCGTACTTTGTTGCATGGCGGCCTTATCCAGTAAACCGAGTTGGATATCGGTAATGGTAATGGGCAATTTAAGCCGCTGGGCATGCATGCTTAAGCCTTCCAAATAGTTTTGCGCAAAGGCTTTAGAGGCATGATAAGCCACACTTGGGCCGCCGCGCAGACCAGCAATCGAGTTGATGGCGGCAAGCTGGCCATAACCCTGCTCGCGAAATAATCTAAATGCCGTATTGCAGATAGCGGCAAAGCCCCGCACATTGACGTCGATAATATCTTGCTCTGGTAGCCATGGCAGCTCTGGATCGTAGCTATTGAGTCCGGTATTCACTAAGACTAAGTGGGCGCCACCTAAGTCGTGCCAGACGCTTTCGAGTTGCTTGATGATGGCGCTTGGCTGTTCAATTTGCAGAGAAAAAACCTGAACTTTAGTTGGCAGGGTCGAGGCAAATTCGCGGAGTGATTCGACATCTTGAGCAAAAAGGGCTAATTCAACCTGCTGATCGGCCAATTGTTTGGCAAGTTCGCGGCTTAAATGTGAGCTAGCGCCCACAATTATCGCAGTTGCTTGGGTCATAAATTTTTCGGCAACGAAATGGTGGCTTATCATAGGAAGATATGCCCAGCGTGACAAGATTTATAGCTCGGGCGTATAGACATCCAGAAGTCTTTATGTATGATTAGGAGAAATGAAATGAGACAAGGGTTAAGGATTAGCGGACTGACATCTGCATGGCAAAAATTAGCGGCTATGGTATTACTCGCCGTCACCACGGTGATTTCAGGTTGTGCCACACCTAATGCGATTGTTGAGATTAAAGGTGAGGCCATGTACCGCGAGCGTATCGCATTGCCCGCCGATGCCAAGTTGATAGTGCAGTTGCTTGATGTCTCTAAGATGGATGTGCCTGCTGTGGTGATGGCAGAGCGTGAGAGTCAAGGCGCTAAAACCCCTACGCCATTTAGTTTTACTATAGGGCGTGATCAGTTTGAAGCGGGGCATACTTATGCCATTGGGGCAAGGATAATGCTCGGTGATAAGTTATTGTTTATTAATACTCAAGCCTATCATGTCGACCTCAATTCGACAGAGCCTATGACGATACTGCTTGAGAAAGTCGGTCGCTAATTTGTTTGCTCATTGATGAGTGGCATACGCGCGCCGGAACCTTTGATTGTTGAATAGAAGAGGCGCGGTATGCCAGTTAAAATTCCAGATCATCTGCCTGCGGCAGGGATTTTAGAATCTGAAAATATTTTCGTCATGTCCGAGACCCGGGCAGCCAATCAAGATATCAGGCCAATGAAGGTGCTGATCCTGAATCTGATGCCCAATAAAATCGAGACAGAAACCCAGCTTCTACGCCTATTAGGTAACACGCCTTTGCAGGTAGATGTTGATTTACTGCGTATCCACGATAAAGAGTCGAAGCATACCTCAATCGATCATATGAACACCTTCTACCGTGATTTTGAGGACGTGCGCCATAAAAACTACGACGGCCTGATCATCACGGGCGCGCCCCTTGGGCAAATCGATTTCGAAGAGGTCACTTACTGGGACCATATCCGCGAGATTATCGATTGGTCACAGCAACATGTGACGTCAGTGCTATTCCTCTGCTGGGCGGCTCATGCGGGGCTTTACCATCTCTATGGTTTAAATCGGAAAATCCTGCAGCAAAAGCGTTCTGGGGTGTTTGTGCATCGCCGCACTTGCCAACATTTCCCGCTGCTGCGCGGATTCGATGATGAGTTCTTTGCGCCGCATTCACGCTTTGCAGAGATGGATATCGAGGAACTTAAACAGCACCCAGAGCTGCAGGTACTGGCACAATCCGATGAGGCTGGGGCCTACTTAGTCCTCAGTCGTAACAATCGCAACCTGTTTGTCATGGGTCACCCCGAATACCAAAAATCTACCTTAAACGATGAATATCATCGGGATTTGGCGCAGGGATTAAATCCCAATGTGCCGCAAAACTATTATCGTAATGACGATCCTAAGGCCGATGCCATTGCTCGTTGGCACAGTCATGGCAGCCTGCTAGTCAGCAACTGGCTCAACTATTACGTTTACCAATTAACGCCCTACGACTTAAGCGATATGTCGGCGGTAACGCCATGGGAATCACAATAATTCCCTCTTCGCATTCGGCTTAGTGCATGTTTTAGCGTTTATGTTAGTGCTCTCTTAAATCGAGTGGCTTTGGCTAACCAAGGCCACTCTGCTTATCACGCTGTGTTCGCTATATCGTTTTGTAAGCTTTTTTATCCCGCCTATTTTACCTCGGTTTAAATTGATTACGGGGTTGGCAACTTCTGCCTCACCGTATTAACGCGACTTTTCACTCCCTTGACTGTAAATCCTGACTGACAATTTTTGTGGGATTTTCTCGACACATTAGACCAAGGAATACTTGCTTTACGTTCGCGTAAACGTCAGAGTGGTTTCATTGTCACTATTTATCCGCCGTTGGCGACTGTTACCGCCAAGGCACCTTTAGCTTGGAGTCCCCATGAGTACTGAACAATTTAACCAAGAGATCGTTATTGTTGCCGCTAAACGCACCCCAATGGGTGGCTTTCAAGGCAGTTTGTCTGGCGTAACGTCTCCGAGCTTAGCGGCCACCGCCATCAAAGCCCTGTTAGCCGATACCCAAGTTGCGCCTGATAAGGTCGATGAAGTGTTAATGGGCTGCGTATTGCCTGCGGGTCTTGGGCAAGCGCCAGCGCGTCAGGCGACTTTAGGTGCAGGTTTACCTCTGTCTGTAGGCGCTACGACCGTAAACAAAGTTTGTGGCTCTGGGATGAAAACCGTGATGCTTGCCCACGATTTACTCAAAGCGGGCAGTGCTAAGTTGGTAATTGCAGGTGGCATGGAAAGCATGAGCCAAGCCCCTTACTTGCTAGATAAAGCGCGCTCAGGCATGCGTATGGGTCATGGCAAGGTATTAGATCATATGTTCCTCGATGGTTTAGAAGATGCCTACACTGGTGGTGCTATGGGCACATTTGCCCAGAAAACTGCCGATGAATATGGCTTAACCCGCGAGCAAATGGACGCGTTTGCTTTAAGCTCGCTCGAAAAAGCCAATGCTGCTATTAACTCTGGTGCCTTCAAGGCGGAAATTGTACCTGTGACTGTGAGCGATCGCCGTGGTGATGTGACTATCGATACCGATGAGCAGCCAGGTAACGCCCGTCCTGAAAAAATCCCTGCACTGCGCCCAGCCTTTGCTAAAGATGGCACTATTACTGCGGCAAACTCAAGCTCAATTTCCGATGGCGCAGCGGCGCTGATGCTAACCACCCGCGCCAATGCCGAGCAGTTAGGCTTAACAGTGCTGGCCACCATCAAGGGTCATACAACCCATGCCCAGGAGCCATCACTCTTTACCACAGCGCCCGTTGGCGCTATGGCAAAACTGCTGAGCAATGTGGGTTGGTCTAAGGATGAGGTTGACCTGTTCGAAATCAACGAAGCCTTTGCCATGGTGACTATGCTGGCGGTTTCTGAATTAGGTTTAGATATGGCCAAAGTGAACGTGAACGGTGGCGCCTGTGCCTTAGGTCATCCTATCGGTTGCTCGGGTGCACGTTTGCTGGTGACCTTAATTCATGCACTTAAAGCCCGTGGGCTTAAGCGCGGCGTAGCCTCACTCTGTATCGGTGGCGGTGAAGCCACAGCTATGGCTATCGAAGTCTAATCAAAGGCTTATCGCGAATCACGGCAAAACAATCAACAAGACCAAGACTGAGCTGGCAAGGGCAAACATCCCGCTGAGGATAAATATAATATCGCACCGCCAGCTCGACCCTAAACAAGGAAAAGGATTGCAACATGACCACACAAGTTAAGCATTACATCGATGGCGAATTCACCACAGGCACTGGTACATCACAAATTGTGGTGACCAATCCCGCCAATAACGAGCCGATTGCCGTTATTAATAGTGCTACGGCCGATGAAGTCCACGCGGCCATAGCCAGTGCCAAGGCTGCTTTTAAGACGTGGAAAGAAGTACCTGTGTCTGAGCGTGCCCGTGTCATGTTGCGCTACCAACACTTGTTAAAAGAACACCACGACGAACTGGCGACTATCCTTGCCAAAGAAACCGGCAAAACCTTTGAGGATGCCAAGGGCGATGTGTGGCGCGGAATTGAAGTGGCGGAACATGCCTGCAACATTGCTTCATTACTGATGGGCGAAACCGTTGAGAACGTCGCGCGTTCAATCGATACCTACAGCTACACTCAGCCTCTTGGCGTGTGTGCGGGCATCACGCCGTTTAACTTCCCTGCGATGATCCCACTGTGGATGTTCCCACTGGCGATTGCCTGCGGTAACACATTTATCCTCAAACCATCTGAGCAAGACCCTATGACGCCGCAGCGCTTAGTTGAGCTGTTTGTTGAAGCGGGTGCGCCAAAGGGCGTATTACAGCTGGTGCATGGCGATAAAACTGCGGTCGATATCCTACTGGCCGATCCTGCGGTAAAAGCCATTTCCTTCGTTGGCTCTGTGGCTGTAGGTCAATACATCTACAAAACCGGTACCGATAACTTAAAACGAGTGCAAGCCTTTGCTGGGGCAAAAAACCACTGCGTGATCATGCCTGATGCGAATAAGCAGCAAGTGATCAACAACTTGGTCGGTGCATCGGTCGGTGCTGCGGGGCAACGCTGTATGGCGATTTCGGTCGCGGTATTTGTCGGCGCGGCTAAGGAGTGGATCCCTGAGCTCAAAGAAGCGCTGGCAAAGGTTCGCCCAGGTTTATGGGACGATAAAGAAGCGGGTTACGGCCCGCTGATTAGCCCAGCTGCTAAAGCGCGCGTGCTCAAACTTATCGCCCAAGGTAAGGAAGAGGGCGCAGAGTGTTTACTCGATGGCAGTGACTTTACTGTGGCGGGCTATGAGTCAGGTAACTGGGTCGGGCCAACCATGTTCACTAAGGTCACGACCGACATGAGCATCTACAAAGAAGAAATCTTTGGCCCAGTGCTCTGCTGTATGGAGTCCGATTCATTAGAAGAGGCCATCGAACTGGTTAACGCCAGCCCTTACGGCAATGGTACCTCTATCTTTACCGCAAGCGGCGCCGCAGCCCGTAAATATCAACACGAAATCGAAGTTGGCCAAGTCGGTATCAACGTGCCTATCCCTGTGCCATTACCTTTCTTCTCGTTCACGGGTTGGAAGGGCAGTTTCTACGGCGACCAACACGCTTACGGTAAACAAGCGGTACGTTTCTACACTGAAACTAAAACCATTACCTCTCGCTGGTTCGAGTCGGATATTACCGTGGCCGCAGGTCCAAATATGAGCATTAACTTGCGCTAAGCGGTTTAAAAACAGTTTCAACGCATTGTGAAACGGCAGGTGATTCAGTCTAAACGTGGCGCCAGTGGGCACCCATTGATGATAAGCCTGCCGATATATTCACTGTGTATTACGCAAAAGATATTGACGAAAAAATGGCCAAAGAGTCATAGGAGAGCCAAATGGATTTTAATTTCAACGAAGACCAACGCCAATTTGCCGATCTGGCCCGCCAGTTCGCGGCGGATGAACTCGCCCCCTTCGCCGCCAAATGGGACGAAGAACATCATTTCCCTAAGGATGTGATCCAAAAAGCCGGTGAGCTGGGTTTCTGCTCCCTGTATTCCCCCGAATCGGAAGGTGGCATGGGCCTGTCGCGCTTAGATTCCTCGATTATTTTCGAGGAGCTGGCAAAGGGCTGTACAGCCACAACGGCTATGCTGACGATTCACAATATGGCCACTTGGATGGTCACCACTTGGGGCACTGAGACGCTGCGTCAAGCTTGGTCTGAGCCCTTGACCACGGGTCAAATGCTCGCCTCTTACTGCTTAACTGAACCCGGCGCTGGCTCGGATGCAGCATCCTTGCAAACCAAAGCGGTGCGTGAGGGTGATGAATATGTGGTATCTGGCTCTAAGATGTTTATCTCGGGTGCAGGTTCAACTGAGCTTTTAGTTGTAATGTGCCGCACTGGCCAAGCTGGGCCAAAAGGAATATCGGCGATTGCTATTCCTGCCGACAGTGAAGGCATTATCTATGGCAAGGCCGAAGATAAGATGGGCTGGAACGCGCAGCCGACGCGCTTAGTCACCTTCGATAACGTGCGTGTGCCCGTTGCGAACCTGCTCGGTGAAGAGGGGCAAGGCTTTACCTTTGCGATGAAAGGCTTAGACGGAGGTCGTATCAATATCGCTACTTGCTCTGTCGGTACGGCGCAGGCGGCTCTTGAGCGTGCGACTCAGTACATGAATGAGCGTCAGCAATTTGGTAAGCCGCTGGCAGCCTTCCAAGCGATGCAATTTAAGCTCGCCGATATGGCGACCGAATTAGTGGCCGCGCGTCAAATGGTGCGTTTGGCCGCCTTTAAACTCGACAGTTGCGACCCAGAAGCCACCGCCTATTGCGCGATGGCGAAGCGGTTTGCCACCGATGTGGGCTTCCAAGTTTGTGATGCCGCGCTGCAAATTCATGGCGGATATGGTTATATCAGGGAGTACCCCTTAGAGCGTCACTTCCGTGATGTTCGCGTACACCAGATTTTAGAGGGCACTAACGAGATTATGCGCCTCATTATCGCCCGTCGTTTACTCGACGAAAATGCCGGACAAATCCTCTAAGCTGCCCTGATGGGACTGTAGGATTTGGCGATAACCGATTGGAAATATAAGGGAGCCGAAACAGATGGAATATTTAGTTGAGCGTATCGAAGGCCACACGGCGATTCTGACGATGAACAATCCGCCGGCCAACACTTGGACCGCCCAGAGTTTGCAGGCGCTCAAGGCCAAAGTGCTGGAGCTTAATGCCAATAAGGACATTTATGCACTGGTATTAACTGGCGAGGGCAACAAGTTTTTCTCCGCCGGTGCCGATTTAAAACTCTTTAGCGACGGTGATAAGGGCAATGCGGCGAGCATGGCAAAACACTTTGGCGAAGCATTTGAAACCTTAAGTCAGTTCCGCGGCGTATCGATTGCCGCCATTAACGGTTATGCCATGGGCGGCGGCCTAGAAGTCGCGCTGGCCTGTGATATTCGTATCGCCGAAACTCAAGCCGTGATGGCACTGCCTGAGGCCACCGTTGGCCTGTTGCCCTGTGCGGGCGGCACCCAAAATCTGACCGCTTTAGTGGGCGAAGGTTGGGCTAAGCGAATGATCCTCTGCGGTGAGCGGGTGAATGCCGCCCAAGCGTTGAATTTGCGTTTAGTTGAGGAGGTGGTCGAAACGGGTGAAGCCTTAAATGCGGCGATTGCACTGGCCGCCAAAGTGGAAAATCAGAGCCCAAGCAGCGTCACAGCCTGTAAGACATTAATCCAAGCTGGGCGCCAAATGCCGCGTAACCAAGCCTTACCGATAGAGCGTGAACTGTTTGTCGGTTTGTTCGATACTGAAGATCAGGCCGAAGGCGTGAACGCGTTTTTGGAAAAACGTAAAGCTGATTGGAAGAACCGCTAATGACACATTTAGTAGATAAGGCTGCACACACGTCCACCACACAAAATGTGGTTTTTCAAACCTTAGCCACCGCCTCAGGTAAATTAGTTGGGGTGGTGACGCTCAATGTTGAAAAAGCCCTCAACGCCTTGGATCTCGATATGGTTCGGGCTATGACGGTGCAGCTCAATTTGTGGAAAAAAGATCCGTTAATAGCCTGTGTGGTACTGGATGGCAGCGGAGAAAAGGCGTTTTGTGCGGGTGGCGATGTGCGCGCGTTATACCACGCGTCTGTTGCCGCTAAGGGACAAGTGACTGAGGTCGCTAAAGTATTCTTTGAAGAAGAATATCGCCTCGATTATCTACTGCATACCTTTGGCAAACCTGTGCTGGTATGGGGCGATGGCATAGTGATGGGCGGTGGTCTGGGCCTGATGGCGGGCGCGAGTCATAGAGTCGTGACTGAAACCTCCCGTATCGCCATGCCTGAAGTCACCATCGGGCTTTATCCCGATGTGGGTGGCAGTTATTTCCTCAACCGCATGCCGGGCAAAATGGGGCTGTTTTTAGGCTTAACGGCCTATCAAATGAACGCCGCCGATGCCTGTTACGTTGGCCTTGCCGATCATTATCTCAATCGTGACGACAAAGAGCTGATGTTCGATGCCATGGCGACTCTAGATTGGAGCGACACGCCAGCGCTGAACCATCAACGACTCGACTCGATGATCAACGA
This sequence comes from Shewanella decolorationis S12, assembly GCF_000485795.1. Lineage (GTDB taxonomy): Bacteria > Pseudomonadota > Gammaproteobacteria > Enterobacterales > Shewanellaceae > Shewanella > Shewanella decolorationis. The sequence continues at coordinate 106,941 of NZ_AXZL01000068.1, forward strand.
ACTGTCGAACCAAGTTGATATTCCTAAAGGCGATAGTTTACTGGCCGAGAGCCAAGAGATTATCGATAGGCTGATGGCGGGTAGTTTAACCGATATCGTCAGCCGTATGTCGACCTTAAGCACCGATGAAGCCTGGTTAAATAAAGCCTGTGCGACTATGCTCGCGGGCAGTCCTATCAGTTGGCATTTGGCGTATATTCAAACCCAACTCGGCACCAAACTCAGCCTAACACAATGTTTTAAATGGGAATTAACCGTCAGCGTGAACACCTGCGCTAAGGGCGATTTCTGTGAAGGCGTACGGGCACTGCTGATTGATAAAGACAGACAGCCCAAATGGCAATTTGCCGATGTGCAATCCGTGCCAAACAGCGTTATCGAGGACATTTTGACCTCACCTTGGGGAGAAGAGCATCCCTTAAGCCAATTAAGCTAAGCCAATCGATGGCAGGTAAAGCGAGTGCTTTGCCTGCCATTTTTGTCTGGAATAACAACTATCTGGAATAATAAAGACACCAGAACACAGGAGTGATGGCATGAGTACAGTAGCATTTATCGGTTTAGGTAATATGGGCGGCCCAATGGCGGCCAATTTATTAAAAGCGGGCATGACGGTACGTGTCTTCGACTTAGTGCCAGCCGCCATGCAAGCCTTGGCCGACCAAGGCGCCTTAGTGTCGAGCACGGCATGCGGCGCTGCGGCGGGAGCCAATGTGGTGATCACTATGCTGCCCGCGGGCAAGCATGTTAGAAACTTATACTTAGGTAATGGCAGCGAGAAAGGCCTACTCGAGGTAGTCGCTGGCGATACCTTGCTGATTGATTGCTCGACCATTGATGCCCAAAGTGCTCAGTTGGTGGCGGCCGAAGCGGCCAAGAGCGGTATCGAGTTTATCGATGCGCCAGTATCGGGCGGCACGGCAGGTGCAGCGGCGGGAACCTTAACCTTTATTTGTGGCGGTTCGGATATCGCCTTTGAGCGCGCGCAACCCGTACTCAATGCCATGGGCAAGAATATCTTCCACGCGGGCGGCGCAGGAGCTGGTCAGGTCGCTAAAATATGCAACAACATGCTGTTATCTGTGTTGATGGTCGGTACTTCCGAGGCGCTGCAAATGGGGATTGACCATGGTCTCGACCCTAAAGTGCTGTCGGACATTATGAAGGTCAGCAGCGGCGGTAACTGGACGTTAGAGAAGTACAATCCTTGCCCAGGCGTGATGGAGAATGTGCCTTCTTCTAAGGGCTATCAGGGCGGCTTTATGGTAGATTTGATGGTTAAAGATCTCGGCCTCTCCCAAGAAGCTGCATTATTGAGCAATTCGAGTACACCTATGGGCTCACTCGCGCGCAGCTTGTATGTTAATCATGCAAGACAAGGTAATGGTCGCCGAGACTTCTCCAGTATTTTTGAACAATTTGCACCACTTAAAAAATAGATAAACAAGGGATAACCAGATGGATTTAAAAGATAAGGTTGTCGTCATCACTGGCGGCGCGGGTGGTTTAGGCTTAGCAATGGCGCACAATTTTGCGCAGGCGGGCGCTAAGTTGGCGCTGATCGATGTGGATCAAGAAAAACTCGAACGCGCCTGTGCCGATTTAGGCTCAGCCACCGAAGTCCAAGGTTATGCGTTAGATATTACCGACGAAGAAGATGTGGTCGCAGGTTTTGCTTACATATTGGAAGATTTCGGCAAAATCAACGTATTAGTGAATAATGCCGGCATACTGCGCGATGGCATGTTAGTCAAAGCGAAAGACGGCAAAGTGACTGACCGTATGTCATTCGACCAATTCCAATCGGTGATCAATGTTAACCTGACTGGCACCTTCCTCTGTGGCCGTGAGGCGGCAGCGGCGATGATCGAATCGGGTCAAGCTGGGGTGATTGTCAACATTTCTAGCCTCGCCAAAGCGGGTAACGTAGGACAATCTAACTACGCAGCCTCTAAAGCGGGTGTGGCGGCTATGTCTGTGGGCTGGGCAAAAGAGTTAGCCCGTTACAATATCCGTAGCGCAGCGGTGGCACCAGGGGTGATTGCCACTGAAATGACGGCGGCGATGAAGCCAGAAGCGCTTGAGCGTTTAGAGAAGCTCGTGCCCGTTGGCCGTTTAGGCCAAGCGGAGGAGATAGCCTCTACCGTACGCTTTATCATTGAAAACGATTATGTAAATGGTCGTGTCTTTGAAGTAGATGGCGGTATCCGTCTGTAATATGCTATCTTATTGATATTAAACAAAACCGAGCATTTGCTCGGTTTTTTATTGGGTAAAGATAAGCGTATTAAAAGCGATTTTAGTGCCGCTCAATGGTGGAACGGAGTTGACATTTACTGGCTATCCTTCAACAATCGCACTCCACTTTTTTTACATAACTTTACTAATAGGGTTGACATTATAGTGACGGAGTTGATTATCTGAATGTCATGGCAGGATAAGGCCCTTTGGCTTGAAAAAATCACTAAGCGCATGATGTTAATCGTCGGTGCCTTAGGTGTCATAGTGATCTACGGCGGCTTCTTCTTTCTTCTCTTCACAGGTCGTTCGGTCGCGGTGATACCGTGGTTTTTTCTGCTGTCACCTTGGATTTGTATTTACTTTGGTCTCACGCAAGTGCAGCAGGCCAATGTCATCAAGTGGTTTATCAAAAAAGTAAAAAAATAAGCCCGCAAAGGGCAGTGGCATATTTCGGTTTGTTGAGTTAGCAAACTTGGGGAATACAATGGATTTAGGACGCTATTTACCATATCTGCTGAGTACAGTTTTGCTGCTAGGCGGGTGTGAGCGTACGGATACACAAGATTCAAGTGCCAAGGAAAATGGCGATATTAAAGTTGCACCCTATGGCAGCTGGCAATCACCCTTGTCTGCGGCCGAGGTGTTTGAACAGGCCGATGATATTGCCGAGCTGCAAAGTGTTGGCAATGCAATTTATTTTGCTGAATCCAGTGGTCGAGCTCAAGGTAAAGTTGGTATTAAACGCCTCGATGGCCTCGGTAAAGTGACCGAAGTAGTTCCCCCCGATTTTAATGTCAGATCTACCGTGCATGAATATGGCGGCGCCGCATTCTTAGGCATAGGCCAGAGCTTGTTTGCCACTAAATTGCAGGATCAGCTGTTTTACCGTTTCGCCCCGAATCAGCCACCATTGCCGTTAACCCCCAATGGCACGCGCCATGCCGATTGTGTGGCGTATCCCAAGGGATCACGGATTATTTGTGTGCGTGAAGACCACCGTCAGGGCGGCGAACCTAAAGCCAGCCTAGTGACCATCAATCTTAACTTTGCCGGTGAAGGCGATACCTTTGTCACTGGCCATGACTTTATTTCTTCCCCCACTATTTCCCCCGATAACACGCAATTGGCGTGGATCACTTGGGAACATCCCTATATGCCTTGGGATAACAGCGTGCTTTGGCTTGGGGATCTTGACCGTAAGGGGCAGTTAAAAAATATTCGTAAGGTGAATACGCCCAAGGATTCTTCGGTAACTCAGCCCTTATTCGGCCCCGACGGCAACTTATATGTGGTGTCCGATCTCAGTAACTGGTGGAACATTTACCGCGTGACGCCACAAGAAACTTTAGCGCCAGTGCTAAGTAAAAATGCCGAGTTTGCCGTACCCGATTGGCGCTTAGGTAACCATAACTACGCCTTCGAAAATGCCTCAACTTTAATTGCCAGCTATGTCGAAGGCAATCGAGCGGCATTGCTGCGAATGCACTTAGATACGGGATTAACCGAATCACTTGCCGTTGATTTTGCTGAGATTACTCAGGTGGTGAAGGGCGAAGATGGGGTTTATTTTGTCGGCGCTAAGGCGACGCCAGAGAAGGGCATTTATCGAGTTGTCGGCCGTGGCACTGAGTTAGTTTATGCCCCTGCGCTGCCGAATCTTGACCCTAATTACGTGTCGCGGGCGAAAAATATCGCCTTCGCGACGGGTAAGAATCAGCAAGCCTATGGTTATTTTTATGGTCCAGTGAATCCGAATTACATTGCCCCCCACGACACCAGGCCGCCGCTTATCGTGATGTTACATGGCGGGCCGACGGCGCGCGCTTCACTTGCCTATCGCAGCGAGATCCAATTCTGGACCAGCCGCGGCTTTGCCGTGTTGGATTTAAACTTCCGTGGCAGCAGTGGTTTTGGCCGCGCCTATCGCCAGAGCCTGTATGGCAAATGGGGGGAAAGCGATGTGGAAGATGCGGTCAATGCGGCTAAGTATTTAGTGGCTAAGGGCTGGGTCGATGCCAATAAACTGGCGATCCGTGGGATCAGCGCGGGTGGCTTAACCGTCATGTCTTCCTTGGCGTTTTATGATGTGTTTCAAGCGGGGGTGAGCTATGAGGGGATCAGCGATTTTGAGCAGCTCGCTAAGGGCACGCATAAGTTTGAATCTGGCTATTTAGATCAGCTTATCGGCCCCTATCCCGAGTTGAAGCAGCGCTATCGCAAGTTATCGCCACTGAATCACTTAGATGGCTTGAATGAACCCCTGCTGATTTTCCAAGGCTTGAGAAACAAGATAGTGCCAACGGCGCAGTCGCGGCAAATTTATGAGGCACTGAAAGCCAAAGGCGTGCCGACGGCCTATATCGACTATGGTGATGATTCCGACGAGGGGCGAACACCTGAGCATAAAGCCGCCGGTTTAGAAACCGAGTTAGCCTTTTATGGGCAAGTGTTTTCATTTACACCAGCGGGTAAATTGCCAGCGTTGCAGCTAGATAATGTGGCCGCGCTAAAGCGCTAACACCTTGGTATGAGTGACAACCCCATAAACAAGCCTGCATCCAAGCAGGCTTTTTTATGGCTGCTTGTTAATGCAGATGATTAAGCATTTAGTGCTGGTGGTTAAGGCTATCAATAATCGCGCAGTGAGGTTGCTCGCCACCTTGGCACTCGCTGACCATTTGCTGTAACTGGCTGCGAAGATTCTGCAATTTACCAATTTGCTCCTCGACATAGGCCAAATGGTTGCGGGTGAGTTGCTTCACATCTTCGGCATTGCGGCTATCGTTATTGCGAAGGCCAAGCAGGAGTTTGCAATCCTCAAGACTAAAACCTAAGTCGCGGCACTGGTGGACAAATTTCAGCGATTCGATATCCCGATGGCGATACACCCTGTATCCCGCCTCGTTACGCTCACCGCAGACAAGGCCGATATCGTGGTAATAGCGTATGCTTTTGACGCTTAACCCTGTGTGCTTCGCGACTTCACCAATTTTCATACTGACCTCGGTTCTTATCTGTTCTAAAGACTCATGCAGACAAGTGTGATACTCGCCACACAAACACCCTTGACTCTCCCGTGATGGGAGACTTTATCTTAACCCTATAGCGGTTAAGTTCAAGTGAGGGATCTTCTATGTCGCAGATAAAACTCTATGTTGCCACCATGAATTGTGCAGGCTGTGTGGCCAAAATTGAAAAGGCCTTCGCGGCCGAGCCGAATGTGAGTGCCCGTATCAATCTCGCCGATAAACAAGTGACTGTGGGTGGCAAGATGAGTAGCGATACGGCGCTGGCAGTGATGGATAAGGCGGGTTATCCCGCCCAGTTGATTGTGGACGCAAAGGCGGCCGCAGAGGAAAAACGGGTCGAGGATGCGGTGGAGTATCGCCTGCGGATGCGTCAGGCCATCGCCGCGCTCGCTGTCGGTATCCCTATGATGTTATGGGGATTACTGGGCGGCGAAATGATGATTAATCGCCCTAGTATGCAGCTTGGCTGGGGCATTATGGGCTTAGTTACCCTAGCACTTTTAGTCGGTACCGGGCGCCATTTCTATCAGGGAATGTGGCGCGCGCTTAAAGCCAAAACCACCAATATGGATACCTTAATCGTGTTAGGTACCAGCACGGCATGGGTCTATTCCATGCTGGTGGTGCTTATCCCGAGTGCTTTTCCCATGGACACTCGCCACGTGTACTTTGAGGCGAGCGTGATGATTTTAGGCTTAATTAACTTAGGCCACGCCCTCGAACTTAAAGCTCGGGGTAAGACCAGCGAAGCGGTGCAGCGCTTGCTAGGCCTGCAATCTTCTACCGCGATTCGTATTGGTGAAAATGGTGATGAAGAGGTGGAAATCGACCAGCTTAAACTGGGGGATAAACTCAGACTTCGCCCCGGCGACAGGGTCGCACTCGATGGCGTGGTAGAGTCTGGCCAGTCATTACTCGATGAGGCCATGCTGACGGGTGAACCTATCCCCGTGCCTAAGCATGTTGGCGATAATCTCAGTGCGGGGACAGTCAATGGTAACGGCAGTTTAGTCTATCGGGTGACCGCTGGGCAGCAGGATACGCGCCTTGCCAAAATCATTGCACTGGTGCAGGAGGCGCAAACCTCTAAGATGCCGATTGGTCGTCTGGCCGATAAAATTTCGGCGGTATTTGTGCCAACGGTCGTGGTCATCGCCATACTCGCGGCGGCGATTTGGTATCTTGTAGGGCCAGAACCCGCGCTCAGCCATGCACTTGTGGTGCTTACCAGCGTGCTGATCATCGCCTGTCCCTGCGCCTTAGGGTTAGCGACACCTATGTCTATCATGGTGTCCGTTGGCCGCGCCGCTCAAATGGGCGTCTTGGTTAAAAATGGTGAAGCACTGCAAAGCGCCAGCAAGGTCGATTGTGTGGTGCTGGATAAAACCGGCACAGTGACTCAGGGTAAACCCCAAGTGACTGATATCCATTGGATTGAAGGTAATGACCAAGCTCCTAATGACCAAGCACTCAGTGATGAAGACAAGCGCGCACTGCTTGGCGCTATCGCCAGTCTTGAGCAGCATTCGGAGCATCCGCTGGCCAGCGCAATGGTCAGCCATGTTAAGCAAGCCTCGATTACATTGCCTGTGACCGAGATTTTTACCAATCATCAAGGTAAAGGCATCGAAGGGCGGGTCGATGGCGCCGACTTTTTAGTGGGCAATCAAGCCTTAATGGCGGCATTTGATGTGCAGTCAACTGAGGGCGTGACAGGCAGCCACTCAGGCTTTGCGGTAGAAGCCGCCGCGCAATTTGCCAAACAGGGTAAGACGGCGATTTATGTCGCCAAGGCGGGCAAGTTAGTGGCCACTATCGCGATTGCCGATCCGATCAAGGCCGACGCTAAAGAAGCGATCAGCGCCATCCGCTCACAGGGGATTCGCGTGGTGCTGCTGACCGGAGATAATCCGCAAACGGCGCAGGCGGTGGCTGCACAAGTGGGGATAGAGGAAGTGATTGCGGGCGTGTTACCCGAGCAAAAGCAGCAGCATATTAAAGCCTTACAACAGCAAGGCCATGTGGTTGCCATGGTGGGGGATGGTATCAACGATGCGCCCGCCCTGATGAGCGCCGATGTGGGGATCGCCATGGGATCGGGCACAGAGGTGGCGATCGAAAGTGCGGATATGACTCTGCTGTCCCATCAGCTGATAGTGATTGCTAACTTATTGGCACTTTCCCGCGCGACCATTCGCAATATTAAACAGAACCTGTTTGGGGCCTTTATCTACAACAGTTTAGGTATTCCAGTGGCGGCGGGCGTCTTGTATCCGCTCACGGGTATGCTGTTAAGCCCTGTGATTGCCGGGGCGGCGATGGCGCTGTCTTCCCTAACTGTGGTCACCAATGCGAACCGATTAAGACAGCAAAAGTTATAACGCTTGCGCTCGCATGAGTGATAACACTTTGCCTCGCAAATCAGCAGACAAGTGAGTAAGCACTCCCAATACAGCCCACATTTTGCGGGCTGTATTGTTTGAACATAAATCTACACTTCAGCCTACACACCTGTACAAACCTTGCATTTCCTTCATATCTAAATAGCTAATCACTTTGCGGATTCATCCTGCTGTCATCCAATTCCATTAGCTTGAATCATCCGGTAAAAATGTTGCTGAAATAAGCCGTTAGCTTAGATTCATATCAACACTTAAATAAGCCTTCTAGCCCGTTATTTTGCTTGACGATTCGCGGCTAAGTAGGCCTTTTTAGTTGATAATTTAGCCCAAACTGCTATAGTGCCACGTTTATTTTTACCCCCTCAGGTTAGACAGCTTGGCTTTCGCAAATAGGTTTATACTTAGTTGCCTTGCCAGACGTCCGGCCAACCTAACTCGATTTGGAAGTTCATTTTGATCACTACAGCGAATATCACCATGCAGTTTGGCTCTAAGCCACTGTTTGAAAACATCTCAGTTAAATTCGGCGGCGGTAACCGTTACGGTCTTATCGGTGCGAACGGCTGCGGTAAATCAACCTTCATGAAGATCCTTTGCGGTGATCTAGAGCCGAGCAGCGGTAACGTATCCTTAGACGTCAACGAGCGTCTGGGTAAGTTAAGCCAGAACCAATTCGGTTATGAGGAATTTACCCTCATCGACACAGTGATCATGGGCCACCGTGAACTGTGGAAGGTGAAGCAAGAGCGTGACCGTATTTATTCTCTGCCAGAAATGAGCGAAGAAGACGGCATTGCTGTGGCAAACCTTGAGATGGAATTTGCCGAAATGGACGGTTACACCGCAGAATCTCGCGCCGGTGAACTCTTGCTCGGTGTCGGTATTGGTATCGAAAGCCATTTCGGTCTGATGTCTGAAATCGCTCCAGGTTTAAAACTGCGGGTGTTATTAGCTCAAGCGCTGTTCTCAGACCCAGACGTACTGCTGCTCGACGAGCCTACCAACAACTTGGACATCGACACTATCCGCTGGTTACAGGACGTACTGAACCAACGCGACAGCACCATGATCATCATTTCGCACGACCGTTACTTCTTAAACTCAGTCTGTACCCATATGGCAGACTTAGATTACGGTGAACTGCGCGTTTACCCTGGTAACTACGACGAATACATGCAAGCGGCCTCTCAGGCCCGTGAGCGTCTGCTGGCCGACAACGCTAAGAAGAAAGCGCAAATCTCTGAGCTGCAAACCTTCGTGGCGCGCTTCTCTGCTAACGCTTCTAAGGCAAAACAAGCGACTTCGCGCGCCCGTCAAATCGATAAGATCAAGCTGGAAGAAGTTAAAGCCTCTAGCCGTGTTAACCCATTCATTCGTTTCGATCAGGAAAAGAAACTGTTCCGTAACGCTCTAGTGGTTGAAAACTTAGCCAAAGGTTACGACACTCCGCTGTTTAAAGACTTAAACCTTATCGTCGAAGTGGGTGAGCGTATCGCCATTCTTGGTGAGAACGGTGTGGGTAAAACGACCTTACTGCGTACCTTAATCCATGATATTCCTCAGGATGAAGGCCATATCCAATGGTCTGAAAACAGCAACATCGGTTACTACGCTCAGGACCATGAGTCAGACTTTGCCAATGACATGACCCTCTTCGAGTGGATGAGCCAATGGCGTAAACCAGAGGATGACGACCAAGCGGTACGTGGTATTTTAGGCCGTATGCTGTTCAGCGCCGACGACATCAAAAAGTCAGTCAAAGTGCTGTCGGGTGGTGAAAAGGGTCGTATGTTATTTGGTAAGCTCATCATGCAAAAGCCAAATATCCTGATGCTCGACGAACCAACCAACCACATGGATATGGAATCGATCGAATCATTAAACAACGCGCTGGAAAAATACGAAGGCACTTTACTGTTTGTGAGCCACGACCGCGCATTCGTATCGTCACTGGCCAACCGTATCCTTGAAATCACCCCTAACGGTGTGAATGACTTCAAGGGCACCTACGATGAGTTCCTTGCGAGCAAGGGCATCGAAGGCTAATCACTGGTTTTGCCTTAAATATTCAGATAAAAACGCCGCTTATTAGCGGCGTTTTTGTTGCTGGCTTTTAGCTTGAGTATTGGTCTTGCGTGTTTGGCCTTAAGTATTGGCCTGAGCTAAGCGGTTATGGCTTAACTTCAGCTTTTTGATCGACATAAATCAAGCTGTTGGTATCAAAGCCGCGGGCGCTCGCCATCTCGACAAATTGCTGAATCACTTCAGGCGAAACCGTTGGGGTTCTTGCCAATAGCCATAAATAATCCGTATCAGGCCCAGAGATAAAGGCGTATTGGTAATCTTTCTGGTCGAGCCCAAAGACCACATAGGCGCCATAAAACGGCCCGAAGAAGGAGACTTTTAAGTAGGCTTCGCTATCGCCATTCACAAAATAGGCCTTACCCTCGGCCTCTTTCCATTGCTGTTTGGCGGCAGAATAGCCCCGATTAATGACTTTAACGCCGCCATCGGGCTTAAGGCTGTATTCGGCGGTCACTTGGGTTAGCCCGCGCTCGAAGGAATGGTCGAGCCTAGCAATTTCATACCATTTGCCTAAGTAACGCTCGAGCTCAAAATCCTTAACGGGTTCAACATTGCGGGGCATACCCAAACAACCCGATAGTACTAATACACTGATAAGTAAGAGTAGTTTTTTCACTTAAGACTCCTGTTAAATCCGAGTGTCCATTTTTAGTTATGTGGTTAATTATGCGCTTAAGTTTGTGTTTAACTTCACCTTTAACTATGCGCTTAACTGTACGCTTAAGTCGGGCAATCCTTCAAGGTTTTGCTGGCCGAGTGGCGCTGGCTTAAGTATCCCTGTGCCATGCCCGCCAACATAATCAGCGTTACCCCCAGCATTTGCTGCGTTGTGAGCGCCTCATCAAATAAACACCAAGCGAGCGTGACTACCACCACAGGTTCGACGTAGGAAAGGGTGCCATAGGTGACCGAGGGCAGTTGTGCGAGGGCTTTTACCGCAAACAGAATGGCTAAAAATCCTGGAAAGAAGCCAATCGCCAGCAGCCAAGTAAATTGATCCAGACTCGGCACTAAGGGCGTTGTTAACACTAAGGGCAGTAAGCAGAGGGCGCCGACACTGAGCTGAACTAAGGTGCTTTGATAGGGCGAGGCAGCACTCGGTTTGCGGTTGATTAAGATAAAGCCGCAATAGGTGATTAATGCGAGCAAGGCATAAAAATACCCCATGATTTCATTGTCGTAGAGTGACTGACTCGAAGTCACAGGCAGCATCAGCATAAAACCTAGCAAGGCGAGCACCACAGTGGTGATGCTGGAACGCTTAAGCCTTTCGTGAAACACAAAGTGCGCAAAGAGTGACGCTAGCACAGGGGCGAGATAGATAATCATAATCACCCTTGCCATTTGAGTGTATTCAATGGCTTCGATATAAAAAGCCATAAATCCCGCCAACATAGCGCCATTGATCAAGGTGCGCTTGCTTGGTTTGTGGCGAATTTGCTGTCCTTTACCCGTTAACAGCATATAGGCCATTAAAAACAGCGCGCCGAGCAGCAGGCGGTAAAAGGTGATATGTTCGGCGGGCAGGGCGGCAAAACGGGCGAATACGCCAATGGTGCCCATTAGGCTCGCGGCCAGCAGGGCAAGCACTATGGCCAGTGCGGGTGGCGGTGTCATGTATCACCTTTAATGCAAATAATTCAACGACGAAGGAAGCTGAGTTTGCCTTAAAAATGCCGCCTAGGCGAGCGCTATTGCGAACGCCGTGTTGGTGCGGCGTTGCAAAGATGCTGACTGCCCCACACCAGCAGAGATTGATGAGTTGACTGCGCTAGCAAGCCATCAATCCTCTGCTACACAATCGATTTGCGCGAGCGGAAATGATTTAAGGGATCTTGGCAATAGCTCGCTTTAACCTGCTGTAACATTGCGTAGTTTTGCCCAAAATACTGGGCGGTCGGAATACTTTTGTCCTTAAAATTGATAAACGCCCCGGAACTATTCGCAATGCTGGCATCGCGGCAACGATCAATCCAGTCAAGTGCTCTATTTACTCTGGTATAAACGGGATTCGCCTGTAACAGCGCCTGCTCCTGCAATTCACTGTTCCACCATGTTTGATATTGAATAATATAAGCGTGTTCCTTATAGGGAAACGCACTCTGGCTTTTTTGTATTTCGCTTAGGCTTCGGTAAAAATCACCACTAATCGCGCTTAAGGTGACATAGGTAAATAGGCCTAATTGTCTATTTCCATCAAGTAGTTGAGGTGAGCTTAAACTTTCAATAAATTGTAAATGTCCCTGCCTTAAGCCTAATGGATGGGCCAAGCGCGATGTCACCTTATGGGGCGCTGGGCGCAATAGGTCCTGTGTATGTTGGCGTTTGTTTTGATAAAGCTGTATGCCTTTATCATTGATAAGCTCAGTAATCTTATGATTCAAGACAGGTTGTAAATCTTGAATGGCTTCGCGATTCCAGCTTTCCATCAATTCATCACCATAGGATTGGGTTAAGCCTCCCATGGGGGAAATTTGCACTCTATTGGGTTTTAACCCCGTCTCTGTAAATTGGGCGTTGATAAAGTGTGCAAGGCTTGCGGGATTGCCCTCCCAATAGCCGTACATAATGCAGTTATGTTTGGCGACGCTGGGGTCTTCAACCTGCTCATCCCGCATTGAGTGGTTGTGGGGCACTGGTGGTTCAGTGGGTTTTGCATGAATTTTAAGGTTAGTGCCCAGTAAGCAAGGCAAATTATCCGCCAGAATAATCTGCTCCCAACGTTCCAATAAACATAATGTTGTGGTGTTTGCCTGCAACTCTTGGTTGCCTTTGAGATACGGATTCCACTCTAGCTCAAATTTTAGCAGGCTCGGGGGCAGGGCAAAGGTTTGAATAAAAAAACGAGTCACAATTCCGTAGCTTAGGCCACCACCGCCCTTTAATGCCCAGAGGAGTTCGGGCTTATTGGCCGCTGACACCACTTGGGTTTCACCTATACCTAACACGATTTCTGCCTGCACTAAGCTTTCGCAGCACATGCCGTATTTGCGACACCAAGGTCCCCAACCGCCACCCATAATAAAGCCTGCTATGGCATGGGAGGCGCTGGTGCTGTGGGGTAACATTAAGCCTTTTTGCGCAAGATAACTGGTTAAGGTTTGCATTGTGCAACCCGGCTCGACAGCGACTATGCCACTGATGGGGTCGAGTTCGATGCCGTTCATCAACTCCAAATCGATGACGATAGTATTGGTTTCGCCACTTTCCCCTTCGTGATCATGGCCGCTGGAACGGACACTAATCGCGAGGTGATAATCAACCGCTGTCTTGTAAACCAGTTTTACCTCTTGGCTGCTGCGGCATTTGATAATAGCGAGGGGTTTTTTATGCAAACGGCGATTAAACAGCTGGCAAGCTTTTTCGTATGCCAACATCTGTTGCCCTGTGCTGACCCAAAAATCCTGCTCGGCGTAATACTGGCCATCGGTAATAATATTTTCGCTGGCAATATGGCTGCGCACTTCGTTAATAAAGCGCATAAAATGTTTAGCCTGACTGGTCACTACATTTTCGCCGATGCGGATCTCGGCGGTTAATCGACTTGAGGTTGATTGGCTGATAAAACAGTCAAATTCTAGTTCATTACTCAGCTGTAAATTGATATATGAGCGATTGGGTGTGAGTGATTTTACAATATCAAAACTTAACTCAATATCTGCTCTGCCTTCGGCTTGATAGTGCGTTTGATAAACAAAATGAGGCCAACTGTCATCGCCTGATTCAATGATATAAGCGCAACGTTCATGGGCGGGAATAATATTGGGCAGTTGTTTGTAAAAGTTATTAGTATTTAAACTTTGTTTGCTAAATTCATACTCGGTATCATTAAAGATAATCAACATGACTTCCTGTCTTGTTGAATGGTGTGAATATAAGTTTGTATTAGCTTTATATTGCTTTTTTGGATAAATATAAAGATTGTAATCTATCAGTTTGGGTTGATTATGAGGGTGAAGATAACAGTCTAAAATTTCACTCTCATTGAGGCATTGTTCAATCAGGCTAATATTGAGTAATTCACCATTGAATGCAGTTACATTATCAGCAATAGGTTTAAGTTTAGTCCACTCAGTTAATGGTGCCGGTTGCTGCTGTAGATGGATTTCATTACCATCGATAAAGCATTTTATCTCATGATATTGGTAAGTGATGGAGAGTAGATGCCAATAATCATCATTAATACCGCCTAAGGTCGAAATGGTATCAATATGCAATAGCTGACTGTTCACTCGGGTTTCAATATGCCCAAGGGAATTAATCGTCACTCTAAAGCCAGTATTATTATTCTCGCAACAATATTGAAAAACTACACCTCCCTCTTGGGTTTTGATCCAAGCTTGAAAGGTGAAAACATCAAGCGTTGCCGTATTTAGGGCAAAGGCGTCAGCCACTCTTGTTTGAGAGGTTTGAGCCTGTGTGTCAGTTAAGGCGTTGACCTGCTTATCCGAATGGGGATTGATGCTTTTTGATGTTTTCATAGTGACATCCTTGTTCTATCTATAATGCTGTAATTGCATTTGCTGTTTTAGAGGCTTTGGTTGGGCGACTTAACAGACTTATAGCGAAGTATTTATCCGGTCACGACCATCCGCCTTGGCGCGGTAAAGCGCGGTATCGGCGGCGCATACCATGGCGAGTGAAGTTCGGAACTGGCCATTGACTTCACTGGCAATCCCTTGGCTAGCACTTATCGAGACATAATCCCTAAGCCCTTGGTCGGTAAAGCGAATATTATTAATCCCTTGCTGGATTTTTTGCGCTATGGTCAGCGCCATTTTGGCATTGTGATTAGGCAGGATCAGCGCAAATTCTTCGCCGCCATAACGGGCTGCAAGGCCGATTTCGATAGGCACAATGGTGGCGATCACTTTGGCAATTTTTCTAAGGCATTCATCACCTTGGATATGACCAAACTGATCATTAAACACCTTAAAATAATCCACATCGATAATCACTACGCTGATGGGACGCAGTTTAGCGGTGCATTCATCCCAATGCTGTTGAAGCATTTCATCAAAATAACGACGGTTCGCCAGTTGGGTGAGGGAGTCGGTGGCGGCCAACTTACGCAGTTTTTGGTTTTCTGCTTTATGGTGAGTTAAATCGTGCATCACCATCACAAACACAGGTTCATGGCTGGGAATATAAGAGATAGACAATTCAACATCTTTGGCTTTGCCAGAGGCGCAGATCAGTGTGGTTTCTTGCGCAGGGTGCTGCACGGGGTGGCCACAATTAGTGCCTAGTTGCACATCGTGGCTCAGGAGATTGTCGTAGCGTGCTTGATGATGTTCGGTCAAAAAATTGCGCCAATCTTGGCCCTTTAAACTCGCCTGCGGGCAATCGAGCAGCTCGGCACTACGTTGATTGCACGAACGGATAAAGCCGTTGGCATTCACTAGGATCACTGGCTCGGTTAAATGTTGAATAAAGAGCTCAATGGTCTCGAGGGAAGAATGCTCGAAAAAGTTCAGCGGTAGCTCGGCAGCCTTTGCATGCTGAGTTGCGGCTAATGCAGCATCATCGACAATGGATAAGGCGGGTTGTTGGCGTACCAGTTTCGGTGAGTTTGTCATTGTTATCTTTCTCCGTGAACTTTAATCATCTGCGCTAGGCGCTTTTCTGAGGATGACTTTATTCTGGCGGAAGAAAAGATACCTTCTGCTTACCTTCTGGTTTAATTGATTGATTTTAAATGTTTTAAGTTTTATCTTCTGAGTCGTTTTGTCTGCGATTAGGAGCGTGGTTAGCTGGGGGCTTGCTTACATCTCACAAAATTTGGGTTAAATAGCCCCTAATCTGAGGCCTCAAGATTGAGTCGTATACTTGTTATTGGGTCAATTTAATGCAATGTAAGTCCATTAGTTTGCTCGGGATGTAGTGCTTGGCTATGGGATTTTCCTCGACACCATTTGCCACCTTGCTTGTGTTTAAATGCACACATTGCATCCCATCGACCGCTTATGCCACTGAACTGCCGGCGAAACTCCTTGGCTAAAAGTAACCAGGCATCGGATGCTATGCCTAATTCATTAAGTAACTTAGGTCGCTGATTATCAATAAAGCCCTTTTTATCATGGCGGATAGCGCGGCCGGTCCAATCGATAAGCTCCAGATAATCGGCAAAATGAAAGGGGATGCCCGTTTGCTGATGGAGATGCGTTGCACCATCAAATTTTACGAGGGGTTTATGTGGTAATGGCTGAGTGTTATCTACAGGGGGTTGGGTTGACAGTGGTGTGACGCTGTTAGATGAAAGCGCATTCAGGCGCTCTTGAATCGATGTAAAATCAGAGGATTGCAAAGAGTCGGCAATGCCAGCTCGAATAGGATTTAAATCCACGTACATCATGCAGGCTAGTAAGGCTTGTTCATCGAGCAAAGCTTGGGATTTAAAACGACCTTCCCAGAAGGCGCCTTTGCACTCATCTTCTCGATTGGCTTTACGGGCAATCTCTTCATTTAGGCATCGCACCTCTTCTTTAAATCAAAGGCAAGATATGCTGGATAAGCGTTCATGCCATTCGACAATTAAGGCATCGAGTAACATGCGTTCTCCGTCGATTAATGCATCACCATTCATATACTTAGTGGCAATGGCATGGCCTTTAGTGATTTGGCACCAGCGACTGATAATATCTTTTTGCGTTAACGATTTAGCCTTCTCGATGTCAATTTTAAGCACTAAATGATAGTGATTGCTCATCACCGCATAAGCGCAAATATCAATACAAAATATTGCAGACAAGGCTTTGATTTTATGAACAATCCAGCCACGTCGATGCTCATAACTGCGCCCTGAGAGTTTATCCTCACCACACAAAAAAGCCCTTCTGACACAGCGATTAATCACATGATAGAAGGGGGTTGTATTGGCATCGATAAGCATTCTTCTGGCCGAGGTCATCACTCGCTCCAAACAGACAAGGTGAAGATAATCTAAAGACTAGTAGAAGAGGGGACAAAGCACAAAAAGACATGGCTGTCCCCACTTATTTAGGAAGGGGAAAAGGGGACTGCTCAGCAGTCCCTTTCAACAAAGATTAGTTTTGTGGGCGGTTAGTAATTTCAGGATCAGGACTTAATACCAACAGAGTATTGGTGGTATTGCTCAGTACAAATTGGAACTTAGTGTTTCCTGGGGTTCTATCGAGGTCAACAAGTTGCACTAACATACCATCGCTGCTAATGGTCACTGCATCGACAATTTCATCAAACGGAGTAACAAAACCCACACCGACAAATTTTAAGCCTTTACCGGTTTGGTCATTGAGTAAATAGGTTACAGTTCCAGCTTGAGTGATGGTGACATCACCTGGGCACTGCTGACCGTTTGCATCGGTATAGATAAATACAGGTTCACCATTTTCTAGGGTGACATTGACTTTAATAAATTGAGCAAGACCTTGTGGTACGAACATGTTTATTTCCTTTCATTGTGTTGTTATAGAATAGCGTCATTGTGCATGTGTACAATTAATAGAACGCTCAAATAAGAGTTTATACTTTGGTTCTTTATTTAATTCCATTAGTTTTTTAATGCGTTCATTTGCTTTGTGGCAAAATGAATTAGTAATTTCAATAGGGTATTCGTTGTTCTCAGAAATTAGTAACTCACTTTCTGCTAAATTGAGTTCGAAAGCCATATTTTGCGAAAAATTCTTTGATAATGTTAGATACGACTCGTATGCTTTTTCTGCGTAAGTTTTGGCATCTTTATATTTTCCAGAGTTCATGAGGAAATAAGATGACGATAAGTAAAAGTTAGCCCATACCTCAGACTTTTTTTGAGTTTCATTAAGATTTTTATCTGCAGACATCGAAGCTTCAAGTACGCTAATTTTGTTCTCTGGAGTTTGCTCAGTTGAAGAGTTACTTAATCTGATTACTTGGAAAACAGAGTAATATCTCAATGTTTTCCATATGTCATTTTGGGGATCTTGCCTTAGTATTTCTTCAACAGTTGATAGGTTTAACTTTGCTTGATTAAGAGCTTCATCTTTATGTTCAGTATAACTAAGCAAATCTGCGAGAGTTTGGTAGCTTCCACTTAGTTTTTCTAGCAAATAAGGACTTTTAATATGATTACCTAGCTCTAATTCTTGTTGCAGCTCTTTATGGATGGATATTGCTGTGTTTATGTCTCCCAAAGACACTGCCGTACTCGCTAACCAAGAACGTGCATTGGCCACATCGGCAATCAGTTGGCTATCTTCGGGGGCTTTGGCCAGTGCCAAGAGCTTTAATCGTAATGATTCCTCAAAATCTTGCTGTGCCTTGGCAAAGTCCTGTTGCTTCATCGACACTGAGCCCAAGGTGTTATGGGCATAGGACAGCTCCATCAGCGCATCTTTATCCTCTGGCGCTAGGGCATACATGGTTTGGCTATAGCCTAAATACTGCTCGAAGAAGGGGCGCGATGCCGCCCAATCACTTACATCATATTTAAGCTGACCCAACCAAAAGGCATTGGCGCCTAAGGTTTTTAGCAGGGCTAAGTTTTCGGGCTGCAATTCGAGCAGCGGCAGCATTTTTTCCTGTGCGGCGAGTAGGGCGCTGCGGGCCTCATCGATTTTATTACGTGAATAGGCGACTTCGCCCATGGCCTCTAAGGTTTGCCCATGCTGGAAGCGGGCGTCGAAGCTTAAGTACTTCTCATCGTCTTGGCTGGAGAAATCCGTGAAATATTCCAATGCCTTATTGCTGATCCCGTCGAGTAAGTCCATCCGGCCGATGCCGCGCATTTTATCGGCGAAGTCACCCACCATAAACCCGAGCAGATCTTCGGCGGCGAGGCGTTTTTGCTGGGCCAGCTTTTCGGCTTCGATACTGCGAACGCTCATAATGACTGAGGTTAAGGTGAGTACGCACAGCAGGGCGACGGTAATGCGCCTCGTCCAGCGCAGCATAGTGGCGCGTTTGCTGGAGGCGGCAATAAAGTCGGTTTCCCGCTCGTCTAAGTCAAACAAGGGGTTTTGCCTAAGGCTTTGGGCCTCTTTTAAGGGTTTACCCTCGGCCAGCAAATAGGCGCTGTGTTTGGCTTCGCTGAGCCAGCGCTGGGATAAATGCTGTAGTCGGCTCTTAATGCTAAGGCTGTCATTATGTTCGCTGATCCACGCTGTCGCCCTTGGCCAGCGGCGCAGCAGGGCTTCGTGGGCGATGCTAAAACAGGGCTCACCATTTTGCAGATGGGACACAAATAAGCGGCTATCGACCATGGCTTGCACTAGGGCGGTTTCGGCCGCGCTTTGCAACTGCGACCAGCGTGCAGTGCGGCTGGTGATGGATTTTTCATCCTCACGCAGGGTGACTAACAGGGATAAAATCCGTGGCAGACTGGCTTTTTCGGCCTCGGTTAAATGGGAGATGGCCTGCTCGGCATTTTTACCGATAGCGCCTTCGATGCCGCCCAAGGTGCGATATACAGAGACCAATAGTTTGTCATCGTCGCTGCGTTGTAAATACAGCGCCTGCAAGGTGTATTGCAGCATAGGCAGCGCATCTGGGTTGCTGGCGGCATCGCTACAGAGCATTTCATCGAGCGGCATGGCGGTGTCGCTATCGATTTCCCAGGTCAAATTGGCGGCAACGGCTGGCAGGCGGATCATCTGCAACAGCTCGGTGCGAGTGGGCGGCGCTAAGTCGAAATGGGCGCCGCGCGCTTTGCCCGCCATCAGGCTGGGATAATTGACTAGCTGCGGATAAAAGTCGTTACGACAGGCACTTAGAATCAACACCGCATGGGAAGTGGCAAGGCGCTCTAACAGCTCGATAAAGGCGCTGCGCTCGGTGTTACTAAACAGCGGCGATGATAATAAGACCTCTAATCGGTCGATAAATAAGGCAAAGCGTGGTGTAGCATAAGCCTGATTTTTAAGGCTTTGTTTACATTTATCGACAATGCTTTGTGGATCTTGCTCAAGCTTGGCGGCAAGCGAGTCTGCGCTCATTCCCTCAAAGACTGGGCTGTCGTTTAGCTCCCAGTCGAGCATGGCGCTGGCCAAATCGGTGAGCAGTTGTCCTTTGCTGACATCGGCAAAATCGAGGCTGCTGTAGGCCACAACCCCAACGCCATTAAAGCCATTGGCGGCCATAAGGTTAGGTAATACACCGGCATTGATTAAGGAGGATTTACCGCTACCACTCGGGCCTAAAATTAAGCAGAAGGCACGGCCAAACTGGATTTGTTGGCTAATACGATTTAGCAGCGTGCTAATTTGCTCGCTGCGACCGAAGAACACGTCGGCATAGTTGGCACTGTAGGCTTGCAGGCCCGGAAATGGCGAGCCGCCTTGCCAGGTTTGTGGCGTGGCGCTGGCCTCGTGGCCAACCGGAAAGCGAACCTCGGCTAAGGTGCGATAGCCACGTTTGCGAATGGTCTCAATGTAACGGGATTCGGTGGCGCTATCGCCAAGTGCGCGACGTAACTGGTTGATAATCTTGTGCAGTGGATTGTCGCCCGTGTCGACCCCTGGCCAGCAATGGCTAACAATTTCGTCGCTGCTGACTACTTCACCGGCGTTCTGGCAGAGAAACAACAATACATCCATTGCCTTAGGTTCAAGTTGTTTAACTTGTTTACCAAGGAGCAGGCTGTTGGCGCTGGGATTGACTTGCCATTCACCAAAAAAAAATGTGCTGTCACTCATAGGATTTCCATTGCTTGAGCATCGACTAAGGCGGGGGAATCGCGGTGCCATTAGCCATTGTTATTTTTATATTCCATTTGCATATGTTGCTATGGGGTGTTGCGTCAAAAGATTGGCATTATGCCTAGACTCCTTGTTATTTAAAAGCAGTAAGCTTTTATAATCAATGTAAATTTTATCTTGAAATTGTGACAGCATTTTGTACTGATACCCATGTGTTGTCACAGGGTTGGGGGATTGCGCGATAATTGCACTTTTACTTGGGTAAACGCTTTGCTTGGCTGCATTAACTCGGATGACGGGTAAAAAAAAGAGTGCCCAAGGCGGGCACTCAAAGCGGTTGGGAAGGGAGAAGTGAAAAATGAAAAGTGAATTAGCGGCTAAACACAGTCGTTAGCGGCTAAGCACCAGCGCGTTAGCCTGAAAACTTAACCGTGCCATTTGCCCTTGGTCTTGCAGCTCTAGCTCGTTGAGTTCAAAGGGCGGTTGTAGACCGGAGGCTTGGATAAGTTTGGGGTCAAACATCAGCTTGAGTTTGGGGGATTCGGGCGTTAACCAAGTTGCCGCTTGGGTACGCATGATCGCCACTTTTTGGCCCTCGGCATTGGTGCCCGTGAGCACGCCACTCAAACCAAAGCGTCCCGCCTCGGCGACAGTTAGCTCAAAGTTGACTTGATTCGGCACGCCTTTGTCCCACACTGTCAGCACTTCTGGCTTGATGCTGGCCGAGTTCACATAGGACTTAAAGGCGGTTTTCACCGTACGCTGCACTGGGCGGCCATCGACCTGAGTCTGGACTGTGACTTCGATTTCACTCAGCCCCGCATTGCTGTTGGCAAGGGGCAAGTCCGCGGGCACTAAAGCCTGCCATTCATCCCCCTGTTTCACCATGGTCAGCGCTTGCTCTGTGCCATCGGCTTGCTTGAGTTTGGCCTGAGGCGCAAATTGATTATTGCTTTGGCTTAAGGCGAGTTTTACCCCAAGCGTTTGGGCATCGGCTGCAATTGCGCTGGGCGCCTTGATGCTCAGTTGATAGGGCGAGCCTTTTTCCTTCACGTTGACCAGATAGTTGGCCTTAGCGACCAAGGGCTGACTGACTTGTAGGCGATATTCTCCGGCCGTGGCCTTTTCAGACATTTGCAGCGCGCTGGAGTCATCGGCGAGTCCTGCGCTGGCTAAGGCGTCGGCGCTTACCAGCGACTTAACTAAAGATTCCGTTGCTTGCGGGCTGCTGGCGTTTTTTCCCTGCGGCGTGTTGCCTATCCGCTGAATTTGCACCCGCTCAGGGGCGACCGCCTCGGCATGCATCAAGGCGCCGCTGCTGATATCGCCGCGGGGCGCTATTCGCACTAAGCTGCCCGCTTGGCTCAAGTTAAGCTGAACGCCAGCATTTAGCTCGGCGCCGGTGACATTAAGCCAATACTCATCACTCTGGCTTGCCTGCTCAAGCACGGGCTGACTGGCTTGGTATTCGCCATAGAGCGGGGTGATAAAGCTGACATAATCGGTACTGGTATTAATCGGCGCGAGGGTTGGCGCGGCGATATTGATATCGACAAGATCGCTATCCGTTGGCGCTGATAAGGTTAAGCCCTTGGCATACATTGGGCTGGCTTCTTTTTGTGGCTCAGGCGTGGTCGATTCATCCTGACAGGCACCGAGCAGGCCAGCTAAGATGACCAAGCTGACCGCTTTGCTTAAGGTGCGGAGTGTAAAAGGTGGCATAGTGGGCTCCTTAAATATGGTTGCGGATCAGCGTGTCTAAGTTAAAACAGGCACGGCGACTCTGCTGATGGCTTAAGGGTTCTTTGCCCCGAGTTTTTTGTTTATCGGTAAACCAGACTGTGCCTGCGGCTTTTTGGGAGCTGCAATTTAAGAAGCCGTCGGAGCAGCTATCGAGCCAGTTTTGGGTAGTCTCGAGGGCGACCTGATATTGATAGCCTGCGCAGTAGCTGTCGCTGTCCCAAATGGCGGAATCCACATCTGAGCCGACAACCACCTCGAAGGGTTTACCTAAACTCGGGCGACCGGCGGTGCCGTGGAGCCAAGTGTTATTGTAGTTTGCCATCCAGCCGACTTGCTGCTGTTTGACCGCATTACTGCCATAACCTAAGAGCCAGCCTAGGGTGGTTTCAAACACATTGCCCTGATTGACCGCATCGGCCAGCGGCGTGCCGCCACTTGATGGTGCAAGGGCGATGACTCTAGAGGTGGCGTTGATCACCGCAGGATAGCGGCTGTCCCAGGTGGGGTTGGATAAAATCCAGCGCACCACATTACCGCCATTGGAGTGGGTGAGCAGGATTAGATCATCAATATTCTTCGCTTGGATAAAGCTATTGAGCTGAGTGGCGAGGCAACCCGCAGCTGCTTCTTCCCACATATATTGGTCAAAGTCGCAGTTAATCACGGTGTAATTATTGGGAACGGGGATCCCTTGGCGCACCGAGTTAACAAATTCCGATGTCCAATAGTCGGCTAACGCATTGGTTTGTTTTCCGGTTCCGTGGACAAAGGCGATACCTGTTGCGGCAAAAACCGCGGGGCTGACAACTAACAGGCCCAAGAGCATTAAGGTGTTTTTTATCTTCATGGGTGTTTCTCATCTCTTAGTGATAGAGCACGGCCTTGCAGTCCATTGCTAACGACCATTGAGTGTCGGGTGAATGGCGTTAAGTCGCAGCGTTCGGCATGGCAATCGTTTGTCAGGTTTAAATCAATACGGCGAAACCTTGGGAATGGAAGCCTAAAACACATCACCGCTTTGGCTTTAGCATCGGCGGTTAAACTGGCCCGACTTCCACTCTGGGTTATTAACCTAGCTGCAACATTTTCTGCTGGCAAGCAAAAATTCACTATACAATTTAATGACATAGCGACAATCTTTTGACTGTGTTTTAATAGGGAGCAGGGACACGCTAATTATTTGATCAGTAAACGCTAATAAAACGCATGGCGTATTAAGCTGTTTAAATTTGCCTAAAGCTGTGGGAAATTATTTTTATTAACACTGATAGGCTAATCAGTTTATTGTTCTGTATATCAAGATGTTTACACTTTCAGGAGGCACTTTTGGCGATAACACAACAGGAAATGAGCCGCTGTTTAACCGAGCTGCATTGCCGCAGCAATTTTTCGGTGAAGAGCATTACCGAATATATGTTGCCAGAGACTAAGGAAGCTTTTTATCTGCATATGGAGGGCAAAACCGCGCAACTGATTATCCGCCCGGCCTTTGAGGTATTTTCCAGCGAACTGGCCACCTTAGCGGGCGTTCATGCCAAGTATGATTATTACCATAATGCGGAAATGACGCGATTCCCCAAGCGCTTACATAAAAGCCTTAACGAAACCCACTACGGATTGGCGTTTAGTTTCGATACCCTTGAAGCTGTGCAGCAATTTATCGCACGTTTAAGCGCCATAGTGAAAGGGACTTAGGACTTCATTAATAATACCAGCCTTAAAAACGGTTTAACCCTCTGATATCTTAGGCTTAAGCCCTTTAGGTTAATTTCCTCAGTTTTAATCAAAATGAGGAATTTAACTGCTGCCTTTTCAAGCAGCTTTTCAGTATATTCCTCAATAGATGAATTTTGCTGGAGAGGCTTATGTCGCTGATCTCTCGTCGCCCAAGAGGTGTGGTTCCCTTTGCCGCCCAACCTGGGCAGTCCATGACTGCGGGTCGCCCGAAAGGCAACTCTGATGCGCGCCAACGGCTGATTGCGGCTGCGGTGACGCTCTTTAGTGAACGCAGTTATCCCACCGTTTCTACCCGTGAAATTGCCCGTGAAGCCGAGGTGGATGCCGCGCTTATCCGCTATTACTTTGGCTCTAAGGCTGGCTTATTTGAGCAGATGGTGCGGGAAACTCTCGCACCTGTAATTGCGCGTTTGCGTGAAATCTCCAGCGCTCAAGCACCCAATGATATAGGCGAATTGATGCAAACCTATTATCGGGTGATGGCACCTAATCCCGGATTACCCCGATTAATCGTGCGTGTGTTGCAGGAAGGTGATGGCACCGAGGCCTATCGGATCATGTTGTCGGTGTTTGAGCAAATTCTGTCCCTCTCGCGCCAATGGGTCGAGTCGGGATTAGTAAACGCTGGATTACTCAAAGAAGGGCTAGATCCCAATTTAGTGCGCCTGAGTTTTATCAGTTTGATGGTGTTTCCGCTGATCGCGCCCCCCGTTTTAATGCGTCAGTTTGGTCTGTTTAGTGCCAATGCTGCGGATTTACAACGTTTAGCACTGCACAATATGCAGGTGTTTACCCAGGGTGTATTACGTGAACCTAGGAGTGAATGATGATATTAACCAATAGGTTAACAGTGATGTCGGTTATGGCGCGGCGACTTTCTCCCCAAAGATGGGGCAAGTTGGTGACGAGTCTATTGGGCGCGGCATTGTTGCTGCAATTGACGGCCTGCGGCGATGAATCGCCCCGCGTGCTGGGCACAGTCGAGCGCGACAGGTTAACCCTCACCGCGCCCGTGGGGGAGCTGATCAACCGGATTAATGTGGTCGAAGGCCAGCAAGTGCAGGCGGGGGAGGTGTTGCTCGAGCTGGATAGCACAGCCGCTAAGGCGCGCCTTGGACAGCGTCAGGCCGAGCTTAAGCAAGCGCAGGCCAAGTTGGAAGAAGCCGTGACGGGTGCCCGCTCGGAAGATATAGATAAAGCCCGTGCCGCCCTTGACGGTGCCAATGCCAGTGTGAAAGAGGCGCAGCAGAATTTTGAGCGCACGCAGCGGTTATTTAAGACTAAGGTGCTTAGCCAAGCGGACTTAGATGCGGCGCGCGCGGCGCGTGATACCAGCCTTGCCAAGCAGGCCGAAGCCGAGCAGAGCCTAAGACTGCTACAAAACGGCACCCGTAGCGAGCAACTCGAACAAGCCAGAGCCGCAGTCGAGGCGGCCATGGCTAGCGTGGCGCAGGAGCAAAAGGCCCTTAAGGATTTAAGCCTAGTAGCGGCAAGACCCGCAGTAGTGGATACCTTACCTTGGCGGGTGGGCGATAGGGTGGCCGCAGGCAGTCAACTCATTGGTTTATTAGCAATTGAGCATCCCTATGTGCGGGTGTATCTGCCAGCAACTTGGCTCGATAGGGTTAAGGCGGGGAGCCAAGTGAAGATCTTGGTCGATGGCCGCGCGCAGCCTATTGCTGGCACAGTGCGTAATATTCGCAGTCAACCGGCTTACACTCCTTTTTATGCCTTAAATGAACGCGATAGGGCGAGATTGATGTATCTCACCGATATCGATATTGCGCCAGAGGGGCAGGATTTACCCACGGGAATGGCCCTTGAGGTACAGCTGCCATGAGTGCTCAACAGGTTTCAGCAGGGGGATTAGTCGCTGGGACATCAGCGGCAGAAACATCAAGCACGGCTTCTGAGTTTGCTATCGAAACCCGCGGTATGACCCGTGCTTTTGGCGGCATCAATGCGGTCGAGGATCTTGATTTGGCGATCCCCAAGGGCACCATTTATGGGTTTTTAGGCCCCAATGGCTGCGGCAAATCCACCTCCATTCGAATGTTGACTGGGTTGCTTAGCCCAACCTCGGGGGATATTCGGGTGTTGGGGGAAACCTTGCCCGGCGCCGAGGAAAAACTGCGCCGCCGCATTGGCTATATGACGCAAAAATTCTCCCTCTACGACAACCTGTCGGTGCGGGAAAATCTCGAGTTTGTGGCGCAAATTTATGGGTTAAATCGTCGCCAAACCAAGGCGCGTTTAGCCGAGTTATTAAGCCTGTACGATTTGGCGGGGCGCGAGAAGCAAATGGCGGGCTCCATGAGCGGCGGGCAAAAACAGCGTTTGGCCTTAGCTGCCGCAACCTTACATCATCCCGAGCTGTTATTTCTCGATGAGCCGACGTCGGCGGTCGATCCTGAAAATCGCCGCGAGTTTTGGGAGCGGCTGTTCGATCTCTGCGCCCAAGGCACCACGATTTTAGTCTCGACCCACTATATGGATGAGGCCGAGCGTTGCCATGGTCTGGCGATTTTAGAGCGCGGGATAAAACGTGCCGACGGCTCGCCGCAACAATTAATGGCGGCCATGGGCGCGCGGGTCGTTGAAGTGTCGGGTGAGGATTTACGTAAGCTTAAACAGTCGCTTATCAGCGACGCCAACGTGTTATCGGCGGCGCAGATTGGCAGTCGTTTACGGGTATTAGTGCAAAGTTCGATTGCAGATCCGCTGGCCTGGTTAAGCCCAAGGGTCGCGGGGCGGGCACTGACCGAAGTGCGCCCCAGCCTTGAGGATGTGTTTGTCACCTGCACGGGCGGGCGTGCCCAGCTAATGCCGCCAAACGGCAGTCAGGCCACTACAGAGGAGGCCCAAGATGCTACGTAGAATTTGGGCGGTTGTGGTCAAAGAACTCAGGCAGTTATCGCGGGATCGCATGACCTTCGGCATGATAGTGATGATCCCCTTAGTGCAGTTAATGCTGTTTGGTTATGCCATCAACACCGATGCGCGCCATTTGCCCGCAGGTTTAGTGAACTTAAGCGATTCAGCTTATAGCCGCGCCTTGGTTAAGGCAGTAGAAGCGACTCAAGTCGTTGATTTTAAAAATCGCTATTTGAGCGCCGCCGAGGCGGAAGCAGCCATCACTCGGGGCGAAGTGAAAGCTGTGTTGTATTTAGGCGCCGATCTCGAGGAGCGTTTAGTGCGGCATCCCGCCTTTGCGGGACAGGCCTATTTTGCCGAGCCTGTGGGGCAATGGTTGGTGGATGGCTCGGATACTGTGGTTGCCTCCACCATTCGCAGTTTAAGGCAAATGCCACTGGATGAGATTGCAGGCAGGGCGGTCAAATCGAATCCCCCCAGTTTTGAGGTAGTGCAGTATTTTAACCCTGAGCAGCGTTCGGTGGTGAATATCGTCCCCGGCCTCTTAGGGGTCATTTTGACTATGACCATGGTGATGTTTACCTCGGCCGCAATTGTGCGTGAGCGAGAGCAGGGCAATATGGAGTTTTTAATCACTACGCCAGTGAGGCCGCTCGAGCTAATGCTAGGTAAAATCACGCCTTATGTATTAGTGGGCTTTGTGCAATTGGCCATTATTCTTACCGCAGGACATTTACTGTTTGCCGTGCCGATTCGTGGCGGCTTAGACTCGATTGCGCTGGCAGCTATGCTGTTTATCTGCGCCAGTTTGACCTTAGGCCTAGTGATTTCGACCATAGCGAAAACCCAGTTGCAGTCGATGCAGATGACGGTGTTTATCCTGCTGCCGTCGATTCTGTTGTCGGGCTTTATGTTTCCCTACGAGGCCATGCCCGTGGCGGCACAGTGGATTGCCGAGGCGTTACCCGCGACGCACTTTATGCGCATGTCCCGCGCGATTGTGTTGAGGGATGCCCAGGTGAGTGACTTGCAATTTGATGCGTTGTGGATGATTGGCTTTACCTGTTTAGGGCTGCTGGTGGCCAGTCTGCGATTCTCCAAACGTTTGGATTAAGGCTCTCGCTTTGGGCGCGAGTTTTGACTTAACGCAAAGTATTGGTAAAGAATCGGACTAAGTCGTTGAAATGGATGTTAGTTACTTTAGAACTCGCTTACACTGCTGCTATTAAAATGTTCCTTTGCGGTATTGGCTTTGTACATTCCTTGGGGGAGTGGAGATGCAAAGCGTGTGGCGCATCCTCGCCACAACATGCGCAAAGGAATGGGGATCAGCTAAGCGAAGGAATTCTGTATGCCTGCGATTGTGTGTCAAAGTGCCCTTGAAGCGGTATCGCTCATTCAAAGTGGCGAAACCCTGTGGACCCATTCCATGGGGGCGACCCCCAGAGTCTTATTAGATGCGCTGGCAACACATGCGCTCACCCTTGAAAATCTCACCTTATTACAGCTACATACCGAAGGGGCTGAGTCCTTAAGTCATCCCGATTTGCGTGGTCATCTGCGCCATCGCTGTTTCTTCGGCGGGGTGCCGACTCGGCCATTATTGCAAAGTGGTGATGCGGATTACGTGCCGATTTTCCTCTCGGAAGTGCCTAAGTTATTTCGCTCCGGCGAGCAAAAAATTGATACCGCGATTATCCAAGTGTCGCCGCCCGATAAACACGGCATGTGTTCCTTAGGGATTTCGGTGGAAGCCACCTTAGCAGCATGCCAAGTGGCGGGTAAAATCATCGCCCATATCAATCCGCAAATGCCCCGCACCCACGGCGATGGTTTTATTCATATCGACCGTTTTGCCGCCGTGTATGAACAGAGCGCGAGTTTGCCCATCCATGCCTTTGCCACCGGCGATGCCGTGAGTTTGGCAATAGGTAAAAATGTGGCCGAGTTAGTGCGCGATGGCGATTGTTTGCAGATGGGCATTGGCGCGATTCCCGATGCGGTGTTGTCTTGTCTGACCGAACACAAAGACTTAGGTGTGCATACCGAGCTATTTTCCGACGGGATTTTGCAGCTGGTCGAAAAGGGTGTGATTAACAACAGCAAGAAACGTTTTTACCCCGGAAAACTGGTCACAGGTTTCGCCTTAGGTAGCCAGAAGTTATACGACTATGTGGATGATAATCCAGCGGTCATTTTTATGGATATTGAGCAGGTGAACGATACTGCGATCATTCGTAAAAACCCCAATGTAATGGCGATTAACTCGGCGCTGCAGGTCGATCTTTCGGGCCAAGTTTGCGCCGATTCGATAGGCACTAAGATTTATTCGGGTGTTGGCGGGCAGATGGACTTTATTCGTGGCGCGGGGTTATCCGAAGGCGGCCGCTCAGTGATTGCCTTGCCAAGTACCGCCTCGGGCGGCAAGATTTCCCGCATTGCTCCTGTGTTATCGCCGGGTGCAGGGGTGGTAACGACCCGTGCCCATGTGCATTACATAGTGACCGAGTATGGCGCGGCAAACCTGCGTGGTCGCTCCCTGCGCGAGCGGGCACAGGCCTTGATCAATATCGCTCATCCGGTTTTTCGTGAGCGACTGTGCCGCGATGCCTTCGAGGTATGGGGATTAAGTCTGTAACCTTATCAATCAGTTACTCCTGAGTGCCGAGTTTGTGACTGCGCAGACTCGGTACAGTGCTAAGTCCTGCTTTGATTCTAATTGTGGGATGTTTTGCTCGATTCGACGCCCCCAATGTTTTACTATGCCCACGCGATTTAATCAGGTCAGTGTGAATCGAATGGCTAAAAATTATTTTTAACTCTTTGATAATAAAGGACTGAACCGCTTAATAACAGGAAGTTTGCCAATGTTGTACACCCTAGAAGCGACAACCCCACTCGAACAAAGTTTTGTCAAAGCTCTCCAAGACAATCTCTATGCGGCCGAGTTTTATCAACAACTTAGCCAATCAACCCTCTTTATCTTGAGTGAGAGTAGCACTGAGGCGCCCGAGGCGGGTGAAGGTGCGATGGCTATCGGTATCACCCAGTGGTATGTCCCCCTCGAGGATGGTAATGATCATCCCTTTACGCCGATTTTCACATCTCAAACCGCCGTCGATAAGGCCATCGAACTGATGAAGAGCGAAGGCACTGCGCACCATGGGGTGATGACGCTCGATGCCGAGACGCTGTTCCAAGTGCTGCTGCAATCGGGGAGCGATATGGCGCTGAATCCTAACAGCAATATGTCGAAATCCTTGGACGCACACGAAGTACGTTTGATGTTGTCATCGCAGCTTGAGTTGGTTGAGCACAGGGGCGCACTCTCGTTATTTGGCACTATCGAGCCCCATGAGTATCCCCATTTCGCTCAGCTCAAAGGGTTATTGTCGAACTATAAAACCGTCGAGAAGGCCTATCTGCTGGAATCGTCACGCTTGGACTTTATTCGTAGTACTTCGGACCATGCCTTAAGCCTAGTGATCCGGTTACCCGCTGAAAACTCAGAGGATATTAATCGTATTCGTGGCGATGTGAAGTTGCTCGAGCGTCAACAGGGGCAGGACAGCTGGCCTATCAAAGTACATCATTTACATGGCGACAGCGTCGAGCCAATCGCTGCATTTTGCCAAGCCAAGGGGGTGCCTTTTTACAGCCGCTCACTACTGACTAGTATCAAAGGCTGGTTTAAATAAGCTGTTTTAAGGATAAGAGCATGGCGTTGCCGCTTTGTGCGATGAGTGCTCCTTCTGCTTCGCAAATAAATCGACCTAGAAAGGAGTCAATACAGTCAATGAATGACATTGAATTAAAAGCGTATTTAACACAGCGTGTGTTATCTTTCAGCCAAAGTTGGA
Organism: Shewanella decolorationis S12; assembly: GCF_000485795.1. GTDB lineage: Bacteria > Pseudomonadota > Gammaproteobacteria > Enterobacterales > Shewanellaceae > Shewanella > Shewanella decolorationis. Next base: position 137,567 of record NZ_AXZL01000068.1, read on the forward strand.
ATGAGATCGAAAATAATCTCTACGCTAAATATCAAGCAGAGGAAGAAGCCTTAAGAAAGGCCGTGCCCGAAACTGAGTTCCACTATGCAGAGCGGACCGATTGGTTTGCACTGCTCAATGAACAAATCTCCCCCTTATTCGATGGGTTTTGTACCGATAAGCCCCGTGTTTACGGCGGTAAAGTTCGCAACTCCTTTGGTTTTCCTTCAAAGTTTAATGGTTGTGACCATCCCCTTGAGCTGCTCGTTAACTTAAAACACAAGAGCAGAGCCGAAATCTATGTCAAAACCAACACTCACTTCGAAGATGAGTATCTGTTTATTGTCCTTAAAAAGGCCGATGAATGGCGTATCGATAGCTATAAGAATCGTCGCTATGGCAATGAGAAATGGAGCACACAAATCCTGTGATTGGGCTTTATTTTCATGCTTGAATCGTAAAAATGCGACACAAACTTAGCGCTAATAAGGTCGGCTTAAACTCAGTGATTCGACGTAATTTCAAAGGATATTTTTTAGGTGGAAAAACTCTATGCTATTAGATCATCAGCTCGTTGCACGGATCAAAGCCGAGATAATGCAGTTTATAACAGTGGAGGTTGAACGGTTTTTATTAAGCCATCCAGATAAAACCTTTTATGCCTTCGACTTCGATACAAATGCCGAATACGCAGAGTTAAATCTTTGTTTTAATACTGAATTGGATTTCCAGCGTTGCTTAACCTATTACCAGTCGGGGAAATGGGCTACGTCATACCAAAACCCTGAAGCCATCCAAGAGCTTAAGTTCAATACGGGTGACTGGGAGTATCAATGTGTGAGTACGCTTTATGTGCTTTCTGATGACGAGTTGCAAGCGATTCAACAGCGCTTACCCGAGGATGACTTTAGCGAGTGGGAAGCCATAGTGGGGCAAATACGTTCGGTATTTTCCGAATGCCTACAACTGTTTACCCAGACGGAAGTGTATCAAGCGATACCTAAGACCGATGACATTATCGCCTTTAGTATCGACCATGATGAAGATGTTGCCGATATGCTGGCCGATAGAGTGGAATGTGCAGAATGACATTTACCCTTATTGAATCATCACCAGCCTACTTTAAGCGTAGGCGCTGATCTCCAATTGCTCGATGATCTGCTTCCCTTGCTCGAGGCCCACATGATGAACAATTTCGGTTTTAATTAACTCAACATAATTTGGTTGGATATTGTAGTCACCATCAAAAAGGGCTTCGCCTACGTGGGTGATAAGTGTTGCTAAGGCATTAAAGCAGCGAGACATTTGGGCTAAATCGGCAAAAAGAAGGCGGGGCGCCCAGTGGCCCGCTCCATGGCGAGCGAAAAGAATGTGCCCATCCTTTAAATGATAAATTAAGGGATCGCCATGGGAGCTTGCCAGTACTAACCAATTATCATCCCAAGCAGGTTCCCGCGCTTGGGTGAAACTGTGCCAGCGATAACCCATTTGAAAATCAATTAAGTCTTCAAATCTTGGAAATTCGAACAGGGCGAAACCTATATCGAATTGGCGTGATTCAGGAATACCAGAGCTAAACCATGGCTTTAATGCTGGTGGCATGATCAAGTCCATCGTGATTACATTCCTTTGTTGTAAGCAATGAGCAGATTGCGATGCGGCGCATGCTATTCGCCGCGATGAGACTATTTCCCCATGCACTCGGCGAGTAATTTAATAAAAAACTCGCTACCTTTACGCTCACAAAATTGAATATTGCGCTCGGGGATTGATTCAGGGTCGTTATAGTTAGCCAGGGCTAACTCCATACTGGCTTCGCGAATAATATGCAGGGTTGGGTAGGGCGCGCGGTTGGTGAAATTGGCCGCCGAGTCTTGGGGTTCATCCTCGAAGCAATAGTCGGGATGAAAATGCGCGAGCTGATACACGCCTTCATAGTCGTTGTCGAATAAGGCGTCATTCGCCATATCAACGAGATCGAGGTAAGTGTAAAAGCCCTCAAAACCCCGCGGCAGAATAAACAGTGTGGTTTCGTGCTCTGGGTGGGCATCTAGGTATTGGCATTCTTCAATCAAGGCCTTAAGCACTAGCTTGACTTTGGTTTGTTCAACAACGAGATAGCGAATACTGCCACGCTCCACCTCACGTCTGGCAAAGGGGCAAATATTGTATTTCATGATCACTTTTTTCACCCAGTTATCGGTTTGTTGAGTGATCAGTTCTATCTCATTCATGCTAGTGCTTAACTCTTACGGCCAAAATTAGGGGGCGATCATAGGGATGATAGACGCCACAAGCAAGATGGCCATAGTGATATTAAAGATCTTCTGCTGGCGTTCGTTTTTCAAAATGCGTTTAAGCGCCACGCCAAACCCAAGCCACGCCACGGCGCAGGGAAAGGCCACACATAAAAACACCGTGGCAATGGTAATCACTTGCGGTGTGAGATCCTGTTGCACCGAGGTAAAAGTGGCAATTGCGCCCACGGCCATAATCCAGCCTTTAGGGTTAACCCATTGAAATGCGGCGGCTTGCAAAAAGCTAAAGGGTTTAACGATACTCTTGCCCTCCATCTTGCTACTGCTGTTGGCAATCAGCCAAGACAGGTACAGAAGATACACAATCCCAATGATTTTAATCACTTGGTGGATAATCGGGTAGGCTTGAAATAGGGCACTTAAACCTAGGCCGATGGCGAGGATCATAGTGGGAAAGCCAAGGCTAATCCCCATCAGATGCGGAATACTGCGTTTAACGCCAAAGTTGACCCCAGAGGTCATCAGCATAATGTTGTTAGGCCCAGGGGTGATCCCCGATGAGAAGGCAAACAACGCGATAGCGAGTATTAACTCCATAGATAATTTTCACACCTTATTTATTGTTGTTTTTAGCATTGTGAGTCGGAGTATTCCCCGATTGTTGCGCCATGACTATGCAAGTAGTAGTCGCTAGGCGAGGCATTCTAGCGGGTAAATGGTGCTGCGCCTATACACAGTTCGGGCTTTATAAAGTAACAAATCATAACGAATTGGAAAGAAGCGAATGCCCAGATTCAACTTAGTTTTGACGCTTGTAGATAACATCGTTTTAACACTATGATGTATATCGACTTTCAGTCTTGGGAATAATAACTATCCTTAAGCTTCAAAAATAATAGCAATAAGGGAATGAGTATGAATTTAACGCAAACCATATGGCGTGTAATGACGTTGCTGACTTTCGGCTTAGTAGGACTCACGGCCTGTGTGACTGTTGAAGATTCGCAGGCGCTACGAACCACAGTGGTGACCTCGGGGGATTTGAGCCAACTACCACCGAGTGCCATGACCTATACCTGGCATCCCACCTTACAGAAGATCTTTGTCGATCGCAGACTCGATAAACAACAAGTCCTACAACATATGCAGGACACCCTAAAAAAAGTCTTACTTACTAAGGGATTTCGCTGGGTTGAAGACCCGCAGTTGGCAGATTTTCAAGTAGGGTTTGGTGTCGCCATGGGTACACAAATGTCGGATGATCAGATACTCGCCGCCGCAGGCTTGGTACCAGGGCTGTCAAACCAAGGTGTTGACCTTAAAAAATACGATAAAGGCTCAGTGCTGATTAGCTTTTTTAAGCCGACGGGGATTGCGGGGCAACCCTACGAAATAATATGGCGAGTCCTTGGCCAAGGCTTTGCCAACATTAAAGATATGGATGAACTCAAAGCCCGCTTCGATAGCTCAATCGAGGAAATGCTGCTATCGCTGCCCGCCACCCATGCAGTGCAATAGTGCGGTTATCCCAGTTCGGTTGCAAACTGACTCTTATAAACAGATAGCTATAAAGAGAAGGTTATAAACTGACAGACTTAAGGCTGAAAGCTTAAGATCACTGTCATAAGGTATCCTCATAAGACGAGTAAGATACTCGCCTTATGCTCTTGTGGGAATATAGGTTTAGGATGCCGCAATGATTGACTAGACTGTTCTCTGAGCTATTTACAGTTACAGGACAGGATGTGACGTCCGCAGAGGATTTTTAAAGGGAGATTATGATGGCACAAAGTATCTTTGTTAATTTAGCGGTTGAAAGTGTTCAACAATCACGGGCTTTTTACGCCGGCCTAGGGTTTGGGATTAATGAGCAATACAGCAATGAGCAGGCCGCTTGCGTGGTGATTGCCGACAATATTTATGTGATGCTGCTAGCGAAGCCTTTTTTCGCTGGCTTTACCGATAAGGCGATTGCCGATGCCCGTACCACGACAGAAGTACTCAATTGCCTAGACTGCGACAGTCGAGAGCGTGTCGATCACTTGGTCAAGCTTGCCGAGCAGCATGGCGGCAAAGCCTATCGTCAAGCGCAGGATCAAGGATTTATGTACGGCCACGCGTTTGAAGATCCCGATGGACATATCTGGGAACTTGTTTATATGGTTGCGCAACCAAGTTAGAGCAAAGACTCTGCTCGATTGATTTAATCTCTTCAAAATCAGGCTTATCCAAGAATGGCGAGCGTTGCGTGGGGCTTATGCTTTACACAACGCCGCTATTCCTAATCAAGCTAGCTTAAGCTGGCTTATTCTCTTGATTAGCTACATGAGTTTCGAGAAATTTCTTCAGAAAATCAAAATTATCCATATTTATTTCCCTATTTGTGAACGACACTTGGCCGGAAATCTGGACAAAGTTGATCGTCAAGCGGCGTGTGCCTCTATATTTAAAGTATTTTGTACTGGCAATCTCATCCAATGGGACAAACTGTTGTTTCATATCAAAAAGATGAAACTCGGCATCGTAGAGATTAAATATAAGGCCTTCTTGATAGATATCGATGTAATAACCATCAGGTCCAGCTTCAGCTAATCTAAGCTGTTCATCTTTAGCGGCTTTGCTCAATCTTATCGTTTCAGAAATGATCATGAAGGCGAAGAAAAATGCCACCACAACGGCTAAAACGACAACAATTGTAAATCCTATATCCCATGGTTCTGTCGATAGCGATGCGGTCAGTTCCTTCCAAGGACCGCTTGCTATTATTAGCGGGATTATTAAGAGCAAAAATATTCCAGATTGCTTATTACGTAATTTTTGTTGGAATGCACAGCGGCGGATAAAATTTTGAGGTCCTTGTTTCATAAAATATATTCCATATAAAGATTTTTACCTTGGAGAAGGTGAGCGCCATTTTATCCATGTGGGATGCTGGGTGCGACTGAGTGATTGCAAGATAAGGGTGATCATAATGCTTTAGGTATGAGTATATCGAGGTTCTACCTAAGCGATTTAGACGTTTCACTACTGTCATCTAACGGTTTAGCAATGAGTGTACTGACTGCCATAGCGGCGCTCAACACACTCAATTGACGAGAGTTTTACCTGATCTTAGTCAGTTAACCCTACACTCACTTCATAGGCCGTAAATTTACGAATATTAATCACGCCTGTATCGAAGATCAGATACTGACCTTTTATCCCCTGTAAAATCCCGCTTACCACCTCATTTTTATCGAAGTTGTGGGAAGTGATCTTCTTCGGAAAGGTGTCGATGGGATAGTGAATCGACTGGATCGTTTCATCTAAACGTTCGATACTGTAATCGCCTTTTTGCATCCCGATTTCGTGCAACTTAGCCTCAATTTGCGGGATCAGTTCCGCAGCCTTCGCATGTAGGTCGATATCGTCGGCGTGGCCCTTAAGCATGGTTTGCCAGTGGGTTTTATCGTTGATGAGTTTGGCTAATTCCACTTCCACTAAACCCGAGATTTGTCGTGTCGACACTTTAAAAATCGGTAAACCTTGAGTCGCGCCTTGATCTATCCAGCGAGTAGGCAATTGGGTGTGGCGGGTGATGCCGACCTTGATGCCCGAAGTATTGGATAAATAAACATAATGCGGCACAAAACAATGGTTTTGCGCCCACTCTGGCTCGCGGCAAGTTCCTTGGTCAAAGTGACAGGTTTCGGGCTTCATTATGCACATATCGCAGCTGGCGAGCTTTTGCATACACACAAAGCAATGGCCTTGCGAATAGCTTTTTTTGGTCTTTTTGCCGCAGTTACAGCAGAAGATGTTACCCGTGTGGGTCAGGGTCAGCGGCTTGCCAATTAAGGGATTCAGTGGCAGTAACTCGTCGCCAACAACCAGTTGATACTGTACTTGTTGCGCCTCATCTAAGTGTGCGCGCAGCTTTTTTAGCGTTCCTAACATAGGTGTTCCTAGTTTTTTTATGGTGTCACTGGGGTTGGTAAGGCATCCAGCGCACTTATGCATTCGTCATTGCGTGGCGTGCAGTATACAAGATTATCCCGCCGAGTTTAGATAGGAATTCTCGATTGAGAATCTCACTGTCATTTGTGGCTAATCTGGGCTTTCTGGTGGCGTAATTATGTTAATAAATTGATTGTCTTGATAAAAACCAGTAACTTAGCTGCCATTATTCAGGGAGGTTAACGATGCGGATGGTATTAGGACTGATTTTTTTCCTGTCGATGCAGGTGATGGCGCAGACAGACAAGATGCAGATCCATTCTGAAATATTGAATGATGACATTAACTTGCAAATCAAACTCCCCGAAACCTATGGTCATTCCAACGATTTTCGTTATCCCGTTTTAGTTGTCTTGGATGGCTCGACACAATTTGAGCATATTGCCGCGAATGTCGGCTTTTTAAGTAGCTATGCCATTATCCCAGAGTTGATTGTCGTGGGAGTCAGTTCGAATCATCGTTTAAAGTCGTTTACGCCGACCCAATTAGAACAGTTTAAAGACCGAAGCGGTGGGGCTGAAAACTATCGGCAGTTTCTAGAAACAGAACTACTCAGCAGCTTGGGCCAGAAATATCGCATGGCCGATTACCACATACTGTCGGGACACTCTATGGCTGGGCTATTCAGCAGTTATGTGGCACTGACGCCCGATACCCGGTTTAATGCGGCGATATCCATCAGCCCAAGCCTTTGGTGGGACAATAATTGGCTCGTACAGGAGTCCGCTAAGTTAGCCGTCGCCAAACGGACAAAACCCATGCGCTGGTTTTTGAGTATCGCCAGTGAACCCAACGAGATGGCCAGCGCCTTTGCTGCCCAAATCACCCAATTGCAAAATACCTTGGGTAACAGCTCGTCAGTGAAGCATTCTTCAGCTCGCATGCTGCAATGGTTTGATAAACACTTCCCCGAAGAAACCCATGACAGCACCCCGCTTATCGGCAATGTTGAGGCATTAAAGACGCTGTTTGCAGGTTGGAATGCGGTGCCCGAAATCGCGGTGATGCCGCTAAAGGCGTTAAAGCAGTTCTATCAGCAGCAAACGGCGGTCTTCGGCTATGAGTTTCCGCTTTCTGCCCAGCAGTACAATGTCTATGGTCTCAAGGCCAGCTATGAGCAAAAAACGGCGTGGGGTGTGGAGATTTTACAGGAGGGGATAAAGGTGTTTCCTATGTCTGAGGTGCTCTGGGATAGCTTAGCAACCGCCTACGATCTTGATGGTCAAACCGCCCTCGCGATTGATGCTTCCAACAAAGCGGTGCAATTGGCAAAGCAATCTGACTCAGTGTTTTTAAATGAAATCTTGAGTCAGGCCAACAGTCTACAAGGCAAAACTCGCCAGTAGCACTGTTTAAACGCTAACAGTATCGCAACAGATTTGGACAAGCGCCCAGCATCTGGGTAATCTTGTCATCCTTTTCAATGATAGAGACTGTATCTTGCCAGCCAATTTTTTACTCCTGCTCGCCGCCGCCATTTGGGGTTTTGGTTTTGTCGCCCAAACCTTAGGGATGGAGCATTTATCGCCCTTTGCATTCAACGGTCTACGTTTCTTAATTGGTACTGTGTCACTCGTTCCTCTGGTGTGGTATTTGGCTCGGCAAGGCAAAATTCATCTCGGTACGCCCAAAGACTTCGCCATTGGCTGCGGGGTGGTGGGTGTACTGTTATTCGCTGGCGCATCGCTACAACAGGTGGGACTGCTTTATACCACGGCGGCCAATGCGGGTTTTATCACAGGGCTTTATATCGTGTTAGTACCGATATTGGGCTTAGCGCTGAAACATGCTACCGGTGCAAATACTTGGGTGGGCTGTGGTATCGCCGTGGTGGGGCTGTATTTTTTAAGTATTAAAGACGGCTTTCACCTCGGTTATGGCGATACGTTGCAATTGATTGGCGCGCTGTTTTGGGCCATGCATATTCTGGCGGTGGACCATTTTGCCAAGCGAATTTCGCCAGTGTTACTCGCCATGATGCAATTTTTAGTGTGCGGCGTATTAAGCCTGCTGGTGTCGGCGGCCATTGAGGTGACGACTGTCGATAAGGTGATTGCAGCCAGGGGCTCTCTGGCCTATGCGGGGCTGATTTCAGTGGGAATTGCCTACACTTTGCAAGTGCTGGCGCAAAAGCATGCACATCCTGCGCACGCGGCGATTATTTTGAGTTTAGAAACCGTGTTTGCGGCCATCGGCGGTATTATGTTCCTTGGTGAAAGCCTAGGACTGCGCGCCTTGTTGGGTTGCGGCTTGATGCTGCTGGGGATGTTGATTTCCCAAGTGCCGCTGCGCTATTTGATTAAGTCTCGGCACCAGAAAGTCAGCTAGCTTGCCATAAAAAACGCCGCAGGGAGTGCCCGCGGCGTTTTTTGTTGAAGGAGTTGAGGGTTAACGGCTGAGTTTATCCAGCACTAAGTCATCACCGAGTGCATAAAGGGATTGCACCAGTTGTTCCTCTTGGGCGAGGTCGGTTAAGCCTAAGCCAATGGTGGCGCGAAACAGGGCGATGCCGGTATGGCCTGCGGTCTCAAACTGGCTGCTAAACTGCTCGATATTGATACCTAGTGCGGTGATCCGATTGGAAATATCCAGCACTAATCCGGGCCTGTCGTAGGATACTAGGCTGTAGGTTAGCCGCTTAATGGGTTTGAAGGCGACCGAGGTTTTTGAATAGGTGAGGGTGAGGCCGTCGATGCATTCCAAGGCTTCAATCAGCTCGTCCATTTTCAAGGAAGGCACCTCGAGTAACAATATGGCGGCAAAAATCCCGTCGATATGGCGCAGCTCTGAGTCTAACCAGTTGCCGCCATGGCGACTCACGGCGTGGGCGACTTGTTCAACTAATCCTTTTCTATCAGGTGCTTGAAGCGTGATTAAATATCGTAGCATGGCGACTGACTCCTATTTTTTGTAAAAGGCACCTGTTTTAAAATCGGGTGTAACACAACTGTCATCTTTGCGTCATATAATTCAACGCACTTAGAATGAAGGGTGTTGTTATTGCTCAGTTTATGCTCAAACAGTGTAAGCATAGCATTTCGCAATTCCTAGCGAAAAAACTCACAGGCTTTAATAATAGAGGTTCTTAATGGAAAGTCAGGTCATTCAACCTGGTTCTGCGCCGCAAAGTATGCTGAAAGGCGGACGTTCAAGTCGCAGGGCATTTAAGGATAAAGCGGCTCAAATTGGGGTCACGATTGGCGGCACTATGGTGTTTGTCGCCTTATTGTTGATCTTCTTCTATTTGCTGTACGTGATTAAACCCATTTTCGACAGCGCGGATGTGACTCCGGTAAAAAGCGTGAGTTATCAACATGCTGAAGTCGCGACCCTGATGGTCGGTGCCGACGAGCAAAATGAGGTCATGTATCGCGTGGCCGCCGATGGCCAAGTGGATTTCTACACTGTTGCCGATGGCAGCTTACTCTCCAGCTTTACACCGCCATTACCTGCGGGTGTGAGCGTCACCAGCGCCGCGATTGCCGCGCCGAGTGAGCAACGCTTCGCACTGGGGTTAAGTAACGGTCAAGCCTTAATCGTAGGGATTGAGTTTGGCTTAAGTTACCCCAACAACAAGCGCCTCATTACCCCAAAACTGCGTTACAGCGCGGGTGAAGCGCCGATCACTATCGATGAGTCGGGCAGCGCTATCCATCATTTAGCCTTTAGTTACAGCAACGATAAAATCAGTTTCGCCTACCAAGATGACAATGGCGCTTGGCGTTTAAGCCGTCTCGAAGGTCAAGAAAACATGATGACCGAAGAGGTGGAATGGACGACCACGGGCGCACTGTTACCTGATGCACCTAAAAAAGTCGCACACCAATTGATGACGCCTGACCAACGCCAATTGATGCTGCAAATGGGCAACAAGGTGTTTATCTACAATATCCGTGATGTTGAAAGCCTGGATTTAATGCAGGTTATTGATGCGGAAAAGGAAAAGTCTAAGGTTAACAACATTGCCTTACTCGCAGGTGCCAGCTCGATTCTGGTGAGCTACGACTCAGGTGTAGTGACCCAGTACTTCCAAGTGAATGGTCCAAAAGGCCGTTTATACAAAGAGATCCGTGAGTTTACTGACTTAGCGCCAGTGGCCTCGATTGCCTCTGAGTTCTACCGTAAAAGCTTTGCCGTGGTGAGCCCTGAGGGTGAGTTATCACTCCTGTACACCACCAGTGAGCGCGAACTGTTTGATGAAAAGTTTGACCTTAAAAACCCCGGCGTGATGGGCTTTAGCCCACGTGCTAACGGCCTAGTGGTCGAAGCGAACAACCAACTGAATATCTTCCACGTGGAAAACTCGCACCCAGAAGTGTCTTGGAGCGCGCTGTGGAATAAGGTGTGGTACGAAGGTTACCCAGAGCCTAAGTTTGTGTGGCAATCCACCTCGGGTAGCGATGACTTTGAAGCCAAACTTAGCTTAATGCCATTGGCCTACGGCACTATGAAGGCGGCGTTCTACGCCATGCTGTTTGCCGTGCCATTAGCGATTGCGGGCGCCATCTACACTGCTTACTTTATGTCGCCAAAGGTGCGCGGCATCGTTAAGCCAACTATTGAAATTATGGAAGCCTTACCGACGGTTATCTTAGGTTTCCTCGCCGGACTTTGGTTAGCTCCGCTGATTGAAGAGCACTTGCCGGGCATCTTAGTGCTGCTGGTACTGCTGCCGACGGCGATTCTGGTGTCGGCGTACTCTTGGAGCAAATTACCCGGTACTTGGAAACAACGTCTGCCTGAAGTCTATCAAGAGCTTATGCTCATTCCGGTTATCTGCTTTGTGGGTTGGTTCTCCTTTGCCATTAGTCCGATGATTGAAGTGGCGCTGTTTGATGGTAACACTCGCCAATTTATCACTAACGAATTAGGCATCACCTTCGACCAACGTAACGCGCTGGTAGTGGGTATCGCCATGGGCTTTGCGGTTATTCCAACGATTTTCTCGATTGCCGAAGACGCGATTTTCTCTGTGCCACGCCATTTATCCAACGGCAGTTTGGCGCTGGGCGCGACGCCTTGGCAAACCCTAACACGTGTAGTGCTGTTGACCGCAAGCCCAGGGATTTTCTCTGCGGTGATGATGGGGCTTGGCCGCGCTGTGGGTGAAACCATGATCGTACTGATGGCAACGGGTAACACCGCCATCATGGAATGGAGCGTGTTTGAAGGTATGCGTACGCTGGCGGCTAACATCGCGGTGGAAATGCCAGAGTCGGCGATTGGCAGCTCGCACTACCGTGTGCTGTTCCTCGCGGCCTTCGTTCTGTTCGTATTTACCTTCTTCTTTAACACTATTGCCGAAGTGGTAAGACAGCGTCTGCGTGACCGCTATAGCTCGCTGTAATGGAGATAAGATAATGATACTAAATACTATTTCGCCAATGACCTTGAGAGGTTTGTGCAATGGGTAAGTGGGTAAAATCAGGCTCGCCATGGATTTGGATGACAGGTGGCGCGGTGAGCATCAGTTTGATTGCAGTATTAGGCCTGTTACTGCTCATTGCATGGCGCGGATTAAGCTACTTTTGGCCTGCAACGATTTATCAATGGGAACTCGAAGATAACACTGGTGCACGTTCAACCTTAATCGGTGAGATTTACGATAGGGAAGAAGTGCCAACCGAACGCTTAACCGCCGCGGGCCACGTGTTTAAACAGCCACCCGGTGAGTTTGTGACGCGTTACTTAGTGAAAACCGGTAACCGTGAGTTTGTGGGCTTAGATTTCCGTTGGATTTTAGCAACAGACATTATCAGCCGTAGTGAGCCTGCCGATGTGGCCATGCTCGAGCGTGCTAAAAACGGTAACTTTTATGGCTACCCAGTAGCCGTGATTGAAAACGGTAAACGCTTAGAACTGAAAAACGATGCGCTTGAATCCTCCTTAATGGAGCATATCGACCGTGCCGTTGCCCTGTCTGACAAAGCGTTATCACTGCAAAAGCAAGATATTGGTGCGATTAACTACAAGATTGAAAAACTGCGTTTAAAAGAACGCCGTTACGAGTTAGATGGTGAGTTGACCGATAGCCGTAAGCAAGAGTTAGCTGCGGCGAAAGTGGCGCTCGAACAAGACTATAAACTGCTTGAAAAAGAGCTGTTTGCCCTGCGTGATGAAGCGGCTCGCGACTCTGTTATCGTGCGTGATATGCGTGGTGTTGAGGTCGAGCTTAAGCTGGATTCAGTTCTTGATGTTACCTACGTCAACCACTTAGGCTTGATGGGTAAAATCGGTAAATGGTTTGTGGGACTAGGCCGCTTTGTCAGCGACGACCCACGCGAAGCCAACACCGAGGGCGGCGTGTTCCCTGCAATTTTCGGTACCGTGTTTATGGTGCTGTTGATGGCGATTATCGTGACGCCATTCGGGGTGATTGCTGCGATTTACCTACATGAATATGCCAAAAAAGGCCCAATCACTAAGATGATCCGCATTGCGGTAATCAACTTAGCGGGTGTGCCATCGATTGTGTACGGTGTGTTTGGTTTAGGGTTCTTCGTATACATGATGGGCGGCTCGATTGACCAACTGTTTTACGCCGAAGCCTTACCATCACCGACCTTTGGTTCGCCAGGGGTGATTTGGTCGGCGCTGACATTAGCGATTCTGACCCTGCCAGTGGTGATTGTATCCACCGAAGAAGGCTTAAGCCGTATTCCGAGTGCTGTGCGTCAAGGTAGTTTGGCACTGGGCGCAACCAAGGCCGAAACCCTGTGGCGGATTGTAATCCCTATGGCAAGCCCTGCGATCATGACGGGGCTGATTTTAGCCGTGGCCCGCGCTGCGGGTGAGGTGGCACCGTTAATGCTGGTGGGTGTAGTGAAATTAGCACCGACATTGCCACTGGACTTAAACTTCCCGTTTGTGCATTTAGAACGTAAATTCATGCACTTAGGCTTCCATATTTATGATGTGGGCTTCCAGAGTCCTAACGTTGAAGCGGCACGTCCTCTGGTATACGCCACCTCCTTCTTGCTGGTAACAGTGATTGTGGCACTGAACTTAACCGCGATTAGTGTGCGTAACCACTTACGTGAAAAATATCGTTCGCTTGAGCATTAATCAGCGATTATCCTGAAAGTATTAGGACTGAATATGATTTCTATAGATTCGACAGCCATGAAAACCAACAACTTTGACTTAGCAAACTTGAGCCAGAACGATACCGCGCTGGAGATCCGCAACTTAGACCTGCGCTATGGCGACAAACAAGCGCTGTTTAATGTGTCGATGAAGATCCCAAAGATGCAAGTTACGGCGTTTATCGGCCCCAGCGGCTGTGGTAAATCCACCTTATTGCGCTGCATTAACCGCATGAACGATCTGGTGGACAACTGCCATATCGACGGCGAGATTTTGCTGCATGGTCAAAATATTTATGACAAAAAAATCGACGTTGCCGCCCTGCGTCGCAACGTAGGTATGGTGTTCCAGCGTCCTAACCCATTCCCTAAGTCGATTTACGAAAACGTGGTTTATGGTCTGCGCTTGCAGGGCATTAACAACCGCCGTGAACTCGACGAAGCGGCCGAGCGTTCGCTACGCGGTGCGGCGATTTGGGATGAAGTGAAAGACCGTCTGCATGATAACGCCTTTGGTTTATCCGGTGGTCAACAGCAACGTCTGGTGATTGCCCGTGCGATTGCCATCGAGCCAGAAGTATTACTACTCGACGAACCGACTTCGGCCCTCGACCCAATTTCAACCTTAACCATCGAAGAGCTGATCACTGAGCTTAAAACTAAGTACACAGTGGTTATCGTGACCCACAACATGCAACAGGCGGCGCGGGTGTCGGATCAAACGGCCTTTATGTATATGGGCGAATTGGTGGAATACGCCGATACCAACACCATTTTCACCACACCGAAAAAACGTAAGACCGAAGATTACATTACCGGTCGTTATGGTTAATCACCTTGCCTTTGGCAGTGGTGATGTGAGTGATAAGCGATTAACGAAATAAGCCACCGCCTAGAACCGAGTTAAGCATCGCAAACTCCATCTAGGCGTTGATACAGTTGAGTAAAAGGTTGGCCAAATGGAAAATATGAATTTAAACAAACATATCTCTGGGCAATTTAACGCCGAGTTAGATGATATCCGTAACCGCGTACTCGCCATGGGTGGCTTGGTTGAGCGTCAGTTAGAGCAAGCTATCGACGCCTTAAGCACCTTAGATGCCGAATTAGCGCAAAAGGTGATCACTGGCGATCACAAAGTGAATGGCATGGAAGTCTCGATTGACGAAGAATGCACCCGCATTATCGCCAAACGCCAACCGGCAGCGAGCGACTTACGTCTGATCATCGCGATTTCAAAATCGATTGCCGATCTTGAGCGTATCGGTGACGCCTGTGTGCGTATTGCCAAGGCCGCATTAGATAAGCGTTTGAATAATCAGCAGCCATTATTAGTCAGCATTGAAAATATGGGCCGCCATGCGATTCGTATGCTGCACGCAACGCTCGATGCCTTAGCCCGTATGGATGCCGATTCGGCGCTGGAGCTTCATAAAGAAGATGCCAAGCTCGACCGTGAATACGAAGGCATTATCCGTCAATTAATGACTTACATGATGGAAGACCCACGCTCAATCCCCGATGTATTAGACGTACTCTGGGCAGCCCGTGCGGTTGAGCGTGTCGGCGATCGTTGTAAAAATATCTGCGAATACATTATTTACTACGTGAAAGGTAAAGACGTTCGCCATACTTCCTACGAAGATATGGAAAAGGATTTAAAGGACTAAACGCCTTTTATACATGGCTTAACCCACAAACGCTCTGCCTAACCGCAGAGCGTTTTTGTTTGTGCCTCTTTGGGAAGATTAATTGAACTGTGAGTCAGACAATAAGTTTGGTTTACGCCCCTGACGTATAAGAGGGGTTACCAATAAACACGTCTCTCTTTTGGCATAAATCGTTGTTTGAAATTTGTTATTTACAATAAATAACCCTTTGTTCAATCTGACACTTGCGATAGGTTAATCTCGGAGTTAACCGACACTCGAGAGTAGGAACCGCCCAATGGAATGGGTGCTGTATCAGCAATTACAGGGATAAGTAGATGAGCCAATTTTTGTATTCTTTAAAGCAGGGATTCGAAGCCCTGAAAAGTATTCGCAATCATATAGTAGAAGCGAATTTATCCGCAGATTTCCCTCGACCCGAATTACCGCCGATATCAGAAGAGGTGAAAGCGGCACTGTTGCAACAACTCGCGCCGCTAGAAGCATATCGAGTTGAAAAACTTGAAACGAAAATCTCTCGGAAGAAATGGGCCAAGCGTGTAGGCTGGCTCCTGTGCTTGCCTGCGCTGGCTGTTGATTTGATGTCGTTAGCCTCTAATAGTGACCCAAGCATTCTGAGCTTGATTGTTCTCGCAGGCATTTTGATGTGGGTTAAGTGGCCTGAAATACAATATAAGCGCCATTATAAGAATAAGATTTTACCTGTCTTACTCGATAAATTAGGGGATTACCAATATAGCGCCGATTCCTGTGTCAATCTCGACGCCGTGGCTAATTTTGAACTCATGCCCAGTTTTAGCAAGAAAGAAGCTGAAGACCATATTCGCGGCAAGGTAGAAGATGTTAGCTTCGAATTTTGCGAGTTAACCTTAAAATCCCGTGGAAGCAAGTCAGATAAAATCCAATTTAAGGGTGGGGTGATGATCATCTCTATGCCCTTTCGTTTTGAATCTCACACCATTGTTAGCCAAGACTATGGCTCCTTAGGGAATGCCATTTCAGGCATCAAGCAACCCAGAGTTAAACTCGAAAGTGTCACCTTTGAAGCCATGTTTGAAGTGTATTCACACGACCAACATTATGCGCGATATTTATTGTCACCCGCCGTGATGGAACGATTGGTTGAGCTGGAGCAATTATTCCGGAAAACCGCGCGTGGTTCAGGGATAAGCATAGAGTTTAAAAACAATACAGTGCTTATTATGGCGAGCTATTTTGGTAATTTATTTGATAATGTGGACATCAACTTGCCCACACATGATATGTCAAAAATCCCATTGTTACAGCAGGAGCTGGTCCTCATTACTAGCATTATCAAGCAGCTAAAACTGGATTATCTCGCTACACAAAATATGGCAGCACAAAAAATGCATGCGAGGATGGAGACATTAGCGAGTTAACGATAATAGAGTGCTGAGCTGTTATGTATTTGCATAGGTTTATATAGAGGATGAAACAGCAAGCATTTCTTCGTTATCACGCCGATGATTATTTGAGTCATTCTACAGAAGATTCGCCAGCGCAATGCTAG
The DNA here is from genome assembly GCF_000485795.1 of Shewanella decolorationis S12. Classification (GTDB taxonomy): domain Bacteria; phylum Pseudomonadota; class Gammaproteobacteria; order Enterobacterales; family Shewanellaceae; genus Shewanella; species Shewanella decolorationis. Next base: position 154,086 of record NZ_AXZL01000068.1, read on the forward strand.
TCATCTCTTGATCATCATCGCAGGACTAACCATCGGATATAAAGCGAGCTGTTCAAGACTTATCAGGGGCGGCAAGGGCGCGCCATATAACCCCCTTGTTCAATGCTTCACCGAACATAGTAGGAGCTTAACTACCGCGTTATTAAAGTTTGGAGTGTTTATTTTAAGTACAGTCTAGTGCTCTGCTCATGGAATGGCGTCAGGTAGAGTAGTTGTGATGGCTTTTAGGGGGTATACGGCACAAAGCGAATATCGCCACCAGCCCATTCTTGTGGAATGGCTTTACAAGAAATTGAACCATTAAGTAGACCATTTATAAAGCTTGTAAATGAAACTTCAAACTCCTCAGGTTCTGAATGTCTACCTAAAACGACAATTTTCCATTTTCCACTTACACCTGCAGTAGACCAACAATAAATATCCCCATCAATGGAAATTCCCCATGGAAGTAAACCTCCTGGCTCAAATAAAAGTGGAAATGGATAAGTTTCTGGAAACTCTTCTTTTAAGGTTGAAACAGACGAAAGAATAGGTGCGAATTGGTGAAGTAGATTGATATAAGTATTTTTTGAAAATGGGTTAAGCACAGTTAACCACCCACCGATTTCACCTGAACCATAATGCTCTATAAACATCATGTAATCAGTTGGTAATGACTTGCCATAAAAATTGGTAACTAAGCCCCAGTTTAAACCTTTACCTGCCTCGCATGATGAAGAAGGAATAGTGAGGTAATTACTCATTTTTTCGAAATTTTTCATATATACCCTAAAGCTAAATTCAGAAAATAAATCCGACCACCATTTTAAATCAACAACATACTGCACTTTCCGTTTCCCTACAACTTGTCCGAGTTTAAATGGCTTAAATAAGACCATCAACATTCGCTGGGACAGCATCGGGGCAATAAATTGCGCAAAATCTTTCAAAATAGGGTATTTCAGACGAGCTATAATGTCCCATAGTATTTGGAAAGTGCTAGCTAAGGGTTGTTTTCGACGTGATGTAAATAGCTGTCCGTTGTAGTGAAAGTTCTGACTTTTTGCGGCAAAGCGCTGTCGTCGCTTTTCGAGATGTTCGCAGTAATCGGTTAGTTTGAGTCAATTATCATGGTGGATATTTTATCAGGTCATTTAATTGGCTAAAGCATCCGCGTTTATTTCAGCGAATGATTTGGCTCATATCATCCACCAATTCGAGGTAATCCGTTAAGGTAAATGCAATACCCTTGGATTGCTGAATAGCTAGCCAATAATCAAGGCGAGAACTTCCCGCCTTGATTATGTTATTTGAGGTTTGGCTAGGATTCAGGGCACACTTTGGGTTCGCGTTTAAACCGAATAATTCGTGGCAGCAGTAAGCCTGCGATAACAACGATAATCCCTAACAGTTGCAATTCGGTAACAGCTTGGCCGAGCATAAACGAGGTTAATACGGAGAAGATGGGGACAAAGTTGAAAAACAGTGCTGCGTTGGCTGAGCCTAACTGGCGCACGCCATTTAACCACAACAAATAGCCCGCCACCGTACCAAATACGCCGATATAGACGACTTCAGCCATGCCTAACGCCGAACTATTTACTAGCTCTGCGAAGGGATGCACCTCTGGCGATACCAAACACAAAGCGCCAATCACCGCAGCGCCACTCAACATGCCGATAAAGGTATAAGGGATGACAGGCATCCAGCGGCTGATACCTTGGCTGAAATAGGTGTAAAAACTCCAGGCTAGCATGCCGCCAAATATCAATTTATCTCCATGGTTTATCTGCATCGAGAAGAGGGTTTCAAGGTGTCCATTGGTGATCACCATCAGCACGCCGGTGAGACTTACCAGCAGACTAAAACACTGGGCAAACGATGGCAGAGTACGCAGGGCAACACAGGCGATCAATGATGTGATCAGTGGGCTAAGGGCCATGATTAATGAGCCGTTCGTCGCATTGGTTGACGCCAATCCCGTAAACAGACCTAGGTTTAGCCCGCCTATACCTACCGCGCTGACCAGAATAACCCACAGCCATTGATTGATGCTTAAGTGCAATTTCGGCATACGGACGAGCTTGAGGTAGACAGCGAGACAGGCCGCGGCAATCACAAAACGCCAGAACACTAAGGTCAAGGCATGCACTTCGCTTAACACTTGTTTACCAATGGGAAAGCAACTTCCCCAAAAGAAGGTACAGATAATCAGCAGGATCACTGCTTTTATCGTTGGATCAGATTTCATCGCTACTCCGGATGACTTGTCAAATTCTGAGTCTTAGTGTATTGATTTCAATAATTGGATAAACAAGCAAAAGTAAGACGGTAAATGCCAATAATGAAACCTAACTATTCGTTGGACGATCTGCGCTGTTTTTGTGCCGTTGCGCGGTCTGGCAGCTTTAAGGAGGCCGCCCAATCCTTAGGTATGCCGCTCTCCACCTTGAGTCGCCGTATCCGCCAACTAGAAACCGATTTGCAACTGAGATTGCTTAATCGAGATGCTCACCGCGTTATCTTAACCAGCATCGGTGAGCAGTATTTTGAGCGCTCAGTAGCCTTGTTTGATGAACTCAATAATATTGACGAAGACTTGCATCGGGATAAGTACCAGCCACAGGGGAAAATCCGCATTTCCGCGCCCATTAACTCTGGCACTCATTTTCTGCGGTCGATTTTTTATGATTTTCTGCTGCAATATCCCGATATTCAGTTGGATTTGAGCTTTTCAAACTCGCTTATCGATATTGAAGCGGAAGGCATGGATGTGGCGTTTAGAGTGGGCAATCCTGTAGTTGAAAATTGGATTGCCAGACCGTTAAAGCATATTCACTTTATTTTGTGCTCTCATCCTGACTGCGACATTTCGAGCATCACTACGCCAGATAAGTTATGCGGTCACCCAACCATCATTTGCCGCCCTATGATACCTTGGCAATTGGTGCATAAAACGACTGGCGAAGAGTTTGATTATCACCCGAACAAGGGCGTCAGGCTGGAGGTAGATGAACTCATGTTACTGACCCACGCCATTAAAACAGGGATAGGTATCGGATACGTGCCGGATTATTTTGCGCTTCCTATGATAGCGCGGGGGGAGGTGAATCATGTTCTCCCTGACTGGAGTAGCAAAGCCCGCACCTTATCCATGTTATATCGGGACCGCGACCATCTCCCCATGCGGGTGCGGCTGTTTATCGAGTTTGTGAAATTGCACTTTAAGTAGGAGTAAATTAATTCATCTATTACAAACCAATAAAGCGACATGACCCACCCAAAAGTGGCTAGAACAATGGTAATAAGTCCTGATATAAAGAGATTGTTCAATCGTTAGTCAGGTTCTGCGAGATAGCGGTATACAAACCTTCTTGTTTTATGCTTAAGCAATATACCGTCGGAGATTATGTACCGCGTCGTTAAATTTGGGAGTCTACTTTTCAGCCTATAATTTTTAACCTAGTTTTATCTCGTTTTTACGTTATCAATCTTGAATAGTGAGCGGAATTATATTGAGCTTTTTCGTCTCCATATCAATAAACGCAATCGCTAGCGAAATAGTGTTATCTTTTACGTGTCTTTCAATTTTATCTGCGATGGCGAATTGCGTACCAGATAAACGTAGTGAGTAGATGACCATATCTAACCAAGGCTTAGAAAATTGCAAAAAACAACCCATTGATTGTTTATCTAGCTGAATACCGCCGTCAGAACCTGTAATTTTCATGCCAAGCATTAATAAAAATTGCCCGTTTTTCTCGCCGGCCGCAAGCATGTCATTATTATATTCACCTCCAAATCGACCGGGTAATACTTCTAGACCTTGCTGTTCTGCAACTGTGACGAATATGTCACTCCGACGACGAGCATCTGTCGAATATTCATTCATTTGATAACTGATATCTTGTATCTGTTTATCGACATTTACTGGTGATTTATTTTTAAAAATATCAAATATGCTCATATAAAATCTCAATTCTAAACAAAGGGTGATGAACCAACAGTAATATCGACTCGTTTATCCACTTCACTCACAGGCGAGTAAGGTGCCATCTCGTTAGTAAATGGCTGAAATATATCAAAATCGGCTAAGAAGTTATATTCATCACGATACGTGACAAGAGGGGATATCGGTAACCATTCCATAGGCAAATAAGGACTATCAACTTGTACCTGATATCCAGCACGCCAAGCCATTTTGGCGTAAATAAAGCCAAACAACGACATTAAATGCTCGGTTAATCCCAGTGCGCCATCAAAATTGCGCACTTTAGCTTTTGGGCCCGTAAGGTTGTTCAATACCTGCTCCATCGCAGGTACATCACCTTTTGCCAGCGCAAGATAAAACTCTTGGTCAATTTGGTACTTTGCCATTTTCTTACCTGGTGGATTGGCTAAAATATATTCTGCACGTTCCCCCAACAAATCCCATTTACCTTGAAGCGCTAAAATCGCTTGGAACGCATGATATTCAGGGCACCCCACACGGTTGCGCACTGCTTTCCCGCCTGTTACTCGGTAAAGAGGAGAGATAAACTGGCTGTGCCAGTTTATCAAAGGCTCATGATCACTTATCAGTGCCATAAAGTGGCAAAATGCACCTTGCCACTCGCTGCAGACCCTCTGAGTATAGAGCCTATATAACTTAGCCGAGGTATAGGCATGTTGGCGAAGTTGCTCTAAATCCCCATCCTTGAACCATGACAACAAGGATTTAGCATAATAGTGAGACTTTAATGCTAATAAGCAACCTTGCCGTGATCCAGTATTCGTCAGAATAAATTCTAGTGCATCGTCAATACGCGTATCGACAGTCCAATTAAGTCTATCTATTCCCGTTTCAAAACATATTTTTGCCATGGCATTTTATTCCATAAATAACTTCAACACTGGCTTTAACTGTTTTATTTACCATCATACTTTACAGGTATAAGCCACAGTTGAAGAAAACAACCTAATTAAAATGCATGAGCTGAGTCGCGAATATTTAGCTGACCAATCCGCGTTACTGATGCAACTATGCCAATAAATAACACTATCGACTTGTTTTAGACTCGCTAAGCAGGAAAAACAGCTATAGCACTGAGCACCAAAGCGAGCGGTATGAGCGTGATTATGGCAAGGGTACCTAGACAACCAGACAGCTGTTTTTGTCGTGCTAAATTTTCGGCTTCACTCATTTGTTTAACTGCCTGCTCTACATCTGCTTTTCGTTTTTCGAGTAACTGTGCAGAGGCGATAACCAGTTCTTCAGAGTCAGCAGGAACTTTCTCGGTTACTAGGGCGAGTTCACCTTTGAAGGCGTGTACCGTATAGCGATAATTTCCTTTCGAGAAAGTGTCTTTCTCAAAATTTACATTCAGTACTGCATTGCATCCACAATGCTTTGCAAGCTGTTCTAAATGACGTCTTCCCTCGCTGGGATCCTTAAAAAAACGGGTAGCAATGGGAAAACTGGCTATGACTGTGCCATTTTTGGGGCGACTGTCTCTAGTGGTAAAAAAGTTAACTAATCGCTCCCTGATAAAGACTTCAGGCAAACTGATTGCTTTGGCAGCTAGGCCTTTAGGTGTGGGCGTGGGATCAAAATCGACAATACTGCCTTTGACTAACTTGCCTTCATCTTTCCTGTTTAAAAGCTCAGAAAAATGCAAAAAATAACTCTCACCATCATCGCCTTGGATAAACCCATACTTTTTAGTCGCAAGGTATGAGACAACTTTTCCTTTCAAAATATAAACCTATTTAAATGAATGTTGAGCTAATTGTGTTTGTTGGTTTTGTTAAGTGAAAAATATTGTAAATCATATAGATAATTTTATAAAAGCACTTATTTGTTGTCGTTCGAGATATTGAGCACATTTTCAAATGGGAGTGTCGATTCCTGTTTTCCTTTCATCATCGGCTTACATTTTAGAATTCTGCGCTTTATGTTTTTTGCTAGTCGCTTTCTCTTTTTTGCTGACATCAAACAAGGCTTGTTTGAGGCATCATAACGCGCAGGCGGGCAGATATTCGGATAATTCCAATAGATTCAAATCGGGGTCGCGGATATAGACGGAGTTAATCCGGCCTGTAGCACCGGTGCGCAGTACTGGGCCTTCGATAATTTCAACCTCAAGGGCGTTTAAGTGGTTAATCACTTCTTCGATATTGTGGCTAACTACAAAGCAGAGATCGGCACTGCCGGGCGTGGCAAGGTTTGCCTTAGGTTCAAATTCGGCGCCCGCTTGGTGCAGATTGATTTTTTGATCGCCAAAACTTAAGGCGATTCGGCCCTGACCAAATACGGACTTTTTCATCCCTAACACGCGTTGATAAAAGTCGACGCTGGCCTCGATATCTTTCACGGTTAACACTAAATGGTCTAGGCGGGTCACGCGCATATTCTTTCCCTCGATGCTGTAGCGGTTTGTTATTAGGGCGTGTTGACGTTTCATGGTTGTTTTTGCAGCAATTTGGCTGGCTTTTATGCAAGGCAAAGTCCGTGCTGTGTAGTTATTCTACATAAACGGACGATAACGCAGCAGAAACGTCAGCCAAATGCTGCCCGAAGGGTTCGTCTGGCAAGCCCTTGCTCTTACTTTCTGTCATAAGAGCCGCTCGTCATTTGAGTAGAATCACTACACATCATTCCTCGTTTCGCGAGCACGTGCTTGCCAGAACGAACAAAATCTAATCTCGAAACGTCAACACGCCCTAATGTTCTGCGCCTTACCTTACATCAAGTGCTGGTGCAAAAGTGACTCTGTGGTAGCATTTAACGCGTTTTTTAGCGTAAATAATTTATGCCTATTTTTATCCCATTGGATTTGATGAGATTGTAATGAAGAAAACCTTAGCCCGTGGCTTGATGAACCTGCTGCCGATGGCGTTAAGCCTGTGGTTGTTTTGGTCATTGTTTGTATCGTTAGATGGTTTAGGGATTTTTATTTTAGAGTTGGTAGGGATTAACCAACATTTTGTCGGCGCGGGCTTTATCTTAGTCGTGGCCATAGTGTTTGCCGTGGGCCTGTTGTTTTCGGTGAGTCCTATTGTCTGGCTCTATGGCTGGATTGAACGTCAGCTGATGCGTTTTCCACTGTTTAAATCTGTCTATGGCAGTATCCGTGATATCGCTTCCTTAATGAACCGTGAGGGCAAACCCAATACTCAGCAAACCGTGTTAGTTAAACAGGCCAATGGTGGCTATGTGGTGGGCTTTATTATGACGGATACGCCGCCACAGCCATTGCTCGATGCCTTACCCGAAGGGGATTGGGTGCCTGTGTTATTCCAACTCAGTTACCAAATGGCGGGGGTGACGAGTCTCGTCAAACGTGAAGATTTGATTTTAGTGGATTGGTCTTTTGAAGAGGCGATGCGCTTTAATTTAACGGCGGGGATCTCACAAACGCCGGGCGCGGCAACGGTAAAAACTAAAGCTGAATAAGTTGATTTTGATTTTTTACGTCAAATAGGTGCATTTTTGTGGTACAATCCGATGGCGACTTAATAGGTCGCCATTTTTTATGCTGATCCAGCGACTGCTGTTTAGCATTATCTGTGTCTCTATTGAGTCAGTTTTCGACAGCATGTGGTCTCTGTTCGAAGGCACTCCAGTAGAGCTTAAGCAAGGCCGAGTTGATATTTGCTACTGGTTAACCTTTAGCCGCTAATCGCGCTTTGCATCCCTCATCCTCGATATCACTAATATCGAACCGCTTATATGCATTATGTCGCCATTGAGGTTGAGCCCTGCGATTCGGTCGCATGGTGTCGATGTTCGCTGTCTTTGAGAGTGCGATATGCTCTCAAATGGCATTAGCGGCGGTTTAGTGGTTTATTGAGCCGTTGTTTGCCGCCTTTGCTATTAAGCAAAAGCGTCGAGCAAACGGGGAAGTGGGGAAGCGTTTTCAACATGAGTATGACATCACAAGGTATTGCTGACCGCGAGCCCTTGTCATGGATTATTTATGCATATTTCATCCTGACCACATACTGCTGAGGCTAGGGTTACCTATTATTGTGCTATCTCTTCAACATCGAAGGGATGTTAATAGGGAACTGGCTAGAACAAGGGAGTTTTATGTCTATCAAGTCGAGTATTAATCCACCGGTTTTTTATTCGTCGGTCTTTTTTATCACATTCATGGTGATGATCTGCGCTATTTGGCCGACCGAGGCCAATCACTTTTTCAAATCCATGCAGTCGTGGCTAGAGGCTAAAGCGGGCTGGTTGTATATCCTTGGTGTAGCGATTTTTCTGATTTTTATCATCTTTGTCATGGTCAGTCGCTTTGGCGATATTAAGCTCGGCCCCGATCATGCCGTGCCCGACTATAGCTATAAGAGCTGGATTGCCATGCTGTTTTCGGCGGGGATGGGGATTGGATTGATGTTCTTCGGCGTTGCTGAACCCGTGATGCATTACTTAGCGCCGCCCGATGCAACGCCTGAGAGTTTGGCCGCCGCCAAAGAAGCGATGAAGATTACTTTCTTCCATTGGGGCATACATGCGTGGGCGATTTACGGGGTGGTTGCCCTGAGCTTGGCCTATTTTGCCTATCGGCATAAGCTGCCCTTGTTACCCCGCAGCGCACTCTATCCCTTAATCGGTGAGCGTATTCATGGTCCGATTGGCCACTGCGTCGATACCTTTGCGGTATTGGGGACTATGTTTGGGGTCGCGACTTCCCTCGGGTTTGGGGTGTTGCAGGTTAACTCGGGGCTAAGCTATTTATTCGAGCAATTGCCTAATAGCACCACAGTGCAAGTATCGCTGATTATTGGCATTACCTTGCTCGCCACTCTGTCGGTATTTTCGGGCCTCGATAAAGGGGTGAAGCGCTTAAGCGAGCTTAACTTAGGCTTGGCCCTTATTCTGCTGTTGATTGTGTTAATTCTTGGCCCAACCGTGATGTTGTTGCAGGCCTTTGTGCAAAATACCGGTAGTTATCTGAGTGATATCGTTAATAAAACCTTTAATCTGTATGCCTATCAGCATAAGGAAGACTGGCTAGGTGGTTGGACGCTACTCTACTGGGGCTGGTGGATTTCGTGGTCACCTTTTGTCGGTACTTTTATTGCGCGGGTGAGTCGCGGCCGTACCATACGTGAGTTTTTAGTCGGCATTTTATTTGTGCCTTCGGCGCTGACCTTTTTATGGATGACGGTATTTGGTAACTCGGCCATCGACGCCATTATGAACCAAGGCGCGACCTACCTGAGCGAAGCGGTGAATACCAATGTGCCCGTGGCGCTGTTTGTGTTTTTTGAACATATGCCGTTCCCGCATCTGTTATCGGGCATTGGGATTTGTTTAGTGGTGACCTTTTTTGTGACCTCATCTGACTCGGGATCCTTAGTAATCGACAACCTGACCTCGGGGGGCGATAACAATGCGCCCGTTTGGCAACGGGTGTTTTGGGCATTGCTGCAGGGCGTGGTGGCCTCGGTACTGCTCATCGCGGGTGGGTTACAGGCACTCCAAACCGCAGCCATTGCCAGTGCGATGCCATTTTTATGTGTGATGCTGCTGATGTGTTTGGGACTGTATAAGGCGCTGAAGGACGATTGGCTGAAGATCAACAGCGTGCAGCTCCATACCACCAGTGTGCAATATGCTAAGACCAATATCAGCTGGGAGGAGCGTATCGAAGTCTTAGTGTCGCATCCTACCGAAGATGAGGCGCGTATCTTCCTCAATAATGTCGCGACACCGGCGTTATCTAAGGTGTGTCAGCAATTTATGAGCAAGGGTCTCACAGCTGACCTTGAGTATCTCGACGGCAAGGTGCGGTTGGTGATCAGCAACGAAGCCTATCAACCCTTCGTATACGGTGTGCGGATGCGCTGCTTTGAAATCGTTAATCCCGTCGGTGAAGAGTTAGAGCAGGGCAACAATTGGTATTATCGCGCCGAAGTGTACTTAGAGCAGGGCGGCCAGCACTATGATGTGATGGGCTATACCGAAGAGCAGCTATTGGCGGATGTGGTCACCCAATACGAGAAATACCTGCATTATTTGCACTTGTCCAATGCCGACCAAGGACATGTCGCCTAAACGCTTTGCGTGTCAGAAATATTGCCCCAAGGAATAACTCGGATTATCCTTGGGGCACTTTTTTAGGGGTCATCAGTTAGGTGTGAGCATGTCAGCAAATCCAGGCCAGAGTAAGTTAGATCAAGTCTTAGCCCAAGAGCGGGAATACCGCGCCAAACGTGAGGGCGGTTACCGCGAGCAAGCGCTCAAATTATATCCTTGGATCTGTGGCCGCTGTACCCGCGAATTTACCTCAAAAAATTTAAGCGAATTGACGGTTCACCATAGAGATCACAACCACGATAACAACCCATCCGACGGCTCGAATTGGGAATTATTGTGCCTCTATTGCCACGATAATGAGCATTCACGCTTCGAAGAACTGATCCGCTACGGTAGCACCACAGAAACCAAGCAAGCGGCGGCGACCTATAATCCCTTCGCCGATTTAAAGGCGATGATGAAAAAGTAGCGATAAAAGTAAAAGGCCTGAAATTTTCAGGCTTTTTTCGCAAGTCGTGCCTCGGCTTCCAACCATTTAGCGCGGCTTAGGATCTGTTTATTGTCGTCGCCTTCGAAATGGGCTTTGCGGGCGGGAAGTTGCGCGATAATCGCGGCGTGCTCTGCATCGCTGGCATCGCGCCAAGCAACAATCTCATCGATATGGCGAAAACAGCCCATGCAATAATCTTCATCATTTAAGCCACAGCGGGCAACGCAGGGGGAGAGCATAGTTTTCCTCTTAACTCGTTTTCGTTATCGGGTTCAATGGGTGAAGTCGCAGCGTTAAGGCGCATCTCCCATGCATGCCAGCGAGTAAAACAGGCTGACAAAAATTGTGGCGATACTAGCAGCTTTAGCCGCCATTTGGGCAGCGATATTAAGTAAAATGCACCTTAATATTCGTAAAGGCTTAATAACGGCATAGTTTTCAAACTGATGGCACAGTTTTAAAAATAGTTTTCAAACTAATTTCAAAATAGTGCTGTTGTGAAGGCTTGGCGGCTAAGCCCAATAAAATAGTCAAATGGAACACATCAGAGTAAAGCAAATTCAGCATGGCAATTAAGCGCGATAATCATAAGCACGCAAGAGATATATCCGACAGTCAGGATAGGCTCAAGGCGCACTTTATCCAATTGGATAAGCTACTTGAGCAGAGCCGTGCCCTGTGGCAAGTGCGCGCCTTTGAGGCGAAAACACTGCCTTGGCAGGCGCAATTTCCGACCTTAGCGACAACCCTTTGGGCGCTCGATGATGCTGTGCTCGATGCCTTGGATGCCGAGCAATCGGCGTTAGTCGATGCCTTATCTCCCGCACTCACGCAGGATCTTGCCGCGTTAGGCTACGAGTGGGATCTGTCTTTACTCACATTGTCCATCGCTGAGCTCTCGCTTGGCTCCGATATTGCCTCAGATATAGGCCCTGATATTGGCTCTGACGATATTGAAACTGCTACTTCACCTAGTATTGATCTTACTGAGATGGCTCACTTTAGTGCCCATATAAAAGGCCGTAAGTGGGAGCAGATCACCGCCTTTGTGCAGCATTTGCCCGATGCGGGATTACCCGTGCTGGAGTGGTGTGCGGGCAAAGGGCATTTGGGCCGTTTGATCGCCAAGGCACGTGGTGTGGATGTGTTAAGCCTAGAGTGGCAGGCGATGCTCTGTGAAGAGGGTCAAGCCTTTGCCGATAAATGGCAGTTATCACAGCGCTTTATCTGCGCCGATGCCTTCGCTATCGAAGATAAAGCCGACGAAAATACCGCTGATCAGACCAATCCTTTTTGCGCCCAGCAACAGGCGGTGGCGCTGCATGCCTGTGGCGATTTGCATGTGCGTTTACTGCAATTGGCCGCAGCGGCGGGCACACAGGCACTGGCGATTTCACCTTGCTGTTATCATTTAATTCAAGCCAATCAATACCAAGGCTTATCGACGCTTGCTCAACAAAGTAGCTTGACGTTAACTCGCCATGATTTGCAATTGCCATTGCAGCAAAGTGTGATAGCCAATCCCAAGCAGCAGGCGCTGCGGCATCAGGAAATCGCTTGGCGGCTCGGATTTGATGCGCTGCAGCGAAGCAGCCGTGGTATAGATGCTTATCTACCTTTACCCGCCATAAAGCAAAGCCAGTTGAGTGGCGAGTTTGCCGAGTTTTGCCATTGGGCGGCAGCGCAAAAGGCGGTAACCTTAGATGCAGATTGTGATTTTGACGTTTGGCTCGAGATAGGAAAGCAGCGACAAAGGTTAACCCGACGCATCGATTTGGCCGCGCATTTATTCCGCCGTGCGCTGGAGCTGTGGTTAATTCTCGATCGTTGCTGCTTTTTGCAGGAAAGTGGCTATCGGGTGACCCTGAGGGAATTTTGTGCAAACAGTGTGACACCCAGAAATGCGCTGATTTTGGCGCAAAAATTGAGCGGCTAAAAATTAATCTGAGATTTAACCTTGTACCTGACTGTTTTTTATAAAGTATTTCTTTATTAGTTCATTTTGAATTAACGGATAGGCGGCATGATCTGCACAAGGGCTTATAAGCTCTGTGAGACAAGTCTAAGGCGAAAGATGGTTTTTTATTGAATCATCGGGCTTTTCTTGTTCAAATGTCGCTTTAATGACAAATAACAACTAAAAACTGACCTAAAAGATCAGTGATCTTAGTGAGCGAATAAAACAGTTTCATGAAATATTCCCGCGTATTTATTAATAGCCTTGCCTATGAACTGGCACCTGTGGTGGTTTCCAGTAGTGAGCTAGAATCTCGCCTCGCGCCTCTATATCAAAAATTTCGCATTCCTATGGGGCAACTTGCGGCGTTGACGGGTATTACCGAACGCCGTTGGTGGCCTAAAGGGCATCAATTATCCGATGGAGCGATTAAAGCGGCGCACAAGGCGATTGCAGAAACGGGAATAGAAGTTGCCGAACTGGGCGCTGTGGTGTACACCGGCGTATGCCGTGACCAACACGAACCTGCCACCGCCTGCCGGATTGCGGCGGCCTTGGGGGTGTCGAAGGACACGGCGATTTACGATATCAGCAACGCCTGTCTTGGGGTGTTATCGGGCATTTTAGACATTGCCAACCGTATCGAGCTTGGGCAAATTAAGGCGGGCATGGTGGTGTCCTGTGAGTCGGCGCGGGATATTGTCGATGTGACCATTGATAATATGCTGGCAGATCCGACCATGCAGAATTTTGCCCAGTCGCTGGCGACCTTAACTGGCGGCTCTGGCGCGGTGGCGGTGATACTCACCGATGGCAGTTTACCGCTGACTAATGTGCGTAAACATCAGCTACTTGGCGCTTCCCATTTATCTGCTCCGCAGCACCATCAACTGTGTCAGTGGGGCTTGCAGGAAGTAGGGCACAATATTTACCGTGAGTTTATGCGTACCGATGCGGTGACCTTGCTCAAAGAAGGGGTCGAGCTGGCTAAGCATACGTGGGAGCATTTCCTCGCGCAGCGAAATTGGTTGGTCGAGCAGGTAGACAAAGTGATCTGCCATCAGGTCGGCGCTTCAAACCGTAAGCAGGTCCTGAGTGCGTTAAACATTCCGCCTGAAAAAGAATTCCCAACATATCAGCTGCTTGGCAATATGGGCACAGTCTCTTTACCCGTCACTGCGGCCATGGCACACGATCAAGGCTTTTTACGCCCAGGGGATCAGGTGAGCTTTTTAGGTATCGGCAGTGGTTTGAACTGCATGATGCTGGGTATTAAGTGGTAGTTTTCCAAGATTGTTATCTGCCTTAGCCGACGCTTGAGAGCAAGGTTTGCTAGGGCATTTTTATGCTTATTGGTTTAGCGATGGGCATTAGCACTGAGCATAGGTGAAGGAGAATTTGCCAGCACAGGCTACCAATACAAAAACAATTAGAACAAAAGATAGGAAGCGTCATGTTAGACACTCTGTTGCCGTTTAAACGTCATTTTCTAAGCCGTAATGGCAACAAGCTGCATTACATCAATGAAGGCCAAGGTGAACCTGTGGTCATGGTGCACGGTAATCCAAGTTGGAGTTTTTATTACCGTAATCTCGTGAGTGCCCTTAAGGATACGCACCAGTGTATCGTGCCAGACCATATTGGTTGTGGTCTGTCGGATAAGCCAGATGACAGTGGCTACGATTACACCTTAAAGAATCGCATTGACGATTTAGAAGCCTTGCTTGATAGCTTAAATGTAAACGAAAACATTACTTTAGTTGTGCATGACTGGGGTGGCATGATAGGTATGGGTTATGCGGCGCGTTATCCTGAGCGAATTAAACGTCTGGTGATTTTAAATACCGGCGCCTTTCATTTACCCGAAACTAAGCCTTTACCGCTGGCGCTGTGGATTTGCCGCAATACCTTGCTTGGCACTGTGCTCGTGCGCGGTTTTAATGCGTTTTCATCGATTGCCTCCTACGTTGGGGTAAAGCGTCAGCCGATGTCAAAGTACATTCGCGAGGCCTATGTTGCGCCGTTTAACTCATGGGCAAATCGTATTTCGACCCTGCGTTTTGTACAGGATATTCCGCTAAAACCGGGTGACAGAAACTATCAACTGGTGTCGGATATCGCCGCTAGTCTGCCAAAGTTTGCCAAGGTACCGACACTGATTTGCTGGGGATTACAAGACTTTGTGTTCGATAAGCACTTTTTAGCCAAATGGCGTGAACATATGCCCCATGCACAGGTGCATGAATTTGCCGATTGTGGTCACTATATCCTCGAAGATGCGAGCGATGAGGTGATTACCCATATCAAACACTTTATGGCTGAGGAGCAAACGCCTGAGCCAGAAGTGCAGCCACTTGAAACGGCGCAGGTCACAGAGCCTAAGGTTGAGACTCAAGCGCCACAGGCCGCACATTAATGGCTAGGGTGGAGGATGCGCAGCTCGGCCATGGGACATCTGCCGCCGAGCGAGCAAGCGATGCCAATATCTGTCGGCATTTAAAGCTGGCCGCCCATCATATTCCCCATCATCTCGCCGTTGCGGTGCAACAGGGCAAAGGAAAATCCCTTGCCAATCTGACTTACCAAGAACTCGACTTTATTAGCCTAGATAAACAAAGCGATGCCATCGCCTTCGCGCTCAATGCCCATGGGCTGACGCGGGGGATGAAGGCGGTGCTGATGGTCACCCCGAGTCTGGATTTTTTTGCGTTAACGTTTGCGCTGTTTAAGGCGGGGATTATCCCCGTGCTGGTTGACCCTGGCATGGGGATTAAAAATCTTAAGCAATGTTTTATTGAAGCTGCGCCCGATGCCTTTATCGGTATCCCTAAAGCCCATATCGCTAGACGCTTATTAGGCTGGGGCAAGGGCAGTGTGAAGCATCTTATCAATGTGGATGGTAATCCAAGCGGAGTTGCTGGCACCTTATCGCGCGTACTCACGGGCGCGCCAAGTTTAGCGTCGATACTCTTATCAACAGCTAAGTCGTTTACAGCTAAGTCATCTGCGGCTAAATTGCCAGAACTGGCCGAGTACCCGATGGCGCTGCTCGAGCATGACGAGATGGCGGCGATTCTGTTTACCAGCGGCAGCACGGGTACGCCAAAGGGCGTTGTCTATAGTCACGGCATGTTTGAGGCGCAAATTCAGGCGCTAAAGCAGGATTATGGCATTGCACATGGCGAGCGTGATTTAGCCACATTCCCGCTATTTTCCCTCTTTGGTCCGGCGCTCGGTATGGCATCGATTGTGCCTGAAATGGATGCTAGCAAACCGATCACGGCCAATCCTGAATTTTTATTTGCCGCCATTGATAAATACCAATGCAGCAATATTTTTGTTAATCCGGCTTTACTTGAGCGTTTAGGCCGCGCCGGTGAACAAACCGAATCGAAAAAGCAGCACAAACTCAGCAGTGTGAAACGCGTGATTTCCGCTGGGGCGCCCGCGACCATTGCCTCGATAGCCCGTTTTAGCAAAATGCTCAATGATGGCGTGCCTGTACTCAATTCCTACGGCGCCACCGAATCCTTACCTATCAGCATGATCGCCAGCGATGAGCTATTTACCACGACTCAAACCACGGATAATGGCGGTGGAATTTGTGTCGGCCGCGCTATCGATGGCGTCAGTGTCGAGATTATTGCCATCACTGAAGCGGATATCCCTGAGTGGGATAATGGCTTGCGTCTTAACGCGGGGGAAATTGGCGAAATAGTGGTCACAGGCCCTATGGTGAGCCAGTCCTATTATCGCCGCGAAAAGGCAGCGACGGCGGCCAAAATCTGGGACCGCGAGCAGCAAACCTTCAGGCATCGCATGGGCGATCTTGGCTACCTGGACGACAGTGGCCGGTTGTGGATGTGTGGCCGTAAAGCCCATAGAGTGGATGCCACCCAAGGTGGGCAGTTTGTTAAACGTTACTATTCCATTCCGAGTGAGCGTATTTTTAATACCCATCCGAATGTGAAGCGTTCGGCGTTAGTGGGGATCAAAGTCAAGGGGCAAGGTGGCGTGAGTGAGATTGAACCCCTCATCTGCATCGAGCTTGACCAATCCTTGGTGTGCAATAAGAGCGCGCAGCTCTATCAAGAGCTGATGGCGATTGCCGAGCAGTATAGCCAAACTCAGGGGATTCGGCGTTTTCTCATTCATCCCGACTTCCCCGTGGATGTGCGCCACAATGCCAAAATATTTAGAGAAAAATTAGCCATTTGGGCGCAATCGCAAACCAAAGGCTGATTTCAATTTAGCAAATTTTTAACTTAAATAGGGTCGAAATTTCGACTGTTTGTTCGTGGCACGTTTTGCCGCGAGTGGTGCCTTGTTGCACTTAATCAATGAATTGAATACTAAGATGACACTCACTGTCACGGAATGCGATATGACTGACAATCCTGCTGTTCACCAAGCTGATGCGATGCCAACTGGCCGCCTTGATAACCTCGCTCAAACAGACTTTGAACCGCGTGAGCAAGCCGCGCTTTATGCCTTGGCCGCTAAGGTCAGCCATGCCTTTGTGACCGGCGCGGGTGGATTTTTGGGTAAGGCCATTTGCCTGCGTTTGGTCGCGGCTGGGATTAAGGTGACTGGCTTTGCCCGTGGCCATTATCCTGAGCTTGAAGCTCTTGGTGTGACTATGGTGCAGGGGGATTTAGCCAATCCAGAGCAAGTCAAACAGGCGATGCAGGGCTGCGATATCGTGTTCCATGTGGCCTCAAAAGCGGGGGTCTGGGGTGATAGAGACAGTTATTTTTGCCCCAATGTGAAGGGCGCCGCTAATGTGATTGCTGCTTGTAAAGCGCTTAAAATCAGTAAATTAGTCTATACCAGCACTCCTAGCGTGACCTTTGCGGGCGAAGATGAATCGGGTATCGATGAGTCGACGCCCTACGCCAGCCGCTTTTTAAATTATTATGCTCACTCCAAGGCGATTGCCGAGAAGATGATGCTCGATGCTAATCAAATCTCTTCAACTGCATCGGCGTATGCGTTAAAGACGGTTGCCCTGCGGCCGCATTTGATTTGGGGGCCCAATGATCCGCATCTGGTGCCTCGGGTGCTCGCCCGCGGTCGTTTAGGTAAACTCAAGCTGGTGGGGCGCGAGGATAAACTGGTCGATACCATTTATATCGATAACGCTGCTTATGCCCACATTCTTGCAGCCATTGAGCTTTGCCAAGTCTCGCCTAAGTGCCAAGGCAAAGCCTATTTTGTCAGTAACGATGAGCCTGTGACTATGGCCAAGATGCTGAACCTCATCCTAGCCTGTGATGGGCTCCCGCCTGTGACCGCGCGCGTGCCACAGACCCTAGCCTATGTGGCGGGCGCTGTGTTAGAAACGGCGTATCGACTGCTGAATAAGCAAGAAGAGCCGATAATGACGCGCTTTGTCGCTAAACAGCTTTCCTGTAGCCATTATTTCGATATCAGCGCGGCAAAACGGGACTTTGGCTATCATGCCTTAGTGTCGATAGAAGAGGGGATGAAGCGCCTTAAGGCATCACTCTAGTGCTTATTTAGCACAGGGCAAACTTGGTGATATCCTATGCCGTCACGGTAACTTACTGGATTAAAAAGTTAATGGCCTGCGACGATTGTAATACTTCGATTTTTCGGCAAAAGATTGGCCGCTGCAAACGCTGCATGTGGCAGTTGACGCTGCTGTCGCTTGTCGGTTGGCCGTTGTGGTGGTATCTCTACAGTGACGCTCCTCGAGAGGTCAACTCTATCGCCTTACTGTTTTTCTGCTCAGCCTTTAGTGGTCTGTTGTTACTGCATCTTGTGGTATTAGTCGCGCGCCGTCTGCTCGGGCGCGAATAGTTTTTTCACTTCTCTTTTAATCACGTTTTATCTTTTGTTGTGAATAGCTACAACTCGACAGTTGCGCTATTTTAAACGGCTATTCTTGCCCGCGAACTTTTTCATTTTGGCTTAATGCTCAAGTGTTAAACAGTGCGCTGAAACACCTCGTTTTTTATCGTCTTAGCGAAAAATACTGTCGATTTGTGCTGGCTAAGGCGTGATTCGTGATGAGCTCGCGCGATTATTCTACTCCGTGATCCCGTAAGTGTTAGAGCTAGGCTTAGATCTGCAGAGTACGACAAATGCTCTGATGATAGGGTCTAGTGTAATGAGTTGATTTGGCTGCATAGTATGGATTTAAACAAATTTTAATCTGATATTTTAAGGTTTTTACCCCTGTTTCACTGTTTTTGATGTTGCTAAGTATTAAGATCGAGCATGGCGATGTGGCCGAGAAAACTCGGTACTTTTAGGTTTTAGGGAGTGTTATGGAGTTTTTTACCACGCTATTTGTGGGTTACCCGATATGGGTTTGGTTAATGTTTTTTGGCTTTGTGTTGGCATTGTTAGCCTTCGACTTAGGTGTGCTACACAAAGAGCAGCACGAAATTACCGTGGCAGAGAGCCTTAAATTATCGGCCTTTTATATTTGTATGGGCCTGTTGTTCGGCGCTTGGTTATGGTGGTACAAGGGCTCGACCGCGGGGATGGAATACCTCACGGGTTACCTTATCGAAAAGTCCTTATCTATGGATAACGTCTTCGTTATCGCGCTTATTTTCAGTAGCTTAGGCATTCCCCGTTTGTATCAACACCGAGTGTTATTCTGGGGGATTATGGGCGTTATCGTGCTGCGCGCCATTATGATTGGCTTAGGCGCGGCGCTGGTGGCGCAGTACCAAGGCGTGTTGGTGTTATTCGGCCTGTTCTTGATTTTCACGGGTATTAAGATGCTCTTTTCC
This sequence comes from Shewanella decolorationis S12, assembly GCF_000485795.1. Classification (GTDB taxonomy): domain Bacteria; phylum Pseudomonadota; class Gammaproteobacteria; order Enterobacterales; family Shewanellaceae; genus Shewanella; species Shewanella decolorationis. Next base: position 173,309 of record NZ_AXZL01000068.1, read on the forward strand.
GATGATGAGCATGGTGATATCCAAGATAATAAGTTTTACAAGTGGTTACGTTCTAAAATGCGTTTTACCCCAAGCCTTCATCAAGAGAAGTTTTGGGTAAGGGGAGAGGATCATCAACTCAGCAAAGGCTGGTGGGCAACGCCCTTGTTCTTGGCGTTGATCTTAGTCGAAACCGCGGATCTGGTGTTTGCAGTGGACAGTATCCCGGCAATTTTTGCGATTACCCAAGATCCCTTTATCGTCTATACCTCTAATATTTTTGCGATTTTAGGTCTGCGGGCATTGTATTTCGCCCTCGCGGCCATGGTGCATCGTTTCGAGTACCTCAAATACGCGCTATCGGTGGTGTTGGTGTTTATCGGCGTGAAAGTCGGACTGGTGTACTTTAATCATGAAGGCATTGTGGACTTTAAGATCCCAACTGCCTTATCCCTTGGCGTCACCTTCGGCCTCTTGCTGGCGGGGGTATTATTCTCCCTGTGGAAGACGCGCGAGCAGAAGTAAGCTCATAATGACTTAGGAATCGATCAAGGCCATTTAGCCCATGCTAAATGGCTTTTTTACTCTCTACTGAAGGCAAAATCGCGACTTGGGAAATTAGTCTATGCTTAATTGGCATCGTTAAGGTGCAAACACTAAAGATGACGAATACTTTCAAGGATGAAGCGATGAAACTACCTCTTGCGAGTTTATTGATTGGCGCTTTGCTGGGAGCCAATGCTCACGCCGCTGGAACTCAAACCGGCCAAACACCACCCCCTTCAAGCTCCACTTGTACGGGAACTTACCCGAGTTACTTTCAAGACCCGGCTTTTACCAAAACCGGCATGTGGGATAACCAAGTGATCATCAATCAGGCCTATCCTGGTTGGAAGGGGCCGATTTTTAAGCTAAGTGATGCCTACTCAGCAGCTAAAGCCGATCAGGAAATGCCATGGCTCAAGTTCAATCCCTTCGATAAAAATCTCTCTGAAAAGGATAAGAATACCCAAGCGTGGAATTATCTTTGGGCGGTTATGCAGTATATCCAAGCGGGCAATATCGACAGTGGCGACATCAATACCGACTGGGATCTGTGTAATAACAAGGTACGTGCTTGGTACCATATTCCTTATCAAACCTACGATCCCATGAGTGGACGCGAATTTATCCATGGATTAACCCGTGAAGCCCCCGTCACTATGGCGGTGAAAGACCAAGGCGATATTAAAACAACCATGTGGGCTGTCGGCTTTTATAACCCACAGGCTGCTGGCAGCTTGGCTAAGGTGTGGACGGGGGCTGCTGCGCCTGTGATGCCCCAAGCCAATTTTGCCTTTAATGAAGGCAGTGTGATTGGCAAATTGTTGTTTACTACGGCGACGCCCAATAACTATCCCTTCTTAGAAAATGTGCCAGTATGGCAAGCCAATATCAGTTCGAGTGATTTCTGTGAATGTAAAAATGCCGATGGTAGTGCCTGTAGCTTCCAGCAAGAAACGGAGCAGTGTCCCCGTTCGGTCGCCGATGTGTATTTGCTACAGTTTGATATCGCAGTGCGTGACAGTCGCTCCCCAGTAGGCTGGGCCTATGGCACCTTTGTGGCCGACGGCCAATTTAAGGCAAAAGAGAAAAATCCGTGGAACCGGATCTCACCCCTTGGACTTATGTGGGGCAATGATACTCCTCCTGCAAACGTAGGCGCGGCCGCCTTTCCACAAAACCCGGTGTCAGGCCTTAAAGATAGCGCGGTATTTCAAGAGGTGGTTGGACGTTTAAATGAGAAAACCAATGCAGGGCATCTAGGTTGTAATGGCAGGCTAAACGGTCCGGCGGATAATGCCCTAAGTAGTTGCTTATCTTGCCATCAAACGGCTTCCGTGCCCGATAGCAGCAATAATACCCCAGCGATTATGTACCAATTTGCTTCCTACCAAGAGCCTGGAAGCGGCCAATGTATGACGACGCCGAGTAAGCTCGATCTGGCGATCGACCAAGTGTACTTCAAGTCATTCCAATGCTCTGAATCCTTCAATGGCCCTAAAAATATTGTGCCACTGCCACAATATGCGCAGGGACAGACACAATGGATCTCTACAGATTTTTCTTTGCAGCTGAGCATAAGCCTCACACAGTGGCAGGAATGGCAACAGGATCAGGAAAATCTGAAGAAGAATATTAAAGTGCGAGTGTTTGATGGCACGCTGCCTTCCCGTTAAGACGCAATTTGTGTAAGGAATTGTATTTAGTGTTTGCGGTATGGATAAAGTGACCTCATTCACTATTATCAGTCATTTCAATATTAAAGGGCCCATTTCGGGCCCTTTGCTTTTAATTCTATCGATTGTTTCTCTTTGCATTATTTAGTCGGTCATTCGGTAAGTGACTGAATACATTAGTAACTGGTGTTTTGGTTAAATATTTGTGATAACTTGGCGTTATTTTAAACATAAAAGCAAGAGGGAAGCATGCTAGCTATTACAAATTTAACCAAAACCTATGATAACGGTGTTAGGGCGCTCGATGGGGTTAACTTAACCATTTCGAAGGGGATGTTTGGCCTACTAGGCCCGAATGGAGCGGGTAAATCTTCTTTGATGCGAACTATTGCTGCACTGCAAAGCGCTGACAGTGGCAGCATCGTTTTCGACGGTATTGATGTCTTAGCGGATCCACAGGCATTGCGTAAAACCTTAGGTTACTTACCGCAGGACTTTAATGTTTATCCGCGGATTAGCGCCTTTGACTTATTGGACCACCTAGCGGTGTTAAAAGGCATCAATCAAAGCAAGCAACGCAAAGAAATCGTGGAGGGCTTATTGGCCCATACTAACTTATATCAACATAAAAATAAGGCGGTAAGTGGCTTTTCCGGCGGTATGCGGCAACGTTTTGGGATTGCACAGGCGTTACTTGGCGATCCTAAATTATTGATTGTTGATGAGCCAACCGCAGGGCTCGATCCTGAAGAGCGCAATCGTTTTCACAATTTATTAGTGAGTTTGGGCGAGGAAAAAGTCGTTATCCTCTCAACTCACATCGTTGAGGACGTGTCGGAACTCTGCCCGAATATGGCGGTGCTCGCCTCGGGAAAAATCCTATTACAGGGGAATCCACAGCAATTGGTCAGTGAGTTAACTGAGAAGATTTGGACTAAAACCGTTGATCAAGCGGAAGCGCAACAACTTGAGAATGTATTACCGGTCATCTCAAAACGATTACTTGCTGGCCGAACGGTATTAAATGTGATGGCCGATACATGCCCTGATGGGTTCACGCCAGCCGCTGCAGGGCTTGAGGATTTGTATTTCTCAACATTGCACAGCCATCGCCATCAGGCAGCTTAAGGAGACTCCCTATGCTGTTATCTATGTTGAGATTTGAGTGGCGTTATTATTTGCGTCAGCCATCATTTTATGTTGTTTCTTTGTTATTGTTTTTAATGAGCTTTTTATCAGTTGCCTCCAATAATATTCAAATTGGTAGCGGTGGTGAAGTGTTGAAAAATAGCCCTTTTGGTATTAGCCAAACCTTGCTCATCATGGGGCTTATTTCTATGTTTGCTGTTGTAAATTTTGTCGGTAGCACCGCCATTCGTAATCATCAGCATTTAATGGAGGAGCTGATTTACAGTAAACCGCTATCGCCTTTCGCCTATCAATTTGGGCGTTTTTTAGGCAGCTTTATGGTAGTGCTTGCCGTATTCGCCTTTGTACCTATTGGCTTGATATTAGGTTCATTTATGCCTTGGGTTGACGGGAGTCGCTTTGGGCCCTTTGTCCTTAGCCACTATTTGATACCTTATTTTCAGTTATCGGTTCCAAGTTTACTGCTGATTTCATGCCTATTTTATGCCATGGCAAGCCGTTTCCGATCTTTGATGGCCTTATATTTGACGGCCGTGGCTATGTTGGTGCTTTACACGCTGACAGGTGAAATGGCGAGCCAACCGCAGTATCGTACTATCGCGGCATTACTCGACCCCTTTGCACTGCGCACGTTCGATGAAGTGACCCGTTATTGGACGATTAGTGAGAAGAATCACCAGTTACTCGAATTGTCAGGACTCGTGCTACAAAATCGAGCGCTGTGGCTTGCGATCGCCTGCGTATTACTGGCTTTGTCAGGAATTTTCCGCCAGCCCACATTAACGAAAAAACGCGATAAAAAATCCATCAAAGTTGAAAAGATCCCTGAATTAGTCCCTTTATCTGGGCTATCGACTCGCACTGAAATCAACGCGCGCTTGCAATTTTGGACTCGGGTTAAGTTTGAGGTGAAGCAAGTGCTGTTAACTGCCCCCTTTTTGGTACTAGGGGTGTTAACAGTATTCAACTTAGTTGGCCCAATGTTTGATGATTTTGGATGGTACGGTACCTCTAACTGGCCTTTAACTCAGGATATGGTGGATAACATTGCCGGTGCGACCGGATTATTAATGGTTATCGTACTGATTTATTACAGCGCTGAAATTGTCTGGCGCGAACGTACCTCTGGCATGGGGGATATTGTTGATAGTGCGCCTGTGTCTAATCTATGTTTTTGGGCGTCAAAGTTAGTTGCAGTACTTATTGTGATGACCTTGCTGTATGTGCTGGCGATGTCAACCACAATAGTGTTCCAACTGATAAAGGGCCAAGGTAATTTAGAAATATCTCAATACCTTATTCGTCTTGGGTTTTATTATTTACTGCCATTATTACTCTCTTCAATACTGGCATTTTTCTTACAAGTGCTTAGCCCGAACAAATATGCAGGTATGGGGCTGTTTGTGGCTTATTACCTGACGACATTCGTGATGGCAAATTGGGGATTTGGCCATAGTTTGTATAACTTTGCCCAATCACCTAGCTTAAGTTACTCGGATATGAACGGCTATGGTTGGGGTCTGCTAAGCCATAGTTTGTACATGATTTATTGGGGCGCTTTTAGCTTAATACTGTTCGTGTTGGGCTATGGTTTATACCACAGAGGACCGCAACAAAGTCTTAAAACTCGATTAGGATTATTGGGTTATCAGCTTGGTCTCAGTGGCAAGGCCATCGTTGTGGCGGGCTTAGTGGTATTTATTGGATCTGGTAGTTACCTGTTCTATCAAACTAAGGTGGTTAATCATTACCTTACCCAAGACGAAACCACAGATTTACAAGCCGATTACGAAAAGACGTTCAAGCAATATCAAGGCATGCCTATTTTAGTGACCACTAAGGTTAATGCGAATATCGATATTTTTCCTGAGCAACGCAAAATAGCCGCTAAGGTAATGTTTGAATGGCAAAATAAATCGGATAAGCCAATTGAAAAGATGCTGGTGCAACTGCCCGAGCACACCCAAGCTGACACGGTAAAGATCACTATTCCTAATGCGACGTTAGGCGAGTTTGATCGTCGTTTCCGTAATACCTGGTTAAGTTTTTCTGCGCCAGTGTTGCCGGGGCAGACAGTTGCAGGAAATATCGAATTAGTGCGTGAGTCTGTCGGTATTGCCGAGTCTGGTTTTGATTTGTCTGTCGTAGAAAATGGCACTTTTATCAATAATCTTGAGCTATTACCCTTATTTGGTTATCAAGATGGTTACGAGCTTATGGATCGCCATGAGCGCCAAAAACGCGGACTGACAGAAAAAGAGCGGGCGAACAAGCTGGAAGACAGTCGTTATTATCGACAAAACTTCTTTGGCGTAGATGGCGACTTTATCCAATTTGAAGCGACGGTTTCGACCAGTGCGGATCAAATTGCCCTCGCGCCAGGTTATTTGCAAAAGCAGTGGCAGCAAGATGGTCGCCAGTACTTCCATTATTTAATGGACAGTCCAATGGTGAACTTCTATGCCATTATCTCCGGTCGCTATCAAGTTGAAAAGGTTGAACATAATGGGATTGCCGTAGAGGTCTATTACCATGTGGATCATCCTTGGAACGTAGCTCGGATGGTGGAGTCGGTGAAGGATTCAATCGATTATTACACTACGGCATTTGGCCCGTATCAGCATAAACAAATGCGTATTATGGAGTTTCCTGGATACCGAAGTTTCGCACAAAGTTTCGCGAATACTGTGCCTTACTCAGAGCGTATTGGCTTTATTACCGATTTACGCAATGAGGATAATATCGACCCTGTATATTATGTCACTGCCCATGAAGTCGCTCACCAGTGGTGGGGACACCAAGTGGGGGCTGCGGATGTTCAGGGCAGTGCGGTGATCTCTGAAAGTCTGTCACAGTATTCGGCGCTGATGGTGTTAGAGCATAAGTATGGCGATAAAATGATCCGCAAGTTCTTGAAATATGAGCTTGATCGCTATCTGCGTGGCCGCTCATCTGAATCGATAAAAGAACAGCCGTTATTGCGTAGTGAAAACCAGCAGTACATTCATTACCAAAAAGGTTCTGTGGTGATGATGGCTATTAAGGATGTGTTGGGTGAAGCTAAGCTAAACGCTAATCTCAAAGCCTTCTTAACTCGCTATCAGTACCGTAATGATCCTTTCCCTACCACAGTAGATTTAGTGAGTTATCTCAAGCAGGGGACCGATGATATTCAGTCTCGGTTTATCGATGAATCTTTTAATGAGATCACGCTCTATGATTTGCGGTTAACGAATGCAGTGGCAACGGTTCTTCCTAATGGAAAAACGCAAGTTGAATTAACTATTTATGCGAGTCGTAAAGTTGCCAGTGGTAAAGGTGAAGAAACCGAACAGCCTTTGGATATGCAGGTTGATATCGGGGCATTTAGTGTGGACCCAGATAAGCTAAAAGATGAAAAGCAAATTTTGTTGCTTGAAAAACATCATTTAGTCAGTGGCGAAAATAAACTCACTCTTACGTTGGATGAAAAACCAAGCTATGTCGGTGTCGATCCCTTTGTGAAATTGATTGACCGCGACGCGAGGGACAACATCTTTAAACTGTAAATGACTAGGGCGTGTTGATGTTTTGGGAATTTTTGCCGAAATAGCTTGGTGTTTCTGCAAGGCAATGTTCATGCAATGTCGTTATTCTCCTTTATTGGACAATAACAGTGCAGAAATGCCAATCAAGCCCTGCCACAAGGGGCAATATTGAATTTCGAAACTTCACATGTCCTAATCAAAACGGCTCTACAACTCACGCACTATCTGGCTTAAAGCATGGATAGTGCGTATTTTATTCTGTTAGCGGTTATTTAGCTTCACCGTTCTAGGGCTATTAAGCAACTAAGCGTAAGACGCTTGTATTGCTTAGGGCTGGGTTAGCGTCCAGTTATGTGAATCTCCAAGAGTATTGATTTTACTTTGTAAATCAATGGTTAAATCGCTCAAAAACTAATCCTGAAAGATTAAAACTCATGGGATGACGGTGAAATTAGTGCAAATTTGCTTGTTCTTCGGCATGGATTTTCCTAAGGTAATTGAAAATGATTTTCACTGAGGCCCCCTATGAATACCCATTTGCAATTACAGGTTAAGCATTGGCTCGAAAATGACCCCGATCCCCGTACTCAGGCACAACTGCAAGCCTTAATCGATGCCGGAAATGATGCCGAACTCGAAGCTCGTTTTGCGGGACGTTTAGAATTTGGAACCGCCGGATTACGCGGTGTGGTGGGTGCAGGTCCCATGGGCATGAATCGCCTAGTGATCCGTCAAACATCAGCTGGGCTTGGTGCCTATTTACTCGAACAAATTAAAGATGCGGCCGAGCGCGGGGTCGTGATTGGTTACGATGGCCGCCACGATTCACGCACTTTCGCCCATGATACCGCCAGTGTGCTTACCGCGATGGGCATTAAGGTGCGACTCACCGCCAAAGTCGCGCCAACGCCGCTGGTGGCCTTTGGGGTTAAGCATTTTAATGCCGCTGCGGGCATTGTGGTGACCGCCAGCCATAACCCACCACAATACAACGGCTACAAAGTGTATTGGGAAAACGGCGCGCAGATTATCCCGCCCCATGACTCAGGCATCGCCGCTAAGATTGAGCTGGCGGCAACCCAAGCTATTCCGTTTATGGATCAGGTGGAGGCTACCAAACAGGGCAAGCTTATTTGGTTGCAGGAGGATTATTACGAAACCTATCGCCGCGGCGTGAGGCACGCCAATGTGCTGCAAAATAACACAGCGCCCGAAAAGGTCAGCCTTGCCTATACCGCCATGCACGGTGTGGGCGCTGAAATGGCGGAAACCGTGCTCAAGGATGCGGGTTTTACCCAAGTGTATTCGGTGGCGGCGCAGCGCGAGCCCGATGGGGATTTCCCAACGGTTAACTTCCCTAATCCGGAAGAAAAGGGCGCGATGGACTTAGTCATCGCCGAAGCGAAAAAGCATGGCACCATGCTCGCCTGTGCCAATGACCCCGATGCCGATAGATTTGCGGTTGCTGTACGCAAAGATGATGGCGAATATCAAATGCTAACGGGTGACCAAGTAGGCGTGCTCTTTGGTCATTATCTGTTAAGCCATGCGAGCAAGGATCAACGTCTGGTGGGCACTACCATAGTGTCTTCTAGTTTGTTATCTAAAATTGCCAAAGGCTTTGGCGTTGAAAGCTATACCACGCTCACCGGTTTTAAGTGGCTGATGAATGTGGGAATTGCGCAGAGTCAGCCTGACAATCAATTTCTGTTTGCCTACGAAGAGGCACTGGGTTACACCGTGGGTAGCATGGTGTGGGATAAGGACGGCTTGTCTGCTCTCGTCGCCTTCGCCCAATTAACCGCCGAGCTTGCCGCCAAAGGGCAAACCATTTGGGATAGACTCGAGCAGATTTACCGCGAGCAGGGGTTCCATCTCAATGCCCAAGTCAGCATTGCCTTAAAACCCGACACGCCCAATATCGGCGCCTATCTGCGTGAACATCCGCCGTTAGCAATTGGTGAGCATGCCGTGGTGTCTACTGATGATCTCAAGGCGTTAGAGCGCCGTTTTGCCGATGGCAAGGTCGAGAAAATCAATCTGCCCGCCAGTGATGTATTAACTTACCGCTTAGCAAATGGCGCGCGGGTGATAGTACGGCCGTCGGGCACTGAGCCTAAAATTAAGTGCTATTACGAGGTGGTTGAGCCTATGACGGCGCAAGACACCTTGGCCAGCGCCCAAGCACGGGCAACTCAGGCGATGGACGCATTTATCTCAGCCCATCAGGCGAGTTTGCCTAAATAAGCGCCTTGAGCGCACTCAATAAAATCAGCTTCACTCAAAGGCTACTGACATGATGTTGTCAGTAGCCTTGTTTTATTCTTGTTGTCGTCCGCTGGTGATTTACTCTTATAACATGATGAATCATTGGCATTTTTCAACAAGGAGAAAGTGAAAATGTTATCAATTGCACCGTTAGTCTGGGGTGAAATTCCTGTCAGTGATATGGATCGTGCCATCGCTTTTTATCAACAACATTTCGGGGTTGAATTTAAGCGTGACGATATGGAAGACATGCAATACGCCACGATTGAAACAGAGGATGAAGGCGCCGCCAGCATTGGTTTGGTTAAATGCAGCATGAGCAAACCGTCGATGGATGGTAGCACTGTATACCTGCATTTCAGCGCGCAATTGCAACCTTTAGTGGATAAACTCGTGGCCGCCAATGTGACTATGTTATTGCCTGTGACGCCTATCAAGGGCGGCAGTTGTGGTTATATCGCGCTGTTTGTGGATAGCGAAGGCAATAAAGTCGGTCTCTGGTCGCAAAATCAGTAATGAATATCCTAAAGAGTCGTGCCTTGGCACGGCTCTTGGTACTGATTTTTAAGCAGTTCTTTAATTTAAGTGGATAAAGTCAGTTCTGCGGATAATAGCGACGAGCAATAACGTCTAGCGATAGCCTTAAACAAGCAACAGCAAATTTCAGTGATGAAGGTGAAAGGATAATGGAACAGGTTTTTATGGCGGCTCAACCTATGCTTGGGCTGAGTACGCGCACCAATAATAACGCCGAAATGGCGGCTGAGGGCGGCAAGATTGCAGCGCTTTGGCAGACATTCTTTGAGTCATCACAACTCACGACGATGCTCTACTCTCCCATGTATGGGGTTTACTACGACTATGAATCCGATATGACGGGAGACTATTCGGTTTTAGTGGGTAAAAGCGTTGAGTCTGTCAGCGAGACCGGCCCTTTTACTGCGTTGCTGCTACGTGAGGGAAATTACCTTAAGTTCAGTGCCGAGGGGGAAATGCCCCACTGCGTGGTTGATCTTTGGGGACAGATTTGGCACTACTTTAGTGCGCCTGATTGCCCGCACCAGCGTGATTATCAAACGGATTTTGAAGTGTATCGAAGCGCCGATAAGGTCGAGATTTATATCGGGATTGTGTAGGCTGAATCAATAACACTGTGCCAATACACTATCGCTTGGGCTGGCCCACTTTAGCGGGTAAGATCCCTTAACTTTCGCAGCCAAGCCAATTTAAGGTGTGATTACTGTCCATGCGCCGTGCCGACCGCCTATTTCAAATAGTGCAAATTCTTAAACATCGACGACTGACGACCGCCCAAGAGCTGGCGGATCGTTTAGAAGTATCGACCCGCACAGTGTACCGCGATGTGCAGGATTTGTGTTTGAGCGGCATTCCCATTGAAGGGGAAGCGGGCGTGGGCTATCTATTGCGCCACGAAGTGAATGTGCCGCCACTGATGTTTAACGAGGCCGAATTAGAGGCGATTCAAGTCGGCATGCGCATGGTGCAAACATGGGGCGGCAAAGAGCTTGGCAGTGCGGCGCGTCAGGCGATGATAAAAGTGGAAGCCGTGCTACCTAAGCGTTTGCAAGCCTATCAATCCTTGATGTTTTCGCCGGATTTTTATTTAGATTCCAACGAGTTTCAGTTTCTCGATCCGCTGCGTAATGCGGCACAGCGCCGTGAATACGTCAAACTCTTCTATCAAGATGTGAATCAAGCCCTGACCGAGCGCGAAGTGCGGCCGCTCGCCATCTATTTTTGGCGTGGCACTTGGACCTTGCTGACCTGGTGTGAATTGCGCCAAGATTTTCGTAACTTTCGGGTCGATCGTATTACTGGATTATTAAGGCTTAACCGCCATTTTGACCCGACGCCCGGGCAGGAATTAGAGGATTATATTTGCCAGATGGATTCACAAAATGCACAAAAATAGTGCAGTCTATTACTCGCTGTTGATACGTTCTGCTAGAATCAAACGATAGGGACGGCTTTCATATATGTAGTGGGCATGTACATGATGATATTTAGGCATTTTAGTTTTTTAATTATGCTGGTTTATATTGGTACATGCTTTTTTCCTTCACAGTCATTCGCAACTGACGCTTTTATCATTAATCCTCCCGAGTCCGATAATGATCATAGATATCAATATACCTATGATCTATTGGCATTGGTTATTGATGCAACTAAGGATGATTTTGGTGAGGCTACGCTAGAGATGTCTGGTGTTGTTATGAGTCGGAATCGAATCTTTAGGGAGTTATTAGAAGGTAAAAATATTAATGTAATGGCAGAAGCCTCTAATGCTACTTGGGATCAGCAGCTTATTCCCGTAAAAATACCAATCCGCAAAGGGATCCAAGGATTTAGACTATTTATTATCAAGAAAGATAATTTAGCACTGATGGCGAATGTAAAGACTTTAGCAGAGTTAATGGCATTAGATACGGGCTCGGGTAGTCAATGGTCGACTAAAGTTGCCATGCAAAAAGCAGGATTCAATGTGATAGAGAGCACTCAATATGATAATTTATTCAATATGTTATCTGTTGGGCGTTTTGTTACATTTGGTCGTGGAGTTAATGAAATCTTTCAGGAAGTGGAGCAATTTAATAAAAAATATCCCGATTTAATCTTAGACGATAATATTTTACTTTATATTCCATTAGCTACCTATTATTACGTATCTCCAAGTCAACCTCGTTTAGCAAAAAGAATACAAGTCGGCCTACAGCGAATTATTGAAAATGGCCAGTTTGATACATTTTTTTACCAAAGACACTGTGATCTTTTATTAAAAAGCAATATTAATCGCAGGATCGTTTTTAAGATTAATAATCCACTGGTTTCTGAGGCGGAAATGACATCTATTGTTGGCAAGGACTTCTTAATCAATCCAAGTAGTGACTTTTTGACTTTATGTGAAAAATATCATTAAGTCACTATTCTCTTGTATTTTAGCTTTGTCTTAAAGGTATTTTTACGGTTGTATAGACGGTAAGATTAACGCCTTAATGAATAGTGAAAAATAATCCCATACTCAGCACTGTGGTCAATAGGGTATTACGCGTGACAAATGCTAATACCGTTGCGACCACAGCGCATATCAAGTAGCTGTTATCTAAGCTTAAATCGAGTTTTCCCTCCTGCACGAATACGATAGGTGCAAAGATGGCCGTGAGTACGGCGGGCGCCGAATAACTCAAAAAGGTCTGCGTATTTTTACTTAGCCTTAGCGGTAGTTTTGGCTCGAGCAGTAAATGCCGACTGATAAACACCATCGCCGCCATTGAAAAAATCATTAACCAGATCATAGGGTTTTCTCAGCTTGGGTGGCAGTCGTGTCGGTTTTTGGGGCTGGTTCATCTTCGCCCGTGACTTTGGCATAGAGCACGCCAGCGCTCATTCCCGAGAGGGCGGCAATTAACAGTCCCGCCTGAAGATCCAGTACGGCGCATACCACGGCTAAGGTGAGCGAAACCAGCACACAGACTAGGATGGAAGGCTTTTTCACCGTAGGTACAACCAGAGCAATAAAGGTTGCGGCAATGGCAAAGTCGAGCCCTAATTCACCCAAGTTATCGATGGCATTGCCGGCGATAATGCCGAGCAGGGTGGCGAGGTTCCAACCGAGGTAAAAACTCAGGCCGCCGCCCAGCGCGTACCAAGGATCGAATTTATGCAGCTTGCCTTGGTTGGCGATGGCAAAGAGTTCATCGGTCAGTAAAAAGCCCAGAGTGAGGCGCCATTTCAGTGATAAGGGGCTGATTTGGCTGCGCATCGCCATGGCATACAGCAAGTGACGCGAAGTGATCAGCAAAGTCGTGATTAAAATGCTCCACAGACCAATCCCCGCCTTAACCATACCGAGTGCGACCAATTGTGCGGCGCCCGCAAAAATAATAGCCGACATGGCCTGACTTTCTATTGGTGTCAGACCGACCTCAATCGCGAACGAGCCTGCGAGGATCCCCCAAGGCACCACGGCAATGGTGAGTGGCAACATGGCGAGTGTGCCCTTGAAAAACGCCTTGGTCTTACTGGATGTGTGGGGGTGGACAATATACGGCTCAGACACTCTGACTCCTCACTACGGCTGGGATAAAAAGAATATAAGGGGTTAAGGCTAACGTAAAATCAGGGCTTAAGCTTGGATAATATTGCGGCCAATCTCCTTGGCAAATTGCCCTGGGGTGATCCCGACAGTCTTTTTAAAATGGCGGTTTAAATGGCTTTGATCATGGAAACCACATTCCATGGCAACATCCAGCAGTTTGATTCCTTGGCCTATTTTTTGTTTTGCCAGTCTGACTCTAGCTTGAGTCTGATAGGCGTGGGGCGGCAGACCATAACAACGTTGAAATTGTCTGAGCAAATAATAGGGGCTTAATCCCGCGAGTGTGGCCAACTCTTCGAGGGAGATATCGGCCGTGGGATGATCGTCAATAAAGGATTTCACCAAGGCTAATGCGGGTTTAGCGTTTGCCCCCAAGTGTTCACTGGGATAATTTCGGCCATGGCGCGTCATAAGTTGCGTCAGGCTCGAATAGACCAGACTTTCGCGCAATAGCCGATTGTCCGAGGTATCTAAGGTGCTAAAAGTGAGGCGCAGCAATTCGGCAAGCTCGGGATCCTGCACTACGGGTTGCGGGAAATAGGGCGCGCCGCGACTTGAAGTGAACTCCTGAGTCATATTGGCAAATTGAGCAGGGACGGGATACATAGCACGATAGGACCAGCCGTTCTCGGTGGCGCTACAACCATTATGCACTTCGTCGGCATTGACAAGAATAATGCTGTGCTTGGGTGCTATATGGTTGCCACCAGTGCGATAAAAACGCTGGGCACCCGTTTCAATCACGCCAACCGTGTAACCTTCGTGGGTATGGCGACTAAAATTTTGCTTATGGTAGCGGGCATTAAGTAGCTCAAGGCCCCCAAGCTCATTGGCTATGTGGTAGGCCGCATGTTCAGTGTTCATTCGGCCTCCTTTATCGACTGGATGAATGGGCGAGTTGGTTTATCAAGACCAAGGCGTTTAACGCTTGTTTTGCCAGATAGTAACCCAGAACGCCTCGATACTTTTGTACAAAATTGCGCTTTGCCGTGTTTTTTGGGAAGTTCTGTGCGTTGTTTTCTGACACCAACGCTTAGGACCGCGTATGTATCCCATCGGCCAAGCGGGCTAATTGACTAAGATCGGCGCCTACAATGGCAGGTAAATGCTCGCTGATTTTCTCAATCGGCCAGTCCCACCACGCAATGGCGAGTAATTTGTCTATTACTTCTGGCTCGAATCGCAATTTAATCACAGTCGCGGGGTTACCGCCGACGATGGCATAGGGCGGCACATCCTTAGTGACCACGGCTTGACTGGCGATAATGGCGCCGTGGCCAATGTTTACTCCAGGCATAATGGTGGCGTTATAACCTATCCACACATCATGGCCTATGCGGGTGTCGCCCTTAAAGGGTAAATCCTCGGGCGCTGGCGCCGCCTTCTCCCAACCATTGCCGAAGATATAAAAGGGATAAGTGGAAAAGCCCGACACTTGGTGATTGGCGCCATTCATAATGAATTTAACATCCCGTGCAATGGCACAAAATTTACCAATAATCAGCTTATCGCCAATAAAGTCAAAGTGATAAAGCACGTTTGACTCGAAACGTTCTGGCCCCGCAGGGTCGTCATAATAGGTGTAATCGCCGACGATAATGTTGTCACGGCTAATAAAGTTCTTCAGAAAACCCACCTGAGGGAATCCTTTTAAGGGGGATTTGTCATTCGGGTTAGGTCCCATTTGGGATGGGGAATGCGTCGGCATGTTTGCCTCCCTGTTGATTTAATGGTTAAGAATTGGGTCGTCGCGCAGTTAGAATTAGAGCTAAGTTAAGAGTCGAGCGCCGTTAAGCACTGGAATGCTCAGTTACACCTGCTGGTAGATCTTTTACTCACAATAGGCCGCTTCCCTTGCCAATATGGCATGTTTACGGGTTTCACCCCAGCGATAACCGCCAAGTTCACCACTTTGGCGTAGCACTCTATGGCAGGGGATAAGTAATGCCACCGGATTGGCACCAATCGCCGTACCGACCGCGCGTGAGGCCTTAGGCTTGCCAATGGCCTTGGCAATATCTCCGTAGGAGGCGACCTCTCCCTTAGGTAAATTCAGCAGGGCGCGCCACACATTGAGCTGAAAGTTAGTGCCTTTTACCCAGAGTGAGAGCGGGGCTGGCTCGCCTTGGTGTATAGCCTGAGTATTAGGTGCTGTTAAATTAACCTCTGCGGCACTCGAGCCCGCAAAGTACTGGCTAAAGAGGTGATCAATTAAGCTTGCCGTTTGCGCCGCGTCTTCATAAATGGTGGCCTGACTCCAGCTCTGCTTTAGACGTTCCAATGGCGATTGAATTTGCTGCATATCGACAAAATCAAACTGGCAAATGCCCCGGGCCGTTTGGGCGATAAAGGCCAACCCGAAGGGCGTAGGATGATAGCCATAGGCAATGCTGATCCCTAAACCCTGCTGGCGATATTCGAAGGGGGTGACCGCCTCGAGTTGCACAAAATGATCGTATAAGCGCGAGCCACTGCTCAGGCCTAACTCATAACTGGCACTTAAGGTCGAGTGGGACGGCTGCAGCAATAACTGTTTTGCCCGCTCTAGGGTTAAGGCCTGCAAGTAACGTTTGGGAGTGATCCCAGCCCAGCGACTAAAGAGCCGCTGGAAATGGAATTCACTTAAATGGACGTGCGCCGCAATCTCTGCCAGTGAGGGTTGATGACCCACATGCTGACGAATAAAGTCAATGGCACGCGCAATTCGTTCGTAATCTTGGGTCATCGTTATCCATTCCCTAGGTTTTACAGATGGACACACCACCATCGACCAATAAGGCGATCCCTGTGGTAAAACTGGCCGCATCGGAGGCGAGATATAGCGCCGATTGGGCAATTTCCGCGGGATCTGCGAGGCGCTTGAGGGCATGGAGGTTTTTCACAAAGGCCAGGGCCTCTGGAGTATTAGCAAACTCCCGCCCCATCGGCGTATCTGTGCCGCCTGGTAATAGCGCATTGACTCTAATCCCGCGCGCGCCATACTCAACGGCCAAGGATTGGGTTAAGCCAATCATCCCCGCTTTACTCGCCGCATAGGCCGCCGTTTGCGGAAAGCCTATGGTATAGCCAACAAAGGAAGATGTAAAAATAATCGACCCTGCGCCACGTTTAAGCATTTGTGGCAATTGATATTTTGCCGCTAAAAATGCACTGGTAAGGTTGGTTGTTAGGGTGTTTTCCCATTCGGCACGGCTAAGCGCATCCGAATCTACGCCTAACTCACCATTAATACCGGCATTATTAAAGGCGATATCCAATCCACCATACTGCTCAACGGCAAGTGCCACTAAATCACTGGCATACACCTCGTCGGTCACATCGCCCGCCAGATAAACCGCTTCACCGCCTTGAGTGATGATCTCATCCACCAATGAGGCCAATATGGCGCCGCGACGCGCCCCCAGTACCAGTTTTGCGCCTTCACGGGCAAAAAGTTTTGCGGTGGCATAGCCAATCCCCGAACTTGCCCCAGTAATGATTGCGACCTTTCCCTGTAACACTGCCATAGATATGTCTCCATTGATTGCCTCGGCCAATATGCGCCGATAGAAACATAGTGAAGGGTTAGGGGATGCAACTCGACCCGAATCTTGCGCTTTTACACTTGGTTGCTAACGTCGTGAAAGTTGGGTGGATTATTACTGAGTTTTAGGCAACGCCAGCGGCATAAATCAGTAGCAAAGACAGCGGGACGGAAACAACACCGATTAAGCGAAATTGATTCTTAAATGCTTGGGCTGACCATAGGGCAAATTTACGATGTTTACTCGGCGGCGTGCATGCCAAGCCTATTCCCACACAGAGTAAGACAATGCCTATCGCCAAAAAGATCTGTGGAAATCGGGTATCGGCGCAATATTGGATAAAAATCACACCCGCAATAATTCGGCTAACCACCTCAACAATATGGAAGTAGGGCTGCTCGCTAAATGCGATAATACCGTTAGCGAAAGCCGCAGGCTTGATGACCATTACAAGGCTAAAGAACAGCATCAATAGGCCAAAAGCCGCAATAAAGTACATCGCCATTCCTTGTATTGGTTTTTATCTATTTGGCATGGGGAAGCTTGAGTGGCTGCGCTTTATCTACTTTAACTTGAGTCGTAATTGTTCTATTTGCCTATCGATAGACGCAACCTGTGTATCAGCTTGCTGCGCCACCGCCGACATTTCTTGTGCCAAGCTTTGCTCCCAAGTCGCTCCGGCAAGATTGTTATTGGCGTAACTTCTATCGTTTCTCAGCTCAACAATACGTTTATCCCTTTGGTCGATAATGAGTTTTCGGTCGTTCTCTAGTTTAGTGATTTCACGGCTAATACGTTGTTTATCAATAAAATCGCTAATTTCTTGTTTTTTATCCGAGTGAGTAACAGCGTTTGCATGGGCAATATCAGGGCCTTTAACGACGCTACCGACGCCGCTGAGATCTACGGGTTGGCTATTTTCATCACAGGGATCGGCCTGATATTTTCCGTCGGCACATTGGTATACGGCAGCATTGGCCGAAAAAGGCAGGATAAGTGTAACTAGCAATAACGATTTTCTGTCCATAGAACACCCCATTGTCGATTTTGGCTAGATTACTCTGTCATGGTGTAAAAACCAACAGCGAGGTCATGGGGTTTCACCCCTGCACCCCAATCCCATTAAGCCGTTGGTATGGAAGATGGTCTGTTACTTACAATTAGGATATGCCAAGGATTTAACAATGGGTGGCTCGTTAAGCTACCTTGCTTAGTTAATTTATTTAAGAGCAAAGTCAAAGTCGTGGGGCTTCACCTCACACCCGACCAAGGAGGACTGCTCGTCCTATCCTCCTTGGATGCTCCAAGACGCCCCTAACGGAGTTGAAAGCCCCTTGTGCTCATTGCCAAATTTGCTATCGCTTCCGAAGGATGCGTCCCTGCACCTGCGAAAGCTAGCTTGCCATCCATGGCAAGACTCACGCAATTTGTCTATTCGCCCTGCGGCAACTCCGAGGGGAGGTGAACTCCCTCCGCTTTTGTGTTGTTTGCAAGTCATGCAAAGCAAACCGAGTAATGCTTACAACCACGTTTAGAAATTTAACAATGGGTGTCTCGCTAAATTAAATTGCAGATTGAATGTCTTCCAAAAGTAAATTATGTTGCTGAACTAAAAGTAATAGTTCGATTTTTAGTAAGGGTAAATTGATGTACGATATTGAAGTAATTGACTATGCAAAAGAGCAAGAGAATATAATCTCTAAATTAGAGTATCGCGTGCATGTTCACGATGATGGTCGTTCTGTAAACCGTCATGACTTGATGCGGGACTATGCGAGAGTTCTATATTCTTCATCGTTTAGACGTTTGCAAGGCAAGATGCAATTATTGGGAGTAGATGCTAATAAGTTCAATCGAAATCGACTTACTCATAGTTTAGAAGTTGCACAAATTGCTCGTTCCATCGCTTATGATCTCAAACTACAACATACGGTTGTGGCTGAAACTGCTTCCCTTGCACATGATATTGGTAATCCTCCTTTTGGGCATTATGGTGAAATTGTACTTAACGAATTGAGTAGTGGATGTGGTGGTTATGAAGGGAATGCACAAGCATTCAGGATTTTGCGAATACTAGAGAAAAAACATTATGCGTATCAAGGGTTAAACCTTAACGTCCGTACTTTAATGGCTATAACTAAATACTTCTTTAATAAGCAACAGAATAGTAAAAAGTTCTTATATGATTCTGATTATAATTTTTTAAAAGCAGAGCTTGAAAGCAAAGAGGTTACTGTTACCAAAAGTATCGATGCGGAGATAATGGATTTAGCCGATGAAATTGCTTACGCTGCTCATGACTTAGAAGACGCATTAAGTTTTGGAATGATCAGCTTAGGTGAAATTGTTCATGAATTTAGCATTAGCGATAAATTTAAAGACGCATACCCTACAATGTCTAAAATTGCACAAGATGCACAAGCCGAAGCAATGAAAGCTAGCCGAAGCGGTACATCAGAAGAATATGCTATTGTTCTAAAGAAAGAGTTGACCTCCAAAATAGTTAATACTTTATGCTCTGACATTGGGCTAGTGGGTGGTTGCTTGGGTTATAAACACCATGCAAAACTAGCGGAAGGTCTTAAAAAATTACTGTTTAAAGCGATACTTAGAAAGAAAGACATTCAGCTCTATGAACGACGTGGTGAGCAAATTATTAGAGGTTTATTCGAGGTGTATTCTGATGAAAAATATAATAAAAGTAATATATTGCTCCCACCAGAATTGCGCTCAATTAACGACTGTAAAACTCGTTTAGTTACTGACTATATCTCAGGTATGATGGACTCATATGCTGCTCAGGAGTACGAAAAATACTTCGGAAAGGGGAGTGCTGATAAATGTTACTTTAATTCGAGAGGATTATAACCAGTAAGATTAGTGTAAGTGTGGTCATGGCCTATTCCAAATGTTTATTTAGTCTTAACATCATTGTGATGGCGTATTAGTATTCACTCTAACCACTGATTATGCAGAAATTTTCCAAAGCCGGATTCGATTGCTGACGTGACCTTCGATGATATGGATATCATCGCAGAGCCGCCATGGATGGCTTCACGGCGTGTCACGGAAGCAATGGAATTCGGCGTATCCACGACTGAACATAAACCTTTAATCTTTGTTATCTCACCAAGCTTTCTGCCAATTTAGCCTGCAAACAAAAACAGCCGCAAATATTTGCGGCTGTTTGCGATTAACACTCTGTATTTGAAATAGATTTAAAGCTTACGCTAAATCGCTCGCTATTCATTGGCCATAGCTAATAGCGCGGGTAAAAACTCTTTATCCAAAGCGGCAATTTCACCTTGCTCGATAAGCACTTGATTTAGGATCTCATGGCTAGTCAAAGGATTAGCTAATACGACGCGAAACACCACTGTGGGCTGTCTAAAGTAGCGCGCGGGTTGAATACGGGTACGGGAGACGAAGGATTTACCCTGTTCGCGTTGGTGTTTTTGAATAAATTGGGTTAGGCCATCGAGCAGCTCATTAAAGCGCGCGAGTTTCACCTTATCGCCTTGTTCAATCGCCACTTGCATGGCGGCCTGCACCTCCGCGGGTACATAACGATAGGTGAGCAGGCACAGCTCTGGCGCGGTGACTAGCTCAAAGTCAGGGTGTGCGTCGATTTGCTCGGCAAAATAACGGGCTTTTTCAAGGCTGTTATTGATCAGGATTTCGTAACCATCGCGGCCGATAATCTGCAAACAGGCGTGCACTAACATGGCCATGCCGGGGCGTGAGCCTTCGAGCGTTTGGCTGCCTAAATCCTTGGAGCCTCGACGCAGAATATATTCGGCGTGGTGGGCAATGGCATGGGCAAACTCAGGGTTTTTAAATAACACCATACCCGCGCCCATGGGGACATACATTTGCTTATGGGCATCGATGGTGACTGAGTCAGCGAGTTCAATACCATCGAGCAAGTGACGGTATCTATTGGATAATAGGCTTGCGCCGCCCCAAGCCGCATCCACATGGAAGTGGCAGTTTAGCTCACTTGCTAAGGCGGCAAGTTCGCGCAGTGGGTCGATATTGCCCGTCTCGGTTGTGCCTGCTACCCCAACAATCGCCATGACTTTGATGCGTTTATTCGCCAGTTCGGCGGCGACTTCGCGCATTTTGGCAACATCGACTTTATTATTGCCATCGGTTGGGATGCTGATGATATTGTCGCGACCGATACCGAGCAGATCGACGGCCTTACCTAAGGAGTAGTGGCCGCGCTCGGAGACCAGAATCGCTAAATCATCGAAGCCATAGTGGCGCAGCGCCTTGATTAAGCCTTCGCGGGTCACGCCTTTAAAGTCGCCATCGGCCTTGAGTAATTGGTTGCGGGCAATCCACAGGGCTGTGATGTTAGCCACTGTGCCGCCGGAGCAAAATGCGCCGAGGGAATGGTTGGCGCTGTGCATCCAATTACGATAAAAATCATCATTTTGGGCGTAAATCAAATGGTGCATCATGCCGAGCACTTGGCGCTCAAGCGGCGTAAAAGCTTTGGAGGTTTCGATTTTGACCAAGTTTTGATTCAGCCCCACCATCATTTTCGACAGTGGCAACACGAAATAGGGCAGTGCCGAGGTCATATGGCCGATAAAACTGGGCGCCGCCGTATGCACCGAATGCGCCACGAGATTCTGCATGATTTCGTCGGTGTAGTCGGAGACAAAACGCGGCTGGCTTGGAATTTCAAAGGCTTGAAAATCGGTCTCGATTTCGGAGAGCGGCTTTTCCAGCGCGGCAATGCTGTCACCCAAAAAGCCGGCTAAGTCCTCGGAAAGCTTCTGCTCGATAATGCTTAAGGTGGATTCCGCATCTTCGGGCACAGTGAAAATTCGCATCAAACTGTCTTCGGATGCGATGGCTTGGCGAGGGAGTTTTTGGGTCATGGGGCTTGCCGTCTATTAATTCTTATAGTGAAACCGCAAAGGTGATTAAGAGTATAACCAAATACATGGCGCTTAAACCCGTTTACGGATTACCAAAAAGGGAGCTCACTTTACTGCAAGGCCTTTTAGGCATCAAGCACTAAAACACCACTTGAGTTAGTGCTTGGGTTACAGAATAAACAAAGGCGCTATGAATAGCGCCTTGGGTGTCTGTCGTGAGCTATCACAACACTAAGGTAAAGTTAACGCTGGCCCAGCATCAAGACCGCGGCAATGTTACGGGCGGTATTGGTCAGATTTGTTTTGGCGTTAGCCAGTACATCGTCCAGTGGACTTAAGTGTGGAATGATGGGGAAAATCGCCGCCATACCTTCCTCTAGCACGGCATTAGCATTGTCGCCAAGGCAACCGGCAATTCCGATAGTCGGAATATTTTGCAGCTGCGCTTGTTTTAAGACGCCCATAGGAGTTTTGCCAAAGATGGTCTGGCCATCGATTCGGCCTTCGCCCGTGATAACAAGATCCGCGCCGCGAATTTTGTCTGCCAATCCCACCGTTTGCATCACAATCTCGACACCGGGTTTAAGCTCTGCGCCTAAAAAGGCCATTACGCCCAGCCCCATACCGCCCGCTGCGCCCGCACCTGCTTGGTTGCGGTGATCGGTGACGCCGCTTTGGGCAATCACATCGGCATAGTGGCTTAGTGCTGCATCTAAGGTGCTCACCATCTCGGGTGTTGCGCCTTTTTGTGGGCCAAATATGGCCGAGGCGCCGCGCTCGCCGCAAAGCGGATTATCGACATCGCAGGCCACTTCAAAGGTACATTCTTTCAGTAGTGGATGAGCATGGCTCATATCGATACTGGCAAGCTGAGAGAGCGCCGCGCCGCCCGCACTTAAGGTTTTACCTTGTTTATCCAGCAGTAAAATATCCAGCGCTTGGGCCATACCTGCGCCGCCATCATTGGTCGCACTGCCGCCTAAGCCTAAAATAATGTGTTTTATCCCGCGATTGAGCGCATCACAAATCAGCTCGCCCGTACCATAACTGGTGGTGAGCAGCGGGTTACGCTGGTCCCTCGGTACATGGTGTAAACCCGAGGCGGAGGCCATTTCAATCACCGCAATCGTGTTTTTGGCTTGCTGGCCTAAAATGCCGTAATGGGCTTTGACTTTATGGCCGAGCGGCCCCATGACCTCTAAATTGACAATGCTGCCGCCAGTGGCATCGACCATAGATTGCACAGTGCCTTCGCCGCCGTCGGCGACGGGGATTTTGACAATCTCACAGTCTGGGATCACTTGTGTTAAGCCTTGTTCGATCGCATTAGCTACATCGAGTGCGCTTAAGCTTTCTTTAAAGGAATCGGGGGCGATAACTATCTTCATTCAAAATCCTACAGCTTTTTGGGCGCACGGATGCGCCCAAGGATGAGAAAAGTGCGGCTTAGAGCAGCACTAAGCTTAGTACATACACGGTCAGCATTGCGGTGACGCCTTGGATAAGGGTCGCCATGGTTTGTGCTTTATAGGCTTGTTTAACGCTCATGCGGCTAAATTGAGTCACCACCCAGAAGAAGCTGTCGTTGGCGTGGGAGACTGTCATGGCGCCAGCACCAATGGCCATTACGGTTAACACACGGCCCATATCGCTACCAAGACCAATATCGCCGAGCATTGGCGCGACTAAGGCCGAGGTTGCCACTAGGGCAACGGTGGATGAACCTTGAGCCGATTTCAGCGCGGCGGCGACGATAAAGGGCATAAAGATACCCACCCCTAGCGCCGACAGTGAACTACCGAGGAAGTCACCGATAGGTGTGGCTTTTAACACGGCGCCAAAGGCACCACCGGCACCGGTGATCAAAATAATCGGTGCTGCGGCAACGAGGCCTTGGCTGATGCGCTCACTAAACTCGGCAATCTTGTTATCGCTTTTCAGTAACAGCAGTGACAGGAACAGACCGATAAGTAGGGCGTTAACGGGTTGGCCAAGGAAAACCAACAGGCTGAATAGGCCTTCTTTGCCCAGTGGCGCAGAAGGGAAGTTAGCGATAGAACCTAAGCAAATTAATAGGATAGGCACAAAAATCGGTGCAAATGCCTTTAATGGGCTAGGGAGAGTGCCATAGCTTTGTTTTAAGGCTTCAAAATCAGCGGCTTGGGCTTTGAGTTCTTCCGCGCCTTCACCATCGGGTTCAACACTGGCAAAACGGTTCGCCCATAGCATGCCCGCAAGTGAGGCAACGGCAGCAACAAATAAACCAACACCAATCACTAAGCCTAAGTTGGACTCTAACCCTAAGTTACCCGCCGCGGCGATAGGGCCAGGTGTGGGCGGCACGAAGGTATGAGTGGCATAAAGACCTGTGGCTAATGCAACACTCATGGACACGCTCGAAACCTTCATGCGGTTGGCCATGGATTGTTTAAGCGAGTTTAAGATCACAAAACCCGAGTCACAAAACACCGGAATCGACACTAAATAACCGATGATGGACATAGTGAGTGTGGGGAAGCGTTTACCCAAGACTTTGATAACGACGTCTGCCATGGTAATGGCGGCGCCACTTTTTTCGAGAATGATGCCGATAATGGTCCCGAGCACGATTACAAGGCCGATATAACCGAGGATATTACCAAAGCCTGTGGTGATGGTTTTGGCAATATCGCCACTCGGTAAACCGTAGGCGAAGGCGGCGATAAAGGCGGCCAGAATTAAGGTTAAAAACGGATGGAGCTTAAATTTTGAGGTCGCGATAACAATAAATGCAATCACACCGATGAGGATGAGCACTAAGTTCATAGGATGTCCCGTTCAGTCTTGGCTGAAGTTCTTAAGTGGTTTTGGCTGTTTTTGTAGGGCGCAGTCTTTATTTAACCCCAAGTCAAATAAAGGTTGCTTTAAGGTCAGCCTATTATTGAACACTGTAAACTGAATAGCTTTGGGTAAATCGACGGAATTACAGGCGGAATTGGCCATTATTTTGTGCATGCGCACAAAATAATGACCGTGAATTCGAATGTAATGCTAAGAATATTGTTTTGCTCACGCGAACCGCACCGCGAGCCGTGCTTATTGACGACGGATAAAGGACTCGACATATGCCGCGGTGCGGGCATTGAGAATTGGGTCATCTGACGCTGCTATGCCTTTGGGTAAGAGCAGAGGGTTAAAGATGCTTTTATCGCATTGTTGCACTTGAGGATCGCTGTCGCGCTTACCATCAATCACCACTTTGCCGACGAGAATGCGCTGGCGGTTTTCGGGCCAGAGCACAGTCGGATTATTAATCTCATCGCCCTGTTCCGCTAACTGAATATACAGATCCCACTGTGCTGGCTGGGTGTTTATGCGCTGGAGTAATTCCGCCTTTAAAAAATCATCCCCCAGATTGGCAAGTTCACTGGCTGACAGTGCTGCGGTGCCCGCTACGGGTTCAAAAATCCATTTACCCGCAATGCTGTTATTTTGCTTGTCGGTAAACAGAAAGCTGTTTACGCCAAAGTAGCGACTATTGGCAAAGCTGGGGCTGGGTGGCTGTTGTGTTAGATAGTTGAAAAAGGCTTTGGCATCGGGCTTATTATCGATAAGCCACTGTTTTCCTTCGGCACCTTGTTTCACTTTGGTCTGAAAGGTAAAAAAATCATCCAGATTGCTGGCAAAGAATATCGGCACATTGGTAGTGACAAAGTTCAGGTTTTCTTTATCGCCATCAATTTTGAGTGACATAAAGCGCCCTGGGGTTTTATCGGAAAGTTTAGGATTGGTACCGCCGAGGGAAAAACGGGCGGTCACTTTAATGGGATTTTGGTTAAAAAAGGGAATGTTGAGTGAATCGTGTAATTTAGGATTTGGGGCAAAGTAACCCGAGGTACAAAACCCTTTTGTATGATTACGCAGTTTCACTTTTTTACCCGCTTCGCGACTCGCCGCATCTGGCGTGCCGTTCACAGCATCGACTAATTCGGCAATGGTTCGCTCTGCCGCGTTGGCGATTGGGGCTGCAAACATTGAGCCGACCATTAGGCAAGCGGTGGTGAATAAGCTAAGTTTGACATGAAATGGCTGCATGGGACTTCTTTCCTTAATGATTAACCGTATGGGTGACACCTTTAGGTATAGGAAAGGACAAAGCGGAAAAATCTTTCATTAATATTGCGCAATATTACTATGAGGCTGAAAGGCTTAGGCGCAAATTCTGATTGGGCTATCCCGCGACGATTATTACTCCAACTGATAATTGGAGGTATCTATCAACTGCCCAAGATAAAGACTTAATAGCCCATGCAGGGAATGGATATCGGTGTTAGTGAGTTGCTGAATTTTATCTAATCGATATCGCAAGGTATTTCGATGAATAAATAGTGCATCTGCACATTGCTGCACATCGCCAAAGTGGGTGATATAGGCGGCTAAGGTTTTACGTAGCTGGCCGTTTTTATCGGCCTTGGCTAATTGCTGATAGGCATTTGTGAGTGCTTGGCCACGCCAATCATGCTTGAGTCCCGACAGTAGTACTTGTAACGAGTAATCTTCAAACAGGTATTTAGTCCCTTCGGGGTTAAGTTGCTTGCCGATGCTCAAGGTTTCTTGGGCGGTTTGGTAGGAACGCGCAATACCGCCTTTTTCAGGGAAAAAATGCCCAAGTGCGATTTTAAAATTTAAATCCATTTGCGCGGGCAAGCGTTGTAGCAGTTTATCGATACGTTGATTTTCAAGCTCGGGATCCCATTGTTTTCCATCCAGAAACGCGGGTTTTAAGATCACCAGTTGCGACATGGATGTCATGGCAATCAAGTTGCCTCTGTCGGGGTTTTGCAGTAAATGCAGCACTTGCTTGAGCGTTTCGCTGACTCTGGGATTATGCTCGTCTGTGCTTTGCCCGCTCTGGACTAATGGAGAAAAGGCATCAGATTTGTGCTGGGTTGGCGTGGATTGCTTTTCGCTGACCTCAATAATGGCGGCCACTCGCGGCAGATTGATATCAATATCGAGCTGCCTGGCCCAGCGGTGCAATTGCTCATCATCATCGGTTTGTGCCTTAATAAGTTGCAGGATAAATTCTTCACGTTGGCGGTTTTCCCACTGCAACTTATCCTGCAAATTAGCTTGCTCGACAATCATCTCTGCGGTCATTTTTAGCAGCTCACCGTAGTGGGTTAACTCGGCCGGATCGCCTGTAATCCCAATCACTCCAATGATTTGTCCTTGATAATGCAAGGGTAAATTAATGCCGGGTTTGACACCATGTAAACCAGAGGCGACTTCTTCGCTCAGTTCTACATTACGATTTTGTGCTATGGCTAACAATGCGCCTTCGTGGACTGAACCCATTCGTTTGGGATCGCCTGATCCTAAAATCACCCCTTGACCATTCATC
Source organism: Shewanella decolorationis S12 (assembly GCF_000485795.1). Lineage (GTDB taxonomy): Bacteria > Pseudomonadota > Gammaproteobacteria > Enterobacterales > Shewanellaceae > Shewanella > Shewanella decolorationis. The sequence goes on from NZ_AXZL01000068.1 coordinate 200,367, forward strand.
ACATTGATATTGTGTCCGATGATTTTCATCGTACGACTTACAATTTGCTTGGCGATGGCAGAATCGAGCAGATACATGGTCTGTGCCTATTTCAATTAAGAATTTAATAATGCTGCGATACGTGATCTTATCTTAGGAATAAGTACTCGTTCAAATTCGGGATGTTGTTTTAGCCAAAGGTTATTTCTAGGGCTAGGGTGGGGTAACACGATCACATTGGGCCAATAATGCTGCCATTGTTCACATGCTTGGGTGACAGTCATTTTTGAGTGTAGATGGTATTCAATCGCATATTGGCCAAGGACCAGCACTAACTCTATCTGTGGCATCAAGGCGAGTAACCTTTCATGCCAGGTCGCAGCGCACTCGGGGCGGGGGGGCTTATCGCCCTGCTTTTTACCGTTGCGTTCAATGGTTCCCGGAAAGCAAAATCCCATCGGCACTATGGCAAACCGCGCGGGGTCATAAAATTGCTCCCGACTGACATTTAGCCACACCCTAAGCCGCTCACCGCTAGCATCGTCGAAGGGAATGCCCTTATGGTGAGTTTTTACGCCGGGGGCTTGGCCAGCGATTAAGATCCTTGCTTGGCTACTGGCTTGCAAGATAGGTTTAGGCGGCAAGGGCAACTCTGTCCGACACTGTTGGCAAGCACGGATTTGCTGGAGCAGTTCACTTAGCTCTGCGGAGCAATTTGGCTCGATAGCTGGGCGTGAAGTGTCTGTCATCCTCAAGCCCCAAATTTGCTTAATAAATGAAAGAGCCAGTAGCCAAAGAGCGCATAGGACGCAGCTAATATAAGATAACTCATTGTTTTGGCGATGAGTTTTTGGGCTTCTGTGTTGGGGCGTGAGGCTATAGCAATATGCGCAAGAATAATCGCAAACAGTGCGCAGGGCGGCACTAGATAACTGATACCTAACACGAGTATGGCGCCAAGATTCAGTAACCAGTTAGCATGTTGGTTACTGGGCTGGTTAAGTTGACGCAACTGCAGCGGCAATAAAATCAATCCTACTCCCACAATGATCATGCCGAGATTGAGGGCAAAGTCGCTCCAAGAGCTGTGATCATAAAGAGTTAAGGCAAAGGCGAGTAGAGGTACTATGAGTGCGCTCAGCACATGGCGTTTAGCAAAGATGGGATTACGATACTGACCTGCAAAAAAGAACAACCCTTGCATTAAGCTATTGAGCAAGGTAAATCCGCCAAGACCTACGATGATAAATAAGCTTGCCGAGCCACCGCTTGAATCAAATGCTAAGGCAGGGGTAGAGAGCAAACTTAAGCCGACAAAGGCAGGCAGAGGCGATAAACGCCAAGAAGTGAAGAACGACATCAAATATCCACTGAAAATTAACGGGCTGAATTAACATCCGCTAAAGTGCTTGTGAACTCAAGGAATACCTTATTTTGAGTGCGAGTTTTGCTCCAGAGTCTGATCTTATTCAAGATTTTTGCTTCTGGAATAGCCAGAACTTGCATTCAAAGCGCGGTAAGTTTTTGTTGGCAATAAAAAAGCCCGCAGTGCGGGCTTTTGACTATCAATAAACGCAGATTAGAGCTTGTAACTCATGCTCAGCATCAGCATTTGTGCGGTGTAGTCATGGCTATTAGTACCAAAACCTACGACGTTCCAAATGCCATCAACGGCGATATCGTTGGCGGCGTCATTGTCCTTATAGTTCTCAATTTTGTAATCGAAGCGCAGCGCGAGTTTCTCGGTGGCTTGATATTGAGCGTATAAGTTAATGTTGTGCACTTTGGCAAAATAATCACCATAGTCGCCAGTGATACCTTGTCTGACTTGAGTGTTGCTGTCGGAGTTGGAATAGGTGTAGTCCAGTCCTAGGCGTAACTTGTTCTCCAGCAGATTGTTGTAGCTAATACCTGCGCCAACTACATCGACCTTGTCTTCAATAAAGCCAGTCCAAGTTGGGGTGCTGTAATTGCTGCTACCTGCTTGTTCAGACTCAATGGTTTGATAGTTGTAGAAGGCGGTTGCTAGTAAGTCAGCGGTGATCATATAGCTGATATTGGCATCATAACTGGTGTCTTTTGACTCAGTTAAACCAATCACAGTATCGGTATAATCATCCAGCGCATAACGGGCACCAACATCGATAGTCAGGCTTTCAAGCGGCGAATGGGTGATCCGCGCTTCGACTTGGGTTCTGTCACGGTCAGCCAGATTGTACTTACGTAATAGGCTGTTGGTTTCAGAAGAGGTCCATTCAGACGCTTGGTATTGTGAGCCGTCACGGTTACCGTAACTGCCTTTTACCCACATGTCCCAGGTATCGAAGCTGTTGACACGTAAACGGGCCCAAACGGTATTTTCATCCGTGGTTTCACGGTCTTGATAATCACGTTGGTCGCGTTTGAAGTCATAACCACCATCGAGTTTAATATCGCGGGTAATGCGATAATCTGCGGCAACTTTAAAGCGTTGCGTACGATTATCGTAAGGGGTGTTATAAGCCACCTTACCGTTGACATTATTGATGCTGATCTGAGTCCATTCTTCCACTTGGGTGTTATTGTCACGGTCGTAATAATCGTAACTACCTGTTAATCGGAGGTCTTTGCTCACTTTGCTAACGACTTTTAGGTTCATACCCAGTAGGTCGACTTTGGCATCAACAGCATCAGTATTAAGCTGATTTGCATAACGGTAGTTATCCGTCACCAATGCCTGATCTTGGCTCATTTGTCCGGTTAAAATACGGCCAGACAGTGAGTTACTGCCGTCGTTATACTGCCCCATCAGCGATACTGTGTGTGCCTGATTATCGGGATCGAGTGCCATCGTACCTTGGGTTTGGGCACCAAAGGTGGGGTTGAAGGCACTGTCAATGTTCAGCTGGTTGTATTCATTTTTGAAAATCGAACCATTGTAACTGAGTGCAGTGAACCAACGATCACCCTTGAGTTTCACGCCTGCTTCTATGGTGTCAGTGGTGTAATCCACGGGTTCTGCCAACATCATAGATTGGTTGAAGAAGCTACCAGAGGCTTGTTTTAAGCCGGTTTTTTCTTCACGCATGTAGTTAACATAGGTGCTCCACAGGGATTCGCCTTGATATTCGAACCCTAAGCCTGTGCGCTCACGTTTCAGTGATAACTCAAGGCTGTTCAGGCTGTCCATCAACAGTGGCATTTGGCTGCTCGAACCTGCGGTGACCCAGTTATCGGGCAAGGTCAGGTTATTGCCGCCGATACCAGAATAGGGCGAGAGGGCACTATTGCTGTCGTAGGTGGCAATTTGGCGATAGTTAACATTGACATTGTACTGACCTTGTTTGCCGGCATTCACATCCAAACGACCGCCATCCATACCGAGTTGATGAGCTTCAACATTGGCACGGTAACCCTTTTCACCTTTAAAGCGTAAATCGGCATCAAATTTGCCAGCTACTTCATTGGATGTCCCAAAGGCATTGGCTGAGCGAATATCCTCTTCGCTGTTATAACCTACACCAACACCCACAGTGCCAGATGTGCCAGTTTCAACCACGCAGCCTTTACAGCTCCATGCTGAGAGTTTCACTTTGTCAGTATTGGCATTGGCGAGGCCATAACCATCGGCAGCGACGGCGAAACCTGTGTTGGCTAATAACGCTAGAGTGATCAAATTGAGTTTGAATTTCATCTTCTCGTCTCCTTAGCGCTGTAATAGCTTGCCAGATGGATGGTTAGAACCATGAACCTGACTATGGCAATTTAAGCAGCTTCTTCCACCCGTAAAGGCGTTGTCACCGACATTTGAACCTAAACCAGTGTTACCTAAGTAGGCGTTGCTGGCGTGGCCATCGCTAGCGTGACATTGCTGACATAACTGCGGCGCACGGGTTTTCAGCATGGCATCATTCACACTACCGTGAGGATTGTGGCAAGTAACACAACTCTCAGTGACGGGTGCATGCTCCCAGAGTTTTGGGCCGCGTTTCTCGGCGTGACAGGCATAACAGGTTTCGTTGATGCTTGGCTTGTTCAAGTCGGAATCTGTCATGCTCCCATGGGGATTGTGACAGTCGCTACAGGTCATTTGTGCCCATTTGAGAGGGTGACTTGAGCGTTTGTTCATATCCGCTTTTTGCTTAGTGTGGCAGCTTGTACAGACGTCCATCTCAGTGTTTTTAGATAACACTGGGTCTTTCGCGACGTGTACTTGGTGGCACGAGGCACAAGCAACATCGGCATTGTCATGGTGACCGCCATTCCAAGACATACGCTTATCGTCTTGGTGACAGCTCATACATACGCTGTTTTGCTTGTCGGCACTTAAGGTCGATTGTTTACCAAAAGTGATCATCGGCTCGTTGCCGCCCTTGTTATGCTGACCCATAGGGCCGTGGCATGCCTCGCATTGCAGGCCAGCCATTGGACTCTTAGAGGAGTCAATCGCGCCGTGGACACCTTTGAAAAGGTCCATGACTTTTTCGGATTTCTTATGGCACATCAAGCAAGAATCGGCGCCTTTAGGGGAGTAGTTGCCTTCGGCAAACTTCTTATCTAAGGTGGCTTCGACTTGCTCAGGCGTCATTTTTTCATCCCACTTGGAGGCGTGAGCACTCGGTGCGATGGCAAATGCCATGACCGCAGACATCATCAATGCCGGCAGTAGGTTTTTCATTTTGTGGCTGTTTTTCATAATAGGCTTCCCAATTTGTCCCAACAAAATTCAAGATAGGGGGAGCGAGCTCCCCCTGCTTGGGCAAATTACATTTTCACTTGAGTGTGATCTGCAACTGTTGGGGTATGGCAGTAGAAACAGGTTTCTGACTGTGCCGCTTGGTTGGCTTGAGTATAATCACCGTCCACAATCGCGCCCATATTTTCTAAGCCGTGGCCAATCGATTCTGGGGCGTGGCATGAAGTACAAGTTGCTGTGATTGGGGTGGTGTATTTACCAGCAGAAGTGGCCAGTGCACCCTTCACTTTGAACGCGTCTAAGTTGAAGTCGTTGTGGCACTGAGTACATTCTTTGATAACGCCTTGCTCACCGTGAACTACGTGCAGTTTCATTTCGAAACCACCTTTGTTTGCACCGCTTGCGTAGGTACCATCAGGGGTATGACAGGCCACACAGGCATCCACACCGACGATTGGTTTACCGCTTGCGTCTTTGGCATGTGAAACTTGTTCTGACATCACGAAGCCTGCATGGTGACCTTTGTGGATTTCAAAGGTATCACTGTGACAGCCTTGGCAAGTGCTGAAGTTCACTGAGTTCACATGGCGCATGCTGGGTGCTTTGCCAGACTTAGTACCAAAGGCTAATTCGGCTTTCATACTAGTGGTTGTGCTATCTGCACTACAAGCCGTTAGCGTAGAACCCGTGTTACACATTTCTAGACCGATAAAGGTAAAGGCGGTGTCAGTATCACCCGCTCCAAATGGCAGTGCTGGTGTAGTGAAGACCAGTTTACCGTCAACGATGGTCACATCTGCTTGCAATGCGCCATCTTTGACCAAGTCTTTAGTCACTTTCTTATACTGTGTTACTGGGCTTGGGTTGTAGCCCATGATGGGGAAGTTAGGACCAACGTTAGTGATAGTTTCTAAACGTTTGATCTTATTTTGTACACTTGCCGCATCAATGGCGTTGCCGTCTTTATCTAGGATAGACACGGTTAATACCGCAGTGTTGTCTTCTTGACCGGCGAGTGTGGCAGACATACCTAACTGAGCCATAACCGCTTTCTTCTCAGCGGTTTTGCCTGTGTGTAACTCGGCAGTCCAATTGCTGTTGTGGCAAGCGATACAGTTTGAGTTATCGAGCTGTTGTGAGTGACCTTTACCCGCTGCGAAATCCACCGCAGTATGACAGCTGCCACAGGTGGCGGCAGTTGGGATACGTGACCAATTAGTCCAATCTGGCGCGGCTTCAGTTTCAACGTGACAGCTTTGGCAGCTTTCAAGTGAACCTAAAGTAAGGTCTTTATGTTTTGCGTGGACTAGCACATTAAATTCTTTACCTACTCCCACTTTACCTGATGTATGGCAAGTCGCGCAGTAGTTAACATCTGAGTAAGCGCCGCCATGTTTAACTTTGGCTAAGTCTTGGTGACAAGTATTACAGCTTTCTGTGGCAACGATTTTACGACTGTAGCCAGGTTCTGCACCTGTGTCAGCGGTAAAGTCTACAAAAGCGTTGCTGTTAGGCACTAAGGTACCATCTGGTAATGGCGTGTTGTAAGCGCGGATAAGTACACGTTGAGCCAACTGGTCGTTGTAGGTGATCTTAGTGTTGGCTGTCAGGTTCATTTTGAAGGTGTAGCTGTAGCGGCCGTTCTTCATGTCCACAAAGGTGCCCGGACAGGTTGACGCGACATCACAGGTCTCATCACCAAAGTATTGCCATTGAGAGGCATTACCCGCGCCAGTTGCACCTTGAGGAATGAGTTGAGCTGCAGCAAAGCGCATTTTTTGCAGGCCAACTACGGGCAAATCGTCTTCGTTGGTGACGGTGAATTCAACACTAGGAACACCGTTAGTCACTACTGATTTGTTGAATGTGAAATTGAGTTTTTGAATGGCTGGAGCTGGCTCGCCGCCAGGTTCACCGGGTTTACCATCGTTACCATCACTTCCACCACAGCCAGTTAAGGCCATAGTGACGGCACTTGCTGCAAGCAGCAGTGCGAATTTTGATTTTTGTGTGTTCATCATTTTTTTCCCTGCATAGGTTTGGCATTACTTAAGTGCTTATCTTCTTCGCCCGACAGATTCTTTGTCTGTACTTTGGTCTCGAAGGCAACCTAAGTGGATGCTGGAAATAGAATTCCCCAAGGAAAGGCTAACCTAACATGCCTCTAAAATCTTCAAGGCCTTTGCTAATGTGTGACTTGGATCTTTCTATTTCTAAAGAGGTAGTTAAACCACAGGGGAAAAATAAATTTAGATCAAAAAAACGGCGGATTGTGAGGTGGAAAATAAAAAGAGAGAGGGGTTACCTCTCTCTTTTTGTCCAGTCTCTTTAATCGCTAAAGAGGCGGTTTATTTAGTTACCGTGTGCTTCGCGTAACTGAGTTGGAGTATGGCAAGTTGCACAGCTTTCAGATGCACGGGTTTGAACATCCGCAGCACTGGTACCATTTAAGATACCGCCGTTGGCTTCAATGTGAGACTTAGTTGCATCAGACAGATACTTCTGGTGACAGCTTAAACATGCACCTGCATCTGAAGATACCCAAATATCAGCCCCACCGTTGGTGATGTCGCCATAGCGCCATACACGCTCAGGAGCACGTCCAAGAGTGATACCTTTATCAGTGTGACAGGTTGAACAATCGGTCTTGAGTACAGTACCTGATTGAACGCCCGCATACTTGAGGTAATGGCCTTCACGTTCGTGCGCTTTCCAAGCAAAGCTGGTTGGAATCTTGCCGCCTGGATAGGCCGCATCTGTCTTCAGAGTTTTATCCGATGTATGACAAGTTTGGCAGTTTACGCCGTTGTCATAGTGGTGGATTTCCTGATTGTGACAGCCTTGACACTTAGTTGGGTCAATGATTTCACGACGTGTTTTAGCTTTTACTGCGCTATCCACACCATTGTCTTTCCAAACGAAGTGGTAAGGTGCTTCTTTCACGGGCACTTTGCGCACGTTCGGCAAACTACAATCGGTTGGAACGATTTCGGCAACACCGTAACCACCGCTGTTGAAACACACTTCTAATGTAGACCAGAGTTCAAAGGTTTTACCGTTAGCATCCGCTGGCAGGTTGAACTTAGTGCCAGTTAACGTATAGGTTTTGGTCGCTTCGTTGTAAGTGCCTTCGCTCAGTGCGATACGACGGTTGCTGTAAGAGGCGTCAGCATAGCTTGGGTAATCTTTATCAGAATCCCAAGCCACGATAACGCGTGAGCTTTGGTTAAGATATTTGTTTTCGATAGCATTGCCGTCTTTATCAACGACTTGAACATCAAAGGTAATCTTACCAGTGCCATTCACACCCACATTGCTAAACTTAATGCCCATAGCTTGAGTATCAGAATAGGCTTTCAGTACATCACCATGACGTTTGGCTGCACTGCCAGTACCGCCATAAGGCTCTGTTGCATTGTGGCAAGAGGTACAGTCTGTACTGCTATGGTGAGCAGATGGTTTTTCAGTATGGCAACCAATACAAGCTTGATTGCTTAAGTCAGCTTTGAATAGGTCTGCATTGGCTGGAGCACCCGCACCTTCAACGTGACAAGCTGAACAATCAGCGGCAGGTTTCAATGGGAAGCCTACTTTGCCGTAGTCGATCACTTTACCACCGTAACCGACAATCTTATAAGGAGCAGGTACTTCTGCGCCTGTTTCATCGTAGGTATGACGTTCGCCACCTTTGTGGATAGCATGGATCATATAAGTGAATTCAATGCTATTGCCTGACTCTGGGTCGCCAGATGTTGCAGTATGGCAAGAGGCACAGTTTTCAATATCGATACGACGACCACCATGAAGCTCTAAGCTTTCTGGTTGGTGGCAGGTGTAACAGGCTTTGATAGAAACCACATTGCGAGTTTGGATGCCTTCTGTTTTACCTGTCGAAGGTTGCCAATCAAAATGCGCATTCGCAGCAAGTTGTGGCAGCTCAAGCTCCATTGTGGCGCGTTGAGTCGCGTCAGCGCTGTAAGTAACGGTTAATGGCTCAGTGACATTAGCAATGTTGGTTTGATAGGTGTAACTGTAACTACCGTCACCGTGGTCAACCAAGCAAGTGTCGCATTTACTCGCTGTTTCAACGTTGGCTTGGTACTGGGTCGATGGATTGAGATTATCAACACCTGATGGAATTGTACCAGGCTCTTTTTTAGCATTGATGTAAGCTTGCCATTGATAGCCACGATCTGCAGTTTTCGCTGGATCGTCCGCTGCTTCAGTCACATGGGTGAGCTGAGCAATACCAAAGCGTAAATCGTGATCTTTTGTTAAGCCGAGTACAGCCACGCCATTGGCATTTTCCAATGTAAAATCAACGGTGACCTTGCCTGCGTCAACAGTTGCATTTGTGAATTTAGCTTTTAATGTTGAGGTCGAGTTAATATTAACACCAACAACGCCTGGTTTACCGTCTTCACCGTCTTTACCGTCACTGCCACCGCAGCCAGTGAGAAGAAGTGAAAGTAAACCGGCACCCAACATCGCTTTTGTTGCGGTATTGAAATTGAACCGTTTCATCATGATATTTCCCTGCAATAGTTTTAATCATCATTAAACACGTCTCAAATAGGAATAAATCTCATTAGCCGTATTTAATGTGTGGAATTAGATCCCACCTGTAAGGCTAACTAAGTCATTGGTATTTATCAGTCACTTTAAGCGGGTAATGTGATTGAGATCTGACTATTTCTTTAGGGGTAGATGACTGCATAGTATGAGTTCCTTTTATATTTGCAGTAGCAGGCCTTTTCGGCCTGCATCATAGGGTTAATTAATCGGGTGGACTTTTAATATGTCGGCGACAGCGCCTTGTCCGTGGCAGAAAGCACAGGTTTCTGTACCTGCGGTGGCGTCGGCTTTTGTTCCCGCAAATACTGCACCTTGCTGCATCATATGGTTGTGGGTGGTATCACTTGAGTGACAGTTACTGCACACCGCGGCAATGGGACTCGTGAAGGTGCCGTTGTTTAGCGCAAGTGGTTGAACGGCAGAGTTTAAGGGCAGGGCAACCGTTGAAACTCCCGCTGCATCTTTGATATGGCATTGAGCACAATTACCGATTTTGCCTGGGTAGTTGAGGTCCTCAAAACCGGCAAATTGGCTGGTATGGATCCCATGGATTAACTGCTTAAAGTCAAAGGAGGTAATGGAGGGATTTGCCGCCGTGGCGTCGGCCTGCATATTCGGGTTGTGGCAAAGTTGGCATTGGCCCGCTAAATCGTTACGTGCGCCATGAATATTCAGTTGTTGATCGCCGTGGCAGCTAGCGCAGTTGGCATTGCTAATGACTTCGCGTCTGCCAGTGGCACTTAAGGCTGACATATCGAAGTAACTGTGGCTTGCCTTGATAACCAGAACTTCGGCAAGTTCAGTGCTGCAATCCACGAGTACTTTATCTTTGGCGCAAACTCGACCTTGAATTGCTAAGCCGCCGTGGTCGGCCTCAGTTCCCGCCGGAACCGTGAGACCCGAAATGGTATAAGTGTAAGTGCCGTTGCTGCCAGTGACTGGTGTGGACTCAGGCAGACGAATTGAGCGCGCGGAGCGGGTACTGTAATCGAAACTGGTTCCCCAGTTAGCATAGACCCTTAGGTCGCTGATAAATTTGAGCTTATCTGCGCTCTCACTGTATACAGTACCAGTTGCTGGATTGCTTAGCGTCACGGCAACGGTCACTGTGCCATTGGCATCCATGCTTGCGCTACTGATGCTTGGACTAAACTGGGCTAACGCGGCCATTTGATCTTCATTGCCGTGTACGCTGGCGGTCCAATCGGCATTATGGCAGGCAACACAATTGCTATTATCTGCTTGCGCAGGGTGGCCTTGGCCCGCAGGGAAATTGATTTGGGTATGGCAGGCTCCACAAGCTTCCATAGTGGGCACCCTATGCCAGTTTTGACGCTCGGCTAAATCAGGATTATCGACGTGGCAAGTCTGGCAATTACTGATGGATTGAGGGAATCCCGTTAAGTGTTTGCTGTGGATCATTTGCGGGAAAATATCCGCAGGATTGCTGACTTTTTTACTGTTATGGCAAGTTACGCAGGTTTCAACTTGGTTGTAGCGTCCACCATGGAACGCCAAATTACTGTGGCAGCTATTACAGGTTTCAATGGTAACTAAGTTACGGGTGTAGGCTAGGGTATTACCCGAGGTTTGCCAATCGTAGTGTTGATTGGTAATGGGGAGCGCCGTGCCATCGGCTAGTGCATCGCCGCCCAGTTTGATGACGACTCGCTGGGTGGCATCGTTAAGGAATGTCACACCATTCATGCCATTATATGCGGTACTAAAACGATAACTGTAATGGCCGTTTTTATGGTCGACAAACGTGCCAGGGCAAGAAGCGGCGCACGTTTCAGAGGTAAAATGTTGCCACTCGCTGCTATTGCCTGCACCTGTCGCGCCCTGAGGCAGTAATTGCGCTGCAATAAAGGTGGCCGAGGGAATACCGACCACGGCTTCATCGTCTTGGTTGCTCACCTGATAATCGACTTGGGCGATGCCGTCGGTCACGGCGACTTTATCGACTATGATGTTTAGGCTAGTGATCGTCATCGCGGGTGGTTTACCTGGCTCACCGGGTGAGCCATCGTTACCGTCACTGCCACCACAGGCGGTAAGCAGGGTGGTTAAGGCCAGTAACAGACTGAATTGTGAGCTAAATCTTGCAAACTTGTTCATATTTCTATCCTTGGAATACGCTGTCAGTGCCTAAGTTACATTTGGTAGCTTAAGGTCAAACCTAAGTAATGAGCATTGTAGTCGTGGCTGATGTCGCCAAAACTGAGCACATTGGGGACTGTGTCCCAAGTGGTGTTTTGGTTTTGCCAGTTTGCATCTTGATATTTCTCGAACAACCAATCGAAGCGTAACGACATACTGTCGGCCAGCTTATATTTGGCGTAGGCGTTAATATTGTGCTTGCGACTGTAATAGTCACCGTAGGGACTGTTGATACCGTAGGTGACTTCGGTGTCGCTTTGGCCGTCGGAGTAGCTGTAGTCCAAGCCCAGATCTAAACGATTATCCAACAGGTTTTGATAGGCGATACCCGCGCCAATCAGGGTCGATTTCTCTTCAGATGTGCTGTACCAATCAGGGGTTGAGAAACGATTGCTTCCAGCCTGATCGGAATCGTGCCAGTCTTGGTTGAGATAGGCGTTGACACTCAAATTATCGCTAATCAGATACTGTGCTGAAACGTCATAGCCAAGGTAAGAGACTTGGGTGAGCCCGACCAAGGTGTGGTCATAGTCATCGTCGATGCTGTGTAAACTCGCTCCTACAGATAAGCCGATATCACTTTGATAATCTGTGTGTAGGGTGACTTTTTGACGTTTCCTGTCCGCGAGGTAGGATTTACGCAGCCAAGGGTTGCTTGGACTTTGGGTGCTGGTCACTGGATCGTATTCACTGCCATTGCGGTCTAATGTTTCTCCCTTTAACCAAGCAGACCAAGCGGGCGAATAACGGTAGCTGAGTTTGGCAAACAACCCCGATTCGTCAACGGATTGCCTGTCTAGTTCAGAATAAATAACTTCATCACGACTATATCCCGCCTCAGCATAGGCCGATGGGGTTAGGCGGTATTTTCCTTTAAGGTCGAATTGTTTGCTGCGTTTATCGTAGAGGCGATTTTGTTCGGCCCCTTGATGAAAACTGTCGGTCACGACCTGTGGGAAATCCAGTTGGGCTGTCTTGTTTTCCCTGTCTTGATAGTTATAACTGGCTTGAACACTCAAATCCTGTGTGATGCGGCCTGAATACTTAAGCACCATATCTAGGATGTCCACTTGGGCATCCAGATTACCGGTTGGCAGTACAGGGGAGGGGCCATTAATGGTCGCGGGAAGAAAAGCCTCATCCTGTGACATGTTGCTGATACCCGCGTGCATTAGGATGTTATGACCATTTTGACCACCACTGGCCTCGGCTGCGATCCGATAGGCCTTGTTATCTGGGGCGACGGCATTTTGCCCAAAGTAGGTCGCACCAAATGTGGGAGTATAGGCCGATTGCCATAGCAGCGCCTGATGGTCATTCTTGTATTGGCTTATCTGGCTGTTTATGCCCGCTTGCCAGCCAGCGCCGCCAAAATAGACTCTGGCATTGATTTCATCTGTGCTGTCATCGATTGGATGCGCCAACATCACACTGTTAGTGAGAATATTTGCGCTGGTCTTTTTCGCGCCGCTGCGGTTTTCATGCTGGTAGTTTACCGAGGCTTTGTAGCGGCTGCTCGATGAGATATGGCCAGCATAGTAACCGCCGAGGTTGAATCTATCCCGCGTAATGCTTAAGTCCTGCTCGATTAAACTCGATTGCAGTAACGGCATGGATTGGGTCGTTGCTCCCTCTACCCAATTTTCAGGCAAGAGCATCTTATCGTTATCGGTGAGATAAGGGCTTTTTAGCTGATTGTATTGGTAATTGGCGAGCCCTTTATAACCTAATTGAATTTGATAGTGCCCGGGTTGGCCTGTGGTGAGCTTGGCTGAACCCGTATCAAATCCCAGTTTATCGGCCTCTAGCCGGGTATGGTAACCACTCTCAGCTTGGTATTGCATATCGGCGCCCACGGCACCGACCAAGCCATCCTTATCCGTGCCAGTTCGATTACCAAAACGGCTATCTTCGCCGTCATTATAGGCGAGCGTGGCGCTGGCGTTGCCTTGGCGCCCTGTTTTGGGCTGGCATTGCTTGCAGCTCCATGAGTCACTTTTTACGCCGCTGCGATTCGCTTTTTGGATTTCATATCCTTCAGCATGGGCCGTGTTGAGTACGCCACTAATCGCCCAAGCCAGTAATGTGAGTGAGAAACAAGCTCTAGGAGTCGATATGTTCATTATTTGCATGATCATTCCCTTGTTATCTCTGGAGTAACTTGCCGGATGGATGGTTTGAACCATGCACTTGTCCATGGCAATTCATACAGGAATTACCCGAGGTGAAGGCGTTGGTTTGATTACCAAAGTAAGCATTACTGCTGTGGCCATCGGAGGCGTGGCACTGTTGGCATAACTGTGGCGGTTTGCTAATGAGCATGGATTCGTTGACGCTGCCGTGGGGGTTATGGCAGTTCGCACAATTGTCGGTGACTGGCGCATGTTCCCACAATTTAGGACCGCGTTTTTCGGCGTGGCAGCTGTAACAGTTTTCGTTGACGCTCATTTGTTTCAGACTGGCATCATTTAAACTGCCATGGGGATTGTGGCAATCGCTACAGACCATTTGTTGCCATTGCAGTGGATGGGATGAGCGTTTGTGCATATCCGCTTTTTGCTGGGTATGGCATTGGGTACAAATCGCCACTTCGTTGGCTTTGTCGCTGATAGGGTCTTTTGCTACGTGTACTTGGTGGCAGCTACTGCAGGGGATATCGGCATTGTCATGGTGGTTACCTTTCCACGCGATGCGTTGGTCGTCGTTATGGCAACTCATGCAGACACTGTTTTGTTTTTGCGCGGGAACGGGGGAATGCTGGCCGAAGGTGATCATCGGCTCTTTGCCGCCCTTGTTATGATTACCGAGTGGACCGTGGCAAGCCTCACACTGTAAGTCGGCCATGGGGGAATCTTTGACATTGGGATTGCCATGTACGCCATCAAAAATTGCCATTACAGTGGCACTTTTCTTATGGCACATCAGGCAAGTGTCAGCCCCTTTAGCCGAGTATTTACCTTCGGCAAATTTTTTGTCCAAAGTTGCGACGACCTCCTCGGGCGGCTTGTCATCCCAAGGTGTTGCTAACGTTGAAAGGCTGAGTATCGATAACATCAAAGCAAGCATAACCTGAGTTATGCTTTTGAACTTTAACCCAATATCCATGTTCATCTATTCCCGAGTGCGTTTTATTTGTTATTTTTCAAGCTTTCGACATCGCTAATTTAGCTGATTAATATTAGAACAATTAAGTGACAACTGCTTAACATTCTTAAGGTGATTGACAGTAAAGAGCGATGATTTTGCAGAGATAAACAATAAATGTGATTAACGTCACATTTTGTTTTGGCGATGCATTTGTTGATAGCTTGTTGGATAAGATTTACATCACAACCTCGAGAGAAAGTTAGTGAGTATTTTTATTTTTTGTCAGGCGTTTATTCATTGAGATTTTTGTCACATAATACCCAACACAATTGAAAACTATTATCGTTACCAGTCATAAAGCTTGATCTAGGTAAAGTTATTAGAGCCGTCGCTCAGATACAATGGGCGCAGTTTTTCAAGCTGAAGCTGTTACAAGGTGAAATAGGTAATGAAGTTAAGCGAACTCAGTCCCGGTGACCGTGGCATTATTTCTGAAATCGGGCGATTAGATCTGCCGCAGACAGTGAAGCGTAAATTATTATCCATGGGCATCACCCCTAATACACGATTTTCGTTGATCCGCAGAGCGCCAATGGGCTCTGGTTTAGAGTTAGATATTCGGGGCAGTAAGCTTTGTATGCGCAGAGATCTGGCAGACATCATAGAGGTGGAAAAGGCGAATGACTAAGCAGTTTCATTGCGTCACTGTTGGTAACCCAAACGCGGGAAAATCAACACTCTTTAACGCACTAACGGGCGCGAATCAACAAGTAGGCAACTGGTCCGGTGTGACCGTTGAGAAAAAAACTGGTCATTTTACCCTTAATGGCGCCGACGTTTACTTAACCGACTTACCTGGCATTTACGATTTACTCCCCGCGGGTAACAGTTGTGATTGTTCCCTCGATGAGCAGATTGCTCAGCAGTATCTCGCCGAACAACGTGTCGATGGCATCATTAACTTAGTCGATGCGACCAATATTGAGCGTCACCTCTATTTGACGGCACAGCTTCGTGAGCTGTCGATCCCTATGGTAGTGGTATTGAATAAAATCGATGCGGCTATCAAGCGTGGGATCCGTGTCGATTTAAAGAAAATGAGCCAAGAGTTAGGTTGCCCTGTGATTGGCGTGTGTTCTCGCGACCCTGCCGATGTGGCCAAAGTGCAAGCGCAGGTATTGGATTTACTCCAAGGCCGCGTCTCCGAAGCGCCTTTAATACTCGATTACGATGAGCAAATTGAAGCGGGCGTGCAACTCCTTTGCAGCAAAGATCCCAACTTAAGCCGTGGCCGCGCCTTGGCGATGTTAGGTAATGGTTCTGGTTGTGGCAGTTGTAAAAATGCTGAACTTCAGGATGAAGTGAATACTTGCACCCAGCAAATCGCGCAGCAAGGACATGACATCGAAGTACTGGTCGCCACGACACGTTTTAACTTTGTCGAGCGTGTATTCCAAGGTTCAGTGAAAGCAGATGGCTTCCTAACACTGAGCGATAAACTCGATAAATTAGTTTTACATCCTGTACTTGGCATTCCGGTGTTTTTATTTGTCATGTATCTGATGTTTATGTTCAGCATCAACATTGGTAGTGCGTTTATCGATTTCTTCGATGTGTTTGTCGGTGCATTGCTGGTTGACCATTTTGGTGCATTCCTTGGCAATATCGGCGCGCCGGCATGGCTTGTGACGATTCTTGCGGGTGGTGTCGGTCAAGGTATTCAAACCGTTTCTACCTTTATTCCGGTTATCGCAGCGCTATTCCTCGGTTTATCCATTCTTGAAAGCTCAGGCTATATGGCCCGCGCGGCATTCGTGGTGGATGGCTTAATGCGCCGTATTGGCTTACCGGGTAAAGCCTTCGTGCCTATGATTGTAGGCTTTGGTTGTTCGGTGCCAGCCATTATGGCCACTCGTACCTTAGGCAGTGAGCGTGAGCGTATCGTGACTGGTATGATGGCACCCTTTATGTCCTGCGGTGCGCGTTTACCTGTGTATGCGCTATTTGCGGCGGCCTTCTTCCCTGATTCTGGTCAAAACCTAGTGTTTTTACTGTATGTGATTGGGATTTTTGCGGCGATTGGCACTGGATTATTACTGCGCAGCACCTTATTACCCGGCACTAGCAGTGCGGTGGTGATGGAGCTGCCAAGCTATGAGTTGCCAAAATTTAAAGCTGTGATGGTGCGAACTGGTAAGCGGACTAAGAGCTTTATCTTAGGAGCGGGTAAAACCATCGTGCTAGTAGTGACACTGCTCAACTTTATCAATGCGATTGGAGTTGATGGCACTTTTGGCCATGAAGATAGCCAAGCGTCACTCTTAAGTGTGGCGAGCCAAAAAGTCACCCCTATCTTTGCTCCAATGGGGATTGAGCAAGATAACTGGCCTGCGACAGTCGGTATTATCACTGGGATTTTTGCTAAAGAAGCTGTGGTCGGTACACTCAACAGCTTGTATACCAATGCCGCCCATGACGATGGCGAGTTAACTCCATTGGCTGATAGTTTCAGCGAAGCGCTGGCGACGATTCCTGCTAACTTATTCGGTTTAGATTTGGAAGATCCGCTTAAGTTATCTGTGGGTGATGTCTCTAGTACCGATGTTGCCGCAGAGGCGCAAGGTGTTGCAACATCAACCTTTAGTGCCTTACAGTCAGGCTTTACCACTAAGGTCGCGGCGTTTGCTTATCTGCTGTTTATCTTACTCTATACACCCTGTGTCGCAGCGATGGGCGCCTTAGTGAATGAGTTTGGTACTCGCTGGGCAACCTTTGCTGCCACTTGGACATTCTCACTGGCCTACGGCAGTGCAACCATTGCTTACCAAGCGGCGACCTTTAGTGCGCATCCCCTGCAATCGAGTCTGTGGATTGGTTTCTTCCTCCTGGCACTTGTGGTGTTCTATCTGTGGCTCAAACGTAAGGGCCGTAGAACCCAACAGATCATTCCAGGTGTTAGGATCATTACCGAGTAACCGCTGAGTAATAAATGTCAGCTTAGTAATGACAAAGATAAAAGCAGCTTTCATGGCTGCTTTTATTGTTTTACTATCCATGCCATAAACCATAGTTTTTCATACTGGGCATTGTAACTGGCCGAGATCTGTAGGATCATGCGGGTTTTGTTAAAATTGCCATTGTTCGCAAAGAGGAATTCCATGAGTCATGTGGACACTGAAGTACGTCCGAGTAACTTTATCCGTAATATCATTGATGAGGATCTGAAAAGCGGTAAGCACACTAGCGTGCAGACGCGTTTTCCTCCTGAGCCAAATGGTTATTTACATATAGGTCACGCAAAGTCTATCTGTTTGAACTTCGGCATTGCGCGCGATTACCAGGGCCTTTGTAATTTACGTTTTGATGATACCAATCCTGAAAAAGAAGACATCGATTATGTGAATTCTATTCAGGCGGATGTGCGTTGGTTGGGATTCCAGTGGGATGGTGAGGTTCGTTATTCCTCTAACTATTTCGACCAATTACACCAATATGCGGTTGAGTTGATCAATAAAGGCTTAGCCTATGTGTGTTTCCTCAATGCCGATGAAACCCGCGAATACCGTGGCACCTTAAAAGAGCCGGGTAAAAACAGCCCGTACCGTGACACTTCCGTTGAAGAAAACCTGCAATTATTTGAAAAAATGCGTAAGGGTGAATTCAAAGAGGGCGAGTGTGCGCTGCGTGCCAAAATCGACATGGCATCGCCTTTCATGTGTATGCGCGATCCGGTGATTTACCGTATTCGTTTTGCTCACCATCATCAAACAGGTGACAAGTGGTGCATTTACCCGATGTACGACTTTACTCACTGTATCTCCGATGCGCTGGAGCACATTACTCACTCGTTATGTACGCTTGAGTTCCAAGACAACCGTCGTCTATACGATTGGGTTCTTGACAATTTAGATGATTTTCAAGCGCCGAACCGTACTCGTCAGTACGAATTTTCTCGCTTAAATCTTGAATATACGCTGATGTCTAAGCGTAAATTAAATGACTTAGTGACGCGTAAATTAGTTTCTGGATGGGATGACCCACGTATGCCAACAATTGCTGGCCTGCGCCGTCGTGGTTATACACCAGCGTCTATCCGCGAGTTTTGCCAACGTATTGGTATCACTAAGCAAGAAAACATGATTGAAGCAGCAATGCTTGATGCTTGTATCCGTGAAGAGCTTAATGAGCATGCGCCACGTGCGATGGCTGTACTGCGCCCATTAAAAGTCGTGATTGAGAACTACCCAGAAGGTCAAATCGAGACGATTCAAGCGGCTTCTCACCCAAGTGATGAAAGCATGGGCACACGCGAACTTGCCTTTGGCCGCGAACTGTATATCGATGTGGCGGACTTCAGAGAAGAAGCCAATAAGCAGTACAAACGTTTGGTGATGGGCAAAGAAGTGCGCCTGCGTAACGCTTATGTGATTAAGGCTGAACGTTGTGACAAAGACAGCGAAGGCAATATCACCACGGTTTACTGTAGCTACGATGCGGATACCTTGGGTAAAAACCCTGCCGATGGTCGCAAGGTAAAAGGCGTAATCCATTGGGTTGAAGCGACTACAGCTAAACCTGCTGAATTCCGTTTATACCAACGCTTGTTCACGGATCCAAATCCTGCAGCAGCAGAGACAGTAGATGAAGTGCTAAACCCTAACTCACTTGAAGTGGTGAATGGTTTAGTTGAAGCCAGCCTTGCTAATGCGCCAGCGGAAAAAGCATACCAGTTTGAACGTGAAGGTTATTTCTGTGCTGACAATAAAGATTCATCAGCCGAGCATTTAGTTTTTAACCTAACAGTTGCACTGCGTGACTCGTTTGAATAGCAAGTCGTTCGCTGCAATAATCGCTGCCGCAATGATGCATTGCTGTCGCTGCTAGTTACGAACGGCATTCACGAATAAAAAGGCCCTTAGTGATATAAAACCTAAGGGCCTTTGCTTTTTACATCTTTTAGATTTCACCATTTTTATCAGCTGTTATCGCTTCTTTTAAGCCATCCCTTACATGTCGACTAAACGTCTACTGATACCTTATTGGTACATAGGACCAAAGCCAATACTCCAGAGGATAACGCTGGTGGCCATTAAACCGACCAAGAGCACTAAACCCGCAGTGACCATAGAGCTGGCGTAAATAAAGCCTTTCTCTTCAGGGATATTCATAATGATGGGCACACCTGCGTACAGCAGATAAACCGAGTAGGCTAAGCCAATCAACCCTACAATCATAATAAACCAGAGTACTGGGTAGAGCGCCGCCAGACCGACCATAAACAGCGGTGTTGCAGTGTAGGATGCGAGTTCTAATGCCTGGGTGAAAGTAGGTTGAGCATCGAAGGTTTTTGCCATCCAGTAGGCTAAATAGGCGAGGGCAAAGACGCCCGCAATCAGACCAAAGTACATTCCCACAGACATAAACATGGCGCTTTGTGGTGTGAGATAAATCGGATCACCCGACCCCGGATTCCAACCAATATATGCGGTGGCGATAAAGCTACAAACCGCCGGAATAAGTGCAATGAGAATAACGTGACTTAAGCTACTTTTGAGTGCCTCATGATTCTTCTCAATTGCGTGCCACTCTTGTTTTGGATGAGTGTATAACCCCATTAAGTGATTCAGTATCATTATAATTATCCTTGTTCAGCATTGATGATGGCTCGCCAAACGTCAGACGAGCTGATAACAGCTCTGCAATCAGGGTTAATGCTCTCCAATCCCTTTAACTCCCGATTGCCTACTCTTTGAATTGAGATGTGCCGTGATCAGGATCTCAGTTCTTAAAGTGTAGATTATTTATTGAACAAAAAGTTCAACTCGTCAAGTTTACTGCCTGGTAACGCTATAGCTTGTCGATAATTACGCGTAAAATATGACGATATTTTTTATGATTTTGAGTGATCCCATGCAGCAATTACTGGCACCTGTTCATGCGTTTCTTCGATGTGAGACGCCGCAAACTTGGATTGATATAGCAAGAGCCTCTGCCTCGTTAGATGAACTCTTAATCGACCATTGTAATTGTGAGCTAAAAGCCGCGCAGACAGCGATGTTCTTATTGAGGCGATACGCCTTGGATAAAGACAGCGGGCAATCGCTATTGGCGTGGGCAAAACCCTATGAGGAATTTGTTTATCACAAAGATCGCGATATCGAGCTGTTTTTGGCTCGCGATGTCAAAAAGAACGAGCTGGTTGCCAATCTACAACCGAATCAACATTTTACCTTTGCTCAGGATCTTATCCCGCCACTGATCCGTTTGATAAAAGAAGAATTCCATCACTTTGAGCAAGTGCTGGAGTTGATGCATGCACGGCACATTCCGTATCGCAATATTCGTGCGGGACGTTATGCCAAGGGCATGATGAGCCACGTGACCACCCATGAGAAGGATATTTTGCGGGATAAGTTGATTGTGGGTGCGTATATTGAGGCGCGCTCCTGTGAACGCTTTGCTAAATTAGCGCCTTACTTGGATCCAGAGTTAAGTAAGTTTTATGTGTCCTTGCTGCGCTCTGAGGCGCGTCATTTTGAGGATTATCTTAAGCTGGCGCAGTTGGTTTCGACTGAAAATATTACTGAACGGGTCGCTTATTTTGGCGAGAGGGAAGCTGAATTGATTATGGCGCCCGATGATGAGTTCCATTTCCACAGTGGTCAGCCTTTAGTTGCCTAATATCCAAACCTCGTTGAGGAGAGCCAATAACGGCCTCTATCAAGTGTTTGCTAGAGGCGTTAGGAGTTAGAGGCGATAACGTTTTTGATGTTGGCGCCTAAATGATTTGTTGATTACCGTTACTATCAATCGTTTCTTAGCTAGCGCCGAAAGGCAGGCTTTTTAACTCCACTCCGTCGGCGCTGACCACCAACACACTGCCTTGCTCGTACCAATCACCGACCACAATTCGTTTACAGTCATTAGTTAAGTCGTGGATGGCGGGTCTGTGGGTATGACCATGGATCATCTGTTTACAGTGGGTTTGGGTAAATAACGCATCCACCGCACTCGGTTCCACATCCATGATGACATAGCTTTTTTGTTGATTGCTGCTCTGACTATTGCTGCGGATCTTATTGGCAATCGCTTGACGTTTTTTCTTCGGCAAACAGCTATAAAGCCAACGGGCGAAGGCAAAACTGCGTAATTTGCGAAAGCGTTGGTAGGCTTTATCTAAGGTGCACAAGCTATCGCCATGTAAGATAACCGTATTCACACCATAGAGATCTAAACAAGTGACTTCGGGCAACATTTGCATGCCTGCAGCATCAGCAAATTGTTTGCCTAACATAAAGTCACGATTACCGTGAATAAAATAGATGGGCAATCTTTGAGAGACTTGCTTGAGCTTGCGCGCTAATTCGAGGGCAAAGGGCGCAGCTAAATCGTCGCCGACCCATACCTCAAATAAATCCCCCAAAATATAGAGGGCATCGGCATCATCAAGTTCTGTATCGAGGAAACGATTAAAGGCTTGGGTGATATCGAGGCGATCGGCACTTAAGTGCAGATCGCCAATAAATAAGGTCCGCATCCTAGGGAATTAGGCCACACTGACTTTTTCAATCACAACCGCTTCTAATGGCACATCTTGGTGCATGCCACGGTTACCAGTGCTGACAGCTTTGATTTTTTCAACGATGTCCATGCCTTCAACCACTTCACCAAATACGCAATAACCCCAACCTTGCATGCTTTCAGATTTGAAATCGAGGAAGGTGTTATCGTTGACGTTGATGAAGAACTGAGCCGTCGCTGAGTGTGGATCAGAAGTACGTGCCATCGCGATAGTACCAGTACGGTTTGATAAACCGTTGTTGGCTTCGTTTTTCACTGGCTCATCGCAACGTTTTTGGCTCATTTCAGCGGTAAAGCCACCGCCTTGGATCATAAAGCCGTCAATTACACGGTGGAAAATGGTGCCGTCGAAGAAACCTTCGTCAACATATTTCATAAAGTTTGCCACGGTCAGCGGTGCTTTTTCGGCGTTCAGTTGCAGTTTAATGTCGCCAAAATTAGTGTGTAATGTGATCATGTTTTCATACTCTCAGTAAATAGTGGCGCGATTCTAACTTATCTCGGATTGCACGCAAAGTGCAGTATTCAAAACCCTTGTCAGCGTGGTAGACTGACCCCTTGATTTTACACTCGAATCTATCATTGAAGAGAATGCCGATGTTGAAGATTTACAACAGTATTACCCGTCAAAAACAGGAATTTAAGCCAATTACTCCCGGGAAAGTTGGGATGTATGTATGCGGGGTGACCGTATACGATCTGTGTCATATTGGCCATGGGCGTACTTTTGTTTCCTTCGATATGATCGTTCGCTACCTGCGTTACGCGGGTTATGAAGTGAATTTTCAACGTAACATCACCGACATTGATGACAAAATCATCAAACGCGCCAACGAAAATCAAGAAGATTGCAATACTTTAACCGATCGCTTGATTGGGGAAATGCACAAGGATTTCGATGCGCTGAATATGATCCGTCCCGATTTCGAGCCACGTGCCACTCTGCACATTGCCGAAATCATCGATATGGTTGAGCGTCTACTCGCTCGCGGGCATGCCTATGTGGCAGCCGATGGCGATGTGCTGTTCAGTGTGGCTTCTTTCCCTGAGTATGGCCGCCTATCAGGTCAGAATCTGGAGCAATTGCAGGCGGGTGCACGGGTTGAGGTTGACGATAACAAGCAAAATCCAATGGATTTCGTGCTGTGGAAAATGTCTAAACCGGGCGAGCCAACATGGGAATCGCCATGGGGACCAGGTCGTCCAGGCTGGCATATCGAATGTTCGGCAATGAACAGCAAGCACTTAGGTCTGCATTTTGATATTCACGGCGGCGGCTCAGATTTACAATTCCCGCACCATGAGAACGAAATTGCTCAGTCTTGCTGCGCCCATGATACGCCATACGTGAATTACTGGATGCACACTGGCATGGTGATGGTTGACCGCGAGAAAATGTCAAAGTCTTTAGGTAACTTCTTCACCATCCGTGATGTATTAGGCCATTACGACGCTGAAACCGTGCGTTACTTCCTGCTATCGGGTCACTATCGTAGTCAAATCAACTACTCAGAAGAAAACCTCAAGCAGGCTCGTGCCGCCTTAGAGCGTTTATACACTGCGATTAAAGATGTTGACCTGACTGTTACAGCGGCACCTGCGGAAGAGTTTGTCGCTAAATTTAAAGCGGCCATGGACGATGACTTTAATACGCCAGAAGCTTACTCAGTGCTTTTCGATATGGTGCGTGAGATCAACCGCTTGAAAACCACTGATATGGCGCAGGCTTCAGCGATGGCCGTTGCCATGAAGCAACTGGCCGATGTATTGGGATTATTGCACCAAACGCCCGATGCCTTCTTTAAAGGCGAAGGTAGTGACGATGAAGTGGCAGAGATTGAAGCGCTTATCGTTGAGCGTAATCGTGCCCGCGCCGAAAAAGATTGGCCTGCGGCTGATGTTGCGCGCAATCGGTTAAATGAGCTTGGCGTTGTTTTAGAAGATGGTCCAAGCGGTACCACTTGGCGTAAGAAATAGGTTGGCGTAAGAAATAATCCGACCGCTTAAGTTAGATTTGCATCGATAATAAAAAACCTGCCAATGGCAGGTTTTTTTATAGTCTCACGTGTTTGATTAAGCTCATGTTATTGCGTCACAGGCTACTGGAGCTTAGATGGCTAAATAGCAGGTTTAAATGCTGCGATTTACGCCATAACTTACTCCATAGCTTATGCCATCATCTAATACGCGATAGCGAAGCTGATTAGTCGTGATATTGCTCTGCCGCATACAGGGTATTTTCAAGTAGGCTGGCAATCGTCATAGGGCCGACACCACCGGGTACTGGGGTGATAAAGCTGGCATTTTGCGCAGCAACATCATATTGCACATCGCCCACTAAGGTGCCGTTTTCTAAGCGGTTAATACCCACATCGATAACAATGGCGCCGGGTTTAATCCATTCACCAGGGATAAAGCCAGGTT
The DNA here is from genome assembly GCF_000485795.1 of Shewanella decolorationis S12. Taxonomy (GTDB): domain Bacteria; phylum Pseudomonadota; class Gammaproteobacteria; order Enterobacterales; family Shewanellaceae; genus Shewanella; species Shewanella decolorationis. The sequence goes on from NZ_AXZL01000068.1 coordinate 224,848, forward strand.
TACCCACGGCAACAACCACTAAATCTGCCTGACGGATCTTTTGTTCGAGATTTTTTGTAAAACGATGGCATGTGGTTGTGGTGCAGCCTGCAAGCAGTAGCTCCAGTGTCATTGGGCGACCGACGATATTTGATGCGCCAACAACAACGGCATCTAGTCCATAGGTATCGACACCCGTTGATTTGATTAAGGTCATGATCCCCATGGGGGTACATGAACGTAATACGGGAATGCGCTGGGCTAAACGGCCAACGTTATAGGGGTGGAAACCGTCGACATCTTTATCGGGGCGAATACGCTCGATTACTTTAGAGTCTTCAATATGCGCAGGCAGAGGAAGCTGCACTAAGATACCGTCGATCGTCGGATCATCATTGAGTTCGTCGATAAGGGCTAATAAGGCTTCTTCGGTATAACTGGTATCGAGATCGTAGGAGCGAGAAATAAATCCCACTTCTTCACAGGCTTTACGTTTACTACCAACATAAACCTGAGAAGCAGGGTCGGCTCCCACGAGAATAACGGCTAAACCTGGTACGCGTTGTCCTGCCTCTTTACGGGCGGTTACTTTTTCGCGAAGTTGTGTACGGATGGATTGAGCAATCGCCTTGCCGTCGATTATTTGGGCTGTCATGGGTGTAGGATATCCTTTATATGGGCGATGGTGAAAACTGTCGTTAACACAGAGAGTGGCAATCGCGGCTATTTTAACAGGGCGTTGCGGGTGTGTCATGGTCAAAGCCGCGGCGAAATGGATAAAAACAGGCGTATTCGCCTGATAATTCAGCATCTAGTTTGAATGCTTAAAAAAATCGTTGACGGGTGCAAAGTGAGGGGCTAAGATGCGCTCCGTTCTCAAGCAGATGTGCTCATTTGCTCTGAAAACAAAGATTCTTGGTAATTAATGTAGTCCAATAGCGCATCATGATTTTGATGGGAGTGGACCAGAGAGAACCTCTGAATGAATACGAGAATATGTAAGACCTTCGGTGATTAGCGCAGTCCGGTAGCGCATCTGGTTTGGGACCAGAGGGTCAGAGGTTCGAATCCTCTATCACCGACCACTTTAATATTATTGGCTCATGATTATTCAGTTAATTTGAGCGGGTAATAGCGGATAACCTAATTCAGTTATCCCACGTAGGTTAGGATACAGCAGAGTCTGTAAACCATGCGCCCGTAGCTCAGTTGGATAGAGCATCCGCCTTCTAAGCGGATGGTCGCAGGTTCGAATCCTGCCGGGCGTGCCAGTTTCAGTGGTGATTGTAGCTCAGTTGGTAGAGTCCCGGATTGTGATTCCGGTTGTCGTGGGTTCGAGCCCCATCAGTCACCCCATTTTTAAGTACTTTGAGTACAAAATAAAAAAAGCGACCACTGGTCGCTTTTTTTATACCCTAGATTCGGCCGTAGAGGCTCGACTCAGCACAAAACGGTGGCTATAATGTCGCGTCTTGATAGATATCAACTAACAGCGACCTGTGCCGAAAGCCAGTAGTGGTGGGCATTGTAGTCAAATTTAATGATCAAGAAACGAATACCTGAATAGTTGAAGATTCGACTATTACAAAGGACGTTAGACAAATTTCGAGGTAAAACAATGCAAGTTTCTGTTGAAGCAACCCAAGGCCTAGAGCGTCGCCTGACCATTTCTGTTCCTGCTGAACAAATTGAAAAACTGGTTAAAGACAGTTTACAACGTGAAGCTAAGCGTGCTCGTATCCCAGGTTTCCGTCCTGGCAAAGTGCCTGTTACTGTAATCAACAAACGTTATGGCGCCGCAATTCGTCAAGACATCACTGGTGAAGTGATGCAACGTAACTTTATCGAAGCGATCATCGCTGAGAAATTAAATCCAGCTGGCGCACCCACTTTCGTACCGGGTGCGACTGACGGTGAAAAATTCGAATTCGTAGCGACTTTTGAAATCTACCCAGAAGTTGAGCTGAAAGGTTTAGATGCAATCGAAGTAGAAAAACCAAAAGCGTCTGTAACCGATGCTGACGTAGACAGCATGATCGAAACTTTACGTAAGCAACACGCGACTTTCGCCGCTGTTGAGCGTGAAGCGGCTGACGGCGACAAAGTGAAAATGAACTTTGTTGGTTCAGTTGACGGTGTTGAATTCGAAGGCGGTAAAGCTGACGATTTCGAACTGCAATTAGGCAGCGGCCGTATGATCCCAGGTTTCGAAGCGGGTATCTTAGGTCACAAAGCTGGTGAAGAATTCGTTATCGACGTGACTTTCCCTGAAGAATATCACGCTGAAAACTTAAAAGGTAAAGCGGCTAAGTTTGCTATCACTTTAACTGAAGTGTTAGCGGCTAACTTACCAGAAGTAAACGATGAGTTTGCTGCATTATTCGGTATCAGCGAAGGTGGCTTAGAAGCGCTGAAAACTGAAATCCGTAAAAACATGAACCGCGAACTTGAGCAAGCGTTAAAAGCAAACGTGAAAGAGCAAGTGATCACTGGTTTATTAGCCAACAACGACATCGAACTGCCAAAAGCACTGATCGATGGCGAAGTTAACGTGCTGCGTCAACAAGCGATGCAACGTTTCGGCGGTCAAACGGCTAACATGCCAGAACTGCCAGCGGAATTATTTACTGAGCAAGCGGCTCGTCGCGTGAAAATCGGTCTGTTATTAGGCGAAGTTATCAAGACTAACGAGCTGAAAGCGGAAGATGAGCGTGTACAAGCGTTAATCGCTTCTATGGCTTCTGCTTACGAAGATCCAAGTGAAGTGATTGCTTATTACAACAGCAACAAAGAACTGATGCAAAACATGCGCAACGTTGCGCTTGAAGAGCAAGCTGTTGAAGCACTGCTAAAATCTGCCAAAGTGACCGAAAAAGAAGTCGCTTTTGAAGAATTTATGAACAAGGCTACAGGTCGCGCATAACCTAAGCTTGACTTGATTGGCAGTTCGCCATTTATAATGGCTCGTATGAGGCTCCTCATGCGAGCCATTTTTATTTAGGGAAACGAATAATGCATAATGCGTCAGACATACAAAGTGCTTTAGTGCCTATGGTGATCGAACAGACGGCTAAGGGTGAACGCTCATTCGATATTTATTCTCGTCTGTTAAAAGAGCGGATTATCTTTTTAGTGGGTCAAGTTGAAGAGCATATGGCGAATCTGATTGTGGCGCAGTTGCTATTCCTCGAGTCAGAAAGCCCAGATAAAGATATCTTCTTATATATCAACTCACCCGGTGGTTCAGTCACTGCGGGCATGGCGATTTACGATACCATGCAATTTATTAAGCCGAATGTGAGCACTGTGTGTATCGGTCAAGCGGCTAGCATGGGCGCGTTTTTATTAGCCGGTGGCGAAAAGGGCAAGCGTTTCTGCTTACCTAACTCACGCGTGATGATCCACCAACCTCTGGGTGGATTCCAAGGTCAGGCTTCTGATATCGCGATTCATGCCCAAGAGATCTTAGGCATCAAGCATAAACTGAACCTGATGTTGTCAGAGCACACTGGCCAGCCACTCGAAGTGATTGAACGTGATACCGATCGCGACAACTTCATGAGTGCGACTCAAGCGGTTGAATATGGTTTAGTTGACGCTGTGATGACTAAACGCGGCTGATTTTTACTTTTGACTGGGCTATGCTCTATTAAGCAAAGCCCAGTAAAGGGTTAGCAAGTTTAAGACAAGCAGTAGAGCAGACTGCAAATGAGGTAATTAATGGGCGACAACAAAAATAATGGTGACAGCGGTAAATTGCTGTACTGCTCTTTTTGCGGTAAGAGCCAGCATGAAGTCAGAAAACTGATTGCAGGCCCATCAGTATACGTATGCGACGAATGTGTTGAATTATGCAACGACATCATTCGTGAAGAGATTAAAGAAATCTCCCCTAAGCGTGATAATGATAAATTGCCAACGCCACATGAGTTGCGTGCGCATTTAGACGATTATGTGATTGGTCAGGACAGGGCTAAAAAAGTGCTGTCTGTCGCTGTGTACAATCACTATAAGCGCCTGAGAAATTCTTCTCCTAAAGATGGTGTGGAATTAGGCAAGAGTAACATTCTGCTGATTGGTCCAACGGGCAGTGGTAAGACACTGCTGGCTGAAACGCTTGCGCGCTCATTGAATGTCCCATTTACTATGGCGGACGCCACCACCTTAACCGAAGCGGGTTATGTGGGTGAAGACGTTGAAAACATCATTCAAAAGCTGCTGCAAAAGTGCGATTACGATGTTGAAAAAGCACAGCGCGGTATCGTCTATATCGACGAAATCGACAAGATCAGCCGTAAATCGGATAACCCATCAATTACCCGTGACGTATCGGGTGAAGGCGTACAGCAAGCGCTGCTGAAACTTATCGAAGGTACGGTTGCCGCGGTTCCGCCTCAAGGTGGTCGTAAGCATCCACAGCAAGAGTTCTTACAGGTAGATACCTCTAAGATCCTGTTTATCTGTGGTGGTGCTTTTGCTGGCCTTGAAAAGGTGATTGAACAGCGTGCTCATGTAGGTTCAGGTATCGGTTTCGGTGCGCAGGTTAAGGGCGAGAAAGATAAGGCAACAATTTCGCAAACCTTATCTCAAGTCGAACCCGAGGACTTAGTCAAATACGGCTTGATCCCTGAGTTTATTGGCCGTCTGCCCGTTGTTGCGACGCTGACCGAGCTGGACGAAGAAGCATTAGTGCAAATTCTGTCTGAGCCTAAAAACGCGCTGACAAAACAGTACAACGCGCTGTTTGAGATGGAAGGGGTTGAGCTAGAGTTCCGCGAAGATGCGCTCAAAGCGATTGCACATAAAGCTATGTCACGCAAAACGGGTGCCCGTGGTTTACGTTCAATCGTTGAAGGTATCTTACTCGATACTATGTACGATATTCCTTCGATTGAGGGCGTGGTGAAGGCGGTTGTCGATGAATCTGTGGTGAATGGCGAGTCTGCACCAATCTTGATTTACGAACGCAACGAAGCGCAAGCTGCCTCTGGCGAACAATAATTGTACTGATTGCTAATAATCTGAAAATCAAGGAGTCCATCGGGCTCCTTTTTTTATTTTTCCCATTGAAACCCACTAAAGCGCCCCAATATACTCCTTAACTAATCCCTTTCATCTAAACGGAATCGAACTATGACCTTAGAGCGTGAAGCGCATATCGAACTCCCCGTGCTACCACTGAGAGATGTGGTGGTCTATCCCCATATGGTAATTCCGTTGTTCGTTGGCCGAGAAAAATCGATTCGTTGTCTCGAAACGGCAATGGCCCAGGATAAGCAAATTATTTTAGTCGCTCAGCGTGACGCTGAGTTAGACGAGCCGACCAAAGACGATATCTTTGAAGTCGGTACAGTGGCGTCTATTCTGCAACTGCTTAAACTGCCTGATGGTACGGTAAAAGTACTGGTCGAAGGTGGTCGCCGCGCCCGTATTACCCGTTATACCCAAGAAACGGATTTCTTTGTGGCTAAGGCGGAGTATCTAGAATCTGAGCCTTTAGAAGATAAAGAAGAGGAAGTCTTGGTTCGCAGCGCGATTGGCCAATTTGAAGGTTATATCAAGCTCAACAAGAAGATCCCGCCTGAAGTCTTAACCTCGCTTTCTGGCATCGATGAAGCGGCGCGCCTTGCCGATACTATGGCGGCCCACATGCCACTCAAGCTTGAGGACAAACAGTCCGTGCTGGAGATGACTAACGTCGGTGAGCGTCTGGAATATTTAATGGCGATGATGGAGTCGGAAATTGACCTGCTACAGGTCGAGAAACGTATCCGTACCCGCGTTAAAAAACAGATGGAAAAGAGCCAGCGTGAGTATTATCTGAACGAGCAGATGAAAGCCATCCAAAAAGAATTGGGTGACTTAGACGAAGGCCACGACGAGTTTGAAGTCTTAAATCGTAAGATTGAAGAAGCCAACATGCCAAGTGATGCCAAAGAGAAGGCCGTCGCTGAGCTCAATAAATTACGCATGATGTCACCTATGTCTGCCGAAGCGACCGTGGTTCGCAGCTACGTGGATTGGATGACCTCAGTGCCTTGGAGCCAACGCTCTAAAATCAAACGCGATTTAGCCAAAGCCCAAGAAGTGCTGGATACCGATCACTACGGTCTGGAAAAGGTCAAAGACCGTATTCTGGAATACTTGGCAGTACAGAGCCGTGTGCGTCAACTTAAAGGGCCTATCCTGTGCTTAGTCGGCCCACCAGGTGTGGGTAAAACCTCATTAGGTCAATCGATTGCAAAAGCAACCGGTCGTAAGTATGTGCGTGTTGCCTTAGGCGGCGTGCGTGATGAAGCGGAGATCCGTGGTCATCGCCGTACTTACATTGGCTCAATGCCGGGTAAAGTGATTCAGAAGATGGCGAAAGTGGGCGTGAAAAACCCCTTATTCCTGCTCGATGAAATCGACAAAATGAGCTCGGATATGCGTGGCGACCCAGCATCAGCACTGTTAGAGGTGCTTGATCCTGAACAAAACGCGACCTTTAATGACCATTACCTTGAAGTCGACTACGACTTATCCGATGTGATGTTCGTGGCGACTTCGAACTCGATGAATATTCCAGGCCCATTGCTGGACCGTATGGAAGTTATTCGCCTGTCGGGTTACACCGAAGATGAGAAGCTCAATATCGCTAAGCAGCATTTACTGACCAAGCAAATCGAGCGTAATGGTCTTAAAGCGAACGAAATTCATATCGAAGACAGTGCGATAGTCGGCATTATCCGCTACTACACCCGTGAAGCTGGTGTGCGTGCGCTAGAGCGTGAGTTGTCGAAGATTTGCCGCAAGGTCGTGAAAATGATCCTGCTGGATAAGTCTATCAAGTCAGTTACTGTGACTGCGGACAATCTTAAGTCTTTCCTCGGTGTGCAGCGTTTTGACTATGGTAAGGCAGAATCTAACAACCAAATCGGTCAAGTCACAGGTTTGGCATGGACCGAAGTGGGTGGCGATCTGCTCACCATTGAAGCGACCTCTGTGCCCGGCAAAGGCAAGTTGACCTACACAGGCTCACTTGGCGATGTGATGCAAGAGTCGATTCAAGCGGCGATGACCGTCGTGCGTGCCCGTGCGGAACAATTAGGTATCAATGGCGACTTTTATGAGAAGCGAGATATCCATGTTCACGTGCCAGAAGGGGCGACGCCAAAAGATGGTCCATCTGCTGGCGCGGCAATGTGCACTGCATTAGTGTCTAGCTTAACGGGTAATCCAGTGCGCGCCGATGTGGCGATGACGGGTGAAATTACCTTACGCGGTGAAGTGTTACCTATCGGTGGTTTAAAAGAAAAACTGCTGGCAGCACATCGTGGTGGCATTAAATTGGTACTTATTCCAAAAGAAAACGAGCGTGATCTGGAAGAAATTCCTGCCAATGTGATTGCCGATTTGGAAATTCGTCCCGTGCGTTGGGTCGACGAAGTGTTAAAACTGGCGCTAGAAAGACCGGTTGAAGGCTTCGAAGTGGTTAAAAACTTGGCATAACGCAAGAAAATGCGCTATCACGCTAAAAAAAATGAAAAAAGGGGCTTAACAAAGCGCAGACCTGTGGTAGCCTAGGTCTGTGGAGAGTCGGTTGCTCCAAGCCCTTGGCGCAACTGGCTTTGAGCTGTATCCAGTTTTATTTCTTTGGTTTTCGAACTCAGCTTGAACTTTGAATTCAAGCTTGTTATAAAAGCCTCCGCAGACCGCTCTAGAGACGGATTTGGTTGCGGCGCAAAAAAATTACATTCAAGGGGATGACATGAACAAATCTGAACTAATCGAGAAAATCGCTTCTGGTGCTGACATTTCTAAAGCCGCTGCTGGCCGTGCACTGGACTCTTTTATCGCTGCTGTGACTGAAGGTCTGAAAGAAGGCGATAAAATTTCTCTTGTTGGTTTTGGTACTTTTGAAGTGCGTGAACGTGCTGAGCGTACTGGTCGCAACCCACAAACGGGTGAAGAAATCAAAATCGCAGCAGCAAAAATTCCAGCATTTAAAGCTGGTAAAGCTCTGAAAGACGCTGTCAATTAATTTTTGATATCGTAGCCTTTGTAAGGCGTTCGTAATCCTAAGCACTGTTTAAACAGTGCTTTTTACGAATTGAAAGTAATGGATTTTGAAGCACAATTTCTACCATTACTCGGGGTTTTAGCACTTACCAGTGGTAGCGTCTGAATAATCCCCATAAATTACAGAAAGGCGCATCTCAAGTTGATGCGCCTTTTTATTTTGTTAATCGCAACGAGCGAGAAATCTGATGTTAGAAAAGATCCGCGACGGTTCGCAAGGCGTGATTGCTAAAGGCATTCTCGTACTTGTGATTTTATCTTTTGCATTTGCAGGCGTGAGTAGCTATTTAGGCTCAAAATCGGACGTCCCTGCCGCAGAAGTCAACGGTGACAAAATCACTAAAGCCGAGTTAGAGCAGGCCTATCAGAGCGAACGTGCTCGTATGGAGCAACAACTGGGCGAAATGTTTGCTGCGTTATCTGCCGACGAAAGATACCTAGAAAGCATCAAGCAGAGCGTACTCGAACGTTTAGTGGCCGATAAATTGATTGACCAAGCTGCCGCCGCCATGGGGCTGCGCGTGTCTGACGAACAAATTATCACGGCGATTAAATCAGAACCCGCTTTCCAAACCGATGGCAAATTCGATAACGACCGTTATCAAGCGATTTTGCGTCAGTTAGGCTATCAGCCACAAACCTTCAGAAGCATGATGCGTGTCGATATGACCCGTCGTCAGTTAACTGCGGCGTTAGTGGGCACTGAATTCGTATTACCCGGTGAAGCTAAGCAATTGGCTGAACTGCAAGGTCAAACTCGCGACATTCGCTACTTAGTCGTCGATTCTGCGCCATTCCTTGCGAATGCCTCTGTGACAGACGAGCAAGTTAAAAACTACTACGACACCAACCAAGGCCAGTTTATGAGCCCTGAGAAGGTGAGCTTAGAGTATGTCGAGCTAAACGCGGCGGATTTTGCTAAAGACAGCAAAGTGACCGATGAAGAGGCTCAGGCTTACTACGATGAGCATAAGACGCAATATGTGTCTAACGAGAAACGTTTAGCGGCGCACATTCTGATTGGTACAGGCAGCGATGAAGCGGCGGCAAAAGCCAAGGCTGAAGATTTAGCCAAACAGTTAGATAACGGAGCTGATTTTGCTGAGTTAGCTAAAGCGAATTCTGAAGATACCTTAAGTGCGGAGCAGGGCGGTAAATTAGACTGGTTTGAACCTGGTGTGATGGACCCAAGCTTTGATACCGCGCTGTTTGCCCTGCAAAAAGGTCAGCATTCTGGCGTAGTGAAAACTGATTTTGGTTTCCATATCATCAAACTGTTAGACGTTCAGCCTGGTACTACCGTGCCATTTGCGGATGTGAAAGCGAAGATTGTGGCTCAGCTGCAAGAGAAGAAAGCGGTCGATCAATTCTATAGTTTGCAGAGCAAACTGGCTGATACAAGCTACGAAGTGCCTGATACCTTAGCCGAAACCGCAAAAGTGGTGGGTGTTGAGATTAAGACTACGCCAATGTTCTCACGCGATGATGTGCCAGCGGCATTGAATAAGCCTGATGTGGTAAAAGCGGCGTTCTCTGACACTGTTTTACGCCAAGGCCTAAACAGTGAAGTCATCGAGCTTGAGCCAAACCATGTTGTGGTTATCCGTATGAAGGAACATCACGATGCGGGCACTATGCCATTAGCCGAAGTGAAGGCCGACATCGCTGAGCGTTTGAAGCAAGATCAAGCGAACGAAGCGGCACGTGCTAAAGCTCACGAGCTGATGACCCAAGTTAAAGCGGGTGCGACTGATGTGACTTTAACGGCTAAGACTAAACTGGGCCGTGGCGCACAAGACGTAGATGCAGCGATTGTAGGCAAAGCCTTCCAAATGCCAACGCCGAGTGCTGCACCTGTGGTTGACACTGTTGGTTTAGCCAATGGCTACGCAGTGATTGCTCTGGATAAAGTGAACGCGGCAGAGTCTGTTAGCGATGAGTTAGTCAATGCGCTGAAACAACGCTTAAATGCACAATACAGCGAAGCGGATTACCGCGGTCTGATTGAGTCACTGAAGGCGAATGCGAAAGTTCATTACCCTGTAGAAGGTTAATGATGATAAGGGATAACTGAGCTTATCCCTTATATTGGCGAAGCAATAAAAGCTTTCGCGAAGCAAATAGAAAAGGCCAAGTGTTTACTTGGCCTTTTTGTTTGTCTTGAAACCGTGTTATCAAACGATAAGTACGCTATTTCAGCCGCTTAATCATCCACGCCAATCATCACGCTGCTGGCTTTAATGAGTGCGTAAGCTGAATCACCTACCTTCAAGTTTAAACGCTCACAGGAAGCTTTAGTGACCACAGAGGTTAACACTACGCCCGGTGCCAGTTCGATAGTGATTTCATTGTTTACAGAGCCAATTTCAATCGCGGTAATAGTGCCACTCAGGGTATTACGTGCACTGATCTTCATTCTTTATCCTTAGTTAGTGTTTGAATGGTCATGCTAGTTTAGCCTATTGCCGTGGGTTTGCAGCAAATAAAAACGCCACCCGAGGGTGGCATTTAAAGGTAAGGTGTCATCGCGCCGATTACAGCTCGATCACATCGAACTCAACGTATGGATTAACATCTGCATCGTAGTCGATGCCTTCGATGCCAAAGCCGAACAGTTTAATGAACTCGGCTTTATATTCTTGATAATCAGTCAATTCTGACAGATTTTCAGTGGTCACTTGTGGCCACAGATCACGGCAATGCTGCTGGATATCTTCGCGCAGTTCCCAATCGTCTAAACGCAGACGGTTGTCGCTGTCGGTCTCAGGTTTGGCACCATCGGCACGGAACAGACGCTCACTGAACATGCGATAGATTTGCTCCATACAGCCTTCGTGTAGACCTTCTTGGCGCATCTTCTTAAATACCATCGCAATATACAGTGGCATTACTGGAATGGCGGAGCTGGCTTGGGTGACAACGCTTTTCAGCACGGCAACGTTAGCGCTGCCGCCTTTGGTTGCTAGCTTATCATTTAAGGCTTTAGCCGCGCGGTCTAAGTCCATCTTGGCTTGACCTAATGCGCCGTGCCAGTAGATTGGCCAGGTTAACTCAGTACCGATATAGCTGTAGGCTACGGTTTTACAGTTATCACTCAATACACCAGCCTCGGCGAGTGCGTTAATCCACAGTTCCCAATCTTGACCGCCCATCACAGTGACGGTATCGGCAATCTCTTGCTCAGTCGCAGGCTCAACGGTGGCTTCAATAATGCAGTCTTTGTTGGTATCAACGGCAGTCGCTGTATACACTTCACCGATTGGCTTGAGTGCAGAACGCACTAGCTCACCTGAGTCAGGCAGTTTGCGTACGGGTGATGCTAATGAATAGACCACCATGTCCACTTGACCTAAATCTTGCTTGATAAGCTCGATAACTTTTTGCTTAGCTTCATGGCTGAAAGCATCGCAGTTGATGCTCTTAGAGTACAAACCTTCAGCTTTGGCAAACTTGTCGAAAGCGGCAGAGTTGTACCAGCCCGCGGTACCAGGTTTTGCTTCAGTACCAGGCTTTTCGAAGAACACACCAATGGTTGCGGCATCGCTACCGAAGGCTGCGGCGATGCGTGAAGACAGGCCATAGCCACTTGATGAACCAACAACAAGGACTTTCTTTGGACCGTTGGCGATTTTGCCTTTGGCTTTGGTTAAAGCAATTTGTTCTTTAACGTTAGCTTCACAACCAACGGGATGAGTTGTGGTACAGATGAATCCACGAATTTTGGGTTTGATAATCATGTTTAAGCTTCTTCTATCAAAATGACCAATAGGATAAATACTTCGGCGGCTAAATGGCATCTATTTTTAGCCAATTCGCCTGAATATTTAAGTGGTTGGAGCAGTTTAACGCTTATGAACAAACAGGCTCTGCTCCTGAATCAGCCTTTGGGTATATTCGTGCTGAGGCGAATTAAATATCTGTTCTGTTGGGGCTTTCTCAACCATGACCCCTTTGTGTAACACCATAATTTTATCGCTGACATGGCGAATAATATTGAGGTTATGGGACACGAAGATATAGGACAAGCCTAAGTCCTTCTGCAGTTTAAGCAGCAAATTGAGGATCTGTGAGCGTACCGAGAGATCTAGGGCAGTCAAAGCTTCATCGGCGATGATGATCTTCGGATTGAGCATTAGCGCCCGCGCCACCGCAACCCGCTGTTTTTGACCCTCAGAAATCATATGGGGATAAAAATCCGCATGCTCAGGTAATAAACCGACTTTCCTTAAGGTATCTATCACTTGGCCACTACGCTCCTTGGCGGATAACGCAGTGTTAAAGCGCAGCGGTTCATCCAGTAATTGACCAATCGTCAATCTTGGATTGAGTGAGGTATTGGGATCTTGGAAAATCATCCGAATAAGGCGGCAGCGCTGCTTAATATTGCGACTATCGAGCGCCTCGCCCTCAAAGTAAATTTCACCGCCGCTGCGGGGCTCTGCGCCCACCAAAATACGCGCTAACGTACTCTTACCTGAACCCGCTTCACCCACAATCGCTAAGGTTTCGCCGCGGTTTAATTCAAAGGAAACCGGGGCTAAGGCATCGTTATATTGGCGAGTAAAGCCTTTATAGCCGGTATCGTACCTTTTAAAGAGATCGTTAACTTTAAGCAGTGGGGTCGTCATTTGTCGTTTCACCGTGGTAAGGGAAATGGCAGGCAAAGTAGCGGTCGCGTAAATGACTCAAACTTGGCTGATTAACGCATTTCTTTTGTGCCTCAGGGCATCTTGGCCCTAGGCGACAACCAATGGGCAGATGCTGCAGGGCGGGGGCCGAGCCTGGCAGAGTTGGCATAATGGCCTTGTGCGCCTCTATCCCCGAGTAATCCGGCATATTATCCAAGAGTGCCTTAGTGTAAGGATGATAGGGCTGATTGATCAGTTCTTCCGTTGGGCCAGATTCCATCACTTGGCCGCAATATAGCACGGATAGGTGATCGCACCATTGTGCCAGCGTTTCAAGCTCGTGGCTGATGATTAAAATCGACACGTTTTGTAGCTGGTTAAGCTGTGATAACAGACGGAAAATCTGTGCCTGAGTGCTCAGCTCCATCGAGTTGGTCGGCTCGTCGGCAATCAATAATCGCGGTTGGTTGGCAATCGCCATGGCGATCATCACTTTTTGGCATTCGCCTTCCGAAAGCTCCCATGCATAGCTGGACATGACTTTTTGCGGATTCTTAATCCCGACCTTATGCAGCCATTTTTGCGCCGTGAGTTTGGCATGTTTGTGCTTTTGCCAAAAGTAAGCCTTCGGATTCTTAGGCATGGCCTGCATCAGCTGGCTGCCCACAGTTTGCGAAGGGTCAAGGCTGCCAGATGGGTCTTGGAAGATCATTGCCATATCTGAGCCCATCAGATTACGGCGCTCCTTCGAGGTCATGGCCATCAGATTATTACCATCCCACATCATGCGGTCGGCGGTAATGGTCCAATTGGGGCCTGGGATCCCAAGAATGGCTCTGGCGAGCAGACTACGGCCCGAGCCCGATTCGCCCACAAGACCGTGGATTTCCCCCGCGTTCAGGGTCAAACTCACTTTCTCAAGGGCGCGCACTCTGCCGTGGGGCGTGTCGAGCTCAATGGTCAGGTTTCTAACGTCGAGTAATGGCATAGGTTAGTTTCTGATGGGCGCAAGCGCCGATCTCAAGCCATCGCCCACCAAGTTAATGGCGAGCACACTAAAAAGAATCGCCAGCCCTGGAATGGTCACAGTCCAAGGTGCGGTCAACAAATTATCCATGCCCTGGGCGACCATTGCCCCCCATTCAGGACTGGGAGCTTGGGCACCAAGGCTTAAAAAGCCAAGGGCGGCAATATCTAAAATCGCGGCAGAAATGGCTAAGGTGGTTTGAATAATCACTACTTCCCACACGTTTGGCATGATCACATACCAAAAAATCTGTAGCGAATTGGCGCCGTCCAAACGGGCGGCAGTCACATATTCTTTCTGTAACTCTTCATGCACCGATTGATGAATGGAGCGTACAAACTGGGGCGTCAAGGCAATACCTACGGCCCAAAACACGTTTTCAAGTCCTGGCCCCATCACGGCAACCACTAAAATTGCCATCAAAAGCGAAGGGATAGACAGTAAAGCATCAAGCAAATGCCCCAAAATACTAGATTTTAATCCACGCATCATGCCGGAAAGTGAGCCGATGATAAATCCAGTAAACAGCGCCGTACCGACAATCATTAATGCCATGCCAAAGGTTAAATGCGCTCCATGTAGCAAGCGGCTAAAAATATCGCGGCCAAGATCGTCTGTGCCTAAAAAATGTGCCACAGTGCCTGAAGGATCCCAAGAGGGAGGTAATAATAGTGCGCGAGGATCCTGCGCCTCGGGGGAGAAGGGGGCAATCATAGGTCCAAACAGAGTGAGCAGCAGCAGAAAAGCAATGGTCCACAGACCCGCTAAGGCAAAGGGGTTTGCCGAAAAATTCTGCCAGATCCGCATCATGGGCGAGGCGATTTGATCTTCTTGATAAATTTTAATTGGAGGCATAAAGATCTTTTCTGCTCAAGGGATTGAAGACGGTATGCAGCACTTCAATCAAAATACTTAAAAAGATGATCAACAAGGCTACGGCTAAAATCCCGCCTTGGATAACCGTATAGTCCCGTTGGTAAATGCCCGACACTAACCAAGAACCCACTCCCGGCCAAGAGAAAATCATTTCAACAACAATCGCATAGCTGGCAAATGAGCCGAGCATTAGCCCTAAGTGCTTCAATACGGGGATCAGCGCGTTGGGTAAGGCGTGGCGCAAAATAATGGTATTGGTGTGCATGCCTCTGGCTTCGGCGGCGCGAATAAAGGTTTGGTTCATTACATTCATCATTGCCGAGCGCGTACTGCGTACGACCACTGTAAAAGGCAGCACTGCGAGTGTGGTGGCGGGCAGGACGATATGCAATAAGGCATCCTTAAAGGCCGATATCCGATATTCAGAATCCGACAGTAAAATATCGACCAACATAAACCCCGTAACGGGTTTTATCTCATATAACAGATTGAGTTGCCCTGAAATAGGCAGCCAGCCTAAGTCGACACCAAACCAGAGTGACAAATACAAGCCTAACCAAAATACTGGCACTGAATAGCCTGTGAGAGTAATCGCCATAATGGTATTTTGGGTGAGTTTATGCTGACTTTGAGAAGCCAACACCCCTAGCGGCACACCTAAACCTATGGCTATCACGGCCGCCATAACCGCAAGTTCAAAGGAGGCGGGAAGCACAGTGCCCAATTCTTCAGTAACGCTTTGATGGGAAGTCACTGATACCCCTAAATTACCGCTTAATCTTTGTTGCAAATAGGCAATAAACTGCATGAAACCATTACTGTCTAGCTTATAGTCTTGCTCTATTTGTATGAGTTGACTCGCCGTAGGGGAATGTATTCCTGTCAGGGCAAAGGTTCGTTCAACGGGAAATAAACCCGTTGCGTAAAATAGAACACCGATCATTACCAGTGAGGTGGCAAGGAATAAATTAAGCCGCCGTAACAGGTATCTAAACATCAGTTTTTCTCCTGTATTGTTTGGCTGGTTTGGGCGAAGGAGATCCCGCCGAAGGGAGTCAACTGCATATCGTGAATATCACTGCGGGTGAGTGCGACTCGCTTGGCATGGGCCAGGCTTAACATTGGCACTTGCTCGGCTAAGAAGGCTTCAGCTTCTTGATAAATTTCCTTGCGCTCGGCTTGAGTCGAGACTTCCCTCGCTCTGTCTAGAATGGCATCAAACTCTTTATTGCACCAGCGAGAGCGATTGTTGTTTGATTGCATCGCCGAGCAACTCAGCAGTGGTGTGAAAAAGTTATCGGGGTCACTGTTATCGGCGTTCCAGCCGATGAGTACTGAGTCATATTCATCGCGGCTCAATCTTTGGCTAAAGACGCTCCAATCGTAACTGATTATATTGACCTTAACGCCGATATTAGCCAAGTCAGATTGAATTAACTCAGCGGTTTTCAACGCGTTAGGGTTGTAGGCGCGGGCGACTGGCATGGCCCAGATATCGATACTGAGATTGTTGATTCCCGCTTCTTTTAACAAATCCCGCGCCTTTTGCGGATTGTAATCTAACAGTTTTTTATTGCTGTCGTAGGCCCATGATGCTGGCGGCAACACTCCTATGGCTTCTATGGCGGTGTTTTGATACACGGCACGTAAGATATTTTGCTTATCGACGGCATAGGCGAGGGCACGGCGCACGCGTACATCATCTAAAGGAGGCTTTTGTGTGTTAAAGGCCCAAAAGGCGACATTAAGACCGGGTTGAGACTCAATGCTCAGCTGTTCATGTTGTTTGATAACGGGCAGTTCCCCCGCTTTGGGCAGGGCCGATACGCTGCAGTCGCCGGCGATAAGTTTTGCCAGTCGCACCGTGCTTTTTGGGGTGATATCGTAGACCAGCATATCGACTTTGGCGGGCTCTCCCCAAAAGTCGGGATTGCGGCGATAGCGAATATATTCGTTTTTAGCGTAGTGCACTAAGGTAAAAGGCCCTGTGCCTATGGCGAAATGATCGAGATTTTCAGGGTGACCCAATGCCAGTTGCTGATCGGCATATTCGCTCGAGAGGATAACGGCAAAGTCGGTGGCAAGATTCGATAAAAACGACGCATCTTTGCGCGCTAGGCGAAAGATCACCTCGTGGTCATTGATTTTTTCGACACTTTTAACTTGTTCAGAAAAGCCAATACTTTGGAAAAAGGGGTAACCGGTACGTGAAACACCATGGTAAGGATGATGTTTGTCGATAATCCGATTGAAGGAAAACAGCACATCGTCGGCATTAAAATCGCGACTCGGGGTAAAACGGGATGAATGTTGAAACTTAACATTTTCCCTGAGGGTGAAACGATAACTTAAGCCATCGTCACTCTCGGCCCAACTGGTGGCCAGCGCTGGCACGAGCTGGCCCGAGAGCGCATCATAGTCCACTAAGCGGCTATAAATTTGGTGTGAGGTCGCGTCGATAGTGGTGCCTGAGGTCACCAACTGCGGATTAAAAGACTCGGGGTTCCCTTCGGAACAATAGACCAAACCAGAAGGGAGTCGTTGGGGGCCACATGCAACCAACAACCCACTCATGCAGAAAACTGCAGTTGATAGGCACAGGCGTCTTATCAGCACACTCATTTATAAATCATTATTTTATCGACTATGAACGGCTATTTTAGCAGTGCATCTCGCCCGTGGGCAATCTGCTTATGCTTTATCGAGCAAATTGTACTTTTTCAGAATGCCGCGCAGCTGGTGATAGCTTAAACCAAGGATTTCAGCCGTCTTCTTTTGATTGTACTGACTGGCCGACAAGGCTTGCTGGATAAGCTCCATCTCATAACGCTCGGTTTGCTCTTTAAAGTCCAAGGGAAAACTAAACGGATTGCTCATGGACTCTACACTGACGGCCGTGTCGGTATCGGTTTTGACCGACGTGACCACGGGCGCGCTCAGCGGCGCTTCAGGCACCGTGATTTGGCGCTCGCGTGTCCGCACTCGCGTGGTTGGGCGATAGGGAGAGGCAAAGGGGTCGAGAATAATCTGCTCAATAGGGCGGTTCTCACCGCTACTGCGATACACACTGCGCTCGACCACGTTTTTTAGTTCACGGATATTCCCTGGCCAGTCATGGCTCATCAGCTGATCGACCGCGCTAGCACTGAAGCCACTGAAGAGTTCCAGCTTAAGTTGCCGCGCCATGCCCACGGCAAAGTATTCTGCTAAGGTCATAATATCTTCGGGGCGACAACGCAGTGGCGGCAAGGTGATTACATCGAATGCTAAGCGGTCGAGCAAGTCGGCCCTAAATTCGCCAGCCTCGGCCAGTGAGGGTAAATCTTCGTTAGCTGCGCAGATAAGACGCACATCCGCTTGGATGGTTTTACTGCCGCCGACCCGTTCAAACTCACCGTATTCGATGACCCGCAGCAGTTTTTCTTGGATTAATCCCGACGTGTTGGCTAACTCATCAAGGAATAGGGTGCCACCGTCGGCGCGCTCAAAACGACCTTCGTGTTTGCCTTTGGCGCCAGTAAAGGCGCCTGACTCATGGCCAAATAATTCACTTTCGAGCAAATTTTCACTCAAAGATGAACAATTTAACTTAATAAAACTTTGATCCCAGCGTTTAGACAGATAATGTAAGCGTTCAGCAATCAGCTCCTTACCCGTACCCCGTTCACCAATAATGAGCACAGGTTTAGAGAGCGGCGCTATTTGCGAAACATGTTCTAGGACTTCGAGTAGGGCGTTCGATTGGCCGATGAGGTTGTCTTGCTGAAATTTATTATCCACGATATTTTTTAGTCTTTCGCGCTAAATTTTGGTGAAAATGATAATAAGTGGCTTGAGGCATAAAATAAAGAAAAAGTTAAAAATATGTTTATATGTATGAATTTAAAAATAAAATAAAAGTTGGCACACTTAGTGTATTACCTTGGGCGAGACCAACATCAATTTGAGGATAGCATTATGGGAATTTTCTCTCGTTTCGCCGATATCATTAACTCCAATATCAGCGCATTACTCGATAAAGCAGAAGACCCTGAAAAAATGGTTCGTCTGATTATCCAAGAGATGGAAGATACACTGGTAGAAGTTCGTTCAACGTCAGCAAAAGTGTTAGCTGAAAAGAAAGAATTAATCCGTCGTATCGGCCGTGTTGAAGAACAAGTTCAAGATTGGCAAGACAAAGCGGAGCTAGCACTGTCGAAGGATCGCGAAGATTTAGCCAAGGCCGCTTTAGTTGAAAAACAAAAAGCCGCGGGTTTAGTGGATACCTTAAACCAAGAGTTGGCGGTGATCGACGAGCACATTGTGCGCTTAAAGGATGAAGTTAGCCTGCTGCAAGAAAAGTTACTGGATGCTAAAGCGCGCCAAAAGACCATTATTTTGCGTAAACAAACCGCCTCATCACGTTTAGAAGTGAAGAAGCAGTTAGACTCAAGCAAAATCGACAACGCTATGCTGAAATTTGAGCAATATGAGCGCCGTGTCGAAGGGTTAGAAGCGCAGGTTGAATCCTACGATCTGGGTAATAAAAAGACATTAGCTGATGAGTTTGCAGCTCTGGAAGCTGAAGATTCAGTGAATGCTGAGCTGGAAGCATTAAAGGCCAAAGTAAAAGGCAAAGCTGCGACTAAGTCAAAAGAATAACAATTCAGAGGTGAGTTATGGATATGGACATACTAATGGCACCAATTATCATCTTTATGGTAGTGGTGGCGCCAATATGGTTAGTTCTTCATTATCGCAGCAAGCGACAAGTGAGCCAGGGACTCACTGAGGAAGAGTTTTCACAGCTCAATGAGCTGATCGCCAAAGCTGATAAAATGGCTGCACGTATTGAAACCTTAGAGGCGATTCTCGATTCAGAGTCGCCTGAATGGAGGGGCAAACATGAGAGGAACTAGTGGCCGTACTTTGTATCGCATTCCCCAGTCAGGTAAAGTCGCAGGTGTGTGTGCGGGGATAGCCGAATACTTTGCAATTGAAACATGGTTAGTGCGGGTACTTGCGGTTTCTATCTTCCTATTAGGCGGTTCGGGCGTCGTGTTTATCATCTATGTTGCGTTATGGGTGATACTCGACATCAAACCCCAAAATAGCACTGTTAGGGATGACATTGAGGTGAAGAAGAAACCATGGCAATCGGGAGAGCCTGCTAAACAAGCGCTGAGCGATGTGAGCAGGCAATTTAGAAGCCTAGAGGTGAGACTGCAAAACCTTGAACGCCATGTAACATCTGATAACTTTGATTTAAAAAGACAAATCAATAGCTTGTAATCCCTCTTAAGGGCGGCTATGTCCGCCCTTGTTGCTTAATCTCCCGTCAAATCCAGTGTATAGTTAACCTCATTCAACATTTAGGGACATCCTTATGGGAATGCTTGACGTTTCGCTCCATAAATTAACTCAGAAGAGCCAATCCCTGCTCCATAGAACGGCTGACAGGCATTTACGACTCGCGGTAACAGGGTTATCGGGGGCGGGCAAAACCGCATTTATTACCGGATTAGTCAACCAACTACTCAATAGTGGCGCGGCTTCTCAGGTCTCCCATTCCCGCCATGGAAATGCCTTGCCATTGTGGCAAGTGAGCCGTGAGCAACGTTTGCTCGGCGTAAAGCGGGCGATGCAGCCGGATCTTGAAATTGCCAGCTTCGATTATCAGGGCGCAATGTTAGCGCTTACTTCGACGCCTCCAACTTGGCCTGCATCAACCCGCACGATTTCGGAGCTGCGCTTAGCCATCAAATATCAGCCGCAGAAGGGGCTGCTAGCCAAGTTTGCCGATACCGCTACGCTGTATTTAGATATTGTCGATTATCCCGGCGAGTGGCTATTAGATTTGCCTATGTTGCGCCAAAGCTTTATTGAGTGGTGCAGCGCGCAGCAACAGCGTGTCGCGGTGTTAAAAAGCTCGCCGCTATATGTAGAGTTTCAAGCCTCGTTAAGTGCGCTTAATTTAACCGAGGCCGCCGATGAGCAGCAACTCAAACGCATTGCGGATGAGTATCAGCAGTTATTGCACGATTTAGTGCATGTGCAGGGCTATTATCAGGCGCAACCCGGACGGATGTTATTACCCGGGGAGTGGGAAGGCGCGCCGCTGCTGGCGTTTTTTCCGCTGGTATCGGTGACAGAAAATCAGTGGAGCGAGCTTAAACAAAGCGATAAACACAGCGCCTTTCATGTCCTAGAAAAACGCTATCAAGAATACGTGGCCAAGGTGGTAAAGCCTTTCTATAAACAGCATTTTGCAGGGTTTGATCGCCAGGTAGTGCTGGTAGATTGCTTCAGCGCCTTAAACCGTGGCAAAACCCAGTTTGAGGATATGGGCGCCGCGTTAAATGCCATTATGGAAAGCTTCCAATACGGCCAATCCAGTTACTTACGCCGATTGTTTGCGCCGCGGATAGACAGATTATTATTTGCCGCCAGTAAGGTTGACCATGTGACGCGGGACCAACAAAGTCATGTGTTATCCCTGCTCACTGATATGCTCAAACACAGCCAACACTTTGCCAGTTTCGATGGTTGTAAAGTCGAGACTATGGCCATTAGTGCCATTAAGGCGACACGGCATGGCATGGTGACCACTCAAGAAGGGGATGTGGAAGTCGTGCAGGGGATTGGATTGAACGGCCAAGCCCTGACGCTTTTCCCCGGCGAAGTGCCCACTCGCTTACCCGAGCCCAACTTTTGGCGCGATCAAGGGTTTCATTTTATAGGATTTGCTCCGCCGAATAACAGCAATGTGGACCCATCTGCGGTGCATTTTGACCATATCCGTCTCGATCACCTTCTGCAGTACCTCGTGGGGGATAAACTGGAATGAGTTTAGATTCGTTATCAGCTTCAAGTGAGTCAGAGACAAACGGGCTCGATAAGCTAATGTCTGAAAATACACTTGGAAGCCAACCGCTCAAAAAACAACAAGTATTTGATTCTGACAAGGTCAAACTTCAGTCAGTATCCGATGAGCTTAAGAGTGCCCAAACCTTTGCACCACAGACACCCTTAAAAGCGGTAGATGAGGTTGTCGATGATGCCTTGGCGGCCCATCCGCAAGCATTGGATGTGTCATCCATTCGGCCAACACTGCATCAATCTCGCCGTTGGTCTTGGCTGGCGCGCTTTTCCGTCTTTGGATTATTACTACTGGTTTTAGTGCAAACGGGATTAGGTTTGCGGGATGCTTGGTTAGCAAGCCCTTGGTTATTTAGCTTTTATGGCGCCGTACTCGGTTTAGTCGGCAGCTGGGCTATGGTAGGAGCCTTGGGCGAATACCGTAAATTAAAACGCCTCAAGCAGGTTGCCGATACGCAAGAGTCGGGCGCAAGGCTTGCCCTCAGTATGCAAATGGGGGAAGCCGATGGCTTTATCAATAACATAGTGCGCCATTATCCCGATAGTCAGGGGCTACAGCGGCTGCGTCAGTCGCTCAAAGATGAACATAACGATGCTGAAAAAGTGCTGTTATTTGAGGACTTAGTGCTGACTGAGCAGGATGAACTGGCGAAAAAAATCGTCCGTCGATACGCGGCCGAGTCAGCCGTGTTGCTTGCCGCGAGTCCGCTGGCGGCATTGGATATGGCCATTATTCTTTGGCGTAACCAACGCATGCTGCGGGATGTCGCTGCCTGTTATGGGATAGAGTTAGGCTATTGGAGTCGGATTAAACTCATTCGCAGCATCATCATTAACATCATCTATGCCGGTACCAGCGAGTTAGTGACCGATTTGGGGACCCAACTGCTGTCGGTTGAGATGACGGGGAAATTATCCGCACGGCTTGCCCAAGGCTTAGGGGGCGGGCTGCTCACGGCGCGTTTAGGTTATCAAGCCATGGCGCTATGTCGACCTATTCAGTTTAGGGAGGAGCAGCGCCCCAAATTGTCTAAAGTTCATCAAGAGTTGTTGATTGAGCTTAAACAGTTTGCCGGTAAGTTATTGACTAAAGACGGACGTGATGCGCTTAAGAGTCAATTAGAGGCTGCAGAGCTTAAAACTGGCTCAACACCCAAAGAGAAATAACCTAGCCGAATGCATAGCACCGCGAGTGCACTTTAGGCTAAATGCTAATGCGCTAATGACCTTGTTATTAGCGCATTTTTATTGCTGATTGTCTGCCAAAAATCCTTGAATGTAACAACTTAGTTACAGCACCTCTGATGCTATTTTCACCATGGCACTGGTTTCGCCCGCCCGGCGGGGTATGTTAGTGCTTATTCGATAGGGCTAATGTTTCATTAACTTATCAATAGGACTTATCAAGACGCTAAGCATGGTCTCATTCAAACAAACAATGAAACAACAAGCGAATGAGGTACTGCGACAACAAGGAGTGAGCAATGCAAGATGAATCAAGCAAGCAGTGGAAAGCCGCGACCCAAGCTATTCATGCCGGACATGAGCGAGAAGCCTTTGGTACTTTGGTGACGCCACTTTATCAAACTGCGACCTTTGTCTTTGAGTCGGCGCAGCAAGGTGGCGAGCGATTTGCCGGCAACGAATCCGGTTACATTTATACTCGCCTAGGTAACCCGACCGTTGCCGAGCTAGAACGTAAAATGGCGATTTTAGAAGGGGCTGAAGCGGCGGCGGCAACGGCCTCTGGTATGGGGGCTGTGTCGGCGGCGCTGCTGGCTAACTTGCAGATGGGCGATCATTTAGTGGCTTCTAATGCGGTTTATGGTTGCACCTTTGCTCTTATGACCAGCCAATTTGCCCGTTTTGGCATCGAAGTCACCTTAGTCGATTTTACCGATTTAGCGGCGATTGAACTGGCCATCAAACCCAACACTCGGGTGATTTTTTGCGAAACCCCGGTAAATCCTCATCTACAGGTGTTTGATCTAAAAGGAATCGCCGATATTGCGAAACGGCATCAACTTGTCAGCATTGTCGATAATACTTTTATGACGCCGCTACTGCAGCAACCCTTAGCATTTGGCATCGATTTAGTGGTACACAGTGCGACTAAGTATTTGAATGGACACGGCGATGTGATTGCGGGCATCGTCTGTGGTAGCGAAGAGCAACTTCATAGAGTGAAATATGAAATCCTAAAAGATATCGGTGCCGTGATGTCTCCCCACGATGCTTGGCTGATTTTGCGAGGGCTGAAAACCTTAGATGTGCGTTTGCAGCGCCATTGTGACAGTGCCCTGCGTGTCGCTGAGTTTTTGGAGCAACATCCCGTAGTGACTCGGGTCTATTATCCCGGGCTTAAATCCCATTCAGGGCATCGATTTATCGGTGGACAGATGGCACGGGCTGGCGGTGTAATAGCCTTTGAATTAGCAGCAGATCTTGAGCAAGCAATGGCTTTTGTGGGTAACCTTAAGCTGTTTTCAATCGCCGTGAGTCTGGGTGATGCGGAATCGCTTATCCAGCATCCGGCTTCCATGACCCATTCGCCCTACACGCCAGAGGCGCGCCAAGCTGCGGGAATAAGCGATAATTTACTGCGGATCTCAATTGGTTTAGAGGACTGTGACGATATCATCGAGGATTTAAACCAAGCCTTGGCGATGCTGGCTTAATGGTTTTGCGGTACTCGCGAAAGGATGCCTTAACGGCGTCTTTTTGCTTTCTTTGCAAGGATAATCCATTAAGCAAATGGGCTATTTTAGTCATAGATAATATTTCTACTTAAAGAGTTTGGAAATTCATAAAAGCTTCGTCTATGTTTGATTGAGGCCACGGAAGTAGGACGAAAGGCCGAATTTCAAGCAAAGAGGAAGCATTATGAAAGTAACACATCGTTTACCTGTGATGGTGAGTGCCATTGCATTATCAGCCCTGTTAGCTTTACCTGCGGTGGCAGCCGATCCTGTTAAAGAAGCCAGCAAAGTACAAACCCAAACTAAAGCCGATGCTAAAAATATGGCAGCGGATGCCAAGCAACATTTACCTAATTCAGCACAAGTGAACATCAATACCGCTTCATCTGAGCAGTTACAACTGCTTAAGGGGATTGGTGCAGCTAAGGCGCAGGCCATCATAGACTATCGAACGCAAAATGGTAAATTTAAGGCCATTGATGAGCTAGCGAATGTCTCTGGCATTGGCGCTAAGCTGATTGAGCAAAATCGTCACATGATAGAGCTCTAGGGGTAAGGGGCGCTTAGTTTGTTGCTGGTTAAGTCTTTATATGATAAAAGCCTGCATTAGCCTGTCTCTTGAACACAAGTCTTCGTGATTGAGAGACATGGCCAATTCGTAACCCTCAAGGATGGTTTGTAACCTAAACCATCCTTCCCACAATACCTCTACACAAGCTCGACCTGTCCGCTTGGTATCTTTCCAACCCCCTAATCTGGCCAGACGCTCGTACGCCCACTGCATATCGGGTGCCTGTTGAGGTAACGGACGTCCCTCCATTTTCAGCCAAAGTCATTTCCACGCTTTCTGACCCAATAGCGTTTCACAACATTGTGCTGCCACTTCCGCTTTGGATACCTTCATAAAGCGAAGCTGGAGTAAGCGTGTGGCGATAAAAGCCAGTATCACACTCTTACGCTCCAGATTCTCACGGCACTGCATTCTCAGCTCTTCCACCGCGGTGCCACTGCTTTTCCATACCTTGTGGTAATCTTCAATCAACCAACGGCGCTCGTA
>NZ_AXZL01000069.1 GCF_000485795.1 Shewanella decolorationis S12
ATTCAGACATAAAAAAATCAGCCGCAACTTAGGTTGCGGCTGATTATGAAGCCCTTGAAAGATCGTTCAACTATTTAAAACGATCTGCATTATGCATTTTACAGCCCTTTTTATTTCCCCTGACCCTTCCTAAATTGCTACATCCTGAATCGCGCTAACACTCTTCAAACCTCTCTCATGACTCGTTCCTAAGACGAGAAGCAAAGAAACACATTAATCCTTGTTCTGTGCTTTTCTCTTCGTCTCTTTTACAGCTCAGCTTGCGAGTCAAGATAACCCTTACAGCTATCCCTTTATCGGGTGCTAAACAGCAAGCCAGCGCGATAAACATTACCGCTTAAGGCATAGGTACAGGATTAACCATAACGTGGCGTAAGAGGCGGATTATCAAGGCGCTAAAGCATAGGAAGAGATAAGGATTGAAGCGAGATTATGCGGAAAAATTCCATTAAAAAAGCCCTGCAATTGCTTGCAGGGCTTATCTAAATCTAACTAAATAGATGGTGCGCGTGGAAGGATTCGAACCTCCGACCGCCTGGTTCGTAGCCAGGTACTCTATCCAGCTGAGCTACACGCGCTTAAATACAGGGTAAGTTGCTAACTTACCGACAGACTAGAGTCTAGAAGAAGCACTTAAGTCTCGCAAATTAAATCTATTCACTAGGAATAGAATGGCGGAGAAGGAGGGATTCGAACCCTCGATGGGAGATAAAGCCCATACTCCCTTAGCAGGGGAGCGCCTTCGGCCACTCGGCCACCTCTCCGCAAAATCTGCATTTGTAAGCTAATGCCTACTAAAATGGTGCGCGTGGAAGGATTCGAACCTCCGACCGCCTGGTTCGTAGCCAGGTACTCTATCCAGCTGAGCTACACGCGCACTTTTATCGGTAAGAAATGGCGGAGAAGGAGGGATTCGAACCCTCGATGGGAGATAAAGCCCATACTCCCTTAGCAGGGGAGCGCCTTCGGCCACTCGGCCACCTCTCCGTTTTCTTGGCGCACATATTACTGTTTGACGAAAATAAGTCAAACCCTTTTTCTGAAACAACTTCTGTTTGAAGCGTTTTTAATCACATTGCTGTTATATCAATCCAATGTGTTGATTTGCGCCAATCTTTCGGTTCCAAAAATAAAAAAGCCAGTTAAAAAACTGACTCTTCTATGTCGTTAATACTCGCCTAAACGCCGTATTAAAAGTTACCACCTTCTGAAGGTGTACCTGATTTTTCAGATTGAATGCGTTGGTAGATCTCTTCACGGTGGACAGAAACCTCTTTAGGTGCATTCACACCAATACGCACTTGATTGCCTTTTACCCCTAGCACTGTAACTGTGACTTCATCACCAATCATCAGTGTTTCGCCAACACGACGAGTCAAAATCAGCATTCGATAGCTCCTTTATGTCTTAATTCAGCTTACACACGGCACTCATCCGGTAGATGGGCTTATTATAGGGTCAGCTGAGTACAAATTAATAGTATTCAATACTCAAACGGTTATTTAATTACACCTTATTTAGCTCGAAAGCGTGATGTAGCGCCCGAACCGCCTTGTGTAAGTCCCTTTCATCGATCACAGTTGACAATTTACTCTCCGATGTCGAAAGTAACTTAGCATGGATTGTTTCATTACCCAATACATCTAACATCTTAGTCAATAATCCAACTTTTGCCTGTAAACCTTTGCCAACTAAAGACACTTTTGCACGTTGGCGCTCAACAATCAATTGGCCTAGATCAAGACTTTCACTTAAAAGCTCTAGCTCATGCAATAAAATATCCACCTTGGCTTCGGCCAGCATAAAACTGACACATTCGGCTGCCGAAGTCTCATTGAGTTTGAGCGGGGTAATAAACTCAACATCAATCTCAAGCCGTGCCAAGCAAGCTAACAGTGCTTGATAATGCTCACTGCTGGTAAACAACCCTTTTATGGTTAAGGTCGCAAGCGCCTTATTAATCGCAATACCTTGCACAGATGCTGCCATCGCCAGCTCGGATTCGTCACCAAATTGGATCAATGTCCCATGGCCCACCTCAAAGCTCGACAATACACGCAGTGGCACTTTAAAACGCTGTGCGTATTCAACCGAATCGGGATGCAACACCTTAGCGCCGAGTTTCGCCATTTCTAGCATCACATCAAAACCAATCACATCGAGGCGTCTAGCACTGCTGTCGATATTCGGATCGGTAGTAAATACACCGGGTACATCGGTAAAGATTTGGCATTCATCGGCTTTTAACGCCGCAGCGAGTGCCACCGCCGTAGTATCTGAACCTCCGCGTCCTAAGGTTGTTACATCACCATTGGGATCGATACCTTGAAAGCCAGCCACAATCGGCACAATACCGTCGTTCAGCAAAGACGTTAAGTATGCCGTATCGACATGCTCAATGCTCGCTCGACCAAACTGACTGTTTGTATGAATTTGCACTTGATCACCAGTCAGGGATCTTGCGTTAATGCCGCGACGTTGTAACGCCATCGCCATTAACGCAATACTGATTTGCTCTCCCGTAGAGACCAGCATATCGAGTTCCCGCGCACTTGCGCGGGGATCGATTTGCGCCGCAAGCGCAAATAGTCTGTTGGTCTCCCCTGCCATCGCAGACAGCACCAAGACCTGCTGCTCACCATTGTGAGCGGACTTTGCAATTTGCTCGGCAACCACTTCGATGCGTTCAATCGAACCCACCGAAGTGCCACCAAACTTCTTCACAAAAAGCTTGCTACCACTAAGCTTTCGTTTTTCGAGCACAGCAACCTCTTAAGCTAAACGCTCAGTAATCCAAGGTAATACTTGAGACAGTGCCGCATCCAGATTTTCTGGTTGGCTACCACCCGCTTGAGCCATATCAGGGCGACCACCGCCTTTACCACCCACCTGCGCAGCAACCATAGCAACCAGTTCACCGGCCTTCACTTTACCGACTAAGTCGTTGCTTACACCCGCAATTAGGTTCACTTTGCCTTCTTGAGCCACACCAAGCAGGATAACGGTGGATTTCAGCTTTTGCTTTAACTCATCTTGCAGGCCACGCAGTGCACCTGCTTCAACGCCTTCAAGCTTCTTAATCAGCACATTTACGCCATTAACCACAACCGCATCACCAGCTAAATCAGCACTCGCTGCTGCCGCTAACTTATCTTTTAGTTGCTGCATATCTTTTTCAAGTTGCTTCATTTTATCCAGTTGCGCTTTCAGCTTGGCCACAACCGATTGAGTATCGCCTTTAAGCAAAGCTGCTGCTTCTTCAAGTTGCGCTTGTTGCTGTGCCACATAGGCCATCGCCGCAGCGCCGGTTACCGCTTCGATACGGCGAACGCCCGCAGCGATACCGCCTTCAGAGGTAATTTTGAATAGACCGATGTCACCAGTTCGGCCCACATGCGTACCACCACAAAGTTCGATTGAGAAATCGCCCATAGTGACAACACGCACCTCGGCATCATATTTCTCACCAAAGAGCGCCATAGCGCCTTTTTCTTTGGCTTCATCAATCGCCATTTCAGCGACTTTCAGCTCATGGTTACGGCGAATTTGGGTGTTGACTAACTCTTCAACCTGTTTCAATTCAGCGGGCTTGACCGCTTCGAAATGAGAGAAGTCGAAACGTAAACGCTCAGGGTCAACTAACGAACCTTTTTGAGTAACGTGAGTGCCTAATACTTGACGCAGTGCAGCATGTAATAAGTGAGTCACAGAGTGGTTTAACTGAGTACGGTGACGCAGTTTCTTGTCCACTTTGGCTTCAATGGCTTGACCAACACTGATAGTGCCAGCTGTTAATGTGCCCTTATGACCAGAGGCTTGACCGAATTTTTGGGTGTCGTTTACAGCGAACTCAATACCTTGAGCCACTAATACGCCCTTGTCGCCGACTTGGCCGCCCGATTCTGCGTAGAATGGCGTCACATCAAGCACGACTACGGCATCATCACCTGCATTGATTACAGGCACTGACTCACCGTTTAAGTAAAGTGCTGTGACTTTGGCATTACCAGTGAGTTCTGAGTAACCACAGAATGCGGTTTCAGCATCAATTTTCAGTGCTGCGTTGTAATCGGCACCGAAGTTACCCGCAGCTTGAGCGCGGCTACGTTGTTCAGCCATCGCGACTTCAAAGCCCGCTTCATCGACGATAATGTTGCGCTCACGGCATACGTCAGCGGTTAAATCCACAGGGAAGCCGTAGGTATCGTACAGTTTGAAGACAGTCTCACCGTCTAAGGTGTCGCCCTGCAATTCGTTTAACGCGCTATCCAGAATACCTAAACCACGCTCAAGCGTACGGGCAAACTGCTCTTCTTCCGCTTTAAGGGCTTTTTCAACAATCACTTGGGTATCAGCAAGACCTTTAGCGGCATCGCCCATCACTTCAATTAGCGTCGGAACTAACTTGTAGAAGAAGGCTTCGGTGGCGCCTAACTTGTTACCATGACGCACGGCGCGGCGAATAATACGACGCAGTACATAGCCACGACCTTCGTTTGATGGCATCACACCATCGGCAACTAAGAAGGCGCATGAACGGATATGGTCGGCAATAACGCGCAGCGACTTATTAGATAAGTCAGTCACACCGATGATTTCGGCCGCTTTAGCAATCAAGGCGCGGAAAATATCGATTTCGTAGTTTGAATGCACGCCTTGCATGATCGCAGCGATACGCTCGATACCCATACCAGTATCGACAGAGGGTTTTGGCAGCGGTAACATTTCACCAGAGGCTTGGCGATTGTATTGCATGAATACGATGTTCCAGATTTCGATGAAACGGTCGCCATCTTCTTCTGGGCTACCAGGACGTCCGCCCCAAATGTGGTCGCCGTGATCATAGAAAATTTCGGTACAAGGGCCACAAGGACCCGTATCACCCATTTGCCAGAAGTTATCTGAAGCGTATGGCGCGCCCTTGTTGTCGCCGATGCGAATGATGTTTTCAGCGGCAACACCAATTTTTTTATTCCAAATTTCAAAGGCTTCATCGTCCGTTTGGTAAACGGTTACACACAGACGTTCCTTCGGTAGCTTCAATACTTCGGTCAGGAAGGTCCAACCAAAACGAATCGCATCTTCTTTGAAATAATCACCAAAGCTGAAGTTACCCAGCATTTCGAAGAAAGTATGGTGACGAGCGGTGTAACCAACGTTATCTAAATCGTTGTGTTTACCACCCGCACGGACGCAGCGTTGGGCAGTGGTCGCACGTGTATAGCTACGTTTGTCCATGCCAAGAAACACGTCCTTGAACTGGTTCATACCGGCGTTGGTGAATAATAGTGTGGGATCGTTGCCTGGTACAAGAGAGCTACTGTCAACAACTTGGTGACCATTGCTGCGGAAAAATTCGAGGAAAGCACTTCTAAGCGCTGCTGTCGTTTGATACATGAAATCGTCCTGAATTGGGTAAGCATGACCAGCTACACCATAAGGTAGCCGTATTTCTATTTGCCCAGCATTATAAGCAGACTAAGGAAAGACGACCAGCCTTGAATAGAGATATAGGCTTAGGAATCTCATATTTTCGGTGAGTTTGCTGCTAAGACATGGCTTATCACAAAAGCCAAGCGCTAAAGATGAGTCGATGAGCCGAACCAGCACCCGCGGCCGAACGTACAAGACAATGAAAAGACAAGCCTAGGGCGGCAAGTTTATGCCATGAAATTAGTCATCATTATCTGCCAAAGGGTCATAATCTAAGGCATAGGAGACTTGTTCGTAGTTAAAGCCTTGGCTCAGTAAAAACCGCACCCGTTTGGCTTTTTCTTTCGCTACTAGCTCACGGGATTGTGAGCCTTTAACCTCGGTGACTTTAGGAGTGACATATTTTTTGATGGCTTTGGCTTTTGCTAGCTCAAACCAATCATGATCATTTGCCGATAACGCGGCTTCGATACAATCCTTTGAAAGCCCCTTTTGGGCAATGGCTTGACGAATACGGATAGGCCCATGACCACGGGTAATGTGACTGCGAACAAGAAGCTCGGCATAACGCTTATCATTGATAAAGCCAGATGCTTCACAATCATCAAGCACAGGCTCGATATCAACGACTTCAAAGCCTTTTTCGAGCAGTTTAGAGCGGATTTCTTGGCGGGAATAGTCGCGGCGCGCTAACAGCGCGACCGCGATTTGACGGGCTGACTGGCTCAGAATACTTCGCCTGTTTCGAAATCAACATTACCTTCATTACTCTCATCATCAGAAGAAGATGAAGACAATGCACTTGGGTTACTCAACAGTAATTCACGCAGTGTTTTATCGATTTCAGCAGCAATTTCTGGGTTTTCAGTCAGATATTTACCGGCATTTGCACGGCCCTGACCAATCTTGTCACCCTTGTAGCTGTACCATGCACCGGCTTTTTCTATCAGTTTATGGGCAACACCTAAATCGACTAACTCACCAGTACGGTTGATACCTTGACCGTAAAGAATTTGGAACTCAGCTTGTTTAAATGGCGCGGCAACCTTGTTTTTCACCACTTTAACGCGCGTCTCGTTGCCTACCACTTCATCGCCTTCTTTGATAGCTCCGGTACGGCGAATATCGAGACGAACAGAAGCATAGAATTTCAGCGCGTTACC
Source organism: Shewanella decolorationis S12 (assembly GCF_000485795.1). GTDB lineage: Bacteria > Pseudomonadota > Gammaproteobacteria > Enterobacterales > Shewanellaceae > Shewanella > Shewanella decolorationis. Next base: position 6,597 of record NZ_AXZL01000069.1, read on the forward strand.
ACCCGTTGTGGTTTCTGGGTTACCAAACATTACGCCAATCTTCATACGAATTTGGTTGATGAAGATTAACAGAGTATTCGATTGCTTGAGGTTACCCGCGAGCTTACGCATCGCTTGGCTCATCATACGCGCCGCTAGGCCCATGTGTGAATCACCAATTTCACCTTCAATTTCCGCTTTGGGTGTTAATGCCGCAACCGAGTCAACGATGATCACATCTACCGCACCAGAACGGGTTAACGCATCACAGATCTCAAGGGCTTGTTCACCAGTATCGGGTTGTGAGCACAGTAAGTTATCGATATCTACGCCTAATTTTTTTGCGTAGATAGGGTCTAACGCGTGCTCGGCGTCGATAAAGGCACAGGTTTTACCTTCGCGCTGAGCGGCGGCAATCACTTCTAATGTCAGCGTCGTTTTACCTGATGATTCAGGACCATAAATCTCAACGATACGTCCCATTGGTAAACCGCCAGCCCCTAAGGCGACGTCAAGGGAAAGTGAACCAGTAGAAATAGTCTCAACATCCATAGAGCGGTCTTCGCCCAGCTTCATGATGGAGCCTTTACCAAATTGCTTTTCAATTTGGCTCAATACCGCAGCAAGTGCTTTCTCTTTGTTTGGATCGACCTTCATTCCTGTTCCCTCATCAAGACAGTATCAGTACTGTCAAAAGTGATATTCAATTTAATAAAGCGGGTAATACAAAAAGCGAAGCTCTTTGTCATAATCTGCTGACTAGTATACTGTACAATCATACAGTATCAAGACCTGTGCATGATTTATTTTTCAGTCAGAAAATTTTCCCGTTGAGACAAGCTTTTACCGACTCGTGCTGCAGATTTGTCAGGATATCAGTGAATATCCATGGTTTAAGGGTCAATTTTCAGAAAATTATTGCTAAGATTGGCGTCAATTTATTTTAGACAGTAACAGTGCACATCCACTGATTTTTTATCCCATTACTGTACGACTTATTTCCCCGCTTTGGGCCGGCATAACGGACGAAAACGATTTAATGAATCCTATAGATACCGATGATTTAGAAAAACATACCCCTATGATGCGTCAATATTTGACCATGAAGGCAGAACATCACGATATGTTACTGTTTTATCGCATGGGTGACTTCTATGAACTCTTCTATGATGATGCAAAACGCGCCTCTGAATTATTGGGCATTTCCCTTACGGCCCGCGGCAAAAGTGGTGGCGATCCGATCCCTATGGCGGGTATCCCTTACCATGCGGTTGAAGGCTATCTGGCCAAACTGGTTCAAATTGGTCAATCGGTCGCGATCTGTGAGCAGATTGGTGACCCTGCTACCTCAAAGGGCCCAGTTGAGCGAAAAGTGGTGCGTATTGTCACCCCAGGTACCTTGACCGACGAAGCCCTGTTGCAGGAGAGACAAGACAATCTGTTAGCCGCGGTTTACCAAGGTAAAGTTGGTTTTGGCTACGCGACCCTCGATGTGTCTTCCGGCCGTTTCGTGATTGCTGAATTAGAAACGAAGGAATCCCTCGAAGCCGAACTACAACGTACGAATCCGGTCGAAATTCTCTATAGCGAAGATTTTGGCGCGATGGAGTTATTGCATCATTTTAAAGGCAAGCGTCGTCGCCCTGAGTGGGAGTTTGATTACGATACCAGCATTAAACTGCTACTGGCACAATTTGGCACTAAGGATTTGCACGGCTTTGGGATTACCGATGCAAGGCTGTCGCTGCAAGCGGCGGGCTGCTTAATGCAATATGTGAAAGACACCCAGCGCACCGCCCTGCCCCATATCAATGCCATTATCCGTTTCAATCAAACCGATACGATTATCTTGGATGCGGCAACGCGCCGTAACCTCGAGCTGACACAAAATCTGAGTGGTGGTCGAGATAACACCCTAGCAGCCGTGCTTGACAATACCGCAACAGCGATGGGCAGCCGGATGTTGCAACGCTGGATCCATCAGCCGTTGAGGGACCATGCCCAGATTTTTGCTCGCCAAACGGCCGTGAATGAATTACTCAAGACTACGGCCCATGAGTCATTGCATGAGCAGCTTAAAGCCCTAGGCGATATCGAACGTATCATGGCAAGGCTGGCACTGCGTACCGCTCGTCCAAGGGATTTTGCCCGCCTACGCCAAGCATTAAACCTATTGCCTCAGTTGCAGCAGTCACTCGCGCAGCTAAGTGCGCCCCATATGGTGAAACTAGGCCAACTCTTAGGTGAATTTCCCGAAGAGCAACAGCTGCTTGAGCGCGCCATTGTCGATAACCCGCCCATGCTTATCCGTGATGGCGGCGTGATCCGCGAAGGCTACAATGCCGAGTTAGATGAATGGCGAGGCTTAAGTGAAGGGGCCACTGATTATCTGGTTCAGCTCGAAGCGCGGGAAAAAGAGCGTACTGGCATTGCCACGTTGAAGGTTGGCTACAACCGAGTGCATGGCTACTACATCGAAGTCAGTCGCCTGCAATCGCAGCAAGTGCCATTAAATTACCAGCGCCGTCAAACCCTTAAGAATATGGAGCGTTACATCACGCCCGAGCTTAAGGAATACGAAGAAAAAGTGCTGTCGAGCCAAGGTAAGGCGCTTGCCCTTGAAAAACAACTTTGGGACGAATTATTTGATTTAATCCTCCCCAAGTTGCATGAACTACAAGCCTTTGCCAGAGCGGCAGCCGAACTCGATGTGCTGAGTAACTTTGCCGAACGTGCCGAAACCTTAGGCTATACCTGCCCAGAACTGAGCAGCGAAATCGGGGTAAAAATCGAAGCGGGTCGCCACCCTGTTGTTGAGCGTGTGAGTCAAACGCCTTTTATCGCCAATCCTGTCACCCTGCACAATCAACGCCGGATGTTGATTGTTACCGGTCCCAACATGGGCGGTAAATCGACCTACATGCGCCAAGTGGCGCTTATCACCCTAATGGCCCATATTGGCTGCTTTGTGCCAGCAGATCGCGCCATCATTGGCCCTATCGATCGGATTTTTACTCGGATTGGCGCCTCTGACGATCTTGCCTCTGGTCGCTCAACCTTTATGGTAGAAATGACTGAAACGGCAAATATCCTCCATAATGCGACCTCACAAAGTTTAGTCTTGATGGATGAAATTGGCCGTGGCACCTCAACCTACGATGGCCTGTCATTAGCCTGGTCCGCAGCGGAATATTTAGCGCAGCAAGTCGGCGCAATGACGCTGTTTGCGACCCATTATTTTGAGTTAACACAATTACCGGAACTCATGGCTGGCGTCTATAACGTGCACCTCGATGCGATTGAGCACGAAGACACCATCGCCTTTATGCACGCGGTGCAAGAAGGTGCGGCCAGTAAGAGTTATGGTTTGCAAGTTGCGGCCCTTGCCGGGGTACCTGCACGAGTGATTAAGGCGGCAAAGCACAAGTTACATCAGCTTGAGAGCCGCGATCATCAAATGGAAGGTGCTAATGTTAACGGCACTAGGGCACCAATCCAAACCCTGCTCGCCCTGCCTGAGCCGGTGGAGAATCCCGCCGTCAGCAAATTAAAAGCCATCAATCCTGATAACCTGACCCCCAAACAGGCGCTGGATTTACTCTATGAGCTAAAACGCTTGAGTTAACACATAGAGTGAAAACTCGCGATAACATAAACACGAAAGCATAAAAAAACGCCCTGAAAATTGGGCGTTTTTTATGACTTATTGAACTTGTTTAAGGCTAAATTTCTAAACCTTAGTCTCTTAACTTTATTCTATGAACCTTAGTTTCTAAAGAGTGCCTCTACTGAGAGGCCTTGAGCACCCAGCAAATCACGTAGGCGTTTAAGGGCTTCTACTTGAATTTGGCGAACACGTTCACGGGTGAGGCCAATTTCTGCGCCCACGTCTTCAAGGGTTGAGGGTTCATAACCTAACAAACCAAAGCGGCGCGCTAACACTTCTCTTTGCTTGGTATTAAGTTCGTTGAGCCATTTGACCACTGAGTTAGAAATGTCTTCATCTTGTACTTTGTAGTCTGGGCCGACATTATCGTCATCGGCAAGCACATCGAGTAACGCCTTGTCGTTATCGCCACCTAAGGGGATATCGACAGAGGTGATCTTCTCGTTGAGCTTCAGCATACGGCTGACATCAACACTGGATACTTGCAGTTTTTCGGCAATTTCTTCTGCCGTAGGTTCGTGGTCAAGTTTTTGCGCTAATTCCCGAGCCGTACGTAAATACACGTTGAGTTCTTTTACAACATGGATTGGCAAGCGAATCGTGCGGGTTTGATTCATGATGGCACGTTCAATCGTTTGTCTGATCCACCAAGTCGCATAGGTTGAGAAGCGGAAGCCCCTTTCTGGGTCGAATTTTTCCACCGCACGGATCAAGCCAAGATTACCCTCTTCGATTAAATCCAGCAGCGCTAGGCCACGATTATTGTAACGACGGGCAATTTTGACCACGAGTCGCAGGTTACTCTCAATCATGCGATTACGAGATTTTTCGCAGCCTTTTAATGCCTTACGGGAAAAGTAAACTTCTTCTTCTGCGCTAAGCAGTGGGGAAAACCCTATTTCACCTAAATAGAGCTGGGTGGCATCAAGATTTTTTTGCAGGTCATCTTGAACCTGTTGTTCGAGTCCTAGTTCTTGAACTAAATCAGCGGCAATATCCTCTTTATCGAGATCAAACTCTGCGGTATCTACGGAAAAATCTACTAGTTCTTCTGCGGCAGTGCTATTTATGCGGCTCATGATCAAATCTCCCAAACCTAATGTAAACTGCTTGAATTACTGCAATTTTTTATCCTCCATGCCAACAAGGCCCTAAACAATCATTGCTTAGGTAAATAGTTAAGTGGGTTAACAGACTGACCGTGGTAACGGATCTCGAAGCGAAGCATTACCTGATTGGTATCTGTACTGCCCATTTTTGCAACTGTCTGTCCTGCAAGGACATGTTGCTTTTCTTCGACTAAGATCTGATCTGCATGAGCATAGGCACTAAGGTAATCGTCACTATGTTTAATAATCACTAAATTACCATAACCCCTAAGAGCACTACCTGCGTATACCACCCGCCCATCTGCAGCGGCTTTGATGATATCTCCGCGTTTTCCTGCGATCTTAATTCCTTTATTTCCCTGCTCATTGGCAGAGTATGTCCCAATCAATTTACCTCTTACTGGCCATTGCCACTGACTCACACTGTCTGGCAGTGTTGATGTCGGGGCGACGAGCGAAGAGTTAATATTTTGTTGAGCACTTGTTGCAGAATACGCAGGCTTGGCTTTCTGATCAAGTGTTTTTTTCTGCTGCTCACCTGATGTTGAACCAGTTGACAAACCATCATTATCAACCTGTTTTTTATATGAATTTTCTTGATTTCGCTCTTTATCTTTAGATTTAATTCCACCTAAAGTCGTAGATGACTTACTCGCTTTACCACGGTCATCTGTTAAATATAAAATCTGTCCAGGGTAGATGGTGTACGATTTATCTAATTGATTAATTTTAGCAATTTCGGCGAAATCTTTACCCGCTGCCCAAGAGATCGAGTAAAGGGTGTCACCTTTCTTAACTTTATATGAATTAGATTTAATGTGGCCTTTGTTATGTTTGGAATAACTGTGGGAAAGACTTTCGACAGGTGCGGGGCGACTCGCCTGAAAGCTACAGCCCGCAAGCAACAACACTAAACAGAGGTTTAAGAGTAAACCCGCATTCAACAATAAAAACTCCTCTTTAGGGCTATCTTACTGTTTTACCTAATCATTAAGGTCAAGTGTTTAACGAAGTGACCTAAAGCTAAAAACTTAAGTAAAAAACTTAAGCGAGCTCACCATTGACCAAAGGCACAAATTTGACGGTTTCGATCACTTCAGAACTAAAACGGTCTGTGCGGCGGGTAAAGCGCATCAGTTGCTGCGTCTCTTCACCAACAGGGATAATTAATACGCCGCCTTCGGCTAGCTGGGATAATAAGGCTTCGGGAACCTTGGCCGCTGCCGCCGTGACCATAATGCCGTCGAAGGGGCTGCGATTCGACCAGCCCTGCCAACCATCGCCATATTTGAATGACACATTATGAAGATCGAGTCGCTTTAATCTTTGCCTCGCTTGGATCTGTAACCCTTTGATACGCTCAATGGTGCACAGTTCTGGCACTAATTGCGCGAGGATCGCCGCTTGGTAGCCAGAGCCCGTTCCCACCTCAAGTACCTTTTGCGGCTGATGTTGCAGCAGTAACTCTGTCATACGCGCGACGATATAAGGCTGAGAAATGGTTTGTCCTTGACCTATGGGCAAAGCGGTATTTTCGTAGGCTTTATGGGCCAGCGCGTTATCAAGAAACAGTTCGCGCGGGGTATGGGATATTGCCTTAAGAACGGCGGGATGGCGGATCCCCGCCTCCTGAAGCTTTTTAGCTAAATTCACCGCCGATGTTAAGGCAACTCGAGTCATATTTTATCTACCCAATCTTGCAATACCGATAATTGTCTATACGCGGTCAAGTCCACGGTTAAGGGAGTGATCGACACATAACCATTAGCTACCGCATGGAAATCTGTTCCTTCACTCGCATCTTGTTCTACTCCCGGTGGACCGAGCCAAAAAATTTCTTTCCCCGCAGGATCTTGTGTTCGCACTATGCCTTCAGCCTTATGCCGTGCCCCTAGGCGCGTCACCCTGATCCCTTTAATCTCATTGAGCGGTAAATCGGGCACATTGATATTGAGGATCTGATCGCTCGCAATCGGGTGCGCTAACAGCCCCTGTACAATTCGCCGTGCATACACTGCTGCGGTGTGATAATGCTTTAATGCCTTACCATTAAGCGAAATCGCAACGGCGGGGAAACCTAAAAAACGCCCCTCCATCGCCGCCGCAACCGTGCCCGAATATAAAGTATCATCCCCCATATTCGCGCCAGCATTAATGCCCGATACCACCATATCCGGCTCACCATCACAAAGCTCGCGTATGGCTAAGTGAACACAATCAGTGGGTGTACCGTGAACCGAAATATAACCATTATCTAACCTATTAATTCTTAATGGGTTAGTCAAGGTTAAAGAGTTACTTGCGCCGGAACAATTACGATCGGGCGCGACCGTCATCACAGTGGCGATTTCGGTGAGCGCCTCGGTTAAGGCTTTGATCCCCGATGCATTCACCCCATCATCATTACTGACTAGGATGCGGATCATAAAGCGGGCTCGCCATTCTTTATAACATTGACCTCTGCAACATCATTTTCAGTGGCGACATTAGCCTCAGGAGCATTCGCATCAGGCGTGACTGTCGCTTGCCATTGCAGCTCTTTCACATCTTTATAATCCACCAGCTCTCTTAACAGCGATGTCGCAAAACTGCCCGCAGGTAAGATAAACTCCAGCACTATTCCATCCGCGGTTTGCTCGTATTTAAGGCCTTGAGGTTCAAGCAGTAATGGGCGACGCTCCTGCTCAAGCCCCGCGTGCTCAAGGCCATAGCAATCTTCGCTCAGCTCTGCCATGGCCAGGGTTTCAACCTCGGCGGCTTCGCCCTGCGGCAGCATTTTTCCACGGCCCCAAAGTGGCGCAGAAAGCTGAATATCTTTCTCAATTAAGCGCTTTAATACTACTAAGTCCCATTCAGGCGTGACGAAAAAGCTCTTACTACCCGCCAGCATCACGCAATCCCCCGCTAAGGGTTTAGTGCCATGATTCGCCAAACGATAGGAGACGACAGTATTGAACAGATTGGAGCGCACCGCAGACAGGTACATGCTGCGCTTATTACGGTCTTTCACCTTTTTACCCGCCAGCATTTGCCGTCCCATCACCAGGTTTTTACCATCGTGACCGAAACGCTGCTCACCGAAATAGTTAGGCACACCAATTTGGCTGACTTTTTCGATGCGGCTGATAATATCTTCCACGTTTGTAACATTGCGCAGGGTAAGAATAAAACGGTTGCCCAAGAGCGCGCCAATACGCAGTTTTTTGCTGTGGCGACTGCTGGATAATATGGTTAAGCGCTCGCTGTTAAGCTCGCTCCACGCGGGGGTTTCTTTACCTGGGATACGAATGCCAAACCACTGTTCTGTGATGGCATTTTTATCTTTTTGTCCGGCATAGGTCACTTCTTTCGGATGAACCTTAGCGAACTTCGCTAGCATTTCAGCCACTTGCACCGTGTTCAGCCCATCCTTACGAATGTGGACTAAATGATGCTCGCCCTCGCCCGACGGGCTAAAAGGCAAAATCTCTTTCACGATAAAGTCGCTGTTAACGGTTCTTAAATCGGCAGTGGCCGTCGGTTTGCCGTACAGGTAATGTAGTTCGCTCATGGGTCTTTCTTATCTCTTAAAGTTTCAGGCTATTGGCGGCTGAGTAATACAACGGCTTCAACCGCAATGCCTTCTTTACGGCCGGTAAAGCCGAGTTTTTCGGTGGTGGTGGCCTTAACGTTGATATCGGCAATGTCAGCATTAAGATCGGCCGCCAACACTTGGCGCATATCCTCGATATACGGCGCCATCTTAGGTGCCTGAGCAATGATAGTGACATCCAGATTACCCAGCTCAAATCCCTTCGCCCGCGCTAACGCATAACAGTGTCGCAGCAAGACGCGACTATCGGCGCCCTTATAGGCGGCATCGGTATCGGGGAAATGTTTACCAATATCCCCAAGGGCCATCGCCCCTAGAATGGCATCGGAGATGGCATGCAACACCACATCACCGTCGGAATGAGCCACTAGCCCAGTTTCGTAGGGGACTTCGACCCCACATAAAATTAACGGGCGCGCTTCACCAAATTTATGGACATCAAAACCATGGCCGATTCGGATTTTCATTACTTATTTCCTAACGTATTTAATAAATTGCGCAATTCACTCTGCTTGGCTTCAAGCATTCGCGCGCAGTAAAAAAAGCTCTGCCAACTCCAAATCATCGGGATGGGTGACTTTAATATTATCCGCCCGCCCCGCGACCAAACCAGGGGAAATGCCCGCCCACTCCATCGCCGAGGCCTCATCGGTCACGACAGCCCCCGCGGCAAGCGCGGCTTTTAAATGTAATCGCAACAAGGAGGTTGGGAATAACTGCGGCGTCAACGCATGCCAGAGATTATCGCGGCAAACAGTCGAGCTGATTTCACCTAAGCTATTGGCGCGCTTCATGGTATCCCGCACAGGCATGGCTAAAATCGCCCCTTGGGGAAAGTGCACCCGCGATGCCAACAATTTATCTATGTCTTGCGAAGTCAGGCAGGGTCTGGCCGCATCGTGAACTAAGGCCCAACCATTGTCTGGCGCCTTATCGAGTGCCGCGAGTACCGAGTCGGCGCGCTCAGAGCCGCCAATAACAGTTACCAGCTTGGGATGTTTGGCCTGCGGCAACGCGGCAAACTCAGTATCCTCGGGATGCAGCGCCACAATCACTTGGTTAATTTGCGGATGAGACAGTAACTTGTCTAAGGTATGGGCCAGAATGCTTTGCCCGAGCAAGGTTAAATATTGCTTGGGTTTGCTTGCGCCCATGCGGCTACCAATCCCCGCGGCGGGCACAATCGCCACCACATGGTGCGAGAAAGGATCAATTTGAACTGCAATTTGGGTTTCGACCTGCGGCGCGGCCTCTAATACGGTATCCATAGGCGCTCCGTTACTGCGAGGGACTCGATACTGAACGGTCACCGCCCACCACGCGATAGAAGGTTTCGCCTTCTTTCACCATGCCCAGCTCGTTACGCGCCCGCTCTTCAATCGCCTCGGTGCCACTCTTAAGGTCGATAATTTCCTCTTTAAGCACTTGATTACGCTCATTGAGTTTTGCATTACCTTCTTGCTGAGCCGCGATCTGTTTTTGCAGAACAAAGTATTCGGGCAGGCTGTTATCGCCCGACCACAGCCGATATTGCAGCAAACCGAGAAGCACTATGAGTGCAATGACAAAGAATTTCATGGAGGAATTAGCGTCAGTATCTTGAATTAAAAAAATATACTGCAGATAGTACAACAAAAAAGGCCACCAAGTGGTGGCCTTTTTACATCAGACGACTAAATTACGCCTGACCTTTGATTTCTTTCAAACCGCGGTATGGCGCTTTTTCACCTAATTGCTCCTCGATACGCAGCAATTGGTTGTATTTAGCAACACGGTCAGAACGGCACAGTGAACCCGTCTTGATTTGGCCAGCCGCAGTACCTACCGCTAAATCAGCGATAGTAGCGTCTTCAGTTTCACCGCTACGGTGTGAAATCACCGCAGTGTAACCCGCTGCTTTTGCCATACGGATAGCCGCTAAGGTTTCAGTTAATGAACCGATTTGGTTGAACTTGATCAGGATTGAGTTAGCGATGCCGTTCTCGATACCACGGGTTAAGATCTTAGTGTTAGTTACGAATAAATCGTCGCCCACTAATTGGATCTTGTCGCCCATGATCTTAGTTTGGTATGCCCAACCGTCCCAATCTGACTCGTCCAGACCGTCTTCGATAGAGACGATTGGATATTGCTCAGTCAGTGATTTCAGGAAGTCAGAGAAACCGTTTGAATCGAATACTTTGCCTTCGCCAGACAGGTCATATTTACCGTCTTTGTAGAACTCAGAAGCCGCGCAGTCTAATGCCAGAGTCACATCGGTACCCAGCTTATAGCCCGCTAATTCAACCGCTTCTTTGATTACCGCTAAGGCATCAGCGTTTGAAGACAGGTTAGGTGCGAAACCACCTTCGTCACCCACAGAAGTGCTTAAACCTTTACCGTGCAGTACTTTTTTCAGGGTGTGGAAAATCTCAGCGCCCATACGTAAAGCTTCGCGGAAGTTTTTCGCGCCAACAGGTTGCACCATGAACTCTTGGATATCAACGTTGTTATCCGCGTGCTCGCCACCGTTGAGGATGTTCATCATCGGTACTGGCATAGCGTATTGGCCAGGAGTGCCGTTTAATTCAGCGATGTGAGCGTATAAAGGCATGCCTTTGAATGCTGCAGCCGCTTTAGCAGCAGCTAAAGACACAGCCAGAATCGCGTTAGCGCCTAACTTGTCTTTGTTTTCAGTGCCGTCTAAGTCGATCATGATTTGGTCAAGTTCAGCTTGTGCAGTCGCATCTTTACCGATTAACGCAGCACGGATAGGGCCGTTTACGTTAGCCACAGCAGTCAATACACCTTTACCTAAGTAGCGGCTCTTGTCGCCATCACGCAGTTCCAGCGCTTCGCGGCTACCGGTAGAAGCACCAGATGGCGCAGCCGCCATACCGATAAAACCACCTTCTAAATGCACTTCGGCTTCAACTGTTGGGTTACCACGAGAATCCATAATCTCGCGACCAATCACGTTAATAATCTTAGCCATATTACCCTCGATTTAAGTTTAAAAGAGAAAAGAAAAAACCAATACCAATGGGAATTAACAGATGTAGAGTACGACCAAAATCTTTAAATTCCGTTTACTATTTCCGTCTATACGCATGTCGTTTATACACATGGGTATGAGTTTTGACTCATGATTACGCGGCCTGAGTGTAACAAAAGGCCGGGCCCACTGTCGCGGGTCCGGCCTTAAAATTTATTTCTTCAGATCACGTTTTTGATGTGCACTTGCGGCAGCAACGAAACCTTCGAACAATGGATGACCATCGCGTGGGGTCGAAGTGAATTCTGGGTGGAATTGACCCGCTACAAACCAAGGATGATCTTTCAGCTCAATCATCTCGACCAGTTTACGGTCCGAAGATAAACCACTAAATACCAGACCCGCTTGTTCTAAACGTTCTCTGTACTTGTTGTTCACTTCGTAACGGTGACGGTGACGCTCAACACAAGTGTTACCTTTGTACGCTTGCGCCGCTTTTGAACCTTCAAGTAGGTGACATAACTGCGCACCTAAACGCATAGTGCCACCTAAATCAGAGGCTTCATGGCGTTGCTCAACGTTACCTTCTTCATCAACCCATTCAGTGATTAAGCCAACCACAGGGAATGGCGTTGCTTTATTGAATTCGGTTGAGTGTGCATCGGCCATGCCAGCAACGTTACGGGCAAATTCAATCAGCGCCACTTGCATACCTAAACAGATACCAAAGTAAGGCAGCTCGTTTTCACGGGCATATTTAGCCGCCAGGATCTTACCTTCCACACCGCGCTCACCGAAGCCACCAGGAACTAAGATACCGTCTAAACCTTGCAAAACTTCATCGCCTTTGGCTTCAACGGTTTGTGAGTCGATATACTTGATGCTCACAGATACACGATTCTTCAGACCCGCGTGTTTTAATGCTTCGTTGACTGACTTATAGGCGTCTGGCAGTTCGATGTATTTACCGACCATACCAATCACGACTTCGCCGTTTGGATTGGCTTCTTGGTAAATGACGTTTTCCCACTCAGACAAGTCGGCTTCGCGGCATTCTAAACCAAAACGCTTAACCACTAAGTCATCTAAACCCTGTGAGCGCAGCAGCGCTGGGATCTTGTAGATGCTGTCGACGTCTTTTAATGAAATAACCGCTCGTTCTTCAACGTTACAGAATAACGAAATCTTCGCACGTTCGTTGGCAGGAATCGCGCGGTCGCCACGGCAGATCAGCACATCCGGTGCAATACCGATAGAACGCAATTCTTTCACTGAATGTTGAGTCGGTTTCGTTTTCACTTCACCCGCGGCGCCAAGGAATGGCACTAAGGTTAAATGCATAAACAGGGTACGATCGCGGCCCAATTCAACGCCTAATTGGCGGATAGACTCAAGGAATGGCAGTGATTCGATATCACCAACAGTACCGCCGATTTCAACGATAGCCACATCGTGACCTTCGCCACCTGCAATCACTTTTTCTTTGATCGCGTTAGTGATGTGTGGGATCACCTGAATCGTCGCGCCTAAATAGTCACCGCGACGCTCTTTACGCAACACTTCCTCGTAAATACGACCTGTAGTGAAGTTGTTGCGACGGTTCATCTTAGTGCGGATGAAACGCTCATAGTGGCCTAGGTCAAGGTCTGTTTCTGCGCCGTCCTCAGTCACAAACACTTCACCATGTTGCGTTGGGCTCATGGTACCTGGATCAACGTTAATGTATGGGTCCAGTTTCATGATGGTTACATTGAGACCACGGGCCTCTAAAATTGCGGCTAATGAAGCGGCTGCAATGCCTTTACCTAGTGATGAAACCACACCACCAGTAACGAAGATATACCTTGTAGTCATGCTGAACCTGAGAAAATGAGTTTGAAAATACGTGCTTGTAAGAAAGCACTAGGACGGGGCAGTAGTATACCAAAGGTGTTGCCATTCGACAAACACCAATCCGGATAATTTGCCCTTTATCTTGGTTCGCCCTGTTTAACCTTATCCCAGTAGGCATCTAACTCTTCTAAGCTATGTTCTTCTAATGCTTTATTATTTTGTCTCGCAAATGCCTCTACACCTTTAAAACGGCGTTCAAATTTAACATTGGCTTGGCGCAGCGCTTGTTCTGGGTCCACCTTTAAATGACGCGCCAAATTCACCACCGCAAATAATAAGTCGCCCATTTCGGCCTGCACTTTGGCTTGGTCAAGCCTTGGCTGGTTCACCTCCGCCAGCACCTCATCAATTTCTTCATGGATTTTTGCGACAACGGGCTCGAGCTCAGGCCAATCGAACCCGACACGAGCTACCCGCTGCTGAATTTTGATTGAACGGGATAACGCCGGCTGTGCGCGCGGAATATCATCAAGCACAGAAACTTCGTTTGATGAAGTCACCCCAGCCGCCAGAGCCTTTTGTTCACGCTCGCTGGCTTTGATTGCCTCCCAATTGGCCTTCATCTGCTGACTACTAGCATCCGCCTCAAACGTAGCTTCACCAAACACATGGGGATGACGGCGGGTCAGTTTATCGGTGATTTTATTAACGACAGTGCTAAAATCAAACCTGCCCTGCTCTTTGCCAAGCTGGCAATAAAACACTACTTGGAATAATAAATCCCCCAGCTCATCGGGCAGCTCGTCTAGGGCTAAACGTTCAATAGTATCAGCCACCTCATAGGCCTCTTCGAGGGTAAAAGGCACTATGGTTTGAAAGGTCTGCACCTTATCCCAAGGACAACCCGTTTGCGGATCGCGCAGCTTCTCCATAATCTTCAGTAGCGGCGCAACATCGGTTGCTGAAAGTGCTGTTGCGGGAAGCTCAGTAATAGAAGGCGTGGTATGGGAAGTCATGCTGATATCCTTTCAAGAGAGTCGACACAGGTGCAGGATGCGTAAACAGGAATACACTCAAGCTGAGTCGTGTCGCAACTAAGACAGTAATAATGGCAATAAATGCCAATGATAAAGTAGCCAAGCTCAAAGTGCTATTTTGAGTCAGAGATAAGGTTTTAGTGAAGAAGATATTGCCCCATTATCATTTGGGGCTGTTTCTCCATAACATTCTGAATATGGGTCTTTTTGAACTAATTCTACCAATGACAAGACTTTAGGTTAGTAGACGGCATTTTAATGCAATTTATATCAAGTTGTATTCACGCAGACTCTCATAACTTATTCATATGGCTTGTATTGCCCATTTAGCTTAAGCAAGATATACGTCAACAGCGCAATAACCTAACTCAGGGAATTATGAAGTACTTTAGTGATACTGAAAGAGGCGCTTTGCCTCGAACAAATAATGAAATTCCATACAATGTTTGGTGTGGACTAACAGCTTATATTCAAAAGTTAATCGATACAGGGTATTTCGGAGAACAGTTTCCAGAGCTTTGTCCTGACGGGCAAGGGTGCTATGGCACCGATGAAAAAGGATTCTCGTTAGCTTTAAAAGCTGAAATATTGGGAGTTGAATATCCATTTATTACAGAGAACGAAGACCCTGATGATTGGATGGCTAAAAAACCCCCCTTCACTCCTAACTATTTAGACATACTAGACTTAGTTCAGTTTTGCTATATGAATGTATCTAAGCCTACGTTGGGGCAGTTTCATTCATTCTTTGGACATCACCACATAACTTCATTTGATCGCTCAACTGGGCAAGCTGAATTTTTAGATAAAATTGACACCATGTTCTCTAGAAATGGTGTGGCTTATCAATTACAAGCAGATGGACAAATCACAAGAGTGCTCAATTCATCATTAGGTTCGGTTACTGGACAAGTAAACAAGACTCTTGATCAGGAACTTAACGATTTGATTGCAAGAGCAAATACGAAAATATGTAATGCGGACGTCCAAGTACGTTATGACGCTCTGAAAGAGCTTTGGGATGCTTTCGAGCGCATAAAAACAGTATTCAACCCTAGTCAAAGTAAAAAACAATCTATGACACAACTGCTCGATGCCTGTACATCAGATAAAGAATTCAGAGTTCAACTAGAGTCTGAGGCTACAGCACTGACGACAATTGGTAACTCGTTTTTTATTCGTCACTCAGAGGTTACTCAGGTTAAGTTGAATAATAGTGACCACATTGAATACCTTTTTCATCGTCTAGCAAGTTTCATGTGCTTATTGGCGAAAAAATTGAGTGGACAAAACATTTAGATAGATTCTCAATGCATGACATCCTTAGTTTAAATTGGGTTTTATATCTAAGTTACTATTGCTTAGATTCGGTGGTAAGCGTTGTTCATTCTTTAATGCAGCGTCATGTTCTAGAGGAAAATGAATGATCATCAGTAGCAAAACGAGCGAAAAGCTTCGAGATCTTATCAATGAAGAAACTGAGTATCGCTCAGGTCCAAACTTGGTTAGGTTTTTTAACGCATTAGGATTTAACCATTCTTATGGACAAGGCTTCCCTTCTCGTTGGAAGTATACGGATGATTGTTTAGAGACTATCAATGGTACACCCAACCTCGATACTTGTATCAGAAGCGTATTTAATCCAGTCAACTTTATCGGGCGTATTGGAGAACTAGACGGTTATATTGCTGACTTCAATCAGTATCTTGCTTTCGACAAATGGCGAGTGATCAGAAATGAAGCCGAAATTACCTTTAAAAAGCTCCAAAAAGTAGAATTAAATGAAAATGGAACGCATGCGCCCAGCATGTCTGAGTCTGATTTCTTGAGCCGAGAGTTTAGCGGTTTCACGATCTCTGACTTAGGTTTGGATCTTAATGTCACAGACGTACTAAACAAACGATTAGTTGAAATTGAAAAAACTTACAATTCTGGGGCATATTTATCGACTATTCTACTAGCGGGTAGCTCGTTAGAGGGGATATTTCTTGGACTTGCATCGAGTAATCCTAGGGCGTTTAATACCGCTAAATCATCACCGAAAACCCGCGACGGTAAAGTACAGCAGTTTCATGATTGGACATTGGCGACGTTTATTGATGTTGCAAAAGATTTAGAGTTAATTCAACTGGATACCCATAAATTTTCGCACACGTTGAGGGATTTTCGAAACTACATACACCCATATCAACAAATGTCGTCAGGTTTTACACCCAGAGAGCACACAGCTAAAATCTGCCTGCAAGTTTTAAAAGCTGTAATCATGGAAATTTCGCAAAATATCCACAAGCTAGGTACATAAAAAGTGTTTAGTGCTTAAAGATACTTTTTCTCATCAGAATAAAGAGCGTTAGAGTGATTCGTCTAACGAGCTTTTGTCTAAAAGTGTGCTGAGTAAGATTATTAAGTCTACAGGCTACGACAATGCTAAACAGGTGAGCCATGGTGATTATCGAGACGACCGTCCGCCCCATGGACGGGGCGGTCGAGCATCCAAGGACGGACTTGCTGCGCGTCGGGGAGCAAGTGCCATGGCTCATCCATCAATCTTCCGCAGCTTTCAATTGACCAAATAAGTGATTTAGCCGTATAGGTATTAGCACTCCTATTTTAACGCTTTTACCCTACAAACTCCCAAATACAAAAAAGCGGTAGCACGTTATGCCCTACCGCTTTTTACAACGCATAATCACAGAATCGAGAATTACAATCTGCGCGCTTCTATCACGCTATCGACTTGGGAGAGCTTAGATAACACCCGCGATAAGCCATCGAGGTTGTATAGCTCTAATTCCAGCTCAATGGCTGCCGTCTGATTCTTAATATCCGATGACGAGCTCATGGCGAGCACATTGGATTTTTCGGCTGCGAGTACCGAGGTGAGATCCCGCAATAAGCCGCTGCGGTCATGGGCCAAGACGCGCAGGCGCATACGATAACCACCTGAATAGTTTTCGCCCCAAACCACATCGACGCCACGTTCCGGGTGAACACGCATTAACTCTTTCACCTGCTCACAGTCGGAGCGATGCACCGAAATACCGCGCCCTTTAGTGATAAAGCCTAAAATCTCATCCCCAGGCACGGGTTGGCAGCAACGGGCGATATGGCTGAGTAAGTTACCCACGCCATTCACCTCAACCTGACCACGGCTATTGGTGCCAGATTTAGATTGGCTCTTCTTAACTAATTCTTCAACCGCATCTTCTTCGCTCGCCTCATCGAGGCGCAACTTACTTTGGATATGGTTAACAACCTGATGTAAACGCACATCACCGCCGCCGATAGCGGCGAGTAAATCGTCCATACTCGCCATATTAAAGCGCTCAACGGCAATGGCAGCATCTTTGATTTTAAGACTGACTCGCGCCAGCTCGGCTTCGAGCATCTCTTTACCGGCGATAATATTTTTATCGCGGTCTTGCTGCTTAAACCAATGCTGAATTTTCGAGCGCGCCCGCGAGGTGCGGATATAACCTAAGTTTGGATTAAGCCAATCGCGCTTAGGATTGGGGTGCTTCGAGGTGATTATCTCAATGCGCTCGCCCGTTTCAACCTGATAGGTAAACGGCACAATCCGGCCATCGACCTTGGCGCCAATACATTTATGGCCAACCTGCGAGTGAATATAGTAGGCAAAGTCGAGCACGGTTGAACCGAGTGGCAAGTCGACTACTTCACCGCTTGGGGTAAAGACATAGACTCTGTCTTCAAATACTTGGCTGCGGACTTCTTCGACTAAGTTGCCGCTTTCGACCACGTCTTCCTGCCATTGCAGAATTTTACGCAGCCAATTGATTTTTTCTTCGTAGCCGCTCTGTTTGCCGGAGTGATTACCCTCTTTGTATTTCCAGTGCGCGGCAACACCCAGCTCTGCATCTTCATGCATATCTTGGGTACGAATTTGAATTTCAACGGTTTTACCTTCTGGCCCCACTACAACCGTATGGATGGATTGATAACCGTTAGGTTTAGGATTGGCAACGTAATCATCAAACTCGCGCGGGATATGGTGCCAAAGTGTGTGCACCACCCCCAAGGCGCCGTAGCAGTCCTGCAAACGCTCGGTGACAATCCGCACGGCGCGCACGTCAAACAACTCATCAAACTTGAGGTGCTTGCCCTTCATCTTGCGCCAGATGCTGTAGATATGTTTTGGACGACCATAGACCTTAGCGCGGATATGATCCTCATCGAGGCGCTGCTGCAACTGCTCGACAAATTTTTCGATATAGACTTCGCGGTCTAACCGCTTACCGTCTAGCTGTTTCGCAATGTCCTTGTAGGTATCTGGATGCAGATAACGGAAGGAAATATCTTCTAATTCCCACTTTAACTGACCAATCCCCAAACGGTTAGCGAGCGGCGCATAGATGTCGGCAATTTCGCGGGCCAGCAAGACGCGGGTTTCTTCGTCGGCATTTTTCACGGCGCGCAGCAAACAAACACGCTCGGCCAGTTTAATCACCACAGCGCGCACGTCTTCGACCATCGCCAGCAACATGCGGCGGATATTGTCGATTTGCGGCTCGGTTGAGCGGCTATTAGGATTGATTTTTAACGCGCCAATAGCATTCATGGTCACCACGCTGGCGACTAAACGCGCGAGTGGCTCACCAAACTTTTCTTTGATCGCTTCTTCGTTTAATAAGCCCGCATCAAACACCACAAACAGAATGGCCGCTTGCAGCGTCTCAATGTCCATATTCAGCGGCGCGAGGATTTCAATCATCTCTCGGGCACGTTCGAGCAGTTCTCTTTTCGCGGCAGGACTCTTAGCGGGTAAAGCATCTACCTGCTCAATCAGGGCGAGCAAGGTTTGCGCCTCATCGACATGACTAACATAGCGAGCCACCCATTCTTCAAGATGAAAATCGGGATCATTAAAGTGCGCTTCGCGAACAGAGACCATCTTAATTTGTTTCCTTATTCGTGCTCAGAGAAAAGTGGCACCACCTCGGCACTCCTATCTTCAGCATTGGCACGGACTTGTCAAACCCAACGAGACGAAACTTCACATTTTTTACGTTATTCAAACGCTTTGCTTACTTTACACTCGAATAACGCGGGCAAGTGAAGCAAGCTTGCCCAGCCTGCAAGACTTATTTTGCAAGCTCAAACAACGCCATGGCTTCGATATGATGTGTCTGCGGGAACATATCGATTAAGCCTAACTTTTGTAACTTGTAACCACGTTCGAGTAACACCGCACTGTCGCGGGCCAAGCTCGCCGGATTACAAGACACATAAACCACTTGGCGAGGTTTCATCTTCTTAAGCCATTGCAAACTCTCAAACGCCCCCGCGCGGGCAGGGTCGAGTAGCAATTTATCAATCTTGCCCATCCAAGGCTCACAGGATAAATCGGCACTTAAGTCGCCATGGTAAAAGGTTAAATTGCTCAAGCCATTCGCCGCCGCGTTTTCACGGGCTTGACTGACCATTTCTGACACCCCTTCAACCCCAATCACTTCGGCGCCCAGTTTAGCTAAAGGCAAACTGAAGTTCCCCATACCACAGAAGAGATCGAGAATGCGCTCACCCGGCTGAGGTGCTAACCAGTCTAACGCTTGCGCCACCATGGCCTTGTTAATTTGCGCGTTGACTTGCACAAAGTTGCCAGGGGTAAAGGTTAAGCTCACAGGCGTTGCATCGGCTTTATCATCGAGCAACTGGTAAACAGGCAATAACAGCGTGCCATTGATGCCATGGAACTCGCCGTTATTGTCTTGCAAACAAATATGGATTTGGTGCTGCTCGGCAAACTGCGCAAGCTTGGCCATATCCTTATCGTTTAAGGATTTAGTGATCCTAATTACCGCAAAATGACCATTGTCGGCATCAATTAACTCTAAGTGCCCAAGGCTCGATTTGGCCACCAGCTGATTAAGCAACTTAGCAAATGGCGCGATTAAATCCGCTAAGGGTTTCGCCAAGACTAAACAGGTATCAATAGGCACCACTTGGCTGCTGCTTGAGGCGCGAAACCCTAGGCTCAACTGCTTGGTATTTTTATCAAATAGGGTCGCAAGGCGGGCGCGGCGACGATAGTGCCAACCTTCGCCGGTCAATGCGGGCACTGAGTTGCCTTCGGCGCCAGCAAATTTGGCCATAATATCCACTAGAGCCGCCGACTTATGCTCACGCTGGCCTGCTAATGACATATGCTGTAAATCACAGCCACCACAGCTTTGGTAATGTGGGCATAGCGGCGTGACTCGCTCAGCGCTCGGCGTCTCAACTTTAATCAGCTTGGCACGGGCGTAATTTTTCTTTTGTTCGGTCAGCTGCGCCTGCACAGTTTCATTCGGCAAAGTGCCGGGGATAAATACGACTTTTCCCTGATGTTGTGCTATACCTGCCCCAAGATGATCGAGCTGGTGCACGCTAAAGGATTGCTTCGCAGACAATTGCTTGGAACTATTTGGTTTTGCTTTAAAAAATTGTGCCATTTCGGCCTCTAAATCAATAAAAAACTGGTAAAGACCGCCCTTTTTCTGGCAGTCTTATAAAATTATATCGTCCCTAGAACTTAGGAAACTGCGCTGCGGCTATGAACCCTGTCAACAACATGACCAAATACAGCTTACGTTCCTGGGTTCTGGTGCTTGCGCTTGCGCCGACGATCTTAGTCGGTATTCTGCTGGGCAGCTACTTTACCATAAATCGCTTCTATGAACTCGAAGATACGCTGATTGAACAGGGCAGCAATATTATCGAGCCACTGGCAATTGCCAGTGAAGTGGGACTTGTGAGCAATGACAGGGAAGCGACCAAACGGCTCCTTGCCGCAGCCCAACTGAATAAATCCACGCTCGTTAAATCTATCGCTATTTTTGACATTCAAAATCAACTGTTTGTCACATCGCATTACCACAAAGATTTCGAAATCATGCGCTATAAAGAGGCGCTGACCAATCTGCACAAAACCGAAATCGAACATGTGGGCGACAGCCTTATCCTACGCACACCGATTTTTGCCACCGCGCCAACTGCGGCGGGGGCGCCCGTCAATTTTGATATCCAAACCGATAATGGCGAATTGCTTGGCTATATTTCGGTGATTATCAATAAAGAACGCGCGCTGCTCGAACAACACAGGGCCGCCGTGGCCGCCTTTATTATCGTCTTGATTGGGGTGCAATTAAACCTGTTGTTTACCTTTCGTCTGGTTAAAAACGTTACCCAGCCGATTACAGAAATGGTGCGGGTGGTCGCCAAAATCCGTGAGGGTAAACTCGATGCTAGGCTTGAGGGCAATCTTATCGGTGAGCTGGATTTGCTTAAACGCGGTATTAACGCCATGGCGGGCTCACTATCGGAATATCACGATGAAATGCAGCAAAATATCGATCAGGCAACTTCGGATCTACGGGAAACCTTAGAGCAGATTGAGATCCAAAACGTCGAGCTCGACTTAGCCAAAAAACGCGCGCTGGAGGCCAGTCGGATTAAGTCGGAATTCTTGGCGAACATGTCCCACGAGCTGCGCACACCATTAAACGGCGTGATAGGCTTTGCCCGTCAACTCGTTAAAACCCCGCTGCACTCAAGCCAAGTCGATTACATTAATACCATTGAGCGCAGCGCGACTAACCTATTGGCGATTATCAACGATATTCTCGACTTCTCTAAACTCGAAGCCGGCAAAATGGTGTTAGAAAACATGCCATTCGGCTTAAGGGAAACCTTAGGTGAGACAATCACTTTAATCTCCGGTAGCGCGCAGGCAAAAGGGCTGGAATTGGTCGTCGATATTGCGCCCAACGTCCCCGACAATGTTAACGGCGATGCGATGCGTGTTTGTCAGATTATCAATAATTTAGTGGGCAATGCCATCAAGTTTACCGATTCGGGCAGCGTATTAGTCAAGTTAGAGTTACAAAACCAGACCGATGATCAAGTGGTGCTACGCTGTGATGTGATTGATACCGGCATTGGAATTGATGAAAACCAACAGGATTTCCTGTTCCAAGCCTTTGGCCAAGCAGACTCCTCGATTTCTCGCCGCTTTGGCGGAACAGGGCTAGGGCTAGTCATCACTAAGCGCCTCGTCAATCAAATGGGCGGCCAAATTGGCTTTACTTCTTCGGTGGATAAGGGCTCGAACTTCTGGTTCACCCTACCATTAGGCCTAGGTCAATTCCAGATTGGCGATTCGCTCCCCCTTGAAAAACTCAAAGACAAGACAGTGCTGTTTTATGAGCCCAGAGTCCTCACCCATTCAGTAATTAGTCGTCAGCTAAAACAGTGGGATACAAAAGTAACCCACCATCAACACATTCCAAGCTTGTTAACGACGCTCTCGACCACTGAGCATCAGTTCGATTATGTGTTATTGAGCTGCCATGGATTTAGCAATTCTAACCAATTGCTCGGTACCTTAAACCAAGCTAAGGGTAAGACGGATTGTTTAATCGTACTGTTCGATTGCCAAGAACAAGATATGCTCAGCCAGTTTATTCGCCCCAATGCCGATGTAGTATTGTCACTGCCCGTAAGCGAACACCAACTGGCGCGCAATATGCTGTATCCACCGATGGAATATGACATTTTACCTCCCGTGGCGATTGCTGTACCTGCTGCACGCCAATCCCTCACCGTATTGGCGGTGGATGATAACTTTGCCAATCTAAAACTGATTGAAACCTTGCTCAATGAACTAGTCACAACCGTTATTGCCGTTAACAGCGGTGAAGAAGCCGTCAAACAAGCCAAGAATCGCACCTTTGACCTTATCTTTATGGATATCCAAATGCCGGGCACCGACGGCATCAGCGCGACTAAGCAAATTCGCCAAGGGTCGATGAACCGTAATACACCCATTATTGCCGTGACCGCCCACGCAATTGCCGAGGAACGTGAGCTGATATTAGGTAGCGGTATGGATGGTTATTTGCCTAAGCCCATCGATGAAGCCGCCCTCAAAGCGGAGATAAACCGCTGGATCACTCGGCCCAAGTTCACCCATTTCGATTTACATACCCTCAACTGGGATCTTTGCTTAACCCAAGCTAACCATAAGTCGGATTTAGCTTTAGATATGCTGCGCATGCTATTGGATTCCTTGCCTCAAACTGTCTCGGCTATTGAGACGGCGCTGAGTCAGAACGATCAAGCGACTATGCTGACAACCGTTCACAAACTTCACGGTGCCAGTTGCTATTGCGGTGTGCCAACCACACAGCGATTATGCCAAGAGATTGAATCGGCGTTGAAACGTGATGCCCGCGTCGAAGATCTCGAACCGGAAATACTAGAGTTACTTGATGAGCTAACTAAGGTAGAATCGGCGGCAAAACAAGTGCTATCACAGCTATCAGCGGAAATAACAGATGACCAAAAAAACGGGCTTCTTTAAGCGTTTAAAAGCGCTAGAACTACCACAGAAAAAACTCTTTGCCATTGCTCTTTGCCAACGAATGTTACCAAATTACCAATTGTTTTCAGAGGTTTGTGAGTTTGGCGATCCTGCGGTATTAAGCACTGTGCTCGATCTTCTTTGGCAATCCCAGTACGACAACAAGCTAAAATTCAACATCGATGTGCATCTGCAACGCTTAGAAGATAACACCCCAGAACCTGCCGATTTTGATAGCTATGGCGTATACCCAGCGATGGACGCCGTAGTTGCGCTCTCGACATTACTTGGTGCGATTCAGACCAACCTTGAAGAAGATATCACCAATATTAGCAAGTTATCCTCAAGCACTGTGGCGAACTATATCGAGACTATCAGCGATGTGGATTTAACCGATGATGCCTTAGATGACTACGTCTTCGCCCATGAAGTGATGGAAGAAGAGCGCGAACTGCAAAATACGCTGCTGGAAATCATCGAAGAAAATCCTAAGATCACCGCCGAGTTGGTGAAAGGTTTACGCAAAGAGATTATCGAAGCCGGTGTATCGAATATCGGCATTAGCGTGGCCTAAATAGGAACAGGCTACCTAAGAGACTTGGCTTTTAGGTAGCATCTTATACTGGGGAATACTGCACGAGGGGATAGGACTTAGCTAGGCATCCATTCAATATGAGAAAACTCGTTTACCAAGGATTTATCTTAACCAATAGCGAAGGCCGCACCGATACCTGGAAACTCACCATAGGTGAGCAGAGCCGTATTGGCTCTTTGTTTGAACTGCGCCGTTTAGTCAGTTACTACCTTGAACTGGGGATTGTGCCCGCCACCCGCGCTAGCCTTCAAGAGGCGAAACAGACCCAAAACTCCATGAGTAAAAATCCGCTAAAACCACGCAAACGCTAACGAGCTTACGCCATCGAAAACAGCTCGGGCGCCTTAGACTGCATAAACTCGATAAACACTTTTACCTTTAGCGGCTGCTGACTTCGCTGATGATACAGAATCGATATTCTGCGCTGTTCACCTATCCATTCGGGCAAAAGCACTTTTAACTTTCCCTCTTTAATCTGCTGTTTTACAAATAATTCAGGGCCATAGAGTATACCGCCGTGATCGAGTGTCGCCTGAATCGCCCCGTGCAAATCAGTGAGCGTAAGCTTTGTCGGGCCATTAAAATAAAACGACTCGCCATTCGGGTGCTTTAAGTGCCAGTTAAACAGTGGCCACACCTTAATTAACTGATGCGCTTCAAGATCATCGGGATGGGTTAACTTAGGCGCCGAGGCTAAATATTCTGGCGTCGCAAACAAACAATAATCAAGCTCGCCTAAGGTACTCGACACCCAAGAGGAATCGGGCTGGGCACCGCCCACTATCGCCACATCAATCCCTTTATCAATTAAATCCACCAACTCATTGCTTTGGGAAATATGTAGGCGAATATCGGGATATAAACGCCCAAACTCGTTCAGTGCACGGATAAAAATGATGGAAATAATCGAAATCGGCGCCGCAATCCGCAATGTCCCTTCGGGTTTATCACTTCCGACACCGCTGAGTTCATCAAATTGGGCAATGACACTCTGATAACGTTGGAATAATGCTAGACCTTCTTCGGTTAATCGCAGCTTACGGGTGCTACGCATAAACAATTGCTTATCGAGCTTTTCCTCAAGCTTGGCCAGCTTGCGACTCACGGTGGCGATGGGCATATCGAGCTCTTTAGCCGCTTGGGAAAAACTCCCCGCATTCACTAAATGCACAAACAGATAAATTAACTGTAGCTCGCCGCCTACATCATCAGCCATTTTCAATCCCTATCATTTATGTCAGTGCCAGCATCCATAACGCGCACTAACTCATTGTGTTTTAAACGTAGAATTATTCATTTCTACGACCATAGCGCAATAGCTCTTAGGGAGAATGCTATGCTATTTTGCTAACAAATTTACTGCGCTAGCGCCGATTATCATTAATTCGCTGAAATAACATCCCAGCCGACTTCGCCTTAGTGATGCTTGAATGAAATCAAGCATCACTAAGGCTATCTCGCGGGATAAGCAACACAAAAGGATGAGTGAGGGTCATGACCATTTTAACCCCTCTGTTTGCCGTCTTCGGGATCATGCTACTGGGCACACTTGTGCAAAAACTGCGCTTTCTCCCAGTAGAAACAGACCAAGTACTCAATCAATATGTTTACTATATTGCGTTTCCTGCCATCCTATTGATAGCACTGGCACAGCAGCCGATTGAAGATATTCTGCAATGGAGATTTATTGCCGGATACAGTGCCGCCATGCTGGTGATTTACCTCGTTTGTATCGGCATCTCCCTACTGGTTAATCCTAAACAACATGCAATTGCCGCCGTGCGGGCCTTAAATGCCACTTTTGGTAATACCGCATTTATTGGTATTCCGCTCCTTATCATCTTATTTCCCCAGCAACAAAGCGCCTTAGTTGCCGCTGCGATTGCCAGTTTATTGTCCGTGCTCATGTTTGCCGTGGCCTTGGTCTCGCTAGAACTCGCCACCAATAAACAGCGACAACATCACGCCGCGGTGATCATGCTGCTAGCCGTGGTGAAAAACCCAATTGTAATCGGTTGCTTTATTGGTGTGGCCATTTCGGCATTAGGGATAACTCTCCCCTCCGGCTTGGCAATGATGATCCAGCAGATAGGCAATACGTCCAGTCCCTGCGCCCTCTTTGCCGTCGGCATGGTATTGGCGAAAGCCATGCGCTATCAAAAAGATAGCAAGGTCTTTAGCCTGACAAACTTTATCGAACTCAGCCTTATCAACCTGTTTAAACTCATCCTGCAACCCGCCTTGGTTTACTTCATGTTAAAAGGCTTGGGTGTCACCGGTGACTATCTCGTTATGGGTGTCATACTTAGCGCCTTGCCCACGGCGGCAAGCGTCTATCTTTTGGCCCAACGCTATAACACCCAGGCCTCCAGCAGTGCCCAAGGGATACTCTTTGGCACTATAGTGACCTTTTTCAGCCTACCCATTCTGGAACAACTTGTTAAAATCTATTCATAAACAACTAATTAGATTTTATAACAAAGCGACATGTCGAATATTCACCCAAAGTCACTTTACTGTATATAAATTCAGTATATACTGTTTATCAATACAGTGATTTGGTAAGTTTTTCGACAGGAACTCACTATGCTTTGCCAACTCAGCATCAACAATTTCGCTATCGTACGTTTCCTTGAACTGGACTTTCGACCCGGTATGACCAGCATTACCGGTGAGACTGGCGCGGGTAAATCTATTGCCATCGACGCCTTAGGCTTGTGCCTAGGTAACCGTGCCGATGCCAGCAGTGTTCGCCCTGGCGCGAGCAAAACCGAAGTCAGTGCCCGATTTTCACTCGAGGATGTGCCTCTGGCAAAACGCTGGCTCGAAGATAACGATCTCGAACTCGATGATGAGTGTATTCTGCGTCGAACCATTGGCAGTGACGGCCGCTCACGCGCCTATATCAATGGCAATCCCGTTCCTTTGACTCAGTTAAAATTACTGGGGCAATTACTTGTAGGGATCCATGGCCAACACGCCCATCATGCCATGTTAAAGAGTGAACACCAGCTCACCTTACTCGATAGCTACGCCAATCACAGACTACTGATAGACGCAGTGGCGGCAAGCTATCAGCGCTGTAAACAAATCGAAGCCGAACTCAAGCAATTAGAAGCCTCCCAGCAGGAACGTATCGCCCGTAAACAACTGGTGCAATATCAAGTTGAAGAGTTAGATGAGTTTGATCTTAAGGTGGGAGAGTTTGAAGAGATTGAACAGGAGCACAAACGTCTCGCAAACGGTACCGAATTGGTCGATAGCTGCCAAGCCAGCCTGTTTTTACTCACAGATGGTGAAGAGAGCAATATCGAGTCACTGCTGAATAAAGCCGTCAGCCTTGCAGAGAATTTGCAAAGCTATGACCCCGCATTAACCAATGTCAGCACTATGCTGAACGAAGCGCTTATTCAAGTGCAAGAGAGCGCTGGCGAATTGCAGCACTACCTAAGTAAACTCGAACTCGATCCCGCGCATTTTGCCTATTTAGAGGAAAGGCTCTCTAAAGCCATGCAACTGGCCCGTAAGCACCATGTTAGTCCTGACAAATTAGCCGAGCATCATCTCGCCCTCAGGGCCGAACTCACCACACTCGATGATGATGAAAATAAACTCGAAGAAATCCAACTTCAAGTGGAGGCTAGTAAAGCGGCCTACCTCGCGAACGCGCAAAAGCTGAGTCAGAGCCGCGCCCGTTATGCGAAAGAGTTGGATAAGTTGGTGACTCAATCCATTCACGAACTCAATATGCCTAAGGGTAAGTTCACCATTGAAGTGAATTTCAACCCAGAGATCATGTCGATGAATGGCAGCGATAATATTGAGTTTATGGTTACCACCAACCCAGGTCAGCCGTTACAACCTATATCTAGGGTTGCCTCAGGCGGCGAATTGTCACGTATTGGCTTAGGGATCCAAGTGATTACCGCGAAAAAGGTTGCCACACCGACACTCATTTTCGACGAAGTCGATGTGGGTATATCGGGCCCAACCGCAGCCGTAGTTGGACGTATGCTACGCAGCCTTGGCGAATCGACCCAAGTATTGTGTGTGACCCATTTGCCGCAAGTTGCAGGTAATGGTCACCAGCATATGTTTGTGAACAAATTCAACAAGGCGGGAAGTACAGAAACCACTATGATGCCTTTGGATAGGGAGCAACGTATCAAAGAATTAGCCAGACTTCTTGGTGGCGATACAATTACTGCTAACACTCTCGCTAATGCACGAGAATTATTAAAGTAAGAATACACTAAGCCAAATATTCCACGTCATAACCAATGCCTTATCGACATCAGATAAGGCATTGGTATTTATAGGGTAACGAACTTTAGTTTGAGTTAACTAGGGCGTGTTGGCGTTTCTGTTTTTTGCAGCAACTTGGCGGGCTTTTATGCAAGGCAACGTCCGTGCTGTGTAGTTATTCTACATAAACGGACGATAACGCGGCAGAAACGCCAGCCAAATGCTGCCCGAAGGATTCGTCTGGCAGCCCTGCTCTTACTTTCTGTCATAAGAGCCGCTCGTCATTTGAGTAGAATAATGACACATCATTCTTCGTTTCGTGAGCAAGTGCTTGCCAGAACGAAGAAAATCTAATCTCGAAACGTCAACACGCCCTAGATGAATAACCAAAAAGAGATTATTGGCTAAAAACGACGATCACTTGCAAACAAACGAGAGCGAAAATCCCTGCCAGTACATCGTCGATCATAATGCCAAAACCGCCTTCGACCTTGGCATCGAGCCAACGGATTGGCCACGGCTTGATGATGTCAAAGAGACGAAAAAGCACAAAACCAACAATTAACCAGAGCACTCCGGCTGGCGCCGCAATCATAGTGATTAATAGACCTGCGACTTCATCCCAAACAATTGCACCATGGTCATGTACGCCCATGTCCTTCGCAGCCTTATCACAGATATAAATCCCCGCGAGTACGCACACTAAGGTCACGGCTAAATACCAACTCAAGGGCAATTGCGCCAACAACAAATAGAGCGGGACGGCCGCCAAGGTACCAAAGGTGCCGGGCGCCTTAGCCGCTAAACCGCTGCCAAAGCCTAATGCTAAAAAATGGATCGGATTTTTAAGAGACAGGCGCGACAGCGCCTGATCTTGGGATAACAACTTCATTAAAAGTGCTCAAAGCCATGATATGGCGGCGTAAACGGCTCACCATTGAGTTGCAACTTAAGTTTACTGCCCGCACAGATTTGCCCAACCCGCACAAACTTAGTTCCTGCGTGACTCAGTGCTGTTTCTAACGCACCTTTTTGTGCCTCTGGCACGGTAAAGAGCAATTCATAATCCTCGCCCCCCGTTAGCGCATAACCTAAGGCATGCTCTTCACTCACGGTATCTTGCATGGCGCGGGATAACGGAATCAAACCAACATCAACAACAGCCCCCACCTGTGATGCTTTGAGGATATGGCCAATATCGGAGATAAAACCGTCGGATAAATCGATAGCACTGGATGCCAAAGACCGTAACGACTGACCCGCTAATACTCGAGGCGTCGGACGATAATGGCGATTAATTAAGAACTCTTTATGCTCCGCACGTGCATGTTGCACACCGCGGATCAAATCCAGCCCTAATGCTGAATCGCCTAGCGTACCAGTCACATAAATCCAGTCACCCGCTTTTGCACCGTGACGAGTCAATGCCTTACCCTGCGGCACTTGGCCATGCACGGTAATATTAATGGCTCTAGGGCCGCGAGTAGTATCGCCGCCAATAAGGGCAATGCCGTAATACTCAGCCGCTTCGAAAAGTCCCTCACTAAAACCACTCAGCCAGGCTTCGTTAACCTCTGGCAAAGTAAGCGCAAGCGTCATCCACGCAGGCTCAGCACCCATTGCTGCTAAATCAGAAAGATTTACCGCTAAGGCTTTGTAACCTAAGGCTTGAGGAGGGATATCAGGGAAGAAGTGAACATTTTCGACTAAGGTATCGCAGGAGATCGCGATCGACTTGTTTTCGGCGGGCTGCACTAGGGCGCAATCGTCACCAATGCTTAATTTAACATCACGGCGCGTGGGGCCGCGGTGATTGAAATAACATTCAATAAGTTGGAATTCTTTCACTGTACAGTTTGGCGCGACTCACATCGGCCACCTTTGTTAGCAATGAAAAACGGTATCCTAAGATACCGTTTGTCCTTATTACTTACGTGCAACCAGTTTGTCGAGTAATCCATTAACAAACTTATGGCTTTCATCCGCACCGAAAGCTTTAGCCAGTTCAATCGCCTCGTTAATCGCGACTTTGAACGGCACATCTTTACGGAAAGTCAGCTCATATGCCGCTAAGCGAACTATGGCTTTCTCCACTGGCGACACCTCATCAATGGGGCGGTCTAAGTGTGGAATGAACAACTCATCCAGTTGGGTTTTCTTAGTTGCTACGCCTGCAAATAGCTCACGAAAATAAGCTACATCAACACCGTCGAGGCTCTGTTCAGTTAAAAACTCGTGCTCGACATCGGCAATATTATTCCCGCTTAGTTGCCATGAATAGATGGCCTGAACGGCTAAACGGCGGGCCTTGCGGCGCTCAGAAGGCTTCATTATTTTTCCTACTATTACAACTGTTGTTCTAGCTGTTGCAGAACATTGACCATTTCAAGCAAGCTTAGTGCAGCTTCGCCGCCCTTGTTACCCGCTTTAGTACCTGAACGCTCAATGGCTTGTTCAATGGTATCTGTCGTCAATACACCGAAGGCAACGGGCAGATCGAACTCTAATGCGATTTGAGCTAGACCTTTGTTACATTCACCTGCAACAAAATCAAAATGAGGGGTACCACCACGGATCACAGCACCAAGTGCGATGATACCGTCAAACTTACCACTTGCGGCAACACGACGTGCAGCCAGCGGTAACTCAACCGCACCAGGTACACGGACGACAGTGATGTTTTCATCACTGACTTGGCCAAAACGTTTAAGCGTGTCAAGTGCACCTTCAAGCAGGCTCTCAACTAAAAAGCTGTTAAAACGCGAAATTACAATCGCAACTTTGGCATTCTTCGCTTCGATATTACCTTGAACTACGTTCATTTTCTTACCTAATTTAGCTAAAGCACCCAGCTTGGGCGAAAAGTGGCGACATGATACCACAGTCAAACGCCTACAGCCTTATGCAAATGATAGAAATGGTTAATTTTACCTTAGTGCAACATCTAATTAAGCTTAGCCTGTTACTCCGCCACGTATTCGGTCACTTCAAGACCAAAGCCTGAGAGTGAATGGTAACGCTTAGGGGAGCTTAAGAGTCGCATTTTTGTCACACCTAAACTGGCCAGAATTTGTGAACCCACACCGACGCGGCGCGACGTACCTTGCCATTTAGCCGATACAGGCGTTTGACCTTGATCTTCCGCTTCAAAGGCTTTGACTTTAGCGAGAATTTCACTTGAATGTTCTTGATTGCCAAGCAACACCAATACACCACCTTCGGCAGAAATCCGCGCCATCGCTTTTTCCAGCGGCCAGCTACGTTGCTGATCGCGCTCAGAGTGAAGTAGATCGTTAAACGTATTCTGTAAATGTACCCGCACTAAACAGTCAGGCTTCACCTCGCCCTTCACTAAGGCAAAGTGTAATTGATTGTCGATAGTATCCCTAAAGGTCACCATATCGAACTCGCCAAAGCGGGTTGGCAGTTTACATTTAGCTTCGCGCACGACAGTGGTTTCTTTGGTGTTACGGTATTCAATCAGTGCCGCAATAGTGCCGATTTTAATCCCATGTAATTCAGAGAAAATCTCTAAATCTGGGCGACGGGCCATAGTGCCGTCTTCATTGAGGATCTCAACAATCACCCCTGATGGTTCAAGCCCCGCTAAACGGGCTAAATCACAGCCCGCTTCAGTGTGACCAGCGCGGGTTAACACGCCGCCGTCCTGCGCCATTAATGGGAAGATATGACCAGGCTGAACTAAATCCGATGCCTTGGCATCTTTAGCCACGGCTGCTTTCACCGTCACCGCGCGATCGTGGGCCGAAATCCCGGTGGTTACGCCTTCTGCCGCTTCAATCGATACCGTAAAGTTAGTCGAGAACTGCGCATTATTGTTAGTCACCATCAAGGGCAGGTTTAACTGCTGGCAACGGGCTTTAGTCATGGTTTGGCAGATGAGTCCACGGCCGTATTTCGCCATAAAGTTAATCGCTTCAGGCGTCACCAACTCGGCCGCCATAATCAGGTCGCCTTCGTTTTCTCTGTCTTCGTCATCCATCAAAATAACCATTTTGCCTTGACGAATATCCTCGATGATCTCTTCTATACTGTGCAGCGCCATTGTAGGACCTTTATGATTTTACTGTTGTTATGAAATTCTATACCTAAGTGAGCTAAGTGCCAGTGCCCTAACGCACAAAGCCAGCACGGGCTAACATTTCCATGGTCACCCCACCGCCTTGAGTTTCTTTAGTATCAAAGCGCATTAAACGCTCTAAATAGCGGGCGATTAAATCCACTTCAATATTTACCTTATCGCCGGCTTTCAAATCCACCAGTGTGGTTTCACCCGCCGTATGAGGCACTATGGTTAAACGAAAACGGTGTCCATCGACCTCGTTTACCGTGAGGCTCACGCCATCGATGGTGATAGAACCTTTATGGGCAATATAGCGCGCCAGCTCAGTTGGCGCCGCTAGCCAAAACTCAATCGCTTGACCACGAACAAGACGCTGCTCTACGGTGGCAATGCCATCCACATGGCCGCTGACCATATGCCCGCCAAGGCGAGTTGTCGGGGTAACCGCTTTTTCAAGATTGACCTTAGTACCCACTTTATAGTTTGCAAAACCTGTGAGACTGACAGTTTCAGCCGACACATCCGCCACATAGCCATCGGCTAATTGCTGAACCACAGTCAAACATACACCGTTGGTGGCGATACTGTCGCCTAAACGCACATCGCTTAAATCCAGTTTGCCACTGGCGACCGTCAAACGAATATCATCGCCTTTACGTTCAAGCTTTCGCAGCGTGCCAACGGCCTCAATAATCCCAGTAAACATGGTTAACTCACTTATTCGCTAAAGATGGATTGGACGTGAGCCGCAAGGTGAAACGCGTATCCGCGCCCACTTTACGCTCATCGACCAGTTTGAGGGTCGGAATATCGGCCATCATTTGATAATCGGGTAATTCGAGTAGATTACGTCCTTGTGCGCCAAGGATTTTCATCGCTTGATACAGTACTAACTCATCGGCTAAACCCGCGCCGATAAAGGCACCTGCTAAGGTCGCGCCCGCTTCGATAAGCACCTGATTACAGCTTTTGCCTAAATAGCTTAAGAGTGTGGGCAGCGAGATGCGACCATCAATCGCCGGTAATTGAAGACAAGTCACATGGGACGGCAACTGCGCCATAAAGGCTGGCGAGTATGGCTCAGTTGAGACTAATAAAATCGGCGATTCAATCGCAAGCAAGGCTGCCTTAATCGGCATGCGGCAACGACTATCTAAAATCACCCGCAGCGGCTGTAAAATTTGCGCCTCACTCAATTGCGAGCTAAAACTGCCAAGCTCTGAGTAGCGCACATTGAGCGAAGGGTCATCGGCCAGTACGGTTTCAATCCCAGTGACCAGTGCGCAGGCGCGCAAACGTAAGCGCTGCACATCGCGGCGAGCTTCGGGGCCTGTAATCCATTTAGACACCCCGTTTGATAACGCGGTTTTGCCATCGAGACTCGCGGCAAGCTTTACCGTCACCCAAGGTAGGCCCGACTCCATGCGCTTCATAAAACCAAGATTTAAGGCGTAAGCTTCGTCGCGATGTAAACCGACATCCACTTGAATGCCCGCATCGCGCAGCATTTGAATACCGCGACCACCGACCTGCGGATTGGGATCTTCAACTGCGACCACCACTCGTTTTACACCAGTATTGATCAGCGCCAAGGCACAGGGCGGTGTGCGGCCATAATGGCTGCAAGGTTCTAAGGTGACATAGGCGGTCGCGCCACGGGCAAACTCGCCAGCCATCCGCAGTGCATGCACCTCGGCGTGGGGCTCGCCCGCTTTTTGATGATAACCTTCACCGACAATCTGATTATCTTTTACGATAACGCAGCCCACACTGGGATTGGGGCGAGTGGTATAAAATCCTTTGCGAGCCAGTTGTATGGCTCGGCTCATCATCTGGTTATCGAGTTCTGACCAATTCATATAAACCCTATGAAATCTTGAGGAAGCGTGCCCGAATGCGGCGCATAACGAGGCGCTAACCTAAGCGCTAACCTAAGATAACCCATGTTACTTTTGCAGTTTCGCAATCGCCTCACCAAATTCGGAGACGTCTTCAAAGGCGCGATAAACCGAGGCAAAACGAATATAGGCAACCTTGTCTAGGCTCATTAACTGTTCCATCATCAAGTTACCTATCATCTCGGAAGGCACTTCACGCTCGCCAGTCGCCCGCAGCGTTGACTTGATTTTACTTAAGGCCTGCTCGATTTCATCCATGGACACGGGGCGCTTTTCGACCGCGCGTAACATGCCTGCTTGCAGCTTTTCTTCATCGAAGGGTTGGCGCGTACCATCGCGTTTAATCACCCGTGGCATGACTAATTCGGCGCCTTCGAAGGTGGTAAATCTTTCGTGGCATTCGGTGCATTCTCGGCGACGACGCACTTGATGGCCTTCCGCCACTAATCGGGAATCGATCACTTTAGTATCTGTCGCGCTGCAAAATGGACAATGCATTGAGCCTCCTGCCGTGAATGGAATAAAGCCTATCTTGCTTAAACCGAGCAGGTTTAAGTCTAAGATTTTAGCAATAAAAATGGCCGCTTAATGCGGCCATGGGATTTTATCCTATTTATCGGCTGAGGTTAACCACCTAAGAGTGACACCCTAAGCAGTTGTGAACTCAGCCGCCATATTCAGATAAATTAACGAATTAACCGTAAACAGGGAAACGGGCGCACAGTGCCAATACTTGGCCTTTTACGCGCTCGATAACCGCTGGATTGTGGGCATCGTCGAGGATGTCACAGATCCAACCGGTTAACTCTTTCGCTTCAGCTTCTTTAAAGCCACGGCGAGTGATCGCAGGCGTACCAATACGTACACCAGAGGTCACGAATGGAGAACGTGGATCGTTTGGCACAGAGTTTTTGTTTACTGTGATGTTTGCGCTACCTAAAGCGGCATCGGCTTCTTTACCCGTCAGGTCGCGACCAATTAAGTCCACCAGCATTAAGTGGTTGTCAGTACCGCCAGAAACGATCTTGTAACCGCGCTCTAAGAACACTTCAACCATGGCTTTAGCGTTCTTAACCACTTGTTGTTGGTAAGCTTTGAACTCTGGCTCTAAAGCTTCTTTGAAGGCGACCGCTTTACCCGCGATAACGTGCATCAAAGGACCGCCTTGACCGCCTGGGAATACCGCTGAGTTCAGCTTCTTGTACAGCTCTTCATCGTCGGCAGCAGACAGAATGATACCACCACGAGGACCGGCTAAGGTCTTGTGAGTGGTTGACGTCACAACGTGAGCGTGTGGCACTGGGTTTGGATACACACCAGCGGCGATAAGACCCGCAACGTGTGCCATGTCGACAAACAGGTAAGCACCTATTTTGTCTGCAATTTCGCGCATTCTTGCCCAGTCAACGATGCCTGAGTAAGCAGAGAAACCACCGATCATCATCTTAGGCTTATGTTCAACCGCCAGACGTTCCATTTCGTCGTAGTCGATTTTGCCTGATTCATCGATGCCGTAAGGAATGATGTTGTACAGTCTACCGGAGAAGTTTACAGGTGAACCGTGGGTCAAGTGACCACCATGAGCGAGGTTCATACCTAAAACGGTATCGCCTGGTTTTAACAATGCCATGTAAACGGCGCTGTTTGCTTGAGAACCTGAGTGAGGTTGTACGTTTGCGTAAGTCGCACCAAACAGTTGTTTTGCACGCTCAATCGCTAAGGTTTCAACTACGTCCACATACTCACAACCACCGTAGTAACGCTTGCCTGGGTAACCTTCGGCGTACTTGTTGGTTAATTGTGAACCTTGCGCTTGCATCACGCGTGGACTGGTGTAGTTTTCAGAAGCAATCAGCTCAATATGCTCTTCTTGACGCAGAGTTTCGTTCTGAATTGCGTTGAACAGTTCCGGATCATAATCTGCGATATTCATATCTTTTTTCAGCATTGCTTACTCCAGCTGCCAATTCTTGTAGGTAGGGTTGCGCGGTATTCTACTCGTAACGAGCCGACAATCCCAGTCTCTGAAACATGAAAATCCTACAGTTTTACCTTGAACTCACCTCAATGCCGAGTTGAGTTCGGCGCACAATCGAGTAGAATTAGCCGCATCATTAGTCACTTATAGATGCAGAAAAATGGCTCAGTTTGTTTACAGCATGCTGCGGGTGGGCAAGGTTGTTCCTCCTAAGAAGCAGATCCTTAAAGACATTTCCTTAAGCTTTTTCCCCGGCGCTAAGATCGGTGTGTTAGGTCTTAACGGTTCAGGTAAATCCACCCTACTGCGCATCATGGCCGGTATCGATACCGAAATTGAGGGTGAAGCGCGTCCAATGCCGGGCCTGAAGATTGGTTACCTGCCACAGGAACCGAAACTCGACCCAACGCAAACCGTACGTGAGGCGATTGAAGAAGCGGTTTCTGAAGCCAAAAATGCCCTCAAACGCTTAGACGAAGTCTATGCGGCTTACGCGGATCCAGATGCAGACTTCGACGCCCTTGCCAAAGAGCAAGGTGAACTCGAAGCGATCATTCAGGCGCAGGACGCCCACAATCTGGACAACATCCTCGAACGTGCGGCGAACGCCCTGCGTCTGCCAGATTGGGATGAAAAGATTGAAGTCTTATCGGGTGGTGAGCGCCGCCGTGTGGCGATTTGCCGTCTGCTGCTGGAAAAGCCAGAGATGCTGCTACTCGACGAACCGACCAACCACTTGGACGCCGAATCAGTCGCTTGGCTCGAACACTTCCTGCAGGAATACTCGGGCACCGTTGTGGCGATTACCCACGACCGTTACTTCCTCGACAATGCTGCTGGTTGGATTTTAGAACTTGACCGTGGTGAGGGTATCCCATGGGAAGGCAACTACTCTTCATGGCTTGAGCAAAAAGATGCTCGCTTGAAGCAGGAATCGGCCGCTGAAAGCGCGCGTCAAAAGACCATTGCAAAAGAATTAGAATGGGTTCGCCAAGGTGCGAAAGGCCGTCAGTCTAAGGGCAAAGCCCGTATGGCGCGCTTCGAAGAGCTGAACACCACAGATTACCAAAAACGTAACGAAACCAACGAGCTGTTTATTCCGCCTGGACCACGTTTAGGTGATAAAGTCATCGAAGTGAAGAACTTAACCAAGTCCTATGGTGATCGCGTGCTAATCGATAACCTGTCGTTCTCGATTCCTAAGGGCGCGATCGTCGGTATTATCGGAGCCAACGGTGCAGGTAAATCGACCCTGTTCCGCATGCTGTCTGGCAGCGAGCAACCTGATAGTGGCACCATTGAGATAGGTGAAACAGTACAACTGGCGTCGGTTGAGCAGTTCCGCGATTCGATGAATGACAAGAACACCATTTGGCAAGAAATCTCTGGTGGTCAAGACATCATGCGCATCAACAACATGGAAATTCCAAGTCGCGCCTATGTTGGCCGCTTTAACTTCCGTGGTGCGGATCAGCAAAAGATTATCGGTACTCTATCGGGCGGTGAGCGCAACCGTGTTCACTTAGCTAAACTGTTACAGGCTGGCGGTAACGTACTGCTCCTCGACGAACCAACCAACGACTTAGACGTTGAAACCCTGCGCGCACTGGAAGAAGCGATCCTCGAATTCCCGGGTTGCGCTATGGTGATCTCGCACGACCGTTGGTTCTTAGACCGTATCGCGACCCACATTCTGGACTACCGCGACGAAGGCCAAGTAAACTTCTACGAAGGTAACTACACCGAATACTCGGCATGGTTGAAGAACACCTATGGTGCCGATGTGATTGAACCACACCGCTTAAAATACAAGCGTATGACGAAATAGATTTAGAACCTAACCTTATTTAAGGAGCTTAACTCGAAAGAGTTAAGCTCCTTTTTTATGGTAATTGATTAGGCAGAACTGACTTTGGCGCTATTTCAAACTAGCAAAATAAGCCACCAGCATATCCATCATCACTCTTAATGCAGGCTGCATATGTTTACGGGATTGATATACGCCGTATACGCCCAAGGTTTGAGGTTGAAACTCCAGCAACAATGGCACTAATTCGCCAGTGTCGAGATAGGGCTTCGCCGCCCACAGGGGCTGCATGGCAATCCCCTCCCCCGCTAAAGTAGCGTTTAACACCACCATAGAATCATTGGCACTTAAATTACCTCTTACGGGAATATTAAAAAGCTGTCCTGCCTCGATACCATCAGGATGATTAATTTGAGTAAAACGCCACATCACATCGCCAAAGTAGGAATAGGTCAGGCAATTATGCCGGGTTAAATCCTCAGGATGTGTGACAGCCGAATGGGTGGCAAGGTAACGTGGCGAGGCGCAGACCACGGACTCACATTCCCCTAAGCGCCTTGCGATAAGTGAAGGATCGAGTTCGTTGGTGATTCGAATAGCAAGATCGATGCGCTCAGCGACTAAATCAACGGTTTGACTCGTTACATGAAAGTTCACACTCGCCTGAGGATATTGGGCTAAGTAGGGACGAACGACCGTGGGAAGGAGCAAATGCGCCATAAATTGCGAACAGCTAATCCGCAATAATCCTCTGGGTTGGGCGCTTTGGGCATGACTGACGGTGGGGACTTCCTGTGCTAATTCAAGCAAACGCTGGCAGTAATCGAGCACTTGCTCGCCCGCACTGGTCAAGCTCAAACGTCTTGTCGAGCGGTGCAACAAACGTGCGCCCGACCATTCCTCCATCTCGGCCAAATAACGAGTTACCATAGAGCGCGACATATCTAACGCCTCGGCGGCGCCAATCATGCTCCCCCGATCGACGATAGTCACAAACACCTTTGCCGCTTCGAGTCTATCCATGGTTTATCCGCCTTTATGTTGATTGCCTTGCACTAAATAATCGGTTTTAAACGTGTATTCATCCGAATTATGCAACAAATAAGCGCAATTTGTCGTGTTTATCTAAGTTTTTTTGCAACCTAAACTAAGCTCACTTTTGCAGCAGTGCAAATCACCGAATCCTATTTGAATGAATAAGTGAGAACAGAAATGACACTATTGAATGCTCTAAAATTAACCTCTTTGAAACCCCAGTTAGCCGCAACCATGCTGGTGGCGGGAATGGCTACTGCTCAGGCAGCACCTTTGCAAGTGAGCCATTTTAATCCGGGCGAAAACAGTATTTTTGCGGTGTCTTCCAGCTTTATCAGTGGCGAACATGAAATGATGTTGGTCGATGCTCAATTTCAAAAAAATGATGCCCAAACCCTAGTGGATACCATTAAAGCCAGCGGTAAAAAGCTTACCTTGGTGTATATCAGCCATAGCGATCCGGATTTTTACTTTGGGTTGGATGTGATTAAACAAAACTTCCCCGAGGTCGAAATTGTCGCCACTCAAACTACGGTCGATGATATTAAAGCCTCGATGGAGGGCAAACTGGCCTACTGGGGACCGATTTTAAAGGACAATGCCCCGAGCCAATTAGTGCTGCCTAAGGTGGTCACCACCAATCACTTTAGTATCGACGGTGAACAAGTGCTGATTGAAGGGCTAGAGGATGCTCACCCTAAGCATACCTTCCTGTGGGTACCGTCGGCTAAAACTATCACTGGCGGCGTTGAAGTATTTGATAACACACATGTTTGGATGGCAGACACTCAAAGTGTAGAGTCGCGTAAAGCTTGGTTAACCCATTTAGAAAAGATGGAAGCCTTATCCCCCAAAGAGGTTATCCCTGGACATTATCTCGGTGATGCCAGATTTGATAAGCGCGCCATCGCCTTTACTCGCGATTATATTAATGCCTTTGAAAAGGCAGCCAAAACAGCAAAAGATTCTGCGGACTTAATCGCCAAGATGCTCACGCTCTACCCACAAATTCCTTTAGATGCGGGGCTTGAGATCAGTGCCAAAGTGATTATGGGTGAAATGCGCTGGCCAATGTAACCAAATTGGGGCATGGCTAATCATGCCCCACTCATTCAAAGGGTTGTGCATTAACTCACGAGTCAGAGCACAAAATAGTTTTGTAGGAAGCACATAAATGAATACCACAGACAATCCCAAGGCCGTTTTACATGCCATTATCGATCCTCTGTGCGGTTGGTGTTACGCGGCCGCACCGCTGTTTGATGCTGCAGCCGCTGCCGGATTTACCATCAAACTCCATGCGGGTGGCATGCTCACAGGGCCAAGGCGCAAACAGATTGATAACCAATGGCGCGATTACGTCATGCCCCATGACCAACGGATTGCCGCGCTAACGGGACAAGCCTTTGGTGAAAACTACTACGAAGGCCTATTGCGTGACACGAGTATCGTATTGGATTCGGCGCCGCCGATCAGGGCGTTACTCGCTGTGGCCGCCTTAGGAGGCGATGATTTAGCCTACTTACATGCGGTGCAGCTCGCCCATTATCGCGATGGCAAATGTGCGAGTGATGAAGGCAATTTGCATCTTTTAGCAGAAGAATTAGCGCTAAACGGTGCCGACTTTGCCCAAGAATACGCTAAAAATGAAGACGCATTCTATCAACATATATTGGAAACTCGGGCGTTAATGAATCAGCTCGGCGCCCAAGGGTTTCCGACGGTAGCGCTAGAAACCAGCGAAGGCAATTTAAAACTGCTCAACCACAGCCGCTTTTACGGCCAACCTTCGGCTTGGCTTGAATATTTGAATGAACAGCTATCCTAATCGGTAGCTCTCTTATCAAGTTGGTGATTAAAAGTATGCGCCTTAGGGAGTTGACTACCTAAGGCGTAATACCTTCGTCCAGAGCATAAGGCGATTAGCTAAGTCTTTTTAAAGGCTTAGCCAATCTATTAGCCTTGATTTTCTGGGGCAAGCTCGGCTTGCTTAGCCTCTTCAAGAGTAAAACTCTCGGAGTTTTTCACACACTCAAGTACCGCTTTAGCGTAGAGTGGAATAGGTTTATCCCGCGGTAAACGGGGTAATTCGGTCCCAGGTAAAGAAAGCAGATACTGATTGACCTTAGATTCAAACCACGAGAAGCGTATTAACTTAAGCCCTTGGTTTGTTTCTAAATAGCATTTGTAATCCTGTCGTTTCTCGGTTTCTGCCGCCATCGCAGGCCATTGGAGTCCCGATAGCAGCAACAAACCCAAAGCACCGTATTTCATCATAAGGTTATCACTCATCTCAACTCGTTAACTCTATGCATTATTGACTAATGTAATAATAAATTTTGTTCGTTGTTGGCCCACCACCAATACACTTAGGGTTACCACTTTCACATGTCGCCTCATCAGGTACCGCATTACCAATACCAATCAAAAACATATCTGGCGTAGGTACTTTGGCATTCGGATCCTTAGGCTGCTCGGCGGGAGGTATCACCAACTGCGGCGTATCCAGTACCAGTTCGCCGGCATATAAATAATCCGTTTTGTAACCACGAGTGCCTCTATGTAAATTCATCTTATAGAGATAACCCTTACCCGAATTTAAGCATTGATTGACTGAAGCATCGCTGCCGGGCACAAAACTGGTGAAATACACTTCCCCCCCGACTATGGTCGCGGACGAAAGGCTCTTTTCACCTTTCCGGGAAAAGTTATAGTACCAGCCTCGTTTTTGACTAAAGGCAATCTCGCTAGCTTGATCGTTTGGCGCAGCCGAACTGACATCATATAAATCGCTTAACTGCAAGGCACTTGGTATCGGCTTTTGATTAGACTTACCTTGGAAAGATTGAGTGACTATGTTCCTATCTTGCAACACAAAAAACATATCCGAGCGAGATACATCACTCGGCTTTGCCCTGTGACCGCTGCCAACAACCACGGCATCGTAGGGAATATTTTGCGTCGTCACTGTCTTAGTGGATTTTCCATTCACCACCTGAGTTAACTCGAAGGTATTAGTCATAATGGTTTGTGCAACCGTGGGGCCGGAGAAGAAACGTCTGTCACTTGCCACCGCACTCTTATCCCCTAATGCGGCAAATTTAAATCCTGACCAAGTCGCCGAATCCGCCGAAGGCATGTCCATCCGCCACACATTTCCTTGAGTGTCAGTAGCATAGAGTCTATCTGTTCGACCATCGCCATTACCGTCTAACACGGCAACACTACTCGGAATACTATTTGCAATACCGGGCAGCACTGTGTTTGCGCCGCTGCCGCCAAATTGATGGATTAGCGCCCCCGTTTGCGCATCGACAATAAACACCCCTCGACCACGGCTGTCGTCACTACCAATCTCAGCACCATCCTTGGTCGCAGGGGAATATCCCGCACCAAAGATAAGCACGGGTTTATCCCCTGAAGCGCTTGGAATCGTGGTAACTACAGGCGTAGACCAAGATTGACCCAACTCCCCCATCCCTGGCGAACTGGCATCAATCTTCCACATAAAAGTAGGGTTATTGGGGGAAGAGATGTCGAGGGCATAATAGGCATTTCCACCACGACGCATCCCCACAAAAACCCATGCTTTTTCAACCCGTTTACCCTGCATTTTGGTATAGGCCACTGGCGAGCCATCAATACCGTAAAC
Source organism: Shewanella decolorationis S12 (assembly GCF_000485795.1). Classification (GTDB taxonomy): domain Bacteria; phylum Pseudomonadota; class Gammaproteobacteria; order Enterobacterales; family Shewanellaceae; genus Shewanella; species Shewanella decolorationis. Next base: position 49,443 of record NZ_AXZL01000069.1, read on the forward strand.
AGAGTGAACGCCCGTTGGCGCATTGGCCTTCAAATCGCGAAGATTTGGCAGCAACTCATAGGGGATGAATCCCCAAGTCTCTGACACTGCATTACCTTCATCCTTAAACATATGCAGGAACCCATGATTAGTCCCGACAAGAATTCGGATATCGGGCTTATCTTCAGATCCAAAGTTGAGTGCTAAGGGTTTGGAATGTAAAGCATCCCCCATTATATCGGTGCGCCAATTAGGGGTTGCGCCACTGACAGCACCTAAATCCTGATTCTTATCATTATCAACATCGATGCCCTTGGTCCAATCAAATAAGTTGGTCAACTCAGTTTCATCGACCCCCATATAGAAGGCTAAACGTGCATTACCACCCGCTTTTCGAGAAGCGTTAGACAGAGTGAAAGGGCTCAAGCCTGTACCTAAATTACTGTATAGGGTACGGCTGTTGGCCTGCTGCATTGAGGCTAGTACCCCGCCCCGCTTCACATCGTTACCATCACCACCAGCAGCACACTCATCGGCCGGGGTCCAATAGGAACAAGCATCAGCTTTGATATTGCCATCCTCACCTATTGCATTATTGCCTTTACTATCGACGACATCGCCACTACTGGTCACCTTAAATTTCTTGATATTCCCTAACCATCTCGGGCCTTTGTTCGGCAAGAACATAGAGTAATAGGCAGAATCAAAGGTTTGCGTTCGATTAAAGTTATTACTTGCCACTGAGGGCGAGGTAAAGCTGGCATTTTTTTCGAGGATATTGTTTAAGGCCGTTTGTAATGAAGAACGTAATTTGCTGGCATCGGTCGCATCGTAATACTTGCCACCACCATTTTCAGCGGTTTGTTTAAGTAGATGTTCGGCACTGGCTGCACCTTCACTAAAGCCAATGGTAAAGGTCCTAACGGTTTGTTTGCCTGAGGAATTAGGATTAACGTCTTCATTTCTCATCCAGCCAGAAAGCGCACTTAAGTAACTAACAGGCCTGGAAGTATGTTTTCCAACGCCTTTGGTTAACTGTTCAACCAAATTATTGGCCGCATTATCCAGCGTTGGCTCACCGTCGGTGATATAGATGATATAAGCTTCATTTTGGCAACGTTTAAAGGGCGAGTTATAGTTATTGGTCCCTTTTACCAAGGCTTCCGGATCGGTAAAGGGGTTTCTATTCGCTTGGTAAGTCCCCTGATATCGCCCCCACTGATCGTAATAATGGTAATCGCTGTCGTCGTCACCAAAATACTGACTCTGCCCACCAAAATAACGATATGCCTCATAGAGGGTTTCGCATAAAGGGGTATTTTGAGCATAGTTAATATCATTAACTCCACTGAGCAAATCAATTTTAGCTTGGGCAGACATAGGTTTAATCCCTGAGATTATCCGTCCACCGTCACGCTTTCCTTCATCTGGACCATTCATGTTAAAAATCGCCAGTCCAAAATCGACTCCCGGCGTAGTTAAGATCACGCTTTCAATCGCATCCTTGGCCAATGCTAAGCGCGTTTTATTGACCTTGGTTTTAGGGCCATGCAGCCAGTTTAGATAATCTTCCGTATAGACAGTAACCACTTTGCCAGTACCAAAACCGGTATTTTCTGCTTTTGCCTTAGCGGCGGCCTTGGCACTATCTGATGAGTTAGCATTGACCGCGGTGTAACGTACAGGTTTATTTGGTGTTCCTAAACTGTCCACGGGTAACCCTTGGGCTTCAGATGCTGCGTTACCGAATTTGTCCTCTTGGATATCTTCAAAACAATCGACAGCGAGGATCGAGCCACCATTTAACTCAGAAAACTCTCTCCAAGAGCCTGAACCGCCCGAAAAACCATATTCCCTAAAGAACCCAGTAAAGGTGCCGTAACGGTTAAGATATTCCCATGAGCTCTCGCAGCCATTGAGCGAACCTCTAAACTTACGCTTTTCCTGCCGCGAACTAGGGTTAGGCGCAGTAGTATTTTCCGACGAACCTCGGCTATAAAATAAATTCCCCGATTGGGCGTAATTTATTTTGCGCTTATTTTCGTAAGGCGCTTCAACATCATATGCAAGACTACTCATGCTGCCCGAGTTATCAAAAATAATCAGCACTTGAGGACGCGAACCATTGCGCGCAGAAGCTTCAAAGACATAAAGTTCAGTGTCATCGGCATGACTCGGCGCTATAAATAAACTCGCAGCACACACAATGACACTCGAAAGAATAAAAGAAACAACCGACGTTAGCGTATGGCAAACGTTTTGTTTACGAATTATCCTGATAATTAACGAGAACAAACGAACAAGAGAGAATACCAACCAATTACTGGGTTGGTATTTTAAAAAATACGGGTTCATAAAGTACGCATATAGGTTATTTAGACAAACACACATCAACCTAAGGCTTGACACTTTAAATCACACTATTACAAATAACGGCGAAGCAAAGTTACCGAATTGAATCCAGTAAAATCATAACATTAGGTATCTAATGTTGCTTTTTATCATTACCAACACTTATTTGGCAATAAATATAAAAACTATTTAAACTAAAACGAAAATATCAATAAAAGATGTATCGATAGCAATATCACCCATCTATTTATTTGAACAACCTGATATAAACAAGCTTTCAAGTAACCGTATAAAACCCTATATAACAAATGGGTAAATAAAGCTAAAAATAATTAGGGCGTGACGTTTCGAGATTAGATTTTGTTCGTTATGGCAAGCACGTGCTCGCGAAACGAAGAATGATGTGCAGTTATTCTACTCAAATGACGAGCGGCCCTTATGACAGAAAGTAAGAGCAAGGGCTTGCCAGACAAACCTTAGGGCAGTATGCAAAGCATGGTTTTTAATCGCTTGCCCATAAAATAATCTATCAAATGCTCCCTTGCTACATTCCATTATTAACATTATGCTAACCACCCCTGAATAGGTGGCAAAAACGATAATAAGGAACATCGAATGAACATACTCTCCGAATTTGGCCTAGCTGATCCCCAAAGCCCATCGCAGGAGGTGTTCACGAACGTATCAACCAAAAAACGTTATGCTATCGCTACTCAAGGCGCTTTAGTTTCACTGCTCAGTTTATTTTCTATAGCCACTCATAGTGCAGAACCAACTGCCACAAACGCCTCGGTTACCGATGGCCCCTATGTGTTTCTCAACCAAGGACAAGAAAATACCGCCTACTGGATTTGCCAAAGTGAATTAAAGCAAACCCCTATCGCAAACAACCAATTAGCTCGCCCCAATGATTGCGGCAACTTGCCACAACCTTTACGCCATGACGAAGCCCCTCAGATTGAAGCCGATACTTACACCCATGCGGGTAAAATTGTGGCCTTAAGCGATGTGCATGGCCAATTTGATGTGATGATTAACTTGCTCAAAGCCCACAAGATTATTGATGAAAATAATCATTGGGCCTTTGGCGATGGTCATATGGTGATGACGGGCGATATGTTCGACCGCGGTCACCAAGTCAACGAAGTCCTGTGGTTTTTATATGAGTTAGACAAGGAAGCGCAAGCCGCTGGCGGTCGATTACATTTACTGATGGGCAACCACGAGCAAATGGTGTTTCGCGGCGACTTACGTTATGTGAATGAGCGCTATCAAACCTCGGCCGAATTACTCAATCGCAGCTATGATGCGCTCTACAACAAAGACACCGAAATCGGCCGTTGGCTTCGTAGTAAAAACACGCTAGTGAAGATCAACAATCTGCTATTTATGCACGGTGGAATAAGCCCTGAGTGGGTCGAGCGTAAACTCAACATTAGCGATGCCAATCAGTTATTTCGCCAACATTTAGACGATAAAAAAGAAGATTTAAAACAAAACGATCTGCTGAACTTCCTGTTTTTCACTAACGGACCCACTTGGTACCGTGGCTACTTTAAGGATGCGCTCAGCGAAAAAGAAATTGACCAGATACTAAACTATTTTAAGGTTGACCATATCATAGTCGGACACACCTCGCAGGATCGTGTTCTTGGGCTTTACCATAATAAAATCATTGCTATAGATAGCAGCATTAAGAATGGTCAATCTGGCGAGCTATTGCTGATAGACAAAGATAAACTTACCCGCGGCCTCTATCAGGGTGAGCAAGTACAACTTTAAGCCATTAGAACAACATTAAAGGATTAAGGGTTTATGGCATTCCCCCATAAGCCCTATTTTTTCGAGATTATGATTCGACTCGATATCCATTTTTCGCTGTAGTTATGGATAGTTATTGCCATACTTATTGCCACAGTTGTTCTTATAGCTATCGCCACAGCCGTTGTCATAGCTCTCACCATAATGACAACCACAGAAAATTCCCACTCAAGATTCAAACACACCCTATACTCAGCAAAGTGACTGTTTATTTTAAGGGATGAGTATGAACCTCAAGTCGCTAATCAACATTAGCCTTGTGTTATCACTCTTAGGATTACCCGCCCCCTGTGTGGCAGGGCGAGATTTAACGTTGGTGGCGACTAACTATCCTCCCTTTTATAGCAGTGAGTTACCCGATCAAGGTGGCGTCGCGCTTGTGGTCAAAGAAGCCTTTAAACGTCAGGGTTACAATGCCAGTGTCAAATTCTATCCCTTCGCGCGGGCAGCATTGCTCGTTAAAACCGGCCAAGCCGATGGCATTATTGGCCTTTGGTACCGTAAAGAACGTGAGCAATGGGCACACTATTCCGATCCCATCCAGGCAGTTCAAATTGTGTTTTATAAACGCAAGGATAATCCGTTAAGTTTTAGCCAATTAACAGAGCTAAAGCCCTTCACCATAGGCATTGGTCGCGGCTATGCCAATCCACCTGAGATAGCCGCCGCGGGATTGACAACAGAAGAAGGCAGTTCAGATGAGATGAATCTTAAGAAATTATTTCTAAAACGTATCGACTTAGTCTTAATAGGCCACAATCTTGCTCAGTATTTAATCAAGCAACATGAAAGTGAATTTACCGATGCCTTCGAACAAGTTGGCGATCCTATCGCGACTGAAGTATTTCATTTAGGGGTTTCATTAGCCGTTAGCGATCAAACAACCTTAGTGTCTGAGTTTAACAAAGGGCTTGAATCAATGGAGAAAGATGGCCGTTTAGCCGAGATTTTAAGCCAGTTTCCGCAACTTCCGCCCGCCGTCGATCCGATAGAAAAAATACGAACACAAGCACATCCTTAGGCGCATAACTAGGCTATTTTACTTTGGGTAAAAATAGCCTAGAAAACTTAACGTTGACGCCCTCAACAAAAAACACAATTTCTTTCACTTTCGAGTGCTTAACTTTACAAACTTTTACCCACCTGATGACGGTTATTCACTAGAATAGCGCCATTAGTACGAACGCCTGTTAACTGTTTTTGTGCGAGATAATTATTCCAATGAAAAAAACCATAATAGCCATTGCCTTAATTGCTGCGGTTGCTACCGCTGTGAGTTTTAGTGATGTATTGCAGGCGGCCAAACCCGAAAGTGCGCCCCATTTAATGCGTACAGTACCTGTAGTCACAGGAGAAGTGGTTGAACATCCACTGGCACAATCAATTTCACTCATAGGTAAACTCGCCGCCGATCGCGCCGTGGTTATCGCGCCGCAAGTCACAGGCAAAATTAAACAAATCGCCGTGACATCTAACCAAGCAGTCAAGAAGGGCCAACTGCTTATCGAGCTTGACGATATGAAAGCCCAGGCCGCGGTAGCCGAAGCCAATGCCTTTTTAAATGATGAAACCCGTAAACTCAGGGAATTTGAAAAACTCATCAGCCGTAATGCCATCACCCAAACCGAAATCGATGCACAAAAGGCTAGTGTCGATATCGCTAGAGCCAGACTCGCTTCGGCGCAGGCGGATTTACATTACCATTCGCTAATCGCCCCCTTTGCCGGCAAAACCGGTCTGATTAACTTCAGCGAAGGTAAAATGGTCAGTATTGGCACTGAGTTGATGACCTTGGATGATTTATCCAGCATGCGACTCGACCTACAGGTGCCCGAACATTTTCTATCACAGCTCAGCATTGGCATGCCCGTCTCGGCGACCAGCCGCGCCTGGCCGGGGGAAACCTTTATCGGCAAAGTGGTCGCCATCGATCCCCGCGTCAATGAAGAAACCTTAAACCTGAAGATCCGCGTGCAATTTGAAAACGCGAAAAATCGCTTAAAGCCCGGCATGATGATGTCATCGACCATCACCTTCCCGCCAATTTCCGCCCCGATTGTGCCTGTGCAAGCCTTAGAATATTCAGGTACTAAGCGCTATGTATATGTGGTGGGTGAGGACCATATCGCCCATCGCACCGAAGTGATTTTAGGCGCCCGCGTGGGTGACCAAGTGCTTATCGATTCTGGTTTAAAAATTGGCGACAAAGTGGTGGTGCAAGGGCTAGTGAATATGCGCGATGGCTTAAAGATCAATGAAGTGGTGCTTGAAGCCAAGAACGATGCTAACCGTCCAGCAGCCAAGTCAGACGTCAACACCGCGGAGACTAAATAATGTGGCTGTCCGATGTATCCGTTAAGCGCCCCGTCGTCGCGATCGTATTAAGCTTATTGCTGTGCGTGTTTGGTTTAGTGTCCTTCACTAAACTGTCGGTACGGGAAATGCCCGATGTCGAAAGCCCAGTAGTGACCGTCAGTACCAGCTACTCAGGCGCTTCGGCCGCGATTATGGAGAGCCAAATCACTAAGACCCTTGAAGATGAACTCACTGGGATCAGTGGCATCGATGAAATCACCTCAACCACTCGTAATGGCAGCTCGCGGATCACAGTGAAATTCCTGCTCGGTTGGAACTTAACCGAAGGCGTAAGTGATGTGCGTGACGCCGTGGCCCGCGCCCAGCGCCGCCTGCCCGAAGATGCCAACGATCCTGTGGTCTCTAAGGACAATGGTTCAGGCGAACCCTCTGTCTATGTCAACTTAAGCTCTAGCGTGATGGACAGAACTCAGCTGACCGATTACGCCCAGCGCGTATTAGAAGACAGATTTAGCCTCATCAGCGGCGTGAGTTCCATCAGCATCTCGGGCGGTTTGTACAAGGTGATGTACGTCAAGCTAAGACCCGAGCAAATGGCAGGACGCAATGTCACAGTCACCGACATTATTAACGCCCTGCGTAAAGAAAACGTTGAAACCCCTGGCGGTCAAGTACGTAACGATACCACTGTGATGTCGGTGCGCACTAAGCGACTCTATTACACCCCGAAGGATTTTGACTATTTAGTGGTTCGCACCGCCAGCGATGGCACGCCTATCTACCTGAAGGATGTGGCAGATGTGGCCGTTGGCGCCCAGAACGAAAACTCCACCTTTAAGAGCGATGGTATCGTTAACCTAAGCTTAGGTGTCATCACTCAATCCGATGCCAACCCTTTAGTGGTAGCCCAGCAAGTACACAAAGAAGTCGATAGAATTCAAGACTTTCTCCCCGAAGGCACAAGCCTAGTGGTGGACTTTGACTCGACCGTCTTTATCGACCGCTCAATTAACGAGGTATACAACACTCTCTATGTGACTGGCGCACTCGTGGTATTAGTGCTGTATATCTTTATCGGCCAAGCCAGAGCGACCCTTATCCCAGCGGTGACAGTACCTGTGTCGCTGATCTCGGCCTTTATTGCCGCCAATATGTTTGGCTACTCGATTAACCTCTTAACTCTGATGGCATTAATTCTCGCCATCGGTCTTGTCGTCGACGATGCCATCGTCGTGGTAGAGAACATCTTCCACCATATTGAACGTGGTGAAGAGCCGCTACTCGCCGCTTACAAAGGCACGCGGGAAGTAGGTTTTGCGGTTGTGGCCACCACCGCCGTGTTAGTCATGGTGTTCCTGCCGATTTCCTTTATGGAGGGCATGGTCGGCTTACTCTTTACCGAGTTTTCCGTGATGCTGGCGGTATCCGTGCTGTTTTCTTCACTTATCGCCCTGACACTGACGCCAGTACTGAGTAGCAAACTGCTCAAGGCCAATGTCAAACCGAACCGTTTCAATCGTTTCGTCGACAGTGGTTTTGCCCGCATGGAAAAGGTTTACCGTGTTGGCGTAACCCATGCAATCCGTTTTAGATTACTGGCGCCCTTGGTTATCCTCGCCTGTGTGGGCGGTAGTGTATGGTTAATGCAGCAAGTCCCCTCACAGTTGGCCCCCCAGGAAGACCGTGGTGTACTTTATGCTTTTGTCAAAGGCGCCGAGGGTACCAGCTATAACCGTATGACGGCGAACATGGATATCGTCGAAGACAGATTGATGCCACTCCTTGGCCAAGGGGTATTAAGGTCTTTCAGTGTGCAAGCCCCTGCCTTTGGTGGTCGTGCAGGTGACCAAACCGGCTTTGTGATCATGCAATTAGAAGACTGGGAACATCGTCATGTCACGGCTCAACAAGCACTTGGGATTGTCAGCAAAGCCTTAAAAGACATTCCCGACGTGATGGTTCGTCCTATGATGCCAGGCTTTAGGGGCCAATCGAGTGAACCCGTGCAATTCGTCCTCGGCGGTTCAGATTACGCAGAGTTGTTTAAATGGGCACAGGTATTAAAAGAAGAAGCTAATGCTAGCCCTATGATGGAAGGCGCGGATTTAGACTATGCCGAAACTACGCCAGAGCTAATCGTCACCGTCGATAAAGAACGTGCTGCAGAGCTTGGGATCAGTGTCGATGAAGTCTCGCAAACCTTAGAAGTGATGCTCGGCGGTCGTAAAGAGACTACCTATGTCGACCGAGGTGAAGAGTATGACGTTTATGTTCGCGGTGATGAGAATAGCTTTAATAATGTCGGCGATTTAAGCCAAATCTATATGCGTTCGGCTAAGGGCGAATTAGTCACGCTCGATACTGTCACCCATATCGAAGAAGTCGCTTCGGCACAAAAACTTAGCCACACCAATAAGCAAAAATCCATCACCCTCAAGGCCAACATTAGTAAAGGCTACACTTTGGGCGAGGCCTTGAAGTTTTTGGATAATAAGGCCATTGAGTTATTACCTAAGGATATTTCTATCGGTTATACCGGCGAATCTAAGGACTTTAAAGAAAACCAGAGCAGCATCTTAATTGTGTTCGGTTTAGCGCTCCTAGTGGCTTATCTGGTACTGGCGGCTCAATTTGAAAGCTTTATCAACCCCTTAGTGGTGATGTTTACAGTGCCTATGGGGGTATTCGGTGGTTTCCTCGGCCTGTTAGTCACCAGTCAAGGCATTAACATCTATAGCCAGATTGGGATGATCATGTTGATTGGTATGGTGACTAAGAACGGTATCTTAATCGTCGAGTTTGCCAACCAATTGCGTGACCGAGGTTTGGCCTTAGACAAAGCCATTATCGACGCGTCGACGCGTCGCTTGCGCCCTATTTTGATGACAGCCTTCACCACCTTAGTGGGTGCTGTGCCGCTGATCTTCTCATCGGGCGCAGGCTCTGAGAGCCGGATTGCCGTAGGTACTGTAGTGTTCTTCGGTATGGCCTTCGCCACCTTTGTGACCCTGTTTGTGATCCCAGCTATGTACCGCTTGATCTCAGCCGCAACCCATTCACCGGGTTATGTTGAGGCGAAACTTGAGGCGGCCATTAAGGCTCAAGAATTAGCCGCTCAAGAATTAGCAGCGCAAGAGGCGGCCAAACAACAGGAACACACTGCCAAAGCCTAGCGGGATACAGTAAAGCGAAACGGCATAAGGTGTTTGTTAGAACCATAAAGCCAAGGGAATCCCCCTTGGCTTTTTATTTACGCTCGAGACGACTTCCCTCTTAGCACTATCCTGCCTGCCAAACCCGCATATCCAAGCCCAACGCACAGCAGCGCCGCGAAGCCAATCACGCCACCAAGATGGCTTACCATGCCTGCAGCGCCTAAACCTAGCCCCAACAGAATGTAATAAAACAGTCCAAACAGCGCGCCAGCGGAACCTGCATAAGCGCGGTAGTTTGCCAGCGCCGAGCTCAGGATATTAGGAATCGCAATCCCATAAGCAATCACAATCAACAGCATGGGTAGTAAAAAGTAAACGCTATTCAAGCCAATATCCGTCGATTGGAACAGCCAAATACCGAGTCCACCGAATAGCGCCATAAGGCTTGCTAACCGCACCAATCGTGCACTGGAATAGCCTCTACCCAGTAATAGTTTATTAAAATAACTGCCAAGAAATGCGCCAAAGCCTAATAACAACCCACTGGCACCGAAGGTAAGCGTCGACAATCCTCGCGCCTCAAACATAAATGGCGCCAGCGAAAAGTAGCTAAACCACATCAAGTTAAATGAGGCCACCAGCAAAGTGTTTTTAATTATCCCGCTGTCGGTAAGCATCTTGACAGCTAACTCAACGAGCGCGATTTTTTGGGTGTGTTCAGGCTTGGTTTCGGGCAAAGATTTTACCGACAAAAACAACAACACAATGGCAGAAACCATCAGGGCGACAAACACCCCTTGATATCCCCAATAAGCACTGAGGATGCTCCCCAATAGCAATCCGATAATCGGGCTGATCCCAAGAGACATGCCCATCACCGAAAAGACTTTCGCGAGTTCCTCCCCGCTGTAACTGTCACGCATCATGGTTTGAGTGATGACAGAACCCACTGCTGCACCAAAGGCCGATAATACCCGAGCGAGCAACAACAGAGTAAAGTCGCTAATCATCAACGCGCATGCTGAACCAATGGCATAACAGGCTAAGCCCGCAAGCATGGCGTTGCGGCGACCAATGATGTCGGCTAAATGACCCCAGCAAAATACACCTACAGCAAAAGCGATAAAGTACACTGATAAGGTTTGCGAGGCACTGGCAACAGACACCGCAAAGTTTTCAGCAATATTAGGCAACGCCGGGCTATAGATGGTTTCCATAATTTGCGGAAACATCATCAACAGCACGCACAGCCAGAGTGGTGGTTTTATTTTCATGATTTTAGATACGTTTTAGCCTTTCAGGGTTAACCGATAAACCAAAACGGCGCTCCATACTTGTCAAAGAGGGCGCAGTATAGATAGGATCCCCAAGTGACAATTAACGAAACTTAGGCAAAAAACATCAAAAATAAGACAACATGGCCTTTATTCAACCCGAGCAGCAATTTAATCCCGATGCCTTAGACAACCTAGTGATCGGCATTGCCGCCGAAATGGGCGAGCATGACTCAGGCGTACATCAGCATCGCAAGGCTCAGTTGCTCTACTCATCAACGGGATGTATGCGGTTTAACTTAGCCGACACTCAAGTCGTGTTGCCGCCAACCCGTGCGGCTTGGCTGCCCGCAGGCGTGGTACATCAAGTCACAATGCGCAATGTTGTGGCCTATCGCTCACTCTACTTTGAGCCTGAAACCGTGGCGTCTTTGCCGGATAACGTCACGATTTTCCATGTAAATCCGTTACTCAAAGCGTTAATCGACACTATGTCCTTTTGGCCTTGGGACAAGCCCAGACACAGCCAGCACAATGCCTTTGCCCTGCTGATTGAAGAGTTACTCCATGCGGATGCACAGAATTTAAGCTTACCCCTGCCCAAGGATAAACGGCTGCAAACTTGGCTTAAGCAATTGCAACAACAGCAAAAAATACCCGCCAGTCTGAAGGACATGGCCATTGAAATTGGCGCCAGCGAACGCACCATCAGCCGTATCTTTAGCAACGAAACAGGCATGGCTTATCAGGCGTGGCGGCAGCAATGGCGTTTACTGTCGGCCATTGAGCAGTTAGCTGCGGGCGCCTCGGTGGCGCAGGTAGGATTCAACTTACAGTTTTCCAGTGACAGCGCCTTTATCAGCTTTTTTAAACAATATACAGGTACGACACCGGCGCAATATTTTAAATAAACCCAATATTTGATTAGCGCGTATAAATGTTTCGAACTGTAACCTTGATTAACTGGATAAACCCATTAGCTAAAGTGAAAAGCTTGAGCTTTCTCGTTGAGAAGAGTTTAGGAATCAAAAAGATAGTTTAAGATTTTTAGCTCAAACTAGGCCAAACATCCAGTCTAGCCAATCATGACTCGATTCCGCCCCTCAAGCTTAGCGCGATAAAGTGCTTTATCTACTCGATAAAGCGCACTTCGGACACTCTCATTATGCTGAACTGAAACACAACCTAAACTCACGGTAAGATTCAACTGATGCTCTTGATAGTGAAAACTCGTACTCGCTATCTCACAGCGAATATATTCTGCTAACTGGTAGGCTATGTCTAAGGAACTATGCCGCAATATAATTAAAAACTCCTCCCCGCCCCAACGGGCAATACAACTGGCTTGGTGGGTAAATTTTTCCAACGTTGTTGCGATTTGTACCAACACTTCATCACCACATAAATGACCATAGGTATCGTTGATCGTTTTGAAAAAGTCCACATCACACATCAATAAGCTCACTTTAGCGTCGGTCTGATGTGCAGGGATAATTAGCTGCGTCAACACTTTTTCCGCCTCACGGCGATTGGCAAGCCCTGTGAGCATATCAGTGTAAGAAAGCCGAGTATTTTCCTCTATTAGTGTTTGCAAATCATGAATATCCCGCATGGTCACCACATGCAAATCCGATAGGTTATCAGTACTAATTTGCGCCGTAATAACAAACCAACGGAATTCACCATTACCGCAACGGATCCTCGCCTGCATTTCTGCAGTCTTGATACCCGCAGCTAAACTACGCTTAACTTCAGCCTCCCATCCGTCAATCATCGCCTGTCTGACAACAGCATCTGGATAAACAGTATTAAACCAAGCATCAATATCGGGAATATCAGTTATGGTATAACCAATCTGCTCGATAAAAGCTCTATTCATAAAGCAATGTATTCGTTTTATTTTTCCGGAAGATTGATTGATGTGAGATTCGGAAAGCAGGATGGGGATGGGGATAAAATCTAAGCTTTGAAAGAGTATTTCCTCTGTTTGAGGTGTATTTCGCTTAACCATATCCTTCCCCATTCAAATCATATCGATCTACTCGAACCTTAGTCTTAGCCACATATTCAAGCCATTACAACATTATTGCGGCCATTGTTTTTTGCTTTATATAGGGCCTTATCAACCCGAGAGAGCAGGCTGTGTAGGCTTTCATCTGGTTGATATTTAACACAACCAAAACTCATCGTGAAATGCATTAACTGACCATAGGACCGATAATCAGTCTGCTCAATCTGCTCTCTTAAGTGCTCGCAAAGCAATGCTGCGGACTCAGGTTCGGTATTATCCAAAACAATTAAAAATTCCTCCCCGCCCCAACGCGCAATACTGGCTGCTGATTTAGCAGATTCTTGCAATTGTACAGCGACAATTTTGAGTACATCATCACCACAGAGATGACCAAAGTTATCATTGATATCCTTAAAGAAATCGATATCACACATCACTAAACATAGGGAAGAGTGAGCAAGGTTACTTTGCTTCATTGCTATGGCTAACACTTCCTCAACCCGCCGACGATTAGCAAGACCAGTCAGTAAATCCGTATTCGATTGCCGCTCATTTTCCTCAATCAAAAGCTGTAATTGATGAACATCTCTCATAGTCACAATATTTAAATTGGATTGGTTTTCTGTCGTTAATTGAGCTGTAATTAAAAACCAGCGGAACTCACCATTACCGCAGCGAATATATGTTTTAAACCCTGCAGTGCTAAGTCCTTGTTTTTCACTAGCATAAACAACGTTATCCCATTCAAGCATCGCTTTATTTCTTATAATAGGATCGGGATAAACAGTATCGAACCATGCCGCAATATCAGGAATATCGTTTATGTTATAGCCCAATTGCTCGATAAAAGCGTGATTCATAAAATGATGTACTCGATGCGTGCTTGGGCGTCGTCCCTCAACCTCTAACCCCTCAGATAACAAAATAGGAATAGGGATATAATTCAATGTCTTAAATAATAACGCCTCACTCTCTTCAGTAAATAATCGTCGCATCCGTACCCTCCAAAATTACAACATACAGATAACATTTACTGATAAAAGCACATAAGATTTGTAAGGACAAGACAACAAATAAGACTTATTGAGAAAATATCGAAACCCTTTAAATGTAAAAAATGAATAATAAAATTAATTAAAAATAAATATTTTATAAGACAAGCGTTTAACTACTCATCACAACATATGACTTGTTTGAATCTATATTAATTAACACAATTCAACAGCTTATTTTTTAACCGTTACTTTTAGGGTTTTACGTACGAAATAAAACCACACGATGATTTTATGTATATAGTTCCGAATCGAATAGCGACATAAATCAGTAAAACAATAAAGTCATAACTCAAGTATCACTACATTAACTTAATGTTTATCAATATAAAGTTTCCAAAATGTATAGCTATAACTCGCACAATGGTCACAACCAGTGACGAGTTCTATGCCTTTGGCCTCATGAGATGCAGTTTTATCATTAACAGTCCATGCTATAGTGACGATGACATTCACTCATCCAACTATCATCTTGAATAAAATAGCCCTCTTTGTTGACGTACAAAACATCTATTACACCTGCCGTGAGGCCTATCAGCGCCAATTTAACTATCGTAAACTCTGGCAACAGTTAAGTGCACAAGGTGAGATTGTCGGCGCAACAGCCTACGCAATTAACCGTGGCGATGAAGGTCAATTGAAGTTTCAAGATGCCTTAAGACATATCGGCTTTGAGCTAAAACTAAAACCTTTTATACAGCGCACTGATGGCTCAGCGAAGGGCGATTGGGATGTGGGTATCACCATAGATGTGCTCGAAACCGCGCCTAAGGTAGATACTGTGATATTACTTTCTGGTGATGGTGATTTTGCATTATTGCTCGATAAGATAAGGCAAAAATATGACATCAGAGCCGAAGTATATGGCGTACCTCAACTTACGGCAAAATCCCTAATAGATGCGGCAACACGGTTTAATCCAATCAATGATACTTTGCTGCTTTAGGGCGCTTAGGCTTGAAACTCTTGAGTCGAAAGCCGATAAAAGTTATCAATATCGGCCAACAACACGCGATAAACATCGGCATCTAACTGACCCTTATCGACCATTGGCTGCATAATTTCAAAAATATCTGATAGGGCTAAAGAGCCTCTATATGGCCGTTTTTGAGTTAACGCCTGAAACACATCAACGACAGCCAAAATACGTGAAGGTAGATCTAGCTGTTCTTGCCGCTTACTAAAGGGATAACCGGAACCATCGAGACGTTCATGATGGTTTGAAGCCCATTCGCCAATCACTGATTTTGGAAAAAAACTATGTAAGGTATGTTCAGTGTCCACGGTGTGGCGCTTAACAATTGAATATTCCTCCTTCGTCAGCTTACCTTCCTTATGAAGTAACAAATCTGGGGTTTTTAGCTTACCAACATCGTGTAGTAGTCCTGCAACATACAAGAGTTCGGCATCCTCTTCGCTGAGGCCACAATCCTTCGCCAGTAATTTAGCGAGTAAAGCTACTTTGTCAGAATGGTGGAATGTAAAAGGACTCTTTGCATCGACAATCCGAGCAAGAAATCGCGCCAATTGCTTTACCCCTTCTAAATCCAACTCTTTGTCGTAAAAATTATTCGCCTCAAATTCTAAACCTAATAACGCTATGTGGCTGGCATCCATGTTGTACCAAAAGCCATCTTTTTTAACTAACTGGCACATCGCCTTGACCATTTCTGGCTCAAATAAGGTTCCGCTGTGGGCCATTAAATTTTCAGCCACCATACTTTCATGCAAAGTAATTAACTCCTCATGGCAACCATGGGTGTATCTCGCTCTTAAAAAATCGGTGCGATCGGCTAAGAAAATCAACGCCGCAACATCACGCTCAAAAGTGGAAAGATCATGGGAAAGTAACTCCAACCAAGGAGTGTGATGATAAAGAACAATAGCCGCAAATACGTCTAGGATAGGGCATTTAAGTAATGCTTCATAACCGCGTTGACTATGGCACTGGGCATCTTCCGGTTGCATCAGCTTCAGTAAACGCAAATGCTCTTCCGATGAGGACACACCGCAGTCATGAATAAGCCCTGCAAAATAAGCAAATTGCTTTTTATCATCAGGCCAACCCAAAACACACGCACATTCATACGCAATGTAAGCCACTCGATGTCCATGATGGAGATCGTCCACACCAACAAAGTCCAATACTGTCGCCACAGCTATCAAGGCATGCCTAACATCCACTTTGATTTTTACACTTGAGGGCTGAATGGTATTCATCGCATTTCCCTAATTGATCGAATCAACCTCTGTAAAATATAGTCAATACCTTGATTTTTATCCCAGATAAATCCAATAACTCCTATAAATCATAGCTAAGAGAAGAACCTTTTAAGTGCCAGTTAGTCCACCTATCATAGAATCGCAAGTTCTAACCTTACCAATTGATTATTAAAACTTTTAATTAGGGCGTGTTGACGTTTCAGTTTTTTTACAGCAATTTGGCTGGCTTTTATGCAAGGCAAAGTCCGTGCAGTGTAGTTATGCTACATAAACGGACGATAACGCGGCAGAAAGCCAGCCAAATGCAGCCCGAAGGGTTCGTCTGGCAAGCCCTTGCTCTTACTTTCTGTCATAAGAGCCGCTCGTCATTTGAGTAGAATAACGACACATCATTCCTCGTTTCGCGAGCACGTGCTTGCCTGAACGAACAAAATCTAATCTCGAAACGTCAGCACGCCTTAGTAGTCTTAGTATTAAACAAGAGGTTCAATCTTACATTAACGACGTCTATTCCATTCCATATCTCACCGTAAACTGATGCCCTACTGAATATCAACACAGCCGACACAAATAAAGGAAGTGCAATATTAATAGTCATTAGGGCTATAGCGTATTCAGATGGTTAACCACAATTTGCGAATCTAAAAATCCAATCTAAGCTTACTTTAACCCTAATTAAGTATTAGTAGGATGATATGAAATATTCACTCTCCGCTTTACTGTTGTTAGCCACACTACCTTGTTCTGCTGCAACCTCAGTCACAGTCAAAGTCGCCTCCGATTACTTGTTTAATGGCGTTAGCCAAACTCAAGAAGACCCAGCCTTACAAGCCAGTTTTGATTGGGCTGGAGATTCTGGTTTATATGCAGGAATTTGGGGTTCAAATGTCGACTTTGGTGAAGGTACCGATTTAGAAGCTGATGCCTACGTCGGTTACTACTTTGCCCTAACAGATGCCATCAATCTCGACATTGGCATAGCCCAATACACCTACCATGGCGAAGGGTTTAGCTCCGATTACAACTATGCAGAAAGTTACGCCAAGTTCAATTATGCCAATACTAATTTGAATTTTTGGTACTCCTGGGACTACTTTGGCACAGGTGCAGGGCATGCCATAGTTATGGTCGTACAATCATTCCCTATTAATGACGATTTGTCCTTTGATATTAGCGCGGACTACTCTAAAAGCTTAGATAGTGATAAGTGGGAATGGGAGACTGACGATGACGCCTATATCCACTGGCGCGTTACCGCAAACTATTCTTGGTCTGGCTGGGACTTTACCGCAGGTTATGAAGATACAGACCTTGAGACCTACGGTGAAGGAATTTTTCTTGTAACTGTTGCACGCACTTTTAATTTCTAAAGAGGCCAATATGAAAACTTTGGTATCCCTGATTTTAGTACTATTTATCAACACTGCCGTTGCAGAAACAGTCTATTTAACGTCTTTATCTTGGCCACCTTATTCAGATAAATCTTTAAGTGAGCAAGGTGCCTCTGTCGCAGTGGCTAAAGCGGCCTTTAAGGCTGAGGGACATGAGTTAGTTGTCGATTTTTTCCCTTGGACTCGAGCGGTAAAAATGGCGTCGGAACCAAACTCTAAATACTTAGGTTATTTCCCAGAATACAAATATGAAACCTCGGAATTTGTGTTTTCCGATCCCATGGGTAAAGGCCCTTTAGGTTTGGTACAAAATAAAAACAAGCCGATTAGTTTTACTGCTGTCGCAGATTTAGCTGGTAAACGGATTGGAGTCGTCCAAGATTATGTAAATACCAAAGAATTAGATGACATGATTGCATCTGGTGCCATTAAGGGGGATGCAGTCCCCTCAGACGATCTCAATGTCAAAAAAGTAGGCTCTGGACGCCTCGATGCAGCAGTAATTGACGCCAACGTATTGAAATATTTACTCAATACAGATCCATCTCTCAGCGAATTTAAAAATACTGTAGAAATGAACAATGTGATCTTAGAAGATAAAAATCTCTATATTGCGTTTCGTAATGATGCCGAAGGCCAAAAATGGCAAAAAATTTATAATCAAGGACTAACGAAAATTGACGTTAACAACATCATGTCAAACTACTTGAAGTAGGAGTTCCCCTTGATCCACTCCATCTTGTTTAGGTTAGTATGCACCGCATTAGGCGCGATGGTATTAGTACTATTGTGCTTCGGGGTTTATGACTATTCAACTCAAAGCCGTCAGCTAAAAGACAAGCTAAACACTGAAATATCACTAGCAAAAGAGCGAATAGGACTATCCCTGCCCAATGCAATGTGGAATTTCCAAGATAAACTGGCGCAAAAACTCGTCAATGCCGAAGTGACCTCGGAAAACATTGCTAAGTTAGTGATTCAAGATACTAATGGTAAAACATTTGTCGAAACTCAGGGCCCCGCTACGGCAAACACAATCGAAGGGGAATTATTTTTTGATGATAACGGCAGCCCAACCAAAGTTGGCAGTTTAAAACTCTATATAGATGAAAGCCACATCGACCAAGCCTTATTAGACTTAGCACTTGCATCTGCACTTAAGGTACTGCTTCTAGTTTTAATTCTCGGAACCGTTTTAACACTAATATTCAATAATTTAGTTGCAAAACCTTTGTTTGAGGTTGCAGATAAAATGGCCACAATTGCTCACGGTGAAGGGGATCTTACTCAAGAGTTAGTTGTTAGACGCAACGATGAGATTGGCCAACTTGCGGCCTCATTTAATCAATTCGAGCATAAAATTGCCGAATTGATTAAAGCGGTAAAACTCTCAATTGATGACTCCTATAATGTGGCGCAAAATATTTCTAACCTCAGTAGTGAAGGCTTTAACTATTTAACCAATCAGCAAGCTGAAACCGATCAAATAGCCATTGCGATTACCGAAATGGCATCATCGGCGGTTGAAATTGAAAACAATGCTAAACGCTCCTTAGAATCGGCAGAAACTGCAAAACTTGATTCCCATAAAGTTCAGCAAGCTTTCGATAACTCCATTTCAGCTATCGAAGATTTAGTTGAACAGCTCGATGAAGCCTCAGGTGTTATCGGCTCACTAGAAGAAAGTGTTCAAGGAATTGCATCACTCTTGGATGTCATTCAATCCATCGCAGAGCAAACTAACTTACTCGCCCTAAATGCGGCTATTGAAGCTGCTCGCGCTGGCGAACAAGGTAGAGGTTTTGCGGTAGTTGCTGATGAAGTTCGTTCACTTGCTAGTAGAACACAAGCAAGTACCGCTCAAATTCATGCAACTATTACTCAGCTTCAGCAAGGTTCTCAATCTGCAGTCAAAGTCATGTCGATCAGTAAAGACAAAAGCCATGAGAGTATGCAAGCAGCTAATTCGGCTAGTGCATCTATTCATCGGATCGGCGACGCTATTACGGCCATAACTCAGATGTCGAGTCATATTTCTGCGGCAATTACAGAGCAAAGTATGGTTGCAGAAGATATTAGTAAAAATATTAATGAAGTCGTTTCATCTGGACAAAACAGTATGAGCAAAATTGAAAACGTTCAAATGTACTCGAATGATATGAAAGAACTCGCTATCCAGTTAAAGGAAAATGTCAGTGTCTTTAAAACCTAAACTCTTAGTAGGCCGTTGCTATACCTGATACATAATGCAAATCATGAATAGCAACGGCTCAAGTTAAAATTATCTCTGCGTTTTATTCGATAACTTAGCTAAAACATAGTAAAACAAAGCTTAACTTAAACAGTCGTCACGGTTTTACGACGACCACGTTTAGCTAACGCATAGTAGAACAATGGCGTCAGGATCAAACCAAACAACGTCACCCCTATCATACCGGCAAATACCGCGACGCCCATGGCTTGACGCATCTCGGCGCCCGCGCCTGTTGAAAACACCATGGGTACCACCCCCATGATAAAGGCGATAGAGGTCATCAAGATGGGGCGTAAACGTAAGCGCGCCGCCTCGAGAATCGACTCCATGACTTCCATACCATGGTCTTGTTTTTCCTTGGCAAATTCGACAATCAGAATCGCGTTCTTGGTCGCTAAGCCCACGAGGACGATAAGACCAATCTGGGTGAAAATATTATTATCGCCGCCATAAATAAGCACACCACTGAGCGCTGAGAGTAAGGTCATTGGAATGATTAAGATAATCGCCAATGGCAAACTCAAACTCTCGTACTGCGCCGCCAGCACCATAAATACCAGCAGGATCACCAGAGGGAACACTAACAAGCCTGTGTTACCGGCGAGGATCTGCTGATAGGTCAGCTCAGTCCACTCGTAGGTCATGCCTATGGGCAAAGTCTCGGCAAGGATTTTCTCAATCGCCGCCTGCGCTTGGCCCGAACTCACACCGGGTGCTGGGCCACCGTTAATCTCAGCCGTAGTGAAACCGTTATAGTGCATCACACGATCGGGTCCCGCACTCTGGCTCACATTGATAAAGGAGCCGAGTGGGATCATATCACCATTCACATTAGGCACTTTTAACTGACTGATCTGCTGCGGGCTTTGACGGAATGCTTCGTCGGCCTGCATATTCACCTGATAGGTTCGACCGAAACGATTGAAGTCGTTGACATAGGTCGAGCCCATATAGGTTTGTAATGTCTGGAAAATTTGATCGAGCGACACTGCCTGCTGTTTCGCTTTAGTTCGATCGATATCCAGTTCAAGTTGTGGCACGTTCACTTGATAGCTGGAGAAAATCCCCGCTAATTGTGGATCGGCCCACGCCTTGTACATTACTTGTTGGGTCACCTGATACAAGGCCTCATAACCAAGGTTGGCTCTGTCTTGAATTTGCAGACGGAACCCTCCAATAGTGCCGAGGCCTTGCACAGGTGGCGGCGGGAAGATGGCAATAAATGCATCCTGAATAGCAGCAAACTGCTGATTTAATTGGCCGGCAATCGCATTCGCCGACAGTTCAGGACGCTTACGTAACTCAAAATCATCTAAGGCAACAAACACTACGCCCGAGTTAGGACTATTGGTAAAACCGTTGATACTCAGACCGGGGAAGGCAATAGAGTGCGCCACACCGGGATGATTCAAGGCGATGTCGGACATTTTCTTGATCACCGCATCGGTACGCTCGAGTGAGGCCGCATCCGGTAATTGGGCAAATGCCACTAAATACTGTTTATCCTGTCCTGGCACATAACCCGTTGGAGTATTCACAAATTGCACACCCGTCAGCGCAACCATGCCCAGATAAACCAGTCCGATAATGCCGCCAAAACGGATCACCTTACGCACTAAATAGCCATAACCTTCTGAGGCACGGTTGAATAAGCGATTGAATGGCGTAAATAACCAGCCACCAAACAGCTTATCCATTAACCGTGTGAGCGCATCCTTAGGCGCATCATGCCCCTTGAGTAACAACGCCGATAACGCTGGGCTCAAGGTGAGCGAGTTAATGGCCGAAATAAAGGTCGAAATCGTGATAGTCAGCGCAAACTGTTTATAAAACTGCCCCGTTAATCCGCTCATAAAGGCGGTAGGAATAAACACCGCGGCCAACACTAAAGTGGTTGCGACAATCGGCCCAGTCACTTCCTTCATGGCTCTTTGTGTTGCGGCAATTGGGCTTAAACCCGAAGCGATATTTCGCTCGACGTTTTCTACCACCACGATGGCATCGTCGACCACAATCCCGATGGCCAGCACCAGACCAAACAGCGACAAAGCATTAAGCGAGAAGCCCATCAAGTGCATAAAGGCGAAGGTCCCCACCAAAGACACAGGCACGGCCACCAGCGGAATAATCGAAGCGCGCCAAGTCTGGAGGAACAGCACCACCACTAATACCACTAAGAGCACGGCTTCAAGTAAGGTTTTGATCACAGCTTCAATCGAGCCACGCACAAACACGGTCGGATCGTACACAATCTCGTATTGCAGCCCTTCGGGGAAAGACTTCGCCAGTCTTGCCATTTCGGCGCGCACATCGTCGGAAATTTGAATCGCATTCGAGCCTGATGCTTGGAATACAGGAATCGCGACTGCATCCTTGTTATCCAGCAATGAACGCAGCGCATAGCTAGTTGCACCGAGTTCGACACGCGCCACATCCTTAAGACGGATCACCTCACCGTTTTGACCGACCTTGATAATAATGTCTTCGAATTCTGACAGTTCAGTCAGACGCCCCTTAACGTTAATCAAGAGTTGGAAGTCGGCATTACCACTAGGCTGTGCCCCTAAACTGCCCGCTGCCGCTTGCTGATTTTGCTCGCGTACGGCGGCGATAATTTCAGCTGGCGACATGCCAAGCGCCGAGACTTTATTCGGGTCAAGCCAGATCCGCAGACTATATTCGCCCGCACCGAATAAACGCACCGCGCCCACACCTTTGATCCGTGCTAACTCATCTTTTACGTTTAATGCCGCGTAGTTAGACAAATACAGCATGTCATAACGGTTATCTGGCGACAGTAAATGCACCACCATGGTTAAGTCGGGCGAGGACTTTTCAGTCACAATCCCGAGGCGTTGAACCTCCTGCGGCAAACGTGGCATAGCACGGTCAACCCGGCTCTGCACTTGAGTTTGCGCCCTGTCCACATCGGTGCCAATAGCAAAGGTGATGGTCAAGGTCATGCGTCCATCGGATGTCGCCTGCGATGACATATACAGCATGTCTTCGACGCCGTTGATTTCCTGTTCTAAGGGCGAGGCAACCGTTTCGGCAATGACTTTAGGGTTAGCGCCAGGATAATTGGCGGTCACCACGACTGTCGGTGGTACCACTTCAGGGTATTCGGTAATAGGTAATTGCCAGACAGCAATCGCCCCTGTGATAAAAAATAGCAGCGAGAGAACGGCTGCAAATATCGGTCTTTTAATAAAAAACTGCGACAACATTCTGTTGGATTCCTTAACCGCGGCTCGCTACTTCAACGTCTGGAGTGGTGATATTTTCTTGATGTTTATCAAGCAGTAATTGAGCTTGACGAAGCGCATCTAGCTGCTCGCTATCGGCCATATCAACTAGGTGTGGCTCAATTTGCATCTTAGGACGAACCCTTTGCATACCATTGACGACGATCTTGTCGTTTGCCGCTAAACCTTGCTTAATAATGCGTAAACCTTGAACTTTTTCACCTAAAGTGACGCCGCGATACTCCACAGTGCCATCGTTTGCCACCACTAAGACGAACTTGTTGTTCAGATCCGTGCCCACGGCTTTATCGTCGATTAAGATGCCGTCGTAGGCACCGCTACCAGCGGTACGTAATCTGGCGAACAGACCTGGGAGTAAGCTGTTGTCTTCATTGCTAAACGTGGCACGTACTCGAATAGTGCCCGTCTGTCTGTCCATCGAGTTATCGACAAAATCCACTAGGCCTATGTGTTGATATTCGCGCTCGTTGGCAAGCGCCATATACACGGGATTGTCGCCAGCACGAGGGTCTTTACGCTTTTTCTCGGCGGTTAACTTGACGTATTTCAGATAGGTTTGCTCATCCACATCGAAGTAGGCATACATGCTGGCGGTCGACACTAAGCTAGTTAATACACTCTGCCCCGCAGACACATAGTTACCGGCGGTGACATTGGCGTAGGAGGCACGGCCATCAATCGGTGCGCGCACTTGGGTATAATCTAAGTCCAGCTCGGCGCGAAGCAGTGCCGCTTTTACAGAGGCCACGGCCGCCGTGGTTTGGCGTTTGTTAGACTCGCGGGTATCGAGTAATTCTGCCGATACTGCCTTTTGGGCAAAGAGTTTGCGGGCACGTTCTAAGTCGTTAGTGGCCAGTTGCTCAGCAGCGAGCGCGCTAGCAAGATCTGCTTTTAACCGGGCCACTTCCGCTTCAAACACACTTGCATCGATACGAAATAGCACATCGCCTTTTTTCACTAAGGCGCCTTCTTTAAAGTTTACCGACGCGATATAGCCTGACACGCGTGGCACTAAGGTCACACTCTCTGGCGCCTGCAAACGGCCGGTAAATTCATCCCACTCGGTAACGCGCTCATGCAATACCTGCGCAACATCGACCTTAGGTGCACCCGGTGCTTGCCCCTGCTGGGCTTCG
Organism: Shewanella decolorationis S12; assembly: GCF_000485795.1. Taxonomy (GTDB): domain Bacteria; phylum Pseudomonadota; class Gammaproteobacteria; order Enterobacterales; family Shewanellaceae; genus Shewanella; species Shewanella decolorationis. The sequence goes on from NZ_AXZL01000069.1 coordinate 73,673, forward strand.
GGTTCACCACAGGCCGAAAGGACAAAAGCCGCCACGGCAGTCAACATCAATATCCGTAAAGGTTGGTTACTTTTCATCTTACAATCCTCATGTGGCAGGCATTTATCTCGTTTAAGACAGACATCAGTGATAGGCACTCGGTCAAAACCAATAAATACCGACTGGTAAAAAATATTATGTACTGGGCGGTAATATATAGTGTAAAATGACCCTGTCAACAAATTTTGTACCGATAAGTATTTAATTTTTTGTGACAGCGTGAAACTATGTAGTTAAGCCTTTGAGGTAATTAGGGCGTGTTGACGTTTCGAGATTAGATTTTGTTCGTTCTGGCAAGCACGTGCTCGCGAAACGAGGAATGATGTGTCGTTATTCTACTCAAATGACGAGCGGCTCTTATGACAGAAAGTCAGAGCAAGGGCTTGCCAGACGAACCCTTCGGGCAGCATTTGGCTGGGGTTTCTGCTGCGTTATCGTGCGTTTATGTAGAATAACTACACTGCACGGACGTTGCCTTGCATAAAAGCCAGCCAAACTGCTGCAAAAACAACCCTGAAACGTCAACACGCCCTAGCCACGGCGAATGTGCTATGTGGGCTTGAATGGACGATATATTTTGGTGAGTTACTCACCTAACCCGCAGACAGCAGGCAAGAGTGGCTGGACATGAACTAAACCCATGTCTATCCTAGGGGCAATTGAGAATTAAGGAGCCTAATGATGTCAACCGTCACCCAGACGCCCTGCGTAGGTCGTCCACGAGCCTTCGACGCCGACGATGCATTGGCCAAAGCCTTGGAAGTCTTCTGGCGAAAAGGTTTTGAAGGTACATCGTTAACCGATCTAACTCAGGCCATGGGCATCAACAAACCCAGCCTTTACGCCGCCTTTGGTAATAAAGAGCAGCTGTTTCTGAAAGCGATCGAGTTATACGAGCAGCGCCCCTGTGCGTTTTTCTATCCTTCTCTTGAAAAAGAAACTGCCTATCAAGTCGTTGAGTCTATGCTCTATGGCGCTGCATCCTCCTTAGTGGATGAGAGCCACCCCCAAGGTTGCTTGATAGTACAAGGCGCCCTCGCCTGTAGCGAAGCAGGGCAAGCGATTAAAGAAACGCTTATCACCCGTCGTCGTGATGGTGAACAGGCTTTATGCGAACGCCTGCAACGAGCAAAGGATGAAGGCGATCTTCCCGCGGATGCCGATCCGCTGCTACTGTCTCGATATATTGGCACAGTGCTGCAAGGCATGGCTGTGCAAGCCACCAATGGCATTTGTCCGGAAGAGCTTCGCAAAGTCGCCGAGCTAGTATTAGCTAACTTTCCGAAAAATAATCCGTGATAGCACAATTAGCATATGACTATTAACATAAACCCCAGTGAAAGCTGGGGTTTATGCTTTTAAGCCGCCCTAAATCCAGATGAGAATCGAGATTAATGTTGAACTTGGTGGGTGACTAAACTTGGACGCAGCAGATTATCGTGGACGGGGCAACGGTTACACACTGTATCTAAAAACTCGTTCTTTTCTGCGTCGGTTAAGTCGGCGTCTATGCTGGCGTTTATGGCGATTTCTTTAAAGCCTACAGGATCGTCCGAGGGCTGACCTAATAATCCCGCCGAATTCATCACGGCCCTCACATGTACATCAAACTGGCGAATCGTGATATTACGTTCACGCGCAACCATCTTGGCAATCGCCGAAATACAACCACCAAGTGAAAATAAGAACGTTTCTAACGGGTTAGCGCCTTCATTAGTGGCACTGGGTTGATCAATAACCAGCAAATGCTCCCGTACCTGCGCCGTAACCTTCCAACCGCTTCCCATATGTGTGGTGACTTCTACTACTTTTTCAGCCATGATGAACTCCATTAGTTTTTTTTCAATCAGATTATTCTAATGATATTAAAATGAAAAGTCACAAGCTAAGATCACAGTTTATAAAGTCAGATTCGGAAGTAGGTGTAAAGGCTTAACCTGCATGTCTAGGGTTTGAGGTTTTAAGCAAATCGCGAGAAATGTCAGTTATTTTGCACAGGCAAACCAATAAAAATCCAAAACATCGAAGTAAAAAAGCACTAAAAGCCCCTTCCAATAACATTGAAAGAGGCCAAGTATGCGCTAAAGCGCTATCCAAGTTGCCTTGATTTCGGTGTATTTGTCGAAGGAATGCAGAGATTTATCTCGGCCATTACCCGATTGCTTATAACCACCAAAAGGTGCCGTCATATCGCCACCATCATAATGGTTAATCCACACCATTCCTGTTCGTAGTGCCTTAGCCGTTTTGTGTGCCTTGCTAATATCCGCTGTCCACACCCCTGCCGCTAAGCCATAAATGGTGTCGTTGGCGATCGCAATAGCCTCCTCCATACCATTAAATTCAATGACAGATAGCACAGGGCCAAAGATTTCCTCGCTGGCGATTTTCATCTTGTTGTGCACTTGGCTGAAGATAGTGGGCTGCACATACACACCGCCCGTTTCGGCCAGCACTTGTTGTCCACCATGCACTAAACTGGCGCCTTCGTCTTGGCCAGCTTTGATATAGCTTAAGATGGTATCTAATTGCTGCTTATCGACCACTGCGCCGCTAACAGTAGCGGGATCCAGCGGATGCCCGGGCTGCCACGAGGCAAGTTCTTCAGCGATCAGCGCAATAAGTTGATCTTTAACCCCAGACTCCACTAGCAAACGCGAGCCTGCGGTACAAACTTCACCTTGGTTAAAGGCAATGGCTTCGGCCGCCGCCACCGCTGCGGCTTTAAGATCGGGCGCATCGTTAAATACAATGTTCGGGCTCTTACCGCCAGCCTCAAGCCACACCCGCTTCATATTCGATTCGCCCGCATAAATCATTAATTGTTTAGCGATTTTTGTTGAGCCCGTAAAGACTAAGGTATCAACATCCATATGCAGCGCCAGCGCCTTGCCGACCGTATGCCCATAACCCGGCAGTACGTTTAACACGCCCTTAGGGATCCCTGCCTGTACCGCAAGTTCAGCAATCCGAATCGCGGTTAAGGGAGATTTCTCAGAGGGCTTAAGAATTACACTGTTACCCGTCGCCAGTGCTGGCCCCAGCTTCCAACAGGCCATCAATAACGGGAAGTTCCAAGGCACAATCGCTGCCACCACGCCTACGGGTTCACGGGTGATCATGCCGATTTCATTATGTGCCGTAGGCGCTAGCTCATCGTAGAGTTTGTCAACGGCCTCACCCGACCAACGAATTGCACGGGCGGCGCCCGCAATATCTACCGCCTTTGAAAAACGGATTGGCTTCCCCATGTCTAAGGTTTCTAGCAGAGCGAGTTCATTGGCGTTTTCTTCCAATAACTCGGCAAAACGGATCATCACTTGCTTACGTTTAACAGGAGAGGCCTTTGACCATACTCCAGACTCAAACATCTCACGGGCATTGGCCACAGCGATATTGACGTCTAGCAAATCGCAACTGGCAACTGGCGCTAATAAACGACCATCGATTGGACTGACGCAATCAAAGGTATTGCCCGATGCAGCATCCCTATACTCGCCGTTAATAAAAGCCTTGCCATTGATTGCTAGGTTTGCAGCGAGGTTTTCCCAATCGCTCCGTGTTTTAGGTGTACTCATGATGACCTCTTAATCGTTTGTATTCGTTTATTTTAGCTTTATTGGGATAAGGGCTATCTCGACTAACAACTGCCAAAGATGACCTAAGGCTGTAACTGCAGCCTAGATTACGCTTTTAGGACATCAAAATTCAATATTTTTTACAAAAATAGCATTTTTGCCACAAATAACTGCACACACCTCTTCCATGTTCATTATTTCTAACATAGCATAGCAAATATTCGCCACCCTTAACGAAGACCTGACCTCATTTAACAAGGAAAAGGACAAGGTAACCATTTATGGCCGACTCACCCAACAACACAACGCATGAGCATCCATCTCTCGAACATTACTGGATGCCTTTTACCGCCAATCGTCAATTTAAAGCCAGCCCTCGCCTGCTCGCCCAAGCAGAAGGCATGTACTACACGGATATCAATGGTAACAAGGTATTAGACTCAACAGCAGGCTTGTGGTGCTGTAATGCAGGCCATGGACGCCGTGAGATCAGTGAAGCTGTCAGCAAACAAATCCGCGAGATGGATTACGCACCCTCCTTCCAAATGGGTCATCCTATTGCTTTTGAATTGGCGGAGCGTTTAACCGAACTCAGTCCAGAAGGACTTAATAAGGTCTTCTTTACCAACTCAGGCTCAGAGTCCGTTGATACCGCGCTAAAAATGGCACTTTGTTACCACAGAGCTAATGGCCAAGCGTCACGCACCCGCTTTATTGGCCGAGAAATGGGTTACCATGGCGTAGGATTTGGTGGGATCTCCGTGGGCGGCTTGAGTAATAACCGTAAAGCCTTTAGCGGCCAACTGTTGCAAGGCGTAGATCACCTACCTCACACTTTAGATATTCAAAATTCAGCCTTTAGCCGCGGATTACCTAGCCTTGGGGCAGAAAAAGCCGAAGTGTTAGAGCAATTAGTCACACTCCATGGCGCCGAAAATATTGCTGCCGTTATTGTTGAACCTATGTCGGGTTCGGCAGGGGTAATTTTACCACCTCAAGGCTACTTAAAACGCCTACGCGAAATTACCCAAAAATACGGCATCCTGTTGATTTTTGATGAGGTGATTACCGCATTTGGCCGAGTCGGTGCCGCATTCGCTAGTCAGCGCTGGGGCGTTATCCCCGACATGATCACCACGGCCAAGGCTATCAATAATGGCGCAATCCCAATGGGCGCAGTGTTTGTGCAGGATTTTATTCACGATACCTGTATGCAAGGGCCGACAGAACTGATTGAATTTTTCCACGGTTATACCTACTCAGGCCACCCAGTCGCCGCTGCAGCAGCACTCGCCACACTCTCCATCTATGAAAATGAGCAGTTGTTTGAACGTAGTTTCGAGCTTGAGCGTTATTTTGAAGAGGCTGTTCATAGCCTAAAAGGTTTGCCCAATGTGATTGATATTCGCAACACAGGATTGGTCGCGGGTTTCCAACTTGCGCCCAATAGCGAAGGCATTGGCAAACGCGGTTATCGGGTGTTCGAGCGTTGTTTCCATCAAGGCACACTCGTGCGGGCAACGGGCGATATTATCGCCATGTCTCCACCACTCATTGTTGAAAAACATCATATTGACCAGATGGTTAACAGCCTTAGCGATGCGATACAGGCCGTTGGGTGATTCACTCTTTTTTAAATTACACGCAGATAAATCAGGGGAATATAGGTTAGCTATGTTTAAGATTACACACTATGTAAATGGCCAACACACTCCAGCCAGTACAAGAAGCCAAGAAATTTTTGAACCGGCCACTGGCGAATGCCGAGGTCAAGTCTCCCTCGCCAGTAGCGATGAAGTCGCTGCCGCTATTGCCATCGCCAAATCTGCCTTTGAGACTTGGTCACAGGTAACGCCCCTTAATCGTGCTCGTGTACTTTTTAAATTCAAAGCGTTAGTCGAGCAGCATATGGATGAGCTGGCACAACTCATCACCCGAGAACATGGCAAAGTGCTCGATGATGCCAAGGGTGAGCTTATCCGCGGCCTTGAAGTCGTCGAATTTGCCTGCGGTATTCCACACTTGCTAAAAGGAGAACATACCCAGCAGGTTGGTGGTGGTGTGGACTCCTGGTCCGTTAATCAAGCTTTAGGTGTTGTCGCAGGCATAGCGCCCTTTAACTTCCCCGTGATGGTTCCCATGTGGATGTTCCCAATCGCGATTGCCTGCGGTAACACCTTTATCATGAAACCCTCAGAAAAAGACCCAAGTTCAGTGATGCGAATTGCCGAGCTGCTTAAACAAGCTGGCTTGCCCGATGGAGTGTTTAACGTCATCAACGGCGATAAAGAGGCCGTCGATACCCTGCTCACTCATCCAGATGTGCAAGCCGTTAGCTTTGTCGGTTCAACGCCAATCGCCGAGTATATCTACAGCACAGCATCCAAACACGGTAAACGAGTACAAGCCTTAGGCGGTGCCAAAAACCATATGTTACTGATGCCGGATGCGGATTTAGATCAAGCGGTAAGTGCGCTGATGGGCGCAGCCTACGGCAGTGCGGGCGAGCGTTGTATGGCAATATCGGTCGTGTTGGCGGTGGGCGATGTGGGTGATGCGTTAGTGGAAAAACTATTGCCGCAGATCCAAAACTTAAAAGTGGGCAACGGCCTTACCCCCGAGATGGAAATGGGCCCCCTTATTTCCAAACAACACTTAGCCAAAGTCACTGACTATGTTGAAACCGGAGTTCGGGAAGGAGCAACCTTATTAGTCGATGGCCGACAATTAACCGTTGCCGACCATCAGCAGGGCTATTTCTTGGGGGCTTGCTTATTCGATAACGTCACCCCGGAGATGCGGATCTATCGCGAAGAAATCTTTGGCCCAGTGCTATCCATTGTGCGCGTTAAAGATTATCCCACTGCACTCACGCTTATCAACCAACATGAATTTGGCAATGGCACTGCCATTTTCACCCAAAGCGGTGAAGCTGCTCGTCATTTTTGCCACCATGTGCAGGTGGGTATGGTCGGCGTAAACGTTCCTATTCCTGTGCCTATGGCCTTCCATTCATTTGGTGGTTGGAAGCGTTCGCTCTTTGGTCCTCTGCATATGCATGGCCCTGATGGGGTTCGTTTTTATACCAAACGCAAAGCCATTACAGCTCGCTGGCCTGTAGGCAAGCAAACTCAGGCCGAGTTTGTTATGCCAACCATGAAATAACATCGGTGGGAGCCAATATGACAATAAGCATCAGGTCGATCATTCGCTTTGGCAGCGCACAATCCCCCGTGGAAAGTTACCAGTTAGCTGCGGAAAAATTAATCTCTGGCAACCCGAAGCAGCAATTACAAAATCATTATTCCAGCCCTTGCAATCAATTCCATAGCGGAATTTGGCAAAGCGAATCAGGCGCTTGGAAAATCAACTACACTGAATATGAGTATTGTGAAATTCTCGAAGGAACCAGTGTGATTACCGATCTTGAAGGACAGTCTCAAACCTTCAGCGTCGGTGACCGTTTTATCATTCCGGCGGGATTTCAAGGTGTGTGGCAAGTCGTCACCCCCTGCCGCAAGGTGTACGTCATCTTCGAACAAAACTCACATAAATAGAGGTGCGTTTAACCTCGATGAACAAAGCTAAAGTGATGTAGCTTTACCGCCATGAGGTCACAGCAACGGAGTTTCCTTGGCTGTTGTTTGGCAAACAATCGGATGTATGAATTTGTTTTAAAACATAAAAGAACATTGTACATCCGTGTCAATCAAGAAAATGGGAGAAATACCGTGAATAACAACCTACAGAAAAAACGGCTGGCAAAACTGGCAGGACTGGCGTTGACCACCAGCTTATTTTCCAGCATAGCTGCCGCTGAAGTATCTGGAGAAATTGGCTTAACTAACGATTACCGCTTCCGCGGTGTCTCGCAAACCGCTGGAGATCCCGCTGTACAAGGTGGGATAGACTGGAGTTTTGAATCGGGATTTTCGGTCGGCGCTTGGGCCAGTAATGTCGACTTTGACGAGCCAGGTTATAACGGTCCTGATATCGAGTACGACTTCTATGTTGCCTACGGCGGTGAAATTAACGATAACCTCAGCTATGACGTCACACTCTATCGTTATAACTATTCAGGTGAGAGTGACTTAGGCTATTTTGAAGTGACTGCTGGCGTCGAGTTTAGTGGATTTCGCGTAGCCTATTGGTTTACCAATGACTACGGTGGCAGCGATTTAGATTATCACTACGGCGAAATCAATTACTCCTACGAGTTTGTTGAAAACTGGAGTCTCGATTTACATTACGGCTACAACGTAGGTGATGCCTTAGATGATGGTGAAGGCTTTGATAGTTATTCGGATTATTCAGTTGGCGTCTCGACGGAGTTAATGGGATTTGGCCTTTCACTCGCTTGGCTCGGCACTGATTTAAGTGGCGATCAAAAAGTCTCCGATGGCGTATTCCAAAACGATGATACTGTGTTAGCACGCGTAAGTTACGCCTTCTAATTCATACCCTGCAAATAGCAAAAAGCCCTCTGTTGAGGGCTTTTTTACATCGCGTGATAACCGATTACCAGTGACGCATCTTATGGCCTTTCACGGCATAGAAGAGAATAAACAGATAGCAAGGTAACATCACCATATAACCGCCCTGCTGCCCCATATCCGTTGCCGAACTCATTAACCCCCAAGACACAGGACCAAACGCACCGCCAGCAATCCCCATGATAAGGAGCGCAGAACCCGTGCTCGTTAATTTACCCATACCTGATAGGGCTAAAGGCCATACGGCAGGCCACACAATAGCATTTGCTAGGCCTAGGAAAGCAATTAACAGCAAGGTATCAGGTAAGGCCACTCCACCAAAAGGCACCAACAAAGTGTTAGCAATAGCGTAGGAATTATTATCCCCAAACAGAATACCTAAGGTGAGCAATATCCCCAGAATCGCGGAAATCATTAAAGCAGTAGGTTGAGAAATAACTCGAGGTATCAGCAGAATACCTAGGGTATAACCCAGTACCATACACACCATAGTGTATGAGGTCATTACACCGTAATGTTCAACGCCCAGTGATAAAGCGAAAGTTCCGATAGTGTCTCCAGCAATGACTTCAACGGCAACGTACACAAATAGTGCCAATACACCAAATGCGAGGTTAGGATGAGACAATGCAGCTTTGATTTGGCCCTTATCAGTGTGCTCGGCCACTTCATCTTCATTAGATAATTCTGGCAGAGGCGATTTTTTAACAGCAAGCGCCAGCACCCCAATAAATATCGCCATGCCGAGGTAAGGAAAGACCAAGCTGTTTGCCATTTCATCAATTTGCACTTGGGTTAACGTAGTACCAATGCGGTCCTTAAAGCTATCTAAAATCAATGCTGAGAATACTAATGGTGCAATCACCCCCGCACCTTTGTTCAAAATCCCCATCACGCTCACGCGCGCCGCAGCAGATTCTTCAGGCCCTAGACGAACCACGTAGGGATTGACCGCTGTTTGCAGTAACGTCTGCCCCGCGCCCATCACTAGTTGGGCAAATAAAAACAGGGCGAAGATTTGGGTCTTAGCCGCAGGAATAAACAATAGGCCTGCGAGCATCATGATACCCATACCTAATGCCATACCATTTTTATAGCCGACTTTACGGATAACCCACGCCGAAGGCAGCGCGGTAAAAGTCACTGCAATGTAGAAAGAAAACAGGATTAATGAGGCTTGGAAGGGATTGAGTTGCAAAATTTGTTTTAAATAGGGCATCAAGGATCCATTCAACCACGTTGCGAATCCGAGGATGAAAAAGAGTGCTGCCACTATCGCCATGGGGAGAAAACTGCTTTTCTGCTGGCTTTTATCGAGTGTCATTTCCATAAACCTGCTTCTTATAGTAATTAATTTTTAAGGTGATGGCGGGACAAAAAACCGCTGAGTATTCCGCACATCCGTATCGCAACTCATCTGCAATGGCTAATGTTATCATCCAAACGCACCATTGTTTCAGTGATGTTAAAACAAACAACACAAAAAGACAACGCTGTCATTTGCGATTTAGTCCGCAAAATGGCCCTCTTTGCCCTCAAATGAGCCATAAACACTCAGTTAATATCTGATTTACGGCCATAAATGCTATTAGCCCTCTCTTTAATAGAAATAAAAAAACCACAGAGGTGAGTCCGTGGCTTGAGGGAAAATCAGATATCGACGTTAGATCCGCACAAAAATATTACGACGATACATCCAGTACAGCACTAACCATTGAACGGTAAGCAAACCAATCACAGCTCCTAAGGGCTGAGCATTTTCCGGCAATGCCGCGATAACGCCACCGAACACACTCAGGGCGATATACTTCCAATCCACTAGGCTGGAGGCCAGATAAATAATGATGGCGTTAGTGCCTATCACCACAAAAATAAAGGCGAGCTTTTGCCATTTGAGCACATCCACTAGGGCATAAAACAGCGCTAACAACAGCATGCTCCAACCGCTAGTGACCAACACAAAAGAGCTGGTCCACAACTCTTTATTGACGGGAATAACCCCATCCAGCAACCAGCCTAGGGCTAAACAAACACCACCGGCAACGCTCAATAGGCCAACCTTAGCCCACTCCCCTTTAGGATGGGATTTCACAATAAAATGACCGACAAACACACCCGCTAAGGCGTTGACTACGGCGGGCAGCGTCGATAACACGCCTTCAGGATCGGGCGTCCGTCCTTGATAGCTCACACCCGGCAGCAATAGGCTATCCACATAAGCATTGATAGAGTCAGTCGGTGATAACACTCCAGCCTGTCCACCAGGAAACGGCAACCAGAGCTGCATCGCACCATAGGCCAATAATATGCCCAAGGCCACCAGCACTTGGGTTCGTAAACTGGTATGCCACACCAGCAAGGCGGCAAAAAACCATGCAAAGGCAATTCGACCTAATACGCTGGCATAACGGACTTTTTCAGGATCGGCAGGCGCCCCTGTTCCCCAGCCATGGTTATAAAGAATCCCAAGCAATAAAAGAAGAAACAGCCGCTTAATCCCGTGGCGATACACAGGCATACGCTCATGCATTGGCAGTTTATCTAAGCGTTTTGGCGATAATCCAAGGGCAACACCGGAGAGGAAAATAAACAGCGGAAAAATCAAATCATAGAAGCGAAACCCATGCCACTCACTATGGTGCATTTGGGTATCACCCCATTGCCAGCCCGCCCAGCCCGTCAACATAAGCAAGGCGCCAAATAGGGCTTCACCACCTAGAATCCAAAACATATCGAAGCCACGCAGGGCATCGAGGGACATCAACCGCGGTTTTGACTGACGCTTTTTCGCGGCAGCCTCCTGAGCATTAACGCCCGTATTGGCGATAGATCCCGGCGCAGTCGTACTCATACCATTATCCTTTATTATTGTTATTTAAATTATTTTATAACTTTTGAGCAAAATGCAGACTGTACAATAAAAAAACTTAGCCCCTGTCATCAAAATACGACAAGGGCCAAGGTTAACGCTTTACTGACTCAACCCAGACTAAGGGCGAACATAAACCGCATTTCCAGCAATATAGTTGGCCAGCACTTTGTGTTGATTATCTAGCAGCACTAAATCGGCACGCTGCCCTACGGCTAATCGACCGACGCTCTCGGCAATGCCAAGGAACTCGGCAGGATACAAAGACGCCATTCTCAAGGCCTCACCAAGCGGTAAACCGAGCATCTTCACACTGTTCTCAACCGCGGTCGCCATGTCTAACACACAGCCCGCCAGTTCACCCGTCACCGCATTTAATCTATCGCCGACACGCAGTACCTGAGTACCAAACAGCTCAAAACTGGTTTCATCATCCATTCCTACTGGCGGCATGGCATCGGTCACCAGCATCACTTTGCCACGGGGTTTAGCGCGCAGGGCAACTCTTGCGGCCGCTGGATGCACATGGTGGCCATCGACAATCAAACCACACCAAGCGGTTTCACTCTCAATCGCCGCGCCCACCACGCCAGGCTCACGGGAACCTAAGGGTGACATGGCATTGTAGAGGTGAGTGAAGCCTGTCGCCCCCGCCGCTAATGCCGCGACAACGGTATCGTAGTCCGCATTGGAGTGGCCCAAACACACTTTAACGCCAGACTCCACCAACAGGCGGATCACCTCGGGCGAGACATTTTCAGGCGCTAAGGTCACCACTCGGATCCCTAAATCCTGACGGCAAAAAATCGCCAGTTCAGCCTCGGTGATCTCACGGATAAAACCTTGTGGATGCACGCCTTTTTTAGGTACCGAAAGATGCGGGCCTTCAAAATGTACGCCTAAAACGCCAGCGCTCTTTTGCGCGACCGCACTGGCAACCGCATCGGCAGCCTTGGCCATCACCTGCACATCATCGGTGATAAGCGTGGGTAAAAAACCTGTGGTTCCAAAGCGAGCATGCGCCTTGCCTATGGTCTCAATGCAAGCAACCGTTGGGCTGCTATTGAATAACGCGCCGCCACCGCCGTTAACTTGCACATCGATAAAACCTGGCACTAGGGTGCCTGGGTAGCGAATTTCCTTAGCACCCGATGCGGTGTCTAAGCTGTCTATCAGACCATCTTCAATGGTGACAGGCACATCCCGATGGAAGGCTTCACCATCAAACAGTTGCTCGGCAATTAAGGTGAATTTCATCCCAAACCTCTTTTCAAATTACTGCGGCACAACGGCCATCTATTACAGCGTTTGAGTGACTTTTTTCAGCCCAGCGGGTTGGTCAGGGTCAATACCACGGGCAATCGCGACTGCTGCCACGTCAATATAAAAACGTTGTAGCAAGGCTAACGGCGCAACACGTGGGTGAATATCCGTCGATGTTTGGTTTAAATGCACTAAATCTGCGCCACGTTGACTCACATTTTCAATCTGTTCGATATGGCTAGCGTACGACTCATCGCCAATGCAGACATCCACAATCGTGAGTTTTTTCTCCACTAAGGTCACAGGACCATGGAGGAACTCAGCGCTACTAAAGGCTTCGGCATGGATAGAACACACTTCTTTTAACTTAAGTGCGATTTCCTTAGACACGGCATAACCTAAACCACGGCCTAACACGACTAAGTTTTTCACGTTTTCAACCGATACTGGAGTCAATTGTGGCTCAGCATCGACCGCAGTTTGCAGTGCTTGAGGTAAGGAGTTAACTGCGGCGGCGAGGGATTCGCTCTGCGTCCACGCAGAGGCTAATTGTAAAATCGCCGACAGGGTTGCAAGGTAGCTCTTAGTTGCGGCAACCGCTTTCTCTTCGCCTGCACGTAATGGCACCACCACATCGACAATATCCTTGATTGGCGCAGTTTCATCGTTCACTAACGCCACACAAAACGCGCCTGCGTTTTTCGCCATACGCGCTTGGGCTAAAATATCAGGGCTGCGGCCAGATTGCGAAATCACAATCACTAATCCGCCTTCTAACTTCAAGGTTTTACCGTAAACGCTGGCCACAGATGGCGCGGCGGCAAAAGTGGGTACACCCGCTTCGATTTCAAAAAGATATTTAGCAAAGACACCCGCATGGTCCGATGAACCACGGCCCACAATCATCACAAAACGGGGATCGAAAGCACGCAGTTTCTCACCTAACTGCTGCATTAAATCGGCGTTAGCGGCTAACTGACCCGCAATCTTCTGCGGCGCGGTGCGAGCTTCTTGCTCCATAATAGTGTTTGTCATGTTATTTACCTTACAAATCAATACGGGTATTGCTTTAGCACTGATGCGCTAAAACGGCTTATTCATTAATGTTGACTGAGTTAAATTGCTGCTGAGCGAAGTACATGGCACCTAATTCTGGCGGCGCTAAAGTTTCAGAAATCTTGGCCACCACATCGCTGCCAAGCCATGCCTGTAGCGGTTCGGCAAGACCACCGATCATCGAGAAGCGCACCGGATTGAGGCTAAACAGCTTGCGTGCCATTTCACTGATGTAATCGGCCCCTTCCTGCACAATCCCGCGAGCGACTTCATCACCAGCGTTTGCACAATCGAGTACGCTTCTGGCTAATTCGGCATAGCAACTCGAAGACTTACCGGCGAGATGCTCGACGATGCCCAAGGCATCACTTACCCCAAAATGCTTTAACAACATCTCAGTTAAGGCGGTCGGTGCGGCAAAGCCATCGAGGGCGAGTAACACATGCTCGGCAGCTTTTAAGCCAAGCCAAGCACCACTGCCCTTATCGCCCAGCGCAAAACCGTGGCCACCGATGCTTAAGCTGTCATCACCCACATGGGCATAACCACAGGAGCCTGTGCCCGTAATGATCACCGCCCCATCCGCGCCGCGGTGTGCACCGATACAAGCGGTATGAAGATCCGTTGTGACAAACATGGCTGCAAACGGATGCTGCCAGCTGATCACATCCTGGTACAGGCGCGGCACATTAACTCCCGCCAGCCCTAAGCCAGCGACGAGTAAATGGCTATCGGTTTCATTCATGCCCGCATCCAGCAGAGCTTGGCGAGTCGATGCTTCAATCGATGCAAATGTTTGTGCAAGACCATGCAGCGGATTAGCGCGCCCAGCAACACCTGTCCCTAAAACGGTACCGTCCGCAGTATAGATAGTGGCTCGGCACTTACTGCCGCCCCCATCAACACCGATAAACAGTTGTTGATCTTTTGTCTGGACTAACCCCATGACACCCCTCTTCATCTATTAATGCAGCGCTACCGTTGCTTATACTTATGCCGTTAATGCGACACTCAACTTTAGTTAACTCAATGTTACAGCAAAAATGACAGCGTTGTCATTTACTTTTTGAAGCAATTTCTAATCAAATGTCAGACGGAAGAAATGGCTGAAAGTGAAAAAGAAAAAGGCTGTATTTTTATTTTAAAATAAAGCCAGATATAACTTTTTATTAATTAACGACTAAGCTGCGACCTTTACGTTTCCCATCAGCCGCGATCGCGCGGATCTCAATAGGACCCGTTACCGCCTGCCCAGCTTGATAGGATTGCCACTGCCCACTCGCTTGTCGCCATTCAATCTTAAGTCCTGGATAAGCCACGTTGGCAAACAGTTTACCGTCACGGATCTCGGCGCCGACGGTCGGCACTCGGTAATCGATACCCGCCTTATCGAGTTTGATAAACTCCTTATACCCTAAGGTGTTGGCCATTTGCTGCCAAGATTGTGCCTGAGCCTCACGCATCGCTTCGGTGAAAAAAACCGTAGTTTGATTATACAAAGCGCCTTGATATTGATATGGCACTTCCCACGCGGCTTGATGCCAAGCACGCTCAGCCAGCATCAGTAAACGCGGGAAAATCATATATTCCACAGTGTTATCGCTGCGGATGGTTTCACTCCAGAGCTGGCCCTGTAATCCGGCAAAGGCTTTACCTTGTTCCCTTGGGCCAGATTGTTTGCCCTTCTCATCAGTTCGGGCCCTATCGTCGGCCTCAAAAGGCAGATTTTGAATGTCGGTCCACTGCTCCGCGTTTGCCACTAAGTTGTCCGGCATAAAGCTAAACACTTTGTGTGCGTTGGTCGCACGGCTTGCCCAGTAATAGCCATGCTCTTTAGGATCCGCTTCGTAAGGGAAGTCGAAGTACAGCACCTCAGGGTTTGAGAGCACCACATCCCAACCGTTGTTGACTTGCTGATTGGCATGCTCATAGCCCTTATAGGCAATCACATCCCAAATATTGGATTGGACTTTTGCAGGCATATTGCTTGGGCGAACATGGCTCATACCATCGCTCCAACCAGCCGCTTCAATGCCTTTTGCCGCTAACATAGTCGAAATTCGTTCGATAAAATAAGCACCTAGTTCATCTATCGACTTAACGCCTTTATCGTTATTAGCCACAAACTCCAAACAGGCGGGTGATTGTTTCCACGCCCCTGCCGTTTCGTCGGCACCGATATGGTAGCGAGTTAATGGCTGACCCGCTGCCTGGTGTAACTTGGCAATTTCATCAATGACTTTATTGACAAATTGATAGGTCGACTCCATACAGACGTTCAGGGTGTTATCGTTGTAATACTGCACCGAAGAATAAACCGTTTTGTCGTTTGCATCGGATAACAAATATTGCTCAGCTGCAGTGGTTTTCCCTTCAGCTTGCAAATGACGAGCGCCCGCATCTAAAGCTTTTACCGCTGTGTTAGCTTGATTTGCCGTTTCCTGCACAGGGACAACCTGCACTTTGCCCGTGTTTTGAAGCTCTGCGTTTTCCGCCAGCAATCGACGGTAACGCGCTTCCATGGCTTTAATCGCTGCGCGGCTATGGCCTGGCATATCCATCGAAGGGATCACTTGAATCTGGCGCGCATCGGCATATTTGACTATGTCGATATAGTCTTGTTTGCTATAGAAACCGTTAACGGGAACATCCGCAAAAGGCCCGCTGCCAAGCTGGGGTAACAGACAGGTATTTTCCTCCAAATCGTGGCAACGCTTACTGCCGATATCAGTCAGTTCAGGCAGGCCATCGATCTCTAAGCGCCAACCTTCATCGTCGGCCATATGTAAATGCAATTTGTTGAGCTTGTACGCCGCCATTTGATCCAGCAGATCAAAGATCAACGCCTTGCTGTGGAAGTTACGGGCCACATCGATATGCATACCACGGAAGGGATATCTTGGGCTGTCCTCAATCGTCATGGTATTTACGCGCAGATCCTGCACATCAATCAAACTAGCAAGTGACGATAACGCATAGGAAAACCCTGCAGCATCGGCAGCAGCAATCTCAATCGCATCCGCTTTGATATCCAGCAGATAACTGCCATCAGCGCCTTGGCGCCAGTTCAGCTTTACCGCCAAACCTTGTTCAGACTCGTTAACACCTAAGCGCGCTAAACGAGAAAGTGCCGCCACCAACTGTTCAGGAGCCAAAGCCTGTTGCGCGGCAGATGCATTGGTGACCGAGCCAAAATCCAGTTTAATACCAGAGGTCAGTGACACGGCTTTATCTTGGCTGTGGATAGTAACTTTTTGCGGCGTAGGAATAATGGTATTGACCGCTAAGCTGGCATCTTCACTCACCTGTTGATTATTGCTAAATAACTGTGCAGGTGTGGCAGGCGCTAATTTATCCGCATCGGTACGGCGATACTGCTTCACCATATCGGTGTACGCCTCAACATAGGGGCGCACTTCCATCCCCGTTTCAGGATCTTGCTTTACTTTCGTACTGGCGATCACTACTGGCGATAATTCGCCAGCAACTATGTAATAGTTTGGCATGGCATCGGTTTCAGAGAGCTGCCATAGCTCACCGCGGAATTTTAAGGTCTTTTTCTCGCCCTTGCTAAAACCGCTAAATGCCTCGGTGGGCTCGATGCGATAGAGATCGCCCTTGATATGCGTAATACTAAACTCTTTGCTTTCAACAGATTGAACCGGGCGCATCTGGCTAAAATAAATCGCCCAATCACGGCTCTTAAGCTCAACCTCTGGGACAAAATCGATTTCAGCAACAAAACAACGTCCTTCGGCGGCGGCTTTGTCGCAGTTATCATCAGGCCTGTTGGTGAGCACGCGATAACTCACGCCCAAGGTATCCCCAAACTGCTGCAATTGCGCTTGGGTTAATTGGCTGGACTTAGCTTGCTCAACAGAACTTGAGCTAGGCACTGCCTCGGTTTTAGGCGCATCACTACAGGCCGTTAAGCCCAGAGCCAATAAAATCGCGGTGGCGGCAATCGTTTTATTCATGATATTCCTTTTCTAGGCTTCAGAAATGGCTACAATCTGAAGGAAGTTACTAACGTCCGCAGTCTTTCCCCTTGGTGAAACAGTCGCTCACTCGATTGTGCTAAGTGCTCACTATCGAGGGAGGCTGAACCTGAGACATTGGCAAGATCATTTAATGTACGAGAAATTGCTTCGGTGACGCAGGTCTGCTCCTGCGCCGCATGGGAAACTTCGATATTCATATTACTGATATTGGAAACTAAATCAGTTACTTTAGACAGCACTAGCTTAATTTCTTCCGAACGGTTGACCCCTTGATTGGAGAGGGTCTGGCTCGATTGCATCACATTCACTGTTTCGGCAACTCGGCTCTGCACCTGTTGGATCATTTTTTGGATTTCTCCCGTAGCCTGTTGGGTGCGGCTCGCTAAAGAGCGCACTTCATCGGCAACAACGGCAAAACCACGCCCTTGCTCACCCGCTCTAGCGGCTTCAATGGCGGCATTTAGGGCAAGTAAATTAGTCTGTTCGGCAATGCTGCTGATCACCACCACAACTTCATCGATGCGTTGGGTTTCCTGTTGTAGCTGCGATACCGATTGGGCAGAACGCGCTAATTCACGCGCCAATTGACGGGTAATGGCTAAGCCAGAGTCAAACTGACGCTGACCATCGTCGACCGCTCTATCTGCTTGGGTTGCCGCATCGGCAGTACGTTTTGCATTGATGGCCACTTCGTTGGCACTGGCACTCAATTGAGTCACGGCCGTGACCGCGGCTTCGGTTTCTTTAAGCTGAGCCTGCACCCTTTGGTTGTTGCTTTGCGACAGCGTGCCCAGCGCCTTAGCATCGCCCAATAGCAGGCCTGAGGTTTCATGCACTCTGGTAATAGTGCCATGAATTTGCTCGACGAACCCGTTGAAAGCATTAGCAAGTTTGCCGATTTCATCTTCGCTCTCCACGGGTAATCTGTGGCTTAAATCACCATCACCATTGGCGATTTCTTCTAACGCAGCGACGACCTTATCCAGAGGACTAATTACCAAGCGTTTAAGAATGATGAAAATCACTAACAGACTGCCCGCTAGAATCAGTAGTGCCTGTAAAAAGTACCCCAGCAGTAAGTCGGATAATTGCGCCTTAACTGGCAAGGTAGAGAAGGCAATGGTTAAACGCCCGGTGGGGTTACCTTGGTCGCTGAACTGTAACTCTCTTGTTTGTAGGTCGCTTGCGGCAACGGTCTCGGCTTGTTTGTCTTCGGCGAGCAACTTACCCCGATGATCCACAACGGTAATTTGATAGATTTGCTCGGACTTTAACATGACAGACAATACGGCACGGATCTGCTCGTAGTCATAGGTAAAAATCGGCTGCGCCATGGTGACTTGAAGATTAGCAACGGTATTGTCTTCAAACGCCATTTCGTTGCTGGCTAAGCTATCGCTCGCCAACCAATAGGACACCCCAAATAGCACACTGACTATCATAAATATCGCTGCTGCTAACCCAATTTGTACTTTTAAGGCTAATGTTTTCATTATTTTGCACCTTGCATACTAAATAGATCTAACCACAACTCTTGGCGTTCAATGGGGGTTAAGGGACTTAAATCGGGCGTATCGAGACGAATAATGACGCGCTGCTCAAACTGGGCATCACGGTAGAGCTTGTCAATTTTAAGCTCACGATTAAACATCTCATCAAAGCTGCCGTCGCTTATCATATTTTCGAGCCCTGCTAAGATTGCCGCCGCTAACTCAGGACGTTTGGGGGACACAAAAAAATATGCCGGCGAGCGGTATTGCAGCAGGATGTGAGTATCAATTTTCAGCGCGGGATCGGAGTGGCTTGCAAGTTCATCGCCAATTTCCTGCGCGCCGAGGGCGAGGTAGTCGAATCGGCCACCCTCTAACATCGGATAGAGATTGGTGTATTGATAGCTAGTTACGACATGCAAACCATTGGCTTCGAGAATGCTAGCATCAGGCCAATAGCGGTTTTGCCCCGCTTTTAGTTGCTTAAAGTCCACCAGCGTTTTTACATTAGCAAATCTGGCCTCATCCGTTTTGCGGATAATTAACAGGCGGTTACCGAGCAATCCCTTAAACAAGGGGATACGAACCGGGAGCACGGTTTCCTCAAGCTCCTTAGAAGTCATGCTCCAAAAAACATCGACTGTACCGGCCAGCGCTTCTTCGACCTTACGTTTCTGGTTCATCTGCGTCGACATTTGCTCGACCTGATAAGACTGACCAGAGCGGCGCAGCGCCTCTTTGAGGAGATTAAACTGCCATTGTTGTTGGATGGTGGTCACTATCTTGATGGGAGCAGCATTGCTTGCCGAAGAAGTGCCAGCCGCGGTAGCGGCATTAGTAAACGTAAACGACGCGGACTCTACAGTGGCTATCGCGCTAGAACTCAAAGCACACAGTGCAACGCTCGCCCAGAGTCTAAAGATGGGCATCAACAAACGTTTAGCGAGAATCGTTACTACGCTGCCAAGCAGTGTAGCAATATGAATAACCATGAATCGCAGCCTCTTTTTTATGACTGGAATATCCAGCGAGTTTTATTTTTTAATGCCGCTAACTTGTCTGCTTATCCTAAGCAAGGTCGCTCTACCTAAAAAAATGGCTGGGCACTGCTTACAGTACCCAGCCAACGCTAGTTTCTGGGGAGAGACTATCAAAATATTAAAGACAAACGTATCGCCGCCCGACCAGCAATACTTCTGCCAAGTACATGAATAAGGAGACCTCATCCTCTTCATGCAGACCTTACTAAACAACGAATCACACAAGCAGATGACAGCGTTGTCATTGATTAAATTACACAAGAAAGAACAGGTTTTCTACATTTTTTTGACATTCATCGGTATTTTTTTAGCCGAAATACTTTTAATCATTAAATATCAATAGATTATGTTTTAACTTTTTATTTCCACACCAGTGTGACAACGCTATCTTCCCCTGATAACATGCATGCAACAACTCACATATCACACCCTGTCACCATCAAAAAATGTTCTCATATATCCCGACCTTTAAACGTAAAAATACTTTTAGCGGCGAATATTATCGATCGTTAACGATACTGTTCCTTCTATCAAGCGCATGGATAGTTTGGTTGTTCCAATTCGCACAACCAATTGCGTTAATAAAAGAATATGGCAAGTTTGTTTTTTTAGGGGTTACAGGAGCTATCTTTGCCAATTCAACGGGTGCTGGTGGCGGAGTCATTTTCATCCCAGTGTTCTCTAGTTTAGATTTTACTGAAACTCAAAGTGTCTCGACGTCTTTTATGATCCAATGTTTTGGTATGACTGCGGGCGCGATTTCATGGTCAGGCTACTATCGACGACACCATCACCATGACAAAACCTGGTCAGGTTTTATTCCAAGTATTTTATTAGCGGCGACCTGCTCAGTACTTGGCCTTTGGAGCAGTCAGTTATGGCAGTTAAGCTCTCCTTCTTCGCTGCATACCAGCTTTAGCCTTTTCTCTATCGTATTAGGGATAGCGATCATTATCAGCAGCCAGCGCCGTCCCCTTCAAAGCCATCGCCTCAACGCCCTAGACTATTGCTGGCTAGCAATAATTGGCTACTTGGGCGGGATCATCACCGCCTGGTTATCGGTTGGCGTGAGCGAACTGCTAGTAATCTATCTGATGTTACGGGGAGTGTGTGCCAAGATGGCAGTTGCCATCGGAGTTGTGGTATCAGCGATTACCGTCTGGTCGGCAAGTCCGATACATGTGTTTTCAAGTAGCAGTCATGCCCTATTCGAGCTAGTACTGTTTGCAGGCCCAGGCGCAATTATCGGCGGTTTATTAGCGCGAAAACTGGCGCTATTTCTCCCAGTCAAAACCTTAAAGCTGTTTTTCTCAAGTTGGATTATCTTGACTGGGAGTGTCATGCTCGCAAACTAAAATGGAAAGCCCGCTATCTTATCTATCCATCACTAAATCAATTAAACTTAATGAGCAAAGATGCGCATAAATGGCTGAATAGAAACCCCGTTTCGCGAAATTCAGCAAAGTCGCATCATCAAGCTGCTGTAGTTTAGGCTCATCAATCGTATAGATCCCGTCGATGTTGGTTTTCGTACCATCCAGTGCCGTCACTGTAAGTGTTCTTGGTTGTAATAACTCGTGCTCCAACAATACTTTGATAAAGTACTTCGTCATATCTTGATAGTTAGCTTGTAAACCCGCGAGTTCGAGCTTCTTTGACAAGTAGTCCGTTTTCTCACCAGCCTCAGTAAATAATCGGTGAGTTTCATTTTCAGCCACGGATGAGTTGTTAATGTCAATACCTAAGATAATCTTCTCTTCATCAACCTGGCTCATCCCAAATGGATACAACTGCACTTGAATAGGTAAGTATCGTGATTGCCATTGCCCATTTTTTAGCAGCTTATTGGTATTCGGTTTTAGCGCGGTAATCGCTATAGAGACGAACTCGCCAGTTTGGTTATTCTTTGTAAATACAATAGGAAAGCTTGTCGCAGCCGACATAAACTCTTGCACTTGCAGTGGTAGCATATGCACAGTTTCAAAGTAGCTGTAATCGACCTTATCACCAATAGCCAAATTCTTATGACTCGAGTCATTTAAAGGTACAAATTGTGTTTTCATTATATTTTTCCTTTTTACCCATTAAATTTAAAACGATTAAATAGATTGCAAACCATAGATACAGATTTTATCGAGCAATTCCCTATGCTCAGGCAAACCATCTAGCATCTGTTGTTTTACCTTCGACATTTTGTTCATATACATGTTCAAAGAGGCCTGTGTTGCCGATGAGCCGCCACGCAAATTAGTCTGATATTTCATCCCATAAAGCACGTATAAATAATTGTCTAAGTTAAACACTTCAAACTTAGATGGAAAATCTTCAGCAATAGGACTATAGGACTTCCATAGTTCGAGTCGTTGCTTTAATCCTTCGGGAATTGTCTCTTGACGCTGATTATCAAGCCAAAATGCCGAGTCAGTTCTATCTGACAAACAATAATGCAA
Organism: Shewanella decolorationis S12; assembly: GCF_000485795.1. Lineage (GTDB taxonomy): Bacteria > Pseudomonadota > Gammaproteobacteria > Enterobacterales > Shewanellaceae > Shewanella > Shewanella decolorationis. The sequence goes on from NZ_AXZL01000069.1 coordinate 95,952, forward strand.
TTTGGCAAATTCAACGACCCGCTCCCATGCATAGCCCACGGTATCATTAAACCGCTTTGCCAAATAATCAACATCATCTATGTTCGCAGGGAAACGTTCTGCCAGAAAACGTGCAGAGAAATCCGTTAACAATATGGATGTCGCTTCAATCGGTTCTAAAAAGCCTTGAGCTAACCCTAAAGCTACACAGTTTTTTACCCAAAACTGTTGACGATGGCCCACTGTCATTGGAATTTTACGATGGGGGACATCGGCAAGTTTGCCACCGAGATAATGGTCAAACTTTCGCTCTACCTCTGACTGCGCCATATGAGCAGACGAATAGACAAATCCCGTGCCTCGGCGCTGAGTCAATGCTATATCCCAAATCCAACCCGCTTGATGGGCCGTTGCTTGAGTATAAGGAGGGATGATATCAGTAGGCTGCGTTGGGATTTGCGCGACTAATGCAGTATCAATAAACAGTTGATGCGCTTTACTGATAAATGGCACTTTTAATGCCTTGGCTAACAAAATAGATTCGAAGCCACTGCAATCAATATAAAAATCGAAAGAGAGAGTCCCTTGCTCGGTCTGCAAAGATGAAATTGCACCATCATCGCCTAAACGAACATCCTGCACAGTGGAAAAAATGTGCTCAACGTTGAATTTCTCAATCGCATTTTTAGCCAGTAATTTGGCAAATTTTGCCGCATTTAGATGATAGGCATAGCCTAACACTCCGGCATATTCAGGTGTCGTGATTAGCTTTGGCGCTTTTGCTGCCTCACAAACAAGATGCTGGGGAGAAACATAATCAGCAAAATCGCCTTGCTTCTCGACCAACCAAGCAGAAACAGTATCTACGCCTTGTAAATTAATGATATCAAATAGATGGTGGTAGAAATTATCCTTACCATGTCGAGCTTTATCTAACCAATTTACAAATTTAATTGACTGCTTAAATGTCACATCGCATGCGCGAATAAACTCTGATTCACTGATCCCAAAACTCTGTAGTGATTTCCGAATAGACGGCACAGTACCTTCACCAACACCGATGATAGGAATATCGGGAGATTCAATCAGCGTGATGGATAGCTCAGAGCCCCCTTGCAACACTCGCCCTAAATGATTCGCCGCTAACCAACCTGAAGTCCCGCCCCCTATAATGGCTATTTTTCTGATTGTCATAACGCGCCTCTAAAATTGCGTAAGCTGAGTTTTTGTTGGTGTTTTTGATAATAAAAAGCCTAGCGATTGCTAGGCTTTTTCGTCACTGAATTGAATTAGAAGCGCAGTGCTACACCAAGTTTGTAGCGAGCTTCACCATCGAAGCTCCACACTGGGTAGTTATCTTTAAACTCACTGATAACGCCTTCAGCATCAACAGGTGATACACCTTTCTGAATGCTATCTTCTTCAAGTAAGTTAACCACTTCAAATGTCACAGATAAGTAATCAGTTACATCGTAGTTAGCACTTAAATCTAGCGTGCCGTAAGCTTGGTGCTCGCGGTTACCATAGAAGCCTGGTAATTCACGCATCATGTACTCAGAACGCCAGTTATAAGCTACACGAGCAGAGAAATCATCAATTTCATAGTAACCCACCAAGTTAACGGTATGCTTAGATGAGTCAGAGAACACACCTACGCGGTCCGCATAGTTTTCAGCTGGAGATGAAGCATCTGCAAAGGTGTAGTTAGCTGAGTAACCAAAACCATTGTCAAATGAGTCTTGCAACTGCAACTCAATACCATCGATAGAGCCACCGTTAGCATTGTAGTTTTCACTGACGGTCCAGCAGTCGTAGATACCAGCACCACAAGAACTGCCACCTTGAGCAACTAAGTTAGGATCATCAATACCAATCTGTTGGTTCAGCTTTTCTCTTGTCGAAATGAAAGAGTTAACATCTTTAATGAAGTAAGTAACAGCAAATAATCCTTCACCGCTGAAGTACCATTCTAAGCTCAGATCAGCCTGAGAGGCTTTGAACGGCTGCAGATTCACGCTACCAGTCACTTTCTTCTCGTTGCCTGGCGTACCATCGTTGAAACCAGGTAACTTAGACGTCGCGAAGAGATCCGCATAGTTAGGACGAGAGATAACTTGCGCAGCTGATGCTCTTAAAATTAAGTCACTTGCCAAGTCAAACGCAATGTTCATGCTTGGTAAGACATCGTGATAGCTTGCCTTATCAGTACTTAAATCATCAGCATAAGTACCAGTTTGGCTAAACGCGTAGTAGTCAGACTCAACATCGGTAGAGATATATCTTAAACCGAAGTTACCACGCACACCTTCACCAGCAAAAGTAGCCATAGTGTACAGGGCTAAGTTTTTCTCTTGCAGTGTACCGTAACCAGACTTATCTAAAGTAAAGCCATCGATAGCGCCATAAGCATCTCTGATCATATTGTCAAAAATTGGCTTAGGTAAGGTAAAACCAGCGCCAGATGACATAGTGCCAGAGTAATATTCAGAGGCATCTTTTGCGACGATATTAGATGATTGTGCAGCTTCGGTCGTTTGAGTTACATCGTGGTCTGCATAGCTAATACCTGATTTAATAGAGGTAATAACGCCAAATTCAACTGGAACAGTGATATCGAAGGTCGCAAATGATTCTTCGTCTGTGTTAGGTTGTTTTTTCAGTGCCCAACCAGCAGTTTCCAATTGACCGTTGAAGTCACCCGCATCAAATGAGTTGTTTGCAATGTTGATGTCAATCACATCACCAGTTGCATCGTAAGTCCCTGCGAAATCTTCTGGTTTACCAATTGATTGACCGTAGTTAGAAGTAAGATCGGTACCACCTTCAGCTTTAGTTTTACCGATACGGCCTTCTAACTTATAGTTATCAGCTTGATAAGCGAAATCTAAATCCACAGTGTCTGATGACATACTTGCTTTACGAGCCCATGTTTGTGCCCAAGCAAATCCGCCTTTATCTGTGTGTTCAACTAATGTACATACGCCTGCAGCATTTTTCTTAAGACAAGTATTCTCACCTTGCTGGGTTGGGAATAAGAAAATTGACGTGTTAGCGTTGTTAGCATCGAGCTGTAAGCTCATTAAATTCAGACCGAATTCCAGGTTATCAGTTGGTCTGTATTGGAATGCAGCATTTAAAGCTGTGCGCTCACGGTCTTGCTGGAAAGTAGTAGGAACAATTTCCCCCCAACCTAACAGAGTTTCAATACCGTTACGTTGATATTGTGTTTGATCCAAAGAACCAGCCACTAGGAAACCAAACTTCTCATCTTCCGTTTTCCAGCTGTACAAACCTGAAGTTTGAGGATCAATTTCTTCTGAAACGGTTCCGTAATCCCCTTTCGCACTCAGGAAGACTGAGTTTGCTTCCAAATCTAAAGGTTTACGAGTTTTAACAATTACAGTACCGCCGATACCACCTTCAGCGATATCTGCTTGAGATGATTTGTAAACTTGAATACCACCAACCATTTCTGGCGGCAGTAAGCTGTAGTTAAAGCTACGGTCGATAGCTTGTTGGTCAAACCAACCAGTAGAAGCAACTGAATGGCCGTTCAGTAACGTGCTTGTTAATTGGCTTGAAGCGCCACGGATAGAAACTTGCTGTCCTTGACCAAACTGACGGTTTACAGCAACGCCAGGAATACGACCTAAGGACTCCCCTACGTCACCATCAGGGAATTTACCGATATCTTCTGCAGTCACAGCATCAACGACAGAATCAGAAAAACGTTTGTCGTTAACAGAAGCTTTCATCGAAGCTCTCATACCACGAACTTCAATTTTCTCAATATTTTCAGCAGCTGCAGTGGCTTCAGCTTCTGCAGCAACAGCTCCGATTGAAACAGCGCTGCCGAGGAGGATAGCAATGTTTGTAGCTAGTACACTTTTCTTAAAGGATGATGGTCGCATCTCGTTTCCCTTCCATAACTTTATTATCGTTTTAGTATTCATAACCATTCCGATGGAATGACAACGCTGTCATGTCTAGTGCAAACATTACACAATAATTAACAGCCTTGCCACAACAAAATAACTCTGGACGAAAAAAAATGTCATAAAGTGAGGCGTTGAGAAGGGGAAATCTAATATATTCAAGCAAAAATAGATACTTAAGCATTCTGACGTAAAATTACAACTTATAACCGAGTGTTAACAGTTGAAAAATGCCTCAGTTTGTAACAATTCGGCATTGCTATACGCGGTAAATGCTCGCACTATAAGAAGCATAATAAAAAGTGAGCTGACAAAGCTGTCTGCTTGTAAATTGCACCTGAAGGATTTAGGTTCATCTATTAGCTAGCCCTTCGCACATTTGAATAAAGAGTTTGTAGATCAATGAAAGTCACTATCAACGACGTCGCTAAATATGCCGGAGTGTCAATCAAGACGGTTTCCCGCGTAACCAATAATGAACCCTCGGTAAAACAAGCCACGGTTGATAAAGTGAACGAGGCCATCAAGGCATTAAACTACCAGCCCAATCTCGCCGCCAGAAACCTTGCTGGCACAAAATCCTATGCCATTGGTTTTATTTATGATAATCCCAACGCTTATTACATTATCGATATGCAAAACGGGATTTTGTCGGCCTGTAAAGATAAAGGCTATGAGCTGGTTATTCATCCTTGTAACGCCAAATCTGACAGCATTTGCGATGAACTGACTCAACTAGTGAAACATTCGCGACTGGCAGGTTTAGTATTAACACCACCTCTTTCTGAAGATCCTAAAGTCCTTAAAGCCTTAAGCGACATTGACGCCAACTATGTGCGAATAATTGCCGGCGAAGGTGGTAAAGAACAAGATGGGCTGACGATTTTAGTCAATGACAAATTTGGAGCGGTGGAAATTACTCAGCATTTGATCGACTTAGGCCATAAAGAAATTGCCTTTTTAAGTGGCGATCTACACCACGAGTCCACCAAAGAGCGGTTACTTGGTTATAAACAAGCATTAACAAAAAATCGCCTGCTTCTGAATGAAGATTACATAATTGAAGGAAAGTATTCTTTTGAGTCAGGCGTAGAAGGGGCGAATACACTGATCAAATTAACGAACCGCCCAACAGCGATTGTTGCCTGTAACGACGAAATTGCAGCAGGGGCACTTTTTGCTGCTCGTTTAGCAGGGCTAGATATCCCGGGCGATCTATCCATTGTCGGCTTCGAAGACAGCCCATTCTCACGCCAAACTTGGCCAAAACTGACAACTGTACATCAACCTAACGCTGAAATCGCCCAAGTGGCGACAGAGTTGTTAATCGCGAAACGCCGTGAGCAAGATGCTAAATTCGCCAAAACATTTACGCCAGAGCCCGTGATCCGAGACTCTTCTGCCTCTCCCAAAAATTAGTTTTCAGCCCGGCTAGGCATAAAACAAAACAGAGAGCCAAGGCTCTCTGTTTTGTTTTCAATTAATGAGTTAATGCAATTTCAGCTTTGGCCTTTGCCATTTCAGTAGCTTTTGCGCAATGCGATAAATAATTGCGGAGAACCAGCCATATAGGCTCGCTAAATGTCTTTGGTATAACGAGATATACATGATCCTGGCGATATGTCCTTCCACGAAGAAAGTCCCTGAACGCAAATTCCCCATTAGATTGCCTACTGCAGAAAAACGGCTTAAAGACACCAGAGAACCATAATCCTTATACACAAAAGGCTTTTCCGCCTTCCCTTGTAAACGATTCACAATATTCTCATATAAGGTATCCGCCATTTGTGCTGCCGCTTGAGCGCGCGGTGGCACAGGTTGGCCGGACTCTAGAATTAATAGAGCGCAATCTCCAAGCGCATAAATATCTTGATGACCTTTTACTCGCATACAAGCATCAACTTCCACTTGATTGCGCGGCGTAATGGGTAACTTAGAAAAATTTTGAAATGCTTTGGGCCCTTTCACACCAGCCGCCCACACTTTAAGCCCTGCTTCGATTACATCACCATCTTGAGTAATAAAGCCATCGCGGGTGACTTCCTTAACCTGCACCCCAATATGCAAACGGATGCCAATTTTATCCAATACCGCTTGAGCTCTTGCGCTCACACGTTCGGGTAACTGTGGGAGAATTTTTGGTGAGGCTTCAATAAGATGCACATCAAGATGGTGTTTAGAGATATTGAGATAGCCATACTCTTTCACCGATTCAATGACATGGTGAAGCTCTGCGGCTAACTCAACACCTGTAGCACCAGCGCCAACAATACCTATACTGACTTTCTCTTGTGTTTCATTGAGTTGTAGTAATGCATCTAATAATTTTTGATGGAATAAGTTAGCGTTATCTAAGCTATCAAGGAAAATGCAATGTTGCTCAGCACCAAGGGTATTAAAGCTATTAGAGACGCCACCTAAGGCTAGCACTAAGTAATCATATTCAATCTGTCTGGGCTCAAGCAGCAATTCACCCGAGTCGCTATAAACTGCGGCAAGTTGGATTGTTTTGGCATCGGGTTCACACTGCTCAATTTCGCCACGAATGTATCGGTAACCATTCTTAAGGCCATGATCTCGATACAATAATCCCTCTATAGACTGGTCAATAACCCCAACAGCTACTTCGTGTAATTTTGGCTTCCAAATATGGATTGGGCTTTTATCAATTAAGCAAACATCGACTACATCACTGCCACCCAACTTACGGCCTAATTTTGAGGCTAGCGCTAAGCCCGCGGCACCTCCACCCACTATCACGATCAGTTTAGTAGCCAAAATAACAACCTCAACAAGCCTATTTAAGTGGCTAAGTTATATCATGGAACAGATAAGAGATAACTACTTTAGTCTAACTAAACAGAGAATTTTGCATTAAAGATATTTCAGAAACAGAAAGGCTTAGTCCCATCAATCATAAATTTTAAGCAACAAAAAGGGGCCTAATGGCCCCCTCTGGAAACGGATAAATCACACTGCTTCTTCGTTTTCTTCACCAGTTCGAATGCGGATAACACGTTCCACATCAGTCACAAAAATTTTGCCATCGCCGATCTTACCTGTGCGTGCCGTTTCAACAATAACATCAATGGCTTGGTCGACTAAATCATCCTGAATGACGAGTTCAATTTTAACTTTTGGCAAAAAGTCGACCATATACTCAGCACCGCGATAAAGCTCGGTATGCCCTTTTTGACGGCCAAAACCTTTTACCTCAAGCACAGTCATTCCTGTGATACCTATCTCAGCAAGTGACTCGCGTACATCATCCAATTTAAAAGGCTTAATAATCGCTTCAACTTTTTTCATCAAACATTCCTTAGCACTTGCTTACAGAGAATCAATAGAATGCCATTAGCTTACACGGGGTTAAGTGATTATTGAAGTATAGGCGGTGCTTTCCTCATAAAACACAGTTTCTATAAAACGATTCTTAGTACGTAAAAATCTATAAAAAACACAACGACCTCATTGCCGCCTTCCTATACTTATACTTTAGTAAAATGCTCCACACGTTCGCAGGATGCGGCCCCTAAAACAAAGGAACTGTTATGAAAGCACAACAACTTGGCTTTAGCTTGATTGAACTTGTCACAACACTATCCATCTCCACACTACTCCTTAGCATTGGTGTTCCGACATTTACTGATATTAAAGACAGTATTAGAGCGGATTCAAATATTAAGACAATCCAGCAAACACTTGTATTTGCACGTAATACCGCTATCAACTACGGATATAGAGTAACGGTTTGCCCCTTAATTGACGGTCAATGTCATGAAGACTGGCAAAAAGGCATTTCAGTTTTTACGGACTCAGGTACTGCAGAAACACTCGATTTAAATGACAAAGTGATAATGACTCTAGATGAGTTTGATAGCCAAGATTTTATAAAATATAACCGTAGTTCTGTTAAGTTTCAGCCAGATGGACTTGCATCGGGGGCAAATGGCACATTTAAATATTGTCCAAGAACTGTTGACAGTAAAAACTCCAAAGCAGTGGTCGTAAATCAAGCTGGACGAGTTCGTATATCAACCGCCAAAAATATTGATTGTCGCTAAAACACTAAAAACACTAAAAACACTAAAAACACTAAAAACACTAAAAACACTAAAAACACTAAAAACACTAAAAACACCTAAAAATTATAAAGAAACAGAATAATAAAACCATTGGTTATATAAATTTATCTTAAACAGATAGTTACTGACCAACAAGTCACTCTCGCATATACTTAATTAAGTTTAAGCGAGGATTACTGCATGTTTACTATATCCAAGGGATTTACCTTAGTTGAGTTAATGGTCACCATTGCGGTTGCTGCTTTGTTGCTATCCATTGGAGTACCATCATTTACTGCGATATATGAAGCGACCCGCGGAGCCAATGAGATACAAAAGATTAATGACCTCTTTGCCTTTGCCCGAAATCAAGCAGTGAATTATGGTACGACAGTAACAGTTTGCCCCTACGCATCCAATCCCTGTGGTAATGATTGGAGTAAAGGGTTTAGTGTTTATGTCGAACGTAATGGCGCCAAGAAGGTACTAAAGATAATAGATGGATTTAACTCAAAAGATACTATTTCATTAACAGGCCCAACAGATAAAACCGTGAATTTTACATCCGATGGTTTGGTATCAACAGAAACATCAATCATCTATTGCCCAAGTGGTAAAAGTGATGCTTCAAAAAGCATTAAAATAAGCACGTCTGGTCTTATAAAAGAAGATGACGAGCACAAAAGTTGTTCATAACCTATGTATGGTTCATTATTGATAGACAACTAATTAAACATTAATAACAGTTTGATAGTGAAAATAACTACGGATAAAAAAGCCTAAAAATTTTTAGGCTTTTTTATCATGTTTACCCCGTCATAAATAGCTTTGACACTTTCAAACTTTTTTAAAGATATATTTATCTTGGGGTTAACCGGTCCAGCTCTTGAGCCTTGCTACTACTAAATTTTGCACTAAGCTCAACACATTCTTCAACAGTGTTTATATAGAATTTTTGCCCATCATTCGACTGACGAAGTGACCCAACAAGACTCGCCATACGTAAACTCATTTCACTGGTTTTCCAGCGATAAAATGCAATTTCAGCATCCTTTTTTGATGTTATATAGCATTTAAAGTCTTGTTCTGTTTGACCACTCGCAACTGCAGCCCAAAGATGACTAGACGTTAGCACCAAAATAGTTGTGATCAATAATTTTTTCATTTCCAACACTCCGCACTGGGACCTTTAGCCCCTGTATCAGTAATGGTCAAAGGCGTACATGATGAATCTCGACTAGCCTGTATTCCTTGCGCGACCGCTTTTAGTGTAAATGATGACGTACCACTTGATGTGACAGAGTAATTTCCATGTTCAGTTATATAAGGGTCTGCACCTATAAGCTCAGATAAGTCAGTCGTATACTTACGATTATCTAAGTAATACTGCTCTTGCAAATTGGCTAATCTCATCAACGCAGACAATCCCTCAGCTCTCGTGCTTTGAGCAACATAGCGAGTATAAGAAGGATATGCAATTGCAGCCAAAATCCCAATAATGACAACAACTATCATCACTTCGATTAAGGTAAAACCTTTGTATTTGATATTCATATAAAAATATTTACTCATTAATATGATAGTAAATTTTATTCACGCCTAAACCAGAAGCGACATTGATCGTGCCACTGTATTCACCATTTTCATTTTTATCGCCTTTACCAACACCAATAATATAAATATAAGGATCTTTACCAGTCTCAGGTGCAGGGATCACGATTTGAGGAGTATCGGGTACACGTTCTCCAAGTTCATAGTATAACTGAGAAAATGACCTAGTTCCTTTATGTAAATCAAACGCATAGAGTTTACCAGCACCAGAAACAAGACATACGTTATCCGCAACAGAGTCAGCTGGTGGAGAATATGATGTGAAGTACACCTTCCCCTGAACAATAAGCGCCGCGGTTAAGCTCTTCTCACCTAACCCCGAAAAGTCATAAAACCAACCTAGCTTAGTACTAAAGCTAATATTATCGGATTCTGAAGTGGGTGCACTTGATGTAACATCATACAAGTTATTGATAGTAATGGTAGAAGGCACATCACTCCCAGTAAAACTCTTAGTGACGACGTTACGATCTTGAAGCATAAAAAACATATCATTAACGTTTGTACTTGAAGGACTAGGCCTCATCCCACTACCCACAGCAACAGCATCATAAGGCACATTTTGATATGTTTTCGTTGTGACAGTTTCACTCCCTGTTGTCACGGATACTTCCGATAAATTTGTAAACATTGTTTGAGCAACAACAGGCTCAGCGAAGAACCGTCGATTATCACTATTTGTACCACCCAATGAGGCAAATTTGAACGCAGTCCAAGTATCGATGCTTGCACTCGGTAAATCCATACGCCAAATGTTACCAGTAACATCCGATGCATATATACGGTCTGTATAACCATCGTTGTTGCTATCAAGCACTGCAACTGAATTAGGAATACTGCCTTGGATACCTGGCAACACAGTTGCCCCACTCGCCGATCCACCAAAAGAATGAATCAGCGTTCCCTTTTGTGCATCAACAATATATACAACACTACCTAATGGCGAAGTCGTCGGTGTAGCATCAAAGCTCACATCATAACCTCCACCAAAAATTAATACCGGTTTATCGTAACCAACGATTTTAGTCACAATAGGTTCCGACCAGGTCTGACCTAGGTCAGCAAAACCATCGGAAGAAGGATTAATTGTCCACATAAGCGAAGGGCTGTCTGGGTTAGATACATCCAGAGCATAATAAGATGATCCTCCACGCCGCATGCCCACAAAAACCCAAGCCTTGTTTACTTTACCGGTAGAATCCGTTTCGGTATAAGCTACGGGAGATGAATCCATTCCATATACAGTGTGTACACCAGATGGGTCATTGGTTCGAAGTTCATATAAATTAGGGAGAAGTTCAAAAGGAATAAATCCCCATGTTTCGGACACTGATTCTCCACCATCCTTAAACATATGTAATACACCTTGGTTAGTACCAAGAATGATTCTGATATCCGTTGCCGTTTCACTACCAAAATTCAATGCCAGTGGTTTTGAATGTAAAGGGTCGCCCATAACATCACTGCGTTTATCAGTTGTACTACCGTTTTTATTGTCATCGTCAACATCAATACCTTTTAACCAATCTAGAGTATTTGCGACTTCATCAATACTGGTTCTCATAAAGGTAGCTAGAGCTTGATCGCCACCAGCAGCACTTTGTGCATTAGATAACGTAAGAGGAGACAAACTAATAGCCCCTCCCAAGTTACTCAAAATGGTTCGACTCGCTTGACTCTTAATTTGAGCAGCAGCACCACCTACCTCTACCTTATTACCATCTTTTTGGCTGGCGCAATCGGACCAAATCGTACAAGCGGTATCTTTAATATTTCCGTTATCAGCAATAGCCGCATTTCCTTGACTATCAACTAAGGTGCCATCAGCTGTTACTTTAAGTTTCTTTAAATTACCACTCCAGCGAGGACCTTTACCTGGTAAAAACATCGCATAGTAAGCAGCATCAAAAGTTTGTGTTCTATCAAAGTTATTACTCGCAATACTTGGAGAAGTAAAACTCGAGTCTATATTAAGAATATTTGATAACGCATCATTAAGGGCATTTTGTAATTCTAAACTATTCTGAGCTGCAAAATATAAGCCACCACCACGTTTAGCTGTTTCCGCTAATAAGGGGGCCGCATCCTCTGCGCCTTTACTAAAACCAATAGTGTAAGTGCGCACATTTTGCATTTGCTCCGTGTTAGAGCTATCAAGTTTATTGATTAGATCATTATTGAACATATAACTTGCTAATGCAGGTAAATAACTAGGCGAACTTAAACCCTGAGAAAATGAGGAATAATCACCACTTTTACTTGCTGTAGCAGTTAAACTTTTAACATCGTTATTAGCACTTCCATCAACGGTTGGTGAGCCATCAGTAACATAAATCACATAGGCGATATCAGTACAAACTTTAAATGGGCTGCTGTAAGTACCGTTTTTTTCTACAGAAGTATCATAAGGAGGGCGATTGCCTACATAAGAGCCATAATCGGTATCCGCGTGTCCAAAAACAACACTTTTACCAGCAAAATAACGATAGGCTTCGTACATAGTTTCACACAAAGGTGTATTAGTTTTTGCTGGTAACTTATCAATAGTTAATAGTAAGCTATCTCGAGCAGCATCCGTCATTTGTGTAATACCAGAAACTATCCGGCCACCATCCCTATTCCCCTCATTAGGATAATTGTAATTAAATACAGCCAACCCAAAATCGACGGTTGGGGTAGAATTAATAATGTTAGAAATCGCCTTCTTCGCAATCTCTAACCTTGAAACTTTTACGGTTGGCAACCGTCCTTCTTTAGACAACCAATACCACCTTAAATAGTTATCTGTATAAAAAGTGACAGGCTGACCAACACCAAAATCTGTATTTTTTGCGGCAATTAAAGCATCACCCCATGTGCTACTGGGGGAAGATGACATAAAATAAGGAAATGCTTTCTTTTTCCAACCACTCTGTATTGTTAACCCATTAGCAGGAAATCCGTCATTGTAAGAAGATGAGTTTTGAGGATCTACTGTAGAAATATCCTCCCAGCAATCAACAACCTTAATATTACGACCATCTGTCTCGGGAAACTCTTTCCATACCCCCGTAGTCCCACTTGAAGTGAACTCGCGAATATAGCCTGTAAAACGGCCATATTGATCCAATGCAGCTTTACTTTGATTACAACCGTTTATCGTAGCATCAAAATATCGTCTATCTGAACTGGTATCCGGCTTTGGTAATGCTCCGCCTCCCACAGTGTAATAGATTCGATCGCCACTGTACCCTGAACCACTAATAGGGGGATAGTCATAATCGGGATCATAATCAATCACCTGAGTAATTTCTTCGGTAGACATACTTCCCGAGTTATCAAAAATAACCAAGACTTTAGGTCTAGCACCCGTGCGAGTTGTCGACTCTTTAACATATAATTCAGTGTCATCGCCAAAGGTTGATATTGACGTGACAGCCAATGCAAGCAATGTACACAAAGTGAGTTTTTTAGTTAGCATATCTTAACTCCCTGTCAAAACTTCTTGCTCGACTCCCGCAACAACGGTGAGCTGACCTAAATTATCACGGCCAAAATTAGCTGTACTGCTAATTTCAACCCGTCGGCAACTGATGATGTTTCCACTATTCGCTTTTGTACTTCGTTGGCATCCAACATCTTTGGCCCCAATAATCACATTTCCACCAGCATCAACCTCAAATGGAATAGGTGTTAAGGTCTGTTGAGCACCAAACTCAGTGCCAGTAGAGACATTTGATAACGTTGCTAAACTCGTACCTTTATTCGCTTCTATAGCCGCTTCTAAGCCGCCATCGGCGATGGCTTTAGCTTCTATTCGCTCAGAACCCGCACCTGACATCCGCATAGATTGCGTAGAATTTACCGCTAAAGCGACACCTATGATGGTCATTAATAGTAGGACTATGAGTGCGAAAAACAGTACTATTCCTTTTTGCTTTCTCATCCCTTTACCCTCTAATTTCTAATTAACACCGGATTGGCAAGCACCATCGTTGTTGAAACAACTTTTCGCCGATAATGGTCATTTAATCCTTTTATTTCCTTATCGCCTAAAGTGTAAGTCGTATCATTTGTATAGCTTTTATCTTCATCGATTGCTCTAACTAATAAGAAAACCCTAACCGCAACTAAACGCTGAAATAATTCATTATCCCACATTAACGTAGTCACGTTTTCGGCGGGCATAAAACTATCAGCAGTATCATCGCCATCATTATCAAAACCATAGAGAATACGCATATTCTCTATCCCCTCAACTAATTGTTCTTCGTTATTCATGCCATTATTTTTAGTGAGTGTTTTACGTCTTAATACTGGCACAGAGCCGTCATTTTTTATGAAGTATATATGATGCTGATACTCCCAGAAGCGGGCATTTTCAAGTGCAGGATTAGGAGGGTTTCCCCCTTTAAATAACACTGCTTCACTTGAATTGACTGCCATATAATAACGTTCACCATTAGGGTTAGTAACTGGCGGCCCAATAAGCCTTTTAATTTGAATAACATCCGTATTCGGATTAACACCATTTAAGCAAGTCAAACTCTCTGCACTTTTGCCAGCTTCATATCCCCAAAGACGTCTAAAGTGTGCAGGCTCGGCGTTAGGCAATGTACCGTTGTTAACACCAGCACCAATACAATCATTGGTAATGCCGTCTCTTAGCGCCATATTCGTTCCAAGAATAAAGTCCGTTCCCGTAATATCCCCCATAAAACCAAGTTGGGTAATATCTCTTTCCATCAACGCCAAGGCAATCCGGCCATTCTCTTGTAGTTGGTTGAATTGACTAGTCGTTACCACATTTGAAGAAGACATACTAAACATGGCGAAAAGCCCTAGCGTAAGAAATAGCCCGATAAGCATCGAAACCATTAACTCCACTAACGACATTCCCTTTTGAAAATTCGTCATTTTGTCTGCTCGCCTAAATAATCACTGTTGATACGACAAAAAGACGTCGACGAGTGCCAAGATCTTCACCACATTCATTACCAGTGTATGTTGTGCCTGCGCCCTCACGAATGCCTCTCCATGCCACGGCAACAGTCACCGTCGTTCCATCAATGGCTATACAAGCTGTTGGAGTATCTAATCCACCGACATTTTGGCCATCAACGATTTCTGCAGCGCCCATGAAACTCTGTTCCCATTGATAAAGATCCCAAGCTTCAGTTTCAGCAGGCGTACACAAACTGACCGCCCCAACAACAACATCACATGCTTTACTCGGCTTAGCCAGTGTTCCAGTATATTCTCCACTATAATTAGCTAATTGAGTTCGATTCAGTTTCATTCTATTAATAATGTCATTTGCATAGTATGAAGCTTGAGTTTGTTGGAAAGACTCAAAACTGCCACGTTTAGCAACGACATGTAAATTAAAAATACCAATTAAACCAATCACGAGAATCACCAATGCAACTAGAACTTCAATTAATGAGAAGCCCAGTCGATATTTCCGCTGTGTCAATCGTTCGAATTTAGTCATATTTTTGACAAACTTTTCAGTCTTTTACCCTTTATAAATCTTAATCTTACGATAAAAATATTATTAGCAGTTAATAATAGATGAGTAAAATGTAAGTGGCCAGTAACAATAGCATATAAGCTGCAATCTCATTATGCTTTGTTTGAATTTAGTCATACTTAGACAATAAAAAAAGAGGCCATTGGCCTCTTTCAATTTACGACTATTTTCTACATCAATTAACGTAGTTCAGCAGGTACGGCAAAGACGGTATCTTCTTTGCGCCCTTCAACTTCAGTAACGACACTCGGTGCTAATTTTGCAATCGCTTGAACCACCTGCTGAACCAGCACTTCTGGTGCCGATGCGCCAGCGGTCACTGCAACTTTTGTCACATCTTCAAACCAAGATGAATCTATATCATCTGCGGTATCAACCAGATAAGATTGAGTTCCGGTTTTCAATGCCAATTCACGCAAGCGGTTAGAGTTAGAGCTGTTTTTCGAACCGACCACAATTAACAGTTCCACATCGGCCGATAAGTTACGCACCGCATCCTGACGGTTTTGCGTCGCGTAACAAATATCATCCTTACGTGGGCCTTCGATGGACGGGAAGCGTTTCAATAAGGCGCTGATGATATCGAGTGTATCATCGACCGAGAGCGTTGTTTGAGTCACGAAGCAGAGGTTATTAGGATCGCGAACTTGTAAAGTCTCGACATCTGCCGGGGACTCAATCAGATAAACACCACCATTGGGGTTATCGTATTGTCCCATGGTGCCTTCAACTTCAGGATGCCCCGCATGGCCAATCAAAATACATTCAATCCCCTTGCGACTCGCACGGGTGACCTGCAAATGCACTTTGGTGACTAACGGACAAGTCGCATCGAATACTCGCAACCCACGCGCCTTCGCCTCGGCACGTACCGCCTGAGAAACTCCATGCGCACTGAAGATCACAATATTGTTATCCGGTACTTGGTCTAACTCTTCTACAAATACGGCACCGCGATCCTTCAGATTTTGCACCACATAGCGGTTATGCACGACTTCATGGCGAACATAAATCGGCGGCGAAAATAACTCGAGCGCACGCTCAACAATGCTAATGGCGCGATCCACACCAGCACAAAAGCCGCGAGGATTAGCCAGCATAATATTTAAACTTGGGCTGGTAGGATCAAATTTCATCTTACAGTACCTTCACCACGTCGAGTTCAAATGTCACTTTGCGTCCCGCTAGAGGGTGATTGAGATCGACCGTAATCGAATCGCCCGCAACCTCACGCACAATGCCGGGGATCTCACTGCCGCCAGGACCAGCAAAACTCACGATAACACCCACTTCTAGCTCCATATCGGCTGGGAAGCGGGTTCTATCCATATGATGAATCGCATCGGGATTTGACTCACCAAAGGCATCAACCGCTTCAAGCGTAAATCTGTGCTTGTCGCCTTCATTTAAGGAAGCAAGCTGCGCTTCGAATGCTGGGCTTAAAGTACCATCGCCGATATTTAAACGTGCTGGCTTACCCGAGGCTTTAGTGCTATCGGCAGTTGAACCATCTTCAAGCACAATATTCATATGGCACAATAACGAACGTGTCACAGTCACTACTTCACCTCTTCGGTTTTATCTTGTTCGGATTTGCTGTTAAAAAACGAATCCCAAATGATTAGCACTGCGCCGATAAAAATCGCGGAATCAGCGATATTAAAGGCCGGATAATGGCTCTTACCCCAATAAAAATCGATAAAATCCACCACAAAACCATGCATCAATCGATCGATTAAGTTACCTAGGGCGCCACCAATCACTAAGGTGTAAGCCAAATTTAACTTCCATAGGGATGCCGATTGCTTGCGCAGCCACACAGTCAACAAGGTACTGAAACCAACGGCCACTAGGGTAAATAACCAACGTTGCCAACCGCCCGCTTCACTTAGAAAGCTAAATGCGGCGCCATAGTTACGTACATAGGTGAAATTAAAAAAAGGTAATAACTTCACCGATTCGAACAAATCAAAATTGGCTAAGACCCATTGCTTGGATAGTTGATCGGCCAAAAACACCAATACAACTACCCAATACCAACGTAAGCCACTGTCTTTCCAAGTTAATGGCATACAGATCCTTTACGCAAACAGACGAACTTCGCCGTCACCTTCAATATTGGTTACGCAGCGATGGCACAGCGTTGGGTGAGCCTCAATCGTGCCCACTTCTTCCCTATGGTGCCAACAACGTTCGCATTTCTCTGCTGTTGTCGCATTTACCACTAACTTCAATGACACAAGTTCGGTTTCAACGGCATCGCTTGTCGCATCCGCCAATGGCAATACTTTGGCTTCAGAGGTCAACAGGACGAAACGAAGCTCATCACCAATGTGCGTTAACTGTTCAGTTAATGCCGCATCAGCAAACAGTGTGACTTCGGCTTCTAAGGAGCCACCAATACGTTTATCACGGCGTGCTTGCTCGATGACCTTGTTGACTTCGTTACGCACAGTCAGCAGATTTTCCCAGTACGCATCGCTGAGATCTGTATCTAAAGTGATAGATTGCAGACCTTGATACCATTCTTGGGTAAACACGTAAGCATCACGTTGACCTGGCAGTAATTGCCACACTTCATCGGCAGTAAAGCTTAGGATTGGGGCAATCCAACGCACCATGGCCTCAGCAATGTGAAACAGTGCCGATTGGCAGCTACGGCGGGCATGGCCCTCTTGCTTGGCGGTGTACTGACGGTCTTTGATGATGTCTAAGTAGAAGCTACCTAGCTCAACCGAGCAGAACTGCATCAGCTTTTGCGTCACAATATGGAAGTTATATTGCTCGTAAGCTTCAATGATTTCTTGTTGCAGAGCAGCCGCGCGGCGCACAGCCCAACGATCTAACGCCACCATATCTTCTACTGCCACTAAGTCCTTAGCTGGATCGAAGCCATTAAGGTTCGCTAGTAAGAAGCGAGCGGTGTTACGAATACGGCGATAAGCATCGGCGCTACGGTTTAAGATTTCATCCGATACCGTCATTTCACCGCTGTAGTCGGTCGCAGCAACCCAAAGACGCAGAATGTCCGCACCTAACTTGTTGGTGACTTGCTGCGGCGCAATGACGTTACCGATAGATTTCGACATCTTGCGACCTTTACCATCAACGGTAAAGCCGTGGGTCAGCACTTGCTTGTAAGGAGCTTTTCCAGTCATCGCAGTAGAAATCATCAATGATGACATAAACCAGCCACGGTGTTGGTCGCTACCTTCGAGGTATAAATCGACGCCATGACCATGAAACTCTGGACGCGCCCCAACCACAGAGGCAAAGGTTGAACCTGAGTCGTACCATACGTCCAAGGTATCGGTCACTTTGCGGTATTGTTCGGCTTCTTCGCCCAGTAATTCGGCAGCATCGAGATCCCACCAAGCTTGAATGCCTTCCTGCTCAATGCGGTTGGCTACACGTGCCATTAACGACACGCTGTCAGGGTGCAGCTCTTCGGTTTCGCGGTGTACGAATAATGTAATTGGCACGCCCCAAGTACGTTGACGGGAGATACACCAATCAGGGCGATTCTCAACCATCTTTTCGATGCGGCTTTGGCCCCAGTCAGGGATCCACTGAGTCTGCTCAATTTCGCTTAATGCTTGCTTGCGCAGGTTGTGGTTATCCATTGAGATAAACCATTGCGGTGTAGCGCGGAAGATAATGGGCGTTTTATGGCGCCAGCAGTGTGGATAGCTGTGACGGTATGCAACATGGTGTAATAGTGCGCCTTTTTCTTTCAGCAGCGCAACCACATTGTCGTTTGCTTTAAATACATGTTGACCGGCAAAAAACTCAGTGTCTGGTTTGTAAACACCGTTATCGCCAACAGGGTTTGCCACTTCTAAACCGTATTTTTGACCTACCACGAAGTCGTCTTGACCATGGCCAGGTGCCGTGTGAACCACTCCCGTACCCGCGTCAGTCGTCACGTGGTCGCCTAAAATCGCAGGCACGTCAAAGGCTAAGAATGGATGCTTAAAGCGAACCAGCTCAAGCGCTGCGCCTTTAACTTTACCTAACACACTGTGGCTCTCGGCACCGTAACGCGTCATACACGCTTCAACTAACACGTCGGCCAGAATAACCGCGAGAGTCGCGCCCTCTTTCACAAATTCAACCAAGCTGTAATCCAGCTCAGGGCTGATAGATAACGCCCGGTTAGCTGGCAGTGTCCAAGGTGTAGTAGTCCAAATCACCATAGCGACAGGATGTGAGTAATCGCTTACACCAAACTGAGCGGCTAAAGCTTTGCTATCAGTCGCTGTAAAGGCCACATCGATAGCGGGAGAGGTTTTATCCTCGTATTCTACTTCGGCTTCGGCAAGAGCAGAACCACAGTCTGTACACCAATGAACGGGTTTTACACCTTTATGTAAGTGACCGTTTTCAATCACTTTTGATAGAGAGCGTACGATATTGGCTTCGGTGGCAAAGTCCATCGTTAAATAAGGCTTTTGCCAATCGCCCAGCACGCCTAAACGAATAAAGTCAGCACGTTGACCATCGACTTGCTCAGCGGCATATTTACGACATTCTTCGCGGAATTCGGCCGCAGAAATTTTTTGACCAGGCTTACCGACTTTTTGCTCAACTTTCAGTTCAATTGGCAGACCGTGGCAATCCCAACCAGGCACATAAGGCGCGTCAAAACCTGACATGGTTTTTGACTTAACAATAATGTCCTTAAGAATTTTGTTTACTGAGTGACCAATATGAATGCTGCCGTTCGCATACGGTGGGCCGTCATGCAAAATAAAAGGTGTGCGGCCAATTCGGCTATCACGGATCTGCTGATACAGACCGTCTTTCGTCCAGCGCTCTAACATCTCTGGCTCGCGATTTGCCAAATTACCACGCATCGGAAACTCAGTTTCCGGCAAATTCAAAGTAAATTTATAGTCGCTCATTGATCCTATACCGTTAATTAAACTGATAAATATCAGCCTGCATCGTTACCAAATAAAGCTCTGGCCTCATTTGCATCATTCAAAATCTGTTGTTTTAGTGCATCCAATGAATCAAAGGGTTGTTCATCGCGAAGTTTTGCCACTAACTCAACCTCAACATGCTTGCCATAAATGTCACCTTCAAAATCAAAAAGATGCACCTCGAGCTGGCAAACTTGACCATTTACGGTCGGGCGGAAGCCAATGTTGGCAACCCCTTCATAAATATCGCTATCTTCCCAATAGAGTTTCACCGCAAACACCCCGCGCACCGGCACCACATTGCGTTTGAGGGCGATATTGGCGGTGGGGAAACCTATGGTTCGACCAATTTTTTGGCCGTGGGCCACGCGGCCGCTTAAGGTAAAGGGATGACCGAGTAGGCGCCTTGCCTGCTCTAGGTTTCCTTTAGCTAATTGTTCTCTTACCGCGGTCGAACTCACGCGCTGCGAGCCCACCATAAAACTCTGGGTGCTGACCACGGTAAAGCCATAACGTGCTCCCGCCTGCATCAGCATTTCAAAATTGCCTTTTCTGCCTTGACCGAAGCAAAAGTCATCGCCGACAACGAGGTACTTCACCCCAAGTTTACGCACCAGCAGTTCTTCGATGAAATGCTCCGCTGGTTGGTCCGCAAAGGCGCGATTGAAGTTAACACACACTAACCGTTCAACGCCTAACTCATCGAGCAGGATGATTTTGTCCCGCAATAGGCTCAGACGCGCGGGCGCATTCTCACCACGGAATAACTCCTGTGGTTGAGGTTCAAATGTCATCACAGTCGGCGGTAGCGAGAGCTGTTTGGCCTTTTGCACCAGATTAGCAATCACCTGTGCATGGCCGCGATGCACACCATCAAAATTACCTATCGTCAGCACACAGCCATGGTGAGATGACAAAATGTTATGTATACCGCGGATTAATTCCATAACTTTAGACAACTGCCAAGCGCAAATCGGCTGATTATATAACAGCTAACGATAAGAATCAGCAATCAAACTCCCCGTTTCATTGACCAAGGACGAATTCCTAACGCCAATAAGCCAAGTAAATACGTCATAGCACCAACAGCAATCAAGCCAATCAAAGCCTTAGCACGCCCAACTAACTGCCATTCCAACCATTGGGATTGCGTGGGTAAGAAATAGTACAAGACTAACACCATCAAGGCCGTTGAAACCACGGCTTTAAGGAAAAACACCATTGTTGGCTTAGAAATTCGGTAAACACCCGCTTTGTGTAGGCCGCGATATAAAAGGGTCGCATTCAGTAAAGCCGACATCGATGTCGCAATCGCTAAGCCAACATAACCAAAGGGAATCGCAAAGATCAGGTTAAAGCCCATGTTAGTGATCATGGCGATAATGCCATAACGCACAGGAGTCTTTGTGTCTTGGCGTGAGTAATATCCAGGCGCTAACACTTTGATAAGCATAAAGCTGAGTAAACCACTGCCATAAGCCATCAAGCTGTAGGATGCCATTTCTACGTCTTGAATGGAGAAGGCGCCGCGCATAAACAACACCATCAGCATGGGCTGGGCGAGCACAATCAACCCCATCATGGCGGGTAATCCTAATAAAAGAATTGCCTTAATGCCCCAATCCATGGTTTTACCAAAGCCATCCCCTTCGGCATTCACATGATTGCGAGATAAAGCAGGTAAAATCACGGTGCCAATGGCGATACCGAATAAACCGAGTGGAAATTCTAATAAGCGGTCTGAATAGTACAGCCAGCTGATGGAGCCCGTCATGAGGAAGCTGGCAATGAATGTATCGAATAATAGATTGATTTGTGAAACTGACACCCCAAACAGCGCCGGGATCATCAAGGTTCTGATCTTCACTACACCAGGATGCTTCCAACCCCATGAAGGTTTTACTAGGGCTTTTTCCCTGAGTAAGAAGGGAATTTGGAATAAAAACTGAATTAAACCGCCACAAAACACACCCCAAGCAAGGGTAATTTCAGGCTGAGAAGACGTAGGCGCAAAAAACATTGCCGCCGCAATAATAGCGACGTTTAAGAATACTGGGGTAAAGGCCGATACCGCAAAACGCCCGCGGGTATTTAGAATAGACCCCGCTAACGCGGCAAAGGTGATAAACCACAGATACGGGAAGGTGATTTTAAGCACAACGGTTGCCAGCTCAAACTTAGCGCCATCGGGCTCATTGTTAAGCCAAGCCACAAACCAGCCGCCACCAAATAAGGCTGACAATACGGGGGATGCGATGACACCGACAAGCGTCACAATGGTCACCAACAGCCCTAAGGTTCCCGCCACTTTACTGAGTAACTCTCGAGTCTCGTCCGAAGTGTGTTTTTCTTGATACTCGGTCAGTACGGGAACAAATGCCTGAGCAAAAGCCCCCTCAGCAAATAATCGGCGTAAAAAGTTAGGAATTTTATTCGCGAAGAAAAAAACGTCGGCGCTTGTCCCTGCCCCCATTAAATTGGCAACTACTACATCTCGAACCAAACCTAAAACACGAGAAATCAACGTCATAGCACTAACAATCATGCCAGATTTCAATAATTTTTTACTCAAACGTCCCCCAGACCTACATCGAATGGATTAGGTGATTCATCTCAAAAAATCGACTCAGGCTCTGTCACACTGCGGCAATAGCTGTTAGAATTGCGCCACATATTACACGAGTTGGGTTGAAGATAGCCAAGGCGGGTTGAATTAATTTATCTTTATGATGATTATTCAATCATAGTCATTGACAAAGTGACTAAATGCAGGCATATTCCTCGGCCTTTAAAAGTATCAAATCCAGTTTTTAGGAGTTGCACCTTGGCTAATAGCAAGTCTGCAAAGAAGCGCGCGCTTCAATCTGAAAAGCGTCGTCAGCACAACGCCAGCCGTCGCTCAATGTTACGTACATACGTTAAAAAAGTAATCGCTGCTATCAAAGCTGGCGATCACAAAACAGCAACTGAAGCTTTCGCTGCTGCACAACCAATCGTTGACCGTATGGCGACTAAAGGCCTTATTCACAAGAATAAAGCTGCCCGTCATAAGGCTCGTTTGAACGCTAAGATCAAAGCACTGGCTGCTTAATTTTCTTAGTGAATAAAAAAAACCGGCAATTGCCGGTTTTTTTATATCTGATGATTATCATTAATGACAATAAATATTGTTCAGTAAATGGATCATCTCCCGCACTTCATCACTCTTTAGCGAATAAAATACGGTTTGCGCTTCTTTGCGTGTGGTTACTAAATTATCTTTGCGTAACCAAGCAAGGTGTTGTGATAGTGCCGATTGACTTAAGCCTAATTTTTTATTCATTTCGCCAACGCACATTTCACCTTCGCTCAATAAATAACAAAGGATAAATAAACGGCGTTCGTTCGCGAGTGCTTTTAATAGCACTACGGCATGATCGGCTCGCTCCTGCATTAATTCAATATTCATTACGCACTTTTTCTCCTAAAACTAACCCCTGCGCTAATATAGCGTTGCCTTACAGATATAGTCGGGACATAAAGCACACTTTTTGCTAGATTGTTTTCAAAAGTGGGACATGCTTAATAAAAACAAAGGAAACCTATGAAATCCTACCAAGCAACTTTGATAACAGGCCTTTTTATTAGTGGTTTGAGCGCTTGCCAAACTCATATCGAAACACCAGTCAAAACAGATATACCTTCTCAATTACAACAAACCGCTTTAGCTTCATCCTTGGGATATGACATAGTCGAATCTCTTACGGTAGAAGTAGGACCGCGCCTTGCTGGTAGTCCAAAAGACATTATTGCCGTGAACTGGGCAATGAATAAGTTAACCAGTCTCGGGTTTGATAAGGTCTATAAAGAGCCAGTACAGGTTCCTATTTGGGAACGTGGCGAAGCCAAAGCCAAGATCATCTCTCCGGTGGAACAACCTTTAGTGATCACAGCTCTAGGTGGAAGTGTTGCAACGCCAATTGAAGGTATTAAGGCTAAAATTGCTCGTTTTGATAGCCTTGCGGCACTGCAAGCGGCAAACCCAGAAGATGTAAAAGGCAAGATTGCCTTTATCGATCAAAAGACTGAACGTCACATCACGGGTGAAGGTTATGGCAAAAGTGTCGGCGGCCGCTCGAAAGGCGCAGTCGCAGCAGCACAAAAGGGAGCCATTGCAATCGTTATTCGCTCGATTGGCACCGACCATGACCGCATGGCTCACACTGGCGTGATGCGTTATCAAGATGGTGTGGCTAAAATCCCTGCGGCGGCGATGTCAAATCCCGATGCCGATTTAATCGATGCCATGTTAAAACGCGATCCCAATGCGGTGCTCGAGCTGCATATGTCACCGAAGGATTTAGGTACAAATACCTCTTATAACGTGATTGCAGAAGTTACTGGCAGTAGTAAACCTGACGAAATCGTGCTGATTGGCGCCCATTTAGATTCTTGGGATGAAGGGACGGGGGCAATTGACGATGGCGCTGGCGTTGCGATTGTGACTGCCGCGGCGAAACATATTCAAGATCTTCCTCAAAAACCTGCCCGAACTGTGCGAGTGGTACTTTACGCTGCCGAAGAAATTGGCTTAGTGGGAGGCAAAGCTTACGCTGAAGCACATAAAGCCGAGCTACCTCTGCATTATATTGCTGCCGAATCGGATTTTGGCGCAGGCCCGATTTATCAAATCGATACTAAGGTAAATGACAGCGTTTTTGCACAAGTCCAAGAGAGCATAAAGCCAATGACATATAACGGTGTCGCCCTTGGTAATAATCAAGCCTCTGGCGGGCCTGATGTCTCCATGTTGCCCGCATTAGGCGTGCCGGTTGCATCATTAAGACAGGATGGCCACGATTACTTCGATTATCACCATACACCTAACGACACCTTAGATAAAATCGATCCTAAAGCGCTCGCACAAAATGTGGCGGCATATGCTCAATTTGCCTATATCATGGCGAACTCGAATCTTGTGTTAACACCGATTAGTACTGAGTCGAAATAATCTTCCGCCAGCACATCCTTCGTAAATAACAAGAGCAGCCTAGGCTGCTCTTGTTATTTCACGCATTTATGAATTACTGCGCTTCACGCAAGAATGTTGGCTCATTCGATTTACTCAATTCTTCACTGTAGTAATAACCTGCCACATCAAACGCTTTTAATTCATCAATAGAACTCACTTGCTGGTCAATGATATATCTTGCCATCATTCCCCTTGCTTTTTTAGCAAAAAAACTGATGACTTTATATTGGCCATTTTTAAAATCTTTAAAGACAGGAGTGATTAATTGACCTGCTAATTGTTTTGGTTTTATCGCCTTGAAATACTCATTGGACGCAAGATTGATAATGATGTCATCGCCCTGCGCAGCAACCGCATTGTTGACCGCTTCAGTGAGAGTATTACCCCAAAAATCGTAGAGATTCTTACCTTTAGGATTGGCAAGCGCCGTCCCCATTTCTAAGCGATAAGGTAAAATCAAATCCAAAGGGCGCAGTAAGCCGTAGAGCCCAGATAAAATACGCAACTGTGACTGAGTCCGTTCAAGCTGTTCGGGTGTCAGGGTATCAGCATCAAACCCCGTGTAAACATCGCCTCTAAAAGCAAAAATCGCCTGCTTAGCATTATCAATGCTGTAATCGGGTGTCCACTCCCCAAAACGCGCGGCATTTAAACCTGCGATGTTATCGCTCACCTTCATTAATGTTGCTATGTCACTGGGGGTTAACCGTTGGCAGACTTGAATAAGCTCTTGGCTATAAGCTAAAAAATCGGGCCGAGTGTGGGTTTGAGTCAAGGGAGGTTGCTCAAAATCTAGGGTTTTCGCCGGTGAAACCAAAATCAACATTAACACGCTCCAACAAATAAAATACGCCACTATGATACTGAACAAGCATAAAAAAACCACGTACGGATGACGTGGTTTTTCCGATAGCGTTAATCAGTGAACTTGAGTTTATCGACTAAGCGCAGATTCTGTACGCGTTTTCGCCTGCTCGTTAGCACTATTATCCTGCCAAATACCATCATCGAGTTGTTCCATCAATTCGGGGAACTTACTGCGATCGAACTCAGGCATTTTGCCACTCTTCAATTGCTCACAGTAATCGTTGATAACCCGTATTGCTAAGCCAGATAACAGCAGCAAAGCAATGATATTGACCGTGGCCATTAGCCCCATAGACACGTCTGCTAAGTTCCACACTAAGCTGATTTTGGCCACTGCACCAAACATCACCATAGCTAATACACACAGACGAAATAGCGGTAATGCCTTAGTGCTGTTACCCGTTAAAAACATCACATTGGTTTCGGCGTAGGAATAGTTAGCAATGATAGAGGTAAAGCAGAATAGGAAAATGGCTATCGCAATAAAGGCGCCGCCCCAATCTCCAACGTGGTTTGACATCGCATTGATGGTGAGACGAATGCCGTCATCGCTAGAACCAATATCGCCTGAAAGCAAAATAATTGCCGCAGTTGCAGTACAGATAACGATGGTATCAACAAACACACCCATCATCTGCACAAAACCTTGGGATGCTGGATGATTAGGATTAGGCGAGGCACTCGCAGCCACGTTTGCCGCACTGCCCATCCCCGCCTCGTTTGAAAACAAACCTCGGGCAATACCCGCTTGCATGGCCTGAGCGACCGTATAAGCAACTCCACCTGCTGCGGCCTCTTGCCAACCGAACGCACTCTTTACAATCAAGCTGATTACAGCTGGCAATTGATCTAAATTGAACAACACAATAATAAAGGCAATCAGAATATAAGCCAGTGCCATGATAGGCACGATAAATTCTGACACTCGAGCAACTTTACGTAAGCCACCGACTATCACAAAACCACTGGCTAACACTAAGCCGATCCCGACATAGGTCGGGTCGAAGCCAAACACCCGCTCCATTGCCCCCGTAATGGTATTGGCTTGTACCGCATTAAACACTAAACCAAAGGCGATGATCAGGAAGAAAGCAAACAACACCCCCATCCATCTCTGTCCAAGTCCCTTCTCCATATAATAGGAAGGACCGCCGCGAAACTGACCGTTGGTATCTCGTACCTTATATACTTGTGCAAGCGTCGACTCCACCATGGCGGTTGCCATGCCCAACATGGCAATAAGCCACATCCAAAACACAGCGCCAGGTCCAGCAGCGCCAATCGCTACTGCAACACCGGCCATGTTTCCGGCGCCAACCCGAGCGGCCATACTCGTACAGAATACTTGGAATGAAGACAGTCCACTTTCACAGCCTTGGCGGCTCATGGTCATGACTTTTAGAGAGTGCTTGAAGTGAGTAAGTTGAATAAATACAAGCCGTAAGGTGAAATAAAGCCCCGCACCCACCAGTCCATAAACGAGCAATTTGCCCCAGAGCAGTGCGTTCAAAAAGTTTACAATCGTTTCTAA
The DNA here is from genome assembly GCF_000485795.1 of Shewanella decolorationis S12. GTDB lineage: Bacteria > Pseudomonadota > Gammaproteobacteria > Enterobacterales > Shewanellaceae > Shewanella > Shewanella decolorationis. Next base: position 123,387 of record NZ_AXZL01000069.1, read on the forward strand.
CATATTATTTTACTTCTTCCCGTAGCAAATGCCCGCCTCCACCTATACTTAGCGAGGTGCAACATTTGTGGTGAATGAATCCTTCCAAATAAAGGTAAGAATATCGGTAGATTTATTCTTTCAAATTATCCTTCCGTGAATTTACAACATCACGGCTACCGAATTCAACGCAGCAAAATAGCACAGTATTCGAAATTACTCATGTGATCAAGCCTAGGTTTGTATCGTTAAATAGCGACAATCTCACACTCGTAAAGCTTAGATAAGTCACTGTTAATATTAAATTAACAATTTAACAAACTTAGTCAACATGCGTTAACGACAAACACAAGTTTTAAAATTTGGATGCAGGACACATTTTTGTAAGAAAATTACAAATATAGTAACCCCAACACAACACAGTTCAATTCCGTCTGCTCTAGTGAGGCTTAATATGACGACAACACATGAGATAAATGCTCTTAAAAAGTATGTAAGAGCCACTAACTTCCTCGCCACCTCTCAGATTTACCTAAAGCAAAACGTATTACATAAGCGCCCACTTGCGCATTCGGACATTAAACCTCGCCTGCTCGGCCACTGGGGGACTTGTCCAGGGATCAACTTCGTTTATGCCAACGTCAACCGACTCATTGTAAAACATAATCGTCCTTTCATTTACTTAGTCGGCCCAGGCCATGGTTTCCCCGCAGTACAAGCTAACCTATTCATCGAAGGCTCACTCAGCCACTTTTATCCAGAAACCATTCCTTATAATGAAACTGGTATTGAAGATATCTGTAAGAAGTTTTCGGCAGCCTATGGTTACCCTTCTCACGCTAACCCTGAAGCACCCGGTCAAATCCTTGAAGGGGGCGAATTAGGTTACTCGCTAGCTGTAGGTTGGGGAGCTGTATTAGACAATCCTGATCTTATCGCAACCGTATTAGTAGGTGACGGTGAATCAGAAACCGGTCCTCTAGCAGCCTCTTGGTATGCGAACCGTTTAGTCTCCCCCGCCACCAACGGCGCAGTGTTACCAATCGTGCATATCAACGGCTATAAGATTTCAGGCCCAACCCGTATGGGACGCATGAGCCATGAAGAGTTAGATCTTGAATTCCGCGGTCTTGGCTATCACCCTATTATTGTTGACAGCGAAGCGGAAGAAGATATCTACGTCCAAATGGCTGCAGCCATGGATACTGCTTATAGCATGATCAATGATATCCAAACCCGCGCACGCAAGGGTGAAGATATTGTCAAACCTCGCTGGCCGGTGATTTTAATGCGCACCGCCAAAGGCTGGACAGGTGTAAGCGAATATAACGGCACAAAACTAGAAGGTAACTGCGAATCGCACCAAGTTATCGTCAACAAATGTGCGACCGATAAAGGCCACTTAACTGCATTGGATAACTGGTTAGCCAGCTACCAGTTCCAAGAGCTTTATCAAATCAATGCTCAAGGTGAACTGATTTTTGATGCGGATATTGGCTCGCTGATCCCACCAAAACATTTAGCCTGTGGTCGCCAACATCTCACTTATGGCGGGGAAGTTGTTAGAGCGTTATCTAATCCAGATCTAGAAAAACTCAGCTATGGCCCAGAAGTGCCACGCGGACACCGCGGTTACTCCATGCTGAAAATGGGTCAATGGATGCGTGACGCATTCAAACTAAACCGTGACCAACGTAACTTACGTATCTTTAGCCCAGACGAAACCTATTCAAACCAACTGCAAGCGGTATTTGAAGAAACTGACCGCGCATGGCAATGGCCAATTGAAAGCTGGGACGAAGATATGTCTCGTGATGGCCGCGTACTCGAGTTACTCTCTGAGAACTTACTATTTGGTATGTTACATGGCTACACAGTAACAGGTCGCCACGGCATGTTCCCAACCTATGAGTCTTTCTCACAGGTTGTATCTTCAATGGCCGACCAATACTGTAAATATGTTTATGCCAGCCAAGGGGTGCATTTCCGCAAACCTTTACCAGCGTGTAACGTAGTACTTTCTTCATTATTAGAGCGTCAGGATCACAACGGTTACTCGCATCAAAACCCATCGTTCCTCGGTGCGATGTTAGAAAAGCATCCAAAGATTATCTCTGCTTATTTACCTGCTGATGCAAACAGCACCTTAGTTTATACCGAACGTGCCTTTGCGGATCGTGACAAACTAAACATCCTAGTTGCTGGTAAAAAAGAGCTACCACAGTGGCTGAGTTTAGAAGAAGCACGCAAACAAGCTAAAGACGGTGTGATGGTGTGGGATTTTGCTTCAGATGAAAATCCAGATATCGTGCTTGCGGGTTGTGGTGATTATGTCACTCAAGAATGTATGGCCTCTTTAGTGATTATTCGTGAACTCTTACCAAGAGTCAGAATTCGCTTTGTCAGCGTAACCGAATTAAGCAGTGATGGCTTAGGCAGCCGTAAATTTAAAGAAAAACCATGGATGATGGATGAAATATTTACCCAAGATAAAGGGGTTGTATTTAACTATCATGGTTATCCAAATACGATCAAAAAGTTAATTTTTGATTACAAAGGAAGCCGCCGTTTCAGAATTAAAGGCTACGAAGAAGAAGGTTCAACAACAACACCATTTGATATGGGTGTGCGTAATGGTACTTCTCGCTATCACCTTGTTATTGATATGGCTTACAAACTATTCCAACAGGGCGTTATTGACGAAACTAAGCATGTTTCAATCACTACAGATATGCTGCAACGACTCGTTGACCACCGTAACTATATTAAAGCACATGGTGTTGACCCTGTTGAAATTGAGAATTGGGTTTGGACACGCTAACACTCAATTAAATTAACAAACACAATACAAAAAAGGCATCCTCAGGGATGCCTTTTTAACATCCAAAATAAGAAACAAAATGCTATTCGATAAAAAAACTTCAGACTGAACACTGGAAAGTTTTAACAAATGCGGTGATAATTAATCGCTGGCTACAATACCAAAGGATCCCCACACTAAGTGCTAGCAATGTTTTGCATAAAACCCGCAAAGCATATTTTTGGTGGAGAATCATAAACAATGGACTTAGAGAAAATGATGAAGAATACATTAAAAGTAGTTTTGCTTACATCAATGCTTCCACTTGCTGCCAGCGCATCTCAGGAACTTACACCTTGGTATGTTGGCGCAGGTTTAGGCGTTAATAACTATGAACACATCGCAACTGACAACGGTGACGATAATCCATATGCATGGGACATCTTCGCTGGCTATATGTTTAATGACTACTTTGGTGCAGAAATCGGCTTTCGTGATCTAGGTAGTGCTGATTGGACCACTGGTGGCATCAGCAACGATGCAGACGTAAAAGGTGCAACTCTTGGCCTAGTTGGTGTATGGCCGCTAGGTAACCGTTGGAGCCTATCTGCTGAAGCAGGTGCAATGTACTACACCCTAGAAAACAGCCAACGTACTGCTACATCGTCTAGCTCTTACAGCTCTAATGATTTTGCACCTTACTTTGGTGCTGGTGTTGGCTATAACTTCACTGATAACCTGAAGTTACAAGCTAAATACCGTCGCTATGAAAACTTAGACGATACTGACTTCAACACGATTGAAGCTGACAGCAACTACTGGGGCTTAGAATTAAGCTACCGTTTTGGTACTCCAGCAGTCGCGGCTCCTGTAGCTGCCGCTGTAGTTGCAGCAGCACCAGTTGACTCAGACAACGATGGTGTTTACGACGATAAAGATCAGTGTCCAGCTACTCCAGCAACTCACAAAGTTGACTCTGTTGGCTGTACTATCTATGAAAACGTTAAGAAGCAAGAAGATGTTGGTTCTATCCAGTTTGCTAACGATTCTGCAGTAGTGAAGAAAGAGTACTACAAAGACATCGAAAGACTGGCTAACTACCTGAACAAGAACCCAGAATTCACAGTTGAAATTGCGGGTCACGCTTCTAACGTAGGTAAACCAGAATATAACATGGTTCTGTCTGACAAGCGTGCTGACGCTGTTGCTAAGATCCTTGTTGAAAAATATGGCATCAGCCAAAGCCGTGTAACTTCTAACGGTTACGGTATCACTAAGCCATTAGTGGCTGGTGACTCTAAAGAAGCTCATGCTGCAAACCGCCGCATCGAAGCTATCGTGACAACTACTGAAAAACAACCTGTTCTGAAGTAATTGCACTCTTAAGAATAAAAAAGTCGCTGCTTGCAGCGACTTTTTGTTTTTATAACATCTACACTATTCAATCTGATGATGCATACATGTCGTTGCAATACAATCACAGCTTTCATGCCAATACGATATCGTTTTACCATTTTTGTAATTTTTTTACATTGATGGTTGGAAAAGTTGGCAAAATCGCTTCTAATAGTCATCAGTTCATTTCTGAGTTAAGACCGCTATCTGAGAAGGATGTTTTTCATGGCAAATACATTAGAGCAACTCAAGTCATACACTACGATTGTGGCCGATACAGGCGATATTGAAGCGATTAAACGCTATCAGCCAGAAGACGCAACGACCAACCCATCGCTCATCTTAAAAGCGGCTCAAATTCCCGAGTATAGCGCTTTAATCGACAATGCAATCGCATGGGCTAAATTACAAAGTGCTGATATTGAGCAACAGATTGATGATGCCAGCGACAAACTTGCCGTAAATATTGGCGTGGAAATTCTGAAACTGGTTCCAGGCCGAATTTCAACTGAAGTCGATGCCCGCTTATCCTTCGATAAAGAAAAATCCATTGCGAAAGCGCATAAACTAGTACGTCTCTACCAAGAGGCTGGCGTGGATAAATCTCGCATTCTGATCAAATTAGCCTCAACTTGGGAAGGCATTTGTGCTGCCAAAGAGTTAGAGCAAGAAGGCATCAACTGTAACTTAACTCTACTATTTAGCTTCGCTCAAGCGCGTGCCTGTGCTGAAGCTGGCGTGTATTTAATTTCTCCATTCGTAGGCCGCATCCTCGACTGGTACAAAAAAGACACAGGTAAAGACTATGATGCAGTTAATGATCCAGGTGTCGTTTCTGTGACTGAAATTTACAACTACTACAAACAGCATGGCTATAACACAGTAGTCATGGGCGCAAGTTTCCGTAATATCGGTGAAATCATCGAATTAGCGGGTTGTGACCGCCTGACTATTGGCCCTTCATTACTCGAAGAGCTGGCAAACTCTCAAGTTGCTATTCAACCTAAACTGCTTCCTGCCAGCACCACGGTTGCAGCGGGTGAGCCTTTAACCGAAGCGCAATTCCGCTGGGACTTCAACCAAGATCCTATGGCCGTCGACAAGCTAGCAGAAGGTATCCGTAACTTCGCCATCGACCAAGGCAAACTCGAAGTCATGCTAAAGGCAAAACTGGCAAACTAAGTATCTTCGGAGACGATTAGATGACTATCTTGACCCAAAGCACAACTTGGCAAGCGTTAGCAGCGCATAGCCAGCAGATCCCGCATATGCGGGAACTCTTTGCAGGTGATCCAGCACGCTTTAGCAATATGTCACTTTCTACCTGCGGCCTATTTTTAGATTATTCAAAAAATAGAGCGACACCAGAAACACTCAACTTGCTGCTGACACTGGCGCAAGAGGCAAAGCTTGACGCTAAAATCAAGGCCATGTTTGCTGGTGATATTATTAACACCACCGAAAAACGTGCCGTCTTACATACCGCGCTGCGCAGTACTGCGCAGCAATCCATTATTGCCGAAGGTCAAGATATCGTTCCTGAAGTACAGCAAACGCTGAACAAAATGCAGCAGTTTGTCACTTCAGTCACCTCAGGACAGTGGAAAGGCTACACAGGCAAAGCCATTACCGATATTGTCAGTATCGGTATCGGTGGCTCATTCCTTGGCCCTAAAATTGTTTCCCAAGCATTACGCCCTTACTGGATTACAGGCCTCAATTGTCATTTCGTTGCCAACGTCGATGGCACTTCGATTAGTGAAAAACTCAAGCTGCTCGATCCAGAAACCACTCTGTTTATCATGTCGTCTAAGTCTTTTGGTACACAAGAGACGCTGACCAATACCCTAACGGCGAAGGCATGGTTCTTAGCCAAAGGTGGTTCACAGTCAGATGTGGCGAAACACTTTGTTGCCGTGACCTCTAACGTGGCAAAAGCGACCGATTTTGGTATCGATGCTGACAATATTTTCCCAATGTGGGACTGGGTTGGTGGTCGTTATTCACTTTGGTCAGCCATTGGTTTACCCATCGCTTTACTCATCGGCATGGATAACTTCCGTTCCCTATTAAAGGGCGCGCACCAAATGGATACCCATTTTGCCAATGCGCCTCTGGCGGAAAATATGCCCGTAATCATGGGTTTATTCTCTCTGTGGTATGGCAATTTCTTTAATGCCCAGAGCCATGTGGTCTTGACCTACGATCATTACCTACGCGGACTTCCCGCTTACTTCCAACAACTGGATATGGAAAGTAATGGTAAATCGGTCACGCTTAATGGCACCCATGTGGATTACAGCACGGGTCCTGTCATTTGGGGTGGCGAAGGCACAAATGGTCAGCACGCTTACCACCAGCTGCTGCATCAAGGTACTGCATTAATTCCGGCCGATTTCATTATGCCGCTGCAAAGCCATAATCCTATCGGAGAGCACCATGATCAGTTAGCTTCTAACTGCTTCGGACAGACTCAGGCTCTCATGCAAGGCCGCACTTTAGATGAAGCGCTAGCCGAATTGAGCAAGAGCAGCTTAAGTGATGAAGAAAAGTTACTTATCGCCAAACACAAAGTCATGCCAGGCAATAAGCCAAGCAACACGCTGTTAATGGATAAGCTGACTCCTGAAACTCTAGGCGCGCTAATTGCGCTCTATGAGCATAGAACCTTTGTCCAAGGCGCCATTTGGGACATCAACTCCTTCGATCAATGGGGTGTTGAACTCGGTAAAACCCTAGGCAATGACGTCCTCGCCCGCATCGGCACCGAGCAAGACGCCACCGCCTTAGATGCCTCGAGCAATGGGTTAATTAACCTGTATCGACAGGGCAAAATCTGATCGAACAAAAAGCCAGCAATCGCTGGCTTTTTTATTTTATCTTATTAATAAACCTAAAATATTCGCTAACAACTTCCTTTAACACTCTCGCGAAGATCAATGATATATCACTCAAACTTCATTTCAAGTTAACACAAATGAAACATAATTCTTGCACCCTGTTTTGAAAATATGTTATTTAATCGCTGACAAAACATACAACAACAGGAGGTTACCATGGATCGTTTAGATTATGGTTGTGCGCTAGATGAAGTCGTAGAAAGACCCGATCGCTCGCGAGGCTCCAATAAAAAGCGTAAGTGGCGAGAAATTGAAGCGTTAAAGGACAAACATCGTTTACTCAAGGAACTTCAAGAGATTGATAACAACTTTGATTACGATATAGACGCTATCCAGTTGTAACCCGTTGTTTATATACAGCCTATATATAGTGAAAAAGCGCCATTGGCGCTTTTTCTATTTTTACGCGCTAACCTACTCGGATGTTTTGAGATAAGAACGTAGTTCATCAAATGCCTGCTGCTCACGGTCAAGAAACAAAGGATCGTCGATTAAAGATACTTGGCATTGCTGCTCAATCACTTTCCAGTCTTGCTCAGTTAAGGTTTTTGCAAGTAAAGGGAAAATTTCCCGCTCTTCCATTTGCATATGCTTCTCTTGCAGATCAACATATTCTGCAAAATCGGCAATCAATTTATCCCTAGCAACAACTATATCGCTCAAGATAAGATTTAACGTGCCCATAAGCGCCGAAGAAGCCGCGGTAACTACTTGATGCTCTGCGCTTAACTTATCAATTTCATCATTCGCTTTGTGCGCCAAATAGTATGTATAAATAATGTCTTCTACAGGATGATGGCTTCGCTCAGCATATCCTTGCATATACTCAACTATGTCCCGAACCACGATAAAATTAATGGCTTCGCCTTCAGCTAATTTCATCTGTTTGTTTTTCAAGACATTCAATAGCACTGCTATATGTTTATGATCATGCATGAGTCTTTTAAGCATATCGCCTCCTGAACTTGGGCTTTGACTATTGATACTAGTCAAGTCGTTTATCGATCTCCAATATAGCAGGCGAATTCCTGTTCGCTTTATGACCATGATCAAGTAATTAACATTACGGCCTGTAAAAAGGTTAGATAAATACCACTACTTAACGAATAAAAGACGCACGTCAGCGGGGCATAACGCAACTATGCCCCGCTAATTAAGATGGAGTTGAACTATTGATGAAGGCGCTGCTGTAACGCTTTAAATTTTTCTACTGCACCAAGATCTTCAGAAGCGATTTCAGTCTTACTTTTCGACAACTCAGGAAATTGCTCCACTAAGCGCTGCTCAAGTGCTAAGGCTTCCTGTATTTGTTTCGAGTCAATCAAGGCCTGCAAACGTGTTAACGACGCCATCAGTACACTTTTATCATGTGGTGCAGCCGCTACGGCTACCTCATTCTGAGGCAATGCCCGTGCTATTTGCCGTAATGCTCGAGACTCGGCTTGCTGATTTTCCTGCGCAGACATCTTAGCCTGTGCCTTTATCACTTCCCTTTGCCGATTTTGTGTGGCGGCCTCTTCCACTTTGGCTTGATGCGCCATCTCGGCTTGCTGCGCAGCGTTATCTAACTGAGTTTGAGCGGGCATTGGCGCACTCATAGTCAAAGCGGCTGGCGCGACTAACTCCTCTTCAAAATAGCCTCGGTTAAGGGTCACTAAACCAACGACAAGCACTAAGGAGGCGGCGCTCGATAACGCCCATGGGAAACGGCGCCACACGGGCGTAGCTACAGGCTTAAGTTGGCTCACATTCATTTCAGCTAGGCGGGCCTGTGATAGGCGCAAAATATCTTGGTCGAGCCTCTCAGGCGGCATTTCCAGTGCTTGTTTATGATACCAAGCCGAGACTTCCTGACGTAGTGCCTCTTCTTCCGATGACAGAGTGGAATTACTCATGGCCAACCTCCTGCCATTTAGCATTGACACAATCTTTTAAGCTTTGATACGCGTAACGAATGCGGCTCTTAGTCGCCTCGAGTGTTACCCCGGCAATATCGCTGATCACTGCTGCGGTAAAGCCCATTTCGATATTGAGAATAAAGGCCTCTTTTTGCACTTGGGGTAACAGGGCAATACAGGTCTTCAGTAACAGGCTCTTTTGCGTTTCCTGCCAATGCACATCGGGCTGCTCATGCTCCGCCCCCACAAAAGTATCTAGCCCTTCCTCGTTATCGTGGCTGACTAGATCTACTGGCTTAACCGCTCTGACATGGTCAATCAACAGATTATGGGCAATCCGATAGAGCCAAGTATTAAACTTGGCGCTCGGCTCATAGTTGGATGCTGCACGGATCACCCGTCCCCAAGTTTCTTGATATAAATCTTCGGCTAACTGTTTGTCGCCGAGTTGGCGTACAAAGTAACGGTACAAAGCGCCTTTGTGTTTAAGATAAAGCTGCTCAAACGCTTTGCCATCGCCCTTGGCATAGCGCAGCATTAACTGTTCATCGGTATGCTCATGGGCATGCATTTGCGGTATCGCCAGGGCCATGGCAGCTCCCTAATGGTTAACTAACTGAAATATAATAATTTAACTCATTGCTGATGCGGTTTATCCTCGGGCGGGAAAGGTTTATCTCCGGCATCAAAGGATTTTTTGATTGGCGCTCGCTGTGTTTGTGCGAGTGCCGCAGCTGTATCGACAAGTTGCATAAATTCATGTCGATAGCCGCTGGTATCTTCCCCCAGCGCAGAACGTGTGAGCGCACTAAGCTTATTATAATCAAATTGATGCAAATAGTGGCTTTGATTCAGCAACTGTCCTAATCCTGCCACCGCAGCGGCAAAACGAAAATCATCACTCGCCTGCGCTAATGATTTTACCCTTTGGTCTGCTCGAATCGGATAACTCAGTAACTGGCTTTGAGCCTCATCCGGTAGCTGATAACGTAATTTAAGATAGGCGATTTCGTCGCGGCTATATTTTTCATTACCCGTTTTGGGATTATAGCCATAGCGAAGTTTATCATTGGCCAAATTGCCCGCATCCACATAACGCAACTCGTAAAGCGCCGTGACTGTATGCCCAGCGCCAATTTCGCCCGCATCCACCTTATCGTTATTAAAATCCTCCCGCGCGAGGGCGCGGTTCTCATAGCCAATCAAACGATACTCGGCCACAAGGGCGGGATTAAACTCAACCTGCACTTTCACCTCTTTAGCTATAGTGAGTAAGGTTGCACTTAACTGTTCCACCAGCACTTTTCTCGCCTCATTGATAGAATCAATATAGGCATATTGCCCATTGCCCTTATCGGCTAATTGCTCCATCAGCTGGTCATTGTAGTCGCCCATGCCAAAACCGAGTGTTGTTAGCCCTATGCCCTGTTGTTTCTGCGAGCTAACTAAATCGATTAACTCATCAAGGTTGGTCGTGCCGACATTAAAATCACCATCGGTCGCGAGAATGACTCGATTGATGCCGCCTTCAACAAAGTGTTTCTGCGCTAATTGATAGGCAAGCTGAATCCCCTGCGCCCCATTGGTTGACCCCCCCGCACTGAGCTGCTCTAACGCATAGTTAAGGGTTTGGGTATCGTTACCAGCTGCGCCATCTAACACCACGCCAGCAGCGCCGGCATAGACGACAATCGAAACCTTATCCTGAGCATTCAGTTGCTGAGTCAGCATTTTCAAGGCAGTTTGCAGCAGAGGTAACTTATCGGGCGATGCCATCGACCCAGACACATCCAGCAGAAACACTAAGTTACTGGCGCCCAGTTCAGCTTTACTCTGCTCATATCCCTTCAAACCGATGCGAAGTAACATCATGTCATCGCTATAGGGCGATGGCGCAAGCTCGGTCGTAACACTAAAAGGCGCCTCATTTTTCCCAGGCAGTGGATAGTCATAGGAAAAATAATTGAGCATTTCCTCAACCCGCAGCGTGTCCTTCTGTGGTAATCGCCCTTCCTTTAGCATTCGCCTTAATGTCGTGTAACTACCAGTATCGACATCGATAGCAAAAGTGGAAACTGGGATTTCCCCCGCAACCATGATGCCGTTTTGCACTTGCTTCTCGAAGCGATTACGAACGGGTGGCACAGCCCCCGGCCAATCGCGGTTTAACGCTGGTGCCGCACTGATACTGGCAGCAGGTTGCGCCATATAGGCTCGATTCTCTGCACTCATTGTCCGCAGTTTTGCTGACGAGGCTTGTCCATGCATGACGATTGCGGCATCTCTTTGTCTATTGGCCTGACGCACCGCCCTTTCATCAAGCTCTGCACTTTGTTTAAGCGCCGCCTGTTGCTCGGCGGCAAGTTTTGCTTGAGCGGCTAATTCAGCAGGGTTTTGCTGTTCTGCAGTTTTATCACTACAAGCACTCAATCCAAGTAATACAGCGAGTGTTAATCCCGAAATAACAAAACTTAAATGCGCTTTATGGCGAAAGACTGAAGATGGATATCTCATGATAGTGACCTAATCAAAGTGTTCTCAATGGTGGATATCCCTATAAACGCCCCCCCGGTACAAAAGGGTTATTTGATGAGAGAAATTGTCACATCCGCTTTACCAAGCACAGTATTTATCAAAAACAAAGACATTTAACCGTCTTTTGCAACTATGATCACACAAGGACATTTTTCTGGACTCTAAAATAGAGCCTTGTAACAAGCCGCGTTTATGGACCCACACGTGTCACACTCTGCTCATTTGTTTTCATTAAGAATTGCCCACGCCCTTAGCGAGGCGTGCGTAAAAGATAAGTATTCGGTTAAACGTTTTGGACAAGATTTGCTGGCGGGGCTCACCGTCGGGATTATTGCCATTCCGCTCGCAATGGCACTGGCGATTGCCAGCGGTGTTGCCCCACAATATGGCCTATACACCGCCATTGTCGGTGGTTTTATCATTGCGATGACGGGCGGCTCCCGTTATAGCGTGTCAGGGCCAACGGCCGCCTTCGTGGTGTTACTCTATCCCATCGCCCAGCAATTTGGTTTGGCGGGGCTGCTCATTGCGACTGTGATGTCAGGCATGATGTTAGTCGCCATGGCGATGTTAAGGCTCGGCAGATTGATCCTCTACATCCCTGAATCCGTCACCTTAGGTTTTACCGCAGGGATTGGGGTAGTGATTGCAACTTTGCAGCTAAAAGACTTCTTTGGCCTGCATATAGAGCACATGCCGGAGCAATATTTTTCCAAAATCATGGCCTTAGGTCAGGCATTACCCAGCCTTCACTTGCCGAGCTTGTTAGTCGCCGCGGCCACCTTAGCCACTATGCTACTCTGGCCTAAATTGAAGATCCCAGTACCAGCCCATCTGCCCGCAATCGCCTTAGGCAGTATTCTTGCCCTAGTGTTAAATGCCATGGGCGCCGATATTGAAACCATAGGGACACGCTTTCATTATCAGTTAAGTGACGGCAGTGTCGGCACAGGTATTCCCGCAGTTCTCCCGCACTTTGAATGGCCTTGGTTACAAACAGGCGCAAACGGTCAAACCTTTGAATTTAATCTAGCCACTTTTCAAGCCTTACTGCCCGCCGCCTTTGCGATTGCCATGTTAGGTGCGATTGAATCGCTGCTGTGTGCCGTGGTACTCGATGGTATGACTGGAAAACGCCACAGCGCGAACAGTGAGCTTCTCGGCCAAGGTATAGGAAACATCATTACCCCATTTTTTGGCGGTATCCCAGCAACGGCGGCCATTGCGCGCAGCGCGGCAAACGTTAAGGCGGGTGCCCAGAGTCCGATCGCATCGATGATCCACGCCATAGTGGTCTTGGTTGGGTTAGTCGCGCTCGCAGGAGTATTAGCCTACTTACCCATGTCAGCCATGGCCGCATTATTATTGGTGGTGGCTTGGAATATGAGTGAAGCCCCCAAAGCGGTGCATTTACTGAAAACGGCACCCACCAGCGATATTTTGGTGTTTTTAAGTTGTTTCTCCTTAACGGTGATCTTCGATATGGTGATCGCCATCAGCGTGGGCATTATCTTAGCCGCCCTGCTGTTTATGAAAGAAATTGCTGAGATGACCAAGCTCTATGATATCAGCACCAATAAACGCTATGTCGATCAACCCCTATCCGCTGACTGGGCGGTGATAAAAATTAACGGCCCATTGTTTTTTGCCGCAGCTGATCGAATTTTTGCCGAAATAGCGAGCCTTACTCAAGACAAACAAGTCATCGTCCTTTACTTAGATGGGGTATCCATCCTCGATGCGGGTGGTCTTGCAGCGCTCAATAAGCTCATCGATAAATGTAAACTTAACCACACTAAGCTGATCATTGCCGATTTGCAGTTCCAACCCATTCGCACCCTAGCAAGAGCTAAAGTGCAACCGATTGAAGGCGTACTGAAGTTTTATCCCACCCTGCGCGAAGCCTTGGCAGAAGCGCCAGTGCCAGAACAGATTGTCGAATCAAGTACGACTACCACTCAGTCACCCTCAAGTTAACCCTTCTTATACCTTGCCCCCTGAAACCTTTAACGGTCTCAGGGGATTTAAGCCCATTCAGCGAACACTTTATCCACGCTAAAAGCGCTATTTTTACGCGCAAAAAACGTCAGAAATCAGGCTTTACATGCTATTATTCTGCGCCATGATGCTCCCGGCTCTGATAGAGGCTGCGGACATCGACTGTACCCAGACCTGATACAAGGTCGAAATATAATTAAAATTAGTGAGTTAAGGAGTTATCATGCAAGCCCTTGTTGCTGTTGTTATGGGTTCTAAGAGTGATTGGCCCACAATGGAAGCCGCCGCTGAGATCATGGATAAACTGCAAGTGCCTTACCATGTTGAAGTCGTATCAGCCCATAGAACGCCAGATAAACTGATGGAGTTTGCAGCCGGAGCCGCTGACCGTGGTTTTAAAATTATTATCGGTGGTGCAGGCGGTGCCGCTCACTTACCCGGTATGATTGCCTCAAAAACTCGCTTACCCGTATTAGGTGTACCAGTACAAAGCAAAGCGCTGTCGGGCATGGATAGCTTACTGTCTATCGTACAGATGCCAAAAGGCATTGCCGTAGGCACACTGGCCATCGGAACCGCTGGAGCCTTTAACGCCGGATTACTCGCCTGCCAAATCTTAGCCAATAACGATGCTGAGCTTGCCGCACGTTTAGAAGCCTTTAGAGAAGAACAAACCCGCGCAGTGCTGGACAATCCCGATCCGAGGGAAGCCTAATGACTCAAGCAAGCGCAAAACCTAAGGTTTGGGTATTAGGTAATGGCCAACTTGGCGCCATGCTGACCCACGCGGGCGAACCTCTGGCGATTGATGTTCGCGCCGTTGATATCATGACGCCAACCGATGAAATCCTGCCGCTGGCACCTCAGGATATCATCACCGCCGAACGCGAGCAGTGGCCCGAATCCGCCTTAAGCTTACAACTCAGCACCCATCCGCATTTTGTTAACGGCCCAGTATTTAGCCGTTTGGCCGATCGTTACAGCCAAAAAAGCTTACTCGATCAGATCCAAGTTCCAACCGCGCCTTGGACACTTGTAGATGATAAAACCGACATCGAAAATCTGTATCAAGATTTTGGCCCTCGCGTGCTAATGAAGCGCCGCATGGGTGGTTACGACGGTAAGGGTCAACACTGGCTAAAACAAGCCGAAGCGGGAGAGATCCCCCATGATTGGCGTAACTTGGCCATTGCCGAACAAGCAATCAACTTCGATGAAGAAGTCTCCTTAGTCGGCGTACGTACCCGTGAAGGTCAATGCGTGTTTTATCCATTAACACTCAACCTGCACCAAGACGGCATTTTGATGGCCTCAATTTCGCCACTGACTCGCCTGAATCACCTGCAAGCCCAAGCGGAAGGCATGCTCAGCGCCATTATGCATGAGCTGGAATATGTCGGCGTGATGGCGATGGAGTGTTTCCGTGTTGGCGATAATCTGCTGGTTAACGAGTTAGCCCCACGGGTGCACAACTCAGGCCATTGGACCCAAGCGGGCACCCATATGGATCAATTCCAACTGCATTTAAGAGCCCTGTGCGGTATTGTGATTCCGCAGCCACAGGTGAACTTTCAATGCGTGATGGTCAACCTGATTGGTATCGAAAACGATCCCCGCTGGTTAAGCCTGCCCAATGCCGAGCTGTATTGGTACAACAAAGAGGTTCGTCTAGGGCGTAAAGTCGGGCACTTAAACCTTTCTGTGCCGAATACTGCCGTGTTAAAAGACAGTATTAGCGCGCTGCAAACTTGGATGCCAAGCCAATACCAAGCGCCACTCGCCTGGATTTTAGCTGAGTTCGCTAAAGCCTAACCGAGCCGCAGACCACTGATAAGGGAGCAATTTTGTTCCCTTATCAGTCGTTTTTTTATCTTCGTTATATACTTATCCATACTCAGCGTGAATGAGTTAGTGATGTAGTGATTAAAGCTGACTAACCGGAGCACGAACAAAGGAACTGCCGAGTGAAATTAAGGGATAATTTTAAACGTAAAACCATAGACCGCCTGGACTATCGCTATCATCTATTGCTGCTGATAGTGCCAATAGTATTATTCGTCTTACTGTTTGTGTTTAATGCTCCCACCGAAGGCTGGACTATCCTGCCGCTGCTGTTTGTCTGTCTTATCTATGTGATTGCCTACAGCCTCATTTACTACCTGCACCAAGGGCGCTTAACCCGTCTATGGCAACACTTAGAGCAAGTGGTGAGCATTAACGACGCCATTTACGAGCTTGCCCATCTATCGAGCCAGTATAAAAATGAACATGCGTTTCTCGATGCACTGCTGAATAAAGCCGTTTGCATCATTAACGGGGCCGAAATGGGTAGCATCATCAAAGTCAATGAAGAGACCCATAAACTGCACTTCGAATCCGTTGTAGGGCTCGATCTTCACATGCTCAAGCAATTGAATTTTTCCCTCGAGCAGTCCTTCGAATATCGACTCACTAAGGGCAAATGCGATCGCGTGGTGGTAGTGGATGATATGAAGAACATCAATGCCGCCAGTACGCTCACTGGCGAAGAGCAGCACATCTTACTCACCGCGGCTAAGCAACCGATACGTTCTACGCTCTCAAGCCCAATACGCATCGATGGCAAACTCTATGGCATGCTCAATCTCGACAGCAGTAGTGTCGGAGCCTTTAGTGATTACGACCGCAATCTGGTCTCTATTCTCACCCATGAAGCCAGCAATGCGATTGCCCTGTACCAGAAGTCATTGCAAATCACTAAACTCGCCAACTTCGATAACTTAACCGGACTCTATAACCGTAAAAACTTCGAAGATGCTCTGCAACATTGGCAACCTAAGGCTCATCTAGGCAGCTTTTTGGTGATTATCGATATGGATAATCTCAAGACCATTAATGATCAGCATGGGCATCAGGCGGGCGATATGGCCATTAAGCGAGTAGCGAATACCATACTGAGCTATTGGAAGCATAAAGGCATTATCTCGCGCTTCGGGGGTGATGAGTTTGTCGCCCTCTGCCATGGTCCATTAGAGCTGCTTGAAAGCGATTTGGATGCTATGCGCGTCAAGTTACACCAAGAGTCATCCTTAAATCTTAACTTCAGCGTGGGTATAGCCGCATACGACAATGATTGGGCAAAATCATTTAAATTGGCAGACCAAGCCATGTATGAGCAAAAACGCGGTAAGAAGAAAGCGGTAAAAGCACTCGAAGCGATTGCGGCCAATAACCAATTGGCGCAGTAGTGGCATCAGGAGCTTATCAACCATAAGCTCCTAAACGCATGAATGTTACTAGCCAAAGAATAAGCGCCATAGCCAAGAAGAATCTAAATCCTCCTGACAGGTTTTATATTGAGCAGCATAGCGCTTAGCCCTGTCATCCACCTTAGCCGCAACTTTAATTAGCCACGCCTTAGACTTATATGTCCCACGGCGATAGCCTCCCCACCCTTCGTGATAGTTGAGGTATTGCGCCCTCGCATCCCACTTGGAAACTCCATTGATTTTATTGGTCTTGTAAATAAACCAGCCCATAAAATCCATGGCATCATCAAAATTACTGCGAGAAGACCAACTGTTTCCCGTCTCGCGAACATAATCATCCCAGGTCATGGTTTTTGCCTGCGCGTAGCCATAGGCATCACTGGCTCGCCCGATGGGAATAAACCCTAAAAAATATTCCATTGGCGGCGCGGCATTATGCTTGAAGGAGCTTTCTTGATACATCATCGCCAGTGGTACATGCACAGGCACGCCCCATTTATCACGGGTGTCCTTTGCGGCTTCGTACCATGAACGATGCTCTTGAAAAATATCGCAAAGGTTATCGGGAGATTTAGGCGGAGAAGTGGCGCAGCCAGAGAGTAACCCTATGGATGCACATAGCAGAGTTGTCGAAAGCCATTTCATTCAGCGCTTGTTCTCCCAAGAAATAAAACTGGCCCATCATCCCACAGTCATAGGGTGAGGCAAAGCGCCAATCCTGTTTTTGGCGCTAAGATCACCTTAGCGCCTATTATCAGGCCAAACTCATTAACAGAAATCACAATCCATTGTTAAATCTGACTATTTCGTTTCAGGGCTGAGATCAAACTGGCATTCATGGTTTTCTTGCTGCCACACCCCAGGCTCCCAATAGTCGCTATCCTTGCCCATATAGCGCTTATCCGTGTGGAATAAAGCGCCAATATGGTAACGCTGATGCCCTTCCACCATTAACTTAAAGGTTTTAGGAGTACGCGCACTGAGAGAAACCCCAAGAGAAGGATCATCAATCAGCTCAGCGACCGTGAACTCATATTCCCCCGGCGCCAATTGATAGTTAGGTTTCGACACCACGGGCTTACCATTGAGATGGGTCACCACTACGCGATACCAATGGGTGCTGGCATCGGGCTGTAAATACCCAGACACAGTGCCGCAACTTAAGTTATCTTCAGGCGAAGAGGCACAACCAGACAACAATGCCGTGAGTCCGAATAGACTGGCGGCTAGTGTAAGTTTGTGCCCGGTTAAATAGTGACTCATTAGGATGAAGTTCCGAAATAGTCCGTCAGATAATCATCAAAGGATACCGCACTTTGCGCCGCTTCGATGTCCGCTTGCTTGTTAAGCGATGCTTGCGCCTCGGCTTGATAATCGCTGATAACCTCGGCTGATAAGGGATAATCCATAAAGTATTGGTGATATTGCTGAGCCAATGACATCACCCACTGCCCATGATCTTGCCCCTTGGTTACCAATTGCTGAAGCACTTGGCCCGACAAGGTTTTTTGTGGGTCATTTACTGCTTCACGCCAATGGGCTAAGGCCGCTTGGTAGTCCTGCTTATCGCCATCGAGTAACTTGGCCAATGAATCCAAATGCTCAAACAGATCCAAGAGCAAACTCTGCAATGGCCGCGTGCCCGAATCGGTCAGCAGCTCAAGCCCTGGCTTACGGCCTTCAAGCACAACAGACTTTAAGTTAGCACTTAAACGTGCTTCCTCTGCGGCATCTGATTTAAGAGAATCTGTTAATAAACAATAGAGTAAGAACAGGTCGAGGAAACGCACTTGGTCCTCTTCAATCCCAATCGGGCTGAAGGGGTTCACATCTAATGCACGCACCTCAATATACTCAACCCCTGCACGTGCAAGGGCTTCGGAGGGCTTCTCACCACTTTTGGTGACGCGCTTAGCGCGGATAGGCGAGTAAAATTCGTTTTCAATTTGCAGCACATTAGCATTGAGCTGGCGATATTCACCATCCACCTTCACGCCGATATTGGCAAAGTTGGCCGATGGCATCTTAATCGCGGCTCTCACCCCAGCCAGATACTCGGGCAGGGAGTTATAACTGATATTGAGATCTTCCTGCTCTTTATTGGTGTAACCCAGATCGCTCATCCGCAGCGAAGTCGCATAGGGTAGATACAGGGTGCCGCGACCCGATTTTTCAAAGCGTAAATCGGTCTTCTGCCCTTTGATAAAGGAGCTGCACAGCGCAGGCGATGCCCCAAACAGATAAGGTAATACCCAGACTAAACGGCGGTAATTGCGAATAAGGCCAAAGTAAGATTCGGAGATAAAATCCTCGAAGCTCACGCTTTTATCACTCAACTCATAGAGGCTTTGCCACAGTTCCTGCGAAACCGAAAAGTTAAAATGCACCCCAGAGATAATCTGCATCAGGGCGCCATAACGGTAGGTTAAACCTTTGCGATACAAGGTTTTCATCTTACCCGTGTTCGAAGTGCCATAACGGGCGATCGGGATATTCTGCTCATCCTTCACGTAACAAGGCATACTCACGGGCCACAAGCGCTGACCATGCAAATGACGTACGCTAAAGGCATGGGTCTCGGTCAAGCCTTGCAATAGCGGCTCAACCTGATTATTCACTGGAGTGATAAATTCAAGCAGTGCCTCACTATAATCTGTCGTAATGCGCGAATGCGTTAATGCCGAGCCAAGCTCTACTGGATGACCATCTAACGCAAGGTAACCTGACTCGTCGATACGCAGCGCTTCACGCTCAATTCCACGTAACATGCCAAGGAGTGCGGCACGCCCTTGAGCGTCCGAGAAATGTTGTACTAATTCATTGAATGGCTTCAATTTGCGCTTCTCTGATTGGTGATTCGCTATCGCGACAAGGTTAACAGTCAGACCTTTATTTTGAGGCTTATCTTTCAAAATACGCCTCAAAATAAATCTAAACCTGTCCATTGGACAAGCCTAATTACATTCTTCTGCGATAAAACGCAGACGGTGACAGCTAATGCTGTCACCGCCTTGCTCGTTAACACTTTAGACTGCAGCGAGGTTGTGCTGCGCAATTAGCTTGTCTGCAATTTATATTGGGTCGAAAAGCTAATTTACAATACTAAAGTTTCAATTGGATAGCCTAAAGTTGCTAAATCTGCTTCAATTTTAGCCTTATCTCCGACGATTAAGATGATCATTTTCGAGATATCTAGCTCGGAAGCCGCGAGGGCATTGAGTTCATCTTTTGTTACAGTATTTATAATTTTGTCCTGCTCGGTAGTAAAATCTTGGCTCAGCTGGTAACGCTGGATCATCCGCATAAAGCCAGCCTTCTGATAAGGCGTCTCATAATCCAATGCTTGCCCTTGGGAAACCGAGCTGCGCATAAAGCCTAGCTCAGTATCTGTCATCCCATTCTGCTGATAGGCTTTGATTTCTTTGATAAATTCATTTACTGCCTTGGCCGTCACATCGGTACGCACATCACTTGAGGCCACAAAGTCACCGACTTCCACGCCACCGGTAAATGAGCTGCGAGCCCCATAGGTATAGCCCTTATCCTCACGTAGGTTAAGATTAATTCGGCTATTAAAGGCGCCACCAAGCGGATAGTTCATCAGGTAAGATTTAAAATAATTACCTGTTGCATCATAGGGTAAGGCACGTTTGGCTATATTGATCACCGACTGAGCTGCGCCCGGTTTATCTATCAGATAAATCGTCCCGCCCTTCAGAGCAGGGAATGACTTGAGTGGCGGCAATGTACTCGCCTCCCCTTGCCATTGACTCAATCCCGCGAGCTTAGGTAGTAATGCACTTTCAGGCAGATTCGCTACTGTAATGATTTTAGCGTTCGCCCCACGGTACTGCTCGGCGTAAAACGCCTTCACATCCGCAAGTGTCAGCGCAGCAACGGAATCTAAGGTCCCTGCATCGCTCACACCTAGGGCGTTATTCTTACCATAAAGTAAGCTATACAGCGCAGAGTTAGCGACATACCCAGGGTCTGACTGCATATGCTGAATTTGCTGCAATTGTTGCTGCTTCACCCGCGCAAAGTCGGCCTCGCTAAACGCAGGCGTGAACAGCTTTTCTTCCAATATGGCTAAGGTTTCATCCAAGTGCTCGGTAAGCGCCGATACCTTAATTGTGCTTTGGGTTTCGGAGGCACTAAAGTCCACCGTACTGCCGAGCATCTCAAGCGCCTGCGACAACTGCTCGGTTGAGCGCTTTTGCGTCGACTCATTCAGCATCTCGGCGGTCAAGCTTGCTAGACCCGCCTTTTCAACGGGCACTAATCTGTGTCCGCCGTTAAGATAAATCACTAACTCTACTGTTGGGGTTTCGCTGCTTTGAGTGCCCATCACTTCGATGCCATTGGCTAACTTAGTGCTCCAAATTGTCGGGACTTTAAGCACGGGCGCCGCGCCAGAGGCTGGCATTTTGGAGCGGTCGAAACTTGACCCCAACTTAGCAGTGGGTAAATCGCCCTCTACAGCCGTATCTGCCACAGGCAAGGTTTGAGGGGTAAAGTTATCCGGATGAGCGACTAAAGCCGTCATTCCCTGCGGCACCACACTCATCACCACCATGGGCTTGTCTTTGATGTACTTTTTAAATACCCGCATCACATCATCTTTAGTGACGTTAGCGTAACGAGCAAGGTCGGAAGCAATCTTATTCGGCTCACCAAACATGGTTTGATTCAAGGCAAGCATAGATACTTTGCCTTTTACGCTCTGCAGGCCAAAAATGGTATCGGCCTCAAACTGTACTTTCACTTTTTGCAGGTCATCGTCGGTGACGCCGCGCTGCTCAAACTCATTAATTGAGTCGAGAATACGCTGCTCAAGCTCGGCTAAGGTTGCGCCCTTTTGCGGATTGGCTAAAGCATAAATCGACATCTGACAGGCTAACTCTTGGCAGGGTTGGCTCACGCTTGCCTGCACGGCATAACCGTCCTTCACAAGGTTTTTGTAAACGAGTGAGGTCTTACCGCCACCGAGAATATTAGCTAATAAGTCCAGCGCAGCTTCATCGGGATGGCTGGCATACACAGTCGGAAAGCCTATACGGATCAGCGGCAGATGCACGTTATCTTCCATCGAGATATAGCGCGTCTTATCGAGCGTAACTAAGGTCTTAGGCTCAGGTTGAACCTCGGGGCCACGGGGGATTTCGCCAAAGTATTTGTTTACCCAGGCTAAGGCTTGCAGCTCATCAAAATCGCCGCCAATCGTTAACGTGGCGTTATTCGGGCCGTACCAGCGCTGGAAAAAGTGTTTCACATCATCCACTGTGGCGCGGTTAAGATCCTCTGGCCAGCCGATCACAGGCCAAGAATAGGGATGACCGACCGGGAACATCGCCTGATTAAAGCGCTCGCTCATGCGGCCATAGGGTTGATTATCAATGCGTTGAGCACGCTCGTTTTTCACTGTCTCGCGCTGCACTTCAAACTTCTCGCTGGTCAGCGCCGGCAACAAAAAGCCCATACGGTCAGACTCGAGCCACAACATTTTTTCGAGCTGGTTGCTAGGGACTGTCTCAAAGTAGTTGGTTCTGTCGGTATTAGTGGAACCGTTCAGCGTACCTCCGGCCTCGGTCACCACCTCAAAATGTTGTTCATCGGCAACGTGCTCAGAGCCCTGGAACATCATATGTTCGAATAAATGGGCGAACCCAGAGCGACCAGCGAGTTCACGGGCTGAGCCGACGTGATAAGTCACATCGACATGCACTAAGGGATCGGAATGATCTTGATGCAAAATAACCGTTAGCCCATTGGCAAGCTGATATTTTTTAAAGGGAATACCGACTTCAGAGTCCTTCAGTTGCACATTTTCAATTAACTTTATGCCCGCGGGTAATTGAGTTGAGGTTTGGGTGGCACAACCTGCGAGTGCGGCGGAAATCGCGACCGCTAATATCCATTTTTTCAAGGTATTCCCCTTATACATCAATAGGCTAAAAAATTAGCCCCTGTAGAATGCTCGGTATCAATAATGAGTTCTGACTCTTTAATCCCTACAAAGTTCCAAGTAATACAAGGACTTCCTTTGTAGCCTTATCGTCCTTTAACCGAACAACACATTTAAAAACTAGCTAAACCAATGCAATGTGGCGGCCGCCACAATAAGGTAACGCAGGGTTTTGCCGATCAAAATCATCACTAATGCGGTGAACGCCCGAAGCTTTAACCATCCCGCCAATAAACATAATAGATCGCCAATCACTGGCGCCCACGACAGCAATAACGACCAAACACCGTAACGCTCA
Source organism: Shewanella decolorationis S12 (assembly GCF_000485795.1). GTDB lineage: Bacteria > Pseudomonadota > Gammaproteobacteria > Enterobacterales > Shewanellaceae > Shewanella > Shewanella decolorationis. The sequence continues at coordinate 146,403 of NZ_AXZL01000069.1, forward strand.
ATAAGGGCTAAGGCTTTGGCATGCTTTCCTTCACTTAGCGCCTCGGGGGACTTTGCAAACCGGCCGATGCGCCCTAGATAAAAACTCGTCATCGCCCCTAAGGTATTACCCACACTGGCCACCACCACTAATGCGACCCAAGCTTGCGGCGCTTTATTCAGCAACGCAATCAGTAAAACTTCTGATCCTCCCGGTAACAAGGTGGCGGCTAAAAAAGCCCCAGAAAACATCATACTTAATTCAGACATAAAAGCTTACTCTATGAAATTACAGCTCTTTCACGCTCACAAACAGAGAACTACCACAGCGTTAAAAGGATGTAGCGACTAACCATTTCACAACAAACTCATTTATCACAATAAGTTATAAGAAAATCGGTTTGTTATAACCCTATCACAGCCGATACAATGCCTTTAATGGCAAAAAATGTCCTGTACCTAACTCGTCGCTTGGTATAAGTTCATTCACTTCAAGTGGATACTCATACTAGCATCTCAGGTCCATGGGCTTGTAATGATATATTTTTGGAAAACGCATGATTCTTCAAACCATTAGCCGCATTCCTTTTTGGCAAAAAGTTCTCGCCGGCTTTATTTTAGGTGCGCTCGTTGGCGTACTTTTAGGTGAAACCGCTACCGTGCTTAAACCCCTTGGTGATTTGTTTATCAGTGCCATTAAGATGCTGGTTGCGCCACTGGTCTTTTGTGCGATTGTGGTCAGTATCACCTCGCTCGGCTCTCAAACGAATCTCAAACGCTTAAGTCTTAAGACCTTAGGCATGTTCATGCTGACAGGCACTATCGCCTCACTGATAGGTTTGGCTGTTGGCTCGCTTATCGATATGGGCGGCACAATGCAACTGGCCACCACAGAAGTGCGTGAGCGCAATATTCCAGGGTTTGCGCAGGTGCTGCTCGATATGATCCCAGTGAATCCCTTTGCCTCACTGGCGGATGGAAAAGTACTGCAGATCATTGTATTTGCCGCATTAGTCGGGATCGCCATCAACAAAGTTGGTGAGAAAGCAGAACCACTAAAACGCACCATCGAAGCGGGTGCAGAAGTCATGTTCCAACTGACACGCATGGTGCTTAAACTTACCCCTATCGGCGTGTTTGGTTTAATGGCTTGGGTAGTCGGTGAATATGGTTTATCGACCCTATTACCTCTAGGTAAGTTTATCGCCGCTATCTATATTGCCGCTCTTATCCATATGATTTTTGTGTATGGTGGCTTTGTAAAATTAGCAGGATTAAGCCCAATACAATTTTTCCGTAAAGCGATGCCCGCTCAGTTAGTGGCTTTTAGTACCTCTTCTAGCTTCGGCACTCTGCCCGCCAGCACTAGAGCGGTTGAAACCATGGGTGTTTCAAAGCGTTATAGCGCCTTCGTTATGCCACTCGGCGCCACTATGAACATGGATGGCTGTGGTGGTATTTACCCTGCGATTGCTGCGATTTTTATCGCTCAAATTTACGGTATTCCACTCGACACCTTAGATTATGTGATGATTGCCGTTACAGCCACAGTGGCCTCTGTGGGTACTGCTGGCGTGCCAGGCAGCGCCATGGTGATGTTAACAGTGACCTTAGGTGTGATTGGTTTGCCCCTAGAAGGTATCGCCTTTATTGCCGCAATTGATCGTATTATCGATATGATCCGCACCGCGACCAACGTCACTGGCGATATGATGACCGCAGTTGTGATTGGTAAATCAGAAAATGAGTTGGATATTGAACAGTTTAATGCCAAAGATACGGAGGCAACATTAGCCTAATACCTAGGGATTGCATCACTGTATACAAAAAAACCACCTTAACTAAGGTGGTTTTTTTAGCCCTTTTAAAAGCCATGCATGCTATTACTCACCCTAAACCAGCCAGCAATACTATTACGTTGCGCTTGGGTTTTAGTCACTTCATGCGGGAAGCGCTCGCTTAAGAAAATCACAAAGTGGCCCATTTTAGGCGTGATGCGTTCAATCTCATTATCGGCTTCATCGTAAATAATCAACTCGCCACAATCTGCAGGCGTCCAATCCGGATTTAAGAAAAACACCGTGGTTAAGATACGGTTTTGACTGCCTTTTAGCGCATCCACATGCTTCTTATAAAAAGCACCGGGTTGATACACAGCATAATGACTTTCATAGTCGAACAATCCCATAAATAAGCGACGATTTAAGCCATCCTTTAACTGCGTCATCAAGTCTAAATAGAGGCTGTCTGGCTCGCTCTGCTCCTCCAGCCACTGGATCCTATCACGGCGGATATCGGGGTTGAGTTGCTGCTCTGCACCACGTCCAATCGAAGCCGCTTTGAGCTCGTGTATTTCTGTTGTTTGGATTTTTTCCAATAATACTTGGCTAATGGGGTGAGGAATTAACTCGGGTAAAAAAATATAGCCTTTGTCTACCAAGGCGTCAGCGATCACATCCAGCACTGCTTCACTTAATTGCGAAACCATTAATGCTACATCCAATAATAAGAGGCTACGCTTTAGCTGTACTCAAGGGCTCAAAGGAGGGGGAAACTGAGCCTGATTTTCGAGGGGCGTCGATACGGGATAAAGAAGTTATCCCACAGTCAAATTTGGCGCGATTTTAGAGTAAAGATTATCGAAAAACAATAGCGTAAAAAAGGCTTGATAGGTTGCCCTACCAAGCCTTTGGCCTTTTTACAATGAATCGTTTAATCGACTAAACCACGGCGCTTTAATAAGGCATCGGTCGTGGGTTTTTGACCGGTAAAGTGGATGTAATCCTGCATCAGATCTTCGCTGTTGCCTTTAGACAATACCGCTTCACGGAACTTATCGCCGTTTTCGGCTTTTAAACCACCATGATTGCCCATATAAGCAAAGGCATCGGCGGCAAACACTTCAGTCCACAGGTAAGCGTAATAACCGGCAGAATAGCCACCGGAGAAGGCATGGCTAAAATAGCTCGACTTATAACGCGGTGGAATTGGCGCGAAATCGAGGCCGTGTTTGGCTAACACTTGATGCTCAAACTGTTCCACATCCTTAATTTGGGTGTCGGCACCAATCGAGTGCCATTCCATATCCAGTAATGCAGCCGCTAAATACTCCACAGTATCAAAACCTTGACCAAATTTATTCGAGGCTAATATCTTATCGAGTAGGGCTTTTGGAATAGGCTCGCCAGTTTGATAATGTTTGGCGTAATTGGCAATGACCGCAGGGTCAATGTTCCAATCTTCGTTAACTTGAGATGGAAACTCCACAAAGTCGCGCGCAGTAGAGGTGCCCGCCACACTTGGGTATTTCACCTTGGAGAATAAACCATGCACCGCATGACCAAATTCGTGGAACATAGTGGTCACTTCATCGAAGGTCATCAAGGTTGGACCGTCAGCAGGTTTTGGGATATTCAGTGCGTTATATACCACAGGCTTAGTGCCTAGCAGGCCGCTTTGAGTGACAAATTCATCCATCCACGCGCCGCCGCCCTTACCTTCACGGGCATAAGGGTCAAGATAGAACAAACCAATAGAGCTGTTGTCTTTATCAAAAACCTCAAAGGCGAGCACATCGCTATGCCATACTGGTAAATCGGTGCGCGGTTTAACGCTGATGCCGTAGAGTTTGTGCATCGCGAAGAACAAACCATCCTTCAGCACAGAGTTAAATTCAAAGTAGGGTTTGATGCTGCTCTCATCCAGGGCGTACTTTTGCTGACGCACTTTCTCGGCGTAATAAGCCCAATCCCAAGGTTGTAATTCAAAATTACCGCCGGCCTTTTTGATTTCAGCTTGGATATCCGCCGCATCAGCCTTAGCATGAGCCAAGGCTTTAGGTGCCAAGTCATCTAAAATTTCATACACGGCAGTTGGCGTTTTAGCCATTTGGTCGGCCACCGCATAGGCTGCCCAAGTATCAAAGCCGAGTAGATTGGCTTTCTTGGCGCGCAGCTGCGCCATCTTCACGATTAAAGGGCCATTGCTGGCAACGGCGCGGTGAGCCGAGGTTTCCCAGACTTTTTGGCGCAGTTCGCGGTTATTTAAACTGGCTAAGATAGGCTGACGAGTCGTGTTCACTAAGGTGATCAGGTAACCCGTTTTACCCGCCGCCTGTGCTGCGGCCGCTAAGGTGGCGATTTCGCTGTCAGATAAACCGTCCAGTTGTGCTTTATCGGTCACAACAATCACATCGTCTTTAAATGACTTTAAGCTGTTTTGGGAAAACTCAGTCGCAAGGGTCGCTAACTCAGCGTTAAAGTCGCGCATTTTGGCTTTATCGGCATCGGATAATTTAGCCCCAGCACGTACAAACTGCTCGTAATAAAACTCGACCAGACGCTTATCTTCGGCATTTAACCCAGCACGTTGCTGATATACAGTTTCGACACGGGCAAATAAACTTGGATCTAAGTAAATGTTATCGCGGTGAGCCGATAGCTTAGGCGCTAAATCCGCCTCGGTTTTTTGAAAATCATCGTCGGAGATTAACCCCGCCAGATTGAAAAAGGTACGTGACACTCGAGTTAACAACTCACCCGAGGTTTCCATGGCTAAAATCGTATTCTCGAAGGTTGGCGCCTGTTTATTAGCAATAATGGCGGCAATTTCAGCCTCATGTTCTTTTATACCCTGCGCAAACGCGGGGGCATAATCCGAACTCTTGATCAGATTAAACTGCGGAGCTTGATCCTGCAGTGGACTCTTACTTAATAACACGTTGGTCGCATCAGCTTGAGTCGATGCAGCAGCTTGTGTCGCAACCGCATTGGCGGCTTCAGTATTTGCAGCCGGTTTTTCTGAGCAAGCGCCCAATAACAATGCCGCGGCCACGGCAGTAGTAATAACAGACTTACGCATAGGAACTCCCTAGAGTGTTACTGCCCTGTCTTTATATTTTTTAAGTGAAAGGTGCGAGTAACGGATTTTGGCTTCTCTTCCAACTAATGCTTCTTCGAGGCACAGTCGTCGACGCACAACCTTAGCAAGTTAAGCGAGCTTCGGCCAAGTTTTCAAAGCCAAGATTTGAGGGGAATTTGTATCTCTTTATGTGTGATAGAAGTCAAATTACGCTAGCGAACAAGCTTTGCAGGCTTTTTTTCGATTGGAGCAAACTCCCAGCACAGCGAACAATAAAATATCTTATAAAAATAATCTAAATTAAAATAAAAGCTTAGAAAAAAACACCTAACCTAAAGTGTTAAATGTCGCCTGATATCCTTCTAATTATATGCAAAGCATAAGTCATAAATTCAATAAATATTAATTTTTATTAACATAAAGCGGTTAACAATAAATTAACCTTCAATAGGGGAAGCTTCAGCACCAAATTGGTTCACAAATTAATCAATCAAGCTAATTGTCACAATTTTAAGCAAGCTTTATCCAATTAATGTCACATTCAGATCATCAAATGTCTTTATAATTCCCCTCTGTTAACTAAGTGGCGCAGAAACTTAACCGTTATAGCGTCATCAATTAACAGGATGATGGGCATGTTCTTAAAAGAACATGTATTAGGGTCAAATAAATATAAATAGAGAAAACGATGTTAAATAAAAAACTACTCGCGGTGATGATCACTGCCGCCCTAGGCGTGAGCGCCTGCGGCTCGGATGATGAGCCAATCGTTCAAGCGGATTTACGTGTGTTAGAAACCACGGATCTGCACACCAATATCATGGATTTCAACTACTACAGCGGTAAAGAAGACCCAACTATCGGTCTGGCACGTACCGCAAGCCTGATCCATGCCGCCCGTAAAGAGGCCAAAAACAGTGTACTCGTAGATAACGGCGACCTGCTTCAAGGTAGCCCTATGGGTGACTATATGGCTAAAGTCGGCCTACAAATGGGCGATGTTCACCCCGCCTATAAAGCGATGAATCTATTAGATTACGAAGTAGGTAACATCGGTAACCACGAATTTAACTATGGTTTAGATTTTTTAAATAAATCACTTCATGGTGCAGAATTCCCTTATATTAACGCCAACGTCTATTGCGCAGACGATAATGGCTGCTGGAATGATGTGAAAAAAGGCGAACATTTATTCACCCCATATATCATTAAAGAAAAACAAATCGTAGATAGCGAAGGAAATAACCAAACCATTAAGATTGGTTATATTGGTTTTGTGCCACCACAAATCTTATTGTGGGATAAACAAAATCTTACAGGCAAAGTAACGGTTGAAGATATTGTTGCGACTGCCAAGAAATATGTGCCTGAAATGAAAGCGAAAGGCGCTGATTTGATTATCGCAATCCCCCATTCTGGTATTGGTTCGACCGAAAATCCTGGCGATCCTATGGCAGAGAACGCAACCTATGCCTTGACCTATGTCGACGGTATTAATGCCATTCTCTTTGGTCACAGCCACTCCATTTTCCCCGATGCTAAATACGCCGACTTACCTAACACAGACGTGACTAAGGGTCTGTTAAATGGTGTACCAGCCGTTATGCCTGGCCGCTGGGGTGACAACTTAGGTGTGGTCGACTTTAAACTAGAGCGTAAAGACGGTAAGTGGTCAGTACTCAGTGCCACCACTAAGGCACGTCCTATCTATGATGGTGCAACCAAAACACCATTAGTCGTAGCTGACGCCGCCATCCATGATGCTGTCGCCGCCGAGCACCAAGGGACACTCGCCTTCGTGGATGAGCCAATTGGGGTTGCTGCCGCCGATATGTATAGCTTCTTGACCTTAGTGCAGGACGATCCAACCGTACAAATCGTTTCTGACGCGCAAATTGCCAACGTCAAAGCCAAACTCCCCGAGGCATTAAAAGATCTGCCCGTCTTATCGGCTTCTGCGCCATTCAAAGCCGGTGGTCGCCACGGTACAACCAGTGATGCAGACCAATACGTACAAGTGGATAAAGGCGCATTGACCTTTAAAAACGCCGCCGATCTTTACCTCTACCCCAACACTATGGTGGCGGTCAAAGCGACGGGGGCTGAACTGAAAGATTGGCTGGAGTGTTCGGCTAACCAATTCAATCAAATCGATCCTAGCAAGACCACGCCGCAGGAGTTAATCAACTGGGATGGTCACCCAACCTATAACTTCGACGTGCTCGATGGCTTGACCTACAAGATTGATGTGACACAACCAAGTAAGTTCGACCGCGACTGCGCCGTTGTCAATGCCAATGCTAACCGTATCGTCGATTTAAGCTATACAGATACCAGCGGTAAAGTCTTCACTGGCGAAGAGTTTGCGGCCAAAGAATTTATCGTAGCCTCAAATAACTACCGTGCCTTTGGTGGCAAGTTTGCAGGTACAGGCAGTGATCATGTGGTACTCGAACTGCCTGATACTAACCGTGAAGCCTTAGCGGCCTACATCACGGCACAATCTAAGTACAACGAAACCACAGGCAAGTATGATGGCATGGTCAACCCAAGTGCTGACTACAACTGGGATTTCAAAACCATCAGCACTAATGTTGCGTTAGATATTCGCTTCCAGACCCAAGATAGCGATAAAGCCGCTACCTTTATCGAAGCAAATAAACAACGCGAAATGACCAAGATTAGTAAAGATGAACTCGGTTTCGCCGTGTACCGCATCAACCTAAGCCAAGATAAAGCGAAGTAATTTGCGTTATTGTGCTTAGGTTAAGCCAAGGTCAGGCATAACGTTGTCTCGTACTTAAGCAAGAAAAGGCTCCCAGTGAGCCTTTTCTTTATTCTATATCGCAGCCAAATATCGATGATATATATCGTGCTTTGGGCGCGCCTTTTGATGATCAACTTAGCTCTCCACTTTGTGTTAACGTCCATCTCACTTATCATTAGTGCGTGATATCAACCAAGAGAAAGCCTATGAAATCCCCTGCTATCCTGTGCGCATCCGCCATACTGATTGCCAGTCTGCAACCCGTTTGTGCCGAAGTTCTCCTGCAGCTGCCGAATGATGTCGATCTGTTAACCGTGAATGGACAAAAGCCATTAAGCACCTCGCCAGTCACGCTGAGTGATGGCTTGAACCAAATCGCGTTTCGCTACAATGCCCAGTATCGCAAACAGGCTAATTCGGTACGCTATCAATCGGACGTACTAATCATCCGCTTTAATGAAACCGACCAAGCATTACAGCTCAAATTACCTAATATCGACTCGGCTAAAGCCGCAAAGCAGTTCGATGAGTCACCCTCACTTACGCTTTTAGATAAGCACAATCAAGCGATTAGCTTTGACCAAGACAGATTAGTGAAAAACGGGCTTCAGATAGGCCGAAACTTCGAGCAAGAAATCTTTCAATACAATCAAGGCCAACATCCCGCTTCGATAACGCTTGCCGCAGTGCAAAGCCAGCCTCAAATATCAGCGACAACGAGAGCACCAACTCTGCCAGCAGCCAGTACAGCGCCATCAACAGCCGTAACCATTAGTACTACTGAATCAGCACAAGGCGCAGCGCCTGACTCGCCGACTCAAGCCGAAATCAGTCATATGCTGGATTATTGGTATCACCTCGCCGATGACGCCACCAAAGCAAAATTCAAGGCCAAAATTAACGAGCAATAAGCGTTTTACGAAATAGCGAAATAGCGAAATAGCGAAATAGCGAAATAGCGAAATAGTAAACCAACACAGATAGAGCAGCCTAGGTTGCTCTTTTTATTAGCCTCATTGCGCTGTAAATACGCAGTATTTAGCCATAATTGAACACGAAGAAGCTTGTCTTCGTAGCTGGGGAGCCTGCTTAGCTGGTGGGGCGACCAGCATGGATGGTGGAAGTGTCAATATTAGAGGAACATTTATTGACCGACATCGAGGTAGCTTTTCGCGGAGCGTATAAACACAAAAGCCCTAGCTGTTTAACTAGGGCTTTTGTGTTTATTTAGGCGCTTGGCGATGACCTACTCTCACATGGGGAGACCCCACACTACCATCGGCGCGATTGCGTTTCACTTCTGAGTTCGGGATGGGATCAGGTGGGACCACAATGCTATTGTCACCAAGCAAAAAATTGTCTGGAACAATTTTTAACGCTCTTTAGCGCGGCCCGTTAGGGTCAACTACAGGGAGGTAGTTGATAAATTCTTATTCCAGTAAATTCGGAAAGCTGGTTTGAGTTACACTTCTTAAGTGTTCATATTCAAGCTAAGTGCTTGTAAAACCCATCTGGGTTGTATGGTTAAGCC
>NZ_AXZL01000070.1:0-101410 GCF_000485795.1 Shewanella decolorationis S12
TCAACTAAGATTAATCGCTAATGTTAGTTGAGAACAATAAGCCACCGTTAGGTGGTTTTTTTGTATCTAAAATTCGTTATCTTGCCATAAGCCATAAGCCATAAGCCATAAGCCATAAGCCATAAGCCATAAGCCATAAGCCATAAGCCATAAGCCATAAGCCAATTCTATTGAGACCGTATCAGTTTATTTGTCTTGGGTTGTAGTAGGGGAGTTGGTACTTTCTGCGGTATTTTCGTCTTATCAAATCGCAGTACAGTGATGAGAGTAAACGACGTGTAATTTCAGCAGATCACAATACTTAAAGGGTCCAGTTTGCAGATTTTGTTGAGGATAAGTGCTGGCAATAAACTCTTTATGCCTTTACCTGACAATAAAGCAACATAACGAATAAAGCCGAATATAAAGGCGACTCAAGGTCGCCTTTTATATCCAAACGCAATGATTTTTCAAATCAAAATGCACGGTAGTGCGCTTAAGGAATGCTTCAATCTACTCAACCCCGAGGAAGCCACCAGTTTGATGCGCCCAAAGCTGTGCATAGATACCGCCAGCAGCAATCAACTCTTGATGGGTTCCTTGTTCGACAATACGACCTTGATCTAACACGATTAATCTATCCATTGCGGCAATAGTCGATAATCGATGGGCGATTGCAATTACGGTTTTGCCCTGCATCAATTCGTACAAGCTTTCCTGAATCGCGGCTTCCACTTCGGAGTCCAAGGCAGAAGTTGCCTCATCGAGCAGTAAAATCGGCGCATTTTTCAATAGTACCCGAGCAATCGCGATACGTTGTCTCTGTCCGCCGGAGAGCTTAACCCCACGTTCACCCACTTGTGCATCTAAGCCATGGTTGCCATTAGGATCGGTCAGTTCGTTAATAAAATCATGGGCCTGAGCCTGTTTTATTGCATGCTCGAGTTGGGTTTCGCTCGCATCAGGATTACCGTAAAGAATATTCTCCCGAATAGTGCGATGCAGTAGCGACGTATCTTGGGTCACCATACCAATCTGTGAGCGCAGTGAGTCCTGCTTGACCGCTTTAATATCTTGACCATCGATACAAATTTGGCCTTTCTCAACATCGTAAAAACGCATCAACAGGTTCACTAGGGTGGACTTACCCGCGCCAGAACGGCCAACGAGACCGACTTTTTCGCCCGCTTTGATATTGAGGTTCAGATCTTCAATAACACCCGCTTCTTCGCCGTAATGGAAGCTCACCTGATTAAAATCGATACGTCCTTGCTCAACCACTAAAGTGTTGGCATTGGGCGAATCTTGAATAAGAGTCGTTTTCGAAAGGGTATTCATCCCATCGGTCACTGTACCTATATTTTCAAATAACGAACTGATTTCCCACATGATCCATTGCGACATTCCATTGAGACGCAGCGCTAAACTCACGGCAATTGCAATCGCTCCAACAGAGATGGCATTGTCACTCCAGAGCAGGATAGATACAGCGGCAATGCTGAAGGCGAGCATATAGTTAATCACCTGCACACTGACACTGATCCCCGTAACGAGGCGCATTTGGCGGTACACAGTGTCGAGGAAACTGCGCATACTCGCTTTGGCGTAATCGGCTTCTTTATCTGTATGGGCAAACAGTTTTACCGTGGTGATATTGGTGTAACTGTCGACGATGCGTCCCGTCATCGTTGAGCGCGCATCGGCCTGTTCGGTCGAAACGGTTTTCAGCCTAGGCACAAAATACCACTGTAAACCGATATAGAGCGCCAGCCAGATCAACATGGGGATCACCAAACGCACATCGGCGCTGGCCACCATCACCAGCATAGAGGTGAAATACACTAAAATGTACACCAGTACATCGAGCAGTTTCATCACGGTCTCACGGACCGCAAGGGAAGTTTGCATCACTTTAGTGGCAATGCGGCCGGCAAAATCATTTTGATAGAAGGACACGCTTTGCTTGAGCAGATAGCGATGCGCAAGCCAACGAATCGACATGGGATAATTACCCAGCAAGGTTTGATGCATGATCAGCGCATGGAATAGCACTAATAATGGCATCACCACTAGGACCATCAGCCCCATTAATAGCAGCGTCGAACCTTCATCTTGAAAGAGTGTCTCAGGGCTTTTTTTCACTAACCAATCGACTAATTGCCCCATAAAGCCAAATAGCGAGACTTCGAGCATGGCGATTAATGCCGTCAGCACCGACATTAAGATAAGCGGTAATTCATAGCCCTTAGTGTAATGGCGGCAAAACGCATATACACCCGTGGGCGGCTTGGTTGGTTCGCCATCGGGCAGGGCTTCAACCCAAGATTCAAATCGTTTAAACATGAATTGACTCTATTTTATTGAGAAAAATGGATGGGGAAAACGTCGAGGTGTCTAGCATATAGGATCTTACACTTTAAAAGCACGTGATGATCCAGTTCCGTTTTCCGCGAGTGTGCTAGCATAGGGTGACGTACAGTAACCGACAAGTACAAAATTGTGAATAAGATTGTCGGATAGCCAAATGAAGCAAACAGCCGTGAGCCAAAACTCAACCCCCAAACCGCCATTCGAGCCGGCATTTAGCGACTCGCAGGATTGCCAAATATCCGCCGGGATTTGCCGTGAAGCGCGCATGAGCCGCGATCCACGTTTTGACGGTAAGTTCTTTGTGGGCGTGTTAAGTACAGGAATTTATTGTCGAACAGTGTGCCCAGCCGTTGCACCTAAAGAAGAAAATGTGCGTTATTTTGACTCGGCCATTAAAGCTGCACAGGCGGGACTCAGGCCTTGTCTACGTTGCCGTCCCGACAGTGCTCCAGGCTCTAATCCGTGGAAAGGCACTGGCACAACCTTAGACAGAGCCATTGGTTTGATTGAAGCTGGCGCCTTATCTGGCGAGCACGGATTAACGGTCGAGGCCTTGGCTGACAAACTGGGGATCAGCAGCCGTTATCTGAATAAGTTATTTACCGCAGGATTTGGCACTTCACCTAAACAATTTGCCCTCTATCGTCAGTTATTGTTCGCAAAACAGTTGTTGCATCAGACGCAGTTGCCCATCACTCAGGTCGCCCTTGCCGCAGGCTTTAACAGCATCCGCCGTTTTAACGAAGCGTTTCAGCAGGCGCTGCAATTAACGCCTACACAGTTACGAAAATCCAGCCAGAAATCGACAACGAAAATAGACGACGGGGAGAGTGCCGAACTCGCTTGTTCGCAGGAGATGCCAGCGCACAGCTTGATTCTGTATCAGTACTACCGGCCACCATTCGATTGGTCGGCGCAATTAGCCTTTTATCGCCTGCGCGCCGTCGCTGGCATGGAATGGTTTAGTGATAATGTAGACCCTCACTTCCATGAGGTAATTAACCAAGATACATCACTTGAGTATGGCCGCACCCTGCAACTTGAGGATATCCGCGCTGTGGTGCATATCGTCCATGAGGCACCTTTGCATCGCTTTAAAATCACGCTGACGTTAACGCCTGACTCGCCCTTATCGGGCCTACAAAAGCTCATCACCCAAGTGCGGCGCATTTTAGATCTCGATGCCGACATGCAGCTGATTGAACACAACCTTCAGCATCTGACCGATCTAAAACTCAGTAGCAAATCCGGGCTTAGGATCCCTGGCGCAGGCGCGGTGTTTGAGGCGGGTTGTCGAGCCGTCTTAGGTCAGCAGGTGAGCGTAGTGCAGGCGACTAAATTACTGAATATATTGGTCGAAGCCTATGGCGAGCGCTTTAGTTTAAATGGGCGGGAATATCGCCTGTTCCCCACGCCGCAGGCGATTCGTGAAGCGAGTCTCGATGAGCTTAAAATGCCCGGTGCGCGCAAACTGGCGCTCAATGCGCTTGCGGCGTTTATCTGTGAGCAGCCCGAAGCCTCAGTCGATGAGTGGATTGGGGTAAAAGGTATAGGTCCTTGGACCATTGCCTACGCCAAATTACGTGGACTTGGCGATCCGAATATCTTCTTGCACACAGATTTAATCGTTAAAAAACAATTGTTAGCCAGTGTTGCCGAGCAAAGAGGCTTGGATATTGAAGCGGTAAAACAGCTGGATTATACGGCGCTTGCACAGCGGGTGAGTGCGGATATCGCCCCTTGGGGAAGTTATTTGACCTTCCAGTTGTGGTCCAATGCATAAGGCATTTCAGGCCATTCGTTATTGTTCCAGTGACTAGGAACCAGTGACTAGGCTACATATGAGAGCCACTATTAACTATTTGAAACACAGTACTAAAGCCGTTTACGAGACCCATTATGAGCCCGAATTTCTCCCAATTGATTAGCGCGCCAACGGCCAAAGATTATCAGCCCTGCGCTGTCGATACCTTAAGTACCCCTGTCGGCGTACTACAACTCAATGCCAATGCCTACGGATTAAGCCACTTAACGGTCGTAGGGTCGAGCCGAACGGAGATCCCGCTAAAGGTTGCAACTGATGTCGAACTCGCGCGGGCCAAAAGCCATATTGAGCAGGCAAAGGCGCAGCTTCAGGAATATTTTCGCGGTGAGCTAACTGAGTTCCACTTAAGCTTAGCGCCTAAGGGAACCGAATTTCAGCAGCAGGTGTGGCAGGCGCTGGTACAGGTCGGTTATGGGCAGAGTTGCAGTTATGGCGATATCGCCCAGCGTATTGAAAGGCCAAAAGCCGTCAGGGCAGTAGGTGCCGCCAATGGCGCCAATCCCATCGCGATTATTGTGCCCTGTCACCGTATCATTGGTAAAAATGGCCAATTAACCGGTTATGCCTATGGACTTACGATGAAACAACAGCTGTTAATGCTGGAATCGACAAGCAAGGGAGCGCATTTTACGTTAGAATAGCGGTCATATTTGTTATTGATGAGCCATGTAATTTTTTATGACCCAAGCTTCTTCCTCCGTTGCCAGCTTTGCCGAACTTGGCATTATTGCGCCCCTGTGTAATCGACTCACTGAGCTGACCTATGCGGCGCCTACGCCCATACAAGCGGCGACTATTCCGGCCGTGCTCAGTGGACGGGACGTATTAGCGGGGGCGAATACGGGCTCTGGCAAAACGGCCGCCTTTGCCGTGCCGTTACTACAGCGCCTGTTTGAGGCGAAAACCGCGGAAAAATCGGCAGGCCAAGTGCGTTGTTTGGTACTCGTGCCAACCCGCGAATTGGCGCAGCAAGTTGCCGATAGCTTTTTATCCTATGCCTCTCATTTTAATGGCCAGCTTAAGATAGTTGCGGCGTTTGGTGGCGTGTCAGTCAATCTGCAAATGCAAAGTTTACGCGCGGGAGCCGATGTGTTGGTGGCAACGCCTGGCCGTTTATTGGATTTATTAGCCAGCAATGCGCTTAAGTTAAATCGCGTCTCGGCCTTAGTGTTGGATGAAGCGGACCGCATGCTAAGCCTTGGGTTTACTGATGAATTAAATCAAGTGCTTGAGGCGCTGCCGTCCAAGAAACAAACCTTATTATATTCGGCGACATTCCCTGAAGAAGTGCGTGCACTCACGGCCAAATTACTCCATCAACCGCTTGAATATCATCTGCAAAGTGAGCAAGAAAGCACCATTGAACAGCGCGTTATCACAGTCAACCGTGAACAAAAAACGGCGTTGTTGGCACACTTGATAAAACAGCATCAGTGGTCGCAGGCGCTTATTTTTGTCAGTGCTAAAAACACCTGTAATCACCTCGCACAGAAGCTGTCTAAACGTGGGATCAGTGCCGAAGTCTTCCATGGCGATAAGGCGCAAGGCGCGCGGACTCGGGTACTCGATGGCTTTAAAAGTGGCGAAATCAGTGTGTTGATTGCGACCGATATCGCAGCCCGCGGTATTGATATTGATAAACTCCCTGTGGTGATTAACTTCGATTTGCCAAGAAGTCCTGCCGATTATATGCACCGTATTGGCCGTAGCGGCCGCGCGGGAGAGGCGGGTTTGGCGGTGACCTTGATTTCTCATGAGGAATATCATCACTTCGGTGTGATTGAAAAGAAAAATAAAATCAAATTGGTACGTGAACAAATCCCCGGATTTGAAGCGAATGCCGAGATGCCACTGGAAGTGTTAGCGCAGGAAAAACCGCAGGCTAAACCCGAAGGCACTGGCAAGAAAAAGCGTAAACAGTTACCCGCGGCGAACCTTGAATTTTGGGGTAAAAAGTCTTAATTCCTTGGGCGTGAGTTATGCTTAGTGCATCTTATGTCCCTTCGCATCTGGTTGTGGGAGCAGTATGCAGCATCTATTTTGGTTAGTTGAAGGCAAGATAGCGGGTCGAAGTGGCCCCAATAAGGATCCTTGGGATTTAGCCGAGCTTAAAGCTGCAGGGATCCGTGCGGTGTTATCCGTGAATGGCGGAGAGGGCTGTGAGCCAGGCAGTTTTAAGCAGCATGGATTGCGTTATGAATGCATTCCTTTTTCACGCAATGTCCCGCCGCAGGAAGGGGATGTTGCTATTTGTGTGGCCCAGTTACCGCGGGCGTTGGCGTTTATTCAGCAGTGTGAAGCCGATAATTTGCCTGTGTTAATTCATTGCCGCTCGGGCAAAGACCGTACTGGGCTTATTATGGCCTATTACTTGATGGTCAATGGCGCAGCGCCTTTACATGCCGTTAGCCAAGTGCGCAGCATTCGCGACATTGCGTTTACAG
Source organism: Shewanella decolorationis S12 (assembly GCF_000485795.1). Taxonomy (GTDB): domain Bacteria; phylum Pseudomonadota; class Gammaproteobacteria; order Enterobacterales; family Shewanellaceae; genus Shewanella; species Shewanella decolorationis. The sequence continues at coordinate 6,619 of NZ_AXZL01000070.1, forward strand.
CCGAAGGTTGGGATCAGTTTGCCTTCGATGTGCTTTATGCACTGCAGGATTAATTCAGTAATAGGTATGATTTTCGTAAAGCTAAATACAAATCACTGATTTCAACTCATTTGACCTTAGTCATCACTTTTAGCGCGTGTTAAGGTTAAGATACTGGCAGTTTAATTTGAGTGAGCACTCAGTTTTATTATGAAAAGTAAGGCAAATCAATCACAGGGATTACTCCTATTTAGGCTATCTCAACGTCAGATATTTGCCTTAGGCACCCTAAAAGTTCGTGAACTCGTTCCTTATACTCCGTTGAGTAAAATCCCTCAATCCCATCCCACGATCCTTGGGGCAGCTACTATTCGTGGCAATACTATCCCTGTGGTCGATATGGCGGCCGCGATTGGTTATCGCCCCATCAGCGATGAAGAGCGCCAACATTGCTATATCATCATTACCGATTGTCAGCGGATGATTATCGGCTTTTTGGTGCGTGCGATTGATAAGATCATCGAGTGCAATTGGCGCGATATTGAAGCGCCATCGGCCAATTTAGGCCGCAATGCCTTTTTAACCGGAGTAACGCGTTACGATAATCAGCTGGTGCAGTTACTCGACGTGGAGTTGTTGCTGTCGAAGGTCTTCCCCGATGCGCCCGAGGCCAATCGCGCCATTTTAACTGACGTGCAGCGCGAGAAGTTAAAACCCATGCGTATTTTGTTGGTGGATGATTCTAAGGTCGCACGCAAACAACTTTCTGACGCGCTTGATAGCATTAACATTCCTTATTTTGTGACCCCAGACGGTAAAGAGGCGCTCTCGATTATGGAGCAGGCCGCCGCTGAGCATCATCCCATCGATATTCTGGTCAGCGATATTGAAATGCCAGGGCTCGATGGTTATGAGCTGGCGTTTGAAGTGCGTGACAATCCTCTTCTCGCCAAGGCTTATATCATTTTGCATACCTCACTTTCGAGCGAGATTAGTGTCAGCCAAGCCCACCAAGTTGGGGCAAATGAGGCGCTGACAAAGTTTGATGCCCATGAGCTGGTCGAAGCCATGCTGCGGGGTGCCGATTTAGCGGCTACGCGGGCACATTAGACCCCATGTTGGATTTTTGTAAGGGTTTTGCAGGGGCAGGGTAATTTAATCGGCTTATTTCCCTGCAAAGCTAGACAAGTTCCGTCGCATCCTATAAAAACCTTATTGACCTCGATTTTGAAGGTGTGGGGTGGGGAAACTCAGCCGAAATATAATAACGATAGGTTAAGTAATGAAACAAGAATCGTCTTTGTTAGCCAAGTTGGCTAATGGCAGTTTGGTGCTGCAAATTCTCGTGGGGATTATCGCTGGTGTGAGTCTAGCCAGTTTTTCACATGAAGCCGCAAAGCAAGTCGCGTTTTTAGGAAGCCTCTTCGTAGGTGCATTAAAAGCCATTGCTCCTATTCTGGTGTTTATCCTTGTGGCGTCTTCCATCGCCAATCAAAAGAAAAATACTCAAACCAATATGCGCCCGATTGTGGTGCTGTACTTATTTGGCACCTTCGCAGCCGCATTAATTGCAGTTATTTTAAGTATGATGTTCCCAACCAATTTAGTGTTGGTTGCTGGCGTTGAGGGCACGAGTCCGCCGCAGGGTATTGGTGAAGTGATCAATACCTTACTCTTCAAACTGGTTGATAACCCAGTCAACGCATTAATGACGGGTAACTACATTGGCATTTTGGCTTGGGGTGTGGGTTTAGGTTTAGCCCTGCACCATGCGAGTGATTCGACCAAGCAAGTGTTTGCCGATGTGAGCCACGGTATTTCACAAATGGTGCGTTTTATCATTCGTTTAGCGCCTATCGGTATTTTTGGTCTGGTAGCGGCGACCTTTGCCGAAACCGGTTTTGCCGCCATTGCGGGTTACGCCAAGCTATTGGCCGTGTTACTCGGCGCGATGGCGATCATCGCTTTAATTGTTAACCCGCTGATTGTTTATGTGAAAATTAAACGTAATCCCTATCCATTAGTGATCCGTTGTCTGCGCGAAAGTGGCGTAACTGCATTTTTCACCCGTTCTAGCGCGGCAAATATTCCGGTGAATATGGCGCTGTGTGAAAAATTAAAGCTGCATGAAGACACCTATTCTGTCTCTATTCCGTTAGGTGCAACCATCAACATGGGCGGCGCTGCGATTACCATTACCGTGTTGACCTTAGCCGCGGCGCATACCTTAGGCATTCAGGTGGATTTATTAACGGCGTTACTGCTGAGTGTAGTAGCGGCGATTTCGGCCTGTGGTGCATCGGGTGTCGCTGGTGGTTCGTTACTGCTTATTCCACTGGCCTGTAGCTTATTTGGTATTTCCAATGATGTGGCCATGCAAGTGGTTGCCGTTGGCTTTATTATCGGGGTTATCCAAGATGCGGCCGAAACCGCACTGAATAGCTCTACGGACGTGATTTTTACGGCCGCTGCTTGTGAAGCCGCTGAAAACAAAGCTAAACTTGTATAAAGTGTGCTGTTGTTAGTGTAGAAAAAGTATCATAAGAGCAGTCACCACGGTGGCTGCTTTTTTTATGGGAGTAGTTATGATCCTTTTCGATTTTAAGGACTTAGATGCGGCTAAGTCTTGGTATGGCGTCAATGATACCGTGATGGGCGGCCTGTCACGCAGTAAGCTCACCATTTCACCTTTAGGCTATGGGATGTTTAGCGGCCATGTGTCGCTTGCCAATGGTGGCGGGTTTGCCTCAGTGCGTTGCGAGTTTGCACCGCTTGATGTCGGCGAGTTTAGTGGGATTTACCTCGAACTCGACCGTGACAGAAGCAAGCACTACAAAGTGAACCTTAAGGATGCCGATACGCCGCAGAGCACGGTTTATCAGGCGCCTATGCCCGATGCTAAGCATCAATCCTTTGGCGTTAACGGTGGCAGTATTATTCACTGGCAACGCATCGAAATTCCTTTTACGGCGTTTCATCCCCATTGCCGTGGTAAACCGATTGAGCGTGCTGCGATAGATTTAAGCCGTTTGACTAGCATAGGGCTGGTGATTGGTGCGCAGCAAAGTGGTGATTTTTCGTTAAAGATTAAATCGATAGGTTGTTATTAAAGGGATAAACCTAAGTGTATCCCTTTACGTTAACCACTCACTTTCGAGTGTTCTAGGCGCCGACAATCCCTAAGGGCGTGGCATGTTCCCACGCGCCGCGGGTAAAGTCGGGGAAATTGACCGAGTTGCTGCGGTTATTCAGCGATTGCTCACTTAAAATATTCACCACAGACCAAGCGGCGCCATCGTAGACATCCTGATCGAGCGCCTCGCCGTTACGTAGGCAATAGACCATACGCCAGAGCATCACAAAATCCATCCCGCCATGACCGCCGTTGATTTCGGCTTCTTTACCGATGCGTTGCCAGAGTGGATGATCGTATTTGTCATACCACTTTTGCATGTCCATATCCCACTCGTGGTAGCTCTTACCAAAACCGCCATGCTCAACGGCAATCCGATTTGGAAATCCGGCAAAAACGCCATTGGTGCCTTGGATAAGGTTATGGCGGCTGTAGGGTCGAGGTGTAGTGGTATCGTGCTGAACCATAATGGTTCGGCCCTTAACGGTTTTAATCAGGCTAGTGCTCATATCGCCATTGATGTACTTGAGCTGATTACGCTCATGATCGGCGGGAAATTCACGCTTGGCATACAGCGCGCGCCCGAGCGCGGGTGAACTCATGGAGGTGAGATAATCGAAACGGTCACCACGGTTGATGTTCATATATTGAGAAATCGGCCCTAAGCCGTGGGTCGGATATAAGTTACCGTTGCGTTTGGTGTGCCAATAGGTGCGCCACGAACCGGTTTTATGGTTAATTTCCTTCATTTGCCAGCGCAGCTCATGGATATAAGCGGCCTCACCGTGGAGCAGCTCGCCGAACACACCTTGGCGCACCATGTTGAGCACCATCAATTCTTCGCGGCCGTAATTGACGTTCTCCATCATCATGCAGTTTTTCTGGGTGCGTTCGGCGGTATCGACAAGTTGCCAGCATTCTTCCACTGTCAGTGCCAATGGCACTTCCACAAAGGCGTGTTTACCACTTTCCATGGTATCGATGGCCATGGGGGCGTGCCATTCCCACGGGGTCGAAATAATCACAATATCGATATCATCGCGGTTTAACAGCTCGCGATAGCTGAGATCATTCCCCGTGTAGACCGCAGGTTTTGGCCGTTTTTGCTTAACGATATGCTCAACGGCTCTATCGATAACGGCTTGGTGGGTATCACAAATGGCTTTAAGTTCTACGCCTTCTAAGTGACAGAATTGTTCGACATGGCTAAAACCTCGCTCTCCCACACCGATAAAACCGACTCTAACCACCTCCATTTTCGGGGCGATAAGTCCAATAACGGATTTTCCAACGCGGGGTTTAGGGGCAACGCTACTGGCGTTGGCATTGAGGGCGATATTGGCCGTAACAAGACCTGCGGTAACTGCGCCTGCGGTTTTTAGAAAATGGCGGCGATGAATATTGTGCATAGGCTTCCTGCATTATTTTTAATTATGTATAGGGCGATAAATAACCCATTTGTTATATCAGAATCCTTGAGTAAGTGGGCAATAAAAGATGTAACAAGCTCATACAGCGGGGAGAATGAATAAGGTGTGATACAAGGTATTTATCTTTACTTTAGCGATAGGTAAATAGTGATAAAGATCGCGTTTTTATTTTCTAATTAAGCTACACTGCCGATTAATTAATCAAGCTAAATTATCTTTTAGTTTTTAAATGTTGAGCAAATTAAATTTAACCAAAAAATTACATTTTGTGTTGAGTTTGACGTAATTTGCGACTCGGGGGAGTAAAGCGGTAAATGGGTTCTATGCTTAATGTACTACCACAACTGACGTTCACTTTAGGTGAGTGGGTATTGCATAAGGATATCAGGATGTCTGGGATTGAAAAACGCCGTCGCCTTCATTGGCGGGAGACAGATATGCAAAATCGAGAAATTATTGGTCGCTGGTTAGATGAGCGTCCACTGCTTGGTGACAAAATTACCCTCTATAAAGAAGCGGGCAAATATTATTTAGAAACCTGGTTTAGCGATGGCTGCCATAGTTTGGATGAAGTGAGTCTGTCCGATACGCCGCAGGGCCAAAAAGTGGAAGATGTCGGCGGCAACTTCTTCGGTGAATATTTTATGGTGACGCCTGCTATGCAACTCCAGTTCTGCAATGAGCAGGGCAGTTATTTCCAAGTTGATAAGTTGATGGCGGATATTGATTTCAATCAGCGCGTGGCTTAATCAGTCGCCGTGATAGACGCTAATCAATAAATCGGCAAACACCAACCCGGTTTGCTAAATATAAGGTCGCCTGAGGCGACCTTGTGTCTTTTTAGGGGGGGGGGAATTGATAAGGTGGCGTGTTAAGCCGAGAAGGGATGCTTACTGTAAAAATGCATGGCTTTACCCGAGTAAGGATGGGTAAAACGTAAACTTTGGGCGTGAAGACAGAGTCTTGGTCTGGCCTTTATCACTTCATCATCGCCATAAAATTCATCCCCAAGAATGGGATGCCCCAAGGCGAGCATATGCACTCTCAGTTGATGGGTACGGCCCGTTTGTGGTGTTAATTCGACTAAGGTGCTGTTTTCGCGTCTTTCTAGCACTCGGTAATGGGTCAGGGCACTCTTGGCGCCAGCCGTCCCTGCCGTTTGTGTCTTCTGATAGGGCGGGTGCTCGGGATCGGGCGCGATAGCTAAATCGATTATCCCTGCATCCTTTGCAATTACCCCCATGACTTCGGCGATATACACTTTCTCGTTTTGTCTATCTTGGAACTGGGTTTTTAACTGGGATTCGGCTTTTTTGTTGCGGGCAAACACCATAATGCCTGAGGTGGCGCAATCGAGTCGATGCACGAGAATAGTGTCAGGATACAAACGTTGTAGTCGGGTGAGGGCACAATCTAAGGTATGTGCGGCCCTGCCGGGATTAGACAACAATCCAGAAGGTTTATTAATAATGATCAAATCTCTATCTTGATAGCGAAGATCTATCCAAGGGACTGAAGGGGGCTGGTAATCAAATATCTGCATCGTATCCTCATCATTTGCGCGGCCATACTAGCAAAATATCAGTCACTAAGCAGTATATTCTCGAGCTGGCGTTTGCTGAGGTTGCTAGAACCGAACTAGAGCTGAACTAGAATTGTGCCAACCACAATCTGAACTTCATGCCCCAAGTCGAGGTGACTCCTGAGGTGACAAAACGGATTTCCCCTTGGGGATCGATTATATAAATAGCCGGAAATGCCATCGCGCCCCACTGAGTGCTTCGCTTACCATCGTCATCGTTTAGCACCGGAAAGTGATACTGATGCTCGTCCATATAACGCTGGATCTCACTATCACTGCCAGAGGCTACGGCTACCGAAATCACCTTATGGTCTTGGCTGATACTCTCAACCATAGGGGAAGTGACGCGGCACACCGGGCACCAAGTTCCCCAGAAATAGACTAATGTTGGCTCTGTCTGGGCTGTATTCAGCGTAAGCTGGCTGCCATCAATCGCGATACCGCCTAATACTGGCGCTTGGCCTGTGATCATATCCCGTTGCAAATAGAGGCTGATGCAGTAGAGCACCAGCGCTATGATGCTAAGATCCCTAAGCTGTTTAAGCCAAAAGCGCGGGCTTCGTAGTTTTTGGCGCCAACTGAGTGGGTGAGCTGGTTTAGGGCTTGGGTTTGCGGACGTCACTGTGACGGTAACCTCACTGAATATATGCTATTGCAAAGGCGTTAGGGTAAACGCTTAGGCTTAAACAAGGCTTGATACCAGAATGCAGGTGTTAGACTTCGAGCTTAGTCAGCTGAGCCACTGGGTAAATAGTCACTTGGGGTTTTACGGCTCCAAATACGGGTATACGCCATTAATTGAGGATAGAAGGTGCGAAAGGCGGTTTCTGTCTCTATTTGCATTTTCGCTAACAGTTTATCCGCGCCATTAAATAAGGCACTGTGTGGATGACCCTTGGCCCGTTGTACTAATGCCTGTTGTATTCCCTTCGATGTGGCGTAGTTGTTTAACCAATCATGACAGCGCATATCGGCGATGATCTCTAGGCAAGACTGTGGATGATACTCATCGCATTGGGTCGCAAATTCTTCCAGTTCAGCATAGGCTTTTTGGCTAAACTCAGACAATGGCTGCTGGTGATATTCTTCCCAGTAGTAGGCTAAATAATGATCGAAACTTACGAACATTAAATCTGCTGCTATGCTTGATAACCGAGCGGGAAAGAGTGCCATGAGTTCTTGAGTGAGCTCATGATTGACACAAAGCTGATTAATTTCTTGGTTTAACCACAGTCCTTGGCGAAGTGCTTGCGGCGCAGAATCGATTGGCGCAGTGACAAAATTGCCGGCCAAATTGGCGCCAAGGTGGGTTTTACTGATCTCAGCTAAATGTAAGTGTGTAAGAATGTTCATTTTTTGTGCTTGGTTTATCGCGTTAGTTCACGGTATCATGGGCAGGCGCGCTGAGGAAAGCACAAATAGGCAAAATCGTGTGCTTTTCTAAGGGAGTGCTTACGTTAGCGTTTCACCAGGAAGGCAAATGCTGATGTAGGATTGAAAATGCACCAATTAATTAACCTGTTAAGGATCATGGATGATGTGGAACTGGTTTTCCAAAATGCTTGGTAAAGACTCGCGCCCTAAGCGTAAAAAAGTGCTAGTCGATATTCCCTATGAGCAGCATAGTTTCAGCATGGATAATTTTTCGCGAACACGACCCAAATATGATGTAGATAACACATCGACCTCAGATGTGCTCGACGAGTCGGATACAACCGCGGATATGGACATCGCGAACAAGTAATCTTGATCTTATTGGCCTCTAACCATAGACTAGCCGCCGTTCTAAGCTATCTAGAGGCCTTTGCATGCGCGTAACAGACTTTTCCTTCGATCTTCCCGACGAACTTATCGCTCGTTATCCCATGGCGCAACGCACTGCGTCACGTCTGTTAACCTTAGATGGCAATACTGGCTTACTTGCCGATAAACAGTTTACCGATCTGCTGGGGATGATTAATCCTGGCGATTTAATGGTGTTTAACAATACTCGAGTGATCCCTGCGCGTTTATTTGGCCAAAAGGCCAGTGGTGGCAAACTCGAGATTTTAGTTGAGCGTATGCTCGACGATAAGCGTATTCTCGCCCATGTGCGTAGCTCCAAATCTCCGAAGGTGGACAGCATTATCCACCTCGATGGCGGTTATGAGATGAAGATGGCTGCCCGCCACGATGCCTTATTTGAACTTCAACTCTTATCCGACCTGACTATTTTAGAAGTACTCGAAGCGGTAGGGCATATGCCACTGCCTCCTTATATCGACCGTCCCGATGAGGATGCCGACAAAGAGCGCTATCAAACCGTGTATAACCAAAACCCTGGTGCGGTAGCTGCGCCTACGGCAGGCCTTCATTTTGACGATGCCATGCTTGAGGCATTAAAAGCCAAGGGCGTAAATATCGCATTTGTGACTTTGCACGTGGGCGCTGGTACCTTCCAGCCAGTGCGCGTAGATAATGTGCTCGAGCACAAAATGCATTCCGAGTGGGCCAATGTACCGCAGGATGTCGTGGATCTAATTGCCCAAACTAAAGCGGCGGGCAAACGTGTGGTCGCTGTTGGGACGACGTCCGTGCGCTCACTGGAGAGTGCCGCCCGGGCCAGTGAAGGCGAACTGAAAGCCTTTAGCGGCGATACCGATATCTTTATCTATCCTGGGTATCAGTTCCAAGTTGTCGATGCCATGATCACTAACTTCCACCTGCCGGAATCGACCCTCATTATGTTGGTCAGTGCCTTTGCAGGTTTTGATCATGTTATGGCGGCGTATAAACACGCAATCACGCAAAAATATCGCTTCTTTAGCTATGGCGATGCCATGTTTGTGACGAAAAAAGCTCACTAGACCAAGATTTTGTTTTAAAATAGCCGCCCACATTGAGTTTGGGCGGTAATTTTTTTCAGCCAAAGGTTGAACCTTTTAGATCTGTCCCTATCTCTATTGTTAATCAAAATGGCGCTTGCCATTACAAATGTAGTCAGACTGTTTATCTGGCGAGGTGAATTATGAAATTTGAACTCGACACTACCGACGGCCGTGCGCGCCGTGGTCGCTTGATTTTTGAACGCGGCACGGTAGAAACCCCAGCCTTTATGCCTGTTGGTACTTACGGTACGGTAAAAGGCATGACGCCTGAAGAAGTGCGTGCTACTGGTGCGGATATTCTGCTCGGTAACACTTTCCACCTGTGGTTACGTCCCGGCGAAGAAATCATGCGTAAGCATGGTGACTTGCATGATTTTATGAACTGGCAGCGTCCTATTCTGACCGATTCGGGCGGTTTCCAAGTATTCAGTTTGGGTGACATTCGTAAAATTACCGAAGAAGGTGTGCATTTCCGTTCGCCAATCAATGGCGAGAAAATCTTCTTAGATCCTGAAAAATCAATGCAAATTCAACATGCATTGGGCAGTGATGTGGTAATGATTTTTGACGAATGTACTCCGTATCCGGCAACTGAAGATGAAGCGCGCAAGTCAATGCAGATGTCACTGCGTTGGGCTAAGCGTTCACGCGACGAGTTCGACCGTCTGGAAAACCCCAATTCATTATTCGGGATCATCCAAGGCAGTGTTTATGAAGATTTACGCGACGAGAGCTTAAAAGGCTTAGTCGACATTGGTTTCGACGGTTATGCCGTCGGTGGTTTGGCCGTAGGTGAGCCTAAGGAAGACATGCACCGCATTCTTGAGCATATCTGTCCACAAATTCCTGCGGACAAGCCGCGCTATCTGATGGGGGTCGGTAAGCCAGAGGATTTAGTTGAAGGTGTGCGTCGTGGTATCGACATGTTTGACTGTGTCATGCCAACCCGTAACGCCCGTAACGGTCATCTGTTTACCAGTGAAGGTGTGATCAAGATCCGCAATGCGCGTCATCGTGATGACACATCACCGCTCGATCCTAAGTGTGATTGTTATACCTGTAAAAACTATTCACGGGCATACCTTTACCATTTAGATCGTTGTAATGAGATTCTGGGTGCGCGTTTAAACACCATTCACAACTTGAGATACTATCAAATGTTAATGGAAGGTTTGCGCGGGGCGATTGAGACAGGTACATTAGACGCCTTTGTAAAGGACTTCTATACCAGTCAAGGTCGTGAAGTACCAGAGTTAGTCGATTGATTTTTTGCTAATAAGAAGAGAAAACTATGTTCATTTCAAATGCATATGCAAATGCAGCAGGCGCTCCACAGGGTGGCGGCACCATGGAATTGATTTTCATGCTGGTGATTTTCGGTCTGATTTTCTATTTCATGATTTTCCGTCCGCAATCTAAGCGTGTTAAAGAGCACAAGAACCTGATGTCATCTTTAAGCAAGGGCGACGAAGTCCTGACCAGCGGCGGTATCTTAGGCAAGATTGCAAAGATCAGCGATGAAAATGACTACGTGTTACTGAGCTTGAACGACACGACTCAAATTACAATTAAAAAAGATTACATTGCAGCTGTATTGCCTAAGGGCTCTATCCAGTCGTTGTAAGCCAAGAGGGCTCAGGCGTGTTAAATAAATACCCAATGTGGAAAAACATTATGGTGGTGCTCGTCATCGCCATAGGTTGTTTCTATGCCGTACCTAACCTGTTCGGTGAAGATCATGCGGTGCAAGTAGTGGCGACTCGAGGTGCTGAAGTCACGGCATCTACCCAAGCCAGAGTGAACGAGCTGTTAGCCAGTAAGGGCATTGCGGTAAAACGTTCTGAGCTTGAAAAAGGCCAATTGTTGGTTCGCGTGCAAAACGCGGATCAACAGTTGCTGGCCAAGGAAACCATCGCCGAAGATTTAGGCGATAAGTTTACCGTGGCACTTAACCTTGCCCCTGCGACGCCGCAGTGGCTCGAGTCCATGGGCGGTAGCCCAATGAAACTCGGTCTGGACCTTCGTGGTGGTGTGCACTTCTTAATGGAAGTGGACATGGGCGAAGCCATCCGCAAGATGGAAGAGGCCAAAGTGGCCGATTTCCGTTCACAATTACGTGAAGAAAAAATCCGTTACGCTGGCATTCGCAACAATGCGCAAGGTATCGAGATTAAATTCCGTGATGCCGAAAGTTTAGCCAGTGCAGAACGTTTCTTAAAATCGCGCAGCAACGATATGGTGTTCAGCGATGTGAGCAAGGGTGAAGACTTTGCCCTGCAAGCCGTGATGAGCGAAACCTATCTCAAGCAGATTAAAGAAGAAGCGCTGCAGCAAAACATTACCACTATCCGTAACCGTGTGAACGAGTTAGGGGTAGCTGAGCCTGTGGTTCAACGCCAAGGTGCTGAGCGTATTATCGTTGAGCTGCCAGGTGTACAAGATACGGCTCGCGCTAAGGAAATCTTAGGTGCAACTGCATCGATTGAATTCCACATGGTAGACGATAAGGCCGACCCGAATGCGGCGCAATCTGGCCGTGTACCTGCGGGTTCTGAGGTGTATCAACGCCGTGAAGGCGGTCAAGTGGTACTGAAGAAGGAAGTGATGCTAACGGGTGATCATATCACTGGCGCACAACCAAGTTTTGACCAATACAGCCGTCCACAGGTGAGCATCAACCTCGATGCTAAAGGCGGTACCATTTTCTCTAACGTGACTAAGGACAATATCGGTAAACCGATGGCGACCTTGTTCATCGAATATAAAGACAGCGGTGAGCGTAACGCCGATGGCAGCGTCAAGATGCAGAAAATCCAAGAAGTGATTTCTGTGGCGACCATCCAAGCGCGTTTAGGCCGTAACTTTGTGATCACCGGCTTAAGCCATGGTGAAGCACAAAACCTCGCACTGCTACTGCGTGCGGGTGCCCTGATTGCGCCTGTATCGATTGTGGAAGAACGTACTATCGGTCCAAGCCTAGGTGCGGAAAACATCGAAAGCGGTGTGCAAGCCATGATTTGGGGTATGGCAGTCGTACTTATCTTCATGTTGGTTTACTACCGTAGTTTCGGCTTGATCGCTAACTTAGCCTTAACAGCCAACCTAGTGATGGTAGTTGGGGTGATGTCTATGATCCCTGGCGCCGTATTAACCCTGCCTGGTATTGCGGGTATGGTGTTAACAGTGGGTATGGCGGTTGACGGTAACGTACTGATTTACGAGCGTATCCGTGAAGAGTTACGTGCAGGTCGCAGCGTACAGCAGGCGATTCACGAAGGTTATGGTAACGCCTTCTCTACCATCGCCGACGCTAACATTACTACCTTCCTGACAGCGCTGATCCTGTTCGCCGTTGGTACGGGCGCGATCAAAGGCTTCGCGGTAACCCTGATGATCGGTATTGCGACATCAATGTTTACCGCTATCGTGGGTACCCGCGCAATCGTGAACGCGATTTGGGGCGGTAAGCGCGTGAAGACGTTGTCTATCTAAGGGGAAGCGATAATGTTAGAAATTTTATCTTTAAAACGTACGGTTAACTTCCTCCGTCATGCGCTGCCTATCAGTATTATGTCTGCCATTTTGGTGTTTGGCTCGCTGGTGTCCTTGGCGACCAAAGGCATTAACTGGGGCTTAGACTTTACCGGCGGTACTGTGGTTGAGATGGAGTTCACTCAACCCGTCGATTTGAACGTGCTGCGTTCGAAACTGTCTGCACCTGAGTTAGATGGTGCCGTGGTACAAAACTTCGGTTCTAGCCGTGACATATTGGTGCGTCTGTCTGTTAAAGAAGGCGTGAGCAGCGATGTACAGGTCAAATCTGTGATGGCTGCGGCCCAACAAGTGGATGCGGGCGTTCAACAGAAACGTGTTGAATTTGTCGGTCCTCAAGTGGGTAAAGAGTTGGCTGAGCAGGGCGGTTTAGCGGTATTGGTCGCGCTTATCTGTATCATGATCTACGTGTCTTTCCGTTTCGAATGGCGTTTAGCCTTCGGTTCGGTGGCAGCACTTGCCCACGACGTGATTGTAACCTTAGGTGTGTTCTCCTTATTCCAACTGGAATTCGACCTGACCGTATTGGCGGGGGTGTTAACGGTTGTGGGTTACTCACTTAACGATACTATCGTTGTGTTCGACCGTATCCGTGAAAACTTCCTCAAGATGCGTAAGAGCGAGCCTGAAGAAGTGGTCAACGTCTCTATCACCCAAACCATGAGCCGTACCATTATCACTACTGGTACGACGCTGGTGACCGTTGTGGCGCTGTTCCTGAAGGGCGGCACTATGATCCACGGCTTTGCGACTGCATTGTTGTTGGGTATTTTCGTCGGTACCTATTCTTCTATCTACGTAGCAAGTTACCTTGCGATCAAACTGGGCATTTGCCGTGAGCATATGATGCCAGTTGAAGTCGAGAAAGAAGGTGCTGATCAGCCATCAATGATGCCGTAGGCCATTCTGAGTACCGCTTATTACTCATTTTCGATATCAAATGCCACTTTTTAAAGTGGCATTTTTTTAGCTTAGATTTTTCAACCTTTGATAATCTGCTAGCAAACTCACAACTTTATAGTGACTAATGCTGTAAAACGTAAATGTTAAATTTATTAACAACTGATGTAAAAAACAGCACTCGACAGGCTAAGTTATTTCACTGTAGGATGTCGGCTGCCTAGTTTTTTGAAGATAAATGCAGTAGGAAGTCGCATGGAAGAACGTAAAACATTAATTGCTGGTGGAAACCTGTTACAGGCCCATACATGGAAGGGACTATTAGAAGCCTGTGGCATTCATGTTGAGTTGCGTGGCGAGGCCTTGCTCGGTGGTATAGGTGAGTTGCCTGCTGGGTTGCACAATATCGAGCTTTGGGTGTATGAGTCACAACTTGCAAAAGCACAAGCACAGCTTAGTGGCTTGGATGTGATTAGCCCTCAGTGGCAGTGTTTACAATGCCACGAGATGAACGAGGGCAGTTTTGAATTGTGTTGGCATTGCAGCGCCGAGCGTAGCGAAAGTCATAATTAATCTCTAGTTTGTCCCACGCCCACAGTGGCAAAGATTGCGTCCCATCACTTAGCGAATTACACTTCAGCAATATTCGCTAAGTCATTCAATCTCTTATCTAAGGAGTATGTGATGCATCCGTCCAGTGCTTTTTCCGCTCTTGTCGAATCTGTTCGTCCCCATGTCGTTGAAGTGAGCATTGAGGCCTATCAAGCCGACGACACTTGGGTACTAATTGATGTCCGTGAAGATCATGAATGGTTGCAGGATCATCTGCCCCAAGCGAAGCACATGAGCCGCGGCACTATTGAGCGCGACGTTGAACAGCGTTTTCCCGATAAAAGCACTCCGCTATTACTCTATTGTGCGGGTGGTGCACGCTCTGTACTGGCTGCAAGCAGTTTACAGCTTATGGGCTATAGCAGAGTTGCTTCTTTAATTGGCGGTTACAAGGGGTGGATCCAACGCCAACTACCCGTGGTGCAAGATTAATTTATATCCGGTTTGACTTCTTACAGGCGAGTGACATGCAATATTTCCCACTATTTATCGATACTGTTAATTTAAATGTTCTGTTGGTGGGGGCCGGTGATGTGGCTAGCCGCAAGCTGGCGTTATTAACGCGTACTGAAGCCAATATCCATGTCATTGCGCCCGAGGTGAATCCTGAGGTACAAGCCTTTGCAGATAAGGGGCGGATCCTGCTTTCACAACGGTCTGTGGTTCAGGCCGATATTCAAAACTACGATCTTATCTATCTAGCAACCGCAAACGATATGCTCAACGCTGAACTGGCTACCTTAGCCACTGAGCGTGGAATTTGGGTTAATGCTGTGGATAATCCCGCCTATTGCCGCTTTATTACGCCTTCAATTGTCGACAGGGGGCGCCTTGTGGTGGCGATCAGCACGGCGGGGGCGGCGCCCGTGTTTGCGCGAACCATTCGAGCAAGGTTAGAGACCAGCCTGCCGCAATCCCTTAAACCCTTATTCGACTTTGTAGCCGACAAGCGTCTCGAAGTACAGCAAAGACTTACTAAAACCGCGACGCGAAGATTGTTTTGGGAGCGCTTTTTCGACACCAATGGCGATAGGTTTGATGCGCGCACCCCAGAGCATTATCAAAATGCTTTTAATAATATCGTCAGCCGCGGGGAAATCCTGCTATTGGACGAGGCCACGCCTGTCGAGTTATTGCCGCTGGCGGCGATGCCGTTATTGCAGCGCCTCGACTGGATTTACAGCGAAGTCAGTTTAGCCGATAACTTGGCTGAGTTGGTGCGCCGCGATGCTAATCGGGCAGCGCTCCCTGCGCTGAGTGATATCAGCCGTGAATATGAGCAAGGCTCACGGATGCTGTTGGTTGCTGATACCCAGAAGATTGAGCAACTTAAGGCGCATTTTCCGGTGGCTAAGCATTTACGCCCAGGTGCGATTTAGTCTGCTTAATCGCAGTTTGTTTGAGCTAACGGCGAGTCTTAGGTAGACTCGCCGTTTATTTTTATCGTTAAGCTTAGGATGTACTATGGCTCTCAAAGCGACAGTGTTTAAGGTCAATCTTCAGATCGCTGATATGGACCGAGGTTATTATCAAGATCATCAGCTGACGTTAGCGCAGCATCCCTCCGAAACCGATGGCCGCATGATGGTGCGTTTGTTGGCCTTTATCTTAAACGCTTCTGAGACCTTAAGTTTTACTAAGGGATTGTGCGTCGACGATGAGCCTGAGCTGTGGGACAAGAGTCTCTCTGGGGAAGTGGACCTGTGGATTGAATTTGGCCAAGCCGATGAAAAATGGCTACGTAAGGCGAGCGGCCGAGCCAAAGCAGTACAGCTCTTCGCTTATGGTGGCCGTAGTGTGCCCATTTGGTGGAAACAAAATCAAGTGGCTCTAGAACGTTATAAAAATTTGAAAGTATGGAATATTGCCGAAGAGTCGGTGACGGCGATGGAGGCGTTAGTGAGCCGCACTATGTCGCTGCAGGCGTCTATCAGTGAAGGGCAAGTCTGGTTATCGGACAATGAGCACAGCGTGCTTATCGAGCCCAAAATGCTTAAAGATTATCAATAAAAAAAGAGCCTGCTATTGCAGGCTCTGATGTTTTTTCGTTTTGATTATTGGAATTTCAATTCCCAGCTATCGATATAGCCAACGTCGCCACGGGCTGCGTCAATTGCTTTTAGCTTCCAAACACCGCTAGATTCTACACCCGTCATATCAACTGTGTAGCTTTTATTGATATTGTCAGTGCCAGAACCTGTTCTATTGTGCAATGTTGAAGTTTGACCACTTGGGCTGATCAATTGCACTTTTAAATCACCGATATAAGGATGAACAATATTAACCACTGCAGTCACTGTGCCTGAATTACCAGTGCGGGTCACTGTAATTGGGCTAGTGATCCCTGCTGTTTTATTATCAGGAATATTGTAGTTGTCGGTATTGCTATAGCTTGATGGCGCAGTTGGAGGTGTTCCTCCGTCACTAGGATTGGTATAGCTTGCTGTTAAAGACACTCCGCTGAAGGCAGAATAACCTTTTACCATCGCGTAGTAAGTACCAGATTGAACGTTGCTGATTGGGCAAGATTCACTGTTACCACCTTTGTATGGACGGCAATCGTAGTTTGAGGTCGTTGGCGCTGCGCCGTACTGTACGTATAGATCAGCATCACCCGTGCCACCGTTCATTACAAAGCCTAGGTTAGTCGCGCCCTGTGGCACTTCAAATGAGAAATGCAGCTCTTCATTGGCAGCGCCGCTTAAACCTGTTTTAGGTACACCATTAACCAATACGCCATCTGTAGGTGTGGGATCGACAGGATCTGTTGGGCCATTACAAGACGCATCTAGGAAGGCTTTGGCAGCAACGGCATTCACTAAACCATAACCATAATAGTCATCACGGCCTGCAGTGCCTAAGTCTTCAGCGGTTTGCTTGAGCGCATTACGCACCTGGGCTGCGCTACACTCTGGGTGGTAGCTCCACACTAGGGTCGCTACACCCGAAACGTGTGGTGTCGCCATCGATGTACCGTTGTAATACTCGTAATCCTTGTTGCCTTGGTTACTGACAGTAACCGTTGCACCCAACTGGTTACGCAGTGCTAAACCGGTTGCACGGTCAACAGACACTGACACCATGTTGATTTCGCTATTCGCATCAACGAGGAAGGGGTTTTGTAATCCTGGTAGAGCACTATTACTGTAAACAATTGCAGCGCTGGCACCCGCATTCTTACAGGCTTTTACCGCATTGATTTCTGGATACGAAGTACCTTGGTTACCTACGCGTTCGACTAAACATACCTTGTTGGTCATGTTACCGCAGTTGAAGGTTGAGCCGTTAACACTACATTCGGCTAAGGTCGCAGTTGCTGTACCATTAAATGGATTTGGCGCGTAGTTGGTGCCCGATGGCGTAAAGCGATTGTGCGGCACCACACCAGAGTTAAAGTAAGATTGACCGCCGATAGTGATATCCGCTAAACGACCTTCACCGCGGGTAACGGTTGATAGAATCGCTTCACCTGGGCCTGCAATCTCAACTTGGTTAGTGTATTGCGAGAAGGCTGAATGATCTTTATGGCTATCAACAGAAGCGACTGACATCACCGCATCGTATGAGGCTGGATAGCTATGGGTGTTGTCACCATCGTTACCGGCAGCGGCGATTAATAGTACACCGTTGTTATAATGGGCTGCTAAAGCATTACGTTCAGTCGTGCTCGAACCTGCACCACCTAAGCTCATGGTAACAACATTGGCACCATTAGCCACACAAGTATCTACGGCAGAAACGAGCGATGAAGAGTAACCCCAGCCAGCCTCGTTAAACACTTTAATCACGTGGATATTGGCATTTTGGTTTGGCATTACACCAACCACACCATCGTTATTGGCAATGGCTGCGATAGTACCTGCAACGTGAGTACCGTGGGCATTGTTATTACCTGGCTCATACCAGTTACCTGTGCCTGAGTTATTGGTACCAGTGACATTGTTACCGCTTAAGTCGCTGTGGCCACGATCGTAACCTGAATCGATAATACAAATAGTACGATTGCCCGCTTGGCTATCGCTTAATTGAGTAGCACCCACATAGGTTTGCCCCCAAGGGGTTGTTTCACTTAAAAAGCGGCGTGGCATGTCTTCCTCAACATACTCTACATCAGCACGCGCTCTTAATGTCTTTAATGCATTGTTATCCAACTTGACAGAATAGCTGTTGCTGCGGCCAATGCGTTTCATTTCCTTGGCTTTTGCTTTGTTCAACACGCTATGTTGTGCGCTCACTTCTGCAACCTGAGGTTGATAATTCATGGTTGTTTGCAGTTGATCGCTTGCTTGTAAGCTGCCCTCAGACATCATTGCGGGGGCATCAGCATTTTTAAATTTAACAATATAACGTTTTGGCAGAGGAGAGGTCTGTGATTGCATTGCTGCGGCAAAACCAGGTGCTTCTGGTGCCGCATTAACACCTGCTGAGATCGCAATAGCTAAGCTGGATAAGCTTAGAACTATTTTTGAGGTTCTATTGATTCTCATGTTTTTCTTCCATGTTCAATTTAGTGTTAATCATTATTATTTTGTGCTTTTAAAGAATAACTACAACTCAGATGCTACTCATTTGGTGAATCTATCTTTGTTGTAACGTGTTGTAAAATAATTGTTAATAGTACGATGGTTGGTAAAATGCAATATGTACATAATCAGATTAAGTGAATAAATAGTCACATGTAACAAGTTGTAACCTTTATTTTTAACTATTTATGTTTTTTTATGTGGAAAAGGTGAATAAGGAAAAGCGAATCTTTAAGCTATTTTTAAGTGTTAATAAAGAATGGTTTTGATATAAAATTCTGAAAAATATGCTTATATTTTTTTGGAATTACATATTTTAAAAATATTAAGTGTTAGTTTTATTTGAGTGATGAATTTTGCTCAAGTGATTGATTATGCGATTTTATTGAATTTTGGCGTCGAGGGTTTGGCATTTGCCAATTTATTGGCTTATTTGGGCAAGGAATAGAATAATAAATGGGCTGAATAGCGGCGGGAGAAATGACGAAGGTAAAATCCAAAAGCGCCAAATGGCGCTTTTGGGGTGAAAGTAAATGAGTGACTTACTCCGTTTTCGGTTGAGTACCCGCTAAAGTTTGATAACCGCCACCGTTATAGGTTTGAGTATAACCTGCAGCAACGAGTGCTTCGGTCGCGATACTACTGCGCCTGCCGCTGCGGCAATACAAGACCACCGGGGCATCTTTGGCAATACCGCGTTTCGCAAATTCTGTTGCGACTTGCTCAAAGGGAATATTAACCGCATTGGCTAAATGACCTGCGGCAAATTCCTCAGGCGTTCTCACGTCTAATACCATAGCGCCAGCAGCGATTTTCGCCCATGCGACTTTGGGTTCTTGATCGGCGGCACTTGCCGCGCTGGGTACTAAGGCGAGTGATGATAGACTCAAGAGAGCGACCCCGAGTAAGCTCTTACTACGATACAGTAGCTGGTTGAACACTGACTTTCTCCTTTGCAATTGTGCATTAACCCTGTCTTGCGATTTCAGCCTCGGATTTCACGCCTAACTTGCGTAACACCATAGCTGCGGGGCAAAAACCCGTAAAAGCGCTTTGGAATAGGTTAGCGCCAACGAAGGCCGTTAACCACATAAAGTTATGGTGTACAAAAGCGGTTAATACCAAAGACAGTAACACCATAAATCCGGCAAAAGCCATAATGCTGCGTTCGAGTGACATATCTTGCTCCTAGCGGCAGCACAATAGCTGCCTATTGTGGGTTAGTCGTTTGTTTGAATTAAGTTTATGCGATTTTTCATCGCCGCGTAGTAAAGCACTGGGATAACGATTAGCGTTAGTAGTGTTGAGATGAAAATCCCAAAAATCAGACTGATCGCAAGCCCATTGAATATCGGGTCATCCAGAATAAATAGGGCGCCTATCATGGCCGCCAAAGCGGTCAGCATAATGGGTTTTGCCCGCACGGCGCCCGAGTGAATTACAGCCCGCTCAAAGGGAACGCCTGAAGCGGTTTCCTGATTGATAAAATCCACTAATAATATTGAGTTACGGACAATAATCCCCGCCAAGGCAATCATGCCTATCATCGACGTCGCGGTAAATTGCGCACCGAGTAGGGCATGCCCAGGCATGACTCCAATTACTGTCAGAGGGATTGGCGCCATAATGATAAGCGGCACTAGATAGGATCTAAATTGGGCGACGACCAATAAGTAAATTGCAATCATGCCCACCGCATAGGCAATGCCCATATCTCTGAAGGTTTCATAGGTGATCTTCCATTCCCCGTCCCAGAGCACGGCGACTGAGTCTAGCCCGGTTGGTTGGTGGATATAATGCTGATCGAAACCTAAGCCACCTTCGCCGTCGATTTTGCCCGCCATGTCGAACATGCCATAGAGCGGACTGTCGAGCGGACCTGCCATATCGGCAACCACCATCACCATAGGGATCATATTCTTATGGATGATAGGGGCATCGATGTTACCGCGCTTGATGGTCACCAGCTCAGACACGGGCACAGATTGGCCCGTTTGACTCTGTAGCTTCATATTCAGCACTTGCTCTAAATCGATTTTGGCCCCTTCTTGCAGTTGCAGGCGGATAGGCACGGGTTGTTTTTGCTGGGCGATATGCAAATAGCTCACATCCTTGCCGCCAACGGAAGTCGCAATTAAATCAACGATATTGCTATAGGGCACCGCCATCAGGCTAGCTTTAGAGCGGTCGATCATCACCTGCCATTTTTGCTGCGCTGCGGGCAAGAAGATATCAATATCGACCACATCTTTTGTTTCACGGAAAAGTGCCTGCAGATCATAGGCTGCTTGTTCGCGAATCGCAGGACTTGGACCATAGACTTCGGCCACAATCGGCGACCAGACTGGCGGGCCAGGTGGTACTTCGACGACTTTCACATTGGCCTGATATTTAGCGCCGATATGCTGCAATTCTTCACGTACCGCCAGCGCAATGCTGTGACTGTCGCGTTTGCGATGCTTTTTATCGACTAGATTGACCTGAATATCGCCAAGCTCTTGGCTGTGACGCAGAAAATAGTGGCGCACTAAGCCGTTAAAGTTCATTGGCGCATTGGTGCCGGCATACAGCTGCAAATGTTCCACCTCGGGCACAGTGGCAAGGTAGCGACTTAAATCCTGAAGTACCCGCTGGGTTTGTTCCACAGGCGTGCCTTCAGGCATATCCACCATGACTTGGAACTCGGATTTATTATCGAAGGGCAGCATCTTTAACACCACGAGCTGACCCACAGGCAGCGCCACGGCGATACCGATGAGTACAAAGACTCCGGCAGCGAGGCCAATCCGTGCTTTACGGGCACCTTTACCCAGCAGGAAGGGACCGATTAAACGGGTAAACAGGCGCACCATTTTGCTCTCGTTCATCTGAGCATCGGCATCACTGCTGTGTGCGGTATCAGTCGCCGAGCCGCTGTGCTGTTTGAGCAACTTACGACTCAGCCATGGGGTCACCATAAAGGCGACCACAAGCGAAATCAGCATGCCCATACTGGCGTTGATGGGAATGGGGCTCATATAAGGGCCCATTAATCCCGACACAAATGCCATGGGTAGCAGGGCGGCGATAACCGTAAAGGTGGCGAGAATTGTTGGGCCGCCGACTTCATCGACCGCAACGGGGATGAGTTCGCTAAAGGATTTTTTACCGAGCGCCATGTGCCGGTGGATATTCTCCACCACCACAATGGCATCGTCGACCAAGATCCCGATGGAGAAAATCAGCGCGAAGAGTGAAACGCGGTTAAGGGTAAATCCCCACGCCCAGGAGGCGAACAGGGTGATCGCCAAGGTGATAATAATGGCGACACCGACCACCAGTGATTCGCGGGCACCCATGGTTAAAAATACCAATACGACAACGGCGCTGGTGGCAAAAATCAGCTTAAGAATAAGGGTGTTCGATTTATCCGCCGCCGTCTCACCATAGTTGCGCGAAACAGTCACTTCGACATTGTTGGGGATCAACACATTCTTGACCTTAGCAATGCGTGCAAGCGTCGCATCGGCAATATCAACGGCGTTTTGCCCTGGCTGCTTACCAATGGCTATGGTCACTGCGGGGTAAATATCTGTCTTGTCACTATGCCAAACGCTTTGAGTGGGAATATCACTCTTTAAACTGATGTCGGCAATGTCAGCCAAATAAACGGGGATGGGTTTACCCTGTTTATCTTGTGAAATACTCACCACGAGCTGTTTTACATCATCGATAGATTGTAAAAACTGACCTGCCTGAACCTTAATCTCTTGATTACCTTGCACTAAAGATGCAGGCATCGAGATGTGATTATTGTCATTCAGGCTCTGTCTCAACTTGTCGTAGGTGAGATTAAAGCTATTCATTTTGGCGGGATCGATACGTACATTTGCCACTATTTCATGTTGGCCAACGGTGTATATTTCCCGCGTACCAGGGATACGCTTGATTTCGGTTTCTAAACCTTGTGCCACATGGGTGAGTTGTTCAGCCGATACCTGTTTATCCTTGGACCATAAAGTCAGGCTAACAATAGGCACATCATCAATACCGCGTGGTTTAATTAATGGTTCACCAACGCCCGCGCCCTGAGGCAGTTTATCCATATTGGAATAAATCTGGTTGTAAAGACTCACAATGGCATCGTTTCGGGTCACGCCGACCTTAAAGATCACAATGATCATGGCGCCATCGGGCTGCGAGAAAGAATAGAGCGTGTCTATCCCTTTGATTTCGGAAATAACTTGCTCAGCGGGCAGGGTGACTAAGTTTTCAACTTCGGTCGGGGTCGCGCCGGGGAAAGGGATAAAGACGTCGGCAAAAGTGACGTCAATCTGCGGTTCTTCTTCCTTGGGGGTCACTAAAATGGCAAATAAGCCGAGCAACAAGCCTAACAGCGCCAGCAGTGGCGTGATGGCACTGTTTTGGAAGGCCGCCGCAATTCGACCCGAAATGCCAAGTGACGTCGAAGATTCAGTAGCGTGTTTCATTCAACAACCTCATCAAATTGATATCGCTAGGGAATTTATTGCTTTTGCTCAAGCAACACTTGGTAAGCATCCATGGCGATAATATCTCCGGATTTAAGTCCTGCGAGTATTTCTACTTCACCATTGACAGGTTCTGATACTCGTACCTGAGTAAGCACAAATTGCTCACCTTTTTTCAGGTAAACGCTACTGAGTTCATTCATGGTGATTAGCGCTGAAGTCGGTAGTTGGATTTTTTCTCGCTCGCCATTTTTAAATAGTGCCTTGGCCCAAGTTCCGGGTTGCAAGTTGTGTTCATCTTTTGGCAGGTTAATCCGCACTTGATAGCTATGGCTAACGGGATCGGCAAAACTAAAGATGGTGAGATCCTTAGAGAGGATTTCACGACCATCATTTAAGCGGACTATAAATTCGGGGGCACTTTTTAGCTGTTGAATATAGCGCTGCGGCACTTGGGTGATGGCGCGCATTTGGCTGGGTGAAAAACCGGACAGTAGCGGTTGACCGACACTCACGGTTTCACCCAACTCAACTAAACGCTCGGTAACAATCCCGCTAAATGGGGCCGATACTACAGTATATTTAAGCGACTCAGTTGCCTTGATAACTCGGGCCTTAGCCGCACTCACGGCTTGTTCGGCGGCCTTGGCATTGGCGGTCGCTTCATCCATAGCGCCTTTCGAAATCGCGCCTTGGGGGAAGAGTTCTTTATAGCGTTTATATTGGGCCTGCGCCTCTACGTTTAGCGCGGTGGCTTTGGCGAGATCGGCCTCATAGCTTGCCAGTTCAGCGCCTTGCTCTTTACTGGTGATCTCGAGTAAGGCCGCACCTTCAGGTACGACATCATTGACATCGTAGTTGAGCTTAACAATTCGCCCTGAGGTTTGTGCTGATACAGTTGCCGCTTTTACAGCCTCAATATTGGCATCTAAAGTCACCCAATTCGCGTAGGGTTTGCTTATTACTTCGAGGGTTTCTAAAGAAGATGCCTGCGCTGTGAAGGCAGAAAATGCTAATAATGTGAACAGAGTACGTGAGATTGCAGCCATACTAAATCATCCCAAAAATAATTCATGAGTAAATTCTAATGGAGTTGGTTTCAATAGGCAATCAATATTTATTAGAAAAAATTAATGTAATCGATTTTACTAATATAGGGGAAAAGGCGAATGAATCTTCCCTTACATCAATCGCCATCGTCATCATTTTTAAGCCGCAATCAGAGCGGCTTAAATATCAGTCGTTTAAATAATAGGTCAGAGTTGAAACAATGCGAATTTGTTTTATATAAGGCGTGCTGCTGTCACGATCGGAAATCGTAAACTGGCCTTGGCTGGCACTCTTAATCTTGCCAAGGCGAGATTGTGAGTCCTTGGCAAACTTTTCGGCTACTTCTCGCGCATTTTGCGTCGCTTCCTGCACCATGGTGGGTTTGACATCATTGAGTGCCGTAAATAAAAACTCAGTGCGATTCTCATAGTCTTGGCTGGCGATAGCAATGCCTTCTTTAACTAAATTAATCATCTGCTTACGTGTACTTAGCATTAAGTCAATTTGCGAGGTATAGACGGAGAGATTAATCTTAGCCGAGTAACGATACCTTACATTGGGGTCGACATAGCCTTGGGCTTGACGATCTTCAATGGATGGCAATGACACCGTAATCTCACTGTCGCTAAATCCACGTTCTTTAAGGAAGGCGACCACTCTGTCGGTTTTTTGCTGCACTGTTTCATAGAGTTTAGGCAGATTGTTGTCGACTTCGGTGAAGTTAATCGGCCAGATAGCGATATTGGCTTTGACTTCTTTTTCGGCCAAGCCTTTAACCGTGACTGTGCGCTCTAAGGCTTTCATCTCTAATAATGCTGAGCTGGCACTTTGACCAAGATAGACCATACCAGCACATAAAAAACCGCCAAGTAATAATGCGGAGAGTAGATAATTTTTTTGCATAACAGATGCTCTCGATGGGATTCCTTAGGCTACCTTACTGCAATTATTCGGTTTTGTGCATAGGTAAAAATGAAAAGCGCAGCGCTTAATACTAAATGCTCAGCTGCCATACAGGATTGAAAATCTGTTGTTGCAAAAGTCGCATACTAAGAACAACTTAGTTGGCTGGTGGTATTGGGCTTGGCTGCCATAATTCCACTTTATTGCCATCGGGATCGATAAACCAACCGAAACGACCAAATTCAGAGTCTTCAATCTCCCCAATCTGTTCGCCACCACCTTGAGTGATTTGAATGAGTGCTTGCTCTAGATCATCGACAATGAAATTGAACATAAAGGTTTTATCAGTTGGTGCAAAATAGTTGGTGTTATGGTCGAATGGAGTCCATACATGGTAACCGGGTGTGGGTTTATCATTATGATAAAAAGCCGCGCCGCCCCAATTTTCAATGGGAATGTGTAGATGAGTTTTATACCAAGTTGCTAATGCAACAGGATCGGTGCTTTTAAAGAAAATACCACCAAGTCCAATGACTTTTGCCATAAGGGTGACATTGTGAGTGGAAGATGAATTAACTTTAGGCAATAAATTCGTAAGATACAAAAAAGCCGCAAAATTGCGGCTTTTTTGAGGATGAGAGCTTAGAACTGGTAGCTGTACTGTACTGAGTAGTACATACCTTTTGATTCGGTTACGGCGTTAACAGGGCCTGTGATAGCACTGTTTTCGATCAGGTGAACTTCTTCACCTTTAATGTACGCGATACCGAAATCAAGGGTGTTTTGTGGGTTGATGTGGTAGCTCATACCCGCTGTGTACCAGTTACGGTCAGAGTCTGGGAATGAAATTGAGCTGATTTCGTCCACAACGCCTTGGTCATGCATGTAACCCGCACGAACGGTGAATTGTTCGTTAATGGTGTAAGTACCACCTAAGCTGAATAACCATGAATCTTTCCATTGGTATTCTTTCAGTGCGACATCACCAGCTTGCAGTTGAGTACCCGCACCCGTTTGGCCTGGCATGATAGTGGCAACGCCATCTTTGGCAGTGATTTGATCAAAGTTGCCCCATTGGGTGTACTGCGCAGTGTAGTGCAGTGCAAACTTAGGCGTGATCTGATGGAAGCCTGCAACTTGGAAAATATCCGCTAACGGTACATCTAAGCTATCAAAGCTTGTAGCGAGCATCGTTTTTGAACCTAAACCAACAGCAGATAAATCTTTAGTGGTGATAGTATTGATGTCGCCTTTAACGTTAACCGTTGGGCTGAAACGGTAGCTGATACCGAAACGGTTATCTTTATCTAATTCAACAGTAGCACCCACGATACCGCCAAACGCCCAACCGTCAGCGTCTACGTCAACCAGAGGCGTAGTGCCCATATTGCGGGTTAAGCGGCCTTCGCCGTAGACGGCATCCAGACCCGCACCGATACTGAACATATCGTTGATGCGGTATGACACGCTGGCGTTGAAGTTAACTGTAGTGACTTCAGTTTCACCAAGTAGGTCATAAGGTGCTGGTGAGCCTGCCGGCAAATTCTTCGAAAGTGAGCTGGCATCGGTACCTGTGCCGAAGTTAGAGAATGCAGCAAAACCTACGGCTAACTTATCGTCAATTGGGTGAATGTAGAAAATGTTCGGGATAACTTTAGAGCTACCCGCATCGTCGATGCTGCCTAAGTCATAGGCGCCACCTGCAAAGTTCACGTCTTTAACGTCAACAGTAATATCGGCATAGGTTAGGCCAAAAGAGATTGCATCTTTATCGAATAATGCCATCGCTGCTGGGTTACGCGATAACACAGAAGCGTTATCGGCGATGACTGCGTCACCAGCAAAAGCACGGCCCATACCTGTGGCTGATTGGCTGTTTAATTGGAAACCCGAAGCGAAAGTTTGTGAGCTCGCCAGTGCAACGGCAACAGCAAGCAGCGTCTTGTTGAATGATTTCATTATTATTCTCTCATTATTTTGGTATTGGATTTTGTTCGGTCCTAGTCGCCGGAACAACGCGCAAATCCTTTTATAATCTTCGGCATGTTAGGGATTGTGTGTAACCTCAACAAGTCCGACCAGATGTAAAAATTGTTAAATAACAGTTAATTAAAACGTGATCGTACTTTAGGATGAGTGAATGGTCTGGCCAGATACTTGGTATCTATGGTTTTTATTTAAGGCGAGGGTTTTAATTAAGGTTAATTATTTGTAATGGGCGAAAGGTTAATTAAATTATACAAATTGTAAAAAGCGTACACTTGTACGCTTTTTACCTTCTCAGAAATAATTTCTGCTGTTACAACGAGGATTTAAACTGCTCAAATTCTGCGGTGATCGCTTCTGCTGGGCGAGACATCTTGCTCACAACAACCCCTGTGATAATAGCGAACACAAATCCTGGTAAGATTTCGTATAGGTCGAAAATGCCACCACTGAGCTGCTTCCATATCACCACGGTTAATGCGCCGACAATAATGGTCGCAATTGCACCGTTACGGCTGTATTGCTTCCAGAAGAGTGAAAGGAGCACCACTGGACCGAAGGCAGCGCCAAAACCTGCCCACGCATAGCTTACAAGACTCAATACACTGCTTTCAGGATTCAAGGCGATGATGCCCGCAATCACAGCAATGGCCAGTACACCCATACGACCTACCATCATCAGCTCGCGATCGTCGGCTTGAGGGCGCAACCATTTGCGATAAAAGTCTTCGGTGATGACGCTTGAACACACTAATAACTGTGAATCAATGGTACTCATGATGGCCGACAGAATTGCAGCGATCAGTAATCCGCCAATCCAAGGATTAAAGGCGGCTTGCGCTAAATGAATAAACACGGTTTCGGCATTGGCTAACGGTTGATTAGCAAAATACAGTGAACCTGCCAAACCAGTAGCTAAGGCGCCCATGAGGGATAAAATCATCCAGCTCATGGCGATACGGCGAGAAAGTGGTAATGCCTCGGCGCTGCCAATGGCCATAAAGCGCGACAAAATATGCGGTTGACCGAAGTAACCCAGTCCCCATGCGAGTAGTGATAGCAGACCGATCACAGTAGTTTTGTCGCTGATAAGTGCCAACATAGCTGGGTCGATAGACTCAATCCCCGCATGGCTCTCAGGGTGAGAAAACACTGCAAAGGGAATGATCAGCAAGGCTATCAGCATTAAGCAGCCTTGGAAAAAGTCGGTCCAACTCACGGCAAAAAAGCCGCCAATAAAGGTGTAACCAACAATGATGGCCGAACCTATTACTAAGGCAACGTTGTAATCTAAGCCGAAGACTTTTTCGAACAAAATGGCGCCGCCCACCATGCCTGAGGATGCATAGAAGGTGAAGAACACCAGAATCGTTACCGCAGAGACGAGTTTGAGGTAGCCCTGTTTATCGTGAAAACGTTTCTCGAAGAAGTCGGGCAGGGTGAGGGCGTTGTCCGCTAATTGGGTGTAAATGCGCAGACGTTTAGCCACAAACAACCAGTTAAGCCAAGCTCCGACCACTAAGCCAATGCCAATCCAGGCTTCGCCTAAGCCGCCTAAGTAAACGGCGCCAGGTAAACCTAAGAGTAACCAGCCTGACATATCGGAGGCACCCACGCTGAGCGCGGTTACGCCGGGGCCCATTTTACGGCCACCTAAAATATAATCATCAACAGTATCGGTGGCACGGTAAGCCCAAAATCCTATGCCCATCATCAATACTAAATAGCCAACAAATGTGATTAAAATCGGGGTTTCAATCGTCATATTGTCTTTGTCCCATCTTGTTATTATTAAAAGTGGCAAGCATGCTACCAGATGTTTGAGCAAGAACCCATTAGTAGATAAAGATGTGATCGAAATCCGACCTCCTAGCATGAGAAAAGATCGGAGGTCGGTATAAGAAAGGATTTGATATTAATAGGTTAGATAAAGGTGTTCTTGATTTCGTCTTTTACGAAGCTAAGGTCGGTCTTATCTTCACCCACAAGCAAAATGTATGCATCACCGGCCTCAAAGCCCATACCTTGGTATTTACCGTCGGCAAAGGTGTTGTCCAGCACCATGCGTTTTTCAATCGGCACAATAAACAGAGTGACTTTGCCTTTTTCAGCTTGAAGCACTAAATGCAGACTCTTAACCCCTTGAAAATCGCAGTAAGAGGTGTAGTAGACCTTACCGGGCTGCTCAGTAAATTTAGCGTTTCCTAGATTATTCATCGAGGCTAATTGCGCATTTACTTGGGTAAAATCGACATTCTGATCCACCTGCAAGGCCACACCTTCATGGTAAACATGGGCTAAGGCATGCTCGGCTAAATCTACTGGGCCTAAGCGCAATAAACTAAAGCTGATCCCTACAATAAAGGCAATGGACGCGGCCATGGCGACTAAAAAGCCCGTTTGACGGCGCTGCTTATGGTGCTGCTGTAGTTGTTGGCGCAGAATGAGTTTATCTGCGAGATCCTCAGGCACATCCACTTTTAAAGCATTGATAAGTTTGGTATCTAAGCGTTTAAGCTCAGCAACAAATGCTTGGTTTTCTGCGCTTTCTTGCATTTGCGCAACAAACTCAGGATCTTGATTATGAGGATCTTCATAAGCTTGACGTCTAAATTTAAGCTCATCCATTGGATTGGCCTCTTACCTCAGTTTTCTCAAGTAATTCTTTCAATTGGTTCCTCGCCCGAAATAACCGCGTCATCACGGTATTACGATTTAGTTCCAATAGTTGGGCGATTTCATCCCCACTAAAACCACCAATCAATTGCAGTAATAAGGGTTCCCGATATTCAATATCCAGCTTAGCGATTTGTCGCCTCAACCAATATTGCTCAGTTTGCTCTTCCGTGCTGGAGGCGATGTGATCTTCTAAACTCTCTTGCTCGACATCGGCGTAATCGAATTGTTTGCGCTCGAATCGACGGGCATTTTCGCGCCTCAGAATCGTGATCAGCCAAGCCTTCGCCGCTTTATCATCCTGTAGGGAATCTAAAGAGCGCCATGCCCGCAAGAAGGTTTCTTGGGTTATATCCTCTGCCACCTGCTTATCGCCGCATAACCAAAAGGCATATCGGAAGATATCGGCGTGCAGCGCCTTGACTAGGCTGTTGTATCGTCGTTGTTTGCTCAGCATGTCAGAAGAGACCGCAGGCTCGACGGATTTCTTTCGCCAGTTAGCAAACATTTTTTCGATATTTTATTTTTATTTTACGATTCAAAAGATTACACCTTATTCATTCGATTAAGCCGTGCGTCGTTTTGATTTATCCGTCTGTGTTTAGCCATTGGGATTCAGCGGTTGCAATGGCGTGGATTGCTGCGCCATAGGGTGTAGCTTGCCGCTTTTAACCGCGCTTAACAATGCTTTTACAGCGCTTTCGAGTTGGGCGTCGCTATTGGCTTTGCCGCCGTAGGCCAAGGCTTGTAGCTGACGAATCGCCTCTGCTAACTCGCTCGACTGCGCCGCAATTTTATCGAGCGTCATGGGCCGAGCGGCCTGTTCACTACAGTATTGCTGCAATTGCTGCAAAATATCACTGACATTGCCTTTAGCGCAGGCTTGCTCTAAGCCCTTAAGGCCAGAGCCAAGAGCGAGCGGTTGTGATGCGACTTGTGTATTGACCGTTACTTGGCGCTTAAGCGCGCGGCGCCAAGCGACAAAGGTAATCGCCCAAGCAACTAATGTCACTAGCCACAGTAGGGCAAACAGATTAGCACTCCAACTGCCTTCATTATTGGCACTGATATTTGCTTGCCAGTTGGGTTCGATCGGCGCATCGACCACGGCGCCACCTTTTACTTGAATGGTACGGGCGGGCAGGGTTGCCATTTCTTGGCGTTTAAGATGCGGATTCCACCAAGGCACTTTCACTTCGGGCAAGGTAAAAGTGCCCGCCTTACTGGGGACGATAGCCGAGGTAATACTGTATTGGGACACTATCTGCGCATCGCGCACAAAGCTCTGGCGCTGGGGTTTTTCGGGATAGGATTTAAGCTCCGGCGGCAGATTTTGCGTGATATCCGGCAGGCTATTCTCATCGGCATTGGAGGCCAATAAGGTGAGCGTGCGGGTAATAGGGCTTCCGACGGTAAACTCTTTTACATCCTCAGGAAAACTCTCTTTTAATACCACTAAGTCGGCCACAAGCCATTGGCCTTGGAAGCTAGTTGGCGCAGGTTCGACTTGGATGCTTAAGGAGGGCGCGCCGGCTTGCATTGGGCGGCTCTCGTTAAAGCCAAACATGCCGCCACGGCGTTGGGATTCCACTAATACATCGCCAGAAAAGGTCGCGCCTTTGATATTTACTTGGCCGGGTAAATCGGGAATGATGCCATAGGTGCGTTCAATCACGCGGTAACGGCGGCCTTCGATGATCTCTGAGCCGTCTTTATCTTCGCCGATTTGCTTAATTTGTGCGCCTTCGATAATGGGGGCATTGAGTACACCCCGTTGCAGTTCGACCGCAAGATAGAGCTTCACTTTGTAGGTGATAAGCTGGCCGACGTAGGCCTCATCGGTCGAGACTTTGGCATCGATAAACAGATTCTTGGCCTGCTCAGGTTGTGCGCCCGCTTCGACGACCTTGAGGGGGATTTCGGCGGAGCTGACGCCATCAATGCTAAAGGATGGAATAGTCAGTTGGCCCTTTTGTTTTGGGGCTAGCAGTACTTGCCAGCGTGTCTCTTTAACCGCATCGAAGTTCATTATCTGGGTGCTACGACTCACGCTGGTGCGACCCACGATAAAATCCTTAAGCAGGATAGAGGTATCGAGTTTACCTGTGTCGACCTCATCATCGGCACTCACATTGAGCACAAAGTACTCTCCCTCCATCACCGGATTGCGATCGACCGACGCCTCGAGTTTGCTCAGGGCAAAGGCGGGCTGAATGACCGCGATGCAAAGCGTGAGGAGGATAAAAAATTGTCTGATCACCACTGTTCGTTATCCCTTGATATTTGGCCATTTTGACGGCGTTTTTGATATTCGAGTTGCATCTTGTTACGCAGCAACACCTGTGGATCTTCACTCACGCCCCGCAGTGCTCGCTGCATCTCCGCGGGCAAAGGCTCGCTGTTGCTCGGCGGCGCTTCAACAGACTCAACAGCGGTATCTGGGTTGTTATCCGCCTGTGACTGTTTCTCTTTATCCGCTTTTTGCGCTACGGCCTGTTGCTGTTCTTGCTCGGCTTTGGACTTATCATCCTCGACCTTTGCCTGCATTTTGGCCTCGTTGCTGGCTGGATCTTCTTTATCTTCTGCATTGTTATCGGCGCGGTTTTGCTGATTGGCTTGTTGCTCGGCTTGCTGTTGTTCCTGCAGTTCATCTTGCTGATCTTGCTGATCTTGCTTGGCCTTATCATCACTCGCTTGCTGTTTATCCTGTTCGCCTTGCTGAGGATTATTCTGCTCGGATGAAGCCTCTTGCTCCTGCGCCGGTTTGTCGTCCGCTTGGTCAGGATAATTTTGCTGTTGGGACTGCTGCTCTTGAGACTGCTGTTGAGCTTGGTCGTTTTGCGAGGATTGTTGATCTCCCTGCTGACCCTGCTGGCTTTGTCCCTGCTGCTGATCGTTCTGATTCTGTCCCTGTTGGTTTTGATCGCCTTGAGACTGCTTATCTTGATTGTCAGCATTTTGCTGCGATTGTTGCTGGTTCAGCAATTTCTCTGCTAGCTCAAGGTTGGCTTTGGCCTGTGGGAAATCGGGCTGCTTGTCGAGTGCGGCCTGATAACGCTCCTTGGCTTTATCGGGTTTACCAAGTTGCATCAGCGCGTTGCCTTGATTGTACAGGCCATTAGCAGAGC
Organism: Shewanella decolorationis S12; assembly: GCF_000485795.1. Classification (GTDB taxonomy): domain Bacteria; phylum Pseudomonadota; class Gammaproteobacteria; order Enterobacterales; family Shewanellaceae; genus Shewanella; species Shewanella decolorationis. The sequence continues at coordinate 39,409 of NZ_AXZL01000070.1, forward strand.
TATCTTGCTCAAAGTTTTTTAGCGCCTGTTCGTACTCGCCCGCCTTGTACTGCGCCGCGCCTTGCCATTGGGGCGTCTCGAATTTTTGAGCGGCATTGGCGTAATCCTCGGCTTGATAGGCCTGCATCGCCTGTTGATCTTTGGTGTGCCAGAGCGAGTCCCAAGCACTAGCATGGGCATTCTGTGGGGCTGCACCGAGCAATAGACCAGCTAATCCCATCAGCAGCCAGTTGGCGAGCATGCCTTGCCTAAAGCTCAGCAGGGCAGGGATGATTAAAAGTAAGGCGAGGTAAGGGCCGAGATCCTGCCAGGTTTCCCCATCGAGATCCGTGGCCTTGGCATCGCCACTGTCGCTTAACCAATGTTGCAACTGCACTAGATCCTGACCATCGGCCCGATTGGGGATCATGATGCCATTATGGTTATCGGCTAATTTTTGCAGTAAGCCAAAGTCGGTTTTGGCGACAACCACTTCATTGCTGCTGTCCCGCTGTAATTGGCCATCGGGTAAACGGATTGGCGCGCCTTGAGGGCTACCAAATCCCATAATAGCAAGGCGATATTGGCTACCAGCTAAGGCCGAGTTAGCCTCATCGAATTGCCTCGGAGTGATGCCATCTGTCATCACAATAATATCGCCGCGCAGATGCCCGCCCTGTGCCAGTAGATTCTTGGCTTGGGTTAGAGCCGCCGCTAGGTTTGAGCCCAACACAGGCATAATCTCTGGGCTTAAAGTGGGCAATAAATTAAGCAGCGTACCCGTATCTCGGGTGAGTGGGCTTATAGTAAAGGCATCGCCAGCGAAGGCAATCAGGCCAGTTTCGCCTTCTTTTAAGCCGCGGAGCAAATCTGTCGCTCGAAACTTGGTTTGGGTTAAGCGGTTGGGCGCCAGATCGGTGGCAAACATGGAGACTGACATGTCCATCACCAACACTCGGCCTTGCTCGGCTGCAAAAACGGGCAAGGTTTGCTTATTGAGGGCCGGCCCCGCTAAGGCCAAGGTGGCAATGACCCAAGTGAAAGCCAAGATATGCAGTGGTCGACGGGATTTTTGCGTGCCCTCTGTGACCAATATTTTGGCCAAGTGCGGCGCAATATAGCGGTTCCAGGCGCTATTACTCTGGTGTTGACGCCATAGCGCCCACAGGATGATGGTGAGTGGCAACAGGGCGAGTAACCATTCTGGACGAATAAAATGCAGGCTCATTAACGAACATCCCCCCGTGGTGTTGCTGATGGAACAGGGTTTTTAGTCCGCGAAAACAGCGATAACTGACCTAAGGCTATCCAAATGCTGGTGAGTAGCGCGAGGGCGAGCGGCCAATAGAATAGCTCCGCTTGAGGACGATAGCTGAGTTGATCGCGGCTCACGGGCTCAAGCTTGTCAATTTCTTGATAAATCTGTTCCAGCTCTTGGCTGTTACGGGCGCGGAAATAGCGGCCATGGGTAACATCGGCAATATGCTTGAGTTGGTTTTCATCGAGATCCATCGACGGATTGACTCGCTCACGACCAAACAGGGTGCGTCTTTCCATAACATCGGCACCCACGCCAACGGTATAAATTGTCACTTTGCGATTAGCGGCGATTTGGGCCGCTTGCTCAGGATCGATATTACCGGCGTTATTTGAGCCGTCAGTCAATAAAATCAATACTCTGTTACTCTCATCCATCTTATCGAAGCGCTTGACCGCAAGCGCAATCGACTCGCCGATCGCCGTTTGTTTACCGACAAGGCCTATCTGCGCCTCCTTTAAAAACTGGGCGACAGAGCGTCTATCTTGAGTGAGTGGTGCCTGTAGATAGGCGTGATCGGCAAATAAAATCAAACCGATACGATCGCCTTTGCGACGTTCAATAAACTCACTAACCACGTGTTGGATCAGGGTAAAACGGTCGACCACTTTGCCGTTAATCACCATATCTTCAATCTGCATACTGCCGGATAAATCCACCGCCAGCATCAGATCTCGCCCTTGGCTTGGTAGTTCAATCGGATCGCCAAGCCATTGTGGTCGGGCGATAGCAAGCACTAACAAGCTCCACATCAACCAATAACGTTTGCGACTTTGGTGGCTGTGGTTCGTGATATTGGCTTTGCCAGTTTGACTAATACCGGGCAATTGCAGGCGGCCACCTTCGGCTTGCACCGTTTGGCGACGCCAAAAAATAAAAGGTAAAGGCAGTAAAATCAATGCCAAAGGCCATGCGACTGTTAACATTGCTCCTCCGCAGGCTTAGCTGGAACCGATGTTACTGCTGCTGACGTACTCGGGTTTTGGTTTGCAGCAGTGTGCATTATCGGCGTGCTTAATTTGGCTTTTGAAGCAAACCAGCTGCGGGCGAGGGCCTGTAACTCAAGGGCCTCCTCGGCGCTGAGTGGTTTAGCCTGGTGGCGTTTATCCAATAAAGGCCCAATGCGGCCGCGCTGCTTTGTGGGCAAATGACTATCTAACCAAGTTGCCCACGCGGGGCCGTCGAGTTTGGCTATCATTTCCCTTGGCAGATAACTTAAGGCGGTGCGCTTTAACAGCTGATTCACGTCAGAGGGATACTGGTTCGAATGAGGATCAAGTGCTGCAAATAAGCCTTGGGCGGCTTTTTTAGGCGCTAAGTAGGCGGCTCGTTTTTTGAGCCAAAGAATTGTGGCAATCAACAAAACTAACAGGATAGCGAGTGCTAACCAATAACCTATTGCCCATGGCCAAGCCCCAATCGGGTCGGGGAGAATAATATCTTGTAAATCCGCCAAAGCGGGATTTGGCGTGGCTGCCTTATCCAAGGCTGGATTTAGAGTTTGTGGGTTCACGCTTTGGACTCACTTATGCTTTATGTTGCACTGTCTACTATTACTCACTTATTTGCCGTGCTGTTATTGCAGTAAGGCTAACTGTTGCGCAAGGGGTAAACCCGCGTCGATAAATTGGGTACGCACCTTTAGCTTCTGCATCATGGCGATAAAGTCATTCTGCTGCTGTTGTTGCAGCCCAAGCCATGCTTGATAACTGTCGCGAGTCAGCACTCGATCTTGGTCTCCTTCGCGAACGGGCAAACTAAACTGCTTGGGTAAGTTGAGGTTGCCCTGCCTGAGTGGGTCGGTCACCAGATAAGCGCCAATATCACAATGGCGTTTAAGTTCTGTCAGCGGCGCGATACATTGCGGCGTAAAATGGCTGCCATCTGTGATAATCCAAATCAATGAGCCCGGTTTCGCGATACGTTGCAAGCGCTGGCAGGCACGCAGGATATGGTCTGGATCCCTTGGATGAGTGCCGAGCTGATTGAGTTGTTGCTCGTGCACTCGGCGCAATCCTGAAATGAGCTGCAATATCCCTTGGCGGCGACTGCGGGGTTTTAACTCTAGATGCTCAGATTCGCAGGCGATTAAGGCGCCGAGTCTGTCACCGTGGTTGATGGCATTCCAACCTAGCGTGGTCGCTAAATGTCCCGCTTGTACCGACTGTAATAATAAACTCGAGCCAAAATACAGGCTCTGGCTTAAATCGAGCAGCAGTAGGATAGGGCGCTCGCGCTCCTCAATAAATAACTTAGTGTGGGTTTGCCCAGTGCGGGCGGTCACGCGCCAATCTATGGTGCGAACATCGTCGCCCTGTTGATAGTGACGCACTTCGGCAAATTCCATCCCGCGGCCTTTGATTAAACTGCTGCGATGCCCCGCCATATTGGCACGTGCCCGGCTGTGACGCTCAGGAATAGCCCGCGCAATCGTCTGGCAGGCGAGCAGTTCTTTCTCGGTTAAATGCAGCCCGTCGGCAAATAATGGCAAGCCATGTAGATTGCCATCACTGTGTTGGGATGCGTTTAGCGCACTGTTATTCATTCAAAGCTACTCATACAAAGCGATTCATTTACCTAGGATTTATCAGCCCGTGTATTCAGACCTGCCATGCGATTAAGGGACGGCCACCTGAGTCAGAATATGGTTGATCACTTGGTCGCGGCTGACACCTTCGGCCTGCGCTTGATAGCTCAGCAGCAGTCTGTGCCTTAACACATTGGGCGCAACGGCTTGAATATCTTCGGGAGAGACAAAATCGCGCTCGTGTAACCAGGCTCTGGCGCGGGCGCAGCGTTCCAATGAAATCGTCGCGCGAGGGCTCACACCGTACTCTAACCATTTTGCCAGCTCGTCGCTGTAACGCGCGGGTTGTCGGGTCGCCATAATGATTTCGACTATGTATTTCTCTAGCGGTTCGGCCAGATAAATTTCCATCGCTTCATCACGGGCGGCAAAAATATCGGCCTGGGCTATTGGCTCCGCTGTCGGCAGCTCATGGGTGAGCGCTTCTTGACGGGATTGGCGCAGAATTTCGATTTCAGTGTCGCCGCTTGGGTAATCTAAATTCAGGTGCATTAAAAAGCGGTCGAGCTGGGCTTCGGGCAGCGGATAAGTGCCTTCGTTTTCTAAGGGGTTTTGTGTCGCCATCACGAGGAAGAGTGGCGGCAATTTATAACTGTTTTTCCCAACAGTCACTTGACCTTCGGCCATGGCCTCTAATAACGCCGACTGCACCTTAGCGGGGGCGCGGTTGATTTCATCGGCGAGGATCAGGTTATGGAAAATCGGGCCCGCCTCAAATTCAAAGGTACCAGTTTGGGAGCGATAGATATCCGTACCCGTAAGGTCGGCGGGCAGTAGGTCAGGGGTAAATTGGATCCGGTGAAAATCCCCTTCCACACCGTCGCAGAGGGCTTTAACTGCACGGGTTTTAGCAAGACCTGGTGGGCCTTCTACTAATAAATGGCCATTGGCAATGAGGGCAATCAGCAGGTTTTCGGTCAAAACTGGCTGCCCTAAAACAACCTTATTTAGGTAAGTGCGTAATGCGTGGAAGCGACTCAAAGGCATGATGCTACTCGTTTTTTAGGTTGAAAATATCGATTGAAAATACGTGTGTGGGCTTAAGACCACGAATATGGTAAAGAATTCCCTAAGGGTTTGGCTAGTGTTAAAAAAACAAACAGGTGTTTAAAACTTGCTGACAAGAAGTTAGAATCAGATCACACTTTAATGGTCAGACCTGTTATTGGGCTTTTTTGGTGCCAAACAGCAGGGCAAACATGGAAATCGATAGCGCCGCCTGAAATCTCTCAGCGATAGCGCACATAAAGAGGGTGACAAATGAGTGATAGACAACAGGTAACTAACGCAAAGGGTGAGCGTATCGCCATTGTGGCGGGCTTAAGAACGCCATTTGCGAAACAGGCGACCGCATTCCACGGTGTGTCGGCGCTCGATATGGGCAAAATGGTAGTTAACGAGATGCTGGCCCGTAGCGAACTGGATCCTAAGTTGATTGAGCAACTGGTGTATGGTCAGGTGGTACAAATGCCTGCGGCACCGAACATTGCCCGTGAAATCGTGTTAGGGACTGGCATGGATGTGTCAACCGATGCCTACAGCGTGACCCGCGCCTGTGCGACCAGTTTCCAATCCGCGGTGAATGTGGCCGAGTCAATCATGACGGGCAATATTGAGATTGGTATTGCTGGCGGCGCCGACTCTTCTTCTGTATTACCTATCGGTGTGTCTAAAAAGCTCGCCCATGCCTTAGTCGATCTGAATAAAGCCCGCAGTTTTGGTCAAAAATTACAGATTTTCCGCCGTTTAGGCATCAAAGATTTATTGCCAGTGCCGCCTGCTGTTGCCGAGTATTCTACGGGATTGTCTATGGGACAAACCGCTGAGCAAATGGCCAAGACGTATAATATCAGCCGCGCCGACCAAGATGCGCTGGCACACCGCTCCCACACGTTGGCGAGTGAAACCTGGGCTTCGGGTCATCTGCGTGATGAAGTGATGGTGGCCCATGTCCCACCCTACAAACAGTTTATCGAGCGCGATAATAACATTCGTGAAAACTCTGATTTAGCCTCTTACGCCAAACTGCGTCCCGCTTTCGATAGAAAGCATGGTAGCGTGACTGCCGCGAACAGTACGCCGCTGACCGATGGTGCCTCGGCGATCATTTTGATGAGTGAAGGTCGCGCTAAAGCCTTGGGTTATCAACCTATTGGGTATATTAAGAGCTACGCATTTACCGCGATTGATGTGTGGCAAGACATGTTGATGGGGCCATCCTATGCAACGCCATTGGCATTAAAACGCGCTGGCATGGAATTAGAAGATTTAACCCTTATTGAAATGCACGAAGCCTTTGCGGCACAAACCTTAGCTAACATGCAAATGTTTGCCTCCAAAAAATTTGCCGAAGAAAAATTAGGGCGCAATCGTGCCATTGGTGAAATAGATATGAGCAAATTTAACGTGCTCGGTGGTTCTTTAGCTTACGGCCATCCTTTTGCGGCTACAGGTACGCGTTTAATCACTCAAGTTTGTCGTGAGCTTAAACGTCGTGGCGGCGGAACGGGCTTGGCAACGGCCTGTGCTGCGGGTGGTTTAGGGGCTGCAATGATTGTGGAAGTGGAGTAATGGCGATGGAAAAGACATTTAATTTAACCCGCCGTGAAGACGGTATCGCCATTCTAACAATGGACGTACCCGGCGAAACCATGAATACCCTCAAGGCAGAATTTGGCCCTGAGATAAGTGAGATCCTGTCTGAGATTAAAGGCGATAACAGTATCCGTGGCCTAGTGCTGATTTCGGGTAAAAAAGACTCCTTCGTAGCAGGGGCGGATATCTCTATGCTCGATGCGTGCCAAACGGCCGGTGATGCGAAAGCCTTATCCCAGCAAGGGCATGTGGTGTTTAACGAGTTAGAAGCCTTGAATATCCCTGTGGTTGCAGCTATTCATGGTGCCTGTTTAGGAGGCGGTCTAGAATTGGCGCTAGCCTGTCATCTACGTGTGTGTAGTGATGATGGCAAGACCATGTTGGGTGTACCCGAAGTGCAACTCGGTTTATTACCCGGTGGCGGCGGTACTCAGCGTTTACCTCGTTTAGTGGGGATCACTACTGCACTAGATATGATGTTGACGGGTAAACAAATTCGTCCGAAACAAGCGTTAAAGATGGGCTTAGTTAACGATGTGGTGCCACAAACGATTTTGCTGCAAACCGCAGTGGAGATGGCGCTCGCGGGTAAGCGCACGGCGAAACCGGTTAAAAAATCGCTGGTTAATCAATTACTCGAAGGCACAGGGTTTGGTCGCAATATTATTTTCGATCAAGCCATCAAGCAAGTCGCTAAGAAAACCCAAGGTAACTACCCCGCGCCTGCAAAGATTATTGATTGCGTGCGCCAAGGTATGGCGAAGGGAATGCAGAAAGGGCTTGAGGTGGAAGCCAGCCATTTTGCTGAGCTGGTGGTATCGAAAGAATCTGAGGCGCTGCGCAGTATTTTCTTTGCTACCACAGAGATGAAGAAAGAAACTGGCGCCGAAGGGGCGACACCACGTAAAGTCAAAAAAGCGGTGATTTTAGGTGGTGGTTTGATGGGCGGTGGTATTGCTTCGGTCACGACGACTAAGGCTAAAATTCCTGCGCGGGTAAAAGACATTAACGAAAAGGGCTTAAGCAATGCGCTTTCCTACGCCTATAAGTTATTGGATAAAGGTGTTAAACGTCGTCATATGACGCCGGCCGTTCGTGACAATTTAATGGCACTGATGACAACGACAACCGAATATAAAGGCGTTAAGGATGCTGACATTGTTGTTGAAGCCGTGTTTGAGGATTTAGCGCTTAAACATCAGATGGTTAAAGATATTGAGCGTGAATGCGGTGAGCACACGATTTTTGCATCTAACACCTCATCTTTACCCATTGGCCAAATTGCACAAGCGGCCAGCCGTCCTGAAAATGTGATTGGCTTACATTATTTCTCACCAGTAGAAAAAATGCCGCTGGTGGAAGTGATTGCCCATGCGAAAACGTCTCCAGAGACGATTGCCACCACAGTGGCCTTTGCCCGCAAACAGGGTAAAACGCCAATCGTAGTACAAGACGGTGCCGGCTTTTATGTTAACCGTATCCTCGCGCTTTATATGAACGAAGCAGCACAATTACTGCTGGAAGGGCAGAGTATTGAGCACCTAGACAAAGCCTTAGTGAAGTTCGGTTTCCCCGTCGGCCCTATCACTTTGCTCGATGAAGTGGGTATCGATGTCGGTGCTAAAATCGCTCCAATCCTTGAAAAAGAACTGGGTGAGCGCTTTAAAGCTCCAGCAGCCTTCGATAAGTTACTGAGCGATGATAGAAAAGGCCGTAAAAATGGCAAAGGTTTCTATCAATATGCTGCTGGCAATAAAGCGTCGAGCAAGAAGAAAGCCGTAGATGAAAGTGTTTACGCAGTGCTTGGCATCAAGCCTGGTATGGACAAAGACTTAAGTGCAGTGGCGGAGCGTTGTGTCGTGCAAATGCTCAATGAAGCAGTACGTTGTTTAGATGACGGCATTATCGCTTCATCGCGCGATGGTGATATTGGTGCCATCTTCGGTATTGGTTTCCCACCATTCTTAGGTGGCCCATTCCACTATATTGATACCCTAGGTGCCGATAACTTAGTCAACATACTGGAACGTTATCAAGCCCAATACGGCGACCGATTTGAGCCATGTCCACGTCTTAAGGCAATGGCGGCAGAAAAGACACGTTTCTTCTAAGCGCTTAATATAACCTGGTTAAAAAAGCGGCAAATCTATGCCGCTTTTTTATTGCCTCAAGGCTAATTTTTGCCTAAAAAATGTTCACACATGTTTGAGTGATCTTGTATCATGGCGTGCCTATTTACGGCAGTTGTGCCGTAATACCCTAAATTTAGATGTTGATTAGTGCTGATAAATAGCCTCGTTTAGAGTTTATTTGTATTGAGAACTGCTATTTTTTGATTTGCACATAATGACTTAGTCGATGAAGAGGTTGCTGTGGGATTAATGTTTTATGTGATTTTCGTCTTGTCAGTGAGTTGTTCCTGGTGTTTTGGCGTTGCGGCTTTTAGAATCGGACTTTCTGTAACCTATTGGGCTGTAATGGGATTTATACTGGGACCCTTAGCGTTTCCACTGTTTTCTTCCCATAAACGTATTGCATTAAGCAGAGTTCGCCAGACTTCTGAATGTAGTCTAACCGCTTAATATTGTTATTATTTGTTGTAATGGGGTAAATAACAAAGGGAGCATCAAGCTCCCTTTGTTATTGGCCTAGGCCTCGCGCTAGCAAAATAGCTCTAGTCCCTTTGAACTGCATATTTCCGCTTTAAGGGGGAAATTAATTCCACCAACCCTTTGCTGGGATCACTTCAAGGTGGTTTAAGCCTTCTGGTAATTTTACTTTTTTACGAACAGGCTTTGCGAAACCAAGTGCTTTTTTGATTGAATTTAACATTGACACTCTCCTTCACCTGATTAATGTTATGCGATTTCTGCGTTAATGAACTTAACGCATGCATGTCCAGCGACTTCAAATGACTTGAATTTGACTGCAGGATGTCCAGCGACTTCAAATGACTTGAATTTGACTGCAGGATGTCCAGCGACTTCAAATGGCTTGAATTTAACTGCAGGATGTCCCGCAACTTCAACGGATTTAAATTTGACTGCAGGATGCCCAGCGACTTCAAATGGCTTGAATTTAACTGCAGGATGTCCCGCAACTTCAGCGGATTTAAATTTCACTGCAGGATGTCCAGCGACTTCAAATGGCTTGAATTTCACTGCAGGATGTCCAGCGACTTCAAAGGGCTTGAATTTGACAGCTGGATGTCCCGCAACCTCAACTGATTTAAATTTCACAGCGGGATGTCCAGCGACTTCAAAGGATTTGAATTTCACATATGGAGAACCAGCAACTTCTTGATTAACTTCTTTAGTCGCTTCAGATGATACAACAGTTTGAGATTGCTTATTCTCTATAGTTGTTTCAATTGCTAATGAGGTTGTTGCAAAGCCGATGGTAGACAGTAACGCAGCTGCGGTTAGAATTCCTTTCATTATTTTATCTCTCAGGGTAGTTGATAATATTTATTTTTTGACACTAAACACCTTGTTGCAGATGTTGTGCCAATGTTTCAAACTACCGGTTGAGAGATAATCTAATGATTAAATTATGCTGTGGTAGGGCATAAATTTACTCCTGTCCTCTTGGAGCAATTGAGTAAATTCAGTTTCATTTATTGCTTTGCTAAAGATATATCCCTGTATCTCTTCGCAGTTCAGGGCGCGCAAGATATTTAATTGTGCGGCTTGTTCAACACCTTCACCGACAACCGACAGACCCATATTGTGGGCAATAGTTATAATAGAATCGACCATCTTTAAATCACGATCTGACTTATCAATATCATCGACAAATGCTTTATCAATTTTGAGCGTATGAATAGGGAATCGCTTTAAGTAAGAAAGCGAGGAATAGCCCGTGCCAAAGTCATCCAATGCTAGGCTGACTCCCATTCTCGTCAATTGCTGCATCACACTAATCGCCATTTCTGGTTGTTTAATCACTGTCCCTTCGGTTATTTCGAGTTCAAGATGTGCTGCTGGCAATTTTGTTAACCGTAAAATAGCTTCAATTCGTTGCTGTAAATCGGGTAGGGCAAATTGACGTGACGATAAATTGACAGCGACTCGTCCTTTAAACAAACCCTGTTCACGCCATTTTTGGGCGGCAAAACAGGCTTTTCTAAGTACAATTTCACCTATTTCGATAATTAGGCCATTTTCTTCAGCAAGAGGAATAAAGTCATTTGGCGGGATAAGTCCAAGAGTTGGATGATTCAATCGGACTAATGCTTCCATCCCTGCAACGTGACCACTTTTGAGATCGACTTTGGGTTGGTAATACACTTCAAATAAATCTTCTTTTAAAGCTTCACGGATCAGGTTTTCAATTTCCAGTTGTTTAATCGCATGTTGATTGAGGGATTCTGAGTAAAATTGATAGCAATTACCCCCTGCAGATTTTGCATGATACATGGCAATATCAGCCTTTCTAAGTAGTGCTTGCTCACTTTGTTCATCCTCAGGGTAGAGAACAATACCAATGCTGACTCCTAAGACTAATTGCTCACTATCAATTTCAAATACGGTTTTAAAGGCTTCGATAACTCGGCCCGCAATAGCTGCACATGCGCTAATATCAGAGGCTTTATCTAGCACTATGGCAAATTCATCTCCCCCTAAGCGATAAATATTAGTGTTTTTAGGCACGACAGACTTAATTCTGACTGACACCAGCTTCAGTAATTGGTCACCAATTTGGTGACCTAATGAGTCATTAATGCGCTTAAAATTATCGAGGTCGAGCACCATTAACGCATGGGTAATTTCTTTGTTGACTAAGTTGCTTAATGTGACTTGTAAGTTTGAGCGATTGGGCAGACCCGTTAATAGGTCATTGTTGGTGAGTTTACGAAGCTCTTCTTCTTGCTGTTTACGTCTCGATATATCAGAAAATACCCCTACATAATGTGATAATTCACCTAATTCATCGTAAATGGCGTCAATAGTGAGCTCCATATGGAAATGGCTATTGTCACCACGGCTGGCTTCGACTTCGCTGGCCCAACGACCTTGTTGTTTTAACATGGTTCGAATTTGATTAGAAAAGGATTCAGGATATAATTCGAAGGTCAGAAGATTGCCAATAAAATCCGAACGGTTTCGTTGTGAAATTCTACAACAGGCTTCGTTTACTTCAACAAATCGATATTCGCTGTCGAGAATAAACATACCTTCGGAAATATTCTCAATAGCTTTTTCGAAGAGTCTTAATTGCTCTTCTTTTTGCTTAAATTGACTGATGTTTTTAATAGTGCCTGTCATCCGCAGCGCATTGTCTTTATCGTCTCTTTCTACGATTTTTGCTCTGTCTAGGATCCAGACCCAGCTATCATCTTTGCCTTTAACTCTGTATGCCGCTTCAAAATGATCAGTTTCGCCATAGAAGTGTTTGTTAAGCGCTTCCCTTACACGTTCTTGATCCATGGGGTGAATATTACTTTCTTCATCACTGTTGCCAGAGCGGTGACCATCTCTTGGGAATTCCAATGCCCCCCAGATATTCGAACGGAAAATATTGCCAGTTTCTATATCCCAGTCCCACATTTCATCACCGCTTCCCCACAGAGAAAGCTTTAAACGCTCTTCACTTAAAGCTATTTGACGCTGAATTTCTCTTTTTCTTAAAATTGCTTTAAATATAAAAACAGCTATTAACATTGATATAATAAAATAAAATACTTTAGCTTGAGTTGAGGACCACCAAGGAGGTGTAATAATTACTGAAACTTCCTTTATTGAAGATTTTTTACCTGAAAGTGAATTGACAGCATATACTTGAAAATTGTATTTCCCAGGAGATAAATTCGTATATGTCGCTGAGTTGGTTCCATTTGCCGATATCCATGTATCAGAAAGACCATACATTCTATAGTTATAATTAGTGGATGAATCTTCCGACATAGGTGAGATAAAGTTGAAGGAGAATGGATAATCTGAATACTTTAAGGTTATTTCGTTAATAGCTGATTTTTTGTTATTAAAGAAAATGCTATCGTTTTCTTGTGAAACATTAAATACAAGGAAATCAGATATTTCTGTTTGGTTTATTTCTTTGCTTTTAATATAGTTTATGACATTGTGGGGATGTAAAATGCTGACGCCGTTTATTCCGGCAAGTAAGACATAACCATTCACATCTATTGCACTTGGCGAATTATATTCATACTGACTTCCGTTAGCAGTCTTTAAAGTATATGTTTTTTTGCTTTCTTTTTCATATATTACGACTTCACCTAATGATGCTGCGGTTATATAGTTTTCATCGTTAATGATTGAATAAATTTCTTTTTTATTAGAAAATATTTTAGAAATGTTATTATCGCGTCTATCGAAAAACATTAAAGATGTAGATGTTCCAAAATAAATTCCATTATCCTCCTGCATTATACTGTATGTTATTTCATCGCCTAAGCTGGACAATTGTCCATTCTCATACTTTTTAAAACCACCCTGACCAGCTATATAGATCAAATCTTGTGAGTAAAATTCAATATCGAAAATCGGTTCGCTATTTTTCGTATCGATAACATCAATAATTTCAGTGTTATTGATGATTAACACCTTACCATCAGATGTTCCAGCTGTTATTATGGAGTTGTCACTATTACTAGATAATGAAGATATTGATTTATCACTAATCATTATTAAACTTTTCTCAGTTTTTAAAAATAATCCTGAATTAGTGCCAAAATAAAGACCATCTTCATTTAATATTGCGTATTTGTATCCTTGGGTTTCAGTGTTTAATCTTTTTATGAGATTAAAATTGTTGTCGAAAAGATCTATTATTTCTGATTCAGATGATACTATAAATCCTTGTGTGTTTTTTGTTAGATACCATGTGTTGTATTTAGATAAATCAGTTTGTTGTACTAAATTGTTAATTTTATTTACAATAATAAAGCCTTTGTCAATAGTTCCCAATATAAACATATCTTTCGTTACAACAAATGAAGATATTTTATCTACCTGCTCTGGAGGAAGAGTTCCTATTATGATGTTTTTAGAAATATTAACAATTTTTCCATTGGTGAATCCATAAATGGTATTGTTGTACTTTGCGAGTTGAGAGAATGGTCGAGGGTCAGTTTTTACTATTTCGTTGCCATTATATTGATATAACCCATGGTTGAAAGATATTGAAATTTCATTATCATTCGTTTCATCTAAATCTATTGTGCCATGAGCGATTTCTTTTAACTGATTATTTCCTAACTTAAATAGTTTCCCTGAATAATCCCTTATATAATAATTATCACCAACTTTTATAGCTTTTTTTATTTCACTTAATCCTTTACTGGACAGTTCATATGTTTTTTCTTGGTTGCTTATATCGATAATGGATTTGTCAGTACCAATTATGAGGCTATTATTTTTTGAGTTGATACTCCAGACGGGAGTATTTTTTACTGATAGGCCATAAGGAGAAAATGAGTCTTGAAGTTTATCGTAAACAACTAGACCGCTGTCTGTTCCAACATATAACACTCCTTGATCATCAACGAGTAAACTTCTAATAAAAGAACTAGGAAGCCCTGTTCTGGCATCATTAGCATAAAAGTGCTTGAAGTTTTTTCCATCAAACCGATTGAGCCCATTAAAGGTTCCAATCCATAGATATCCATCGTGATCCTGAACTATCGACGTAACGGTACTTTGGGAAAGTCCTTCTGGTACGCCAAAGGATTGTGACTGGAGAATAATAGGTGATTTATTTGAAAAGGGAGATGCGTTTACGTCTTTTAATGCAAGGATGCCAAAAAAAGCGATTAAGACGATTTTTAAGAGTATTTTCGGCATAGTGTTGTTCTTAGTATTGTCCGAGGATGCCATGAAACAATTGTGTTACATCACTTTTCCAGAAATACTTTCCTTTGTCAAAAGTGAGAATGTAAAAATTCCTTTTAATTGCAGGTAGATGACGCTTTATGCTGCACAGCTTTTCATCTAAAACACAGATTGACCGTGTTTTACAGTTCTTTTTTATGTTAATACCATAGATACCACTGCATAAATGTATCAATGCAGCGGTTTTGTTTGTTTACATCAAGTCATCTAATTAAGGTTTTGGTGGGTAATGATTGGCTAAAAATTGAACTTTTCTGTGTTTTGTTTAAACAATTTAAGATCGGTAATCATATTATCTGATGTGAGGGCAGATTGGGCAGTATGCGCTGTTCCTGTACTAAAAAGCACCAGTCTGTCACTATGCTTAGTACGCATTTTGCGCATCATAAACTTGATAAGATCAGTGCGAGTGAGTTTGTTGATTTCTTCGACAACTAATTCACGCTGATTAAACTGGTAATCACGGTTGCCTACACTTACCCAATAACGCTGGCCACGGGTTTTGAGGTTAGCATCATGTTCCATCACTTGATTGATGAGTCCTTGTTTGGTGCTTTCCCATTCTTCATTGGTAATTTGCATTACGGCATAATTAAAATCCGCGATAAACTCATCGATTGCCTCTAATAAATGCAGTGGCCCCGTTGTCGGGGATTGAATATAGAAAATGAGTCCCGGATGGCGATTGAGTGGCAGATAACCTGTGCCTACCATGTAGCCCAATTGTTTTTCGGTGCGTAGTTCATGGAAGAAGGTCGAAGACATAGTGTGATTGAGTAAGCTAAACAGCGCCATTTTCTCAGGTGTCGCTGAAGCAGATTGATAGTAAACAATAATCGCACTGTCTTGATGGTCGATCGCTAATTCTCGAAGCAGGGTGCCTTGCCCGGTTAAGTTGATTAATTCACGGGTCGACTCTGCGCTTGGGTTGGATACGAGGGACAAGATATGTTCTAGTCGTTTTCCTAGGGCTTGCGCCTCTGACACAAGCCAGTCGCCATAAATCAGCCCTTCGAGGTAAATTTTCTCGTAAAAGGCGCGTACATGGTTATGCAGATCATTTAAGGTGATATTTTCAAGCATCTGCGCCATGCGAGCTGGCTCATAGCTGCGTTTTTGCAGCGTGGCTGTCAAGCTAGTGAATAGCTGTGAAATCGGTTTGGCTTGCGCGAGGTTTTGCCAGCTACGCAGCAGCTGAGATTTAATTAACGCAAACCGTTCTTCGGTGAAATTACGTTCTCTTGCTTTATGGATAAGCAGGGCTAACAGCGTTTCTTGATTCCCCGTAAAACCAGACAAATGCAGGGTGATCCCACCCTGATGGGGGTAAATGTTATAGCTAAGTCCAGCGACTTCCGCTTGATAAGTGGGCTCAGTCAAGTAATCGAGCAGCATCTCAACGTATAAGCGGGTGAGGGCAGCATGTTTTGGGGTTTTACTCGCCTGCTCTGAATCGAGGGATAGATACATATGGCCTTTGGGGACATTAAACTCGTCGTCTTTTTTATGCCAAATCCGGTATCCCGTTGATTCCGCGACAATCACAGGCACGGCGACTTCACTTTTATCGGGCCGAGCAATGGAGTCGGCCACAATAAAGGGATTGGCAGCGGGCAATTGCAACTCTGGGCGAATGTGTGTGACTTGCCAACGGGCAAGGGATTCGGGCTTTATCGGTAAGACTTGATACGGCGTATGGTACCAATTGGCTTTGCGGTCGGTCTTAACGGACTGTGCTATGAGTTGCAAGCGCATATTTTGCGGTGTCATTAAGCGCAATAGCTCAAGGGTTTCATCAATATCTAAGCCATCCATGCGATAGTCGCCAAAGACTAAGTCTTCCACTTCGTAGTGATGCATATTGATGCTTAAGTGGCTGGCCAAATCGAGGGATTTCACTTGCTCCTGATAGCGAAACGCCATTTTGAGCAGATTCGCACGTTCTAAATAGCGCCAATCCTCAAGGCCTTGGTTTTTTATCAGCTCGATGTATTCAAAGCAGCTGCACACAATATCATCAATATTGGCCACGCCTTTGTCGGTCAGTTGTAGGCCTATACTGTAGTCCTTGAAGTTATAGCCATTGACTCCGCCACCTGCGGAGAGGTTATTCACTAAACCTTGTTCTTTAAGATACGACAGCAGGCTACCTTTACTCTCATTGCCGAGGATATGGCTAATGTAGGTCAGCGGCTTGCGTTTGTAGTAGTGATCGATGCCAGGAAAGTTAAAACTGATACTTAAACGCTTTTGTTCCTTTAAGGGGACAATATTGATTTGCTTAAGCAGTTCGTTTTCAGAAAACAGCGGTACATCGGGATACTGTTTGACTAAGTTTAAGTTTCTGATTGTACTGAAATATTGCACTGCAAGCGCCTGAAGCTCATCTAACGGCATAGGTGCGACTAAACAGAGCGTCATTAAATTGGCGCTGTAATGGCTTTGATAAAATGCTAATAGCTCGCTTCTGACCTGCGCCTGTTCTCCGCCTAGCGTGACTAAATTGCCCACGGAAAACTTTGAAAAGGGATGCTGTTGATTGACGGTTTCTTTAAGCACTTGATAGGTGCGGCGGATATCGTCCTTCAGCTTTAAACTAAATTCAGATTCAATCGCTTGGCGCTCCCTATCGACTAGGTCGAGGTCAAATTTGGGGGCGATAAAGAATTGGCTAAATCTGTCTAGGGAGTCGGCAAATACGTCGGCGTTGATCGTAAAAAAGAAATTGGTGTGCTCTGTGCCGGTCCAAGCATTGTTACTGCCGCCATGCTGATTGATAAAGGCATGATACTCGCCGGAGTCGGGGAATTTTTCCGTGCCTAAAAAGAGCATATGCTCTAAAAAATGCGCCATACCGGGTCTATCAACAGGATCATCAAAATGTCCTACGGCCACCGCCATGGAAGCGGCGGCTTGGCTGGCGTCCAAATCTTCGACCAATAATACCCGCAGGGCATTATCTAACACGAGATAACGGTACTGACGATGATCGTTTGGACTTTTGTAAATAGACTGAGAGGCTTGCAAAGAGACACTCCGGTAACGATGGCTTGTTATATATTGATAGTCTTAATGGTTTTTGGCAAATATCTCTTGTGTTTATCGACTAAAGATTAACCCTTGCAAGGTTTGTTGAAATCCATTTTAGGGCTACAATTGGGATAAAACAAAAACAAGTGTGGGTAGCGAGAGAAGTATGCAGCTATTTTTGATGCGACATGGTGACGCTGGATTTAATGCTCAGTCGGATAGGGACAGAACGCTTACCGATTTAGGAAGACACCATACTGTCTTAATGAGTAACTGGTTAGCCCGAAGTGTCAGCGATTTTGATCTTGTTTTGGTCAGCCCTTATTTACGTGCGCAGCAAACCTGGCAAGAATTGAGTCAACATTTCCCCGAGCCACGTAAATGGCTGGTCGTGGATGATTTAGTGCCTTCAGGCGATCCCGTCAATGTGGCCGCCTTAATTGTTGCCTATGCCGAATTGTACAAGGCTGATAAAGTGCTGGTGATTTCCCATATGCCGCTCTTAGGCTATTTGGTCAGCGAGCTAGTTGCGGGTGTTGAACCGCCCCTATTTGCCACCTCAGGAATTACTCTGATAGATAAACATGCCGAGCAGGCCTGCATTGTTTGGCAGCATGCGCCCCACAGCATTAGTTAATTTCTTCGATAAAACAAAGGGCTCACATTAGTGGGCCCTTTGTTTTTAGAGGATAAATTCGTCCATTAACGTCGATGTGGTTGGTCGCCAATATCGATAAGTACCAGCAGCGCCGCATCGCCACCCCATTCTTTGGGGGCTTGATGAAAGGCTTTTACCTTAGGATGTTGCACCAACCACATAGGCACCTGCTGTTTTAGTATGCCAGTGCCGTAACCGTGCATCACACAACAACATTGGCTTTGCTGTTTTACGCAGGCTTGGATCAGCGCCGCGAGCTCGAGTTTAGCCTCAGATTGGCGGTAACCATGTAAGTCCAGCAATAAATCCGGTTGGTAATCGCCGCGTCTTAAGCGTTTAAGCTCGAGACTGTCGACACCCTCGTCGAGCCAACGCATTGGCCCCTGAACGGGCAGCAGAGGTTGGTAAGTATCTGAGAAATAACTGTCAGCATGCAGTTGCTGCTCTTTCAGTTCAATTTCCTGTTTGGTTTTTAGGGGCGTGCGAAAATGCCGCTTATCTTGGGCGATAGGTTTTATCCCCTCGATCAGCGCCGAAAACATCGCCATGCCTTCTTTATCATCGTCTTTATTCATGGCGGGTATTCTATTGAATCCTATGGTTTCTGAACAGAGTTCAGTTACAATGTTTACGAACACACAAGCGGGAGAGCGTTTTGGATAAGATCTTTGTAGATGAAGCTGTGACAGAGTTACGCACCATTGGTGATATGTTGCGTTGGGCGGTGAGCCGCTTTAATGATGCTAATGTGTACTATGGCCACGGGACGGATAACGCGTGGGATGAGGCGATTGCCTTAGTGTTCCATGCGCTGCACTTGCCTGAAGAAATCGGCCAACAGGTGATTTTAAGTAACTTAACCAGCAGCGAAAAACACAAAATTGTCGAGCTTATCATTCGTCGCGTTCGTGAACGTTTGCCAGTGCCATATTTAACCAATAAAGCGCGCTTTGCAGGGCTTGAGTTCTATGTGGATGAGCGCGTATTGGTGCCACGTTCACCTATCGCCGAGATGATTGCCAATCGCTTTGGCCCTTGGTTATACGGCAAACCCGTTAATCGTATTTTAGATTTATGTACCGGCAGTGGTTGTATCGCAATTGCCTGTGCCTACGAATTTGATGACGCTGAGGTCGATGCGCTGGATATCAGTGAAGATGCCCTCGATGTGGCGCAAATCAACGTTGAAACCTTAGGGGTGATGGACAGAGTCTTCCCGATGCAATCGGATCTGTTTTCAGCCATTCCTGAAGGTCCACAATATGATTTGATTGTATCTAATCCGCCCTATGTGGATGAAGAAGATATCGGCGATATGCCAGATGAATACCACCATGAGCCAGCTATTGGTTTAGCTTCCGGTCGTGATGGCCTCGATTTAACCAAACGCATTTTAGCGAATGCGGCCCAATACCTGACACCAACGGGGATTTTAGTGGTTGAGGTGGGTAACTCTATGGTGCATCTGATGGAGCAATTCCCTGAAGTACCTTTCACTTGGGTTAACTTTGAACACGGCGGTGACGGTGTGTTTGTGTTGACGCGCGACCAACTGGTCGAACATCAATCGCTTTTTGCTATTTATCGCGACGCGCAATAATAAATTAGGTTGAGTCTTTTCCCGCTGCCAGTTAGGCTTGCAGCGGGAAAAAGAATTGTCCAGCCATTGCTGGGCGCGGAGCGATAAGCAAATCATTTAAGGTGTAAAAAGCGGATGTCTGGAAACAGTATTGGTCAAAATTTTGTGGTGACTACCTTTGGTGAAAGTCACGGTGTGGCGCTCGGTTGTATTATTGATGGTTGCCCACCAGGGCTCGAACTCACCGAAGCCGATATGCAGCATGATTTAGACCGCCGTCGTCCTGGCACATCCCGTTATACCACAGCGCGCCGTGAGCCTGATGAAGTACGGATTTTATCCGGTGTGTTTGAGGGCAAAACCACGGGCACTTCCATTGGGCTTTTGATCGAAAACACCGATCAGCGCAGCCAAGATTATTCCAATATCAAAGATTTATTCCGTCCAGGACATGCCGATTACACCTATCAGCAAAAGTATGGCCTGCGTGATTACCGTGGTGGCGGCCGTTCATCGGCACGCGAAACCGCTATGCGGGTTGCTGCAGGCGCTGTGGCGAAAAAGTATTTAAAACAAGTGCATGGCATTAGTATCCAAGGCTATATGTCGCAACTTGGACCGATTAGTGCCGAGACCCTCGATTTTAGTCAAATAGAGCAGAACGCCTTTTTCTTCCCCGATGCGAGTAAGCTCGAGGCGCTGGATGAGTATATGCGCGAGCTGAAAAAATCCGGTGATTCCATTGGCGCCAAAATCTCTGTGGTAGCGACTGGTGTTCCCGTGGGACTGGGCGAACCCGTATTCGACAGGCTCGATGCCGACATCGCCCATGCCTTAATGGGCATAAACGCGGTAAAAGGCGTTGAAATCGGCGATGGTTTTGGCGTTGTCACGCAAAAGGGCTCGGAAGGACGCGATTTAATGTCGCCGCTGGGTTTTGAATCAAATCATGCCGGTGGCATCCTCGGCGGCATCTCATCGGGTCAACCTATTATTGCTCATATCGCATTAAAACCGACCTCGAGTATCAGTGTGCCGGGTCAAAGCATGACGGCCCAAGGTGAAATGGCAGAAGTGGTGACTAAAGGTCGTCACGACCCCTGTGTCGGGATCCGCGCGGTACCGATCGCCGAAGCTATGCTGGCGATTGTGTTGATGGATCATCTGTTAAGACACAGAGCTCAAAATCAGGATGTTCGCAGTCATACACCTATTCTCGGCATGAGATAGGCGCGATGAATGAGACAGTCTGCATGGAATAAAGATGCATAGCGGCTGTGTAATAAATGGAATGCGTTAATGCCAACTATCTCTAGCACAAGCCAGCAGTTGCGCTGGCTATGTGCCTGTTATTTTTTCTTCTTTTCAATTCTCGGCACTATGATCCCTTACCTTGGGGTCTTCTTCGAAAACCGTGGATTTAACCCTCAAGAAATCGGTTTTTTACTGGCGATTTTAATGGCGACCCGTATCGTGGCACCCAATGTGTGGGCTAAGGTGGCCGATCGTACTGGCATGCGCTCCGAGTTGGTGAAGATGGGCGCTGGCGCGGCGATGCTGGCGTATTTGAGTTTCTTCTACCACGGTGGCTTTGTGTATATGGCGCTGAGCCTTGCGCTGTATACCTTCTTCTGGAACGCGATTTTGGCACAGCTTGAGGTGATCACCCTCGAAACCTTAGGTGAAAATGCTAGCCGCTATGGGCAAATCCGCAGTTTTGGCAGCATTGGCTATATCTGCTTAGTGGTCGGCGCCGGTTTTGCTATCGGCCAATGGGGCACCGAGGTGTTGCCTTATATTGGTTTAGCTTTGTTTACTGGGATGCTGGTCAGCGCCTTGCCGTTGCCAGCGAATCGTGCCGTACGTCCTCAAGGGCAGGAGCGGCAGCCGCTCAAATGGACTAAACCCATTCTGTGGTTCATGGTGTCGGCAATGTTATTACAGATGAGCGCTGGGCCGTTTTACGGCTTCTTTGTGCTTTATCTTAAGCAGGCGGGATACACCGAAGCGGCCGCGGGGATCTTTGTTGCCTTAGGTGCAATGGCCGAAATCGTGATGTTTATGTTTGCGCCTCGCTTGCTTGGACGTTATGGCGTCAATACCTTGCTTGTTGTCAGTATCGCCATGACCGCCGTGCGCTGGTTGCTGGTCGCCTTTGGCGTTGAGAGCATGTTGTTACTGGGCTTAAGCCAAGTGTTGCATGCGTTCACCTTTGGCTTGACCCATGCGGCCTCGATTCAATTTGTGCATCGAAATTTTGATGCCAGTCATCGCAGCCAAGGGCAAGCCCTGTATGCCAGCTTAAGCTTTGGGGTTGGCGGCGCGCTCGGGACTTGGATTTGCGGTTATATCTGGGGTGATGGCAGTGGCGCTGTATGGTCTTGGGTATTTGCGGCGGCCTGTGCCTTTGCGGCCATGTTAGCGGTATTTTTGATCCCTAAGGATAGGGCGCAAGCAGTTGCGTCATAAGCTGATATTGATTGTGAAAAGTAACTCATTGTAAAAACTAAAATAATGAACAAGAGAGGTTAAGGTGATCCGGTTTCGTTTAGGCTTAGTCATCAATCCACTGGCGGGTTTAGGTGGCAGTGTGGGTCTCAAGGGCAGCGATGGCGTGGCCGAGCAGGCACTCGCCTTAGGTGCCGAGCCCAAGGCGATAAAGCGTATGATGCAAGCCTTAGAAGTGATTGCCCCCTATGCCAATGATATCGAAATCATTACCGCCTCCGGCGTGATGGGGGAAGACGCCGCTAACGCCTTAGGTTTTAACACCCGTGTGGTGTATCAAACCCCAGATAAAACTCAGGCCATCGACACGCAAGCCGTAGTGCGTACCTTGCTGAACGAACCGTTGGATTTATTACTGTTTGCAGGGGGCGATGGCACGGCGCGTGATGTATATAGCGTGTTTGAACAAGCCGTTATCGACGATAAATTGCCCGTGCTTGGTGTGCCAGCTGGGGTGAAAATCCATTCGGGCGTTTATGGCATCACCCCCCATGCTGCGGGTATGGTGGTGAAAATGCTGCTCGATGGCGAGTTGGTTAGCCTAATGAGCGCCGATGTGATGGATATCGATGAAGCTGCCTTTCGCCAAGGTACGGTGCGCGCCAAACGATTTGGTGAGCTGTTAGTGCCTGCCGAACCCCGTTATGTGCAAGCGGTGAAGATGGGGGGAAAAGAAGTCGATGAGCTAGTGCTCGCCGACATTGCCGCCGATGTTATTCAGCAGATGGAAGATGAGCTGTACATTATGGGCTCGGGCAGCACTGTCGCCTTTGTGATGGAGGAACTTGGGCTTGATAATACCCTGCTGGGGGTTGACCTTATCCAAGATAAAGCCTTGGTGGCGAGTGATTTAACCGCCAATCAGTTACTCGAACTTACCCAAGATAAGCCAGCAAAACTCATTATTACCTTGATTGGCGGGCAGGGGCATATTCTTGGTCGTGGCAATCAACAGTTGTCGCCAGAGCTTATCCGCCGCCTAGGCAAGGACAATATTATTATCCTCGCCACAAAAACTAAGCTAAAAGCACTTGAAGGACGTCCCTTAATTGTGGATAGTGGCGACCCTCAATTAGATCGTGAGCTTTGTGGCTATTACAAAGTGACGACGGGTTACCATGATTATGTGATGTATCAGGTGGCCAACCCAGACTATTCAGATTTATTCTCCTCGGAGATTGCAAGCACCGAGGGGGCTACTGCCATTTAGGCGAAATACGTTATTGGAGAGTTTTACCCTATGTTAGAGCAGTATGAAGATGCATTATCACAATGGATTGAGTCCGTTGTGAGCCATGGTGATGACGATGCCTTATTTGCCTGTGGTTATCTGCAAGGCCATGTGGCGGTGGTGTTGTCGCAACTTGAAGACCAAGGCGAGAGCACGCTAGAAGCCTTACTTGAAAAAATGACTGAATGTTTAGCCCTTGCTCGCCAAGAATTAAATGATGCCGATTACGCGCTGGTAGAAGCGGCGTGGGCAGAGTTGCATGGCAAGATTGTTAGTCATTTAGCGGCGTAATTGATGAGTTCATCCACAACGACTTTGGTTGATGTCATGGCAAAACCTGAGGCGAAGCAAGCGGTTTATATCGGTTTAGTGAATCCCAAAACGCCCACCAATGTGGGCGGCATTATGCGCGCCTCGGGCTGTTATGGTGTCGATGCGGTGTTCTACACGGGCAAACGCTATGAATATGCCGCCCGTGGGCCGCAGCAATATAACGCCGATACGCAGAGCGCCGCCGAGCGCATTCCGTTAACTGGGGTGGCCTCATTACTCGATGCGATCCCATCTGACACTAAGCTGGTGTGCGTGGATTTAGTTCTAGGTGCGACACCCTTGCCTGAGTTTGTCCATCCCGAAAAAGCCTTTTATGTGTTTGGGCCTGAGGATGGCACCATTGGCCAAGAGATTATCGATAGAGCCGATGCCGTGGTGTACGTGCCTACGGTGGGCTGCATGAATCTGGCGGCGTCGGTTAATGTGCTACTTTACGACAGATTAGCTAAGGCCCATCGTGAGCAGGTATTTGCTCAAACCGAGTTCGATGGTGATGCCTTGATCCGCCAAAGTCGCGACAACAATAATCGCACTCGAGTAAAAACGACTAAACCTGGTTCTTCAAAGTAGTCTTAACAATCAGCATCTGTTCCAAAAAGGATTAAGCAATGGCTTAATCCTTTTTTGTTTTTGCACTTTTATCTTGAGAAAATACCAGCAAGAGTGCTTAGTTTTCTCTTAGCGATAACGCTTAATTGCTGCAACTCAGCTTCTTTATTCAACAACTAATCAGAAACACTAAACCACTGTGCTGACTTTCACTAAAGTGCTTTGCCTTTGAGCAATTTGCGTAGCCACATCCGATTCGGGCTGAGTTTATTTAAGGTTGGCCAATCGAGTGGCAACGGCTCTCCGGTTAATTGTGCTGCCAAGCATTCGGCCGCTAAGGGGCCAGAGCTTAATCCCCGCGACCCTAAGCCACCCAAAATATAAAGGCCATCGAGGATCGGAGCCGGGGTCGTTTGCCAATAATGCTTGCTTTGTTCTGCCTGCTGCTGATTGAGTTGATGCTGTTCATAGCGCGCCAATATTTCAGCCACATCGGGTGCACAGCCCATCATGGGGAAATGATCCCGCGTCACCATGCGCACGCCGATACGGGCGCTATTGCCGCTGATGTCGATATCGTCAACCCAGGTTTGGTTGGGGTAGCTTTCTTGCATTTTTCCGAGGTTTTCACGTTGCTCCTGCGGGCAAAAATCGAAGTGTTCCGCCGCTTTGACATAACTGGCGCCGAGGCAATGCAAGCCTTGATGACTCGGCGTGAGGTAACCGTTCGCGCATAACACAGTCGCCAATTGGCTCAGCTTAAATTGGGCGGGGACGTGGCTCACTTGGCCGCGAAACGGACTTATCTGTAATCGCTCACTGGCCGAAAATTGGGTGAGCTGCGCACCATTGGCGAGCACGAGTTGGCGGAATGGTCCAAAACGTTGGCCTTGACTGTGGAGATACCAAGCCTGCGCATCACACTCGATTTCGGTGATCTCGGTATTGAAATGGCACTGCACATTGGCAAGTTGCGAGG
Source organism: Shewanella decolorationis S12 (assembly GCF_000485795.1). Lineage (GTDB taxonomy): Bacteria > Pseudomonadota > Gammaproteobacteria > Enterobacterales > Shewanellaceae > Shewanella > Shewanella decolorationis. The sequence continues at coordinate 64,608 of NZ_AXZL01000070.1, forward strand.
CCTTGTCCACCGCCGCCTTGGCGTATTCAAATGGGCATACCCAGCCACCAAGGGGATAAAAAAATCCAGCTTTATCAATACCTATTTGGGCTATTTCGTTAGCTTCATTCGCATCAACGGCGTAGGCGATTTCCGCCGGCCAGTCCTGACTTTGGATGATTTTATCCAGCCGTTGTTGACTGCGCTCATCATGACCCGTTTGCAGTACCCCACAAAAGTCATGGGAAATCGCGGTAATAGTAGGGGCGGCGTCTGTCTCCATCTTCGACGCATGGCTCAGCGCCTCGATACGGCGACGGCTGAACAAAAATGCCTGTTGGAAAAAACGGCTAAGTTCATCATTTTCAGGCGTGAGTAGGGGGTAAATCGCCCCTTGACGATTGCCGGATGCGCCTTGGCCTAACTCATTATCTTTGCAAAACAGTATGCTACTTTGGCCACGTTCGGCGAGGGATAGCATTAGGTTCGCTGAGGCCAGTCCGCCACCGACGATGGCAACAGGGTGATCTTTAGTGGCGAGCGGGGCAGGTTTTGGGGTAAATGCCTGAGCGGTATCGGCTTGTTGGCGCAGCAGTTTGCGCTCATGGAGCAAAATTTCATCGGTGATAATCTGACTTTGCAGCGCGTCACTTGCATCACCATTCAGGGATTCTGGGCGGACATAAAGCGTGCTAAAGCCACTGCAGTGGGCAAGCTGCTGCACGGTTTCAGCCAAATTGACCCCAATCAGCTGCGCATCATCGGCACTCAAACGGGCCATTTGCCAAACTTGCTTGCTGCTTAACTGCGATGCCAAATGCGGTAAAACCAGCCATTGCTGAATGGGATGAACAGGGCTGTGGGGTAAATTGGTGAGTGAGGTGTGCAGGTCGCCAAAATGTAAATCGACCGTGATGCGGCCGTCATCAAAAATTAATCTCTGGCACCCTATAATGCGCGCAGGTTTTGCCTTGAGTATGGCATTGGCAATCGGTTGCAAATGGGGCTGGGAAATTAAGCTTTGCGATTGATCCCAAAGTAATTTAAGTTCGTAATCGTTAATGGGATTGGGTTCAAACACTTTGACTAACAGCCGTGTGTTGCTTTGAGTCTGGGTTTGCCTGTGATGCAGTAAAGAGAGCAGCTCGAGTCCATCGCCCAGTCCCCATTGCCCCATGACGCACAGTCCTTGACCGAGTTGGGCTGATGGCGTCGTTAAGCGAGAGCGTCGAAGGCGAGTTAAATTGTCCAGAGACTGTGCAGTAGTCAACGCGCATGGGGGATAAAGGTTGATCAATTGCGGGTAATCACGCTTAAATTGGCAAGATTTTTGGGGCTTAGCAGTCAAAGAAATATACTCTCGGTCTCATAATAGGCATTATTTTACCCGCCTTTATGGAAAGCTGACCACTTAATTGAAGCAAAACAGATACTATTGGCTCAGCAAAAAGTAGGTACTGACATGTACACAATGGATAGCAATAAAATGAAAAGAGTCGTGATCACCGGAATGGGTGTTGTTTCAAGTATCGGTAATAACAAGCAAGAAGTGACAGAGTCACTTAAAGCGGGCCGTAGTGGTATTACACATTCCGCTCAGTTTGAAGAGATGCAACTACGTAGTCATGTATGGGGCAATATCAAATTAGATCCTTCTGAGCTGATTGACCGCAAAGCGCTGCGTTTTATGGGCGATGCTGCGGCATATGCTTACATTGCAATGCAAGAAGCCATTAAGGATGCTCAGTTAACTGAAGAGCAGTATTCAGATCCTCGTGTTGGCTTGATTGTTGGCACTGGCGGCGCCTCGTCTTCTAACCAAGTACAAGCAGCGGATATTTTGCGCGAAAAGGGCGTAAAACGTGTCGGTCCTTATATTGTGCCTCGTATTATGGCAAGTACCGCAAGCGCCTGTTTAGCTACTCCATTCAAAATTAAAGGCATGAACTACTCTATTAGCTCTGCCTGTGCGACCAGCGCTCACTGTATCGGTCACGCTGTTGAACTTATCCAAATGGGTAAGCAAGATATGGTCTTTGCGGGTGGGGCTGAAGAGCTTGATTGGACACTGACAATGGGCTTCGATGCGATGGGTGCATTGTCGACTAAATATAACGACACTCCAGAAAAAGCCTCTCGTACCTATGACGCGGACCGTGACGGTTTTGTTATCTCTGGTGGTGGCGGTATCTTAATCGTTGAAGAGTTAGAGCATGCTCTGGCTCGTGGCGCGAAGATTTACGCCGAAGTGATTGGTTATGGCGCATCATCAGACGGTTACGACATGGTAGCTCCGTCTGGCGAAGGTGCAGTGCGTTGTATGCAAATGGCTCTGGCCGATGTGGACACGCCAATTGACTACATCAACACCCACGGTACTTCTACTCCAGTTGGTGACGTGCGTGAGTTAGAAGCCCTGCGTGAAGTTTTTAAAGACAAGTGCCCACCAGTTGCATCGACTAAGTCTATGACAGGCCATGCCCTAGGTGCAGCGGGTGTACACGAAGCCATCTACAGTTTGATCATGATGGAAAACAGCTTTATTGCGCCTAGCATCAACATCGATAATTTAGATGAAGCTGCGAAGGCTATGCCAATCGTGCGTGAATACCGCGATGCAGAGCTAAACACTGTGATGAGTAACAGTTTTGGTTTTGGTGGCACTAACGCAACATTAGTGATGCGTAAATATAAGTAAGCCATTATTCTCGTTAAAAAAGGAAGCCTAGGCTTCCTTTTTTATTGGCTAAAATTAAGAATTCGACTCAGGGATTGGGTTTATGATCAGAGTCTTGTTAGAATCCTTGGCTACTCACTCTCTAGCCCACTTTTATCAGAAAGGTCCCCATGAAGATTGTTGTCGATGAAAATATGCCCTATGTCGAACCCTTATTTGGGGCGTTAGGCGAGATAATTCCAGTTAATGGCCGCACATTAACGCCTGAGCAGGTGCAAGATGCCGATGTGCTGCTGGTGCGCTCAGTCACCCGAGTCAATGCCGCACTGTTAGATGCCAATCCAAAACTTAAGTTTGTCGGCAGCGCCACCATAGGGACGGACCATGTGGATCTGGCCTACCTTGCTGGGCGTGGTATTCCCTTTTCGAATGCGCCCGGCTGTAATGCGACCGCAGTCGGGGAGTTTGCCTTTATTGCGATGTTAGAACTGGCGGCGCGGTTTAACTCGCCGCTCAAGGGCAAAGTCGTGGGGATTGTCGGCGCGGGCAATACTGGTAGCGCGACGGCCAAATGCCTCGAAGCCTACGGCATTAAGGTATTACTCAATGATCCCATCAAAGCAGCAGAGGGCGATCCCCGTCATTTTGTGAGCCTTGAGACCCTATTACACCAAGCGGATATCATCAGCTTACATGTGCCCATCACTCGCACTGGCGAGCATAAGACGCTGCATTTATTCGATGAAGCGCGCCTGATGAGTCTTAAACCCAATACCTGGCTTGTGAACTGTTGCCGTGGTGATGTGATTGATAATCAAGCCTTAATTAAGGTTAAGCAGCAAAGGGATGACCTTAAATTGGTGCTGGATGTATGGGAAGGGGAGCCAAATCCCATGCCGGAGCTGGTGCCTTTTGCTGAGTTTGCGACTCCGCATATCGCCGGTTACAGCTTAGAAGGTAAGGCCCGAGGCACTTTTATGCTGTACCAAAAGTTGTGTGAGTTGCTAGCTATTCCTGCCACTAAACATTTATCCGAGCTCTTGCCTCCATTTCATTTTAAGGCGGTTGAACTCGAACAAGCCCCCGATGAAAAAGCCTTATTACAGCTCGCTAGATTCGTCTACGACCTGCGTGATGACGATGCCGTATTCCGAAATGGCTTTGTAAAGGAGAATGGCTTCGACACTATGAGAAAAAATCACAAACATAGACGCGAATTTAGTGCATTGGCGCTGGCTTATCACGGCCAATCTGAGGTAGATTGGTTGTCCAATTTAGGTTTTTCAGGAGTCGGTCGGTAATTATGTCGCAGGAATTTAATGTTGTCGTTTTAGGTGCATCGGGTGCAGTGGGTCAAACAATGATTGAGATCCTCGAAGAGCGTAACTTCCCGGTTGCGAACTTATATCCTTTAGCCAGTAGCCGTAGCGCCGGTGAAACGGTCAGCTTCCATGGCAAACAAGTTACCATTTTGGACGTCGAAACCTTTGATTGGAGTCAAGCGCAGTTAGGCTTCTTCTCGGCTGGTGGTGATGTCTCGGCCAAGTGGGCGCCTATTGCCGCTGAAGCGGGTTGTGTGGTGATCGATAACACCTCTCACTTCCGCTATGACATTGATATTCCGCTGGTTGTGCCTGAGGTTAACCCCCATGCTATTGCTGATTTCCGCAACCGCAATATTATTGCCAACCCGAACTGCTCGACCATCCAAATGCTGGTAGCACTAAAACCGATTTACGACACTTACGGTATCAGCCGTATCAACGTCGCGACCTATCAGTCTGTTTCTGGCACAGGTAAAAAGGCGATTGAAGAACTGGCAAAACAATGCACTAAGTTGCTGCAAGGTCTGCCTGCTGACGCTGAAGTTTATCCAAAGCAAATCGCGTTTAACGTATTGCCGCAAATCGATAAATTTATGGATAACGGCTACACCAAAGAAGAAATGAAAATGGTCTGGGAAACCCAGAAGATTTTCGGTGATGACGAGATCCTCGTCAACGCAACGGCCGTGCGTGTACCAGTCTTCTATGGTCACTCTGAAGCCGTACATATCGAGACGCGTCAAGTCGCCGATGCAGAAGATATTAAAGCTTTACTGCGTGATGCCGAAGGAGTGGTATTGTTCGAATCCGACGACGAGTATCCAACGGCTGTGACCCATGCAGCGGGTACCGATCCTGTTTATGTGGGCCGTGTGCGTAAGGATATTTCCCATTCTCACGGTATTAACCTTTGGGTGGTATCGGACAATATCCGTAAAGGCGCAGCCTTAAACAGTGTGCAAATTGCCGAGATTTTAGTGAGAGACTATTACTAACTCTTAAGTGGCGATTGATGCTCAGTGAAAAAGCCTGCTGCCAGCAGGCTTTTTTTGTTTTACAATTGTGAACAGTAGCAGGGCTGGGATTTCTAGTTTATAGTAATCTCAATAAATACAATTGCCTAAAGCCTGTTATCAGCGAGATAACTTAAATAGCGCTTCAAAGGGAAGGATTGATGAAATTTCGCACTTCGTATCTTGTGGGCCTGATGGCCACCGTTTTAGCTGTTTCTTCCACGACCTCTTTTATTGATCCTGCGATAGCTGCTGATACTCCCAAAATAAAACCTTTAAAAATCATGGGTCCAGACGGACAGATCCGTCAGGTCAATCATCAATATGGGCCAACGACCTCTAAGGACACCTTCTGGAGCATTGCGCAAAAAGTCCGTCCCGATGCCAGTGTCAGTGTTTATCAAGTGATGGCCGCAGTATTTGATGCTAACCCCCATGCGTTTAACTCCGACAGTTATAACAGCCTAGAACGTGGCATGATTTTGCTGATCCCTTCGAAAGAAGTGATGCTCGCCATTCCTAATAGTCTGGCCATTGCCCGCGCCGAACGCAGCGATAAGCAGGCTCGTACTGCGGCTAAAGCCGCACCTAAGCCTGAAACCAAACCAGCAACGAAGCCTGCACCGGCTCAGGTTGCTGTACAGCCTAAGGTTGAAACACCTAAGGCAGAGGTGAAACCCGAGGCGGCGAAAACTGAGGTTGCTAAAACCGAAGCAGCGCCAACGCCAACCGCGCCTAAGATGGTGAGCTCGGATATCAATGCGCGTCTTGAAGCGGCGGAGAGCAAGAATTTATCCCTCACTGACGAGTTAGCCAGAGCGCAAGATCAACTCGCGGTGAGAAATACCGATGTTGAGACGCTCAAAGCTAAGATCGAAGAATTAAATCAACAGATTGCGGTATTAGAAGAAACCCTGCAGGCCAGCAAGAAGCAAAACCTTGCCCTTAAAGCCGAGGTCGAGGCTGCACAAACGCCAGAAGCAGCTACGACTGATGAGCCTGCCATGCCAGCAGAGCCTGATGATCTATGGCGTAATTTGATGAGTAATCCGCTGCTCCTCGTTGCGGCGGCGGTGATCCCTGCATTATTGCTACTTATCCTCGTCTTCTGGCTATTACGCCGTAAACGCAATAAAGAGCGTCGCGAGTTAGAAGTGCAGCAAGCTGCTATGGTGGCTGCGGGTGCGGCTGGCGTAGCGGGGGCATCCGTACTGGCGATGGATGATGACGATTTAGGCGACATGGCTGTGCATTTAGATGGCGAACATGCCGATTCTATTGACAGCTTACTCGATGTCGGCAGTGTTGATCTGCAACCCGAGCAGGAAATGACTGATAGCCATGAGCAGATGGATATTGCCTCTGAAATGTTTATCGACCCTGGTATCAGTGATGAGCCAGAGCCTAAGTTTGAAGAGGAAGAAGGCCAATCATTAGATGATCTCTGGGCTGAGGCTATGGGAGATCAGGAAGAGGCTGTCGCCGAAGAAAAACCTAAATCTGGCAATATCTTAGAGGAAGAAGATCTTGATGCCTTGTTGGCTGGACTAGGGACAGAAGAGGCGAGTGATACTGCTCAACAAAATACGGAATCGTCACTTGATGAATTAGCTGGGTTTGACATGCCTGCTGAGCAAGAGGCCGATGCAACAGCTATTGATGACGATATCACAGCAGCAATAGCCGCTGAGTTAGATTCTGAGCTTGAAAATAATGAGCTTGCTGCAGATGCAGATATTGATGCCTTGCTTGCTGACTTTAATCAACCTGACGCCAGTACTGCGATTTCGTCAGAGATTGATGACGATCTGGATGCTTTGTTAGCCGAAAGCAAAATTGACGAAAACCAAGAGCCTGATCTTGGCGATGCGATTGCCGCTGAATTAGATGGTGATTTAGCCGAGTTGGGGGTTGAGCAAACCGATGATATCGATGCCTTATTAGCGGACTTTGATAAACCTGCGCCAGCTGCTCCCGATTTGAGTGATGAAATCGCAGCAGAATTAGATGCGGATTTGAATGAGATAGGTATAAGCGATTCAGATGATGATATCGATACATTACTTGCGGGATTAGATGCACCAGTTGACCATGATCCGGAGATTGCCGCAGCTATTGCCGCTGAACTTGAGGATGAACTCAACACCGAGTCAGCGAGCGATGATGATTTGGGCCAGTTATTAGCTGGTTTTAATACTCAAGAAGTCTTTGACGAAGACACCATTGCGGAGCAAGTATCGTCTGACAATGATGAGATTGCTGCAGAGCTTGAGTCAGCTTTGCCAGAAGATTTATCTAATGCGCAGGATGATCTCGACTCACTCTTAGCCGAGTTTGATGTGCCAGAACAAGGCGAAGCTGATGCTGATGACTTTAACTTCGACATAGAAACTACTCACACAGAACCAGAAGCCAAAGTTGAGGAAGAAGATTTACTCAAGGGGATTGGTGCCTCCCATGCCATTGATGGCACGGATGACACCTTCGAGCTAAACGAAGAGATTGCGGCAAACCTAGACAGCGCCGATGAGGCTGCAACTGAACCTCTGTTTACAGGTTTTGATGCCGATACCGATGATATCGCGCCCGCCCTTGCTGGTGCCGCCGTCGCGTCAGCCGCAGCTGCAAAAGCTAAAGATAAAGAGTCCTCTTTCTTTAATGACCTAAAGGCCAATAAGAGTAAGGATCCCCATGTGCTTGATTGGGATACCGAACTGAATTTTGCGCCTACGCCTAAGGCGGAAACGCCAGTCAAACCGGAAACAGATTTGCCCTTAGATCCTGTACCTGTGCAGGGCACTATACGTCAACCGCTGGAATTTGCGCCAGATGCGAAACCAGAGGTTGATGCCAAAAATACGGCTGAGAGCACTGAGTTTAACCTCGACGATGAGCTGGATTTAGGCCGCGAGTTTGATTTAAAAGACGACACCGATGACGTCGATTTAAGCGATGACAGCGTACTTGCCGCCTTTAGCACCAATACCGAACTCGAAGAGGAAGAGGTATTAACCCCTGAGGATAGCTTTGCCCTCGATGACGAACACACGCTGACCGTCGATGAGGCCCTAGCCGCCCTCGATGCGCAGGAATCTCGTCAGTCGAAGAAGTTTGTTCCAGAGCATGATTTAACCAACTTCCAAAATGAGCATGGCTATATCGATATCGAAAAACTGCTTAACGATGCCGAGCAGGACAACACAGAGACAGATCTCTATCCTGAAATGGATGTTGAGATGAGCGATGTCGGCGCGCTGATTGGCGATGCCGCCATGATCGACGTGGACGACGAGGAAAACTCAGTCAATGCCAAGCTCGATTTAGCCCGTGCCTACATCGAAATCGATGACAGCGACAGTGCCAAAGCATTGCTACGGGAAGTCCAAATCGACGGTAATGAGCGTCAGCAAGAAGAAGCGGCCCGTTTACTTAAAGAGATGGGCTAATCCTTAAGGGGCTTGATTTCACACTAACGGCGCGCAGAGCGCCGTTTTTTTTATGGGCTGCTGTGATAAAATGCGCCGCTAAATTAACTGTGAGGATGTGTGGATGCGGATTGCATTAGGTATTGAATATGACGGAAGTGGTTATTTCGGTTGGCAGCGTCAGGCCGAAGTCGATTCAGTACAAGGGCAATTAGAACAAGCCTTATCAAAGGTGGCGAACGAACCCATTAGTTTGTTTTGTGCCGGAAGAACCGATGCCGGCGTTCATGCAACGGGGCAGGTGGTGCATTTCGAGACTAATGCCATACGTAACGAAGGCGCGTGGACCTTAGGGGTGAATGCCAATTTGCCCGATAATATCGCCGTTCGTTGGGCAAAAGAGGTGGATGAAAGTTTCCACGCCCGCTTTTCGGCCACGGCCAGACGTTACCGCTATGTGATTTACAATCATAATTTCCGCCCCGGGATCCTGCGTCACGGTGTGAGCCATTACCACGGTGATATCGACGCTGATAAAATGCATGTTGCGGCGCAGGCGCTGCTGGGGGAGCAGGACTTTACCAGTTTTCGCGCTATTCAATGTCAATCGAAAACCCCATTTCGCAATGTGCACAGCGTTAAAGTGACGCGTCAAGGCATGTATGTGATTGTCGATATTTCTGCTAACGCCTTCTTGCACCATATGGTGCGTAACATTGTCGGCTCCCTGCTGGAAATCGGTCTAGGCAATCAGCCTCTGACCTGGATGGCGGATTTACTGGCCCTTAAAGATCGAAATCAAGCAGCGGCCACCGCCAAACCTAATGGACTCTATTTAGTCGATGTGACATATCCCGAGCAGTATCAACTGCCTAAGTTGGCTTTAGGGCCATTGTTTATGCTGGATTAATCGCTGCTTTGCCCGTTAAGTGAAGCGCGTATCGAAGGAAGGAAAGAACAGATGACCACAGTCCCGAGTGAACAGACATCTTTAACTGTGCCGAGTGCGAATGCGCCACTGGCACAATGGCTAGATTATTTATTATCGATTCACCCAACCGAAATCGATATGGGATTAACCCGGGTTTCAAAGGTTGCAGCGCGCCTGCATTTATTGGATCTCGGGCCTAGCAAAGTGGTCACTGTAGGAGGCACCAATGGCAAAGGCACCACCTGCGCCATGCTCGAGAACATCCTGCGTTTATCTGGGCTGACGGTGGGCGTCTACAGCTCGCCCCATATGCTCAAATACAACGAAAGGGTGCGCATCAACGGTCAAGATGCCAGCGATGAAGCCTTTGTTGCGGCCTTTGAACAGATTGAGGCGGCGCGCGGCGAGATTTCGCTGACCTTCTTCGAATATGCCACTTTAGCAGGCTTAATCCTGTTTAAAGCGGCCAAGTTGGATGTGGTGATCTTAGAAGTCGGTCTTGGCGGCCGTTTGGATGCCACCAACATGATTGATGCCGATATCAGCGTGGTGACGTCCGTCGATTTAGATCACGAGGCCTATTTGGGCAATACCCGCGAATTGGTCGGCCGTGAAAAGGCAGGCATTTTTCGCCAAGGTCGCCCAGCGATTGTCGGCGAGCCGAACTTACCCCATACGGTCAATGATGTCGCCCAAGATGTTGGCGCCAAGCTCTATCGTGTGGGCGAGGAGTTTAGTTACCAGCAAGATGGCCAGACGTGGGATTACCAAGGCCAAGTATTTAGCCTTAAGCAGCTGAGTTTGCCGACACTGCCATTACCAAACGCCGCGACTGTGATTGCGATTGTTGAGCATGGCTGGCCGCATATTACCGCCGATATCATTGCCAAAGGCATCAGCAGCGCGCGCTTAACCGGGCGTTTAGAGCAAGTTAACGAGCAGCCGCTGATTTTACTCGATGTGGCGCACAATCCCCATGCGGCGCGCTTTTTAGTCAAGCAGCTCACGCCTATGGTGACGGGGAAGCGAGTGTTTGCCCTGTGTGGCATGCTAAAGGATAAGGACATTGCAGGCGTATTGCCTGTGGTTTCGCCCTTAATCGATACTTGGTACTTAGTGAGTTTACAGGGGGAGCGCGGCGCAAATGCAAGCCTGCTGCGCCAAACCTTAGCGCAAGACACTAAGGCCCATGAGTTTGACGATATCGCCGCGGCATGGACGGCATTAAAAGCGCAAATTCAGCCCGATGATGTGGTAATTGTGTTTGGCTCCTTTTACACTGTGGCAGGTTTTAAGTCTCTCTTTAAGCAGGATAACCGTTTTGTCTAGCCAGTTTCATAATCGATTAGTCGGCACTGTGGTGCTGGTCGCCCTCGGGGTGATTTTTCTGCCGGATATTTTAGATGGCAAGAAGGATCGTCAAGAGGAACAATTTGCCGAAATTCCCCTGCGTCCTGCCGCGATAGCGCAGCAAAACGCCGATGATATGTTTGAGGTGTTGTCCACCCAAGATGTGGATGGCGAAGGTGCCTTACCCGAAGAGTCCTCTCCTAACGATGAGGCGGCGTTAGCACAGGCGGTCAATACTGACGTCAAAGACACGTCTGCGGCAAAAGTCGAGCCTAAAGCGGAAGAGGTGAAGGAGACCGCCAAACCACAGACGGCAAAAGCGGAAACCAAGCCTGAGGTGAAAGCGCCGGTGAAAACCGAGACCGCTAAGGCCGAACCGAAGAAAGAGACGCCAAAGCCGACTCCAACTAAAACTGAGACCAAAAAGCCAGAACCCAAGCCAACCGTAGTCGCGAAAACGGACAAACCTAAAGCCGAAACCGCGAAAACAGAATCTGCAAAACCTGCCAAAGACGATGGCATTAAAGTGGTGAGCCGTGATTCATTAAAGCCAGGGCTTACGCTGCAACTAGGCGCATTTAGCAATGCCGCCAACGTAAAAGCGCTGGTGGCGCAGTTACGTAAAAGTGGTTACAAGGCGTACACAATTCCAGACACGCCTAAGGATGGCGTATTGACGAAAGTGTTTGTGGGGCCCGACGTTTCCGAAGCTAAGCTGAAGAAAATGCAGGAAGAAATTGAAACTCTAACTCGTTTGAAAGGCCGAATTGTGCCTTTTAATCCCTTGGAATCTTAATGCCATTCAGCAGGGGCTGAAATAATTTATTTACCTCGCTAGGGGTGAGAATCGTTTCAGTCTCTGGTAGAATCGCGCCGTCTTAAAGCCTATGCTGGAAAGCCATCTCAATGGTTTGGATTGATTACGCTATCATCTTCGTTATCGGGTTATCGACTCTTATCAGTCTGATCCGCGGATTTGCCAAAGAAGCCATGTCGTTAGTGGTATGGTTCGCGGCTTTCTTTGTTGCCAGCCAATTTTATCAAGACCTCGCCGTTCATCTCACGCAAATGAACGATGAGGTGCTACGCAATGGGGTCTCCATTGCTATTCTTTTTATCACCACCTTAATACTCGGCGCCCTTATTAATTACATCATTGGGCAATTAGTGGTTAAAACCGGATTATCTGGCACTGACAGACTCTTAGGTCTGTGTTTCGGTGCCATTAGGGGCGCACTGATCGTCAGTGCGCTGCTGTTTTTTATGGATGCTTTTACAGGCTCACCCAACACCCAATGGTGGAAGGACTCTGTACTAGTGCCCGAATTTGGCGTTGTGATCCAATGGTTCTTTCACTATTTGGAAAACACCTCCAGCTTTGTACCCAAACTATAAAAAAGACAATAAATTTATCCTAAGTGATGGAGGATAAGTAAGGTTGAGTCCGAAGCCTAAGGCCACGGACTCAACACTGAGATGAAGCGCTTCAGTCGTATGGCTGGAGATTTACTTCGTCTTTTACTTATATTTCAACATGAAAGGGCATAGAACATCTTACAATGAGGAAGCTTACCCATGTGTGGTATCGTCGGAATAGTTGGCCAATCATCGGTTAATCAGACCATTTATGACGCACTGACCGTGCTTCAACACAGAGGTCAGGATGCGGCAGGTATTGTGACCGTTGATCGTGGTGCTTTCAGACTACGTAAAGCCAATGGTCTGGTCAAAGATGTATTTGAAGTCAAACACATGCAGCGCCTACAGGGCAATGCAGGTATTGGCCACGTACGTTATCCTACTGCAGGCAGTTCCAGCGCGTCAGAAGCGCAGCCTTTCTATGTTAACTCGCCATTTGGGATTTCATTAGCCCATAACGGTAACTTAACCAACACGGTTGAATTAGCAGAAGGCCTGATCAAAAAACGTCGCCATGTGAACACCACATCCGACTCAGAAGTATTATTAAATCTGCTGGCCGATGAGCTGCAAAAAACCACGAGCTTAATGCTGACGCCTGACGAAGTGTTCGACACTATCGCTAAAGTGCACGAGCAAGCCCGTGGCGCCTATGCGGTTGTAGCCATGATTATCGGTCAAGGTCTAGTGGCATTTCGCGATCCATTCGGTATTCGTCCACTGGTATTAGGTAAACACGAAACCCCAACCGGTACTGAGTACATGGTGGCTTCTGAGAGCGTGGCGCTCGATGCCGTGGGTTTTGAAGTGATGCGCGATGTGGCGCCAGGCGAAGCGATTTATATCTCTCTCGATGGTCAGCTTTATACTCGCCAATGCGCCAAAGAGCCAAGCTACTCACCTTGTATCTTCGAATTCGTGTATTTTGCGCGCCCAGATTCGACTATCGACAATGTCTCTGTTTACGCCAGTCGCGTGAACATGGGTGCCAAGCTTGGTGAAAAGATCAAAAAAGAATGGTACGACCATGATATCGACGTAGTCATTCCTATTCCTGAAACCTCATGCGATATCGCATTAGAAATCGCCCGTTGCATGGACTTACCTTACCGCCAAGGTTTTGTGAAGAACCGTTATATCGGCCGTACCTTTATTATGCCTGGTCAACAGGAGCGTAAAAAATCGGTACGCCGTAAACTCAATGCCATCAACACTGAGTTTAAGGGTAAGAACGTGCTGTTAGTGGATGACTCTATCGTGCGTGGTACCACGTCAGAGCAAATCATTGAGATGGCGCGTGAAGCGGGTGCGAAGAAAGTGTACTTTGCCTCGGCGGCACCGGAAATTCGTTTCCCGAACGTTTACGGTATCGATATGCCAACCTCGAATGAGCTGATTGCCCACGGTCGTGATGCCGATGAAATTGCTAAGCTGATTGGCGCCGATGGGATTATCTTCCAAAATCTGCCGGATCTGGTTGAAGCGGTGAGAATGGAAAACCCAGAGATCAAACGTTTCGAAACCTCAGTGTTCGACGGTCACTACATCACTAACGATGTTGACCAATCTTACCTCGACCACTTAACTCAGTTACGTAACGACGATGCCAAAGCCGACCGTAATAAGGACATTGGCACTAACTTAGAGTTACACAACGTTTGCCATCCATAAGATGAGTTGAGTGTGTGCTTGGCGTTAAGCGGGTGCACCTTAAAACGCGCAACAAAAAAGCCAGTGATAAGTCACTGGCTTTGTTATTTGGAGCTTTAATCTTTAGGAGAGCTTTGGAGGTTCGCTCGATTGACTCTGCGCGAGTTCATCCTGCGCATTTTTACGCTCAACCCAATAGTCTGCATGGGGAATACCGAGTTTTTCAGGGTCAAATAACGGCTCAACCCCTTGTTTCTGTTGCGACTCATAATCCTTCAGGCAAGTGAAGGCGATGCGTTGCAGCAGAATAATGGCGATAATGTTTAGCCATGCCATCAGGCCCACACCAATATCACCCATGCCCCAGGCCAAATCGGCGGTTTTCACTGTGCCATAGACCGTTGATGCCATCAGCACTACTTTCAGTACCACAGTGAGCCAAGGACGATTCGCCTTGCGATTGATATAGGCAATGTTGGTTTCGGCAATATAGTAGTAGGCCACAATGGTGGTGAAGGCGAAGAAGAACAGCGCAACGGCAACGAACATATTACCAAAGCCTGGCATCATGCTTTCCATCGCGGTTTGCACATAACCTGGGCCTGCTGCGACACCCGCAATCCCGGTATAAAGCGCGGCACCATCAGGGCCTTGCACATTATACAAACCCGTGATCAGCAGCATAAAGCCGGTGGCAGAACAGACAAACAGGGTATCAACATATACTGAGAAGGCTTGTACTAAACCTTGTTTAGCTGGATGACTCACTGCGGCGGCAGAAGAAGCGTGCGGCCCAGTACCTTGGCCCGCTTCGTTTGAGTAAATACCGCGTTTTACCCCCCACATAATCGCAAGACCGAGAATCGCACCAAAGCCTGCATCGAGTCCGAAGGCGCTTTTTAGGATCAACATAATAATATCGGGCAGCTGGCCAATGTTAAGGGCAATAATCACGCAAGCGACGATGATATAACCCAGTGCCATAAAGGGCACTACGGTACTGGCAAAGTGGGCAATACGTTTTACGCCACCAAAAATAATGAAACCTAATAGCATCGCAAGAATGGCTGCTGTGACGTTAGGGGCAATATTGAAGGCGGTTTTTAGGCTAGAACCTATGGAGTTAGCTTGCACGCCAGGCAGTAAAATCCCGCAGGCAAAAATAGTCGCAATGGCAAATGTCCAAGCGTACCACTTCATGCCTAAGCCTTTTTCAATATAAAAGGCGGGGCCGCCGCGGTATTCACCGTTGATTTTTTCTTTGTAGACTTGTCCTAAGGTGGATTCAACGAATGCGGAGCTGGCGCCCAGAAACGCCACCATCCACATCCAAAACAATGCACCCGGACCGCCGAAGGTAATCGCAGTGGCGACACCAGCAATGTTACCGGTTCCCACACGACCCGCTAAGGTCATGGCTAAAGCCTGGAAGGAAGACACGCCAGCATCAGTGCTTTTGCCATCAAACATTAGACGGATCATTTCGGGTAAATGGCGTAACTGTAGGAAACGTGAGCGCAGGGAGAAAAAGAGTCCTACACCGAGGCAAAGATAAACGAGTGCGGGGCTCCAAACGATATTGTTGACCGCATTAACAATCTCATTCATATAGTTCAACTCCAATATTCTGTTGTTTTTGCAGAGTTTTTAAGAAATTTGCTTGTAAGTTTGGGTACCAAATGGCCACTTTGGCCTAAGGTTAAGACGTGTGCGCACGTCTAAGAGCTTCAACATAACGGCTTTTTAAGCCGCTTCATAGCTAAAGTTGTTAAATAATTGATAATTTAACGTTCTTTATTTGGTGTGGTTACTGAGGAGCTTTATTTTGCAGCGTGTTATCTCTGCAGTATTGAGATTCATAATCTAGCAACTTGAATCATTGAGAAAAGCGGGGAGATAAGGCGAATTGATCGAGACTATTAACTCAGCCAAAGTGGATAGCGGGGACGGTATTTGTGCAAGGCAAAGTAAACTTGGCTTAAATTACCAGCCATAGCAGCATCCATAGTCCGAAAAGCCATGCCAGACTGCGGCGGCTAATACGATGTTTTAATAGCAAAGATAGGCTCACCGCCACAGGTAGAAACAGGATAAAAGCCCAAGAGAGGAAAGGCGCCTCAAGCCCCAAGCTTTTTAGCCCCATTTCACAAAGCAGACTTAACGCCAATAACAATAAGCTATGAAAGAGCATTAATTGATTGAATCTTAATACTAGCGCTGGTTTAAAGGCGGGTTTCGCATGACAGGGCAAGGTCAGTGTATTCATCTCTTGTTCTCAATTCCTTGTAACGGATACGAGGGATTTTAGTTTTAGATGAGAATTATTCTCAACTAAATTTACACAGCTTTAGTGTTCCATCGCCATTCATCGTGTTCAATCGGCCCTCTAGGTTAAATGGCGGTTTGCACTCTTGTCCGCTTTGGGCTAAATTACACTGTAATTATATACAGTGTTTAATGTAGATATGATCCTCTATATTGCTGAAAAACCAAGCCTTGGGCGTGCAATTGCCGATGTGCTGCCTAAACCCCACAAAAAAGGTGACGGGTTTATTGAAGACGCCCAAGGTAACTGTGTGTCTTGGTGTGTGGGGCACTTGCTCGAACAGGCAGAACCCGATGCCTATAATCCAGAGTTTAAATCGTGGAAATTTGAGCATTTACCCATAGTGCCCGAGAAGTGGCAGCTTAAACCTAAGGCCGCAACCCGCAGCCAACTCACAGTACTTAAAAAGCTGGTGAAACAGGCCGATACCTTAGTGAATGCGGGCGATCCCGACAGAGAAGGGCAGTTGTTGGTTGATGAAGTGATCGCCTATTTGGGTGTGACGGGCGATAAATTACAGCAAACGCAGCGACTCCTTATCAGCGACTTAAATCCGCAGGCGGTGAAACGTGCCTTGTCGCAACTTCGCAGTAACCGTGAGTTTATTCCTTTGTCGACTTCGGCACTTGCCCGAAGCCGCGCCGATTGGCTCTATGGCATGAATATGACGCGGGCCTACACCATCCAAGGGAAAAAGGTTGGCTATCAGGGCGTGCTATCAGTCGGTCGAGTACAGACCCCGCTCCTTGGACTTATTGTGCGCCGCGATGAGGAAATCGCGAACTTTCAATCTAAGCCTTTTTATGAGGTTCTGGCCCACTTAGTGACGGACAAAGATCAGGCTTTTACGGCGAAGTGGCAACCCAGTGAAGCCTGCTTACCCTATATGGATGAAGAGGGGCGCGTGCTCGCTAAGGGGTTAGCGCAAAATGTGGTGCGCCGGATCACCGATAAACCCGCCGAAGTGACCCAGTTAAGCACTAAGGATAAGCAGCAGAATCCGCCTTTGCCCTACAGTTTATCAGCGCTGCAAATCGATGCGGCCAAGCGCTTTGGTATGAGCGCGAAGGACGTGCTCGACACCTGCCAGAGTTTATACGAGCGCCATAAGCTAATCACCTATCCACGCTCAGACAGCCGTTATTTGCCCACAGAGCAGCATGGGCTTGCAAGCGGGGTATTAGCGGCCATTACAGGCGGTGCGCCCGAGTTAGTCGCACAGGCTGAGGCGCCAAATCCTCGGCTTAAATCTAAGGCGTGGGATGATAAAAAAGTCGATGCCCACCATGCCATTATACCAACGGAAAAACAGCCTAATTTAGTTGGCTTAAGCCAGCGGGAAAGACAGCTTTATCTGCATATTGCTCGTCAGTATTTGGCGCAGTTTTATCCTGCCTATTGCTACAGTGAAACCGCGGTCGAGGTGACGATCGAAGGTGGTCTTTTTAAAACTAAGGCAAAACAGGATAAGTCCCTCGGTTGGAAACAGCTGTTTGCCAGAGAAGAGAACGAACGAAAAGACGCATCATCCACAGCGAGTTTTGCGCAAGGCGATAAGGATATAGATGAAGGAGAATATGTTGGTCAGTTACCGCCGCTTACCTTAGGGCAAGTGCTTCATTGTCACCGAGGTGAATTAGTCGAGAAGCAAACTCAACCACCCAAGGCCTTTACCGATGCGACCTTGCTGAGCGCCATGACGGGGATTAACCGTTATGTAACAGATCCTGAGATCCGCAAAATTTTAAAGGAAACCGATGGCCTAGGTACGGAAGCGACTCGCGCAGGCATTATTGAGCTGCTGTTTAAGCGAGGTTTTATTCAGCGTCAGGGGAAGTCGATTGTGGCCACTGAGGTGGGCAAGGGCTTAATCAATAGTTTGCCCCTTAGCGCTACGACGCCCGATATGACGGCGCTGTGGGAGGCAAGCCTAAACGGTATCTGTCATAAAGAAATCTCTTATCAAGGGTTTATGCAGCCACTGCTGGGGACGCTAAATAACTTGATCGAAAATGCGGGTGCTCAATTACCCTCAGCCCTCAATGGCTTAAAAGGGCAGGGTTTTAAGCGTGCCGCGACTAAAAAGTCCGGTTATCGAAAAGCGGGAGCCAGAAGCGCTGCTGGCGGGAACAAAGCCCGTACTGGCGCTAAAAAAGGGAATTCTAGCAATTCAGCCGCAGCATCTACCACCTCCACAACCGCTAAACCGACTGCGCCTAGACGGCGAACGAGCAAAGCGGTCGCCCAAGCCTGATGACACATATGTGATCAAACTGTCGCTAAACCACGGGATTTGGTAACGATATTTAATTTATTCCGCGATATTTAATTACCGCCAATCACGATATTTCGTGATTGGCGGATCCACTTCTAAAAAACACCTTGAAACTCAGCTTTTCAGCGCCGTGGCATGCAAACTGCTGTGTATTGGCTGGAGAATATAATAAGCCAATTAAATCATATGATTATATATGGTTTAGCTGAATTAAAAGGTGTAGATGATATGAAAAAGAAATTGCTAGCAGTGATGATCCCTGCGGTGCTGCTCACTGGTACAACTCAAGCGGTCGAGCTGTATAACGATCAAACCAATAGCGTCAATATGATGGGTTGGCTAGGCTTTGCGGCGTTAAACGATGGCCACGAAACCTCAGTAATTGATAACTTTTCCCGGGTGGGATTCCGTTTCGACCGCCAAGAGAAAAACGGCTGGCGCTCCTTTGCCCATACCGAATGGGGCATTAACATGGTCACCAGTGACGATGGTCTGATCTATACCCAAGGTCAAGGTGGAGGTCAGTTATCGGCTTCAAAAACCTCAGATTTTCTCTTTAATCGTTTAGGTTATGTCGGCATGGCACACGAAAAGTGGGGTACCCTCAGCTTTGGTAAGCAATGGGGTGCTTACTATGACGTGGCTTATACCACTGACGTGCTCAATGCGTTTACTGGCTGGTCTGTCGGAGCTTACACCTTCGGTGATGGTGGTCTGACGGGGGCGGGCCGTGCTGATGCCGCGCTGCAATACCGTAATACCTTTGGCAATCTACATATCGCTGTGCAATACGCTTCTAAGCAAAATAGCGATGTTGCACTCTATGACAATCAAGGTCATGCCTTAAATGATGGTTCAGAGCTGAGCTTTGACCCTAGCTATGGTGCGAGTGCCACTTACTACGTTACCGATAAATTTAAGGTGTTAGCGGGTTTTAACCGTGGCGACTTTACTGGAAACCTCGCTGGTAAAGACGTCGATAATACCAATCAAATCATTGGCATTGGTGCGCAGTATGGTAGTTTCTATCAGTATGCGCCGGGTCGTGATGCCGATGGATTATATGTTGGTTTTAATGCCCATAAGAGTGAGCAAAACGAGTTAGTGGGTGGCGATCTCTACGACTCAACTGGCGCCGAATTTATCGTCGCTTACCACTACGATAACGGATTCGTACCTAGCTTATTGCTGACTTACCAAGATTTGGACACCGATGAAAACACCGTCATCCAAGGTAAATGGACCCGCCAATTTGCCGTGCTAGGCCTGCATTATCGTTATAGCCGCGACACTATCATGTACGCCGAAGCCAAAATCGATTTCAGCGATATGGACGATAAAGCCTACGAAGATCTGCAGGATAACAACTATGCCGTTGGCATCCGTTATTTCTTCTAAGTTCGACGACAGATTGCGCTAAAAAAGCACATAAAGCAAAGGCCACATATTGTGGCCTTTTTCAGAACTATCCATGCCTAATCAAAGTATTACACAATCCCTAACTTCTTCATTTTACTGCGCAGGGTATTGGCATTGATATCCAGCAATTCGGCGGCGCCGCCCGGGCCATAGAGTTTACCCCCAGTGATCCTTAAGGCATGGCTGATGTATTTTTTGGTCATCACCTCCAGCGGCACCAGCTTATCGCTGGCATGACTAGGGTCGATAATCACGGTTTGATTGGATGGGGTTTTAACGGCTTCGAGGCTCTGTGGCGCCAGAAAGCTAAAATCCAGCGGCCCTGCGGGGTGCTGAATAATGGCGCGCTCGAGCACATTAATGAGTTCGCGCACATTTCCTGGCCAGCCATATTGGTTGAGAATATTCAGTTGTTCTGGGGCGATTCTTGGCAGCTGCGGCAAATTGAACTTGGCACTGAGCTGCTCGATAAAATGTTGTACCAGCAGAGGTATATCTGTGCGTCTTTGTCTGAGTGATGGGATCTCGATGGGGAAAATCGCCAGCCGATACCAGAGATCCTCGCGAAACACTTCTCTGTGCACCATGGCCTGAAGGTTTCTGTGGGTTGCGGCCACAATACGAATATCGAGCTGAACCGCATCGTGACCGCCAACGCGGGTGATACAACTATTTTGCAGTACTCTGAGTAACCTAACTTGAGCCGAAAGCGGTAGCTCCCCAATTTCGTCTAAGAAAATGGTGCCGCCATTGGCCTGCTCGAAGTAGCCAATTTTGCGTGAATCGGCGCCGGTAAATGCACCTTTTTCATAACCAAAGAGCTCGGAGTCAATCAAGGTATCTGGGATGGCGCCGCAGTTTACCTTGATAAAAGGCTTACCCGAGCGCTCCGACAATTCGTGAATGGCGTTGGCGATGACTTCCTTGCCGCAGCCCGTTTCCCCAAGCATTAACACTGTGGTGTTGATTTTGGCGATGGATTGCACCTGTTGCATTACCTGTTTCAGGCCAGAATTAGCGCCAACCACGCCATTTTGAACATCTAAGGTGCGGCGTAGACTCACGTTTTGTTTTGAGAGCGCTTCATTCTCTTTGAGTAAGTTGCGATCCCTTAAATTCAGCGCCGTGATCAGCGCGAGGTTTTGCATATGCGGTGCGATTAAGTCCGCATGGCGGGGCCTAAATACTCCAGTGGTTTTGGCATAAAAACCGACTATCCCAAGATGGGTGTTTTCAATCGACATTCGCAAGATAATCAGTGACCGAATATCTTTAATCACTTGAGGTGCGACTAATGCAGTAACAGGATCATGCTCAATATCGTTAACAATTCTAACCCTTGGTCGCTCGGGATCTTCTAAGTATTGCGCCATCTTCTCAGGAATTTGGACGCGCTTATCGAGCGTACAGCAATGGGTGTTATCTACATGGGCGATAAACTGTATATCATTAAATTGTTTGCGAAAAATATTCACAAATAGCCCATCAATGGGGAGTTCATCCCGAATAAACTCAAAGTAACTCTGTAGGGATTTCTCCAGTTGCAGACTACTACAGAGTCTTAGGGTTGATTCGTAATAAAAGTGTTTTTCCATTGATATTTCAAGTTAATCACTAAGTATCGTGATTGTAGATCTTTATATTTCGTGATTTTGTGCCTGCAATCAAAGTTCCCCGCTTAAATACCTCTTTTTAGGTGCTTGGCACAGCATCTGCACTTTCACGCTGACAAGTTCCAATGATTATTGAAGGAAATCAGCATGAGTAAAACCCAAGGTATTAATTCGGGGCGTCGACAATTATTAAAGGGCGGTATGGTCATGGCCGCAGGGCTCGGGGCGAGTATCGCGTTGCCTGCCTCTGCCAGCTGTGACTCGGCTCCTGTTAATTTCGATGAAATCGTAGATGTGCTCGTGGTTGGCAGCGGTTTTGCGGGCATGTCAGCAGCGTTGCAGGCCAGAGAAGCCAGCGTGAGCGTGATGGTTATCGATAAGATGCCCGTGTTTGGTGGCAACTCGACCATCAACGGCGGCGCGATGGCGGTCGCGGGGTCAGCCCTACAGAAGCAGGCAGGGATTGAAGATTCGGTCGATGCCATGGTGGCGGACATGCTGCGGGCTGGTCGCGGCATGAACGATGTGGAAATGCTCAAACTGGTATGTAACGGCACAGCTGAATCCTGCCAGTGGCTGATCGATTACGGCGTGAACTGGAAACCGTTTGTACAGCACTTTGGCGGCCACTCGGTACAACGAGTGCTACAAACCGTTGAAAGTTCAGGCGCTGGCATTATTCGCCCCCTAATTAAAGCCGCCCGGGACAAGGGCGTCACCATGAAAAATCAGACCAAGCTCGAAGGCTTTGTACAAGATGAGGCCGGACGGGTGATCGGTGTCGAAGTTCGCGAAGGTTTTTATTTTCCCAATGAGCGCACGGGTAAAATACGTCGTATCGGCGCGCGCCGTGGCGTGATTATGGCGACTGGCGGTTTTGGTCGCGATATTGAATACCGCATGATGCAATTACCCGAGTTAAATAGTGATTTAGATTCAACCAACCATGCAGGTGCCACCTCCGAGGCGCTCAAGCAGATGATGCTTATTGGGGCCAATCCCATTCATTTAGACCAAATTCAGCTTGGCCCATGGGCATCCCCCGACGAGAAGGGATTTGGCACGGCTTCCCAGTTCAACACTATCGCTACCTATCCCCACGGCATTGTCGTGGATGTGCGCACAGGTGAGCGTTTCTTCAATGAATTAGCCGACCGTAAAGCCCGTGCCGACGCCATCATGACCCGACGGGATGAGAAAGGGCAGCCTGTCTATCCTATTGGTTTTACTAATGCTGCCGGTGCCAGCAAGGCACAGACCTTAGATTGGGGCCTGAAATACAAGGTCATCAGCAAGGCCGAAACCTTAGACGAACTGGCCACGATTTACGGCATGCCAGCTAAGGCGTTAAAGGCGCAGGTTGCGCGTTGGAACGAAGCGGTGAAGACAGGCATCGATAAAGAGTTCGACCGTCCTATGCAGGAGGCAATAGTGCTCGACAAAGGCCCTTGGTATGCGGTGCGCATGTGGCCGAAGGTGCATTACTGCATGGGTGGCGTGAAGGTGAATACTCAATCCGAAGTGCTGCATTTGGTCAGTAATAAAGCCATTCCCGGGTTATATGCCGCAGGCGAGGCCACGGGCGGTATCCACGGAGCGAGTCGATTAGGTGCCTGTGCAGTGGCTGAAGGAGTTGTCACTGGGCGTAATGCTGGTCGAAACTGCGCTGCGGCGAGTGCTGTGACGCTAAAGCAAGTTTAGATTTTATTAAAAATAACAAAATGTTGGAGAATGATAATGAATAAATCCTTGTTGATGGCCTCACTTACCTTGAGTTTACTTTCTGGCAGCGCGCTCGCGATGGAGCAAGTGGTACTCGACGGTAAACATTTAACTCAAGACCAAGCCTGGGCAATTGCCGATGGTGCAAAAGTGAAGATTGCTCCGCAGTCCAAGACCCAACTCGTGAAAGCACACGCGCTATTGATGGAAGCTGCGCGTCTGGGCAAACCTGTGTATGGCTTAACCGTAGGTGTTGGGCTAAACAAAGACCACAAGCTGTTCGATGCTAACGGCAAGCTGAGTGATTCGGTGCTCGATGCTTCCAGAAGTTTTAACTTTAGTACCTTTCGGGCTCACAGTGCGGGTGTGGGTGAAGCTGCGCCCATCCGCTTAACACGCTTAGCATTAGCCGTGCGGTTAAATACTATGCTAGCCGGGCAAACTGGTGTTCAACCTGTGGTGGCCGAGCTTTATGAAGCCTATCTTAACAAGGGACTGACCCCTGTGATCCCTGCTAAGGGCACAGTCGGTGAAGCGGATATTCTGCTGTCATCCCATGTTGGTTTAGCCATGGTTGGCGAATGGGAAGTATTCTACAAAGGTCAGCGTGTGAGCAGTAAAGAGGCGATGGCTGATGCGGGCATTACGCCATTAGTCCCAATGGGTAAAGATGCATTGTCGATTTTATCTAACAACGCCTTTGCTGTGGCGTATGCGATGCAAGGTTACCGTGAGGCGAAGCAATTATTGTCGGTATCGCCCACCGTCTTTGGCTTAAGCTTGGAAGGCTTAAACGGTAACGTGGCGCCATTCTTGCCGCAGACCAATGATATCCGCCCGTTCCCTTACATTAAATCGGCCACCAGTGACATTCTCAAGCAGCTCGATGGCAGCTATTTATGGCAGCTTAACGATGAGCGTCCATTACAGGATCCGTTAAGTTTTAGAACCACGGCTTACACCTTTGCTGGCGCCGAGCAGGCCCTAGCTTCATTGGATGAAGTGATCAATATCCAAATCAACCATTCGGACGATAACCCAGCCGTGATTGTGGGCGCGTCGAACCAGTATGCCGAGTTCCCGCAAGTGGCTAAATATATGGTTGAAGGGCAGGGTGGTGTGTTCCCTACCACTAACTTTGAGCCGCTGCCTGTGGCACTCGCAGTGCAAAACCTGAGTGTCGCCCTGACCCATGTGTCCCACAACAGTGTGATGCGCACTATTCATCTGTCCGATGATCACTTTACTAAGCTGACGCGCTTCCTAAGTGCGCCGGAGAATCAAGGCCATGCCTTCGGTGCGATTCAAAAAGCCTTTGTGGATATGCAAGTGCGTAACAAGCAGTTAGCCACGCCTGTATCCTTCGATGGGATTTCTATCGCCGGCGGGATTGAAGATACCTTCACTAACCTTAAGTTAGCGTCGGATAACCTGATCCAAATCGTGGATAACACCCGAGTCATCTATGGTTTAGAACTGCTGCACTCAACTCAAGCGATTGATTTACGTAAGCAAGCTCACCCTGATCTGCAACTGGGCAAGGCAACACAAGCCATGTACAAGGCCTACCGTGAAAAAGTGCCTTTTGTCGCCAAGGACCGTCCGTTTACCCCTGATATCCAAGCGTCAACTGACTTTATTGCAAACTATTAATCTACGATGCGGGGCGCGATGCCCCGCCTAGGAAGACTCTGATGTTAAAACCCGTATTTATTCTATTACTCGGTGTCATGCTGGTAACGCCAATGGCCGCTAATGCATTGAATATCAAGGACTACCATAAAGAGGTGATGACTGAAACCGATGGTAAAGTCGATTGCGCGGCATGCCACGGTGACGCAAAACGTAAAACTGTTCCCGATGCTGCGACTTGCAGTAGTTGCCATGGTTCGCCCGAGGAGGTCGCTAAGCTGACTGAGCGCCCTGCGGATGCGGGCCATTCGGTTGAGCCAAATCCCCATAACAGTCTGCACTATGGTACTGATCTGCCATGTACTTACTGTCATCAGGAACACAAAGAAAGTAAAGTCTATTGCAATCAATGCCATGAATTTACTTACCCTCAGATGAAACGTTAGTTTGATCTCCGTTAAACACTCGCTCCCCTGTATTTTTTGACTATCTTTGTCACGCACTCAACCCGGTTGAGTGCATTTTTTTTGGCAAAAAAAAGAGTAACCCAATACGGATTACTCTCACGGAAAATAGGTCGTTGAACGTTGTAGCCAAAATCACTCAATTGGATGAGGAGCCTGCACACAATGACAGCTTTTACTTAATTAACCCTTAAAATTAACATTTATCTTAAGCTGTCACCGCGGTTGAGACTGATGAGCTTATCTAAGATCCGCTCGCCATCCATTCGAATGCCATTATGCTCATATTCCGAAGTTAACCAATACTTTAGATGCGCTATTTGTTTGGCTGTTTCTAGGCTGTAGTCCATCTCGACATACATATCTTCGCTATAAATCGCGGCCGCAACTGGGACGCGGTTCTGGCTGAGCTGCTCAAGATTATATAACGCTGGCCAGTCCGTCTTATGGGCAAGGAGATTGGCCGCAGCTTGGAGTGGGGCTAAATGGCTAAATTGTTCAAACATCCAAGGATAAATCATCTCGCCAGTAAACAGGAAAGGCTTACCGATTTGATAGTTAAAGACCGGATACTGCTCACGCACCCTATGGGCAGACCACTGTGACGCACTGTGTTGGCAGTAGATCGCTTCATGTAACAGGGCGAAAATTGGGTTGGTGTTGTAGTCGAGTAATTGACAGAAATGATTTAAAAACAGCGGGTTGACATAATCACCTTGGGGGGAATGTATCAGCGCCTGTTCAAGCAAATAGTAAACCGACTCTGGGCCTTGCTCCATGCCTAAGTTAATGCCGAGCAGTTGCAGCATCTCAACCGTGAGGCGCTCGCCCGTGGCTAACTGCACTGGGTGCTCGAGTAAATGTTTGGCGAGGCGAGTCACGAGATGCTGCGCATCGTGGAAGCGCTGGAAGAAGTCCTTATTCTTGGCGAGCACGCGCTGATAGGTGGCCTGATAGACTTCATCACTGCTGCGCGTGAGGGAAGGAATGCCGCCGGTGATATAGGCTTCACTCACGCCCTGAGGCGCTGCACTTAGATAATGCAGCACGCAGAAACCACCGAAGCTTTGACCTAGAATCGCCCACTTGTCGGCGGGGCAGAGCTGGGCACGAATTGACTCGGCATCACGGACGATATTATCGGCCCTAAAATGGCTTAAATATTCGGCCTGTTGTTCAGGCGTTAAGTGACCGAGGCTTTGGTAATTAATGGGGCTAGAAAGCCCTGTCCCCCGTTGGTCGAGCAATAAAACTCTAAACTCTTTGAGTGCACGGCGGATCCAACCGCTATTACTGGCCGGACGCATGGCAGCAAAGCCAGGGCCGCCCTGAAAAAAGACGATATAAGGTAGTTTTTTATCTTTATTTTCAATGGCGCAAAGTTCTCTCGCAAACACAGTAATCTGCTCACCAATTGGTTGTTGGTAGTTGAGTGGCAGAGTAAAAGTATGTTTTTTGGCGAGGATACCGGCGAGCATCATATCGGGTTTCATCAATTAACCTTAAGGGTAAGACCTGTTTATGGCAGATTGTATACAAAAGCCCTGTCGTCGCAAGTTAGGATTATTTTAAAAGCCTTTGGTTAAGATCAATTTTTATTGTAAAAAATTGAGCCATGATAAGCCTCTTAGCGTAATCTATCGGCTATGGATAACACGAGATTGAAGCTATGAAGTACCAAATTATTCCTGTGACACCTTTCCAGCAGAATTGCAGCTTGATCTGGTGTGAAAAAACGAACAGTGCAGCGGTTGTCGATCCGGGAGGGAATGTCGACCGTATTCTTGGTGAAATTGCCAAACTAGGGCTCATCCTCGAAAAAATCTTACTTACACATGGTCATATCGACCATGTTGGCGGCGCTAAGCTGCTGGCTCAGCAGACAAATGCAGCTATTGTGGGGCCCCATGTGGCGGATAAGTTTTGGATTGAAAATTTGCCCAAACAGAGCCAAAACTTTGGTTTTCCACACTGTGATGCCTTTGAACCTGATCAATATCTACAGGATGGCGATGTCGTCACTGTGGGTGAACAAAGCTTAAAAGTCTTGCATTGTCCAGGCCATACACCGGGTCATGTGGCGTTTTACTCGGCTAGCTCAAAACTAGCTTGGGTGGGAGATATTCTGTTTAGAAGCTCGATTGGTCGCACCGACTTTCCGCAATCTAATCATCAAGATTTAATTCAGTCGATCACGTCTAAACTCTGGCCTTTAGGGGCGGACGTAGAATTTATTCCCGGCCACGGACCAATGTCGACCTTTGGGGAAGAGCGCGAACATAATCCTTTTGTCGCTGACCAGTTACTGCTGTAAGTGGTATAACACCGCATCGATTGGCTCAATACTCAATAGCAGCTTTTAATCAGGTACAATTCATATTTACTGTGCCTGATTAAATCTGCAAATCTCATCTCTGCTTGATACGAATCTTGGTTTTTTACCTAGATTTATCCACAACTATTTATTTTTAAGCATTATATTTTGTCCTAAACCCAATATAGGTGATTTGCGCAACTGAGAATCGTTCGTAACTCAGTGTATTATTTCATCAAAATCCACTTTTTTACTTTTTAGTTACATTTTACTGACTAGACTTAAAGCTAACGTTGTACATGTCTATCGGGGTAGCTATGAATACAAAAACGATGATGAGTGTTGTCTTTTCCACCATAGTCGCCAGTGCGGTGATTACGGCGGTGTTGAGTTTTAATGTCAAATCTAAGATTGAGCTGTTTAATGACGCGGCTAATATTCGCTATCAGTCCTACCAACTTGCTGATGAGCTGCGGCAAAGTTCCGATGATTTAACTAGGCTTGCCCGTACCTACGCGGTCACAGGCGATGAGAAATACGAAAAAATGTATATGGATATTCTGGCTATTCGTAATGGTGAAAAACCTAGGCCGGAAAAATATCACCAGATTTATTGGGATTTGGTGTTGAGCTACGGTGATAAACCTAAGCCTGATGGCGCCAGAGTTGCGATTAAAAAACAAATGAAGGACTTAGGCTTTTCTGATGAGGAATTCCATTATCTCGAGCAAGCACAGCAAAACTCTGATGCTTTAGTTGCCCTCGAAGTTAAAGCGATGAATGCGGTGAAAGGGATTTTTATGGATCCCAATACCCAAACCTACAGTATTAAGGGGGAACCTAATCTCGCGATGGCGAGGGAATTACTACATAGTGATCAATACCATAGAGAAAAAGCAAAAATTATGGAGCCTATTGATCAGTTTTTTACTGCTCTGGATAAACGTACAGAAGGGGAAGTGACTAATCGCTTAGACTCTTTAAATATGGCGCTTAATGGTTCGCAGTTTGTGTTGTTTTTAGTTATTTTAGTGGCTGTCGGCGGCTTTATTATTGTTAAGAGCAGGATAGTTACTCCGCTGATAAAGACCTGCAGTGAGTTACTCGATATTCAAAGGTCAAAAAATCTTGCCCGCAGGATTTCAGTCTCTACCCAAGGTGAGATTGGTGAAATCGTCAATCAAATCAACTTATTTATTTCCTCATTAGCCAGTTCATTAGCAACTACAGACAGTATCGCGAAGGAAGTGGCGGATCTGGCTAAACAAACCAAAGCCTCGATTCAAGTCTCCCGTCAAAGCTCTAATCGAGTTGCCAAAGAGCTTGATGCCAGTGCGAGCGCGATGGAGGAAATGACCACCACATTAGTGCATGTCAGTGAAAGCACTTCAAACGCTGAAATCCGTGCGGCAGAAAATGAAACCCATGTCGGCGTTGGCCAAGATACGGTTTCGGAAGCGCTCAATGCGATGGCAGTACTCGAAAGTGAATTTACGACAACTCAAGATTCGATGCAGCATTTAGTGAATGAAAGTACCCAAGTAAGTAATGTGCTTAGCGTAATTAAAGCGATTGCCGAGCAAACCAACTTACTGGCACTCAATGCAGCAATTGAGGCTGCGAGGGCTGGAGAGCAAGGGCGTGGTTTTGCGGTGGTGGCCGATGAGGTACGTTCACTTGCCCAACGGACACAGGATTCCACTAAGGAAATCGATGATATTGTTGCCAGTTTACAAAATAGGACCAATCAGGTGGGCAGCTCAGTCACTCAAGCGGCCAGTTTGATGCAAAAAGCCTCAGGTGAATTGCAGCGTATCGTCACTGTCTTCGATGATATTCGTCAAAGCACGGCAGCTATCCATGGGATCAACACTCAAGTGGCCGCATCAACTGAAGAGCAATCTCTGGTTTCTAAGGATATTGCTACCAGTCTTGTGGTGATCCGCGATAATTCCCGCGAGGTTTCGCAAATTATTGAGCAAATCGAATCGACATCGATAAGTCTGGATAACCAATCCCAAGTATTGCGTACTAAAGCGGGGGAATATCAATTTTAAGTTTTAGCTATATTCGTCCAGAAATGGATTGGGTCAGATGACAGGGATGTCAATTTTTCAGTTTCTTCCATTCGTGCTTCCGCTTATTTTCCCTTTTAAATTTCAATTGCCTTTGTTAGCTTGTTTTATATTCGGTAAAAATAATACTGATAAATAATGCCGCTAATCGATGAGTACGCTTACCACCCGTGTGCGTCGATGAGTGAAAAAACGGAGCTTAGGTCGATGGATCACCAAATTGAAGACTTATTAGAGCATTGGTTGCCCTTAGCCGATGATGCATGGGTGCTGGCGGTGATCACTCATATTCAAGGCTCGTCCTACCGTAAACCCGGTGCCATGATGCTGTTCCATGAATTTGGTCAAGGCGCCGGGATATTAAGTGGTGGCTGCTTAGAGGCGGATCTGCGTCGCCATGCCCAAAATGCCATGCAGTCACAACAGATTACTTGTGTTACCTACGATGCGACCGATGAGTCCGATGCCAGCTACCGCTTAGGTTGTGGCGGTAAAGTCGATATCATGTTGATCCCACTACTAAAAGAAAATCACGATCTAGGGCTTGTCGAAGTAGCAAAAGCGCTGCGTAAGAGGCAATCAGGGTTTTATCAATTGCCTCTCGCACCTGCGGGCAGTGATGCTCGCAGTTACTCGGCGCAGTTTTATTCGGTGGATAACGCACCTTTTCCAACGGCAGATTTTGCAAAATCAGGGATATTCAGCGCCCCCGAAGGGGATACGTTAATCATTCCCTTAAGACCGCGATTTCATTTAGGGATTTTTGGCGGTGGAATTGATGCCCAGCCAGTGGCGGCGATTGCCCACAGTTTAGGTTGGCAGGTAAGCGTATTTGATACTCGCACCGCGTATGCGCGAACTGCCGATTTTCCCCACGCCCATATCGTTAAGCAAAGTCTTGATGAGGTCGAAGGGCTTATCGCACAGTTGGACTGCGCTGTTGTGATGCACCACAACCTGAACTTGGATGCCGCAGCGCTCAAGGCCATTCAAGCTTTTGATCTTAAATATGTTGCGCTCTTAGGGCCCGCCCATCGGCGGGACAAAGTGCTGGCGATGGCCGACCTCAGTACGGATTCGTTTAGCGGTTATTTCTCGGCGCCCGCGGGGCTAGCCCTTGGTGGTGAGTTACCTAGCGCCATTGCCTTGAGCATTTTAGCCCAATGCCATGGGGTGCTACACGGCGCGCCATGTTCAACCCTCGATGGGATCATGCCCTAATGCAGAGCCGCCAACGCTTGTTAATTGCCGTGCTGGCCGCGGGTGAGAGCCGGCGATTTCAGGGTGTTAAATTGGCGCAGCCATTATCCACGCCAGCGAATGAAGGGCGAGGGCAAAGCATCTTACAACGGCATATTGACCGTCTGGTTCGTTTTACCTCGGCGCCATTGGTAATGGGTGCATCCAATCAAGTCAGTGCTTCGCTGCTGGTGGTGCTCGGTGCCCATGCTAACGAGCTGCTTTGTCAACTTGAGGCTCTTGGGGCGAATCAATTCACGCTACTGCATAATGCCGACTGGCAGACTGGCTTGTCATCGTCACTGCGAGTTGCGGCGGACTATGCAAAAGCGCAGCAGTATGATGGCATGCTACTCACCTTAGCGGATCAGGTTGCGCTGACATTTGAAGACTATCGGCAGTTGATTGAGACTTGGCAAACCAGTCAGCAATCTGTGGCCGCGCTTTATAAACACGAAGCAGGCAAGTTGGATGAATTAGGCGCCCCTGCTATTTTTAATGCCTCAATACTCGATTTATTAACGGATTTGACCGGCGATCGCGGCGCCAAATCCATATTAAAACAACTGGCAAATGTGGGTGAGTTAGTGGCTGTTCCCTTACCCCATGCCGCGATTGATATTGATACTAAAGCCGATCTTGCGTCGTGGTTGGCACTTAAGGAGTGAGTTATGGCAATACCATCCTCGGAGGCGGCAAAGGACCAGAGTCTTGCGATGCCTTCCCAAAACCTGACCATTAACGGCAGATCTTTTACCTTAAATGCGGATCCGAATATGCCTATCCTCTGGGCATTACGGGATATTTTAGGCTTAACGGGCACTAAATATGGCTGCGGTGCAGGGCTTTGCGGCGCCTGTACTGTGCATTTAGATGGTCAGCCTGTGCGCGCCTGTTTAACCAGCGTATCCCAGGCGCAAGGCAAACAACTGACCACGATTGAAGGGCTGGATAATCAAAAGCTTAAAAATGCTTGGGCCGAACACAATGTGCCTCAGTGTGGTTATTGTCAGGCCGGGCAACTAATGTCGGCGGCGGCCTTAGTCACTCAGCATCCCAAACCGTCGGCGGAGCAAATCGATGCTGCCATGTCGGGTAATTTGTGTCGCTGCGGTACCTATCCTCGGATAAAAGCGGCGCTGCAAAGCTATGCCAAACAGGAGGGCTAAGATGAGTACATTCACCGCAGTTGAAAATATCAGTCGCCGCGATGTGTTAAAACTCTTCGGCGCCGTCGGAGGCGGCCTCGCTCTTGGGGCTAGTGGTCTCAGTTGGAGTCCCATGGCATTGGCGCAGGATCAGCAGGCGCGGCTCAATCTGTTTATCGCCATCGGTGAGGATGACAAGGTTTATTTGACCTGCCACCGCTCCGAAATGGGTCAGGGGATCCGCACGGGGATTTTACAAATCTTGGCCGAAGAGCTGGAGGCCGATTGGGATAAAATTGTGCCTATTCAAGGACTCGCCGATAAACGCTACGCCAGCCAAAATACCGATGGCAGCCGCAGTATCCGCGAAAACTATGACCGCATGCGTGAGATGGGCGCGATGGCTCGAACCATGCTTGAGCAAGCCGCCGCAGCCCGCTGGAAAGTCCCCGTGAGTGAGGTGCAGGCCAAAGATCATCAAGTGCTACATGCCAAATCAGGCCGTGCTGCGCGCTTTGGCGAATTAGCCCTAGATGCGGCGGGATTACCACTGCCTGCGGCCGATTCGCTACGATTAAAGGCGGTTAAGGATTTCAAGCAAATTGGAACTTCGCGTCAGATAGTCGATATGCAGGCCATGCTCACGGGCAAGGCCATCTATGGCTATGATATCCAAGTGGATAACATGCTTTATGCCAGCATTATGCGCCCACCCGTATTGGGGAGCGATGTGGCAAGTCTTGACGATAGTGCGGCGCGCAAAGTAGCGGGGGTGGTCGATGTGTACCGTTTACCAACGTCCAAGGGGGCTCCCGCTTTTCAAGCCTTAGGCGGCGTAGCTGTGGTGGCGACAAACACTTGGAGTGCGCTGCAGGGGCGTAAAGCCTTGCAAGTGAGCTGGACTGAGTCTGCCAACAGCAGCCACGATTCTAAAACTTACCTGAAAGAGCTGGTGGATAAGGTACAAGCCCCAGGCAAGGTGGTGCGTCAAGTTGGGGATGAGGTCAAAGCATGGCCGAAGGATGATACCCTCAAGGCGATTTATACCGTGCCTTATCTTATCCATTCCTCCATCGAGCCGCCCGTGGCCACCGCCAATGTGACCGATAAGGGCTGTGAAATTTGGGCATCGACACAAACACCGCAGAGTACCCAGCAAAATGTGGCAGCTGCCTTAGGTATTGCCGAAGATGCGGTGAAAGTGAATGTGACGCTACTGGGCGGTGGCTTTGGACGTAAGTCCAAACCGGATTTCAGTGTGGAGGCGGCGCTACTCTCCAAGCAATTTAAACGGCCGGTGAAGGTGAGTTGGAGCCGTGAGGATGAGATCCAAAACGGTTATTATCATGCTATCAGTGCCCAGTGTTATCAGGCCTTGTTCGATGCCAATAACAAACCCACAGCGCTACTGGCGCGTACGGGCTTCCCGTCGATCAGCTCCACCTTTGCCGAGGGCGTTGAGTATCCATCCGGCGGTGAGTTGGACTTAGGTTTTGTCGATGTGCCCTTTGCCCTGGCAAATTTACGCTACGAGGCCGTTAAGGCCAGCGCCCATAGCCGTATCGGTTGGATGCGCTCGGTATGTAACATTCAACATGGGTTTGGCGTGGGCAGTTTTGTCGATGAAATGGCCCATAAAGCTAAGTTATCTTGTCCCGATATGTGGCGTAGCTTACTGGGTCAAGCGAGGCGAGAGACCTTTGAGAACCAAGGCTTTAAATATGGCAACTATGGCGAAGACTTAACTCGTCACCCCGTTGATGTCGGCCGTTACCTCAAGGTGATTGAGGTGGTTGAACAAGCTCAGGCCAAGGCGCCTAAAGCGGGTAAGAATCAAGGTTGGGGCTTTGCGGTGCACCGCAGTTTTGTGAGTGTGGTGGCGGTGGCAATGCGGGTAGAAGTCGGCGAGGACAAACAGCTTAAAGTGCTGAATGCCATTGCTGCGATTGATGCTGGCACTGTGGTTAACCCCGACAGGGTGAAAGCGCAGACCGAAGGCGCGATAGTCTTTGGCTTAAGCTTGGCGCTTATGGGGGAGATCAGTTACCAACAGGGTAAGGTGATGCAGTCTAACTTCCATGATTATCCGCTTCTACGTTTACCCCAAGTGCCAGAGATGGAGATCATCATTATCGACTCGGATGCACCGCCAGCAGGTGTGGGTGAGCCCGGCGTACCGCCTGTGGCACCTAGCCTGACCAATGCGATATTTGCCGCAACAGGCCTTAGGATCCGAGATCTGCCAGTTAATAAACAGTTAAAGGTGTGATGCTGTAAACCACACCTGAGTGAGCAAAAAAGCGCCTAATAAGCGCTTTTTTCGTTTTTTTACCACAAATAAATTGCTTGTTTGTAAATTTACGGGCATTAATGCCGAAAATTAGCAATAGATCAGGTTTTTGTTACCAGAATAGAGGTAATTTAACCAATATGTTTACTCAAGTGACCTAAGGTATGCGGACTCGCGTACACATTCATTTGAATCGGTTCCTAGTCGGCCTGTGAGTCAATTTTCGATTGCAGATCCCTACTAAAAATTGATCGACACGGAAGTGAAGGGCGCTATAACACCATAATACAGCCGCACCTTAAGCGCATTTGAGTATTTACTTCCGTGAAAACAATAAAGGGGTCATCATGGAAAATCGTTGGCAAGTCGCTATTTCGGCGGGGCTATTAGCCTCTGTCTGGTGTGGTATCGCAGATGCCTTTCATCTCGTTACTTGGATTGGCTTTTTAGGTTGCAGCACGTTTTTTGCTCAGCCTAAGGCGGGTTTTCAAGGCGTGATGATGGCGTGGTGCACCAATCTCTCCGGTGTGTTTTGGGCTTGGCTCATTATCAGCGGTAGCAGTTTTTTCGTATCGCCTGTGGCGGGTTATCTGTTTACGGGTATCGCGACCTCGGCAATGTGCCTACAAGCCAGTTATCAAAAACTCAGTTTTATTCCCGGTGCCTTTATTGGCTGTTGTATTACCTTTGCCATGGCAGGGGATGTCGCCAATATTGTGCCGCCTTTAGTATTGGGCGCCCTGTTAGGTTTTTGTATGAGCTTATTGACGGCGCAGTTAATCACCCTTCGTCAAAAATGGTCAGCATCTACAGGTTCTGAAATCGCCAGTGCCGATTAATTTTCTTTCACTGTCATGTGCGGATGTGTCTGTGCGGTAATAAAGTGATGGAATAGATGAGCTATAATGCTGATTTAGTACCCGATAGCCTTTAGATCTTAGGAAATATCAAGATGAAACAAATCCAGTTTCGTACCATTGATGCCATATTGATCAAATTCAGTCTCAACGGAAAATTTTGGATTGTCTGTTCTATGGTGGCGTTAATCACGGCTACCATTGCACTTATCAATTACCAACATGCTCACCGCAACCTCGAAGCCGCCTCTCTGGCTCGGGTACAGGCGACTGTTGATGCCTTTGCACAAGTCGCGAATGCGCAAAAATTGCAGGGTGATGCCCTGTCACAGTTTGCCCGTGACAATGGTTTAAGTGTTGTCACTCGCCAAGCAGAGGCGCAGCGCCAAAGGGATAATGTGACCGCCAGCGCCAGCGTGGGATCAAGCGGCGCACTTGAGCTGTCGCAAAATGTTGCCCAATGGGAAAGCGACGGTCGCAGCGATGCCAACTTAATGTTTTGGCTCGCGTTAATCGGTTTATTGCCCTTATTCCAGTTAAGCTATTGGATTTCAACCTCCCTCGGCGGTGGTCTGTGGGATATGTACATGGCCATCAAACGCTTAGCCGATGGCGACTTAAGTTTTAGATTAAACTTTTTCGGTACCGATGACTTCAGCTTAATCGCCCGCGAAATTGACCGCTGCGCCGATAATATGAGCGAAATGGTGAGCGCTATCCGCAATAATGCCCAGACGCTCTCCCTTGCCGCCGATGAGTTTAATCAGCAGGCTAAAATCAGCGGTGAGTTAATTGGTGCTCAGCATCAATTTTTAGACTCAGTGGCTGTTGCCATGGCGCAGATGACTTCGGCGATTGAAGAAGTGTCGGTCAATGCCAGCAACACCTCGCTCCAGACCAAAGATAACGCCAGCCAAATGAGTGCCAGCCAAGGACGTATTAGCCATACGGTGGACAGTATTGGTCAACTCTCAACCAAGATTGGTGCGGCCTTTTCATCGGTAGAACAACTATCTAAGGATGCGGCGGCTATCGATGCCGTGGTGACTACCATCAACAGTATTTCCGAGCAGACCAATTTGCTGGCGCTGAATGCGGCGATTGAAGCGGCCCGTGCGGGTGAGCAAGGTCGAGGTTTTGCGGTGGTTGCCGATGAAGTGCGTACCTTAGCGGGACGCACCCAGCAGGCAACAGTAGAGATCCAAGCGATGATCGAAGGCTTACAATCGGGTACTCGTCAGCTCTCCAATATCACCACCGAGATTGTGGACCGCGCCGATGAAGGCCGTAGCGCCATTATTGCCGTGGGCGATGATGTTGAAGGGATGGCGCAATCGGTTAATGCCGTATTCGATATGAGTAGCCAGATTGCCGCATCGGCGGAAGAACAAAGTGTCGCCGCCCGTGATATTGCTGGCCAACTCAATGAGATCCGTCATCAATCCGATACCATTAAACAAACGGCGCAGCGCAGTGTCACCCTAGCGCATGATTTGCAACATGCCTCGGTTCAGCTTGAAGGCATTTTAAAGCAGTATCGAACCAGCTAAGCGATTGCTTTATGTGGATTAGGTTTATGAATCCTCATTAGTTTGGAAGCTTAACGCTCTATCTTTTGGCGAAGCGTAATAGCTAAAAAAATGGCGGTTAAAATTTTTTT
>NZ_AXZL01000070.1:101680-184013 GCF_000485795.1 Shewanella decolorationis S12
TTACAGACTTTCATTTAGCCGCTTAGCATTGAAACTACAACTTGGTTTAAATTCAACTCATTGTTACTAAAAGGTAAATGCTTTATCAGTCTAAAGCATGACTTTGGTTTCATTATCAAAATACCGTTGGAGAGGCGCTGAAACTGGGGTAGGTTATCAGCCTTATATCCCCTGTGATTAGGGGCGAAGGCATAAGAGAGATTTGACGAGCATATGCAAAGGGGTGAGAGAGCCGCCTGCGTGGTAAAAGACACACTTGATGGCTACCGAGAGGAATTTGATGGCTTGGTGAGGGAATATGCGAATTTCTCCCATACTCAAGGTGAAGCTTACTGCGATTTTTTTGTTGATATAGCATCTATGATGAATGGTTCATGGCTATTAACGGCCGAGCTTGAGTCTGACACGATTGCTCATTTTAAATCCTTCGACTGGTACCGTATCTTGGCCACCGATGAAGCGCATATGCCAGAAGATGAATTGAGCGCATTATTACAGACGGCCTATAAAATCGGCTATATCTGGTTAATAGAACGCTTATCATCACTAAAACAGCAAATAGAGATGATTGAAATCCGGCTGTATCACAATGGCAGTCTTGATTATCAAGCTTTGAATTCGTGGAATGAGGTTGATTTGCCAAGCTCAATATCTGCCTTTTATTGGTAATGAGTGCGACGGTAATGAGTGCGACAACCAACCCGATAGCATTGCGTTTTCATTAACGGACTACCTTAAATTGGTAGATGCTACAGGCCGAATTATTCGCAATGATAAACGTGGATACATCAGCGAAAGTAGCGCCAAGATACTGAATAGATTAAATATTCCCCATAACAATTGGCTCAAGCTGACAACCGAGTTTGGCAAGCTATTTCATGGTCCAGTGGGCACTCTGCAAGAATTGACCGACTACTGCGAACATCTCGAAAAGCGACGACGGCATTTTGCGTCAAGCTGCCAGCATGTTCACTGCAACTGACAACGGCTTGTTTCACTCCGCAAGTAGTCTTTTCCATACACCTCCCAATCCCTATGGGACGATATATCTATTATGAAATTAATGAATTAGTGCTTTTTTTGCCTCAGAAGCTACCCCTACGGCTTTTGATGACTCTTATTTAAGCCATATTAGCAGAGCAGGTTGTATGCAAACTGAAAGTAAATTATGTTGTTGATTTAAAATTGGTGGCTGAATTTATCGCTCCTTAGATTTTCAAGCGGCTCAAGCGAGAAAAAATATGATTCCTGTTGGTTACATGTATAAGGTGGTTTCTGATAGGCCTGACTGGCTTAAAGCAACTCAAATCACAGATATATTTTCTGTCAGCAGTTGTGTTTCTGAGGATTTTTGCGATTGGGTTAATTATTGGAAGCATAATGGCTATTGGTTCTTTGATTCACCATCAGTTATTCATGAAATAGCTTGTGAACACACAATCAATTTAAAGGGGATGACTTTATTCTACTATGAAGTGTATGAAAAACAGTGGGACTACGATGAATCTTGGGTAGAGTTTGTCCCCGAGGAATCTTTTCCCACAAACGTTGAAATCCCTAAATCCAAAGTTTCTTTAGGGTTTGATATAGTCACGTACACGAGTAATGCTTCGGCAGAATGTTCTCCGCTTTCGTGTAACCATATGGCTGAAGAAATTGACACGAATGAACATTGCTTATTGAAGACTCTGAAATTAGCTATAGAGCTAATTGAGCAAGAAAAATTTAGCCATTGTGAGCCTGGTCCGTATCGAATAATTGAAGTGTTCAAATGTGAGCAAACCTAACAAACGTTTAAGGCGGATTCACTACGCTTAGCGATTTCAGTTTAAGTTGTAGTTTAGTGTTTAAGATACAATGGTCTAGGTTTGGTGGTTGGCGTTGTTAGCCATTTAATGCGGCGTTAACCCATAGATATTTTTATCCGAAACAAACGCGTTAGAGTTAAGGTTTTAACTCGAAAATGTCCCAAAACATTTTGTGTAATTCTTTTTTAAACTTACAGGCTATGTTAATGCTAGAAAGGTGAGCCATGGCAATTAGCGAGTAAAGTTGGACACCCAGCCTTAATAGCGCGGTAGTAAACCTCCTACTATGCTTTGGTTAAGCATTGAACAAGGAGGTTTGTATGCCGCGCCCTCGCAGAGCCCAGATAAGCCTTGAAGACACACCCTATTACCATTGCTGTAGTCGCGTGGTACGGCGTGCATTTTTATGTGGCGATGATAGTTACTCGGGTAAAAACTATGACCATCGCCGTGGTTGGGTAGAGTCATTATTGTTTGAACTTGAAGCGGTTTTTGCTATTGATATCGCGGCCTTTGCGGTGATGTCTAATCATCTGCATGTGGTGCTGCGAGTCGATATCGAGACTGCCAATCGTTGGACTAACCGCGAAGTGCTTGAGCAATGGCATAAGTTGTTTAAAGGTGATGAATTAACGCAAAAATTCGTGAAAGGTGAGTTAGTTGAAGCCCATGAGGTGAGCAGATTAAAGCATTCAATCGCTCTTTATCGCAGTCGATTATGCGATATCTCATGGTTTATGCGCTGCCTCAACGAACCGATTGCAAGACAAGCAAATCAAGAGGATAACTGTACAGGTCGTTTCTGGGAGGGGCGATTTAAATCCCAAGCCCTACTCGATGAAGCTGCGGTATTAGCCTGTATGACTTATGTGGATTTAAATCCTATTAGAGCACAACTGGCTGATACACCAGAGCAATCCGACCATACCAGTATTCAACTACGCATTCGGGCGGCGTTAAAAGGTGAGCAGCCTAGTAATCTATTACCGTTTATTGGTAACGAGTGTGACAACCAACCCAATGGCATTGCGTTTTCCTTAACCGATTACCTTCAATTGGTGGAAGATACAGGCCGAATAATTCGCAATGATAAACGTGGAAGCATCAGTGAAAATAGTGGTAAGTTACTGACCAGATTAAATATCCCCCATGACAATTGGCTCAAATTGACTACCGAGTTTGGCAAGCTATTTCATGGTCCAGTAGGCACATTACAAGAACTGACTCATTACTGCGAACACTTAGAAAAGCGACGACGGCACTTTGTCGCAAGCTGCCAGCACTTTTACAGTAACTGACAACTGCTTATATCCCTTCGACAGCAATCATTGCCTAAAACTTCCCAAGCACTATGGGATGACTTACCTCGTCTGAAATACACTATTTTCGAAGGAATTAGCTCAACTTATTACCTCAGATGCTATCCCTGTGACTTTTGATGGTTCTTTTTTGAACAATATTAACTTTACAAGTTGTAGGTAAACGGAAAGTGCATTATGTTATTGATTTAAAATGGGTGGCTCGATTTATTTAACGGACTACCTTAAATTGGTAGATGATACGGGCCGAATTATTCGCAATGATAAACGCGGATGCATCAGCGAAAGTAGCGCCAAGATACTGAACAGATTAAATATCCCCCATGACAATTGGCTCAAGCTGACAACCGAATTTGGCAAGTTATTTCATGGTCCCGTGGGCACATTGCAAGAACTGACCGATTACTGCGAACATCTCGAAAAGCGACGACGGCATTTTGTCGCAAGCTGCCAGCACTTTTACAGTAACTGACAACTGCTTATATCCCTTCGACAGCAATCATTGCCTAAAACTTCCCAAGCACTATGGGATGACTTACCTCGTCTGAAATACACTATTTTTGAAGGAATTAGCTCAATTTATTACCTCAGATGCTATCCCTGTGACTTTTGATGGTTCTTTTTTGAACAATATTAACTTTACAAGTTGTAGGTAAACGGAAAGTGCATTATGTTATTGATTTAAAATGGGTGGCTCGATTTATTTTAGCTCGATTTATTTTATCGTTCTTTGGTATAGCAACTGATGTCCCTATCCGGCAATATGATCAAACGATAGTTGTTTTTATGTTCGCAAGCTGCCTCTTAACGCATATTCTCTGTTTGTACATATTTTGTGTTTTATCGGCTTTTATTTACTACGGAATTAAGTACCAAAATGGACTCATTAGTAAAGACGAGTTTATAAATATCTCTTTTAAAGGTGTTTACCCAAAGCGCTGGCAGAAAGGCTATTGAAAAATGCATAACAAACGCCATCAAAACGCCGCTTTGCGGCTCGACTCGCAACAAATTGCTTGCGTTTGTGGCGGGCGTTATCTCCATAGATATTTTTATCTAGAACAGACTCGTTAGAGTTAAGGTTTTAACTCGAAAATGTCCCTTAACTTCTTACGTACATATAGCAAATGGATAGTTAAAATTGGCATTGGGTCTACAGTGACCGTCGGCGACATGGCTGCTCATTCACATCCATGTGATCGCTGCATTAGTACATCCTGTACCACAGATGTCGCCGTCGAGCCTATAGGGATACTTCATGTTAAATAAAGAGGCGGCGTGTCACTGTGGAAACAATGGCAATAAACTTCCTGAGTAGACAAAAGGCTATTTAACTTTTGTCCCGAAGTGAGCTACAACGGGTATGATACTTTAAAACTTGGCTGTAGCTCGATTCGGACTGAGTAATAGCAATTAGTATGAATCTTTATTTTTGGTCATGTTTAATCTAAAACGGTACTCGCATGGGTAATTGATTGTTTAGTATCAAACTTTATTCCTCTCCTACAATAACGCCATGACTATTTTGATAATCTAAAACCACTGTATGCGATGGGCTTTGCTAAGGTTAAGCTTGGCTGCGCTTGAGTCAGGCTCAACAAGGTTTGGGTTGTCTTTGCCTTACCGCCGCAGCCACAACTTCCTTTAGCACCACAGCATCCGCCCTTAGCTAAATGTTTTAGGGATGCTCGCCCCTGCGATGCTTGGGTTAAACGCAAATTCACCTCTTTACTCTGGGCGAGCAAAGCTGCTATCGATAATTGATTATCCCCTCGGCTCACACTGATACCTGCATCGAGTAACTTACCAAGCATACGCTCACCAATATGTTGCACCACCACAATGCTGGTGTGCTGGGCGCGAATGGCGTCTAACAAGGCTTTTTTATCTTGGCAATTGCCGCCAAGGGCGGGGTTCGGGATAGAAAGTAAAAGCTGATGATTTTCATCGTAAAAATGGACTTGCTGCGCCTTTGTAAAATGGCTAGCAAGCCGTCCACGGCTAATCGGTAGGGCGATAATCATATTGGGTCCTTATCGTTTGGAGTCGGTAATTTCAGCACTAACCCTTGAGTAATGGCAGTCGCCACTTTTTGGCGAGCACTGGCGAGGAGATAACCAAAAGTTTGCCGCGAGATCCCCATTTGCGCGGCGGCCTCAAGCTGACTTAGGCGCTGCACATCACCAAGCTCTAAGGCTTCAAACTCGTCGGCAGCTAAAAGGATCTGGGATAAGTTGGCCGCTGGTATGCCATTAGGTTTAAACAGGCTACAGGGCACACAACTCGATAATTGGCGGCACTTTTTGGGTCTTGGCATCTATGATTGCACCTCAGGGGCAAATGTTAGAAAGCAGTCGAGTATTGACGCTCCCTTTGAATAGTTTTTGGCGTACGCCAAAAACTATTATGGTCATTTACCACTTTTAAACCGAGGCTGTTATCACAGTTTTACTCACCATGATGATAAGGTTAGGCTCGATAGCTAAGTCGAGTTACACATCGGCCCCCTCACTAATCTCGACCGAATAACCTTCTTCCTGTTTGATAAAATCGACAAAGTTTTTAATGGCTGGCAAGGCATCTTCCCTATGATGGGAGACATACAGCAATTGGCTAAGATGGTGCTCGGCAATCATATTCAGCGCCCGCATCACCAAAATGCGATTGATAAAGTCGAGCCCTTGGTAGGGTTCATCCAAAATCAACAATAACGGCTGTTTAATCAAGGCCCTGCCTATAAGCAATAGTCGCTGCTGGCCGTAATCCAGTTGCTTAAAGCCCGTGCTGGCAAACTCACTCATATGCAGTATCGCTAGCCATTCCTTCGCCAAATCGACCTGAGGTTTAGTGGGTTTATGGTACAGGCCGATAGAATCGTAAAAACCCGATAACAAGACATCGAGCGCCGAGCAACTCACTCGGTATTGCAAATGCAAGGCCGATGACACCATGCCAATCCGTTGTTTAATCTGCCAAATACTCTCACCACTGCCTCGTGGACGCCCAAAGAGGGTGATATCGTTACTGTAGCATTGGGGATGATCGCCCAAAATCAGCCCGAGTAAGGTACTCTTACCGCAACCATTTGGCCCCCGCACTTGCCAGTGTTGGCCCGCACTAATCCGCCAATTCACGCCTTTAAAAATCAAGCCGCTAACATATTCCACCTTGCCATTTTTAATCTCAACTAAGGGATCAAAGGCTTCGGCATTGTGGCGTTGGCGTTCCATTAACGCCAATAACTCGGCACTGCGGCTGGCGGAAAGTGCATTTAAGTGTGCCATCACAGGGTGACTATGCCATTGCTCAATCGACATAGGTGCACTGAGTTGATGCACATGCTGACCCGATTTGAGCATATCGCTATTAAACAGTGCCACATGGCTAATACAGGGTGGTAACTCTTCTTGGCGGGAGGTGATGATAAGCAACTGAGTATATTCGGCAATTTCAACTAACAACTGTGATAGGCTGAGTTGATGCTCGCTATCTAACCCAGCGTAGGGGTCATCTAAAATCAATAATTCAGGTTCGGTTGCCAGTGCCCTCGCTAACATCACCCGCCGGGTTTCACCAGTCGATAACTGTCTAAATCCTCTCTGCGCTAAGTGTTCGAGTTCCACTTTTTGTAAAAAGGTGCTCAAACGTTCAGTATGCAGACAAGACTCCAGCACTAAGGATTCAACCGTTGAACCATAGTCGAGTTCATCCTTTGCTAGCTCACGTTCAAGTAATGCCTGCTGTAAACCGAGAGATACCCAACCAATTCGCGACGGTAATCCAGATATCTCGCCTTTATCAGGCTGTGTATCCCCCGCTAATATTCGCCCAAGGAGTGAGCCGCTATAGCTGTCGGTCGCAAAAATAGCCCAATGTTGCATCGGCATTAACTGCCAATCTTCAACGACTAGCAGCTCATTGCCACGGCCGTAGCGCAACCCTTTTACAACAAGCGTTTTATCCCCGTACGTAGCACTATTCCCCATCCCACTTCCTTAGGTATTCAACCCGATTAACATTGACTCGACTGAATATGCGTAAAATTTGCCATGGCATTGATACTACTGAGTAAATAAGCAGAATGGAATGCCAGCCAGCAATCGCTCAAACACTGATTACCCACAAAAATAACAAGCCCACCCGACGAAAACGCGCGGATGGGCTTGAGGTTAACTGCTCACTTTAGATATCGAAGCGATCGGCGTTCATGACTTTATTCCACGCTTTCACAAAGTCTTGCACGAATCTGTCTTGGCCATCCTGTGCACCATACACTTCAGACACGGCGCGCAGTTCAGAGTGAGAGCCGAAGATGAGATCGACAGGGGTTGCCGTCCACTTAAGCTTACCGCTCTTACGGTCTTGCCCCTCGTAAATGCCCTCTTGTTTGGCTGACTTGCTCCACTTAGTCGACATATCGAGTAAGTTAACGAAGAAGTCATTGCTCAGCACTCCCGGCTTATCGGTAAATACACCGTGTTTAACGCCAGCACTATTGGCATCCAACGCACGCAAACCACCCACCAGCACCGTCATTTCGGGTACAGTCAGGTTGAGCATATTGGCGCGCTCAATCAACATCTCAGCGGGAGAAAGACTGCTGTCTTTTGAGTAATAGTTACGGAAACCATCGGCCGTAGGTTCAAGCACCGCAAAAGAGTTCACATCGG
Source organism: Shewanella decolorationis S12 (assembly GCF_000485795.1). Classification (GTDB taxonomy): domain Bacteria; phylum Pseudomonadota; class Gammaproteobacteria; order Enterobacterales; family Shewanellaceae; genus Shewanella; species Shewanella decolorationis. The sequence goes on from NZ_AXZL01000070.1 coordinate 109,478, forward strand.
TTTGCGCCTGTGTGGCGTCCATACGACCTGGGGTAAATGGCACCGAAATCATCACTCCCGCCTCTTTCGCGGCTTTCTCAACCGCGACGCTACCACCAAGCACAATCACATCAGCTAAGGAGACTTTTTTGCCGCCCTTGAGCGAACCGTTAAAGTCTTTTTGGACTTTCTCAAGCTTAGCCAACACCTTAGCTAATTCTTTTGGATTGTTGGCCTGCCAGTTCATCATAGGCTCTAAACGAATGCGCGCGCCATTTGCCCCGCCACGCATATCGGTGCCACGGAAGCTACTGGCAGATGCCCAAGCTGTTCTCACCAATTCTGGCACCGTTAACCCTGAAGCTAATATCTTATTGCCTAAGGCTTTAATATCGGAGTTATCGATAAGTGGATGATCAAGCGCAGGAATAGGATCTTGCCAAATCAGCGTTTCTGCTGGCACATCGGCGCCTAAATATCTCGCTTTTGGTCCCATATCGCGGTGAGTTAATTTAAACCATGCCTTGGCGAAGGCTAGTTCAAACTCCTTAGGATTTTTCAGGAAACGCGTGGTGATCTCGCGATAAATAGGGTCTTCCTTCAATGCGATATCACTGGTGAACATAATCGGCGCGTGGCGCTTATCTGGTAAATGGGCATCAGGTACCAAATTTGCCGCCTTATCATCGGCTGGCGTCCATTGGATATGGCCCGCTGGACTCTTAGTTTGTACCCAGTCAAAGGTATACAGCCAAGTTAAATATTCCATGGTCCATTTGGTTGGGTTAGATGACCAAGCCCCTTCCAGACCACTGGTAACAGTGTCTTCAGAGTGCCCTTTACCACATTTGTTTTTCCAACCGAGACCTTGCTCTTCAATCCCTGCTGCGGCCGGATCGGCCCCCACGCATTTTGCGGGATCGTGCGCGCCATGCGCCTTACCAAAGGTGTGACCGCCGGCGATTAAGGCAACGGTTTCTTCATCATTCATCGCCATACGACCAAAGGTATCGCGGATTTCTTTTGCCGAAGCTAAGGGATCGGGCACTCCGTTCGGGCCTTCTGGGTTAACGTAAATTAAGCCCATTTGGGTCGCGCCCATGGGTTTAGCTAACTCGCCCTTTTCGTTGCGTCTTTTGCTATCGAGCCACGCTTTTTCTGAGCCCCAATTGACCATTTCGGCTTCCCAGTCGTCTTCACGACCACCCGCAAAACCAAAGGTTTTAAAGCCCATCGACTCTAATGCCACGTTACCCGTTAGCACCATCAAGTCGCCCCAAGACAGCTTGCTGCCGTATTTTTGCTTGATAGGCCACAACAGGCGGCGCGCCTTATCTAAACTCACGTTATCTGGCCAGCTATTTAAGGGTTCAAAGCGTTGTTGGCCACCCGCAGCACCACCGCGGCCATCAAAAATCCGGTATACGCCCGCGCTATGCCACGCCATACGAATAAAGAAAGGTCCATAGTGACCATAATCAGCAGGCCACCAGTCTTGAGACTCGGTCATCAAGGCTTTGATATCTTTTTTTACCGCATCGAGATCTAAGGTTTTAAAGGCTTCGGCATAGTGATAATCACTGCCATAGGGATTGGATTCAATCGCATTTTGACGTAATGGACTGAGATTTAATTTTTCAGGCCACCAAAATTGATTACCTGTGACTTGCTCTTGCGCAGTGACCGTTCCCGCCCCCAATGCGAGAGACATAGCCAAAGTTAACGCCGATAGCGTAGGAAGGGTGTTTATTTTCATGATAGTTACCTAGTTTCGTCCTGTTCGGCCCATTGATTTGTATTAACAATAACAATGGGCCATCCGCTTGCTGTTTAACGGCATACAGCAATCCTTATCGTTGTGTTACTCCAAGGCAAAATTGTCATATGCCATTAACACAACCGAGATTGCAGTCTAATAACAGGCTTCTAACTATTTGAAACGATTAATATCGATGATTGGAATCGCGAAAACAGATTAACGATGGTTAATTTATGAAAGCATTAAGAAAGTTGCCACTTACCGAAATTCATACTGTATTACCCCTAGTACTAAACTTATAGGTAATGACTATGGTATAAAATTGTTCATCCAACAGGTTTAGCTATCTGTGCTAGCATAGCAGCCGTTTTCCGTTAACCTTGATAAGGTATTGCAATGAATCCGATTATTGCCATCTTAAAAGAACACAATGTCACAGATGCAAAAATTAACGAGCTTTTTCAAGCATTAACCGATAATCCCCTGATGGCGATGGGCATTATTGGTCAGCTCGGCATTCCACCAGAAAAACTGCAACAACTGATGGCACTGGTAATGCAAAATCCCGCCCTGATTAAAGAAGCGGTACTCGAGCTGGGCTTAGATTTTGCTAAGGTTGAAGCCGCTAAAGCGCAGCTACAAAAGTAATTTATCCCAGCCAATCGACTTAAAAAGGCAAAGCGGCGTTGGCTTTGCCTTTTTATTCAAATTGTTATCTCTCCCCTTTGACACTGCTACACAAAGATATAAAAACCTTATCGCCCCTCGCGGACAATATTTGCTAGAGTGTGGTAACACGCCATCAATAGCCAAAAGTGATTGAAAGGAATCAAGATGCGCCAACCTATTCGTCTATTTGCACTACTTCTGCCCGTACTGTTGTTGGGTTGTCAAAAGCAAACTCAAGCGCAACATGCGCAGGGTATGGACAAACCCGCCACGCAAAGCCCCTCACAAACAAGCACGGCTCAAGCAAGTACAGCAGAGGTTAATCCGGTCGATATGGATAAGCGCGAGGATAAGCGACTTCAGGCGACTGACGACAAACTTGTTAACAAGCCAAGTATTTCACCTAAAGGAGAAGGTATGATGCTGCAAGGCACTGTAAGATATCTCAATTTAGAAGGGGGTTTTTGGGGAATTATCGCCGATAACGGCCAAAAAATATTGCCTAAAAATCTGCCGCAGGAATACCGCAAAGACGGTATACGCTTAAGTTTCAGCGCCCAAGAAATCACCGGCATGATGACTATTCAGCAGTGGGGCAAACTATCAAACTTGAGTGATATCACTGTCATCGGCCAAGTCGAAAGCCAATCGGCCGATCCGCGGCTATAACCGCGGCATCAAGGTCTTAGGATAAGACTCAGATCACTAGGGCGTGATATCCAAGTTTGTCAGCAACTTAAGCCTGCTCAGCTTGCCATTCTTCAATCACTTCCTTTGCCGCTCTAAAGGCTTCAATACCCGATGGCATACCGCAATAAACGGTTGAATGTAAGAGTACTTCTTGTATTTCTGCAACTGTGCAACCATTACGCAAAGCTCCCCGAACATGGCCTTTTAACTCAGTAGGCGCTTTTAGTGCCGCTAAAGTTGCGATTGTGATTAAACTGCGGGTTTGCAGCGGTAATCCCTCACGGGACCACACTTCACCCCAACAATTGGCAGTCACTAACGCCTGTAATGGCTGGGTAAAATCTGTTGCGCTGCTAAGGGCCTTATCGACAAAACTGTCCCCCATCACAGCGCGTCGCACCTTAAGCCCTTTTTCATATTGCTCTTCGTTCATCTGACAATCCTTTTACGCTACACTCTGACAAGGTTAACTGGCTCAATAGATAATTCCCTTTAAAAACATCATTCGCAGGCTTTGCATCGATCACATTATGGCAATTAAAACCTGATCTCAAGGTAAATTCCATATAAGCTATCGCGCATATTCAAAGTAAGAACAATTCTCATTTCAAAGCATAAAGGTGATTGATGAAACCGTTGCCGCTCAGTCTGTGCGCCCTTGCCGTCGCAAGTGCATTGCCCGTTTGGGCTGAAGAACAAGCTAAACCACTGATTCAAGAAGTGATTGTGGTATCAGGCTCCCGTATGGAACAAAACATTGAGCAGGTGGCAGGATCTATTTTGGTGATAGATGAACAAGCCATCGAACGCAATATGAGCAATGATTTTGGTAGCCTGTTCCGTAACGAATCGGCTGTCGATATCAAGGGCGGCGCGGGCAAACCGACCTCAGTGACCATTCGCGGCATCGGCGGCAACCGAGTCATGATGGTAAAAGACGGCGTGCGGGTAAATAACCAGTATGCTTCGCCATTAGGCCCAGGTGCAGAAGGCACAGGCCGCGGTTTAACCGAAGTACAAAGTCTTAAGCAAATTGAAGTAGTTAAAGCTGCTGCATCCACTATGTACGGCTCCGATGCCCTCGGTGGCGTAGTCGTGATGCGCACAAAAGATGCCAGCGACTACCTGCGGGGCGAAGATTATTATGTGTCACTCAATGCGGGCTATTCAGGCATCAATAACGAGTACTCCGGCGGTTTTACCAGCGCCGCGGCCTATAGCGATTTTGAGAATTTGCTCACCTACCAGCACCGCAAAGGCGAAGAGTTACCTAACTACTTTGATACTCAGCCTGAAAGCGATCTCGTGCAAGACAGCCTGCTATTCAAGAGCAAATACCGCTTTAATGAGCACACCACAGTGCAGCTCACCCTCGACTATCTAGAGCAAACGCTAGAACGCTGGGAAGATAAGCTCAATCGTGCCCAAGTACCGCAGGAGCGGATTGATACCGATCGCGATACCCAAGTGATCAACGGCGCCCTGCAACTGCGCTCCGATAAAGCCACTTACTTACACGATGATTTGACCGTTACCGCCTATTTTGGCCAAACGGAGCAACTCGAACACCGTGATTATTTTGATTTGCGTACCACAGCGCGCCCACTTACCGAATATCGCGACTATGAATTTAAAGATCAGCGACTGGGCCTAACCAGCACCTTCAGCAAATACATAGGCGCAGAGGGATACGGCCATCAGCTCACCTACGGTATGGACTATGAATGGTCCCAAATGATGCGTCATCGCAACAACAATATCGCCAGCAGCGGTGGTGATTGGCAAACCGAAACTCCCTTTACCTTTGCCGATACCGATAGCAACCGTTTAGGGCTATTTTTGCAGGACGATATCACCCTGTTAAATGGTGATTTAAACCTGATTGGCGGCCTACGTTATGACTATTTCCGTAACAGCCCCGACCAACAACAAGCGATGGAAGCAGGTAAAGATCCCGCCGACTTTGCGGTAATGAGCGACACCTTTTGGTCGCCTAAACTAGGCCTCGTTTATAAACTTACCGACAAAGTGAGTGCCTACGCCCAATATGCCTATGGCTATAAAATGCCTACGCCCGATCAAAAATGGGGTGAGTTAGAAGTCGATGGTGGCTCGATGACCGATGTGATCATTCAAGCCAACTATGACTTAAAGTCTGAGCAATCCCACACCTGGGAACTGGGTATCCGTGGCAATCATGCAGATACTCAATATGAACTCACCACCTTCTACACCCACGCGGTCGACTTTATTGACTGGCAATATGTCAGCTTTAAACCGCCAGTGTTTGGTCCGGTGATGCAGCCCATGGAGTTCAAATACCAGTACTTCAACCGCGATCAAGTGACACTCTACGGCGCTGAAGCCCAAGCCAACCATTGGCTGACAGATTCTATCGAGCTATGGGGCAATATCTCCTATACCCATGGAACCGATGAAAACGGTCAATACCTTAACAGCGTTAGCCCGCTAAAAGGCAACCTAGGGGTGAATTGGTATAGCGATATCGGTGGAATGGAAACCGACATTGGCGCAGTGGTCCGCTGGGCCGATAAGATGGATCGCACCCACGATATCAACCTGACCATTGATGATATTTGCGTGATGGGCCAATGTATTCCTAAAGAAAGCTTTAATGAAGTCTACAACACCGCCGGTTACGCCGTGTTTGACTTAACCATGGGCCTGCACGTTACCGACAATCTGCATCTGCGTGCTGGGGTGTATAACCTGTTTGATAAGGAATATGTTGACTACGCCGATGTAGCTGGCCAATCCGTGTTCTTACTCAATAGCACCATGAACTTGCAAAAGGATGATTTCACCCAACCTGGGCGTTATTTCAACCTGAGTGTGAATTATCAGTTTTAATTCAAGCTGTTGTACTTGCTAAGCAATTCCCCGGTGTTTACCGGGGAATGTTTAGCAATCTCTCTGAACCATACACTCAATCAAAATCGCGGCTTCATCCCCTGATTTGTAATCAAGCGTTCGCAACAACAATGATTCACTGGATGCCTTTATCGCGTATGCAGGGTTGAGGTGTTATCGAGCTGGCCATTGGCATCAACCCGCACCAGTACTGAATGGTCTTTGGATAATTTCACAAACTTTATCTGTTCTGCTTCAGGTTGTTGCCAGTTAAGGATAAAGAGCGAAGCGTTTTCATCCTGCTCAAAGCCGCGCTCGGTATTCAACTCTCCAAGCGTTACAAGGCCATTAACGGTCATTCGATATCGATCGCCTTGACCGATGATTTCCAGCGTGACGGGCTTAGTATTGATGACGCCACGGTATACCACGCCATCAAATTTATCGTAGGCGGTATTATCCGCGCTGTGCTCACACTGATCTGAGTGTTGTTCAGAGCCGCTGAGAGGCTGACAGTGATTAGCTTCGCTCACCTCTGGCGCTTGCTGGGCATATCCCCATGCTGGCATTAATACCAGAACGCCAATAAGAGATGCTATTTTTCTGCGATTTATCAATGCCATTACCATCAACGCCACTCCAATCAAAGACATTACTATCAACGCTATTCCCAGCAATGTAGTCGCTATAAGCCGATGACCATGATGCTAACCACTTCACTTACTCTTGTCAGCAAGCAAACGGCTAGCCGCACTAATTTGCACTGAGATTGGGGATATCTTGCTGACTATAAAACAGCGCCACATCCTGTAATTGCTCGGCCGTTAACGCACTGACCTGTGATTGCATTAACGGTTCGAGGCGTAAACCCGCTTTGAAATCGACTAACTGCTTATTAAGGTAAGCCGGTTTTTGCCCCCTTAAATTGGGGAATTGCTTAGCCATGGCGATCATCGCCAGCCCATGGCATGACTCACATTGGGCCGTGGCCAGCGTCTTACCCCGCTCGATATCGGCTTGATAACCTTCGGCATAAACCGCTTTGGATAAGCCGCACAGGACAAGCAAACTGACGATAAACATTTTCATTGAGATCCCTTAGCGGCAGGTTTAGCTGGCGGTCGTAACTGGCTTGCGTCAAGGGGCAAACGCCTAAAGAGGGTCATATCCATTTCAGCTTGACCATAATAGGTACAGAGGTAGCTCAACGTCGGCTCCCATGTATCCGACAAATCCCATAAGCCTTGGGTATCCACCATCCACTGCAAGGTTTCTTTCCAAAAGGCTTTATCACCGCGATTTTGAGTAACAATCATACTGGTGTGGCAGGCATTGCATTGATAATTCACCAATTCCCAACCGGGTGCCATAATAAGGCCCGACTGAGGGTCCACGGGATACTCGGCGGCAAACGACGCCCCAGTGAATAGCAGCCCACACATTATCAGCTTATTGACATGCGCTCTCATCACACCACCCTAACGGCAATACGGTGGCAACCATTAAACATATATCCCTTAGGGTTCCATTGTGGCTGTACAACGGGTTGGCTATCACCTTGACTATCAGTCGCTTTTGCCCAGATTTCGTAATAGCCCTGTGTTGGTAGTTGTAATTCGATGTTCCATTGCTGCCATGCGGTGGCATTTTTCGGTTTTTGCAGCTCAGCGACAAACCAACGGGTGCCATAATCGTAACTCACTTCCACCTTCACCACTTCGCGCACGCCCGCCCACGCATGGCCCGCAACCGTCAGTTTTTGTCCTTGAGCGAGTTCAGTGCCGGATTGCGGTTGAGTGATCAAAGTCTTCACGATCATTTCTTCAATAATTCGATAGTCTTTTTCAGCAACCGTCTCGCCGGGTGCAATGGGATATTTTGGCACTTGATACGCTGGCGCTTCCATTTTATGCCCGTCGTGGACTTTATTACGCACACTGATCCCCGTTGCCGCTTTTTGCGAAACCGAGCCCGGCCGGCCACCAAATACGATACGTAGGGGATAACCATGCAGGTAAGGAATATCCTCACCATTCATCGACCATGCGATTAGCCCAAGCTCTTCGAGCGCCGCCTTGATAGGAACACCGCGGGAAATAGCCTCACCTTTTCCGCTCAAATGCAAATCAGCCCCGTGGTGGCCGGTGTAAACCGCATCGGCTTTAACACCACAATCCTTAAGCACATCGCTCACCAACACCCCTGTCCACTCTGAACAAAATACCGCCGAGTTATTCCACTGATTGCCCTTAGTGCTCGGGAAAAAGCCAGCGCGACTATTGCCGCCACATTCAATCAATAACTGTAAGGTGTAATGTTTAAAGCGGCGCTTTAACTCATCAATGGTGTAGGTTTTAGGGGTGATAACCGACTCGCCATCCACTTTAAAAGTCCAGGTTTTAGCATCCAGCGTCTTAAAATCAGGCACTATGCCATTCCAGCGGATAAACGAAACATCGGCAGGCGTCACCGAAGGCGCGAGCATATGCTCTGGCGGATAGGCATTCAGCGGGTTAGTGTTTAATACTTTGAAATAGCTCGGTAAGTCCTCGGCTTTTGTCCAAGTTAATGCCGAAATATCCAAAGCACTAACCCCAGCAGGAAGCTTATCGGCAAATACCCACTTAACCGGCAGCGCGGATAATACCGACGTCGCTACCGCACCTTTTATAAAAACTCGACGATTAAGATCCATGTTATTTATCCTTTCCGAGGTAAAAGTATTCCGCCATCTGCTGCATATCCGCCTCACTCAACAACTGAGCGACTTTAGTCATAGTGGGGTCTTGGCGCGTGCCAGCCTTAAAGGCTCGAAGCTGCTTCAACAGATAATCCGAGTTTTGCCATCCAATATTCGGAATATGTTCAAAACGACTCATGCCAGACTCGCCATGACAGGCCTTGCACATATTCAATAATTTATTGCTCTCATCGGCGTGGGTTACCGCCGGTAACATAAGCATCAGCACACCCGCCGAATAAATCACTCGCAGCAACATCCGTTATTCTCTTCAGTTAGTGTTCATCACGACGACTGTCATTGAACGTAGCCATTCAGATAACATTAAGTTACATCAACGCTTATCGAGGTTTACATTCAATACAATTGAATCAAAAGCTCAAAAGAAGTGACTTGTATTAGCAAGTAGTAAAATGGCAAGCCATTGATTAGAAATGGGAGATGTTTTTGGCCTTATGGCCAAAGGGAGTTAACGTCGTGGGGCTTCAACCCCTGATTTTTTAATCAAGAGTCGACTAAGGAGGGCTGCTCGTCGTATCAAAAACGTCCATATTAAACTACCAGCTCGATATCCCTATCTCGCACTCAAAACGGCCGTTGGCCTTCGCCCTTGGATGCTCCAAGACGCCCCAACGGAGTAAGCATTCTTATGCTATCGCGTCAGACGCTCGTCCCTGATTCGACTGACGCTATCTCGGCATCTGATAGGCAGGATGCCTGAATGTCGTGAAGTGCAGGGTCAATGATGTTCCATACATCATACTGACATTTTCCATTTCCCTATGGATCAGATGCACGTGAACGACCATGCCTCGCTTACGCAATGAACACAAATGCCCTGCGGCAACTCCGAGGGGATGGTGAACTCCTGTAACGTCTGTGTTGGCTGTATATCAGAAAAGAGTTGTCTCTCTCCGAGCTTTCAGCAGGAGAGTTATAACGCAGAAATAATAATGGTTTTTTCATTAACGTTGGAATAATCATTCCATCATCAAGGCACTCATATCGATTAAGCGTGCAAATAAACACCTAGGTTCTTATTGCCCTTTAATTAGCTGTATTCATCAAGTAATGTCTAACTAAAATCATATTTAGTGTATTCATTTAGCTTAGTAAGCCGCATTCCTGCGTTATGAAAAATGTATTCATAGATTCATACACGGTGAATTCATTTTGTTGTTAATTCGAAGGTCGCATAGATGAAGTATTTATTTCGAGGAATCTTTTAGCACCCGCACAAGGGGCTGATAATAGCTTGCTAAAATGTATAGCGAAGCAAAATCGAGCAAGCTTTTAGCAGTCCCTTCACTTAATGTGCTTGTTAACTATACTTTTCCGATTCAAATTCTGTATTTGACCATACTAAACCAAGCTCTGGACTTTCCAGCGAAAACTCTGAAAATACGCAAGTGTATGACTGAGCTACGTCACACATAAAAGATACCCAGTTTATGAAGTCTTCTTCACTCAATTCATTACCATAAGGGCGAGTTGTTCCAGTTAAGAATTGATACCCTTTTTCGTCAACCTCACTCAGCTCTATTTCATAGTTTTCGCTGAGCTGTTGGGCTAATTTATTTAACTTCGATGAAACGTCACAAAAATGAGAAAAATCCATAGCGAAAACTGTTTCCTCATTTGCTCCAGAGCTTACAACTGCATTCCATAATTGAGTTGCTTCATCTATTTTTCTGTTTTTGATTCGGGCGTAATATTCTTCCCAAGTTTTTTGCGGATCGCTCATAGAACTCCCTGTATAGCTAACGCCCGCATAAACGGGGCAAAATGCTTGGCTATAATTTGAGAGGAACGTGCACAAGCCAAGCTTTTTATGTCCGCCTCTTAATGCGCTCGTTAGGTGTTTTTACTAGTTTGCTTTCCTTGTCGATAGATACGCCGAATCATTTCATTTGCTTCGAACGTAGTACCCGAAAGATTTTCTCCTGTCCAATTTGGTCCGATACGTATATTTGACGCAACCAAATCAAGTACCCATTCAGCTTCAAATTCATCGAATTCTATTGAAGTCGGTACTCCGCTATCAAAATCTTTAAGCAGCTCAATCACTTTTGTTACTCTGGATTCAGAAGACCAAAATGGAAGTACCTGTGAACCATCTTCTTCAAACCACTGCAATAAAGATCCATCTTCAAATTCAATAGTCCAAAGCAGTTTCGTCTTGTACACCTCTCTGCAGAATGCTGCCACCTGTGACATCATACTCATAAGAACACCTAACAGTGCATTACCCGCTCTTCTACTAGAAACCAACGAATAGAGTTGAACATTGGAATTAGCTGAGTAAATAATTTAATTATTCTAATAAGTTAGCATCAACCTCAGTATGGTATCAACGTTTTTCATCCTGAAAAATCGAGTCCCTATTAACCGAGAAGCATTTTGGTTTGTTAAAAAAGAGGTGGATATCATTTGGTATTTCCTCTTACTTAGGAAATACAGTAAGGTGTAACAAGAGTTTGTTTCCTTTGACCAAAGACCAGCGTAAATCAGCTTCTTAGAAAACGTAGAGAGGGTTCGACTCCCTCGATACGTTTCATGTATTCAAGATAAGTTTTGAAATCAACAGACTACACTGATGCCCGAAAGGCGAGTCATGGTGATTAGCGAGACGACCGTCCGCCCCATGGCCGCTTTTTGGCATCCATGCCATCGCGGCATTTGTGAATCCTTTCACATCAGACGGGCGGCCCTGCATCCACGGATGGACAGGCTGCGAGTCGGTGAGCGAATGCCATGACAAGCCTATACGTTAATACCTGCAAATACTAAGACCCCTTCAACGTAAAACCCAAATGAGTCGGTACAATTGACCAATAAAAAAGCCAGCAAAGCTAAATGCTTGCAGGCTTTTCTGCCTATCTAATCCACCGACTCGCTTTATTTCACCGCGAGAACAGTCAATCAAAACGACTAAACTACAAAAGATGGGACAGGCACAAATCTTTTGGATTAACAGCTAGCACCAAGGCAACAGAAGTTCACCATCCCCTGCGAAGTTGCCGCGGGGCGTTGGAATAAATTGCGTGAGTCCGGACATGGATGTCCGACTAGCTTTCGTAGGTACAGGGACGTTGCCTTCGGAAGCGATAGCAATTTATCCATAAGACCAAGGCTAGTAACCAATGCATGTAACTTCGCTAGGGGTGTCTTGGAGAATCCAAGGAGGATAGGACGAGCAGTCCTCCTTGGTCGGGTGTGGGGTGAAGCCCCACGACTTTGATTCATCTCGGCCGTAAGGCCTCAATAACTCACATACTTAGGCGATTTAATAAGCCTCCCATCCAGTTACTCACCTTACTTAATAACGCGAGCACTGAATAAGAGCGACTCAACTAGGACTTTTTCGGAAATACCGGATAAGAGCCAGTGCCAAGCACTTTGCCATCGACTTCGACACCGTAGTAGTCGTTGTCATTATGGTATTTTTCCTGCGCTTGTTTCACATCGCCCTTATTGCGGGGGTCCTGTGGCCGTTCATGGGAGTTAATGTAAGCGGCAACGTCCCATGCCTGTTGGTTAGTGAGCTGAATACTCTTAGCGAAAGGCATGTTTTCATAAATGAAAAATGCAGCAGTATTGACCCTGTGCATCCCCGCGCCCCAGTTGTAGCTCATTGGGCCCCACAGTGGCGGCAAGGAATAAACGCCCGCCATCGCTTGGCCTTGACCATCGGCGCCATGGCACGCTTGGCAATGGGCGGTATACACGGCTTTTCCGCGCTCGGGTGAGAACGCAAGTTCAGGTTTTGGGATCTCAGGATAACCACGGCCGGGCAGATTCGCGCGTTGCTCCACTGTCATCGCTTTGGCTAGTGTGTCTGGCAGCGGGAAATCCTCACGTTTGGCGCCTTTTACCAATTCGGCATCGCTAAGTTCTGGTACAGGGCCATCAAGGTTAGCCGCATCCATCAAACCACTCATCCCTAACCAGTAGGCATAAGCCGATAGTGCAACCAGTTCGGGGCTGCCCGCAGCGGGGGCTTTACCATTCATCGAATAGTTAAAGCAGCCTTGTATCCGCTCTTGAAAGGTATTTACTTTATCGTCTTTTTTACGATACGCGGGATAGGCAAAATAGGCGCCCCATACCGGTGACGCATTCGCCTTACGGCCCGCATCCATATGGCAGTTGGCGCAGTTAAGCTCGTTACCCACATACTTATCTCTTAACTGCTGGGTATTCACAAATAATTGATAACCCATGCGTACTTTATCGCCGAAGGCACCTTCGGGAATCGCACTTAAAGGTCTAGGCGTAAGATAGGTTTGATCAGGGTTTTTGGGCACTGAAGGCAATGGCGCTTGTTTGTCGGGTAACTCTTGCGCCGCTTGCACTTGAGTTGTCAGCACGCCCATTGCGGCCAATAGTAAGATGGCAGAAGATTTCATGGCCGGCTCCTTATTTCAAATTCGCAAAGTAGTTCGCTAAGGCATCCACCTCGGCGGCGGTCAGCTTGTTAGCCACATTGGCCATCATGCCGTCCACATCTCCCTTACGTGTGCCAGCTTGCCACGCCAAGAGTTGCGTCTTGATATAACTGGCCTGCTGACCCGCTAAACGTGGGAACAGGCCACCGCCTAAACCAGAGGGACCATGGCAAGTCACGCAGGCCGGTAAGCCACGTGACCAATCGCCTTGGTAAGCTAAGCGCGCAGTATCATCGCTAAAGGTCACCTGCTCACCACGGATCACAGGCTTAACCTCAGTCTTAGGGGATTTGGCGGAGAAGTAACTCGCCACTTGGTCAATGCCGTCACCTTGCAGTGTCATCGCCATCGGCATCATGGTCGCATTTTGGCGCACTCCCGCCTGAAAATGCTGTAATTGGGTGGTGATATATTCTTTCGAGAGTCCAGCCAAACGAGGGCCAAGTGGCTCAATGCCCTCACCTTCGACGCCGTGGCAGGTCACGCAGATTTGTCCCGCTGGCGGGAGAGCGCTGGTATTCGCCATAACGACAGAGGTCAAGACACAGCCATAGATAAGTGTGATGCCCTTGGCTAATGTTCTAATTTTAATATTCATTTTCTATCCTTGAACAAACCTTCAGTCATTCTTAACTGGTTTAAAACCGTGTTAACGTCAAACCTAAGGTTGCTAAAAAGAGATAATTGAGTGATGCGTTCACACGTTTAGCCCACACTAAACGTATCGAAACACCATACTCCTTGCACGGAAGCGGAACAAGCATTAAAAAAATCTAATATTAACGCTTTAGTAACCAAATCGGGTCGCTTCAAAGCTATTCAATAACTTATGTAGCAGATAACAGAGGAATAAAGTCGCCACTATCGCCACAAAAATGCTGCTCACCCGATACAGTGCACTAAAAATTAAGTCGTTACCTGGGGTTAAGTATTGGCCAAATAAAATCCCTAGGGTGGTCATGGCACCAAATCCCACACCTGAGCCGCTCGCCTCTTTTACATGGGCCTGCGCAAACAACATTAAGCCAAGCCATAGCAGCGGCACGATAAGGATCAATAAACCCGACCAATCGTAGAGGAGGAGTTGTACCATCACCCCAAACGACACCCCAAGTAAGGTACCAACGGCACGTTTACGGGCATAATCCAACGCCCCGTTCCAATGCATGGGGAATAAAAGTAGCAAGGTGGTTGCCTGCGCCGACATAGAGTCACGCAGATCGAAAATCTGAAACACTAAGAAAGAAAACGTCGCAATGCTGGCACCGAGCAAGGCCTCATGGCGCATCCGATGTGGTGCCTTAGGGCCGGGTTGATAGGCAGCGCGAGGTTCAACATCCGGCCAAAGTGCCGTCATCAGATAGGCGATAATGACAGATAGCCCTGTCGCCCAAAAGTTACTAAAAATCAGATCATTAAGATCTGTGCCCGGATAGCTGGCAAAGTGCAGCATAATGCTTAAACTCAACACGCCATTGGCACCAAACAGAAACAGGCTACCGTGGGACATCGCCGCAAAACGATATAAAAACAGTAAAAAAACAATCGGCGTCATCAATCCGGGATGGCTACCGAAGAAGCCTCCGAGCAGGCCGACTTCAAGCCCCGCTATGGCAGATGATGCCAATAATTGCCTTACCGCATGGCCACTTATCACAGGGACCAAACCCAGTAATAGCATTGGGGTTACCGTAAAAAATACCCCATTACTCCACCCAAAGAGCTTACACAGGGTAAAACCAATGGTGCCGCCAGTTGCAATGCGCAAACACTGGCGTAAGTCATTAGCGGTTAATGGATTGTGGCGTAACAACATGCAAATTGCCTTGAGATTAATAGATGTAATGGAGCAGGCTAATGACCTTAATCTGCACCTTGGCTAGCAGGCTAAACAGCGTATTGTCAGGCAGCAATTGCACAGTAGCACGCGCACCTGCTGGCAGGTTATTCATCGCATTGTCGTCTAATACTAAATGCAGTCTTAAGCGCTGCGCATCACGCACCCAACGGTCTGACTCCTGCGGCGCAGCTAAACGGCCATTGGCATCAAACTGCCCCGCACTCACACCGGCATCCACACTGCTCACTTGGGCGCGATATAAACGGCCAGGCTCACCATCGAAGGCGATTAATGCAGGGTAAGATGCGTTAACGCCACGTAAGGTCTTTTCACGAAAATCGGCAATAATATCTAATTTATCAGAGACTAAGGCGAGTAACGGCTGGCCTACTGCGGCAAAACTGCCCACTTCGAGTTGCAGGTTGGTCACCACCCCATCTTGATCGGCACGAATTTGGGTGTAAGACAGGTTCAGCTCAGCTTGCTCTAAGGCATTTTTCGCTTGGCGCACTCTTAGGTTATCTTCACCATAGAGGCCACGGCTGACTTTGAGTTTATCGAGACGAGCATTAGCGGCTAACAAATTCGCCTCGGCGGCGTCCGCATCGCTATCAGCCTGATCCCGTTGCTGCTGCGACACACCATGGGTGGCATACAGTGCATCTAAACGTTTGGCTTCGCGACGTTTTAGTTTAGCCGTAGTGGTACTGGCATTCACTTCCGCCTTGGCGGCTAACAACGAAGCATCTAACTCGGCATTGTCCTGACGCACTTGCTCTAGGGCCAATTTGGCCTGAGACACGGCTAACTCAAAGGGGGCGGGGTCGACTTGAAACAGTAAATCGCCCTTGGCGACCACTTGGTTATTCTTCACATTAATAGTTTGAATCTTACCGCTGATCTGCGGAGTCACCTTAGTCACCACACGGGTTGCCATGGCCTGTGGGGTTAAGGGCATCATAGCGTCGGCAAACATAAAATAGCCAAACACAGCCACAAAACCGAGCATGGCGATTTTGACGAGGCGGGCAAATTGTTGATCCGGTGTCATCTTATTTCTCACTCAAGAATATCTGTGCTCTTAGCCAACTTGGCTAAGGCGTTTTCACTAATTAGGCTAATGATGCGTTCAAACTCGCCAAGCTCAGTGGCACTAATGCCTGCTAATAATTCACCACGTACATGGATAATCCGCGCTTCGACTTGCTTTAATACGTCCTTTCCCGCGGGTGTTAGCGATACGATTCGAGCGCGCTTATCTTTAGTGCAGCAATGACGCTCGACTAAACCTTGCTCCTCAAGCTGCCCTAAGGTACGCATCAAAGAAGCCAATTCAATTTCCAGCGCATCCGCCAACACCTTCTGGCTCACGTTGTCGCCCAAACGCAATAACTTCCACAATGCCGTCCAACGAGGATGGGTTAACCCAAGTGGCGCTAACTCCACATCCGCCACGGTGCGCCATAGTCGGTGCAAGCGGCCCAAATGTTCCGCCAGGGATAACTCCTTTAATCGCTCTAATTCTTTTTGCATCATGCTTACCCATTTACTTAGCCTGCTAAGCATTATACATAGTTAGCAGGCTAAGTAAATAGTTTTAAGGAATATGAAATTCTGTGTCCGAGTCCACGAATTAGCATAAAAGGCAAGGAACAATCTGAAAAAGCACGCTTTATCTCAGATATGAATCTGTTAGCTATCTATAATTTTCGTTAAGTAAAAAGACGGATTTATATCGACTGGGAGGTTATTTTGATCAATCTAAAAATTAGCACTCGAATTGTGATTGGGCTGTGCATACTCTTGCTAGCAGTCATGACATTTATCATGCCACTCGTGCTATCAGAATTTAGTAGCCAAGCAGAAAAATCCGAGCAAAGAGAACTACATAAACTCTATCAAACCGCTGTTGCTGAAATTGCATCATCGGGGAAATTAGCCGAAGCGATGGCGACGATTGTCTCACTCACACCTGAGGTACAAAGTGCGTTTGCCGAACGAGATCGAAATGAGCTAGCCAGTCGCACCTTACCTATATTCACAAAACTCAAGCAAGAATTTGCAGTACAACAATTTCAGTTTCATACGCCACCTGCCACCTCATTTTTACGGCTACATCGGCCCGAAAAATTTGGTGATGACCTCACCGCTATCCGCAAAACTATCGTTGAAACCAACCAGCAAAAACGCGCTCTTTATGGATTAGAGTATGGTGTGGAAGGTTTAGGTATTCGCGGTCTAGTACCCATGTTTAATCATGGAGAACATACAGGCTCAGTAGAATTTGGCATGTCTTTTGGTCAACCCTTTTTTGATAATTTTAAACAAGCCTATCAAGCTGAAATCGCCTTACTCTTGCCTGATGGCAATGGATTTAAAGTCTTTGGCGGTACATTTACCCCTGAAACTGCAACTATCGATGAGTTAACGGCTGTCATGCAAGATAAGGGGGAAGTCATTCGCGCCACGACCTTAAATGGTCAATCCTTTGCGTTATACCGCCATGCAATTAGAGACTATTCAGGCCGCATATTTGGTGTATTAGACATTGCAATTGATCGCAGTCATTTCGAAGAAACAATGTCAAATATTCGACTCAAGTTAAATCTGATTGGCCTATCTGCTTTATTAATCGGTACAGCTATTGCTTGGTTTATCGCCAAAGGCATCACTCGCCCAATCGCAGAGACAACCCATGCGATGAACGATATAGCCAAAGGTGAAGGCGACCTTACTCGCCGTATTGAAGTAAAAGGCAAAGACGAAATAGCAGAACTCTCAATCGCGTTTAATCACTTTGTCGAAAAAATTCATCATACAGTTTCCCAAGTTGCAGACTCAACCAGCCTATTAGCAACTGCCGCTGAAGAAATGTCCGCCATCACCCATGAAACTCAACAAATGGCAAGCAGGCAGCACCAAGAGACAGAACAGGTCGCCACCGCAATGAATGAAATGGCGGCAACAGTGCAAGAAGTCGCCCACAATGCCACCGACGCCGCCGATGCGGCAAATCACGCCAATCAATCAACTGAACATGGTAAGCTGCTGGTTGAAAAGGTTATTTCAACAATTAGCCAGCTTGCAGGTGAAATTTCCCATGCCGCCAATGCCATTAACGAACTCGAGCGCAATACCACACAAATTGATTCAGTATTAGTGGTGATCCGCAATATTGCCGATCAGACCAACTTACTCGCCCTCAATGCGGCGATTGAGGCAGCCCGCGCGGGTGAACAGGGCCGCGGCTTTGCGGTAGTGGCAGATGAGGTACGCACACTCGCTAGCCGTACTCAAGCTTCAACTACCGAAATTCAGCAAATGATTGAAGCTCTGCAACAAAAAGCAAAATCCACAGTTAACGTGATGAAAACCAGTACAGCGACAACTCAAAATTGTGTCTCTCAAGTACATGAGGCAGGAGAATCTCTTGATGCAATTACAGCGGCGGTTTCTACCATCAGCCAAATGAACATTCAAATCGCCAGTGCCGCCAATGAGCAGTGCGCCGTCTCTGCGGAGATTAATAAAAACATCAATAATATTAATGATATTGCAACCAATGCGACCGATAGTACATTGCAAACCGCGCGGGCAGGTGATGAACTTGCTCAACTTGCTGCACGGTTAACCGCCCTACTGGCGCATTTTAAAATTTGATGCTTAAAAAAGACGAAACAAAACGCCGCTAAAAAGCGGCGTTTTTTATGGGGGGTTACTGAGTTATACCGCCTTTGGGCGAACCCCTAAGGTATGGCAAATCGCATAGGTCAGTTCGGCGCGGTTAAGGGTGTAGAAGTGGAAATCTTTAACACCTTCACGGGATAACACTTTGACCATATCAATCGCCACGTTTGCGCCCACTAACTGACGGGTTCCGGCATCATTCTCTAAGCCATCGAACTGCTTATGCAACCAGCTCGGCAGGCTCACATTGGTCATGCCCGCAAAACGCTTTAACTGAGTGAAGTTAGTCACGGGTAAAATACCGGGGACGATTTCGACATCAATTCCCGCCGCAACGCAGCGGTCACGGAAGCGCAGGTAAGATTCCACATCGAAGAAAAACTGGGTAATAGCACGGCTCGCACCGGCATCAATTTTACGCTTAAGGTTAATCAAATCGGCCTGAGCGTTAGCCGCATCTGGGTGCACTTCTGGGTAAGCTGCGACCGAAATATCAAAGTCAGCCACTGAGCGCAGTAGGCGCACTAAATCAACCGCAAAGCGAGTTGGTTTTGGGCTGCCCGCAGGCAAGTCGCCACGCAGCGCCACTATGTCGCGAATACCCGATTTCCAGTAATGCTTCGCCAGATCTAACAACTCTTCATCACTGGCATCCACTAAGGTTAAGTGCGGCGCGGCAACCAGATTGGTTTCTTTTTGAATACGTTCAATTACGCCATGGGTACGGTCGCGCACACCCGAGTTTGCACCATAGGTCACTGAAACAAACTTAGGATTCAGCGGCTCTAAACGGCGGATAGAGTTCCACAGGATCTGTTCCATTTCGGGGGTTGATGGCGGAAAAAACTCAAAAGAAACATTAATATCGCCATTAAGTTCGGACAAACTTTGGTTTAGCGAATGTGAATGTTGTGCGTGATGAAAAGCCATGTGTATTTCCTCAACCGCCCAAGTGCGACGCTCCATCGCGCTGGTACGACTTATAAATGCAGTAATTTAATCCATATGGATGTTTGGACGTCTATATGTCCATATACTAGAGAAACTGGCGGTTAAGTCAAGCCAAAAAATCCCCCTTTTTGGCATTTTCTTATCCCTTGTTTGCCACTTAGATCCTAGACCTAATTTTAGCCAACAAAAAAGGACTCGAATGAGTCCTTTAAGTCTATGAATATAAGCCGAATCAACTTGAAGATACGGGGTTTATTCCTATTCTTGCAGCAGATCGCGACAGATCTGTGTTAGATCCGATTGCACCGCCGCCGCTGTTACCTCACGGCCAGCACCCGGCCCACGGATAATCAAAGGATTACCTTGATAGAAGGCAGAGCGGATCACAAACACATTGTCCCCGGGCGTAAGGTTGGCGTAGGGATGATTCGCATCAATCCACTGTAATCCCACCTCGGCTTTTAGGGTCGCACCGCTATTGTCCAAGGAGGCGACATATCTCAGTACCTTGTTTTGCTCCGCCGCTGCGCCGTATTGTTGCAGCAATTCATCATCCAGCTCACCGATACGGGCAAGGAATTGCTCCAGCGGAATATCCGCTAAATGGGCAGGCACTAAGGAGCGCAGCTCAATATCCTCAAGCTCGATTTCCAGACCGATTTCACGGGCTAAAATCAGCAGCTTACGCTGCATATCGCGGCCAGAAAGATCGTCGCGTGGATCGGGTTCGGTAATCCCTAAACCACGCGCTTCAATCACTAATTCCGAGAAAGGTTTGCTGGTATCGTATTTCTCGAATAACCAACACAGGGTGCCAGAGAAAATCCCGCCAACGGCTTCAACGCTATCGCCACTGTTACGCAAATCGTTTAAGGCGTGCTGAATAGGTAAGCCCGCGCCACAGCTAGCGTTATAACGCCAGAATAGACGGCGATAACCGAGTTGTTCCTTCAATTCCCGATAAAAAGGCAGCGGGCCAGAACCCGCGAGTTTGTTTGCGCTGACCATATGAATGCCGCGCTCGAAAAACTCTGGGTATTGCAGGGTTAAACTGGCGCTGGCGCTGATGTCTAATGCAATCAGTTCATCACAGTTAAGTTGTTCTAATTGTTCAAATAGATGCTCGTACTGCCAAGGTGTTGCCTCGGCATCGAATTCCTGCTGCCAGCTTTCCAAATCCACACCAGTGGACTTAATCAAAGCTTTACTGGAAGTAACCAGACCGACTAACTCGACTTGCGCTTCAAGCTCTTGATTTAACGAGGGAGAAACTGACTTAAACAGCTTCACCCACGCCTCGCCAATATTGCCCACACCCAGCAGCAATACGCCAATGCGTTTACGCGGGCCAGCACAGCGGCGATGCACTTTTTGCGTCAGCAGATTAACCTGCGACTGTGGCACTAAAGTCACCAAACTTAAGTCACCACTGAACAAGGGCTTAGCGTCGCGGCTCAGTAAACGGGCAAAGCTACGGCGATAATGCTCGGCATCGGCACTCACAAGTGCCACTAAACCAAGCTCGGTATTAATTTGCAGATCTTTAATGCCAAAGGCTTCTGCCTGCGCATCCAATAATTTTTGTACTTGTTTTTGATTTTCAGCGGTATAGGCAAGCTCAAGCCGTTGATGCGCCGATACCCAATGCGCCAGCGGCGTTAATCCTGCTTCGACTAATTGCTCGAGCAGATTGGCCACATCACCCGCGATCTTAAAGCCAAATAACACCACGGCATTAAGATTGGTTACTACAGGCGCGCTCGCTGAGGAGCTGTGCGGCGCAATCAGGGTAAAGTCGGTGTGGGAGGCATAGCTTGAGCGCACAGCCAAACTCACCTCAGTGTTAAACAGCGGCTGCAAAGTGCGTGAATGTAATACTGGCGAGCCTAAACGCGCTAGGCGATCGGCTTCGGCGAGGGACATGCTCTTGAGTAATTTCGCATCGTTGATCTTATTCGGGTCAGCGTTAAATACCCCTTCAACGTCGGTCCAAATGGTCACGCGCTCAATGTCGGCAAGGCTGGCAATTAGGCTAGCGCTAAAGTCAGAGCCATTGCGACCCAATAGCAAGGTATCGCCACGCTCGTTGGCGCAAATAAAACCGGTGATCACTAGACGCTCGTTAGGATGCGCGGCCAGTAATGCTTGCACTTTGGTGCGGGATTCTTGCACACGAATTTGCGGTACGGCGGCCTCGTCGGCCACGAGAATCGAACAGGCATCCACATGGCTTGCAGCCACACCCGATTCGCGCAGCAGCGCTGCCATTAAGCGCGCCGACCAACGCTCACCAAAACTCACTACATGGCTAATTTGGTAATCGTTACGGGAATCTAAAGATAATAGACTGATTAACTGGGCTTTATCCGTGGTTAAACGCTCACGCAGGTCCCGCGCTTGCTCATTGGATAACAGCTGCTCAATCAAGCCCTGCTGATAGCTGATAAGGACTTGTAACTCTTCCTGCCATAACTGGTTGCTATCGCGCAGGGACAATAATTTATATAAAAAGTTAGTGGTTTTACCCGCGGCAGACACCACCACCAGATCATCACTATGGCCATGGGTTAACAGAATATGGGCGACTCGGCGATAACAATCGGCATCGGCTAAGCTAGAACCACCAAATTTATGTAAGTGACAACGTGCCATCTATTATTCCTCTACTGACAAGCCGCGACGGCGGCCAATCCTGCTTGAATATCTGCAACTAAGTCGTCGGCATCTTCAATACCAACCGACAAACGTAATAGGGTGTCTTTAATACCAGCTTCAAAACGCGCTTGCGGCTCCATCGCCCTGTGGGTCATAGTCGCGGGTACGGCCACGAGACTCTCAACGCCACCTAAACTTTCGGCCACGCTGAATAAACTTAAGGCATCTAAAAAGGCGACCACTTCGGCCTCGCCGCCCTTAAGCTCAAAACTCAGCATAGCGCCAAAGCCTTTTTGCTGCTTGGCGGCAATGGCATGGCCGGGGTGTTCCGCAAGGCCTGGGTAATACACTTTGCTCACCACTGGGCTACTTGTCAGCACATCCACAATACGCTGGGCATTGCTTTGGTGCTCACGAATGCGTACGGCTAAGGTACGCAGGCCACGCAGGGTTTGATAACTGTCGAAGGCAGAACCCGTTAAGCCCAAGGTGTTTGACCACCAATGTAAGGTCTCACCGAGTTGAGGATCTTTGGCGATCACTGCCCCGCCCACCACATCGCTGTGACCATTGATGTACTTAGTGGTGGAGTGGATAACGATATCGGCACCCAGTAATAGCGGTTGCTGTAAAATTGGTGAGAGGAAAGTGTTGTCCACCACCACTAAAGCACCTACGGCGTGGCTCGCCTTGGCGATAGCTTCGATATCGACGACTCGCAGCAGAGGGTTAGAGGGGGTTTCAATCCACACCATCTTAGGTTGTTGGGCGATGGCTTGCTCAAGCGCTTGGGCGTCGGTTTGATCGACCACCAGCAGTTTAAATTGGCCCTTTTTAGCCAAGTGAGTAAATAAACGGTACGAACCGCCGTAGCAATCGTGGGGCACCACCAGCAAATCATCGGGGCCAAGCAAAGTGGTCACTAAGGTAATGGCTGCCATGCCAGTACAAGTCACCACACCGGTTGCGCCCTTTTCCAGCTTAGCTAGGGCATCACCTAGGATGCTGCGGGTAGGATTGCCGGAACGGCTGTAATCAAATTCACGAGGATTTTTATGACCATCGAAGGCGTAATTCGTCGACAGGTAAATTGGCGGCACCACAGCGCCATACTGAGTATCGCTTTCGATACCCTGACGCACTGCTAATGTGGCTAATTGACGTTCGGTCACTAATTTACCTGCGGTCATCGGGAACTCCTAAGTTCGCAAAGAGATGTCTGGACGTCTAAATGTACCTAAGCCCAGTGGTATCGTCAATAGGCGTTAAGACGTTTAGACGTCTAAACATAAAGAAATCTGTTTGCAATCGCTCAGAAATAGTAGCAATAATTTGACTGTAATCTGTAAGGGTTTAAAATCTGCCCCGAATTTAGCGTTATAACAGGTGAGTCAATGACTGAATGGAATGGGGAATACATCAGCCCCTATGCTGAACATGGCAAGAAGAATGAACAAGTAAAGAAAATTACTGTGTCTATTCCGCTCAAAGTGCTAAAAGTCCTCACGGATGAACGTACCCGTCGTCAGGTGAACAACCTGCGCCACGCCACCAATAGCGAACTGTTGTGCGAAGCATTTTTGCATGCCTACACTGGCCAGCCTCTGCCTGATGATGCCGATCTGTCGAAAGAGTGCCCAGATAGCATCCCCGCTGAAGCGAAGCGGTTGATGGACGAAATGGGGATCGAGTGGGAAGATATGGAATAACGCTCAGGCGTCCATAATTCTGCCGTACCTAATCATTAGGGATCGTTAATACTCATCTTGCCTGATGGGTTAGAGTAACGATCCCTATTTTGTTTTGATGGAATCCTATGTTCTCCTTGATAGATCCACAAACGCTCGCTATTGCGTCTGTGATTGTGTTTTTAGGTGCCCTCACCCAAAGTCTGATTGGCTTTGGCCTTGCCGTGGTGGCGAGTCCGCTGCTGTATATTGTCGACCCCGAATTAGTGCCCGCCCCCGTGATTGTGATGGGCTTTTCCATCGCCCTACTCACCCTACTGCGTGAACGCGGCCATTTAGAATTCAATGGCTTGCAATACGCGCTTATCGGTCGAGTACCCGGAGGTTTTATCGGTGCCAGCCTGTTGCTATTTGCGCCGCAGCCGATTCTTGGTTTAGCGATTGCAGCCATTGTGGCAGTCGCCGTGGTGCTGAGCCTGTATAAATTTAGCTTGCCAGTGAATAAAGCGACGCTATTTGGCGCGGGCGTGGTATCGGGGATCTTCGGTAATATTGCCGCCATTGGTGGTCCGCCGATGGCGATTCTGTTGGCGGGTAAGGATGCCTCAAAGTTTCGCGCCGCACTATCAGCCTTCTTTATCTTCAGCTCGACCATAGCGCTGGTCATTCTTGGGGTGACGGGCCTGCTCGAAGTTAAGCATTTATGGTTATCCCTGATGCTGTTGCCCTCAGTGTTTTTAGGCTATTTAGTGGCGGGCAAACTGGTGGGGAATGTGGATAAGCATAAGACCAAGATGGCAACCTTAGCCCTCTGCGCTATCAGCGCCTTAGTGCTTACGGTGAAATCTGTGATTGAGCTATTGCCGCAATAATTACCGTAATAATCCTCTTCCAATCGCTGCAAATTGCCGCCATAAAAAAGCACCGTTACCGGTGCTTTTTGCTTGCAGGGATGCGTGTTGTAACCCATTTGAGTATCACTTAATCGTATTAAAGTAATACTCATATTTGTGCGCTAGTTTGAATGCCATGGGTTAGAGCATTCGCTAACATCACTTAGCTCAGGTAGCTTTGTCCCGCATACACGATAAAGTGTCTCAGTGCTAACACGCCGGTTAAGCTGGCGCAGGCCACCATAATCATCGCGCCCTTGCTGTGGCGAGTTGCGGCAGGCAACAGCATAAACAGCAATGGCACACCAAAGCCAATCCCGACCACGCCAATCCAGAATACGCTTGCCCACACGCCAGAGGTGAGTGATGCCAGCGCCGCTGCCGCCGCACCGCCCTTAAAGTACAAGGCGCAGAACAACATAAACAGGAACATGATTTCGATTGCCATCACTGGCAGCTCTAAGCCATGCATTTTGGCTAAGGTCTTGTCGTGACTATCGGTTTTGAACATCACCAGCGCCAGCACCGCATTAGCCGCCGCGCCCGCCGATAAACCAGATACCAAGAACAGCGCTGGTAATACCGCAGTGTTCAGCATCGGATAGGCATTCATCGCCGAAATTAAGAAGCCAGTGTATGCGCCTACACCGATCGCGAGGACAAACAATAGCACTTCAATCAGCTTTCTAAAGGGCATCAGCAGCTTAGCGATAGGCACTAAGAAACCTAAGCCCCACTTTGGCAAATCGTCACGCAGTACTAAAATCGCGTAGGCAAATGCCAAGGGTGAGTAAGCCAGTAGCGCTAGTACCCCAATCGCCATAACGGACTGGAAGTTGTAGTTAATTAAAATCAACCAGAAGTGGAAAGGCTTAGTTAAATCAAACACTAAACACGCCAAGCCCAAGCTGATTGCCACAGGGCCAATAATCGCCGCAGCCTTGAGGATATTGCTTTCAACTTGCGTTTTTTCTTGATTGAACCAACGCAAACCAATGCCAATCAGCAAACTTCCGGCGGATAAACCCGCCATAAACAGATACACGGCGATGACCCAGTGCCAAGTGACGGGATCATATTGCGCCATATCGCCCCAAGTATTGTTCATAATCAAATCCCCCCTCTTTTGGTAGGAACGCGATATACCCTAGGATGAGTGCCTAAATGGGTCTTATCTTGGTAAGTGATCTTAGTGTTAAGCAGTTTTGCCACATCACTTTGTGGATCGTTAGCATCGCCAAACACCAATGCATCGGTCGGACATACAGTCACACAGGCAGGTTGTTCTCCCCGGGCTAAACGGGTGTCCTTACAGAAGTTACACTTGTCAGCCACTTTGGTTTCGGGATTCATAAAACGCACTTTGTAAGGGCACGCCGCCACGCAGTACATACAACCCACACACTTGTCGCCGTGGATGGAGACAATGCCGTCCTCGCCCACGTAGGCCGCGCCCGTTGGACACACCTTCACACAGGGCGCATCTTCACACTGCTGACACGACACTCTGTGGTACTTAAAGTGCAGATGTGGCATTTCGCCATAGGGCCCTTCGACTCTCACCTGTAAACGGGTCACCCCTTCTGGTACGCCGTTTTCACTGCGGCAAGCCACGTTACAGGCTTGGCAGCCGATGCACTTGTTCTCATCGTGCACCATCACATATCTTTTAGTCATTTGAGCCTCCAATTAGCGTTTTGCCAGCGTGACGCCAGTGGTGTGTACCGTCATGCCACACACAGGTGCGGTAACGTGGGGCAGTAAGTTTCCGCAGTGGATACCTTTGCCTGTCGCTCTAACCAACTCTTTGTTTTTAGAGCCAAAGCCCATATAAGCAAACACGGTATCGGGGCGAATGCCTGGGGTGACTAACGCATGGCCTTCTTCTGTACCTACGCTACTGGTTAAGCGGATAGGATCACCATTGCTGATGCCTAATTTGCTCGCGGTATCTGGGTGAACCCATACGGCGTTATCCGACATCAAATTCGCCAGCATGGGCACATTGTGGGTCGCGCCATTGGTATGTACCGCAACCTTACCTTGGATAAAGTAGAGTTCATTAGGCTTTTTAAGCTGCACTTCGCGGAACTTAATCACCCCGCGTCCTGGCGCCATGGCTTCAACCTTGGCTGAGGTCAATTCAATCTTGCCGCTTGGGGTTTTAAAGCTGAGTAAACTGCCGTAGGTGCCGTCTTCATCCACGGGTTTGGCATTGGCGTAAGCCTTAGTAAATTCGGCCACCATTTTAGGTTCGCGCAGCATTATCGGCTTACCGAAGCTGACAAAACCTTCGTCTTTGATCCGGCGTAGCAGATCTGTGTCGCGGTTTACCTGCAACAGTTGCAGGGTTTCCATGTTGTCCCAAGGGTAGAATTCACTTAGCCCCAGTTTGTGGCCAATATCCTTAAAGATTTGCCATGAAGGACGAGTATCCCCTAAGGTTTCAACTACCCGTTGGCGCACATAGTAGGCAGGGTTTTTACCTGACTTGTCGGCGATTTCCTCATCGCGTTCAAGGTAAGTTGACTCAGGTAAAATCACGTCGGCATAGGCGGCGGTTTCGCTGATATACACATCGCATACGGCAACAAAGTCGAGCTTTTTCAAGGCTTCGACCACACGCGCTCTGTCGGTCATGGTTTGCATTGGGTTAGTACGGGACATCACCCAACCGTGTAATTGGTAGGGCACGGCACTTAAGGTCGCATCGAGGATGGTTTGATAAATCCCGCCCGCTGACCACATCATGGCGTACTGCTCTTCCACTTGGTCGATACGTTTTGCCGCTGGTTTTGGCATATCTTTTACGCCGGGTTTACCCAGCACAGGCGACACATCTTCACCCGCGAGCTTGTTATAATCGCTAGGCTTTTGACCTAGGTAGATACCGCCCTTACGCTCAATATTGCCAATCAAGATGTTGGCAGCGTAAAGCGCGCGGCGCATTTCAAACTCTTCGGTGGTAAAGGTGGCTCTGTGACCAAAATCCACTACAGCATGGGGCGCTTTAGCGGCATATTCACGGGCAATACGGCGAATATCTTTGGCGGGCACATCGGAAACGGTTTCGGCCCACTCTGGGGTGTAGGCTTTTACTTCGGCGGCGAAGGCGTCAAAACCTTCCACATAACGCTCGATAAAGGCCTTGTCGTAAAGGTTTTCTTCAATCAATACATGGCATAAGGCTAAAGCGACGGCCACATCGGTGCCGGGACGAATCGCGTACCATTCATCGGCTTTATCGGCAACCACTGAGAATCTTGGCTCAAATACCACCAGCTTGGCGCCTTTATCCATTTGCGCCGCCATCATGCCGCGGGTTTCGGACATGTTGATGCCTTCGTACAGGTTATGGCCGAAGTTAATGATGTATTTGGAGTTGCTTAAATCGCGCTTTACCTTAGTGCCAAACATGGCCTTAGCGGCAATCTCGTAACCACCTGGGCAAGTTGAGGCATGGGTAAAGGTATTTGGGCTACCAAACGCAGTGGCGAGATGGAATAAGTGTTTTTCTTGCGAACCGGACTTAGAGGAAAATGCTACCGCCTCAGGGCCATAAGCTTGCTTGATTTTATTCAGATTATCGGCAATTAGTTGATAGGCTTCATCCCAACTGATTTCAGCCCACTTACCCTCGCCGCGCTCGCCAACCCGTTTGAGTGGTTTCACAATCCGCTGTGGATCGTAAAGTAAACTATGGCCAGCACCACCACGGGCACAGACTTTACCGCCAAAGGATTTAGCCGCCTTATTGCCGCTGATAAAGACGTTTTTACCTTCAATCACCCGCGCTGAAATCGGGCAGCGGGTCGAACACATCTCGCAGATACTGGCAATTTCTTTGCCCATTCCCTTCAGCTGCTTACTTTCTAATGCCGCTAAGCTGCCTGGCAACAGGCTAGCCAAGGCGCACGTTGCACCGCTGGCCCCTGCGCCCTTTAAAAAGGTTCGCCTATTAAGCTCAATCATGGTTACCTCCATCACACTCATCCACCCTTATGCGCCAATTGGCACACGCAAACTTAGGCTTTTTGTCACCACTGCGGTTAAAGGCTAAATCTGCTCACAGGTTTTTAGTTATTAATGCCAATGCCTTAAAAAACGTTGGCATTTTGCTGTTCCAGAGTGATTGTTATCTCGAAAGAGGTATGCGGCTATTGTGGTAAACCACATAGGCAAGTTTGGTGTGATCTGCGGCAACTAAAAGTTAAAAATACTCTAAAAATTTGTGAATAGGATCAATTGAATTGGCGAGTTATTTAGGGCTTAACCCGCCTAAATTTTGAGATAAAAAACACCCTAAAAAAATCTAAAAAATTACCAAAACAAGCTCGGTAAAATGGCAGCTTAATCGACTAGGTTGATCTCTAAGCCATTGAGTAAACGAACGGCTTCGTCGCGGCTAAACTTAGCACCTTTAATTTTATTATTAAAAATATCGATATCGTAATCGGTCGCCTCGGAGAAATCTGCCTCCATCAACTCGGTGCGGCCGAATAAGCTATGGCGAAAATCGCTGTAACTAAAGTTGGCGCGATTAAACTTACCCTCACGGAAATCCACATCCTGTGCCTTACAGCCCTCGAGCACCATTTCATCGAGCGTAAGCCCCATAAAAGAGCAGTCGTTTAAGATGCAGGTTCTAAAGCTAAAAGGCGCCGCAAAGGATAATCTCGGCCAAGCAGCGCGAGTCCAATCTATGCCCACCAGTTTACATTCTTCAAAACTCACACCGTTAAATTGGCTTAAGGGCACCTTGAGCAGGCTCAAATTACAGCCCACAAAACGGCAATCGATAAACTTACAGTTACGGAATGTGCTGTCGCTAAACTGGCAATCGTGGAACTCGCACTCTTCAAACTCCAGATCCTGCCACTGGGTTTGGCATTCGGCTAAGGCGATAAATTGCTTCGAGAAAAAATACCGCCCTTCGGAGGCGGCGCGCGCCATCATCGGCGTTTTGGGTTCTGTCATCTACTTACCTCGATATGTTTCATTCATGCCTTATGTTAGGGTCTGATGGGCAAACTGTGTTTTTCAATTCACAAAAAATAGGTGTTAACACAAAAAGCCACGCGGTATGGGGGCTCAGGCACTCGCTTTATTCAGGCCATCAATATTACCCCGATTTACAGCGCTAACTGCATGCCTATATTGGGATTAATGTCATTCTAAGGCTTAGCGAGTCACACTATAAACTCAAACTTCGCGATTCCTCTGCTCGGGTTTCATGGGAAGTATTTTCAGCTGCCACATTGATCCCCTCCCCAATTTACACCGACACGCCGCACAGATGTGCATAAATAGCCGTGGAAAATTTTGCGAATAAAGGTAAAATGGCGCCACTTTTCGCGGCTGTCTAACAAGGTTCTCTCGGATTAATGGTTAGCCTTTTCGAGCAAAATGGCACGGGGTTCCCCCGCTTGAACAGACCAGACTCCTTCTGGCGCCAACCTTGCTCTGCGTGCTATTTTTCCCCCTTATCCCGACCTTCTCTCTTCTGCCTATCGCCCGAAAATATCCTATTCGCTTTACGTTTTAACCTCGCCAATCTCTTGTGCGCACTTAGCAATAAGCTATTGGTCAATAATAAAAAGGTGGCAAAGCATTTACGGCTTAAGCACACCGCAACGAATAAAAAACTCGTCCCTACACTCTCTATCCAAAGGAATACTCGTCATGAGTCTTGCTGATTCCGTATTAGCCGTAAACAACGATTTACCCATCCGCACCGACAGCCCAGTCCATAGCGGCAAGGTACGTAGCGTTTACTGGCTAACCGACGCCGACAGCCGCCGTTTAATTCAAACCAAGGGCTACAATGTGCCCGAAGATACGCCACTTGCCATTATGGTGATTAGCGACCGTATTTCAGCCTTCGACTGCATCTTCCACGGTGAAGGCGGATTAAAAGGCATTCCTGGTAAAGGCGCGGCATTAAATGCCATTTCTAATCATTGGTTTAAGCTATTTGCCGAAAACGGTTTAGCCGACAGCCATATTTTAGATATTCCGCATCCCTTCGTTTGGATAGTCCAAAAAGCCCGCCCGATTAAAGTCGAAGCCATTTGCCGCCAATACATCACTGGCTCAATGTGGCGCGCCTACTCTAAGGGCGAGCGCGTATTCTGTGGTATCACACTTCCAGAAGGCTTAGAAAAAGATCAAAAGCTGCCGGATTTGCTGATCACCCCTTCGACCAAAGGTATTTTAACTGGTATCCCAGGTGTGCCCGCGCAGGACGATGTGAACATCAGTCGCAGCGATATCGAAGCCAACTACCAAGCCTTTGGTTTTGAAAAGGTAGAAGATATCGACCTGTACGAGAAGCTGTTAAAAGATGGCTTTAAGGTGATTTCAAAAGCACTGGCCGACCTTGACCAAGTGTTTGTGGACACCAAGTTCGAGTTTGGCTATGTGACCGACAAAAACGGCAACTCAAAACTGATTTATATGGATGAAGTGGGCACTCCAGACTCATCCCGTATTTGGGACGGCGCCGCCTACCGCGATGGTAAAATCCTTGAAAACTCTAAGGAAGGCTTCCGTCAGTTCCTGCTGAACCACTTCCCCGATCCGGATATTCTGCTTAACAAGGACAGAATGCCAGAGCGCGAAGCCCTCGCCCGTGATAATGCCCTGCCATTAGAGGCCATGATGCAAGTGTCGCGCACTTACACCGGCATCGCCGAGAAGGTGACTGGCGCGGCAATCCCGCTGCCAGCGAATCCAAAGGCAGATATTATTAAGATCCTACGTGAAGAGTATGATCTGATTGTTTAATCAAATCATAGGTTTTGGGTGGTTTACCCATCACTAAATAGTAGAAAAGGCGCTTAGGCGCCTTTTTTGTTTTCTTCGAAAACTGTGTTTGATTGTTTTAAAAAACAAAGTCAAAGTCGTGGGGCTTCACCCCACACCCGACCAAGGAGGACTGCTCGTCCTATCCTCCTTGGATGCTCCAAGACGCCCCTAGCGGAGTTGAAAGCCCCTTGGGCATTTAGCGTCCTTATGCTATCGCGTCAGACGCTCGTCCCTGATTCGACTGACGCTATCTCGGCATCCATGCCTCGCTCACGCAACGACCGAAAATGCCCTGCGGCAACTCCGAGGGGATAGTGAACTCCTGTGATCTCGGCGTTGGCTCTAAATTCAGAAAGAGTTTTGCCTGTCCCATCTTTCGAGGTTTTAACCATATGTTATTAAAGACGATATTGATCTTATTCAATACATACATTACTATGGCTGCGCGTTAGACTTAAAGGGATAGTTACGCCATAAATTGAACTCTGCTTTGGCAGGGAGTTCGTGGGAAAGCGAAAGCTTTCTGCCTGTTAACCCAGACATGCCTGCCGTCCTACCGTCGCTCGACGAGAGACACGCGCGGTACATGTGGGAACTCGAACCTTCGGGCGACCGAGGTTCGTCGAAACGGGGGCTCGTGCTGGTCAATCCCAACTCCTAATACAGGGCGAACCTGAGTTTTTATAGTGTTGCACAAAGCAACACGGGCTCAGGGGTATAGGAGTAACAAATATGCTTGAACAAAATAGTCAACGTGACCAGCAGATTTCAGAAGCTAAAAACACTAAGCGCGAAATTCTTAAGACTACTTTCAAAGTCTTCTGTATTGCCCTTAAATGGGTGTACCGCATTTGGTATTTGATCAATGGTGTCGGTGTAGAGCCTTGGTCTGAGTGATGAGATTCCCCCTAGTTTCGAAACTCCAGGAGGATTTAATGATACATCGAGCCCTCAAAGTAATTCGCCAATATCACGATTTGCCATTAGCCCAACTCGCCTCAGAATTAGAAATCCCTAAACAACAACTTCAGAAGTTGGAGTCTGGCGAAAAACCCGTCGACACTGCAACACTCGAAAAATACTCTCTTAGGTTCGACATACCTAAGTCCTCTTTGGTGATGTTTTCTTCT
This sequence comes from Shewanella decolorationis S12, assembly GCF_000485795.1. Classification (GTDB taxonomy): domain Bacteria; phylum Pseudomonadota; class Gammaproteobacteria; order Enterobacterales; family Shewanellaceae; genus Shewanella; species Shewanella decolorationis. The sequence continues at coordinate 142,285 of NZ_AXZL01000070.1, forward strand.
CACATAAACAACGAAAAAAGAGTTTCCAAAAAATTTAGAGAGACTGCTGCAAGTACTATCTTGGACATTTCTGAATGGGTTTTAAGCAAAAATGCAAAAGCTCAAGATTAAAACCAAAGGAAAGTCCTACGCACTAAAAGACTCCCCTTTTTATAACCTGAGGACGAAGAAGCGACTTTCAATTCTGCTAGGATGTGACACAAAAGACTTACCTCTCCTCGCAAAAGATGATGGGAATTATAATGTTTTCTCAATCATCGGAAAAGCTGGCAAACCGAGACAAATACACAAACCAATCAATAAATTAGACAAGATCCACACTCGAATAGCGAGTTTGATTTGTCGGATTAATCTTCCTAGTTATGTACATTCAGGTAGAAAAAAACACTCCAATCTAACTAACGCGAAGGCGCATCTGTCTGCTGATGGTTTTGACACTAAGGTTCTGACAACAGACATCAAAGACTTCTTTACTTCTACACGGAAAAAGCAGGTATTTGGTTTCTTTTACAGTGATTTGAAATGTACTGCTGATGTCGCTAATTTGCTGGCCGACATGTGTACTATTCACGGACATGTACCAACTGGGAGTCGACTAAGTATGGTGCTTGCCTACTGGGCTAACTACCACTTGTTTGAAGAACTCTCCTCTTTATCAAAACAGCATAGTGTGACGATGACCGTTTATGTTGATGACCTAACTTTCTCTGGAACAGGTGTTAATGAGCTTTTCAAAACCGTAGTCCGTAAAGTTCTTAGTCGATACGGTCATACAATGCACCCAACAAAGACAAAACTCTATGGCAAGGAATCACCTAAACTGGTAACGGGTATTGTCGTGAAAGAGGGACAGCTCCAAATTAGAAATCAGCAGTTCAAAGAGTTAGTTACTGACTTTGCTTGTTGGCATGCTATCAGACAAACCCCGCACGCCATTTTTGATCCTCACACATACCGGCTTCTTGGGCGGCTCAATTCGATGAGTTCAATTGACCCAGTCTTCAAAGAAAAAGCTCAGACAGTTAAAGGTAATACGTGCCGCTAATCATTGGTTTGTTTCACGGAAAAAAGATAGGACAGGCATAACTCTTTTGGGATTAACAGCCAACACAGAAGTGACAGAAGTTCACCTTCCCCTGCGAAGTTGCTGAAGGGCGTTGAAGAAAATCGCGTGAGCGAGGCATGGATGCCTCGCTAGCTTTCGGGGTACAGGATGTACCATCGGAAGCGTTAGCGATTTTCGAATAAGCACGAAGCCACTAATCAATGCATATAACTTCGCTAGGGGCGTCTTGGAGCATCCAAGGAGGATAGGACGAGCAGTCCTCCTTGGTCGGGTGTGGGGTGAAGCCCCACGACTTTGATTCACCTCGGCCGTTAGGCCGCAATGACTACAGTTATTCACAGGGAAATTGTGAAAGGCAAAGATGGAACATGGGTGTAAATCAGAGCAGCCAAAGCTAACCGCCCAGTTGCTACCTTCAACCTAAGGTTAAATCTTCACACAGACAAACAGCGCATTACCTGAGCTTAAATCCCATGGGACGATTTTTTCATAATCGTGTTCAAAGATATGCACTTCAAAATATGGCGCGAGTAACGCTTGCAGCTCCGCAAAACTGGTGGCGACCATAGTATGTTGGTCTTGCCATAACTCAGTCTGATGCGCAGAGGTATCAGCATCGTCGTCTACATCAGCCTGTTGAGTAAAAGGCTGCAAACTCTTTGCAATGCTTAGATTTAATGACTGGTTTTCGCCATGCCCACTGTAATGCCAGCCAGATTCAAAGGCAAAATGGTGCCCTTCAAACTCGGCAAAATGCTTAATCGATAAGCGGTTATCGATGCGGTGCTTATCAACCGAGTTAAAACAAAATATCCCGCCGTCATTCAAGGCGCGGTGCACGCTGGCAATACAACTCTTTAGCCGCTCGATGCCCGCACTGTAATGGATGGAATATAAAAAACAGGTAATTAAATCCACTGGCTGCTCAAGATAAAAGGCGGTCATATCTTGCAGATTAAACTGGGCCTCAGGGCAACGACGCATGGCCATATCGAGCATCGGCTGATTAATATCTAGGCCACTGCACTGATAACCAAGGTCGATAAAATGCCGCACATGCGGGCCTGTGCCACAGGCTAAATCAAGGTGTTGCTTACCATTATTCCCTAAGAACTGATGCAATCGATGGATGCTCGCACTCTGTTGTTGATAGTTGATATCGGAGCACATTAAATCGTAATAACCGGATAGATCGGTATAAAGCGCGTTAGAAGACATAGCGGCAAACAGGAGCCATAGGTAATTAAGGGGGGGGCGCATGATATATCAGTTGGCTAAGAACCGATACACGCAATGTAACGCCTCAGCGTAAGCGCAAGACACTTGCATCAATTTAATCCAATAAATCAATGCTACAGCGCAGAATAACAATCCAATGTCTCAAAGCTGGTTAAATGCTCGAGTTGGGGTTTAGCGAAATAGTAGCCTTGAAAATAGGCTATACCACGCTCGCTTAGGTAGTCTAACTCCTCTTTACACTCGACCCCTTCGGCCAACACCTGAGTGTTAAGCGTGCTACAAATCCCTAGTACCTCGTCAATCACCAACTGCTTTTGAGTATCTAAATGGATATCTCTAATCAACTCCATATCGAGTTTTAATACTTGAGGGCGCAAAAATTCCAACCAACTCAAATCAGCAAAGCCACTGCCAAAGTCGTCGATGGCGGTGATAAATCCCCGTTTGGCATAACTTTCAAAAATACGACTTAATTTGGCTCTATCGACAATCTGTTCACCCTCTGTGACTTCAAACATGATGTTATGAATATTAAAACCAAAGAGGTCGGCCGCTTCAATCGAGGCGCGGATACAGGTTTCGGGGTTATAAACGGCATTAGGTAAGAAATTGATACTTAAGACTTTATCAAGGCCAAGCTTGGCAGCGGTTTCAATAGCTTTTACTCGGCAAGCTTGATCAAAATAGTACTTATTGCCTTCATTTATGCGCTCAAACACCCAAGCGGCGCCTTCGCCATTTGGGCCGCGCACTAGGGCTTCATAACCATAAATTTGCTGATTTGGCCAATCGATGATTGGCTGAAATGCCATACGAATTTCAAATCCGAGTGATTTACCACTTAAGCAGTCCATGCAGGTTTGTTGCTTGATTCTAGGGGGAAAATCCATCATAGGCCTCCATAACCTTATCCTCTCTTAGTGTGGGGATAAATAGCTATTTTTGCCAGTATTTAGTGCCTTTACTCTGTTAAAACATGCAATATTGTATAGTGTTGACTCAGAATTTAGCCGATTCCCCCCTAACAACAATGGATGAGCCAAAGAATCCTCATCCATTGCATCTCGTTATGAATTATTTGAGTTTATAAACCACTTCGACTCTGTCTTCGATTGTGACTTGGCCATATTGATAACTTTCGGCGGCTCCCATAGCATCGGCCTTGGCATTCATACGTAACATCACGGGTTGCACTGGGCGTTGATCGTAATAACGAATTTGCCATACCTTACCTAGGTTCTCCCCAAATCCCTTGACTAAGCTTTCGGCTTTTTGTTTGGCATCGACAATGGCCGCTTGGCGCGCCTTGGCCACATACTCGGCCTCTTTGCTCGACTTAAGGGCGATATTGTTGACCCTGTTTATCCCCTCCTCTAAGGCGGAGTCCAAAATGGTATTTAAGCGGGCTAAATCGCGAATGGTGACTGTGATTTGGCGACTCGCGGTATAACCACTCAGCTCAGGTGCTTTATCCTGCGCATACACATATTGGGGTTGCAGATTTAAGTTAGCGCTTTGGATTTGCTCCTTGGTAATGCCCGCGGCGGTTAAACGGGCGATAAATTTCGCCACTGCGGCATCCGAATTATCCTTAGCGGCCTTAGCCTCTTTCTCGGTAACGGCCACTTCGACATTAAGCTCGGCCATATCCGGCTCAACCTGAATTTGGCTCACGCCCATGGTTTCGATATGGGGAAAATCTACGTCGGCGGCTATCGCCTTCGCGGCAAACACACCTGAAAAAAGGCCACCAGCCACTAATACAGCTAAAAGAGAATGCTTCATTGTTAACTCCAACTAAATCATTTAAGGCGAGACTGCCGTGGTTCTAACGCGGCGGCTATCGGCTAAAAGTGCGACTCGCTGTACCAATATGTAACAGCACCAATATGTAACAGCCCGATTTATCGTCCGTTGCGATAGCCACGCATCATGCAAACTACCCCTATAAACGCGGGCAAAAATAAAAAGGGTTAATTTTTTTGAAAATTTTTTAAATCGGCGCCGAGCGGCAGTGCACTGCGCCATTCAAACCTTAAAGCCATTCGCCCAAGATCAAATGCGGCGGGATAACAGAGCAGCGGACTCAACCGCGCCACAACTGGTAGAAACGCCCTCTTGGCTGTACACTTTTCACCCAAAGACACTGTACCTTTTAATCACTTCAGGTATAATCCGCGCTCTTTTTACGGCGCTCTTTTATCAGCATCAGCGAGACACCATGACAGTTGAAACTTTTAATCCTAAGCAAACAACCACGCTTGAGACCCCAGCCAAGACATTAGAAGCAGCGAGTGCTGACTTAGCTAATGCCGAAAGTGCTACCGGGAATCGCATCGGTTTCGTGTCTTTGGGTTGCCCAAAAAACCTAGTGGACTCAGAGCGCATTCTGACCCAATTACGCATCGACGGCTATGAAGTCACCAACAGCTACGACAATGCCGATCTGGTTATCGTCAACACCTGTGGTTTTATCGATGCGGCGGTTGAAGAATCCTTAGATGCGGTGCGCGAAGCCTTAGAAGAAAACGGCAAAGTGATCGTGACCGGCTGTTTAGGCGCCAAGGAAAACCAAATCCGTGAAGTGCACCCTGACGTGCTCGAAATCACGGGCCCACACAGTTACGAAGCCGTGTTAAAGCATGTACACAAGTACGTGCCAAAACCAGCGCACAACCCATTTACCTCGTTAATCCCGCAAACTGGGGTTAAGTTAACGCCTAAGCATTATGCTTATTTAAAAATTTCAGAAGGTTGTGATAACCGTTGTACCTTCTGCATCATCCCAGCACTGCGTGGCGATTTAGACAGCCGCCCTGCGGGTAGTGTATTAGATGAAGCCAAGCGTTTGGTTGAATCGGGCGTGCAAGAGATTTTAGTCGTCAGCCAAGACACCTCTGCCTACGGCAAAGACAAGGGCGGCCGCACCGACTTCTGGAACGGTATGCCAGTGAAGCAAGACATCACTAGCCTTGCTCGCCAACTGGGCAAGATGGGCGCTTGGGTACGTTTACACTACATCTACCCATACCCATGGGTTGACGATCTGATCCCCTTGATGGCCGAAGGTTTAATCCTGCCATACCTAGACATTCCAATGCAGCACGCCAGCCCTCGCATCCTGAAAATGATGAAGCGTCCAGGCCGTGTTGACCGTCAGTTAGAAGCGATTCAACGCTGGCGTGAAATCTGCCCAGACTTGGTTATCCGCTCAACCTTTATCGTGGGCTTCCCTGGCGAAACCGAAGAAGACTTCGAAATGCTGCTCGACTTCCTGCGTGAAGCGCGCCTCGACCGCGTCGGCTGCTTCAAGTACTCAGAAGTGGAAGGCGCTGTAGCCAACACAATCGCTGAACTTATCAGCGAAGACGTTAAGGAAGACAGATACCACAGATTTATGGAAGTCCAAGCCGAGATCAGCGCCGAGCGTTTAGCTCGTTTCGTTGGCCGTACTATGGATATTCTGATCGATGACGTAGACGAAGAAGGCGCCATTGGTCGCAGCTTCGCCGATGCTCCAGAAATCGACGGCATGGTATTTATCAACGGTGAAACCGAACTCGAACCCGGCATGTTAGTCCGCGCTGTGATCACTCACTCGGACGAGCACGATCTGTGGGCCGAGTTAGTCGACGCCGACGCTGAAGATGATATCGAGGCCTAAGCACTCGACTTAAGCGTGCTACTTAAGCGCTTGCCCTCGGCATTCGATTCGCCGGATTAAAAGCATAAATAGCGAGCCCCTGATATTAATACTAATAGTCAAGGGCTCGCTTTTTTATGGGCAATCGTTACCGGCCTACTGATAGGTATTGAAGGATATAGGCTGTAAATGGCAGAGCTGATAAGAGGAATAAGCTCAGGAGTGGCACGTTAAGAGGTTTACAGCACAAGAATCAAAGAAAAATCGAGCAGAGATAAGGGATAAACAAATCAGCGCGAGCAAAGTTAAGGTTTCAACACTAAGCACCTATGATACAAGCCCCCATAAAGTCGAAAGGGGTATCGCCCCTGTGCTGATACCCCTTTCGGTTTGCTGCTTTACGGTTATAAGACCCTTTACCCTTTTTCGGCTTTTCAGTTCGCATCCTAAACAGTGAACTCGTCACCACTGCCTTAAGTGCGTTGTCGGTAATAGTGCCGCGACCATTTTCATGCTCGAGCACGCTAGTCTCTTTAAGCTTTGCCATAGGAACTCCTCAGTTAATATTTACAGGCCAAATGCACCTCACCCGACCTGCGGCGACACTATAGCGCAATATGACAGGATGTACAGAGTTTGTGCAGTAGTGCAAAGAATCTCTCTTTTTATTATCAAAAAGTATGATAGATTAATTCAATAAAAATAATACATTAGAACAACAAAGTCTTTTCTTAAAGACTACTTTGGGTCGCCATTAATCGACACGATTACCCTTGGTAATCACAGCAGAAGGAGATCATTTTGCAGTTTGCAGTTATTTATCGGCCTTTGCTTTGCTTAGTAGTCATGTTACTCAGCCTCTCCCCTAGTCTAGCGCAGGCTTTTTCAAGCTCTGAGTGCATCATTACCATGGGGTATCGCACCAGTGAGCGTCTTCCCTTTATCGAGCATGACCCAAATAACCAAGGCTTTTACCACGATATCTATCAGGCCGCAGCAGAGAAAATTGGTTGCAAATTGCGGGTAATCCGAGCCCCAAAACTGCGGATTTTACGGGATCTCAAACTCGGAAATATCGATTTTTATCCAGGTCTGCATTTTACTGAAGAGCGCGCCCAATTTGCCTATTTTATCCCTAATGGTCTGTCGGAGCGCTACATAGGGATAAGTCGAGCTGGTGCCGCCAATATCAATTCACTGGAGCAACTATCCCAAAGTGGAATGACACTATTAATCGCCCCCGGTAGCTATGATTTTAACGGCTTAGCCGAGACTATGTCGGTGCGCAAACCACCCGAACTGGATGTGCCTAAGGCGTTAGATTACCTGCTTGCCAGCCAAGGGGATTTTTTTATCTACGATCAGGCCACCATCAGCTACTACCTCAAACAGCGGGACATAAGCCAATTTAAGCTGCACCCCAATTGCTGCCAGCAGCCTCAGGCAATGTATCTGGGATTTTCGAAAAAAAGTCGCCATTTTCGCGGGCAACATAACCCTAACTACCGTGCAGATTTACCCGTGAGCCCAGATAACAGCCCCAACAGACTCGCAGAAGATTCAAAGGCCTATGAGTTTGCCAGAGCATTGGCTTTAATGGATGCCGAGGGTGAAACCCAGCGGATCTACTTTAATCACTTCGGTTAATCCAAAAGCGTGTTAAACCGCGCCGCTTGTTACCCTCACCTTGCTGCTAGCTTATCTTCATCTTGGCGCTAGCAAGCACCTAAAGCCGCTATTTCAGTTTTATCTTTATAAGCTCTGCGACAATATGCCGCACCTGTCACACTTCGATGATCTTTATAATGCAGCGCAATTTATCCGAGTGAATGGAAGACAATAAGATGGCTGCAAACACTTCAACTATCCCCCACGGCTTTAAATGCTCTGCAATCGCCAGCGCGCTGACCTTAGCATTAGGCGCTTCGGTTACCTCACAGGCCATGGCCGACGAGACAAATCAGACTCAAATCGAACGTATTCAAGTCCATGGCGAGCAGAATATTGGCCGTAACGCCTTAGGCTCGGCCGATGCTTTGCTGAAAGATCAAGGCGTCGATTTCTCCGAAGCGGGCGGCGTTTCCGCCTTGCCCGTACTCAATGGCATGATGGGCGATCGCATTAAAGTGTTAGTCGATGGCGCAGATATCACCGCCTCCTGTGCTAACCAAATGAACCCACCACTATCCTACGTGTCCGCTAACCAAATCAGCTCGGTAGAAGTGGTCGCGGGCGTGTCCCCCGTCAGTGCGGGCGGCGACAATATCGCCGGGGTGATTAAGGTTAATAGCCTCAATCCAAAGTTTAACGACAGCGACAACCTCAGCTTCGAAAGCGGCGAAATCTCATCGGGATACCGCAGCACCAGCGACGCCTTCTTGCTCGGCGCTAAAGCTGGGATTGCCAGTAAGGACTTAAGTTTCAGCTATCAAGGTGCCTATGAAGATGCCAATAGCTACCACGATGGTCACGGCGATAAAGTGCTCGATACTTTATATCGCGCTCAAAACCATGCGTTAACGGCGGCATGGCGCGATGACACACAACAACTGGCGATTAAGCTAACGCACCAGGCTATCCCGTTCCAAGGTTTCCCAAACCAATACATGGATATGACGGATAACAAGAGTTATGGCGCCCTAGTCCGCTATCTGCGAGATTTAGACAACGATGGTGAATTTAGCGCCCAGTTAAACTGGCACAGTGTGAAGCATGAAATGGGCTTCTTCACCCCAGAAAAAACCGGCAAGATGCCAATGAATACAGAGGGTAGCGATTACAGCTACCAACTGCATTGGCGCCTACCCATGGGCGATAACAGCACGTTACTTGTCGGGCAGGAATATTATAACTATCAACTCGATGATACTTGGCCAGCGGTGCCCGGCACTATGATGGCCCCCAATGACTATATCAATATCAACGACGGTGAACGTCGCCGCGCCGCAGTTTATGGCGAATGGCAGCAAAACCTCACGCCACTCTGGTGGTTGTCTGCAGGGGTGCGTTATGAATATGTCACCACTGATACGGGCGAAGTGCAGGCCTACAGCAATATGCCCATGATGGGCATGCCGAATGTGGATGCCGAGGCAGCAAAAGCCTTTAATGCTATGGATAGAAGCCGAGACGATAACCTTATCGACGCCACTCTGCTGGCACGCTATCAATTGTCGGCCAAACAACAATTGGAATTTGGCTTAGCCCGTAAAAACCGCGCGCCAAACCTGTATGAGCGTTACAGCTGGGGTCGTGGCGTAATGGCAACCACTATGATCGGCTGGTATGGTGACGGCAACGGTTATGTGGGTAATCCCGATCTAAAGCCCGAAACAGCCCATACCCTGAGCGCGGCCTACAAGTTTAATGGCGATGAATGGCAATTCTCGACCACGGCTTGGTATAGCGCAGTGACCGACTATATTGATGCTGAGGTGATTGGCAGCTTTAACCGTACTGGCCTTGCCAGCGGTAAACGCAATATCCTTAAATTCACCAACGAAGATGCCAATTTATATGGCGCTAAGTTTAGTGTGAACTACCTATTAGCCAATACCGACAGCGGTAAATGGCAGATGCAAGGTAAGCTCGATATCACCCGTGGTGAGCGCGATGAGGGTAACGAGCCGCTTTATCAAATCAAACCGCTACAAACCGAGTTAGCCCTTAGCCATCAACTGGGTGATTGGGAAAATCGCCTGTCGTGGCAATGGGTAGCGACTAAGGATAAGGTCGATGATCGCCGTTTAGAAAATGAGACCGACAGCTATTCGCTGTTAAATCTAAGCAGCAGTATCAAATGGCAAGAGCTGAGTTTGACCTTTGCGATCAACAACCTGTTTGATACTTACTACGAACTACCACTGGGTGGTGTCAACCTTGCCGAATTTAAGGCCGATAGCACGGGTGGCTTTAGCCAAGTCGCAGGCTCGGGTCGCTCATTTGAATTAGGTGCCAGCTATAAGTTCTAATGAGCACCGTCGCTTAAATGTGGCAGCGCTATTTAGCACGGCGCAATTAAAGCAAAAAGGGCAAATGCATTAGCATTTGCCCTTTTGTTTAAAGCTCACTTGGTGAGAACTGAGTCATTAAATGAACCCGACTAAGTTAACTCAATCAGTTACCCGCGACCTTCATCTCAGATAATAAGATCCCGCCGGTGCGGATAGACGAACGTAAATCGAAGTCCTTACTGACCGCCTGAATCCCACGAAACATATCCTTCAAGTTGCCCGCGATAGTGATCTCTTCGACGGGGAACTGGATTTCACCATTTTCCACATAAAAACCGGCGGCGCCGCGGGAATAATCCCCCGTCACCATATTCACGCCTTGGCCCATCACCTCAGTGACAATCAAGCCAGTGCCCATGCCTTTGACTAACTCATCGAAGCTTTGCCCCGTGTGCGCCAGCGTCCAGTTGTAGATGCCGCCCGCATGGCCTGTGTTAGTTAAGCCTAATTTGCGCGCCGAATAGCTGGTCAGCAGATAGCTTTCTAACATGCCACGGTCGATGATGCGTCTATCTTGCGTCGCCACACCTTCGCTATCGTAGTTGGCGCTGGCAAGCGCGCCCAGCAGATGCGGCTGTTCTTCAATGTTGAACCAATCGGGGAAGATTTGGGTGTGAATCGCATCCAACAGGAAGCTGGATTTACGGTACAGGCTGCCACCGCTGATCGCGCCGACTAAATGGCCGATAAGCCCTGTGGCGATTTCAGGCGAAAGCAGAATAGGTAAACGCGAAGTCGCAATCTTACGCGCACCTAAACGGCTCACTGTCTTTTGTGCGGTTTTCAAACCTACGGATTCGGGAGATAGCATCTCACTGAATTTACGGGCGATAGTGTAATCGTAATCCCGCTGCATGCTGCCGTCGCTGTCTTCACCGATCACGCTGCAACTTAGGCTGTAGCGCGAGCTGCAATAACCGTTTAAGAAGCCGTGGCTATTGCCGTAAACCTTGACCGATGTGTGGGCGTTTGCGCTGGCACCATCGGAGTTATTGATGCGCGAGTCGGCATCAAGCGCCGCGGTTTCGGCGCGAATCGCCAATTGGGCTAATTCGTCGGGGGCAATATCTTCAGGATAATAGAGCTTAAGATCGCGGATCTCGGTCGCCATTAGGGCTTTGTCGGCTAAACCGCTAAAGGGGTCGGCCGAGGTATAACGGGCGATATCGTCCGCCGCTTTCACCGCCAGAGCAATGGCTTCAGGGCTGAGATCGGAGGTTGATGAACTGCCCTTGCAACCATCGCGATAAACCGTAATCCCTAGGGCGCCATCTTTATTAAATTCAACTGTTTCCACTTCTTTTAAGCGGGTTGAAACCGATAATCCCTGTTGTTTACTGATCGCCACTTCGGCGGCATTTGTCCCTAATTTATTGGCATATTCGAGGGCCACGGCAACCGCATCTTTCAGCGCGGTCAATTCACTATCGATTCTGTTCAAAGACACAAAGCTACTCTTTCGTTGTCGGCAATGGCGTTAGCATAACAAACACCCATGCCATTCTCATTATTTATTGCGCGCTTATTTCGTCAATCTCAGCCATGGCGCACGCGCTTTCGTTAGGCGATTTTTGGCGGGAGATGTTATTATTAGGCCGTTATTTAACTGAGGTTTTATCTATATGAAGATTGTTGGTGATTCAGAGCATTTTAAACAACCCTATGACAGTGACGAAGAGTATGTCAGCAAAACCGAGGACAAGCGTGACTGCGAAGCTGCTCAAAAAGTCGGTATGGAATTGGTGTCGCTCAGTAAGACCCAGCTAGATAAAATCGAGCTGGACGAGCACTTATACGACAGCATCCAGCAAGCTCATAAGATTAAGCCGAAGACCGAAGCCTATCGCCGCCATATGCAATATATCGGTAAGTTGATGCGTAACGTCGATGTGGAGCCGATTAAAGCCGCACTCGCTATCGTACTGAACAAAAACAACAACGAGACCGCTAAGCTACAAATGTTCGAGAAAATGCGCGAGCGCTTACTGAGCCAAGGCGACAGCGAAATTCAAACCTTAGTGGAACATTATCCACAGTTGGACAGACAGAAGCTGCGTACCTTAGTGCGCCAAGCCACAAAAGAGTTGGCAAAAGGCCCTGAGTCCAAATCATCAAAAGAGCTGTTTAAATACCTACGCAGCGAAATCCAAGACTAACAATTCAGCCCAACAAGGATGTTTGCTTATGCTTCCTAGCAAAACATTATCAGTATTTTCGTGGACACTACTGGGCGTTGCGGCGCTAAGTGGTTGCAATGGTGCAGCAGATGGTACTGACGCAGATGGCAGTACCGACAGCTATAGTCTCAGCCTAAGCTATAAAACCTTAGTTAATGGCCAATGTGCAGATAACACCAGTCAGCTAAGTTTTCCCACTGAAAGCAGTTTTTGCGCGGTTGCGACCTTAAAACAGGGCTCATCTAAGCTTAGTGGACAACTGATCAGTTTCACTGCCACCTTAGGCACTATTACACCCGCGACTAAATTGACTAATGCCGATGGGATGGCCGAAGTCGTGATAGCCAATGGCAGTTTAACCGAAGGCGCAGGTACTGTGACCGCAAGTTACACTCCCACAGGTGCCGATGCTTTAACGGCTAATCGTAATTATGAATTTATAGGAACCGGTGGCTCAGGCACCGCAACCCCTCCTAAGCTCAGCGCTAGCATTGTGAATGGTGCGGCGCTTGTTACCCGTTTTAAAGTGGATGAGGCTGTGCAACTGCAAGCCATTTTCCTCGATGCCGAGAGTAAAGGTATTGCCGATGCCAAGGTCACTTTTAGCGCGGGTTCAGCTACATTAAATCCCGCCAGTGCGCTGACCAATAGCCAAGGTATTGCTCAGGTCAGTTATACTCCGAGCGCCACCGAATTAGGCGCCAATGCCTTAACGGTAACTGTGGATTATCAAGGGCAATCGCTACAAAGCAGCAGCTTATATGAAGTACTCAGCAAAGATGCCGTTAACGAATCCGGCACCTTAAAATTAGGCTCCTTTAATGGCAGCAGTTTTACCGAAGGAAAACTGGCGAGTACGTTAACGGCACAGGCCGATGGCAGCTATAAAATCAGTGCTGGCGGCAGCTTTGGTGTGACCGCAAGCTTAGTGATAGAGGCCAACGATGGCACTATCACTCGCGTACAGGCCCCGTCATCCATCAGTTTTAGCTCGGACTGCACCAACAGTAATAATGCAACCTTAGATACGCCTGTCACGACCCTATCGGGCAATGCCAGCTCGACTTTCCAAGACACTAGTTGCAGTGGTAACAGTGAGCGTAACGATCAAATCATTGCCACCACAGTGGTCGGTAATCAAACGCTAACGGCGAACTTCCCCTTTACACTGCAACGCCAAACCTTAGCTAGCCTTAGTTTTGAAGCGGCAGAACCTAACCAAATCCGCATTAAAGGTGCGGGCGGGACTGGGTCGAGTGAATCATCCCTCGTCAGCTTTAAAGTGACCAGCGCCAATGGCCAGCCAGCAGCCCAGCAAAAGGTCAGTTTTAGTTTAGATACCGTCGTTGGCGGCTTAAGTTTTGCCAATGGCAGCGCCAGCGCTGAGAGCCTAACCAACTCCCTAGGTATCGCTAGTGTGCGTGTGCTTTCGGGTACTGTGCCGACTCCCGTTCGCGTGGTCGCCACCGCAGTGGATGCCGATACCAAAGAAGTGATTACTAGCCAATCTGAGCAATTAACGGTTAATACAGGTCTGCCACAACAGCTGGGATTTAGTCTTTCTACGACAATATCCAACCCAGAAGCAGGCGATCATGATGGTGAAACTGCGACTATTACCGCCAGACTATCCGATAGTTTTGGAAATCCAGCGCCCGATGATACCACAGTGAACTTCACCACCGAGGGCGGGCAAATCACCCCAAGCTGCCTGACTAAAAATGGCGCTTGCAGCGTGACTTGGACATCCAGCGATTATCGCCCTCAAGATCACCGTATTACCATCTTGGCTTACGCCTTGGGTCACGAAACCTTCTTCGACACTAACGGCAACAATCAGTTTGATAGTGCCGATGGTGGCGCTATCACTAATGCCTGCTTATTCAATGGCGCCGCAACTCACTGCAGCGGTAATGGTATGGATGTAGAAACCTTCCACAGTAGCGGTTTTAGCGACTTACCGACAGCGTTCCGTGATGATAATGAAAACTTCAGCTACGACAGTGGCGAGCGCTATTTCGATAACCTCGCCCGTGATACTTATCCTGCAGCAGATGGTAAGTTTAACGGCCCGCAATGCCAAGGCAGCCTCTGTGGTACAGGTCAAGCCAACAAAACCTATGTTCGCAAGGGATTGGTAATGAGCATGTCGGGTTCGCAGGCTTATATCAGTGTGCAGCAAGACGGTGTGTTACTCGCAAGCGTTAATGATATTAAACCCGTTGCCCCAGGTAGCGAATCTAAGTTTGTGGTGTTTGTGCATGACAGAGCTAAGCAAATTATGCCTGCCAAGACCCAAATCGAGCTCTGCGTAGATTGTAACGGAACGCCAGATATCATTGAGGTAGCCAACACTCTCACCGCGAAGAATGGCTTAGGCACACCACTCACTTTTACCGCTTCTGCGGGGAGTCAAGTCAGCATAGTGACCACTACACCAAAGGGAATTAAAACCACTAATTTAAGCTTTGCCGTGCCGACACTGTAAAAACCAAAAGACCCGCCAAGGCGGGTCTTTTACTTTCTAGCTCAATCTATTGGTTAATTCTGTAACTCTACCGCCTTGCGTAAACGCAGGCTTCGCAGCGCCAAGTACAAGACCCCAACAGCCGCCCAAATTAAGCCAAGCTCTAAGGACTGAGGCTCAAGGTTAATCCACAGTACGCCAATAGTCGCCGCGCCGCACAAGGGTAAGACGAAATACTGCAAGTGCTCTTTCAAGGATTGGTTACGTTTTTCTTTGATATAAAACTGCACTATTACCGACAGGTTCACAAAGGTAAAAGCCACCAGTGCCCCGAAGTTAACGAGCGCCAGTGCCATTTCGAGATCGAAGGACACCGCCGAAAGCGCCAGTAATCCCACCAGAATCACGTTAAATGCTGGCGTGCGCCATTTAGGATGCACATAGCCAAAGCCTTTATTGGGCAGCATATTGTCGCGACCCATCACGTAGAGAATACGTGCCACGCCCGCATGGGCTGCCATGCCCGAGGCCAACACCGCGATGGTGGTTGCCACCAGCACCACTGATTGGAATAAATTACCGCCCACATACAGGGCAATCTCAGGCAGCACAGCGTCTAACTGTTGGAAGCGAGAAATATCCGGGAAAAACAGCTGTAAGAAATAGGACACGCTGACAAAAATCACGCCGCCAATCAAAGCAGTTAGCACGATAGCGCGGGGGATCACCCGCTTAGCGTCCTTTGTTTCTTCACTCAAAGAGCTTAAGCCATCGAAGCCTAAGAAGGAGAAACACAGAATGGTCGCGCCAGTAAACAGCGGCGCAAGGGTTATCTCTTGAGAATAGAATGGACGCACGCTGGCAATCACACCTTCACCTTCGCCAAGGGACAGGCTATGGGCCATCAAGCCAATAAACACCAAGATAATGGCTATCTGGGCGAATACGATAACGCCGTTAAAATTCGCGACTAAATCTATGCCCCTGAGGTTTAATACCGTCATCATAGCGACTAAACCAAAGATAAAAATCCACGGCTCGACGTTAGGGAACATGGCCGTAAGGTAAATCTTTGCCAGCAGCATGTTGATCATCGGCATAAACATATAATCGAGCAGCGATGACCAGCCCACCATAAAGCCGACATTCGGACTAAAGGTTTTTTGAGCATAGGTATAGGCCGAACCCGCATAGGGGTATTTACGCACTAAGTGACCGTAGCTAAAGGCGGTAAACAGGATCCCCGCTAACGCGAGCAGGTAAGAGGTGGCCACATGGCCTGAGGTGATCTCGGAGACAATGCCAAAGGTGTCAAACACGGCCATAGGCGTGAGATAGGCTAATCCCATCACCACCACTTGCCACAGACTAAGGCTTTGCTTTAAGCCTGGATTTTGTTGGCTCATATCCAACCTCCCTTTGCAGTAGGTGGAATGGCAAACGCAACAGCTTGATTTACGGCAACTACCGAAAATCCGGTAAACAACAGCCCCATTGAATTGTCCTCAGTAAAGTAGGTTCAAACGAACCTCATATCATTTCCGGATGTTTACCGGCCTCATTTGGTTTAAAACCCATACGCTCAAAAAGAAAATAACCGGGATACTGAATACCCCGGTTATTTTTGCGGCGCGAATTTTCCCCCAAAACAGAGGAGAAGACAACCCAATAAGGACATTAAGTTGCCTATCTGTGCAGTCTGTACGGTAAAGGGAGCAAAGATACCTAAAAAGGCCAACCTATTGAGGTGAACAGGCGAATAAATTCAACCTTAGTGACCTGCGATTAGGACTTATTGCTTTGAGACTTTTAGCAAAGTGGCTTAACCCGGCATGGTCATTGTGATGACCATGGAGCAAATACAAGATACAGGGGCCAGACAGCGATGTGAGGTATACTTAGAAGTAAAGGCTTTCGACGATTTTACCGTTAACCAGCATGTCGCATTTATCACCCGAGCTGGATTTCGTTGCTTGGATCACGCCAGCAATCGCACCAAATGCGCCACCTTGGCTACTCAACACTGAGCCAAAATAACATTGGCTAGAGATGGTGTAACCCTTGTATTTACCGCTGAGGTTTTGGGTTGGCGTGTAGGGTGGGAAAGTGCCTTTCATCACTGAGTCGCCATTCACAGACAGCGAAATATTTTTACGTTTAGTATCATAGCTGCCGCCAAAAACGAGATTAATACCATCGATTTCAACGGTTTTTTCTTGTGCAACTATGGGGGGGGTTGCGGAACAGGCGGTTAATAAACAAATGCCCACGGCTAGAGAAAGTAAAGTAATTTTACGCATTTCATCTTCCTTTTGATGCGATAAAAAAATGAAGCAACTGCTTCGAAATTAAACGGCCCCTGTTTAATTTTTTGCCGGACGATTATATCTATATCTGCCTAATATCCAATAACAAATTTAATACCAACGCAAAAATCAGTGTTTTGTCGGTACGAATAACAGCGTCGCCTAAGACGCATTAAGTTCAGCTAATGCCCGCACACGACGTTTAATCCCTAAAATCGCAAGACCAAAAAACAGCACAAACAGGCCCCAAAGCTGTAACCATTTTGGCAGCACACTCGCCCAGCTGGCGCCCATTTGGTTCAGCTCCAACATCCCCATAATGGCGGGCACCGCAGGGATAATCTGCGAGCCCAGCACCAAAGGCTCGGGGATTAAAGCAATCGGCCAGACAAAGCCGGAGACGAACAGAATCGGCATAGAAATCAGTAGCAATACTTGGGTCGGTAAATCGCGGCGGGTAAACAAGGTGCTCATCGCAACTCCGGCCGCCGCCGTCGCCAGTAAAAACGGCAACAACCAGAGCGCCACTAGGCCAAAACTCGCTTGAATACTCACCTTATACCAGTGGTAGCAATACCCCACATAAAAGCTGGTAAACACCATATAAATCAACATAAAGGCAAGAATTCGACCACAGACCAATTGCAACGGCGACACCTGTTGCCAATAGCTGCGGCTGCGCCACTGACCCGCGCCTAAGATCCCAGTCCCAATCAACAGGGTTTGATGCAGGATAAGTAAGAACAGCCCTGGCACCACGTAGGGCGTATAACCCAGACTAGGGTTAAAGGCAGGCACGCTGTTTAAATGCAGCGAATTCAGGTTTTGCTCGGCTTCTTTAGGATTTTTCCCCTGCGCTAGCATCCCAATCAATTGCACTTGTTTGCCCGCATCCATCCCCGCGCTGACAAGCCCCTCGGCCACCGCCGAATAAATCAAGAAGTAACTGGCATCGCCGCCGTAGCTTAAGGTCACACCCTTACCCAGCAGCAAGTCGCGGCGAAATCCTTCGGGGATCACCAATAAGCCATGGGCCTTGCCAGTTTCGATAAAACGCTTCGCCTCTGTGATGGAACCCACTTGGCCTATCACCTGAATTTTTGCGCTGGCATCCGCATGGCGAATAAGTTGACGGCTTAGGGAGGAATGATCTAAATCCACCACGATAAGCTGTTGTTCTGTTGGGACTTGGTGCAAATAAGGTAAGGGATAGAGCACCGAATAAAACAGCACACCGCCGAATAGGGTCACGGCAATCGCCTTGTCACTCACAATCGCCTTTAATTCTGTCAGCACTAACTGCCATAAATTCATGCTATTGCCCCTTCGTGGGCAGAGGCACCGCGTCGTATTCCGCCGCTTCAGCCTGAGCTTTTACCGTCATCGGCAATAATTTAGTCGCCAAGAGATAAATCAGCGGCAATAAACCGATAAAACCCCAATAACTACTGAGTTGCTGCGCCAGCGTCGGCCACGCCGCACCATAGCTCACCACGCTGACATGGGACTCAATATAATGGCTCGATGGCATGATGAGTCGCCACCACTGAGCGAGTTGCGGCATTTCATGGGTGGGAAAAGTAATTCCCATAAAGGCGAAGGCTGGCGCAAACAGCGCTGTACAAAAACTGATGACCCGCGCGCTATCGCGCATCAGCACAAAGATAAACAACACTAGGCTCCACACCACCAGTAGCATAATCAACTGGGCAAACAGCAGCAGCGCTAAACTGCCCGCAAAAGGCAAAGCCAAATACAGATACAACCAAGCGAGGATAAACCCGCCTTGCAGCATCAATATCGGAGTAAACAACAGAATTTTAGCCAACACCTTAGGCCAAAAATGCTCGGTCAATCGATTGGAGATCCCCTCCTCTGACTGCGCGGCATTAAGGTGCAACTCGCGATTTAAGCTGTTGGCCATCACCAACATAGATAATAGCTGCCACAGCGCGACCAATACCGGCGGCACTAAAAAACCTATGTAGTTGTTATTACGGTTAAACAGCGCGGTGGTTTGGCTCTTTACTGGGCTTAAATTCACCGCGACTTGGGATTTCGGCGTGCCCGTCATCAGCTGTTTTATGCCAGCGACCTGTAACAGCCCATCGCCTAGACTCAACTGAATTTGGCTCGACAGCAGCTTACCCACCAGCAAAAACTGGCTGTTGTAACGCACATCGATTGTTGGTTTATGGCCGGTGAGTAAATCCTTTTTCATATCATGGGGAAATACCACCACGGCATAGACCTGCGCCTGCTGCATGGCCGCGACGGCCGAAGAAAGATCGGTAAAACTTCGCGGCTCAGTCACAGGGTTGGCTTTGAGTTGACGGGTCAACATTCGGCTCAACTGGCTGTGGTCTTGGTCAACAATCGCCACGGGTAATTGCCGTGGTAACCCAGCACTAAATAGCCACCAGAGACACAAGATGCCCAGCATCGGGATGTAACTGATAAGGGCCAGTTGCCAAGGATCGCGCCATAGCGCCCTAAGCTCACGCCGCACTAATGCAATGATACCTGAAGATGCAGGATGCGCCGCATTCTGAGCCTTATTCAACGGCTTAGACTCGCGCAAATGCGTTTGCTCGCTCGGTGACTTGGCCACAATGGTTACTCAGCACTGAGCAGCACAGACATACCGACACGCAGATCGGGGATCGGCGCAGTTGGGCGCAGCTCTACCTCGAAGGTGCGCATATCAAAATCGTGGCCACTTTCGGTTGAACGCCAAGTCGCAAAGTCGCCCATCACGCTAATATGGGTGACGGTGAACTCCACGGTTTTATCTAGCGCGGGAATGGTTAATGGCAGTTTGTCGCCCTTTTTAAAACGTTTTAGCTGATCTTCACGCACTTGGAATACCGCCCAAGCGTCCTGCATGTCGATAAGGCTGACCACTGGAAAGCCACTCGGTGCTAACTCTCCCGCTTGCAACAATACTTCGCTGATTTCCCCAGACTTAGGTGCGCGCATTTGGCTGTCGGCCATAATGGCGCTGACTTCTTTCACCGCCCCTTCGGCCATACGAGCGTTACCCGCCGCCGCGGCTTTGGTTTCGACCCGCGCGCCTTCTTCGGCCATTTGATACATAGCTAACGCCGCTTGTTCTGTGTACTTGGCCGCTTGCCACTGGGTAAAGGCTTCATCACGTTTTTGTCTTGCGGCAACCCCTTCGTTGAAGAGATTTTCCACTCGGGTATAGGTGGTTTTCGCCAGCGTTGCCGCCGCTTGCGCCTTGAGCCATTGTTCCTTAGCCGCCATCACCTCTTGGGTGCGGGCGCCGTTATTCGCTTCCTGTTGCAACGCCTTAGCCGCATCTCGGCCGCCTTCGGCCTGCATCAACTTGGCATCTAACTCTGGGCTATGAATGGCAAACAACAAATCACCTTCGCTGACGCTATCGCCACGGCGCACAAGCACTTGCTCTACCCGCCCAGGTACTTTGGAGGATACGTTATATTCACGGGCTTCAATTTGCCCCTGTAATAGACTCGGCTGCGGGCTGTAAGCCAGTTTGAGCCCATAGGCTAAGATAAGGCCTAATGCGACCAACGCCGTTAGGGCAAGAATTCTGTTAGCGCGCATTGATAGTCTCCTGCGATTGAGCGCCTGTGGCACTGCGACCGATAAATTCATCTAATTGACCACTGATGGCCATTAATCTGGCATAGGCTTGCACATAGCGATAACTGGCACCGAGCTGCTGGGTTTTAACGGCGCTCAGTTTTAATTCGGCATCGACCCTGTCGATAGAAGTCGAAAGCCCTTGATTAAAGGCGATTTCCCTTAAACGCAGGTTTTCGCTGGCCAGTTCGAGTGAGGTATTCAGCGCCTTAACCTCTTCCTCGGCCTGTAATAACTGACGGTAACTTTGGTCGAGCAACAAACTTAAGTCTTGGCGGGTCTGCGCCTTAGTGTAACGGGCTTGCAGCAAGGCACTCTTAGCCGCTTCCACTTTACCGCTGCGGCCATCGCGGCTCAGCAAGGGCACTTTTACGCCGACACCGACCATCCAGTCCGGCTCCACCTTAGAAAACAAGCTGTCATCTTCGTATAAGGTGTAATTACCAAAGAGGAACACCGTTGGGTGGTATTTCCCTTTCTCTAAGGAAACCAAGCCATTCGCCTGCGCCTCTTTAGCCTCAAGCAGTTTAAGTGCGGGATGCTGGCTCAAGGTCACTTGGGTCAAATCCCCCAATGAAGGCGCCTGTGGCAGCACAAACAGTGGCGAGTTAGTGCTGACATCACTCAGTTGCAACATGCGCGATAGGGCGATCACGGCCATTTCATGTTGACGGCGGGCGCTGCCTAAATTGACCTTAGCGTTATCTAAGGCAACTTGAGCATTAAGGCGCTCGACCTTAGCGATTTGTCCTTCGCGTTCCAGCGCTAGCGCATGGTCAACGTGCTTAGTTAAGGAAGCCACCAGCTCGGTTTGGGTGCTGACGAGGGATTGAGTCACATCGACGGCATAATAACGGTCAACTAACTGAGTGAATAAGTCGCGGGTCGCTAACTGTAATTCCTGTTGCTTCTCGGCCACCATGGCGGCGTGAATGCCTTGAGCCGCGGTGATCTGGCCGCCGGTATAAATCGGCCACATCGCCTGTAAGCTGGCGCGAAAAATATCTTGCTCGGTAAAGGGCGTGACAAATAATGAACCCGGAATACTCGCCAAGGCACCACCGAGTGCGGGTGGCAAGGTCGCAGGGTCAAGCGAGGCTAAGGGGTTGAGATCCCTTAAATCTAATTCGATTGGTTTTTCGAGGTGGGTATAACTGCCATTCAGGCTGAGGGACGGCAGATTTAAACTTTCGCCAGCCTCTTGTTCGCCCTTGGCGCGATTCACCTCTTGGGATTGGGCCTGGAGTTTATCGCTCACCTTAAGCACTTGCTGCCAAGCCTCAGTAAAGCTACTGGGCTGGGCATTCGCCGCTAACGGCAATAGCGAGGGCAAAGGCAATAAACACAGCCATGCCAAACGTGATAGTTTCATTAACACCTCTAGAGTAGTTACTCTAATTTCCTTTGCAAATGATAACATCCATCATGGAAGGCGGCTAGAACCCACAACCGGAAGTGTAAGATGGGTTCTAAAATAAGCACTTAGCTAGTTAACGTAGGAGCTTCTAGCTCTCGCTTTATGCAGTACCGCCTACAGTCAGCTTATCGAGCTTAAGGGTCGGTTGACCGACACCCACAGGCACGCTTTGACCATCCTTACCACACACACCAACGCCCTTATCTAGGGCCATGTCGTTACCCACCATGGAAATCTGGCTCATGGCTTCTGGACCATTACCAATCAGGGTAGCGCCCTTAATCGCTTGAGTCACTTCACCATTTTCAATCAGATAGGCTTCAGAAGCGGAGAACACGAACTTGCCCGAGGTGATATCCACCTGACCGCCACCAAAGTTAGGCGCATAAATGCCCTTCTTCACTGACTTGATGATCTCGCTCGGGTCTGACTCGCCAGCCGTCATATAAGTGTTGGTCATGCGAGGCATAGGCAAATGCGCATAGGATTCACGGCGACCATTCCCCGTCGGTGCCAAGCCCATCAGGCGAGCGTTTAATTTATCCTGCATATAGCCTTTAAGAATACCGTCTTCGATTAACACGGTTCTCTGGGTTTGTACGCCTTCATCATCGATGCTCAGTGAGCCACGGCGATTCGCGAGCGTACCATCGTCCACCACAGTCACGAGCTTCGAAGCCACTTGCTCGCCGATCATGCCACTAAAGGCGCTGCTGCCCTTGCGGTTAAAGTCACCTTCTAGACCATGACCCACGGCCTCGTGCAGCAATACGCCCGGCCAACCATTACCTAGTACCACAGGCATTTCTCCGGCGGGCGCATCGATGGCATTGAGGTTAACTTGTGCCTGACGCACCGCTTCACGGGCGAAGGCAAAGCACATCGGCAAACTGGTTTCATCATTCACCATAAACACGCTGTAATCGTGACGACCACCGCCACCGGCGCTGCCACGCTCACGCTTGCCATTTTCTTCTAAAATGACGCTGCAATTAAAGCGCACTAACGGGCGAATATCGGCGGCCAAAGTGCCGTCACTGGCGGCAACCAGAATTTCTTCATGCACACCCGCGAGGCTTATCACCACTTGGATAATGCGGCTGTCCAAGCTACGAATATAGGCATCGGCCTCTTTCAGCAGGTTGATTTTTTTCACTTCCTCCATGGCGGCGATAGGGTCGAGACTATCGTACAGCGCCAAGGCTTGTTGACGTTTGAAAGCCTGCACCTTGGCCTGCTCACCCGCCCCTGCAATACCACGCGCCGCCTCGGCCGCAGCGCTTAATGCCGCAGGCGTAATATCATCGGCATAGGCAAAACCGGTTTTCTCGCCGCTGATGGCACGCACACCGACACCACGCTCGATATGGAAGCTACCATCTTTAATAATGCCATCTTCGAGCACCCAAGATTCGTGGCGACTGCCCTGGAAATAGAGATCGGAAAAATCGACTTTATGTTGATGTATGGTGTTTAAATAACTCTGTAACCCATCTAGGGCTAAGCCACCCTTTAATAAACTTTGCTCTACTTGTGTTAAAAAAGGCATCGCGGTTCTCTCTGAAAGCTTGGCTAAAATTGGCAACTCACTCATTTTTAAAATAACTTAAATTCGCTGTGAGTCTATTTCATCTAAATCTGTTGAAGGCTTAATCTGTTCAAGGCTTAAGGTTCGGTGCAGTAAAACGATTATGTTGCGTCACGGGCATTTTACTGCGGATGCTGTGCACCTCGGCCACATCGATATCGGCATGCACCCAACCTGTACCGGTTTTCTGCTCGGCAATTACCTCGCCCCAAGGGCCTATCACCATGCTCTGCCCCCAGGTCTCACGACTACCTTCGTTATGGGCGCCCCATTGGCCGGCGGCCAAAATAAAGCATTGGGTTTCAATGGCTCTGGCCTGTAATAACACCTGCCAATGGGCTTCTCCCGTAACCTTAGTAAAGGCCGAAGGCACGGTAATAATCTCAGCCCCCGCGAGGCGCAGCGCCCTGAATAAGTCCGGAAAGCGTAAATCATAACAGATGGTCAAGCCAATTTTGCCAAAAGGGGTGTCGATGACGCTGATATGATTGCCGGGGCAGAAGGTTTCACTCTCGCGGTATTGCTTAGTGCCGTCGGCGACATCCACATCAAACAGATGTAGCTTATCGTATTGCCCTAAGGTATCACCTTTATCATCAAACAGATAACAACGGCTGTAGACGCGTCCATCCTCCGCCAGCGCAGGGATGGTTCCCGCCACCATATACACGCAGTAACGGGCGGCTAAGGCACTTAAGGCGGATTTTAACGGGCTAAGATGACTGTCGCCAGCATAGGCGAGTTGCTGACTCTCATGACCACCAAACAGCAGGCTGCATTCTGGCAGCACCACTAAATGTGGGGCATCTTTGTCCCATTGCAGGCGCTCACGGGTTAATTCCTCAAGCTGCGATTCGATAAACAACAGATTCGCGCTGACGTCGCGACTGCTCTGACATTGCAACAGGCTGATGCGCATGACTATCTCCTTGAATTGTGTTTATCGACAATGCCACCTTGGTGCTCACAGGCTTAGGCAGTGCGGGTTCGACTTGGGATGGCTCTAAAGGCTCTACCTTAGGGAGCGTTGGCGCTTGAGGCAATGCCTCTTCCTCGACCGCTTTTGCCGGTTCCTCTTTAGGTTTATCAGCACCTGGCGCAGGCTGCTCATTGTTTTTTTCAGGCTCGACGGGCGGCGTAGCGTCTTTCTTAGTCGGAGCGCTATTCTTGACGGGCACCGCATCATTCTTAGGGTCTGCGCCCTCGGTTGGCGCAGGCAATTCGCCCCCCACCATAGGCAGAATCGACTCGGGGATCTCAATCTCTTTGCTCTTACGTTCGAGCTCTTCCACCACAGGATCGGACATAGTGCCAGTGACTCGGAAGCGGATTTCCGAAATCACCTCAATCACAGGTTCGAGCACTTTGGTCAGCGCAAACGCGCCAAGCCCCAGCGTCCACGCACTGGTACTGAGCAGCACCACGGTCGGCACACTCGACGCCAGCTGTGGCACAAAACGGATATCGTAGTTTAAGCTTTCGCTGGTGAGGTCCGTATAGCCGCGCACCTTCATATTGCCCGCAATCGCATCCATTTCGGTATCCGTGGTTTTAACCACGCCATTATCGATTTGCAGATTGCCGCTAAAGGAGTTGAAGTACATGCCCTGGCCGAACACATCACTGAAATCTAAGGATAACTTACGTACCAAGGAGTCAAGGCTGAACAGGGAGAATATCCGCGCGCCCTTATCGCTCACTTGGGATAAATGCCCCTTACCCAGCTCAAACTTCACCTTGCCGTTTAAGGTATTGAGGGAGAAAGCATAGGGTGCACCTTGCCACTTAAGCTCAGCATTCACCTTCAAAGGTGCCTCATTCACACCAGGATCTATGCCTAATTGCTGACTCAAATAATTGAACTGACTGGCGTTTAAGCTCACCGTTAATTCAGTTTGGTTTTGGCCATTCTGCTGCTGCCAAATGCCGTTACCCTGCAAGGACACCTCTGGCGTCGTCAATGACAGGGTTTGGATACGATAGCCCGATGCCTGTGGGCTCGCCTGTAGCACCAACTTGCCAAAGGCTTTGTCGAAGAAGCGAAAATCATCCACATTCACGGCAACCGGCGGTAAATTGGTCAGCACCTCATCCGCGGCAAAATCGCCTTCCCCTTCGGGTTTCACTTCGGGGGAGAAATAAAACTTACTGGCGGTGACTTTTAATCCTTGGGTCATCCAGTTGGGATAAAAATCGACCCAGCCTTCAAACTCGCTGGCCTTAGCGTCGAAGCGCCAACCGTGTTCGTTCGGCTTAGCGTTTAATCTGAGTTCGGTTAGCCCTTGTCCTAATAAATCAAACTTGCCGATATTGGCGTCTATCCCAACCACGGAAGGAAACAAAGCGGAGTGGCTCGCCTCTTCGACTAAAATGCCAGTGCGGGGGGGCTTGTTGTCAGTGCCGACAAAGGCATTAATCACAGGCAGCCAATTGGCGAGCTTGCCGCTGGTCACATCAATCTTGATATGCCCCTGCTCGGTATTGGGCACCTCGGCCGCATCGAAGAGTCGGCCCAATAACAAGTCAAAATAGCTAAATTGAGTGCCCTTTTCGGCCTCGAAGCCGCCAATAAACTCGGCCTGTTTATCCAGTTTTACCCTTAGCGTTGCCCTTTGTTGATCGCCAGAAAACTCCGCCATTAAGGGCCTTGGTTCATCTTCGGGTTTGGCAAAAGCGCCCGGTAATTTCAAGGTGGCGCCAACCAAATCTGAACCCACATTGGCTTGAATTTGATAGCCTTGATCGTCGAACACCATATTCAAGTTGCCGCCCCAAGCGACTTTACCTTGGTAAAATTCACTCAAGGGATTCTGCAGCTCTTGTGGTAATCGGCTGAGATCCCAACGGCTCTTCATATCCACATTGAGCGCAAAATCTTTGCCTTCGGGTTTAGTGGCAAAACTGAACTCAAAGGGCTGCTCAAATAAGCGGGATTTAATGCCTTTGCCCTCAACAATCTCATTCGCAAACTGCACTGTGCCCGTCACGGCCTTGAGCTGTAACCCGGGCTGGGCAATAAATACTGGCGTATTATCAAAGGCAATTTTGCCACGGATATCCTCGGCCTCGCCCTCGTACAAGGGGATGCTGATATCTAAATTCCCCGTCACCGCGCCCTGCACTTGCACAACGCTTAAGGTCTTGCCCACAGTATCGGCGAGCGGTGATGCCTGCAACACTTGGGTGGCAGCGCTACCATTGGTGGCAAGATCGGCCTGAATTTTTAACAGCGAATGCTCGCCTAATTCGGGGATAAACACATGGGCGCCATCGGCCACCACATTCATCAATTTGCCCTGGTTAACCCAGATATCCATGCGGGCATTTTCAAATAAAGCATCGAGGGAAAGCTCAGTCACCGCTGGCCAATCGGGTTGAAATTGATACTCGGCGTTATCTAAGGTAAAAGCCGCTTGGAAGACCCCGCTATTATCCTCAAAGGGAAAATGCGCTAAGGCGCCCTGCCATAACACCTGCGCATTTTGGCTCTGGCCTGCCTTGATAGCGCCATCCAAATACTCCGCTAGCGCCTCGCCCATGGCTTTGACGGGGAAGTATCTATCCGCATTGGCGGCATTTTTAACTGCCACATTAGCGGCGAGCGACATACTGGCTTCGGCGCTAAAATCCAGTTTTAGGGCGGCAGAAACGCCAATATCGTCGTTTTCGAGCTGAACCTCAGGCACGGATAAGGTGGCTCTTTGGGTATCGAAGGCGCCCGTTAACGCCGCGCCATGCAGTACCAAAGGCGCTGAAAATTGATCGCCAAAATCGAGGGTATAGGTCTGTTCAGGCAGCGAAAACACTAAGCTGTTATTCTGCCACTGCAATGCTAAATCTAAAGGATTGGTGTTAGGTATGCCCTCGATTTTCTGCCAATGTAATTGCTTGATATGGGTACTGGCGAGCAAGGGTTGCTTAGCGCTTTGGTAGAGACGGATCGGCCCGACACTGCCCTCAGGGGCAAGCTTGAACCATTGTCTAAGTACTGACAACTCGACCCCGGGTAACAGGGGTAATAATGGAAACAGGGTCGGTAAATCCAAGCGACTCACATAGGCATAAAAAGCATCGTCTTGTTGCTTTACCGCAAACTTCAGCTCGGGCCAATGCTCGCCATTGGTCACAAAATCCAAATTCGCACTGCTGATCTCCCAGCCTGTTTCCTTGGGTAGCCAGCTAATACTGCCGGACTGAATTTCAAATTTCTGTGGCTCTCCATGCATAGACCATTGCAGCCAACTGGGTTCGAACTGTACTAAGCCCGCACTGACGCTGCGGTGGGCAAAATCAAACCACGCCTTGAGATTGACCACCCCTTCTAAGGGTAACTTCTTGCTCGGATCATAGGGATTAGGTTGACGTGATGCCCATTCGCCCAAATCTAAGGACTGAGCCGCAAGATAAATTTGCCCCTTCAGCGTATCAGGCGCAGTCGCGTCCCCGTAAAGATCGAGTTGCAAACTCAGCGACTCATTTACCATGGCATTGTTATCGAGGTAAATTTCCCCCGCGCCACGGTGGCGCTCACCACTATTACGCCAGTTAAGGTGGCGAATGTGGATGGGTCGATATTCATGCTGCAAGCTCAACAGCTGCACCGAGGCATCTGTCAGCGAGAAACGTTCGAGCTGCTTTAAGAGTAATTTATATAGCCAATCGGTTTGCGAAGTTTGATTGGCCGCGCCCTGCGCTTTATTGCCCGATAATTTGTCGATATCGAGGGCAATATGAACGCCATCGAAATTCACATCTTCGATGCGTGGGCTGGTCGTCAGCAGCGATTGCCAAAAATCCAATTTAATTTGGACATTCTTGACCAGCACTGTGACGGGGAGTTTTTCCTGCGGCGGGATCACCAGATTATCGACCGTCACGGCCGGGCCAAAGGCCTGCCACTGGGCGGATAACTCGCCGACCTGCACATCAATTTGATATTCGCTTTTTACATACTCAACTAACTGCTGACGCACACCGTCGACTTGGGGCAATAATCCGCGGATCAAGCTTACCGTCAGGGCAAACAAGACTAAGATCAGCGCCAGTAATTGCCAGCAAAAACGGCTTAGTTTTTTCGCAGTAAAAAGCGTTGCCACTACATCATCACCACGTCGTATTTATGCTGGGAATACATGGGCTCATTTTGCAGGCGAATGCGTTTACCTATGTAGACCTCAAGCTCGGCGACCAGATGACTTTCATCGCCACTTAAGCTGTTATATACAGCGGGCGAGCAGTAAAGCAAAAACTCATCGGCATCATAGGCTCGATTCAAGCGAATGATTTCGCGGAAGATCTCGTAGGAAACCGTTTCAACCGTCTTCATGCTGCCGGTGCTCTGACAGGCTGGGCATTCACCGCACAGCACGTGCTCCAAGCTTTCTCTGGTGCGCTTACGGGTCATTTCGACTAACCCAAGACCCGAGAAGCCACTGACATTCGTCTTGACTCTGTCTTTAGCGAGCGCGCTATTTAAGCTATTGAGTACCCGCGTTTTATGCTCGTCGCTCAGCATATCGATAAAGTCGATAATGATGATGCCGCCGAGATTACGTAGCCGCAGTTGCCGCGCAATTGCTTGGGTCGCTTCGAGGTTCGTGTTGAAGATGGTTTCTTCAAGATTACGGTGGCCGACAAAGGCACCTGTGTTGATATCGACCGTGGTCATGGCCTCGGTCTGATCGATAATCAGATAGCCACCCGATTTGAGTTCGACCTTGCGACCCAGTGCGCGCTGGATTTCATTCTCCACATCGTAGAGATCGAAAATTGGTGCTGGCCCAGAATAGTGCTCAATCTTGTCGGCAATTTCCGGCATAAACTCTTGAGCGAAGGCTTGCAGCTCGGCAAAGGTGCGGCGCGAATCGACTTGAATTCTATCGAGCTCGGTTCCGACAAAGTCGCGCACAATGCGCACCGGCAGGGCGAGGTCTTGATACAAGAGGGCCACACCGCGGCGCTGACGCCGCTCGGAGACCTTAGACCATACCCGGCGCAGGAAGGCCGCATCCTGAGCAAGTTCGTCCTCACCTACGCCTTCGGCGGCGGTGCGGATAATAAAGCCGCCGTCTTCATCGACGAAAGGCAGAGTGATTTTCTTAAGACGACTGCGCTCTTCTTCCTGCTCAATCCGCTGGGACACCCCAACATGGCTTGAGCCAGGCATAAAGACCAGATAACGGGAAGGCAGAGTGATATCTGTGGTCAGGCGCGCACCTTTAGTGCCGAGCGGATCTTTTACCACCTGCACCATAATATCTTGCCCTTGGCGAACCAACTCGGCGATATCACGGACCACAAAATGGCCTTTTTCCACATCGGCCACGCATTCGGTATGCGGCACTATGTCGGAAGCATGTAAAAACGCGGCTTTATCTAAGCCAATATCCACAAAGGCGGCTTGCATGCCGGGCAACACACGGCTGATTTTGCCCTTGTAAATATTGCCCACTAGACCGCGCTTCATGCGCCTCTCGATATGGACTTCTTGCAGCACGCCATGCTCAACCAGAGCCACACGTGCCTCAGATGGGGTTACGTTAATCAGTAATTCTGAACCCATCTTGCGCTGAACTTTATTCGGATTTAAGCGACCGGTATTCACGACTCACCCCATTAGGGAAATTAAATTAATCTCAGTATGTGTTAAGCCTGAAAACCTATATCACAGAAGTTTGTCTAGCGGATACTCAACTAAGGCCTCATATTGCGCCCGTTAACGAGGCGCTTAATCCATGGATTAGCCTATGCCCGCCTCGGATAACAGTTCGCGGGTTTCCACTAAGGGCAAGCCCACGACGCAGGAGTAACTCCCCTCAATGGATTCGACAAAACAACCGCCCAAACCTTGGATCCCATAGCTGCCCGCCTTATCCATTGGTTCCTGTGAGGCAACGTAGGCATCAATGTCGGCGTCCGACAGCACGCAAAAGCGCACTAAGGTTTCGACTAAACGTACAGAGGTTTGGTCAACCATAGCTAAGGCGACAGCTGTCATCACAGTGTGCGCCTTACCCGAAAGTGCGCGCAGTACCCGCTTGGCATCGGCCTCATCGACAGGCTTACCTAATATTTCGTTTTCAAGCACGACGATAGTATCAGAACCTAATACGGCAGGCTGTGACATGCCTGAGCATAATGCAAGCCCTGCCTGGGCTTTTTCGGCCGCGAGGCGCTGAACATAGTCGCGTGGTAACTCACCTTTCTTAGGGGTTTCATCGATATCCGGCGCCACTTGGGTAAAACTAAAATCGGCGCGGCCTAAACCTATATGAGTCAATAACTCTTTACGGCGTGGCGAAGTTGAGGCTAAGACTAAATTCACGACTAACGAACCTTATAATGACGTCGAACGCGACGTAAAATCCAAAAAATCCACGGCCAAAATGCTAGGCCCGATAACGCGGGTAAGAACAAATCCGTATGGAATTTAGCACCGTCCATCACAAACTCGACCCAATAGATAATCAGGTGATAGATAGCAATCAGTAACATCACCACCAGTGACTGTTGCCACTTAGGGAAGTTGCGTAACCGCTGGCAGTGCAAAATCGCGATATAAATCACTAGCGACATGGCAAGTGAGCGCACACCTAGGGTAGCGCCGAGCAGAATATCTAAAGACAACCCCATCAACCACGCCGTCAGAATGTTATATCTGTGGGGCAACGCAATCGACCAATAGATCAGAATCATCAATAACCAATCGGGACGCCAAGCCTCAACAATAGTTGGCAGCGGCATAATTTGACTTAACAGCCCAACAAATAGGGTTAACCAAACCGCGATGCGTCCATTTGCAGCTTGTAAACTCATTAGTGTACCTCGGCTGGCGGTTGAGTGGTGGCAGCGTTCGAGGCACCATTGGCATTGCTTGGTGTCGCAGCGGCGTTTGGCGCTGTCGTATTAGGAGTGGTGCGATTAGGTGCTGAGGTATTAGGCACGCTCGCATTAGCAGCCGCGCCTTGAGGATTAGCACTGCCAGTGCCGGCATCGGGTTTGGCTGCTTCCGCAGGATGATCCGCAGCTGGCACAGGGAGTTGATTAGGCAAAGTCACGCCAGAATCTGGAGATGGCCAAATCAACAGCAGATAACGAATCCTATCGAGCGCCGCTAACGGCTGAGCCGTGACACGCGCATAACTCTGACCATCTTCAGTTAAGACTTCCATGACCCGCGCCACCGGATAACCTTCCGGAAAGCGATTGCCTAAGCCTGAGGTCACTAATAAATCGCCAACGCGAATATCGGTACTCTTGGCCACATGGCGCAGTTCAATCTCGTCGAGCTCACCAGTACCGTTAGCCACTAAGCGCACATCGTTACGGGTAATTCGCACCGGTAAACCGTGGGACACATCGGAGAGCAAGAGCACGCGGCTCGTCATCTCACTAACCTGTACAACCTGTCCGACGACGCCCTGAGCATCCACAACGGGTTGACCGACAAATACTCCACTGCGCGAGCCGTGGTTCAGCACCACATAATGATGGGAAGGATCGCTGGCCACCTCCATCACTTCGGCTACCATCTTGCGGGAATCCTGATAGGCAGGCGACCCCAACAGGGCGCGTAAACGCTCGTTTTCCTGACGCAGATGCTCGAAGCGCTGCAGACGCTCACTCATTAATAATTGCTGCCTTAACAACTCTTTATTTTGCAATGCCAGCATATTGCGGGTAGCAAAACTCTCCGATGACCAGTCGAGGATCGCACTGGGCACACTCGCAAGGTATTGGATGGGGCTTAAGGCAGATGAAAGGGATTCACGGGCAGGCTCGAGACGGTGATTTGCGGCGAGCAAAATCACCGACAGGATAATTGCCAGTGTTAAACGGAACTGGTTCGAAATACCACGAACAAAAATAGGCTTCATAGGAAAGCTAAGGCGGTGATTAACCGCCCCATACCGAAGTTAGATTAGGTTTCTTCGGAGAACAGATCGCCGCCGTGCATATCAATCATTTCAAGGGCTTTACCACCACCACGCGCTACGCAGGTCAGAGGATCGTCCGCCACCATGACTGGAATTCCAGTTTCTTGCATCAATAAACGGTCTAAATCACGCAGTAAGGCACCACCACCGGTTAATACCATGCCGCGCTCAGAGATATCAGACGCTAATTCCGGTGGCGATTGCTCTAATGCCACCATGACGGCACTCACAATGCCTGATAATGGCTCTTGCAGTGCTTCTAAAATTTCGTTGCTGTTCAGCGTGAAGCTACGAGGTACACCTTCGGCCAAGTTACGACCACGGACTTCAATCTCTAATACTTCATCGCCTGGGTAAGCAGTACCGATAGTGTGCTTGATGCGCTCAGCCGTTGCTTCACCAATCAGGCTGCCGTAGTTACGACGTACATAGTTGATGATGGCATCATCAAACTTGTCACCGCCGATACGTACAGAAGAGGAATACACTACACCGTTCAAGGAGATAATCGCGACTTCAGTAGTACCACCACCGATGTCCACAACCATAGAACCTGTGGCTTCAGATACAGGTAAACCCGCACCAATTGCTGCGGCCATTGGCTCTTCAATCAAATAGACTTCACGGGCACCTGCGCCCATGGCTGACTCGCGAATCGCACGGCGTTCTACTTGGGTTGCGCCAACAGGAACACAGACTAAAACACGTGGGCTTGGACGAAAAAAGCTGTTGTTATGCACTTGTTTAATAAAGTGCTGCAACATTTTCTCTGTCACATAAAAGTCGGCAATCACACCGTCTTTCATCGGACGGATAGCTTGGATATTGCCAGGGGTACGGCCTAACATTTGTTTGGCTTCTGTACCGACAGCGGCAACAGACTTCTGACCAGAACTACTACGCTCACCACGTATAGCAACAACAGAAGGCTCATTGAGGACTATGCCTTCATCACGAACATAAATTAAGGTGTTAGCTGTACCCAAATCGATCGATAGATCATTAGAAAAAATGCCACGCAGCTTCTTGAACATGTAACTAGCCTGTATTCTGTGGAGTCAGAAGAAAAGAAAAATCAGCTAACTTTATCAATGCCACCCTGATTCCACAAGACCGTTGAGGTTAACAATCGCTAATGGAGTGATTTTTTTTCAAATGTGCCGCTCAAAAACACTATTTAATCGAAAAAAGCGCTTTATTGGTGAAAAATCCAACAGTTAAAAACCATATCAAATACAAGCTGGCAACATTAGCAAAACCTGTTTCTTGCATTTTTACCCTGTATCACACTTTGCAACGTCGCCCTAAAACCATCACACCATGATCAATCACCAAAGCAGAAACCCAATTCAGCAAAAACGAACTGAAAACCGCTTTAATTGACCTCTCGCCAGTAGATGATTCTGTCATGACCACGGTAACGACCAAAAAATGCACTCGCACGGGGATCGGATAAGCTGGTTGGGGAGAACCCATTCCAGTTCCAATACCATTCTAACCAGGTTGGTACATCTAAAGGCGCGGTGACTTGGCCGCGATATAAGTTGCCGCTGGAGGTCACTGCTCGCCAAAGCAAATCAAATTGCCCCGCTTGAAAAGCCGATGAAGCGCCCGAGCGATTAATGCTTTGTCCTGTGGTCAAATCCGGGTCAAAGTTATAGCCTAAGGCTGCATTATCCACCTGCGACCCTAGGCCATAGGTAGCAATCGTACAGCTATCATCGCCATTTAATACCCAATTAGCCCCATTCCAATATTCGGCTCGGGTCGGCATCTTGAGGATTTCAGTCTCGGGGCCATAGGTATTGTCCATCACCACCCGGCCATGGCGTAGGATCTGCGTGGTGATTTTCTTGGCATTACAGTTAGTGCAATTCCCCGTGGTTGCTGCATCCATATCGGGCGAGGCCACATAACTGTAAAGTCCATTTGGCCGAGGATCGTTATCCATCAACTGCACACCAATATCGAGCAGCTCGAAGGGACCGTCTTGATACTGATTCGTCGCCACATTCGGGGTTACACGGCTCAAGTTAGCGCGGTAAGCGCCATCGACCGTCGCCACACCTTGAACCCAACTCACCGCGTTGACGGGCAAGGCACTTAAGCGACTCTGTAAGTCGATACCATTGTTATTGTTCTCTCCCACCAATTTGGCGGTCGCAAGGGAGAATGGTGGGAAATAGTTCTGCGTCACCGCGCCGCCGATATTTAAGGCTTTGAGACTCATCGACATTGGGAAGGGTTGATCCATATAGCTAAAACTGCCGCAGGCGGGTAAGACGGAAATATCGCCCACTAAAAATCTATCGGGCACAAAGCGGCCAATATTGACTGAATAGCCAATCGGAATATTTAAGCTGCTGGCTGACCCGAGATAGTTAGGGCTAGCCTGCGCCGCGATTTGAAATACCCCCACTTCGCTAATCGTTTGATTTGTTATGGTATTAAGATTATTAGTTTGCGCGCTATGGTTATAGGTAGTCACACCTAACACCCCATCATGACCGCCGCTGGCAATACTAGGCGCCACGACTTTGCTGGCAAGCTTTATGGCTTGGTCACTAAAGTTAGGCGTAGATACGTTGCCCGAACAAAAGTCCGTATCACCGTCCTTTTCCCAAGCCATAGCTTGGACCGTCATACCGAAATTCTGCCCCGCTTTACGGTAAGCATTGCAGCTCATATCCGCACTCGGGCAACTGGCGCTGGCGTCCACGGGTTTGACGCATAATCCCGCAGGCACACTGACAAACTGATCTGAGCCAGTCATCAAAAGACCCGCATCTTCACCCGTGCCATCAAACCTAGCATCAAGTTGTACTCGTCCGGCATCGGGATAATTTATCTCGAGGGATGCAACGCCATTAGTAAACTGTAACGGAATTTGGGTACGTGAAACCTCAGTTTTGCCGATAGCAGTCGTTGTCGAGCCAGATACATTCCCTTTAATACTAAGAGGTTGCTGCCAAGTGCTTGGGATGGAAGAGGGGGAAATATAGCTACTCCAAAAACCAATATTCTTAGTCGTATTTTCAAATACTGGTACGCATTCCAAACTTGAATTTGACTTTCTTACGGCAGAAATATTGATGGAAGTAGGCTTGTTTGCCAATTTATCAGGGACGTCGAAAATAAATCCACTATCAGCAAAAGCTAAAGTGCATGAAGCCGTATTTAAAGGACCAGTCCCCTTACGGCAAAGAGTATCGCTTCCAGCAATGGTAGATGGAATAGAACTACTGACGCCAATCGTCACTGGCGGAGCTGTCACATTATAACGTAGGCTTGCGGTTGCTATGCCATTAACAAAACTAAGACTCGAAGTATTTACTCCACCAACATACCAAGCGCCATTGGTATTGGGATTTAACGACAACTGCGCAACAACAGGATCGGTAAATAACTGACTACAATCAGCATTTGCACAGGCACGCACGGCCATTGTTTCAGCTTTACAGGTCAACGGCGAGTTCGAATAATCAAATTCAAAATGATGCACTTGTTGACCAACAGGCCGTGATTTTATGGCGCACACTTTGAAGTTATCGATTTCATGGTTGTTATTTGCTCCCCCAGTAGAACCCGTGAATGACAAATAAAAATCTTCTGGTACCGCACCCTGGCCAGCTTTTGCCCTTGCATCAAAAGCCGAAACAAGTGCTTGATAGCCTCTTCCATCACGAACATCCCGTTCAACGGAGACCCACGCTTGCCCATTGATCGTTGAATCAATTTTGATTCGATACTTATGGTTAGGTTGTGCCGTTTGGGTACTTCGCACATCAATAGCAGGGTTTAAATTTGCTGCTGTTCCAGCTAAATAACTGTAATTTGATGCGGCGGAACCACGTAGGGCAATGGATTGTGCCCTAAATCCAGCCCCCCCCACTTTACCTTCGTTACCGCTCGAAAAGTTACCATATTCATCTAAACCAACACCTAGCCAACCACCAGCAAAACCCGATGTACCATCATTACGCTGAGCATACCCTAGGGCACCACCAAAACTACCCGGTTGAGGAGTCACTGATGCATCAGAGAGAATAACCGCAATACCATCCCCCCCGGTACCTGACGATGGAGACCAAGCAAAATAGTCAAACTCAACAGTGACTAGGTTATCCTCAGCAGGAAATAGCCGCTGGAAGGTACTTGATGTCGCTTGGTTACCCGATGCAGGAGTAATTCTAAGCCTGTTACCCACAATACTTGGTGGCGTTGAACTCCCTAATACTTTTATTGCCCAGTCATTTCCAAGGCTCGAACGGGAAAAATCGTCAGTAAAACATTCTTCAACAGGGGCGACTTTTTCGAGCGCGATAAACCCATAATCTTCCGAAACATGCGTCCGGTCAGTATCTTGATAAGTATCTTCGTCATTGACGACACTGACCAGTGTCGATGTCAGTGTACAACGCCTTAACCAACCACCATCACTACCATTACGAGATGACTTACCCGCCACAAAGGTTGGAGCATTGTCAAACCCTGTTAACGCCGTGGTGTAAGCACATTGCTGTGTTAATGAAGTGCCTGATTGATGGGTGATGGTGTTAGCGAATTGATAGCGAACATTTTCTCCACCGAGCGCCATAGTGCCAACACCCGGTTCGATGGCAAGATAAGCAATTGTCTCATCGTTAAGTGAATTCACACCACTAGGCTGACAACGCCGATTACTACCTGAACCAGAATACACTTCAGAAGTATCTAAATTTAATTGCATGCCGCCGTTATAGGGCCGAGAGATACTGGTTAACCAACAATTATTATTGCGTGTTTGCAACTGATTGAGTCTTACCGTTAATCCACTGGCAAGAGGTTGATTAACCCAGGCCGACGAAGACATGTTTAAAGCACTATTGGTCGTCACTGTGCCTGCGGTAAAACGTTTACCGTTTGATAATGTGTAGCTACCCGGTGTTACCGCAATCCAATGCACTTCTGGCATGGGCGAAGATGGAATGTAACGATTGTTTTGGCTCGAAGGCTCTGCTTGGTACCAAGTAAAACCTGTATTGCTCACA
This sequence comes from Shewanella decolorationis S12, assembly GCF_000485795.1. Lineage (GTDB taxonomy): Bacteria > Pseudomonadota > Gammaproteobacteria > Enterobacterales > Shewanellaceae > Shewanella > Shewanella decolorationis. The sequence goes on from NZ_AXZL01000070.1 coordinate 179,797, forward strand.
TTCGACAGGAAAACCGAAGCAGGTCCATCAGCATTAATGGATGAACTCGAAATGGTAGGCATCAAGAATACGAGGGGAGTCACTCCAGCAGGAAAGGCCTCATCAAAAACCACTGAAGTAGATGTCGCCTTACCAAAACTCAATTGTAAGTTTGAACCACCAATAATTTTTGAATCATCATTAACCGTTAACTTACGGGAAGTTATACGACCAAAAATGGTATTAGTGCCATTAATAGTGACTTCTGCATCGCTGTAGATATAAGCATTTATATCAATATTAGATGTATTTAGAGCGATATTACTGTACCCCAAAAACAGTAATTCACCGGCGCCAGATGCATTAAACTTTAGGGCGCCTGAAATGTTAACGGCATTTTTAACAAAAAATCGTACATCGCCCGCGATATTAATATTGGGTGAACCACCAGTAACGGTAAAATTCTCAACCCAATAATCTCCCGCGGATAAATTAAGCACAGTCGACTTATCGAGAATCAGATTTTTAATTTTATAAGTAGAGTGATTAGCAGAAAACGCTAGCTGACAGCCATTTTTATCTAAAATAATTGAACCAAATTCCGTTGTATTATCAGCCCCAAAGGTGGTACTGGGTTGGCATTGACCATAACCAATTCCAACAGAACCATTACCCGTTTGAAACTGATTAGCGGGAGAATTCAAATTAAGGCCTGCAATATCAGAACCCGTAATATCACAATATCGAACCCCTCCGGCACCATCATCACAGACATTATTCTGCATACTATTACCCGCCTTATTGCTGCTGCAATAAGCGAGATTTTGCCCGCCCGTTCCATCAATAAAACCGCGATAGATAGTTAAGTTTGAAGCAGGGCTAGCGCATCCACTGGCCGTTCCATGGTGTCCTTGAACCACCGCAGGAAAATACTTGTTATAGTCAACACTCTCAAACGCTTGAGTCGAATAACTGCATAACAGCAAACTAATAAACATCCCTAGCAATCTAACCACGGGCTTCTACCTCTACTTGACGGCTAACACGGGTATCACCACTCTCACACACCGCTTTACTATTGATCCGATATTGAGTGACAGCGCCAACTGCATAGGATGTGCAGCTTAAACTGACGCTACAGGCATGAAAGCCCACTACATCGGGTGGCGTCCAACTGCTTGAAACACTTGTACAAGTCGCCGTAGCGTTGGCAGGCGCATTCAATGGGAATAATTGCGCTAATGCGGCATCGGCACCGCTGTTTGCTGCGGCTAATGCACGGGTCCCCCACACCTCTTGGGTTAATCCGCTATCTGCATCTTCAACAATATTAATTAAGGCTGCGGCCAATAAAAACATCACTGTAATGACAAAAATACCGATGACTAAGGCGCTGCCACCTTGGCGATGGGCCGCACACTGACAATATGTTGAGCGCGAGAGGCTAAATAAGTTAGGGGACATTAATCACCTGCACTTGATGTCGATATTGAAATGTCTCGCCGTTGACATTAAATCGCGGTTGTAAATGCACCATCGCATTATTAACGAGGCTCGACGGCGTTAAAATCAGCGGTAAATCAGCGTTATTGCTCAGCACATTAGCCACGCTCTGTGCCATTAGCACGCCCGAACTCATATCCGCAGGTGTTGGCTGGCTGGCATTCACCCCATAGCCAGTATAACGCTTAAGAGTTAACTCATTGCTGGATGACGCTTTTTCAAAACAATAACTCACAGGTGCTGAAGCAAAATAGATCCGCTGCCGCGGAGAGGCTTCGGCAAACCTCGTATTGGCCGTAAAGGTTAAGGTCACTTGGTTTGCGGCGCTGCTAACGGTGTTAATCTGTGCGCGTTTTTGTCTCGCGCTGTTATATACATCGCTATCGGTTAAAGGATAAATCCACACATATTGGTTCGCTGCAATCTTACTGGTCAGATTATCTAAAATCACAGTGCCCGTTAGCGCTGCTGTGCTCGGCGCAATCGGCATTGCTAAATAGGTGGTACTCGTCTCAATCGGGACAAATTCAACGCACTGATAGGTTAAGCCATTACCATTGAGCCGCACACTATTAGGCACTGCGCTACGCAGCTCGCGGGTCATACGCTCAATGGCAAAGCGGCTTTGGCTTAGCACTTGATCGACCGAACTCGACTCCACAAAAATCCGCGTGCCGAAAATAATAAAGCTACTCACCCCGACCACCAGAATGCCTAAGATCAGGATCACAGTGACCATTTCAACTAAGGTAAACCCCTGCGCGTATAGACGCTTATTCTTCATTGATAAAGAGCGCATTAGTAATTGCTCCTGACCAAATTGTAAGTGATCACTTCGTTATCTGGCGTGGTGACATTAATGGTCACTAACTTGGTATTAGGCGCAGGCCCAAAGGCGACTGAGACACTTAATTGATAGTTGGGATAAGCCTCTGCATAAGTTTGGCTGGAATTGAGCATAGTGGCGTTTTGGGTTAGGCCGTTATAGTCATCCACATCGTTAAAATCGTTGCGCCCCTCTCCCGCTTCGGGCCCTAAGACGGCCGAGCAACTACTGCCTAATGGACTCCCACAAGCCGGCACTCCGCCATTGGCATTGGTATTTTGGTCGTAACGTTTGCCCCAAATCTCATTCATCACCGAATGGGCAAGCTCGGCACTTTTTACTCGATGTAAAGTCTTGGCCGCGCGATCCGCCTGCGGAAATAACATGCTACTAAGCATGACGATAGCGATGGCAATGACTAACATACCAACCACTAATTCGATTAAGGTAAATCCCTGTTGTGGTTTGGGTTTTAAGAATGGCGTTATTATTCTGCTCTCCAGCGTTCGAGGATTAATTCGCATAAATATAGCCCTCGCTGGAGATATTAATCGCCACAGTGTCATTGGCAATCACATTGATACATGGCCCATTACAAGCAAGCGACGCTCGACCATTGATATCAAAATCAAGATAAAAGCTCTTGGCATTGTTGCTGATAAGCACTAACTGCGCACCACCTTGAAAAGCTTGGCTGGATAAAGGGTTAGGAGATAAAGGCGTGCCCGTACAACCAGTGCTATCGCGACTGGCAAACTGACTCACTTGATAGCCTGTCGCTGAAACGACAACGCGGTAACATCTATCGGTATTATTTAAGGCTTTTTGCTGAACTTGGCGCAGTTCGGCCATAAACTCATTACGCAAGCTAAAGGCACTGTAGGATGACTGGCTAAATAAGCGCGGCAATACCGTCACCGACAAAATCCCAATCAGGATAATAGTGGTCACAAGTTCGACTAAGGTAAACCCAAACTGTCTGCCGCTGGAAAATCTTCGCATTGTCCGCTTTGCCGTGATGTTAGGTTCTAGGTTCTAGGTTCTAGGTTCTAGGTTCTAGGTTCTAGGTTCTAGGTTCTAGGTTCTAGGTTCTAGGTTCTAGGTTCTAGGTTCTAGGTTCTAGGTTCTAGGTTCTAGGTTCTAGGTTCTAGGTTCTAGGTTCTAGGTTCTAGCAGAAGCTTTTTTTTCTGCGCCCTAGCAAGCTAAATTTTTATACATCACCATACATTCCAAGGCGATACCGCGGGGTGAGCAATAAATCGACTCTTCCTCTAGACCTTCACCACCGAAACCGCAGTGGCGATAAAATTCGACCGCATTTAAGGTCGACTCTAATCGCAATTGGGCAAGCCCTAAATTAAAGGCTTTTGTTTCAATAAATTGCAGTAACGACCTGCCAATACCTAAGCCCATCGCCTCGGGAGAAACAAACAGCGCCTCAACCTGAGCATAGGGTTCATCCAGCATGATGGTGCCCACAACCGTCGATTCTTGGGTTGTTTCATTGAGGATTTCAGCCACATAAAAATGCGCTCCCACCATACGCCGAAAAGATTCAGTCAATTCGCCCTGGGTCCAAATCTCTAAGTCATCTTGAGCATAAAATCCGGCGCAGCCTTTATTAATGGCTGCATTGCGGATATCCCAGCAGGCCTTTGCATCCAATTGCGTCGCTTTACGTATCCTTAGCATAGTCATCCCGATAAATTGCCCTAGCCATATCCATGAGCATAGTCATAGCCCCATAGCCAACCGCTAATAGGCTGAATCATAAAATAAACATATAAACACTCATACTCTCCACGCGTTAATTTTATGCAGTAAAGAATCCACCTTCTGAAGAAGGTGGCTTTGTTTTAACCCCCTAAAAGGGGGCCTTTATTCAAGAGCAAGTTGACCCTGCTCTTGC
>NZ_AXZL01000071.1:0-133868 GCF_000485795.1 Shewanella decolorationis S12
TGATAGGTCAGGTGTGTAAGCGTTGTGAGGCGTTGAGCTAACTGATACTAATGACTCGAGAGGCTTAACCATACAACCCAGATGGGTTTTGCGAGTTCTTAGACGAATACAAACACTTAAGAAGTGCAACTCAAACCAGCTTTCCGAATTTACTGGAATAACAATTTATCAACTACATCCCTGTAGTTGACCCCAAGGGGCCGCGCTAAAGCGCGTTAAAAATTGTTCCAGACAATTTTTTGCTTGGTGACAATAGCATTGTGGTCCCACCTGATCCCATCCCGAACTCAGAAGTGAAACGCAATCGCGCCAATGGTAGTGTGGGGTCTCCCCATGTGAGAGTAGGTCATCGCCAAGCGCCTAATTAAACAATGAAGCCAGCTGCATAAGCTGGCTTTTTTGCATTTAGTGTTTTCAATTTTAACGTTCTATTCTTCAAAATACTTCTCTAATCACTGACTTCTCTTCTTTAATTTATCGCCTCATACGGAATATAAACAGAGAGCCCCTCTTTGCTCCGTTTTTTCATTCTACAACACCCTTAGCATCATTCATTTAAATGGCTGCTTGGTCTAAATACTGTAGCGCATTGAGACCTCTTTGATTTTTGTCCTTATAGGACTAATCAGTAAATTTAAAGCTTGTACTCTTTGTATGCTCGTTTAAGGGTGAGTCAGAACCTTATTGTCAGCCTATTTTTGCTTTTGGTTTCATCTTGGCTGGTATCTTCATTCCGTCCTTACTCCTCAATAAAAATTTCTGCTTTGTCGTTTCATTAACGAATATTCATTTTATCGGTCGTTCACTAAGGATCCCTCAGACACTTGCTGCTGATCTTATGTAAATTGGTCTTACCAATTTACATTCGACGATTGAGTTTGTTATCAATGGAGATGTTGTGTAGTTGTAAATTTAAAACGCGAATGTTGGTTAAGGGCGAAGGAGGTAGGACAGTGAAAGGGGAGCTAACGCAACAGTTATTAGACGCTGTTGGCATCATGTTATTGGGGATGGGGCTGGTCTATTTATTTTTAAGTGTATTGATATTAGCTGTGAATCTGGTTGCTAAGTGGTGTCGTGAAGAACCTGAAGTGAAGGTTGACTTAAAGGTAAATGATGCGAGCTCAACCGGAGGTGCAAACACTTTAGATCCTAAATTGGTGGCAGCGATCAGCTTAGCCGTCCAGCAGTATCGTTCTCAGGCTAGATAATGGAGCGCCATATGAACCGAGTAAATTCGATTGTGGCGTCTAAGCCATTACAGTTAACCGATGTTGTCTTGAGGGATGCACATCAGTCTATTTTAGCAACGCGTTTACGCATTGATGACATGCTTCCGATAGCACCTCTGCTAGATAAAGTGGGATTTTGGTCGCTCGAGTCTTGGGGCGGAGCGACCTTTGATGCCTGTATCCGTTATTTGGGTGAAGATCCTTGGGATAGGATCCGTGAGCTGAAAAAGTTAATGCCCAATACGCCTCAGCAGATGTTACTGCGCGGACAAAACCTTTTGGGTTATCGCCATTATGCCGATGATTTAGTGACACGTTTTGTCGAACGTGCCCATGCCAATGGGGTCGATGTGTTCCGTATCTTTGATGCGATGAATGATGTGCGTAACCTCGAGATGGCGGTAAAAGCGGTGCGTGACGTCGGTGGGCACGCGCAGGGCACAATTTCCTATACGACCAGCCCTGTTCATACGGTTGATACTTGGGTCGATATGGCAAAGCATCTTGAGGACATGGGCTGTCATTCGCTGTGTATTAAAGATATGGCGGGTCTGCTGAAGCCGATGGAAGCCTTTGAGCTTATCAGTCGCTTAAAATCACAAACTCAACTCATGCTCTCATTGCATTGCCACGCCACCACAGGCCTGAGTACCGCAACCTATCAAAAGGCGATAGAGGCAGGAATCGATGTGCTCGATACCGCGATTTCTTCCATGAGCCAAACCTATGGTCATACGGCAACTGAAACCGTGGTTGCCATGGTGGCTGAGACTGAGCGTGAAACTCACTATGATCTTGCCTTGCTTGAAGAGATTGCCGCCTATTTCCGTGAAGTGCGGAAAAAGTACGCCAAGTTTGAAGGGGCATTAAAGGGCATTGATTCGCGCATTCTTCGGGCTCAAGTGCCCGGTGGCATGTTGACGAACATGGAGAGTCAGCTCAAAGAACAAGGCGCGGCCGATAAGCTCGATGCTGTGCTGGAGGAGATCCCTAGGGTACGTCAGGATTTAGGTTTTCTGCCTTTAGTTACGCCAACCTCGCAAATTGTTGGCTCACAGGCGGTTATCAACGTGCTGATGGGGCAAAGATATCAATCGTTAACGAAAGAGACTGAAGGCGTGTTAAGGGGCGAATATGGCGCTACTCCAGCCCCAGTTAATCCAGAGTTGCAGGCCAAAGTGCTTAATGGCGCGGCGGCGATAACCTGCCGTCCTGCGGATTTACTTTCACCAGAACTTGAGAACTTGCGTGCGGAGTTATTATCAAAGGTGCAGGATCAGCGTATTAGTCTGGTCTCAGAGAGTAATGAAAAGTCTCTGGACGATGATTTACTCATCTATGCGCTCTTCCCGCAGATTGGTTTACAGTTTTTAAAGCACCGTCACGATCCAACCGCCTTTGAGCCAAAACCCGAACTTGCGCCAGTGTTACCTGCTACGCCGCGTGAGGCCGAAACCTATACCGTCACGGTTGAGGGGCAAACTTATGTGGTTGAGGTTGCCGAGGGCGGCGAAATCAGCCAGATCCAAGCTCAAGGGCAAGGTGGACAGCAGCTTGGTCAAACTAATCCTTCTCAGTCGAGCGCTGCACCAGTGCCTCAAACCAGTGAAGTGAAACTTAATATGAGTGCGCCGCTATCGGGCAATATCTTCAAAGTGCATGTCGGCATTGGTGACAAGGTGTGTGCCGGCGATGTCGTTATCATCCTAGAGGCCATGAAAATGGAGACCGAAATCCGCGCACAGGGGGATGGTATTATTACCCATCTCTTTGTGAAAGAAGGGGATTCGGTTGCAGTGGGTTCTCAATTATTGGCCTTAGCCTAGGAGTTGTTATGGATGGTTTACTGGCTTTCTGGGCCGAAACGGGCATCGCCCATTTTACTGCAGGGCAAGCGCTAATGATGGCTGTTGGCGCCTTGCTGTTATATCTTGCGATCGTGCGTGGCTTTGAGCCCCTACTGCTGTTGCCCATTGGTTTTGGCGCTGTACTGGCAAATATTCCCAACGCGGGTTTTACCGATGAGGGCGGTATGCTGTATTACGCCTACCATGTTGGGATTGAAACTGGGGTGTTTCCGCTGCTGATCTTTATGGGGGTAGGAGCGCTAACAGATTTTAGTGCGCTGATTGCCAATCCAAAGACCTTGCTACTTGGCGCAGCGGCGCAGTTTGGGATTTTCGCAACCTTAATTGGGGCGATAGCGCTAAATCTGGTGCCTGGTTTTGAATTTACCATGCAGGATGCCGCTGCCATTGCCATTATCGGTGGCGCGGATGGACCAACGGCGATTTTCCTTGCCTCTAAGCTTGCGCCTGAGTTGTTGGGAGCGATTGCTGTGGCGGCCTATTCCTATATGGCGCTGGTGCCAATTATCCAGCCGCCGATCATGCGTTTACTCACGACCCAAGCCGAGCGTGAGATAAAGATGGAGCAGCTTAGGGAGGTGAGTAAAAAGGAGAAGATCATTTTCCCGCTGATGGTATTGGGCTTAACGATTCTATTCTTACCCGCAGCGACTCCTCTGGTTGGCATGTTTTGCCTTGGCAACCTAATGCGTGAGTCGGGTGTGGTAGATAGATTATCGAAAACGGCGCAAAACGAGCTGATTAATATCGTCACGATTTTCTTAGGCTTGGCCGTCGGTTCTAAACTTTCTGCGGAGCAATTCTTGCGCGTCGAAACCTTAGGGATCTTGGTTTTGGGTGCGTTGGCGTTCGGGATTGGTACCGCTGCAGGGGTGCTGATGGCAAAACTGATGTGCAAATTAACCGGCGGTAAGGTCAACCCGTTAATTGGCGCGGCGGGCGTATCGGCAGTGCCCATGGCGGCAAGGGTGGTGAATAAGGTGGGGTTAGAAGCTAATCACCATAACTTTTTGCTGATGCACGCCATGGGGCCAAATGTTGCTGGAGTATTAGGCTCTGCGGTTGCGGCAGGGATCCTCCTTGCGGTACTTGGTTAACTCGATGAGCTAAACATCACTATGTTAGTTCATCCATAATAGCCATAAAGGCTTGCCAAGTACGTGAATGTATTGGCAGGCCTTATGTTTAAATGATTCAAATAAAGGCGGATGTTTGCCGCCTTTGTCGTTTTCTTAACGGTTAAAGCGCTTTGCCATATTCATTAACCTGTCATTTTCAAATACGAAGCTTAAGAAAATCTTAGCAATGGTCCTAATACAATTTTTATCAAATCACGTTGAAATTGTGGGTTTTTTTATTTTCTATAAATGTTAGGCTAATAAAAAATGTGCGCAAGAACACACTTTTAATCTGAGATGGCATAAGGATGAAATAATGGACAATAGTGAACTTTCGAATTGTTTAACAGGTGAGCATGTTGTTCTCGAGCCTTTATCTTTGTCCCATGTGGCGGCACTGAGCTTAGCCGTGATGGATGGTGAACTATGGCAATTATGGTTTACCAGCGTACCAGAGCCGAGTGCGATGAAAGCCTACGTGTTAAAAGCCTTAGAAGAAAAAGCGCGCGGAGAAAGTTTCCCCTTCGCAGTGCGCGATAGAGTATCAGGGGAAGTCGTTGGTTGTACTCGTCTCTGCCATTGGGAGAAAGAACATCGCCACGTAGAGATTGGCTACACTTGGTACGCTAAACGTGCTCAGCGCACAGGGATCAATACTGAAGCTAAATTATTGCTGCTCACCTTTGCATTTGAATCCCTTGATGCGATAGCGGTGGAGTTTCGAACGCATTGGCACAATCAAGCCTCGCGTCAGGCCATTGCCCGTTTAGGAGCTAAGCAAGATGGTGTGTTGCGTAATAATAAAATTCTTAAGGATGGCACTATTCGTGACACGGTTGTGTATTCCATTATCGATTCAGAGTGGATGACCGTGAAGCAAAACCTAATATTTCGCTTACAACAGCGACCGTTAGTTTGATATCAACCGATGAAGTTCGCTCGATGCTGTGAGTGAAACGTCGACACAAATTCATTTGAGGTTCAAAGGCCGATGGCAAACATTATTACTCGAGCTGATGTATCCCACAGTGCTGATATTGCCGTGTTATTTAATGAATATCGGCAGTTTTACGGTTGTCAGGCTGACTTAGATGCGGCAAGACTGTTTATTCAGGCTCGTTTGGATGAAGGTTCATCGGTGATCTTTTTTGCACGCTCTCCCCAAGGAATGGGATTAGGTTTTGTGCAGTTATATCCGAGTTTTTCATCACTTCGATTAGCGCCCATTTTTATTCTTAATGATGTGTTTGTGACTCAACATGCACGTTGTGTTGGGCTGGGGAGGGCTCTAGTACAGCGAGCAGCAGATTATGCGCGCACCCATGGGGCGAGTTATTTGGTACTGGAGACTCAAAAAGAAAATATTCGTGCACAAGGGCTATACGAAGCACTTGGATTTATCCGTGAAAATAAATTTTTAACCTATGAACTTGAGCTAAACTCGCAGCTTAAGTAGTTTATTCTAAATTACCAATAAAAAGGACGATATCAATGTTGAAAGCTTTTGCTATTGCAGGCCTTATGTTGACCGTGAGCCACAGTGCCTTGGCCGATGAAGCAGAAAAGGCTTTGGCTAAAGAAGCCATTGAATGTGCAGCCTATTATCAAATTAGCTCTGAAGCGATTGGTGCTATGAATGCACCGCAAATGCAGGCTGTTGGTGAGCGCTTAAAAACCTCTAAAGTTGAAGCAGAAAATTTAGCGAAGAAATATCAGTCAGAGGCTGAGGTTACTAAAGGCGTTGCTGAGGCTAAAGAGCGTCAAATTAAGAGCTTAGGCGGTTCTAGTAATTTAGGTGCCTTAATGGGTAAATATAAAGAAGAGTGTAAAAACCTGTTAGCCGATCCTCAAAAACGTCTCGACTATTGGACCATGGCGACCATGTAAGGCCGTTAGAATCCAAGCACAAAAACCACCTTCGGGTGGTTTTTGAATTTTAAGTTCAGGCTTGGTTTCGATAGGCCGCGAACAGATCGAGCATCCAATCGATAAAGGCTTGAACTTTTAGCGGCAGGCTAGGGGATTTGGGCGTGAGTAAGTAATAGGCGTATGGGCTGGTAAAAGGCGCTTGAAACGGGATCACCAAGCTGCCATTGGCCAATTGATCTTCGATAAAAAAACGTGGGATCAGCGCAGCGCCCATGCCACTGGCTGCGGCTTGACTCAACATATAAAAATGCTCGACGCCAAAAGTTTGCGCCTGCGTGAGCACCAGTCCCACTTTATCTGCCCAATATTCCCAAAGCTCTGGCCGTGTGGTGTGTTTCAGCAGCGTAACTTGATTGATGTCTTCGATGCTTTTGAGCTTAGGCGCGAGTGACGGTGCGCACACTAAGCACAAGTCTTCATCCATCAGTTTGATGTAGTTAACCCCTCTGGGGAGTTGAGTGCTACTGCGGATGGCGATGTCGTAACGACCCTGGCTGAAGTCGACGGCAAAGTCACCAATCGAGAGATCCACATACAAATGCGGATGCCGAGATTTAAATTGCTCCATCCGGGGGATTAACCAGTTGATGGTTAAACTGGGTAACACATTGATGGCTAAGGTTTGTGGTCGTGAACCTTGGCTGCGTAAATCGGCTGTGGCGCTTGATAAGGTTTGCAGAGCCGCTTGCACATGGGGCAAGTAGCGTTTGGCTTCGTCCGTGAGTGCGACTTTTTTATGCAGGCGCACAAAGAGGGCAAAACCTAAGAATTCTTCTAATACACGGATTTGTTTACTGATGGCGCCGTGGGTGACATGTAACTCTTTGCTTGCAAGAGTCATGCTTTGCAAGCGGGCGGCAGACTCAAATGCCCGTAATGCATTGAGGGGCGGCAAGGAAGTAAACATAGGCGTATCCGAATCGAGTAAATGATAAGGGATTTAGTGTGAGCTTTACTCACGCTGGCGCGACAATAACTCCTTTGCGTTTATAAGGCAAACGCAGTCTAATGCGAAGCCTTAGCTCCTATTACTCAATAATAACAATCATGGAATTTGAACTGACTCTACAAATTGCGGCATTACTCTTTGGCGTGGCTATGGTGGCGGGGTTTATCGACTCTATCGCCGGCGGTGGGGGATTGCTGACTATCCCTGCGTTAATGTGGGCGGGTTTACCGCCAGCGGTGGCACTTGGAACTAACAAATTACAGGCCTGCGGTGGCAGCTTTTTTGCGAGCTTGTACTTTGTGCGTAAGGGATTGGTCGATTTGAAGGCCGTTAAACTGTCTCTTATCTGTGCCTTTGCGGGCGCCGCCTTAGGCACGATTCTGGTGCAGTTGGTCGATGCCAAAGTATTGGAATTAGTCTTACCCTTTTTAATTCTCGCGATTGGTTGTTATTTCCTGTTTTCGAAAAAGATTTCGGAAGATGACCGTCACCAAGTGTTAACGCCTACTGCCTTTGCCTTTACCGCCGCGCTCGGTGTGGGTTTGTACGATGGCTTTTTTGGCCCAGGCACAGGGAGTTTCTTCGCGCTGGCCTTTGTGACCTTGGCCGGTTTTGGTCTGGCAAAAGCGACGGCACACGCCAAGGTGTTAAACTTCTCGACCAATATCGCTTCGCTTATCTTCTTTACCTTAGGCGGCAAAGTGATTTGGGTGCTTGGTTTAGTGATGCTTGCCGGACAGGCAATCGGTGCGACCTTAGGTTCGCGCTTAGTCGTGACCAAGGGCACTAAGATCATTAAGCCATTGGTGGTGACTATGTCCTTGGCCATGAGTGTGAAACTGTTGGCGAGCCAATATCACCTGTTTTGATTTAGCCGCTATCGTATTTGCCTCTCCCTTGATAAGGCCGATTGCCTATTTGTGCTGCATAGTCCCATGAGCACAGTTTTCGGCCTTATTGCTGTAAATCTCTTCACTCCTTTGGTATTGGCTATACTCCGCAGCAATGTTTAGGATAACCTAGCATTTTTAAAGTGTTTTTAGGATCAATTGGCGGTGTTATTGCCCAGCGTTTGTGCTGGAACTTCGCAGGTTAAACGGTAAACACCCACGCGATAGAATCGGCTTAGTATCCATTTAAGGTTTAATAACGATGAGATTTATCCATACCTCGGACTGGCACATTGGCCGCCAGTTACACAATCAATCACTCTTAGAAGACCAAGCCTATGTGCTTGATCAAATTGTGACATTGGCACAAGAGCATGCTGTCGATGCGGTGATTATTGCCGGGGACATTTACGATAGGTCGATTCCTCCTGCCAGCGCCGTGGCTTTGCTCGATGAGGTGCTTAATCGCCTCATCACCGAGTTAGGGTTACAAGTGCTGATGATTGCCGGAAATCACGACGGGCACGAACGCTTAGGCTTTGCGGCCAAACAAATGGCGGCAAGTGGTTTGCACATTATTGGGCCACTGCAGGCCGATTTAACGCCTATCCGCTTAGCTAGCCCAAGTGGTGATGCTTACTTTTATCCGCTGCCTTACGCAGAACCTGCAACCGTGCGTCAAGTATTTGAGGCGGATGCTAAGGGGCTCAGCGTATCCAGCCATGAAGAGGCGATGGCGCTACTGTTAGAACAAGTCCACTCCCACGACAGCCAAGGGTTACCTAAAGTCGTGGTTAGTCATTGCTTTTTAGATGGTGGCAGTGTGTCTGAATCCGAGCGGCCATTGAGTATTGGTGGCGCCGATAAAATTTCCCCACGGCTTTTTAGTGAGTTTGACTATGTTGCCCTCGGCCACTTACACGGACCGCAATATAAAGGTTGCGAGCATGTGCGTTATTCCGGCTCGATTTTGAAATACTCCTTTAGCGAACAGCATCAACACAAGTCAGTCACTTTAGTGGACGTTGCTGCGCAAACTCCGGCGCAGATCCAACTCTTGCCCTTAACCGCACTACGCGATGTGCGGATTATCGAAGGGGAATTGGCGCATTTGTTAGACCTTGGGATAACCGATGCCAAGCGTGAGGATTATCTGATGGTGAGACTCCTCGATAAGCACGCTATTTTAGATGCCATGGGCAAACTGCGCAGTGTCTATCCCAATGTGCTGCATCTAGAACGTACAGGATTAATGGCGGGCGAACAGGCCGTTGCACTCAACCGTGACCATATCAAAAAAGGCGAGATGGCCATGTTCCGTGATTTTTTCAGCCAAGTCTCTGGCGAGGAATTGAGTGATGCACAGCAAGCGGTTATGGATGAGATTTTAACTAAGCTTCACAGGGATGAAGGGGATAGCGTTGGATCTACTCGCGTTGCAGCAAAAGGGGAGCAATCCGCATGAAGCCACTCACGCTGTCAATGTCGGCCTTTGGCCCCTTTGCTTCGACTCAAACCATTGATTTTACCGAACTGGGGGATAACCCCTTATTCCTGATCAACGGGCCAACTGGCGCGGGCAAAACCACGCTGCTCGACGGAATTTGTTTTGCACTTTATGGCAAAACCACTGGTAACGAGCGCGAAGGCAGCCAGATGCGCTGCGATATGGCCGATGATAGCTTGCTCACCGAGGTGACTTTTAGTTTTCAATTAGGCAGTACGGGTTATCGTATTCGCCGCGTCCCCGAGCAGGAAAGACTAAAGAAAAGCGGTGATGGCTCAACGGTACAAAAGAGTGAGGCACAGCTGTATAAGATTGCCCCAGACGGCAGTGAAACCCTTATCGTCGCCAGTAAAGTGTCAGACGCCACGGCCGAAATCGAGGCATTAACTAGCCTAAATGTGGAGCAGTTCCGCCAAGTGATGGTGCTCCCGCAGGGGAAGTTTCGCGAACTGCTGATGGCCGACTCTAAGGCGCGTGAGCAAATTTTTAGCCAGCTATTTCAAACTCATATTTATAAACGCATCGAAGATACCCTAAAGGCTAAGGCGGCAAATATTGCTGCCTTAGTGAAAGAGCAGCGCGCGCGCCGTGACGGTATTTTGCAAACGGCGGCACTCACATCCGATGAAGAACTTGCCGCAGAGTTTAGCCGCATTGAACCTGAGTTTGCGGCGGCGACGGTGGCAAAGGAGCAGAGCGTTGCGGCGCATTTAGCGGCATTAAAACAGCGTGATAGCGCGCAGCAACTCTTTGCTGAATTTACTCGATTAGAGGCATTGCAGGCTGAGTCATCTCGCCTGAATGAGCAACAAGGGAACATTGCTACGCAGACGGCACGGCTTGACATCGCCAAGCAAGCACTGCGTATAAAACCCTTATTAGATAATGCCTTGTCGCGGGAGCAAGAAGCGAGTCTCGCCGCCACTCAGCGCGATAGCGCGCAGTCGACACTCGATGCCGCTAAGCTTGCACTCGCTCAAGCTGAAACCGCGGCGCAGGAAATCATTCCCCTCGAACATAAGCTGCGTGAGGTTGAGCAGCAACATAGTCATCTCAGTGCGTTAGTGCCGCAGCTGGCTGAGTTTGCCAGCCTTGAACAAGCTTTAGCGCAAGCAAAAGAGATACTACAAAACACCAAATTGCAGGGGCAGGAGAGTAAAAATACGCTTGCAACGCTAGTGGAGCAGCGCAGCCATTGTGAGGCTCAACTGCCAGCCTTGCAGCAGCAAAGCGAGCAGCAACTTGCCACCGCGCAGGCGCTGCAGCAGCACCGTCATATGCTCGAGCAGTTCAAGCAGTGGCAACAGATATGTGCCAAAGTCGCGCATACTCAAGGGGTTCTTGAGCAGGTTGGCTCACAAGGAAAAGCGCTTAATACCCAATATCAAGAAGCCTCAACGGCTTATAAGTCTTTGCAACTGAAGTGGTTCCAAGGTCAGGCAGCCATTTTAGCTAGAGAGCTAAAACCCCATGAGCCATGCCCAGTTTGTGGCAGTTCGGCCCATCCTCAACCCGCGGTGAGCCATGAGGATTTACCAACGGAACTGCAATTGCAGGCGGCGCAGGATACCGAGGCCTTGGCGCTCGATAATCTCAATAAAGCGCGGGCTGAATATCGCGGGCTGCAAAAACAATTAGAAACACAGCAACAGCAGGCGAATGAGCTGGCAGCCGCCCTTGGCGATAAGGCTGAGTTGTCGCTTGAATCCCATCGCCAAACGTTAGACGAACTGACACTACAATCGAAACAGGCGGACGCTGCGGCGCAAGCGCTACAGCGGTTACAGCAACAGATTAAAACCTTGCAGCAACAAGAGTCGACGTTGACGCAGCAATTAGAACTTGAGCGTGAGCGTTACCGTGAACAAGAAGGCAAAGTCGAGCGGTTATCGGGTCAATTTGCGGAAAAAGCGCTGAGGATCCCAGAAGAATACCGAACACTGGAGGTATTGAATCAAGCGATTGCGAATAACCAGCAGCAACTCGAGCAGATAAAACGTCAGATTGATGCATTGAGAACCGCGCAGCAGCAGGCAACGCAGCAGAGTGTGGCGGCGCAAACGGCATTATCGGCGGCAATAGAGCGTTGTAATGCTACCGCAGATCTGCAAGCGCAAGCACAGCAGGCGCTACTTAAGGCGCTGGATAACGCAGCTTTTACCGATAGAGATGCATTGCGCGAGGCCTTATTAACGGATGAACAAATGCAGGTGCTGGCTGAGGGCATAGAGAACTATCATAGGCACTGCGCCCTAAATCAGTCGCAATTGACTGAGCTTAAAACCAAGTTGAGCGAGTCGACATCACCCGATCTTGATGCCTTAGAGGCCTTGCTCACGGAGCGACTCGCGCAGCTTAAAACGGCGGAAGAGGTATGGAGTCAACTCAACACTCGGCTCATGTTGCTGAATAATACCCAAACTCAGCTGGCGATTGTCGATCAAAAGGCCAAATCCCTCGAGGATGAATACGCTGTGATTGGCACCTTGGCCGATGTTGCCAACGGTAATACGGGCAACAAAATTTCCCTGCAACGCTTTGTGCTCAGCGTATTGCTCGACGATGTGCTGCTTGCTGCTACGCAGAGGCTGCATTTAATGAGTAAGGGACGCTACCGGTTATTGCGCAAAGAAGACAGAGCGAAGGGCAATAAGGCCTCAGGGCTGGAGCTTGAAGTCGAGGATGCCTACACCTCTAAAGTGCGTCCCGTGGCGACCTTAAGTGGTGGTGAGAGTTTTATGGCGGCCTTGTCTATGGCCTTAGGTTTATCGGATGTGGTTCAAGCCTACGCAGGGGGGATAAAACTCGATACCTTATTTATTGATGAGGGCTTTGGCAGCCTAGATCAGGACTCACTCGAACTTGCCATTCGAACTCTGATGGATTTGCAGTCGGCGGGCAGGATGATTGGGGTGATTTCCCATGTGTCTGAAATGAAAGAGCAGATAGGCACCCGAATTGATATCTTGAAAACCTCTCATGGGAGTGAAATCAAGGTGATTTTGCCTTAGTCTAACTTAAGCGGAAAAATGTTAGCTTAAGGCATTGTTTTTATTGAAATGACAAACGAGATTTTGCGCTATTTAACATCTATATACAGAACACACAATCGGTTTAAAGTGCTAACTGACGCATGTTTTTAGTAAATAGTGCTATAAAAGTGCAAAATAGCGTTTGTCATAATCGGTTTTTTGGGATAAGTTGGGAAAATTCGGGCTTCCCCCTGTGGGACTGGTTCAAAAATATAACGCAATAACGATAACAAAAGGTGAAAGCGTTGCAGACAGGTAAACCCAATTTGGCTAATTTTCCGCAAATTCGTTTGCAGAATTTATCTTCAGCCCATAAAAATATTCTCCTAGTTGGTGGTTTATTAATCGGTGCGGCGATGTTAATGCCGAATGCCAACCATGTGGTTCCTACTGCTCAACGTATTCCCGTCGCGCTCGATCTTGAGACGATATTGCCACAGGTTTCTGAGCCTGTTGAAACGGCACCAATTGTCGATAATACCCCCCATTTTGAACGTGTTATTGCGCCAGGCGATACCTTAAGTGCTTTATTTTCTAAAGCCGGTGTTGATCAGCAAACCATGTATAAAGTATTAGAGGCTGACTTAAACATTCTAGCGCTCGATACCTTATTACCCGGTAACCGTATTCAATTTTGGCTGGATAATGAAGGCCAACTGCAAAAGTTAGAACTGTATTTCAACGCTGCCCGCCAAGTGGTATTTACCCGTTACGAAGATGGCAGCTTTAACGTAGAAGAAATTAACGTTGAAGGTGTGTGGCAAAACCGTATTGTTACTGGCGATATTAAAGGCTCATTCTACGTTTCGGCGCAAAAAATGGGTTTAGCCGCGGCCGATATTCAGCGGATTGAAGATTTACTCAAAGAGAAAGTGAATTTTGCTCGGGATTTACGTGCGGGTGATAAATTTTCTGTTTTGGTAAATGATCAATATGTTGAGGGCGAAGCAACCGGAAGCAGCCAAATATTAGGCGTGAGCATTAAAACGGGCCGCTCTGAAATTAGTGCATTCCAACATACCGATGGTAGTTATTACGATGCTAAAGGCCAAAGCTTAGTGCGTGCCTTCCAACGTATTCCATTGGCCAAACAACCACGCATGAGTTCTCGTTTTAACCCGACGCGTAAACATCCAATTACTGGACGTATTTCACCCCATAACGGTACCGACTTTTCAGTGCCTATTGGTACTAAAGTTATTGCCCCTGGCGATGGTGTCGTAAGCTTAGTCACCGATCACCAATTCGCGGGTAAATATATTGTGATTGAACACGGTGGTAAGTACCGTACACGTTATTTACACCTTTCTAAGGCATTAGTGCGCAAAGGTCAACGCGTCACCCGTGGCCAAGTGATTGCTTTATCAGGTAATACCGGACGTTCTACTGGTCCACATTTACATTATGAATTCCACGTTAATGGTAAGCCAGTGGATCCAATGAGAGCCGATATCCCGATGGCAAGTCAATTAGCGAATCAAGAATTACGTACCTTCACCAATATAGTGAAGAGCCGCCAAGCATTAATGAATTTAGGCTAACCCATTCATTAATCCGAGCGAACCGAATATAAAAACGCCGATGAATCTGATGTCATCGGCGTTTTTATTTGCGCTGCGTTTAGTATAACCGCTGGAAAATGCTGTGTTCATCAACATACAAGCTTAATAGGGTTGGTATTGGGGCGAATAAGGATTGAGCTTTACTGCTTTAATAAGCGATGGATAGAGTGAAGTAGGCCGAATTAACACGCATATACACAACTGAAAGGATAAAAGTAGATATCGGCTTATAGATGTGTCAGTGCCGAAATAAGCGAGTCTCATGGCTTGCGCTAGCTAGCGTGTATTGAGTTTGATGGATTACGGCTAATAAGTCGTTAACTCAAATGAATTAACTGGCCTGACGTTTCTGCATTGCTTTTAACGCACATTTACATAGACGGCCTTTTAAAGCTGGGCAGCCTCCGCAGG
The DNA here is from genome assembly GCF_000485795.1 of Shewanella decolorationis S12. GTDB lineage: Bacteria > Pseudomonadota > Gammaproteobacteria > Enterobacterales > Shewanellaceae > Shewanella > Shewanella decolorationis. The sequence goes on from NZ_AXZL01000071.1 coordinate 14,499, forward strand.
GGGATTTTTTAAAGGGACGAAGTGCAAAACTGCGTTCAGTGGGTAACGGACGAATACGCTTAATAACGGCGGATGATAAAAATTTAGCATCATTCGCGGCACTAAAATGGGCTTTAGCTAATTTTAGTTGTTTCTTGCGGGCGGTCTTATCGAGGGTTTGGATCTGTTGTTTCACCAAATATTCGGACAATAATTGGCTTAAGTGTTTACGCTGCTGATTTTTTCTTTGAGCATGAGTCGCATGAATTATTGGCGTATTTGTCGAATAAAGGTTTTGCAATTCGACTGGGCGATTGGATTTTGCCAGCTGTTTTTGCAGTTTCTTGGCCTGTTTGTTACACCACTTTTCTAGCTTTTTTCCAATCTTTTGCTTTTTCATACGACTTTTTACACGGCTGTAGTGCGGTAACGGATAAGACAGATCTATTCTAAATGAAAATTATTATCAGTCAACTGTGCTTGATAAATCGACGAGTAAAATGCGAGCCTAGTCGAATAAGTTTGTTTAGTTTGAGTAGGGCGATTGATTAGCGTCGATACAGGTTAGCAGTAAACGCAGATCGAATTCGAATTGGTGGTAATCGGGCTCCATATAAGTACACAACTTATAGAAAGCTTTATTATGATCTTTCTCTTTTAAGTGGGCGAGTTCGTGTACAACCACCATTCTGAGCAAGGGTTCGGGGACGCGCTTTAAACGTGAAGAGATACGGATTTCGTTCTTAGCCTTGATTTTATTCCCTTGCACTCTGGAGACGTAAGAATGTAAGCCAAGTGCATGATGACTCATGTTAATTTTGTCATCAAAGATCACTTTCGACAGGGGAGAGGATTGGCGTAAAAACTGATTTTTAATCCCTTGGGTATAGTCATAGAGGGCTTTGTCGCTGCGGATCTCGTGGACAGTGGGATGACGACGCAGCAAAACATCCGCAAGCTTTCCACCTTCGAGTAGTTGCTGAACTTGACGTTGGATATCCGGACTATAACCGCTTAAATATTTTAAGGTTTGCATTGTTTTGAGCTGTGGGAAACACGAGCTTAGCGCTACAGCCGCGCTAAGCTCACGGGCTTTAAGCTTTACCGAAAATACGGCGATTTTGCTGAGCGTAGGCGGCCTCAAAGGCGGGTTGTTGGAAGCGTTTGAGATCTAAGCTGTCAAAATCAACCTGCGGCGGATTACGTTTGTTTTGTTCCTTGATTGCGACTGGTGATAACAAGGTCACTGGCAGATCGCCGAGTTGAATTGCGGCTTCGAGTTTAAAGCTGGTGGCAGAGCCAGCCAGTTTGCCTTTTTGCTCGCGCTCGATAATAACGATTTCATCGACCTTATAATCTTCCATTAACTTATGGAAAGCGAAGTGAAATTCACGGATAGTTTCCGCTGAGGCGGATTGAGCGACGCTAAAAGACACTTTACGGCAGCTTGGTACGTTGAAGGTTTCACCTTCGTAGCTCAGCAGACTGATAATGGCTTCGCCGCCTTTTAATTCAACACCACAAATTCGCATGTTACACCTTTAAATATCAACATTTCTTACATATGGCAGGAGCATATTCCCACCCGTAATGTCGAGAGTCTGCACTATGGACTCTCGCGAGTAAATCATTAACGCTCGTCGTCATGATCCTGCAGCAATGGCGCCGCAGGTTTTTTACGCATGGGCGCATCACCCACATCAACCCCGGTGATAAAGCGTTTGTCACGGGAGGCGGCCGTTTTAACCGTTTTTGACTTGGTTTTCGCTTTGGCTTTTGTACCAGCCTTAGTGACCGCTTTAGTTGCGGCGGTCTTTGGCTTGTCTTTTAAACCACTAAATTTACCTTCGAGACCCTGAAGCACACTGATCTCAAAGGTCTTTCTAAGGAAGAGTTGTACTTTCTTAAAGTTATCCCAATCCTTAGGGCCAACGAGGGAGATTGCATCACCTTTGGCGCCCGCGCGGCCAGTACGACCGATGCGGTGGACATATTCTTCGGCAAATTTGGGCATATCGAAGTTAATGACAAGGGAGACATTAAGTAAGTCTAAACCACGGGATGCTACATCTGTGGTCACCAGAATCTGCTGCTGACCGCGGGCAAATTGGTCCATGATTTGATTACGGGCCGCCTGCTTCAGCTCGCCGCTTAGGGCTGCTGTGGCAAAACCTTGCGCCGAAAGTTTGCTGGCTAAGCGCTCGGTATCGGCGCGGGTGGCGGTAAAAATAATTACTTGTTTGTGGGTTTCATCGCTGAGCAAACGTGTGAGCAGGGCTTCTTTGTGATCTAAATGATCACACAGATAAATCCGCTGGGTAATGTCCTGATGCTCAGTGTGGGCTGCTCCAATCGCCACATGCGAAGGATTTTTGAGTAATGCCGCGGCAATCTCATTGATTTCACTGTGATCTAAGGTGGCCGAAAACATTAAGGTTTGACGACGCTTATGATCGGCCGCAGCGTTAATCGCTTTTAATTGCGGTGCAAACCCCAGATCCAGCATACGGTCGGCTTCATCGAGGACAAGCAGTTCCAATCCATTGAGGAAGAGGTTTTTTTGCTCTAAATGATCGGCGATACGTCCCGGCGTGGCCACAATAAAATGCGGCTCTTTTGCCAGCGCTTTGGCTTGATCGTTAAAGTTTTCACCGCCTAATACGCTGATGGCTTTGTATTGAGTGTTGGCAACCAGCAAACGTAGCTGGCTATACACTTGGTGGGCCAATTCGCGGGTTGGTAATAAAATCAGTACTCTAGGATCGCGCTTGGTCAAGGCGCGGGTGGAGATAACCCTTTGCATCGCTGGCAACAAAAACGCTAAGGTCTTACCTGAGCCTGTCTTTGATGACGCCATTAAATCTTTACCTGCCAATGCGATAGGCAGTGCTTGTTCCTGGATGGCGGTTGGGGTCGCAATCCCCATATGCTTTAAGCTTTGTAACAGACGCTGGTCCAGAGAAAAATCAGTAAACTGCAAAGGTATATCCCCTAAATCTGAGTGAGGGCAGATTATAGCCTTAAATCACTATGCTCAGCTATCTTGATTGGTCATTATCTTACTGGAACCGTTAAATCGCCGCAGATATGGCTAGCCGCCATTGATTCTTGACACTCACTTTGTGGAACATATGTTGATTGTTTAAATGCTCTTTAATGCAACCCTTGAGCTGGACTAACTGAATAATAAATTATTAGTGATTGACAGTGATCTGGGCTGAATTTAGCTTATTCATTTCATGGAGTTGTTAAAGGATACAAATTATGGGCAAAGGGGTTTCACCGACTATCGGTATTGCTTTAGGCAGCGGAGCCGCTAAGGGATGGGCTCATATTGGTGTGCTTAATGGGCTTGCTAATATGGGGATCAAACCTGATAAAGTAGCTGGCTGTTCAGTTGGTGCTCTGGTGGGGGCGGCCTATGCCCATAATCATTTAACCGAACTTGAGGAATGGGTTCGCAGTTTTTCGAGCTGGGATGTCCTCGGGTTAATGGATATTCGTTGGCGCAAGGGTGGTTTGATCGGTGGTGAGAAAGTCTTTGATGTGCTGCAATCTCGCATTGGTGATATCAATATTGAAGACTTAGAGCGCCCCTTTGCGGCCATCGCGACTGACTTGTATTCGGGACAAGAAATCTGGTTTCGCCATGGCGATTTACGTCAAGCTGTTCGAGCTTCTTGCTCCATGCCGGGGATATTAGCCCCCGTGCGTCAAGGAGAGCGCTGGTTAGTCGATGGTGCAGTGGTGAACCCTGTACCTGTGTCAGTGAGCCGTGCCATGGGCGTCGATATTGTGATAGCCGTTGATTTGCAAGGGTTTCATTCTGGGCGACTGCAAGTATTACCCGTCAATATGACCAGCCATAAGGCGCCGAAGGAAGAAACCGAAATGCCCGCGCGCCAAGAAACTGGCTTTATGGATTTGTTTGCTCGGGGGCGGGAGTATGTCAGCAGCTTAACCGATAAGTTTTCCCTCGGCACTAAATCTAACCCCGGTATGATTGCGGTGATGTCTCAGTCGATGGGGATTTTAGAGCAGCGCCATAAGCGGGCGCGTTTGATGGGAGATCCGCCCGATATCCTCGTAGTGCCTGAAGTGGCCAACATTGGCACCATGGAATTTCACCGTGCCGACGAGGCGATTGCGGCGGGGGAGGCGGCTGTCGCTAAAGTGGCGCATTTGATTGAAGCTGCAATTTGGAAAGGCTAAGTTGTGAGAATACTCAGGGCGTATTGACGTTTCGAGATTAAATTTTGTTCGTTCTGGCAAGCTCGTGTCCGCGAAACGAATAATAATTTAGGCAAGTGACTGTTTGATTGGCTTATTTTTTGCTTTAACTTCATCACACAGTGTTAGATGCCGAATTATTGACGATGAATTCTCTTTTAAATGCCTTAAATCTGAATCGTAGCAGTGTTGCCGATGCCTATGGCCTAAGCAGCAAGAAGACGGACACGAGTAAGACAGACACAAGTAATACAAAGTCCAGCACGGATGCAAACTCATCCTCCAAGGATACGTCTAAAACTGAAACGAAACCGAGTGATGAAATTGCCTTGTCACCCCGTGCGCTTAGGGCACAAAAAATCCAAGCCATGTCGAAGGATTTTTTTGCCGATGGCCAGTTTAGTGTGTCCGATATTCCGGCCCTAGTGTCTCGGCTGCAAAAAGACGGTATTTTGTCCGATGCACAGGTTGAACGCCTGTCACAAAACGGCATTAATTTGCCGAGTCAAAAGCCGAGCAAGCAATCCCTGCAGGACTTTATCGACGACGAGCTCAAGTCTTTAGCGGAAAAGTCACCAAACAGTCCGATGATCAACACCTTAGTCGATGCTAAAAACGTGTTGTCGAATATGGATGATGCGCAATCCCCTGTGCTGGCACAAAAAGCCACCAAGGTCTTTGGCCAGTTGACCGATTATCTAAATAGCAACCCAACACTGAGCGACAGCCAAAAGCAGTTATGGCAGGGGCTTAAATCGACTATGCAAGTGGCTTCCTCCATGGGGATGCAGCAATCGGCATCGGGGCAACTGAGTAGCTATCTTGCCTTAGCCAAGCGTTAATCTTAATCAAACAGCAATAATCTTTTAAAAACAAAGGACTTTGATTTTTTGTCACAGTCCTTTGCTGTATTTAGCATCTTTTTTAGCGTTCACTATCTTGCTTTACTGCTGAGGTCAAGGCTTAAAACTGAGATCATTGGGCTTGGCTACAGTTCTTCTTTGTTCTTTTTATCCATCCGATAAATCATGATCTGGATCATGGATTTTTAGGTGTTGATCCCGCTTAATTGCCTACATATTGTGTTTGTTGATTATTGAAGCACTATATGTAGTGTTAAATTTAATCGAAATGGAGAGGAACTGAACAATGCCAGTCGTGATCAAGCGGGATGGTTGCCGCACACCTTTTGATGAAACAAGGATAAGAGATGCAGTGATAGCGGCTGCAAACTCGGTTGGGATAGAGGATGCTGACTATGCCGCGACGGTTGCCGCCTGTGTGAGGGAGCGAGTGGCGAATCTGGCAGAAGTCGAGATCCACCATTTACAGGATGCGGTTGAAAATCTCTTAATGGAAGGCCCTTACAAATCCTTGGCGCGGGTCTATATCGAGTATCGGCACGACCGAGACATTTGCCGCGATGCGACCAGTAAACTCAATCTCGAAATCCGTGGTTTAGTCGAGCAAAGCAATGCCGCGCTGTTAAATGAAAACGCTAATAAAGACTCTAAAGTGATCCCAACCCAGCGGGATCTGCTCGCGGGTATAGTCGCGAAGCATTACGCCAAGAGCCATATTCTGCCTAAGGATGTAGTGGCCGCCCATGAGCTTGGCGAAATCCATTATCACGACCTCGATTATTCGCCGTTTTTCCCGATGTTTAACTGCATGTTGATTGATTTGGCAGGCATGTTGACCCACGGTTTTAAAATGGGCAACGCCGAAATTGAGACTCCAAAATCCATCTCCACCGCTACTGCTGTTACGGCGCAGATTATTGCCCAAGTGGCGAGCCATATTTATGGTGGCACTACGATTAACCGTATCGATGAAGTGCTCGCACCTTTTGTGGCGAAGAGCTATGACAAACATTATCAAGTGGCACTCAACTGGCAGATAAAAGATGCCAAGGCCTATGCGACGGCGCTGACAGAAAAAGAATGTCATGATGCTTTCCAATCCCTTGAATATGAAGTGAATACCTTACATACCGCCAATGGACAAACGCCCTTTGTCACCTTTGGTTTTGGTCTTGGCACTTCGTGGGAGTCGCGTTTAATTCAGCAATCCATGTTGAAAGTGCGTATGACGGGCCTAGGTAAAAATCGTAAGACTGCCGTGTTCCCTAAACTGGTGTTTGCGATTCGTGATGGCATTAACCACAAGGCCGGTGATTGCAACTACGATGTCAAACAAATGGCCCTAAAATGCGCCAGCATGCGCATGTATCCTGATATTTTGAACTACGAGCAAGTGGAAAGAGTCACGGGATCATTTAAAACCCCAATGGGCTGTCGCAGCTTTTTAGGCTCCTACAAAGAAAATGGCGAGCTGGTCCATGAAGGGCGCAATAATCTTGGGGTGGTGAGCTTAAACTTGCCCCGAGTGGCCCTCGAGGCCAATGGCGATGAGGCTGAGTTTTATCGTATTTTAGATGAGCGTTTACAACTTGCCCGCCGTGCATTAGATACTCGCATCGAACGCTTAAATGGCGTTAAAGCAAGAGTTGCGCCGATTCTGTATATGGAAGGCGCCTGTGGTGTGCGCCTGCGCGCCGATGATGATATCGCCCAAATCTTTAAAAATGGTCGGGCATCGATTTCATTAGGCTATATCGGTTTACATGAAACCATCAATGCGCTCTATGGCACCGAAACCCATGTGTTTGATGATGCCAAGCTGCGTGAAAAAGCGCTGGCGATTGTCGCGCACCTTAAAGCGGCTACCGATGCATGGAAGGCCGAAACCGGTTATGGCTTTAGCCTTTATAGCACCCCGAGTGAGAGCCTCTGCAGCCGTTTCTGCAAGCTCGATGCGCGCCAATTCGGCGTGGTTGCGGGCGTAACCGATAAGGGTTACTACACCAATAGCTTCCATTTGGATGTGGAAAAGCGGGTGAATCCCTACGATAAAATTGATTTTGAGCAGCCATATCCTGCGATCGCCAATGGCGGATTTATTTGCTACGGCGAGTATCCCAACATGCAGCACAATATCGAAGCGCTCGAAAATGTGTGGGATTACAGCTATAGCCGCGTGCCTTACTACGGCACTAACACGCCGATTGATGAATGCTACGACTGCGGTTTTACCGGTGAGTTTAGTTGTACCAGTAAAGGTTTTACTTGCCCTAAATGCGGTAACCACGAGCCAAGCCGTGTATCTGTCACCCGCCGAGTGTGCGGTTACTTAGGTAGCCCCGACGCCAGACCATTCAACCATGGCAAGCAAGAAGAAGTGAAACGCAGGATCAAACACTTGTAACACTTTTGCCTTGTTTGTTTTGTTACACTGGCACAGTCGCACTGGTGGCGACTGTGCTTTGATCTTTAGCCCCTAACCATATTGGGCTTTAGCGCGGATGCAGCAATGAACTATCACCAATATTATCCCGTTGACGTGGTAAACGGTCCTGGCACTCGGGTCACTCTATTTGTGTCAGGTTGTGAGCACCAATGCCGAGGTTGCTATAATCAAAGTACTTGGGATGTGCGCTCAGGCCATTTGTTTGATAAGGCAATGGAAGATACGCTTATTGCCGATCTACAGGATGAGCGCATTGTGCGCCGCGGCTTGTCACTCTCTGGGGGCGATCCACTCTTACCCGCCAACCTTGAGAGTATCCTCGCGTTAGTGAAGCGGGTGAAAACCGAATGTCCGGGTAAAGATATTTGGCTCTGGACAGGTTATACCTGGGATGCGCTAACGGATAAGCAGCGTGCGGTACTGGAATATGTGGACGTGCTGGTGGATGGTAAATTCGAACAGAGCCTTGCCGATCCGAGTTTGCCATACCGTGGCAGCAGCAATCAGGTGATCCGTTTCTTATAAAAGCGGTAACGAGGATCGCTAACTTGCTGTTATAATCCCACACCTTGACACAGTGACCCAGACATTCAGGCCCAAAATGGGGTAAATATCGACTGGGATTCACTTAAGTAATTTAAGGTAACATGATGAATTTAAAGCAAGAACTGCAGCAGCTTAACGATAAGTTAGATAAGTTTCGTCGTAAACTGGCGGCAGCAGAGCAACGTGGCGATGCCGTGATTGTGGCGCAATTTAAACGCGAGATTGCGGCGGTCACTAAGCAAATCAATAGTGTAAAAACGCAGCAGTCGCGCCTTTTACAAAAGCAAGGTACAGATATTCAACACTTGCCATTCCACCGCGCCCTCACCAAAGCTGAGCAAGCCGACATGGGTCAACTGAAAAAGTCAGTCAAAGGCCTAGTGGTTGTGCATCCGATGACGGCTCTCGGGCGAGAAATGGGCTTAACCGAAGTGACGGGTTTTGCTCCTGCTAAGTTTTAAGTTTTATTGGCAAGTTATTCATTGAGTTGCAAAATAAGGCACATGCTTATTTTGCAGCGCCTTGAATGGTTGTTCGACAGATTGAGCTATACCCGTGATAGCGCCACAGGTTTCGATTTATAGTTGATTAAATTACTAAAGTATTTCGTGATTACGGAAAACGCTTTAGAATAGGCGCTCAGTAGGCGAAGAGCCCAATCATCGTTTTGTTTATGGATGTTCCTTCCGTCTCATGGAATGAGAGTAGTCGTTAAGGTTAAGTCATGTCGATAAAATATGTCGCGACGTCAAAATTACCCACTCCCTGGGGCGTTTTTGCCATGCACGGTTTTGAAGATACCGAAACCGGTAAAGAGCATGTTGCCCTCACATTTGGCACCCTAAGTAGCGATGCCCCCGTATTAGGCCGTATTCACTCTGAGTGTCTCACGGGCGATGCCTTGTTCAGCTTACGCTGTGACTGTGGCTTCCAGCTGCAAACTGCGATGCAAAACATTGCCGAAACCGGCAGTGGGTTTATCTTATATTTGCGCCAAGAAGGCCGCGGTATCGGTCTGCTCAATAAGATCCGTGCCTATGAATTGCAGGATAAAGGCGCCAATACGGTTGAGGCAAATGAGCAATTAGGTTTCCCGGCGGACATGCGTAAATACGATATGATCCAACCTATGCTTGAACAAATTGGCGTGAAGCATGTACGCTTAATGACCAATAACCCTCGCAAAGTCAAAGCGATGAAGGAAATCGGCATCGAAGTGGTTGAGCGTGTTCCCCTGCAAGTCGGTAAGAACCGCTACAATGAGGCTTACTTAAAGACCAAATCCACCGAACTTGGGCATATGATGTCTGAGTATCATTTTACGGATGAAGAGTAATCTTTAACCAAAGCGATAACCGATTAGGCTTAGCAAATCAGGATCTGTTTGCATAAATTGAAGACCATTTTTAGCCGGTTACTCGTTAAATGCTGTTGCTGTTCGGCGCTATCAATGGGATGTGTCTTCCCACTGCTGGCGTCGACCGCTCCCATTGCAAGCCATGCCCCACCGCTGAACGCAGTGCTATCTCAGTCGTTTGCTCAAATGAGCCCCGAATCACCGATTGATGGCCAAAATAATCCCAACTCTGTTTATGCCTTTGGCAGTTATCTAGGTACGGGTGTGTATCGTGCCGCCGATCAAAATGCCACTGTGGTGAGCATTCCCTTAAGCTTTGATTTCTTAAAGGACGAAAGTAGTCAAACTTGGTTGCGTTTACCCTTATCCTTCGGTTTTTTTGACTACTTAGCCAAAGATATTACCGATGGTGAATTGCCTTCCTCGGTCGGGACAATGACGATGACGCCGGGCATTGAGCACCATTGGCAGGCAACGGCAAACACGCGGATGGAAGCCTATCTGGATGTGGGTTTCGGGACGAATTTTGAAACCGATGCAAACGTGGCTATTTTAGCCTCGGGCGTGAGTAGCCTGTATGGGTTCAGCCTCGTCGGTGAAGACAGCGTTTGGGTATCGAGGTTAAGGTTTGCAGGCTACAGTGAGCGGGTTGGGAAATTAACCGACCAATTTGCGGTATTGCAAACCGGGGTCGATATTGGCCTGTCACCCCGCTGGCAATGGTTGAATATTCAGATGCAACCGAGAGTCTTTGCAGTCGGTTATTGGTACTTCAACGAGCTGGACTTTACCCAAAATGCTGAAGATGAAACCATAGTCTCCGGTAGCTACGAGTTTGGCGCTACGCTAGCATTTTCTAAGCCTTTGGGGGGCGATCTCCTCGGCATAGATAGAATTGGCATCAGTTATCGAACCGGTGATGGATTAAATATCTGGCGTTTATTATTTAGTTTCCCTATTTAGTTTACATCACTAAGCTCATGAAGGGTTGATATGCAAACATTTATAGCATATTGATACTCAGTATTAGCCAGCGGCTTTTTGTGCATCCCGCATTTTCTTATCCATTAACACGGCGATTTGATTGCTAAGCTGCATAATTTGCTCCTGTAGCTGCTTACGTTGCTGATCCGCTGCTTCGGAATCATCTCCTTCAAGTTTCGTAAGCATCTCCTGCAATGCTTTGATTTGCTCTTTCAAACGTTTAATTTGTTCATCAATGATAGATTTGGGCTCTTCATTCTCAGTACTTTCCGTTTGTTGCAGTTTTTCTGCTGTTTGACCTCTGAGAGATGCGCCTACCTCGGTTGCGAGGGCTTGTCTTCCAGCATTGGAAATATTGACAGTTTCTTGTGTATCGGTCTCTGCCGACGAATTCTCAACGGCTGAGCTAGCTGTTGCAGTGCTAGTGATATAAGCACTGGAAACAGATTTGAAGGCATTGCTATTTGCAGTCGTATTTAATCCATTAATGTTCACGATAGATTCCTTAAATACTTCAATGTGGCCGCTCAACTATGTTCAATAGATTAACAGATGTGAGTGCCAAGTGTGCTTTAGTGAGTTATCGGCAGATGGACAAAAAACTCAAGCAGATTTTTACCCTTAATTTTGTAAAGGACGCGATATGTGGGATTGAGAACAGGACAAATTGGCCGTGAGTTATTTGTTAAGGAAACTTCCCCATCGGATTGACATGCTAAATCAGGGTATTTGGTAATACGGTATATCTAAGGTAACGTAGGCCAATTAATTGTACGACAATAATTTTACCCTACTAGGATACGAGTCAATGGATCATAAAAAACGCGCCGTACTACTCACGACAACCAGTTTTAAGGTGGTTTCCCTCTTATCCCTCAGTATCTTGAGTAGCATTTCTGCGCCGGTAATGGCCAAGAATATTTTAGATAAACTGACGGTTGCAGAAGGTTTTAACGTAAGTTTATTCGCTGATGATGTTGAAAATGCGCGCGAAATTGCCGTATCCGATAAAGGCATTGTCTATGCGGGCTCAATGAAGGCGGGGAATGTTTATGCTCTTATCGACCGTAACCAAGACGGCGTTGCCGATGAGAAAATCCTGGTTGCCTCAGGCCTTAAACTACCCTCGGGGGTGGTCATCAAAGATGGCGATCTCTATGTCTCCGAAGTGGAGCGCATCATTCGATTCAAGGATATAGATAACAACTTAAACTCACCCAAATTTGAGGTGGTGTTCGATGGCTTTCCAAGTGAAACCCACCATGGCTGGAAAGTATTAGGGGTTTCCCCGACAGGCGAGTTAATCATTCCAGTGGGCGTACCCTGTAATGTGTGCGCGGAGAATGAACGCTATGGGCGTATTTTCTCGCTTAATCTTGAGACCAAAAAATTAACCACTATCGCCCAAGGCGTTCGTAATTCTGTCGGGTTTGATTTTCAGCCCGGCACTCAAACTCTTTGGTTTAGCGATAATGGCCGCGACATGATGGGCGATGATATTCCTCCCTGCGAAATCAATAAGGTCAGTTATTCTGGTGAACATTTTGGCTTTCCTTATGTGCATGCAGGTACGATTCTTGACCCTGAGTTTGGTCAAGGTAAAGATCCAGCCAAATACACTGCACCGGCGCTATCCCTAGGAGCCCATGTGGCGCCGCTCGGCATTCATTTTTATTTGGGTAAACAATTCCCTCAGGACTATCAACAGCAATTGTTTGTGGCTGAGCATGGTTCGTGGAATCGCACTAAAAAAGCGGGTTATAAAGTGGCCGTGGCGACGATAGAACAAGGCAAGGTGGTTAAATACACCCCATTTTTAACCGGCTTTATGCAGGATGAACAAACCTTTGGTCGTCCTGTGGCCTTTGCTGAATTAGCCGATGGCAGTTTACTCGTCTCGGATGATTATGCTGGAGCTATTTACCGTGTGACTTATCCGCAGTCAAAGTAGCCGATAGCTAAGGCTTAAACGTAAATCCTACAGATAAACTGCTTAAAAGATAATGCGCGGGATAATCGAGTGAATTATCCCGCGCATTTTTGTCTGTTCTTGTGAATGCGCTTTTGAATATTCTCGCGAAATTAGTCGCGCTTGCCCCAGATATGGCTATTGATCTGGCCATCCGTTGCAGGTGACGATGTGGCCGTATTTGCCTGAGCAGATTTTTGTGCTGGTTTGGTAGGCTTCTTGGCCGCTGTTTTCGCCGGAGCGTTAGATGATTTTGCGGCGGGCAGCGGCAGTTTATTGGTTTTTAAATACAAATATTCCACTTTTTCCCGCGCCCAGTCGGTTTTTCTTAAAAAGCGCAGGCTCGATTTGATACTCGGATCTTCAGTAAAACAACGGATTTTGATGCGCGCGCCGAGCTCTTCCCAACCATAGTGTTCCACCAGTTGGGTGACTATGGCTTCGAGTGTGATGCCGTGTAATGGGTTATTTGTTTGAGTCATCTTGAATAAACTGCCGTGAACAATGGCGGGATTATACCAGTATTATGGGCTTAGGCTTAAGGTGATGGATAAAAAAACGGGCACTGATGAGTGCCCGTTTAATTTGAGTTGCGATATTTCTAGTGGTTTTGCTCGAAATTAGGCTTCATCGGGTAATTCGCCGTCGCTATCGACTTCACCTTTACCTTTGGTTTTCACAATCAATAACGCTGTGATTACTAAGGTTGAAATGCTTCCAGCAATGGTAGACAGGGTCATAGGTAAGCCCGCGCCTAAGGTTGCCGAGTTGAGTAGGAAGGTAATAACCACGGTCGTCATAAACATCGCTGGAATAGTGGTGATCCAGTGCAGTTTATTGTGACGCAGTAGGTAAGCTGAGGCTGTCCAGAGCATTAATACTGCGGTCGCTTGGTTAGCAACACCGAAGTAGCGCCAGATCACGCCGAAGTCGACTTGAGTCAGTAAACCACCAATCACAAATAATGGGATGGCCAGGACTAAACGTTTTGGTAACGCAACCTGTGGCATTTTAAAGAACTCAGCCAAGATCAAACGGGCAGAGCGGAAAGCGGTGTCGCCTGAGGTAATTGGCAGAATGATTACCCCAAGGATGGCCATAAAGCCACCGACAGCACCTAATAGACCGGTAGAGGCTTCGTATACTACGTTTGCAGGGTTGCCCGCCATGCCAGTGCTTAATCCTTCAACACCGTGGAAGTAAGACAGCGCAATCGCACACCAGAGTAGGGCGATGATACCTTCACCGATCATGGCACCAAAGAACACGAAACGGCCATTCTTTTCGTTTTCAACGCAACGAGCCATCAGCGGTGATTGTGTGGCGTGGAAACCTGAAATCGCGCCACAAGCGATGGTGATAAACAGCGCTGGCCACAGAGGCATATCTTTAGGGTTTAAGTTTTGGAAGAAGTCGCCCGCTTGTACATTTGGTAGCAAAGAATGCTCACTAGATAGCATGATAGCGAAGGCTAAACCAAAGGACATAAAGAACAACAGCGCACCGAAGAAAGGATATAAGCGGCCGATAATTTTATCGACGGGTACCACAGTCGCAATCAGGTAGTAAACGAAGATAATCGCAACGAAAATGCTGACATCCCAACCAGTTAGCTTGCCTAACAGACCCGCAGGCGCAGAGATAAATACTACACCCACAAGTAGTAGCAGGATAATGGCAAACACGTTCATAAAGTGTTTGGCGCTCTTACCTAAGTATTTACCCGCAAGGTTTGGCACAGATTGGCCGCCGTTACGGACCGACAGCATCCCCGAGAAGTAATCGTGCACCGCACCCGCAAAAATACAACCGATCACAATCCACAGCATGGCTGCTGGACCGTAAAGCGCACCTAGGATTGGGCCGAAGATTGGACCGACACCCGCGATATTCAATAGTTGGATTAAGTACACTTTGCCTTTCGACATAGGCACATAGTCTACACCGTCAGTTTGGCTAAAAGCAGGTGTTTGACGTTTTTCGTTGATACCAAATACCTTTTCAACAAAGGTACCGTAGATAAAGTAACCGCCGATCAATAGACCGACGCAGAGTAGGAACCACATCATTTTAGTTATCTCCCCATTTTGAGTTGTGCAGAGTGTAAACAAGTTGTTTACACAAAACAGCGCTAACTGGGTGAGAGGTCGATAACGCTGACTCAGCGGCAATAGAATGGGGCGAGCGGTTGCATTCGTATGTCATTCATAAGTATTGAACGCCCCGAGTGGTTAGGATATGAGCATACGCAGTTAACAATCTGGCTATTGAAAGCCAAACAATTGCTTAAGACTTTTTAGATAGCGGCGAGACACAGGTACTTTGTCACCAAGTAGGGTGGTGACTTCGGCGCCAGTATCGAGCAGTTCTATCTCGGCAATGGCTTTGGGTGAAATCAGATACTGGCGATGACAGCGCACTAGCGGCGTTTTTTCCTCTAACACCTTTAGTGTGAGCTGAGTGTGGACCTTGCCTTTGGTACAGGCGACATGGATACCGCTTAAATCGCTAAACACATATTCAACATCTTGAATGGGGATCACTTTTAACTTACTGCCGCTGTAACAGGGTAAATGCTCCAGCGTCGTTGGCGCGATAAGATTTACGGCTTGTGGCGTAAGATCCTTACGCACTCGTTTCAAGGTTTGGCTGAGGCGCTCGGCATCTATAGGTTTGAGTAGATAATCAAAGGCATGATTATCAAAGGCTTTGACTGCAAACTCATCGAACGCGGTCACAAACACGATTTTGGGCAAAGTGTCGGGATCAAGCATGGCAATCAGCTCCATGCCTGAAATCCGCGGCATTTGGATGTCGAGAAAAATTAATTGAGGTTTTTCTTTGGCAATAGTTTGCAGCGCTTCAATCGCATTGGAGCATTGGCCGATAATCTCTATATCGGCTTCTTGACCAAGCAGATCGGCCAGTTCTTCGCGGGCAAACAATTCATCGTCGACAATTAAACAAGTGATCACGTGCTAGTTTCCGTCTGTTCTATGGGTAAGCGGATGGTGACTTTGGTGTACTCATCCGGCTCGCATTCCACCTGAATGCCATACTGCTCGCCAAACAGGTTTTGGATCCGTTTATGGACTAAATTCATGCCTAGCCCTTCAGAACCAATAATGGGTTGGTAAAGCCCCGCATTATCAGTGACTTCTAAGACCAAAACCTGCTCTTCCATCCGGCCTGTCACCTTGATTTGCCCTTGCTCAATCATATGGGAGGTGCCGTGTTTGACGGCATTCTCAATGATGGGCTGCAGGGTAAACGCAGGTACTTTGCAGTGATAGAGTGACTCAGGGATAGCGATATTGACCTGTAATTTATCAATAAATCGGGCTTTCTCAATGGTGAGATAGGACGCGATGTGATCCAGCTCATCACCGAGAGTGACTAAACCCGTAGTGCGTTTTAAATTGATCCGTAAAAACTGCGACAATTGCTGTAACAGTTGCTTCGACATATCAGGATCGCGCTTGATAATCGCGCTGATGGTATTGAGTGCATTAAATAAAAAATGCGGATTCACTTGAGCTTGCAGTAATTTGAGCTCGGCTTGGGTCAGCAGATTTTGTTGCTGCTCAAAGCGGCCATAGAGGATCTGGTTCGACAATAGCCGCGCAATCCCTTCGCCTAAGGTGCGGTTAATGTTCAGGAACAGCTTATTTTTAGGCTCATATAACTTGATAGTGCCAATGACTTCGGTGTCGCTGCGAAGCGGGATCACCAGGCTAGAGCCGAGTTTACACTGGCTCGAAATCGAGCAGGAATAGGGCATCTCTACGCCATCGGCGAACATCACTTTATTCTGGTTAATGGCCTCAAGGGTTATTTTTGAGGAAATCGGTGTGCCGGGAATATGATGGTCGGCGCCTATGCCAATAAAAGCCAAGAGTTTTTCGCGGTCGGTAATGGCCACAGCACCGACGTTGGTCTCTTGGATCACAATTTGCGCGACCTTACCGCTACTTTCTTCGTTAAAGCCTTTTGAAAGTAGACCAACGCTGCGCTCGGCAATCTTTAGCGCCTTGGTCGAGAAGCTGGAGGATAGTTTATCGAACATGGTTTTTTGGTCACGGATCATGCTCATAAACAGCGCCGCACCGATGGAGTTAACCAAGAGCATCGGTGGCGCAATTTGCCGAACTAATTCCCAAGCATCATCGAAGGGGCGAGCGATCAGTAAAATAATGCTCATCTGCATCATTTCGGCGTAAAAGGTGACTAGGCAAACTAACAGTGGATTGTAGATAAGCTCGCTCTTACCTGCGCGGCGCAAGTAAAAACTGATCATTCCTGCTGAGAGCCCCTCAAGGGTGGTGGAGATAGCGCAGGCTACATCGGTAAAGCCACCCATACTATAGCGGTGTAAACCACCGGTGAGTCCGACTAATAAGCCAGTGACAGGTCCACCGAGTAAACCACCTAATACGGCGCCCATTGCGCGAGTATTGGCAATAGCGCCCGAGGTTTGCTCGCCAAAATAGGTCGCCATGATACAAAAACTGGAAAATACGAGATAAATAAAAATTTTGTGGGGCAGGCGCGGCGAAGTTTCGGCGAATAATTTAAAAAGCGGTGTTTTACTGACTAAATACACTATCACTAAGTAGAGTGACATCTGTTGGGTTAGGAGCAGGATTAAAGACATAATGGCTCACTTTATTGTCACAGCGGTCAGCGCGAGTATTGAAATCGCAGAATGTGCGCAAGATCAGGGTTAACATTCAACAGTTCGGATATAAAGCCTAATCTTATTTGCATCTTTTGGAGAGGCTATGTCCGATTCTATTCACGGTCATGACGTTATGGCGCTGATGGTAGCGCAAGAAAATCCGCTTTTAAAGCCTGAGTTTATCGCCTTGATGGCACAAACCTTTGGCGACAATGCGCGTTACCACACTTGTAGCGCCGAAGATCTTACCGCAGAAGAGTTAATCAGTTTGTTGTTAAGCAAAGGGAAAATGCTGGAATCGGAGCAAGGTTTGACTCTGGTGGCTGGGCGGCAGTGTAATCATTCACACCACTGAGATGATTCAAAGTACTCTTGCTAATCGAAGCTTAGCTAATTGAAGTGGAGGCTAATTGCAGTCTAGGTTCATATGAGCCTAGGCTAATTAACCTTAGTTGATATAGCGTCAGTCCAGTTTAGAACCATTGGCTGCATTAGGTTGCGGCCAATTAAATCTCTCTAAAGCGGGATTTTATAGCTGTTTGCATCGCGGCAGTTTTATTGTAGAAAACTTAAGCCGTTATCACTCACGATAACCGTTAATAACAATGTATAAAGAGTAGGGTTAACCCTCATTTTTCTTACTTTTATTGACTACTTTGAGTTGTTCTTCAGCCGTTCTGTGACTGAACTCATCAATCAGAATACGTAGTAAACGGGACTTGGCGATCTTGGTTTCCTTTGCAAGGTAATCTAGCTGGGAAATACTGGTTTCGGTCAAGGTAAAAGTGGCGTGACGGTAAATTTTAGCGGACTTTTTATCTAAGCCCTTAGGTTGTGTTGAGTCAACCTTGAGAATACTCGCTTTACCTAAAGCGTAGTTATTAGCATCTTCAATAAAATCATCAACCGAAACTGCCTTAATGGCCTGTTTGGGTTGCTTACGTTTAAGATCAGTTAAGCTCATAACTATTTTCTGGAGGTAAGGTGAACAGCTCATCCACAATTGCGCGGATCTCGTCGGCCGCTTTTCCATCTGGCTCAATTTCCATTACGGACGATCCCTTTTCTTCACTGTCATCATAAATATTGCGGCAGAAAGTGACTGAGTTGAGTACTCGCAGGCCGAAGGATTGCACCACTTCTTTGGCCTCTAAAATACGTTTGACCTGCGTTGGTAGGGCGGGGCATTGGGTGAGCACTATGGTGGCCACCATTTTGGGGTTAACCATCTTACAGGTGCTGAGCATGTCTTCCATATGTGGTAAAGTTTTTAGATCGCGACGTTTGGGCCTAAGGGGAATAACAACATAAGTTGCTACCGACATGGCGGCGCGCATTGCAAGGTTATCCTGACCACCGCAGTCAACGATAACGTAGTCGAATCGTTCATTCAGACTGAGCAGATCGTTACGAATTTTGCCGTAGAGCTGAATACAGTTAATGGCTGGGAGGCTAGGGTCGTTATTTCGAGCTTGGATCCAGTCGGATGTGGTACGTTGTGGATCGCAATCAACCATTAATACGTTAGCAGCGAATTTTTGTTTTATGTAAACCGCAAGATTTTGTGCGAGACAACTCTTGCCACTGCCACCTTTTTCTCCACCCACCAGCAATATCATAGCTATGTCCCTTGAATGAATAGTCCAACTAATTCAGTGTAGAACAGCTCAATCGACCCTGCGTAACTCGATCAAAATTAAAGCAACTGCATGGCGACATGGTAACTTTGATCATGCCGTTTTGAGCAGCGACAAACTTGGCCTTTTACACAATTTTGCTGCGAGGTTTCAGGATTAAATGTCACCTTCACTAATTCGCCAAGGGCAAATGGTTTTTTATAATCGAATAGAATGCCTCGACGGGCTAAATCAATACAAACACCTTCGTCAGAGTGTTCAATTCCTTCACTGTCTGTCCAATGCAGTAGGACGCGCTCGGCTTCCATATCGACGCGAAGCGAGCTGCGTTTTTCTGTAAATCCAACTGGATGTTCACCCATAACTCAATTGCCCCGTAAATAATTGATCTCAGTAAAACTAGCATAATTGCTTTTTGCCAGAATACCAATGTGAACAAGCGGTCTTTAGTGGGGTTTTTATGTGGGGAGTCGCGCCATTACTGTGGGTGGTAATGGCGCATTGCAGTATTTAATTGTCGTATTCTTGATTTTTGGGATAAGGCATTTTTAATTGACCCCAACGGATCACGATAACTGTTGCCGCTAAGATCAAGGTGGAGAGTGAGATGGCTGCAATTCGCCAGTCGTCCATGCTTTTCATATCTAAAATCAAATATCGCGCAAGGGCGACAATGGCGATATAAAGTGGCATACGCACTGGTAATTTGCCTGATTCTGCATAGTTCGCGACCATGGCGAGCACTTCGAGGTAAATAAACAGTAACAGCAAATCGGCTAGGGCAACGGCACCTACATTGAAAACATGAACAATTTCTTGGCCAATAGCGACAACTGTTGCAATCGCGATGATGATTAATACTAGGTGTTCAACGGCCTTTAAGCCTTTAGCACCATACTGACGATAAAATGGCATAGTTACTCCCTACTGAATATTTTTGTAAATAGTAACAGTAAAAATATCTTGAATAGGGAAAAGAGGCGCGATTCTCTGTGACTCAATTCACAAGATAGCAATTGCTTGTTGAGCCACAGAATCAAAGCGCCGTGATTTTAGACGCCGCTTTAGCCAGGGCGACCATCTGCTCTTATCCGGCAAAGCATAGGTGCATAGCAGTAGCTAAAACAGCTAAACGCGAATATCCAGCAGGTAATCGCTGCAAGCATGAGTTCGATAAACCAAGCGCTGAGTACTCCTGCCAAGACGCGAAGTACAGTGGCTAACAGTATTAAGCCAAAAGCGAGCACCATAGGGCGAGGTGGCGAAAGTGGGCGCCCAGTATGCCCTAGTGATACCCGTGACATCATCGCAAGGATCATTCCGCCTAATCCCCCAACAGTAATAGCATGCATGCCAACGGAAAGTGGTAGTCCTGCTGCAATCAACCCTAGGCCGATAGGGATACACAAGTAACTAAAATGCAGCGACCATAATAGTGGCACAGGAAAACTTGCATTCCATCCCCAGCGAGACCAACGTATTAAGATTACTAAGCCTGCGATGCCAGCAATAACTCGGGTGAATAATGTTTCTGTTAAAAAGAGACTTAGCACTAGGGCTAATAGACTCGCGAAACTTAAATACTCTATCACTGGGATTGGCGACTTTTTTTGCCACTTAGTTGCACGCTCAGTGAAAAATGGGATCACCCGTCCACCGAGCAGCGCAACAATAACCGCGACCAATATCACCGCGGCGTATAGTCCGTTATTCATCCAATTCAATTGATTAGTCATTAAGCCGTAATAACTCACGCCGTTGAAGACGGTGAGTAAACTTAGAATGGGGATAAACACAAAGTTGCGCCACTGGCGAATCTCAATCACTGAAATGGCTAATAAGACCGCCGTTAAGGGTAAAAACAGCAGATCGATGACCATTATGACAACCAGCGGAATGTTGAAGGGCAATATGAACAGCAACCGAGGTAGTAGCCAGACTAAAAATAGTCCAGCTAAAGGCAAACCTTTAATGCCAGGGCGTCCCGTCCAGTTTTGAACGGCCGTCAGTAAAAAGCCTGCAACCACTGCGCAGACAAAGCCAAAAATCATCTCATGGCCATGCCACCAGAGTGGATTGAGTGTAGTTGGCAGTGACGATTTGCCGGAGAGCAAACCGCCCCATATACCCAAACTTAAGAGACTAAATAGGCTGGCAAACAGGAAAAAGGGTCTAAAACCTAAGCGAAACAAGGCTACTTTGGGTTGTAAGTGGGCTGGTTCATCAATGTTCAACATAAGAATGAAGTTTTAGTGGTTAGCATGGGCTTATTTTAAGCTGCAAATAAAATGAATGTATATATCTCCTTGTGAGTAACGCTGGGTTTATTACCGTGAAAGGTGTTTATTTTGCTGTTAGATGTGACGGATTGGCACTTAGATTGAAGTCGATATTAGCGATTTAAGTTTAGTAAGCGGCAAGTGTTACAGGTGAGGGGAGAAGGTCATGCAGAGATGGGGTAACTTGTTCAATATCTTGGGTGAGCCTGACGACGAGATCCAATTCAATAAGTTAAGTGAATGTATCTAAGTTGAATCACTAACAAGGCATCTAAGCGCTAATCAAAATGATTAGATACGCTTAGATGCACTTCAATAAAATACGGGCGAGCGGCGGGATGGTGCGGCAAAGATTCGGCAAATTATTTGGTCTTACGTTTTTGCCATTTAAACATGATGGAGTATTTCCACAGATTACTGATCGTTAGGTATCCCAAGGCGGAAAATATGACTCCCAACACTAAGCAACCAAGTAAAAATGGAGGGCCAATGGTGGCTAATGAAGATTCAATCCACTGCCAGCTGGCTTCAAAGGCAAACTCCTGCGGCGCATGGCCAAGAATTTTCGCGCCTAATAAATAGGCACCATAAAACATCACCGGCATGGTCAGCGGGTTGGTGATCCACACTAATGCGACAGAGACGGGAATATTGACATTAAACAGGATGGCGAAAGCGGCGGCGACCACCATTTGAAACGGCATTGGGATCCAAGCGACAAACAAGCCTATGGCAAAGGCCCCCGGGGCAGAGCGGCGATTAAGCGCCCACAGATTGGGGTTATGTAATAAGCGACCGAAAATGCGTAGGTGTTTGTGCTCACGCAGGGTTTCAGGCTTAGGCATATACTTTTTGATTAATTTTTTTGGCATAGGCTGAAATTGCTGTCTTAACTTAATTCACTATGAATGGATTCATTTTTGGCTTTAGTGCCACTTTACTGTCAGCGATGTTGTGGCCGTCGCTGCTGCCAATCAGTTATTTACCCTATCTTTGCCTTGGGGCGCTCGTCTTATTCAAAAAAGCGTCTACTTTGTCCGGCGCGCTCTTTGCGGTGTTTTGGCTCACAGGGTTTTGCTTCATTTTATCTCGGCAGGATCTTCCTTTATCACTACAGCCAGTTCAAGTGAGGGGCGAAATCATATCACTAGTTAGTCAAAACAGCGACTGGGTTAGCTTCGATATTATTGTCGATAAACCAAATTTAATCTTCTGGCCAAGGGCTAAGTTACGATTAACTTGGCAATCCCCCGAAGCGGTGCAAGTGGGGCAAGTTTGGTCATTCACGCTGATGCCTAAAAGTATCTCAAGCGTGTTAAATCAAGGTGGCTACAACGAGCAAAAACAATTGATTAGTCAGCATATTGTTGGCAAAGGACGAGTCATTCATGCCCAACTGCTCACGACTCATTTTTCATTACGGAATCATCTGATTAGCCAATTGTCCCCTAAGTTGTCGACATTCGCGCAGGGGGATATTTTGCTCGCGCTGATTTTGGGCGATAAGCAACTCATACCAGCCAGTAAGTGGCAGGCATTAAGGCAAACGGGAACAGGGCATTTAGTGGCGATATCTGGGCTGCATTTGTCGGTGATCACCGCTTGGGTTTATATATGCACGCTGTTTCTACTAAGCCGCTTCGCGGCGCATCCCAGCAGACGCAATCTAGTGATTGCACTATTGCTCGCCGGAGGTAGTGCTTTATTTTATAGCTATTTAGCGGGATTTGCGGTTTCAACTCAACGCGCGTTAGTGATGATTTTATTGATCATGCTGCTGAGTTTATTAAGACGCTACTCGAGTGCGTGGGACCGTTTACTGTTTGCACTCTTTATTGTGCTTTTGTTCGATCCGCTTGCCTGTTTGAGTGCAGGTTTTTGGCTGTCGTTTTGCGCCTTGGCGATTATTTTATATACCTTGGAAAGCGCACCTCGTATTCAGCCCGCTGAAGGTAAAGCCACCTTTAGGGCAAAAGCGAGAGGGAGACTCGCGCAATTTTGGTCGATTCAATGGCGTTTAAGTCTGGTGTTAGGGTTAGTGCAGGCGGTGTTTTTCGGCGGCCTTAGCGTACACAGTCTGTGGATGAATATGCTGGTGGTGCCTTGGTTTAGCCTTGTCGTCATCCCCTTATCTATGTTGGCGTTTATCCTCTGGTGGTTAGGCACGTTTTTTGGTCAAGCATGGTTTGGGCTGTTCCATCTGGCTGATTTCACCGTGTTACCCTATGGCAAGTTATTGGAACTTAGTGGTAATTTGCCCGTCCATTGGCATTCGGTCTCAGATACCTTGCTCGGGGCCAGTCTGTGCGTATTGTTGGCCTTGATTCTATGGCGTTATCTTCCGCATCATAGTCGATATGGACTATGGCATTTACCCATCACCTTGCTGTTTATTCCGGCCACATTAGTGTTTTTTCCACGTATGACTGAACCATCTTCCCCTCAGTGGACATTGCATCTACTCGATGTCGGACAGGGCTTAGCCGTGGTGATTGAGCAGGATAGGCGAGCACTTATCTATGATACGGGCGCCGCCTTTGGTGAGGATTTTAGCTATAGTGAGCGGGTGATTATCCCGTTTCTTAGCAGTAAAGGCTTAGCTTTGGTGGATTATATTGTTGTGAGTCATGGCGATAACGACCATGCCGGCGGTGCCGAGGTGTTGTCCAAAGCTTATCCTAGGGCAAACTGGATAACTGATGTGGCTCATTTAGAGGGTATGCCTTGTTTGCCGCAGCAAATTCAGTGGCAGCAATTAAGGTTAAGCTTTATCTCGCCTCAGACGGCCAAGGGAGGGAATAACGCCTCCTGCGTGTTGCGTATCGACGATGGTGTGCACAGTCTGTTACTGAGCGGTGATATTGAAAAGGAAACCGAAGCGGTACTGATTGAGCAAGCACTCAAAGGCGCCGAGCTTAAAAGCCAAGTATTAATTGCGCCGCACCATGGCAGCCGCACCTCATCAACCCCAGCCTTTATCGATGCTGTCGCTCCTGAATTAGTGTTGTTTCCTGCAGGTCTTAATAATCGTTATGGCTTCCCCAAGCCCGATGTGGTTGCGCGTTATCAAGCGCGGAATATTGATTATTTTACAACGGGGCGAGAAGGGCAGATCAGTGTTTCTTTTGCTGCTGGACGGCTTGAGGTGAAGACCTATCGGCGTGATTTGGCGCCATTTTGGTATAACCGCTTGTTTAGATTTGGTGACTTGATTAATCCAGAGTAGAATGAGAACTTTGCCATAATTTAGTGTTTTCAATGACAGCATCTCCTAAAGACGAAATGTGGACAGTTTTCAAGCGATTACTGTGCTATCTCAAACCGATGAAGGGCATGTTTTTGCTTTCCGTTGTCGGCCTGATTGTTTATGGGCTTGTCGACGCGGCCTTTATTTCTTTTATCGGGCCTTTTATCGATAAAGGCTTTTCTAGCAGCACTCCTGCGATCAGTAATGGTATCGCACTCCCCACTAGCCAAGGCTTTCATGCCGATAACCAAGTGTTATTAATGGCGCCGATAGTAGTTATTTTAATGTTCTCCCTGCGTGGTTTTGCGAACTTTGTCTCCACCTACGGTATCTCTTATATGAGTGCCCGTTTGATCATGGATATGCGTCAGCAAGTGTTTGAGCATTATCTGAGCTTGCCCGTAAGCTACATGGATAAAGAAAACACCGGGAACTTGATTTCAAAAGTCACCTTCGATACCGAGCAAATTGCCCGTGCATCGGGCAGTGCCTTGATCTCTATCGTGCGCGATGGGGTAACGGTTATCGGTATGCTTGCGCTGATGTTTTACAACTCGTGGAAGCTTTCTCTGTGTATTTTAGTGATTGGCCCAATTATGGGATTGGTGATCACTATTGTGAGTCGTCGTTTCCGTAAGGTATCGAAACAAATCCAAACGGCGATGGGCGATGTCAGTGCCGCTACCGAGCAGATGATTAAAGGCCATAAAAACGTCTTGGCCTTCGGCGGACAAGAAACCGAAACGGCGCGTTTTGCCAAAGTGAATGACAGAAACCGTCATCAAAATATGAAACTCGCCGTAGCACAGGCGATTAGCCAGCCGCTGATCATGGTGATTGGCTCTTTCGCATTGGCCTTTGTGCTGTATGCGGCGAGCCTTGATAGCATGAAAGCCGATTTGACCGCAGGTACCTTCGCGACCATTCTCGGCGCTATGATGGCCATGCTGCAACCCATCAAAAACCTCACGCGTGTGAACGCCGAATTTCAACGCGGTATCGCGGCCTGTACCACGGTTTTTGAACTGTTAGACACTTTGCCTGAATCCGATACGGGTACTTACACCGTCAAGCGTGCTAAGGGCAACTTACGTTTCGATAATGTGTCCTTCAGCTACGACGGGCAGGAGCGCCGCGCCTTAGATAATATCGACTTCGAGGTGACCCAAGGGCAAACCTTGGCCTTAGTCGGTCGTTCTGGTTCGGGTAAATCCACTATCGCCAGTCTGGTTACGCGTTTTTATACAGGCTTGGAATCTGGCGATATTCTGCTTGATGATGTCAGCATCTATGATTACTCATTGAAATCATTGCGTAATCAAGTGGCGCTTGTGTCGCAGCAAGTGACCCTGTTTAACGATACCATTGCCAACAACATCGCCTATGCCTATCCCGGTGAAGCGACCCGCGAGCAGATTATCCAAGCGGCGACCTTGGCCCATGCGATGGAATTTATCGAGCAACTGCCTGAAGGTTTAGACACCCAAGTGGGTGAAAACGGCGTGTTATTATCGGGCGGCCAGAGACAACGTATCGCGATTGCCCGCGCTATGCTGCGTGATGCGCCAGTGCTGATCCTCGATGAAGCCACTTCGGCACTCGATACCGAATCTGAGAAGGCGATTCAACAGGGGCTGGATAATCTTCGTCAAAACCGCACTTCGGTTGTGATTGCTCACCGTTTGTCGACCATTGAAAGTGCCGATCAAATTTTAGTGGTCGACCAAGGCCGTATCGTTGAGCGCGGTACCCATAAATCCCTTCTGGAACTTGGCGGCATGTATGCCAAGTTATACCAAATGCAGTTTGGTAGCTAAATGCAGGCGCTGGTGAATAAAATTTGGTACGAGGGTCACCCATTGCGGTGGCTCTTGCTGCCGTTTTCTGTGCTATTCGCTTTAATCACCGCGATTCGTCGCAGCTTGTTTCGCTTGGGACTCAAATCCCAAACCCCATTACCCGTACCCGTTATTGTGGTGGGGAACATTACCGTTGGCGGCAGTGGTAAAACGCCTACCGTTATCTATTTGATTGAGTTGCTACGGCAGCAGGGGTTTAACCCAGGTGTGATCAGCCGTGGTTATGGTGCGGATATCCAAGGGGTCAAAGTCGTTACCGTGGCAGATAGCGCGGCGGCAGTAGGCGATGAGCCCGCCATGATAGTCGCACGTACAGGTGTGCCTATGGTGGTGGGAGCCAAACGTGTCGATACCGCCAAGGCGTTGCTGGCAGAGTTTGCCGTGGATGTGATTATCTGTGACGATGGCTTGCAGCATTACGCCCTCGGCCGTGACATTGAGTTGGTGGTGATTGATGGAAAGCGCGGTTTAGGGAATCGTCATTTGCTCCCCGCAGGGCCGCTACGGGAAGGTGTTTGGCGCCTAAATCAAGTGGATTTTGTGGTGGTCAATGGTGGGCCCGCTCAGGCTAATCAATATGAGATGCAGCTGAGTCCAAGTGCAGTGCTACCAGTCAATCCTAAGGCAGAGGCCGTGTTTGACCCGACGCAACCCTTGGTGGCAATGGCAGGTATTGGTCATCCAGCGCGTTTTTTTGAGACGTTAACTCAGCAAGGGTTTAAACTCGCGTTATCCCATGGTTTTGATGACCACCAAGCCTACGACAAACAAACGTTATGCGAGCTTGCGGCATCTCGGCCGCTGATGATGACAGAAAAAGATGCGGTTAAATGTCGCGATTTTGCACAAGAAAACTGGTGGTATTTGGCTGTGGATGCCAAGCTATCGCCACAATTTGATCAACAGCTGCTGAGCCGTGTGCGCTCTGTGGCTGCAGCTAAACAAGGAAAATCCCATGGCGTTTGATAAAAAACTGTTAGACATAGTCGCTTGCCCTGTGTGCAAGGGAAAATTGGAATACGATAAAACAACGCAGCAATTGATTTGTAAGGCAGACAAATTAGCCTATCCAATCACGGATGGGATCCCTGTGTTACTCGAAAACCGTGCCGTTCCCTTAAACGAAGCGGTTTAATTTCAGACTAAATGAATTGAGGCTTTGATTTAGCGCTCAGTGAGTTAGCTAAGTAAAGCGTTGAAATAAGGGCGATAACTTCGCCCTTATTTTTTATCTTTTTGCTGATAAAGATAAGCACTCAAGCTTGCTAAAAGCGCGCAAATTTTTGTTTGTCTTCCTCGGTGGCGCCTTCTTTACACTCTCCACGAATTTCACCGCGTCCCGATTCAATATTTCGACTCAATTCGAAATAACCCTCGCGGCAATAGCCTGTCATTTCTAAGGTTTTTTCTAACCCCAGCTCCACCTGTTTGCCCCAAATCTCGAGTGAGTCGGCCTGCTCTTTACGGCTGCGGCGCTGCTCTCTAGGATCTTGGGCGACTTGGCGCATGCGTTCTTCGTGGGGGAAGGAGCGCTCGGCATTATCCTTTTTCGATTGGTCTTCGGCTAAACCGGCTTGATAGGTAAAGAGTTTTAGCCCATCGGCGCGCAGATCTGTGGTGAGTTTATCTTTAAATTTTCCGGCAAACTCAGCGGGATCTATTGGGGCGCTGCTACAGGCGAGTAGGGTAAAGCAGCTCAGCAGTGTCAGACTTATCGATCTTAATGACATATGAAGGATTACTCTTAGGTGATTCTCTTATCGAAGAATACCTTAATATGCCGCGAAATATCATGCAATTATGGGTTTTATTCGCGATATACTCACTCTCGTATACCGCGATTATCTTTACCGCTTCTCTTTACCACTTTAGAACGCCGAATGGCGTTACTCTAAGGGAGCCTTTTTCATGTTGGACTTTTGGGCGAATCGTTTGGCACAAATCGAATGGGATATCAGCCCATTGCAGTGCCTAAGTCTATTGCTACTGGCGCTGTGGATTTATGCCATCTGGCCTAAGGAGGAGCTACAGCAAGTACTTAAGGACAAAGGCTTACAATGGCGGCTGTTATTGACCCTGATTGCAGTGAATACCCTGTGGTTGCTCAATGCCAGTATTCAAGTGGGATTGCATTTACACTTCTTAGGCATAGTCACTTGCCTACTGATGTTTGGTTGGCGTTTAGCCACGGTTGCCTTGCTGCTACCGAGCGCATTTTTCAGTGTGTTTGTGTTAAAGCAGCCCGCCGAGTTTGGGGCTTTTAGCTTATTTGCTATCGCTATTCCGCTGTTTTGTGCCTTTATCCTCTACAGCCGTAGTTATCATTTGTTTCCTAAGCATATTTTTGTGTTTATTTTTGTCGGCGCCTTTATTAACGCTGGCTTGTCGACGGTTTTTCATCAATTTAGTTGGGCATTCTGGCTGTGGTTGTCAATGGATTATGATTGGGGCGTGTTGATTGATAACTATCTGATGTTAATCCCGCTATTAGCGTTCCCTGAAGCGCTGCTCAATGGTATGGCGGTGACGTTGCTCGTGGTGTACCAACCCCAATGGTTGTTTGACTATTCCGATCGCGAATATCTTTGGCGTAAATAAACGTGGCATAAGTAAAGAAAGGCGCAAATAAAAAGCGCGCCATAGGGCGCGCATTCCATTTAGGCAAAGCGTTGATCTAAGTAATTAATAATTTCTTTTGACTCATACAGCCAGTGTACTTGGCCGTTTTCTTCGATGCGTAAACAAGGAACCTGTTGTTTACCACCCTGAGCGATAAGCTCATCTTTGTGCGGAGATTGTTTTGCATCCACCGTTTGAATATTCAGTCCTTGACGACGCATAGCGCGGCGCACTTTCACGCAGAAAGGGCAGGCATTGTACTGATATAAGGCCAGCGCTTGGGTCTGGGCGTCAATCTGTTGTTGTTCTGCCTGTGGGCGTTTGCGCTTCTTTGGGGTGAACACAAAGTTCAGTAGCAAAATGATCCGACCTAAAATCCAGCGAATAATAAACATAATTACCTCGAATAAAGTGTGTTAGCGCGCCGCAGTATGGGTGGTGCAAAAGGGCATTGTGTTGTCGAAAAGACTTGGCGAAGTGTGATTCCGCTCTCATAAAGCCGCAGAGTGTAACCTAAGGGATGCGTGAGGCCAAGCACTTGAGACTGACGCAGTTAGTTGACTTTAGTTACAAAAACGCCCAGTGATCACTGGGCGCTTTATTATCCATGTTTTGGTGTTGGTGAGTATTTAGTTTGCGTCGATACTCATATTCACCTGCGCCGCATCTTGGCTCAAGGTGACGCGGCTCTCGAGTAGGAAAATCCGCTCTGGCGCGATCCCTTTACTGTCGACAAGATAGGCTTTAACCGCTTTTGCTCTTTCTTGCGCTAAATCTCCCAATCTATCGGGGCTGACGGTTTGCGCTTTGAGCGTAAGGTTATACAGCGCAATATGCCAACGAGTGGTGAGTTCTTCTTTGCTCAGTGGCGTATCTTTGGTCTCGGCAACAATAGTGTCTTTCACATCATCCGGATTGGTTTTGACTTCCTGCTCGTACAGTTTGACCAGCGCATCGGCCAGAGGGCCTTCGCTTGGGAATTGGCTCGGACTGAGATCTGCGGGTAATTCCGTCAGTGGCAGATTGGCTAGCGTGGCCAGCTTGCGCTTCATCATGCGCTCGGCAATCGCTTGGCTATCCTTGACGGCATCCACGCTGCCCTCAAGACTCAATTTGAGCATTGGGCGATCGTCCAAGCCTTTAGCAAGTTTATCTAAGCTTTCCTGCTCAGTTGGGCTGAGTACAAACTGCCCTGGATTGAAGGGGATTTTATCCAATGTTTCATCTGAGCCTACCAGACCCGCAAGGAAAGAGAAGGGCGCTGTCACGGCTTTGGTGATCACATTGGTGATGGCCGTCATGATAATGCTGCCGACACTAAAGCTGGGGGAGTCTAAGTCGCCGGAGACTTCCATCCCAAGGTCTATCACGCCGTGGCGGTCCTGCAACAGAGCAATCGCTAATGTCACGGGCAAACTGGTGGCTAAGTCACTGTTGCTGCGTTTACCTAGTTTGAGCTGATCAATCACTAAGTGGTTGCTGCCCTTGAGTTGGTTTTGCTCCAGTTTGTAGTTGAGTGCTAAGGATAATTGCCCCTTATCGATGTAATAGCCTGCATAGGTGCCTGAATAAGGATTGACAGAGGTTAACTCGACACTCTTAAACACTAGGTCTAAGTCAAGATAAGGCTTATCCAGTAGTGGGTTAATATCCCCTTTTAAGGTCACTGGCGCATACCGATCGATTTTCCCTTTAATATCGACCGATGCTGTAGTGCCGGGTTTGGAGGATAAGTGGCTGATATTGCCTTCAAGCTGCTCAATGCCAGAGGCAAAGTTAGGCGTGAGTGAGTTATCGGCGAAAAATGCCGAGCCTTGGTTAAAGCTGATTTTCTGAATATCTAAGCTTAACTCGGGCTGCTTAGCCGTTGCATCGGGGCTGCTCTGCAGCTTGACCTCTGTCTTGGCCGTTGTCGCAGTCGTCTTAGGGGCGTCAGTCGCAGGCGTTTCCACAATCAGATTACTGATATTGGTCGTGCGATCCTTAGCGATAACTACCTTAGCGTAGGGCTGATTAAAGCTTAAATGGTCGATATTAATTTTATTCAGCTGTTGGTCGAAATCGAGCTGATTAATATGCATTTTTTGCCATTTAACCAAAGGGGCTTTACGAATGTTGTCGAGGATACTCAAATCATCCAGTTCAACACTGCCTTGATAAATCGCTTTGCCTTTACCGTCGGCATTTAGCTTACCCTCACTGCTGAACAGGCCGCTGCTGAGCTGCATATTCACATAGGGCGCAAGGTAAGGTTGGAATTGGGCTAAGGCGAGCCGCTCGACTTTAAGGTCAGCGTTAATTGACTCACTGGGCACATCGACTTGCCCCTTGGAGATAAACCGTCCTTTATCATTTAGAGCAAAGGAAAGCTCGTATTCGATGGGCGCTTTTAAATCACTCACAATGGCTTGTGTTGTAAAATTAAGGGGATAAACACGCCATTGCTGTGCGGTTTGGGTGAGTTTATGTTCCTCAAGGTGAATATCGTAGTTTTCGATACTCAGGCCGCCCAGAGTCACTAACCAAGCATCTTGCTGTTCGGTTGCGCTCGTATCCGAGACCGCTTGTGAAGCCGATGCGACTGACGCGTTCGTTTCAACTGTCGCCTCTGGTGTTTGTGCTTCAACTGACATGTTCGGCGTTATGGTATCTGTGCTGGCAGCCATAGTTTTTGGCATTAACAGCTGCGCTAAATCGATGCCTTGTTCATCCAGCTTGGCTTTAAGGCTTAAGCCCTCACTGTGGATTTGCTTAATGTCGACGCGCTGCTTGGTGAGGTTGAGGTTAATTCCATCAATCGCTAGCAAGGGTAAGGCGATAACGGACTGGTCGCCATTGAGTAAATCAACTTTCTCTACAATCACTTGGCTGCGATCGGCTGTAAGTTGTAGGTTACCATCCGTCGGTAACTCAACTTGGTAATGACTGCTGATACTGAGTTCACCCGCCGCCAGTTTTACCTTGAATTGGTCAGCTACAAATGGCCAGAGTGGGGCGAGTTGCAGTTTGGCGAGCTGTGCATCCCCGACAAGCTTAAAAGGGAAAAGCTGGAATTGTCCGGCAAGGCTGACTTCGCCCGCATGGGCATCCTGCAACTGCGCGACAAATTGGTTATGCAGAATGCTCGCAGGATTCGATGTAGAGTTGGCCTGAGTTGTAGGCTTATCCTGAGATGTCGTCGCTTGAGTATTTGTAGGGCTAGCCGGATTGGCCGTCATCAAATACTCAGTATCTAACTGACTGAGTTTGAAGTTGATATTGGGGTAATCAACCAAAGCCTTAGTGATTTTATCATCAAATTTGACTTTGCCCGCCGTTAAGCGGAATTCACCTAATATCACTCGCGGTGGGTGGGTACTTTCTGTAGCGGTTTCAGGCTCACTCGGCGTTTTAGCCTGATTGAGGGTGGTAATAATATCGTCGAAGTTAAACTGGGTTTTCCCTTGGGTTTGAAACCGACTCATATTGGCGAAGGGACCTTGCAGCTGGATATGATCAATCACCACGGCTTGATTAAATACCGACTGCCAAAAGTTGACTTCAAACTGCAGCTGAGATAATCCCGCAAAAGCTTGATTATCTTTCTCTTTAACTTCGAACTGTTCGATATTGACTTGGAAGGTAAAAGGATTGACCCGCATATTCTGTAATGTCACAGGACGACCCAGTACTTCTGCAAGCTTCTCTGGGGCGAAAGACACTACGGCCTTGGGGAGTACCAGTCCAAGGATAATCAGGTAACTTAAGTAGATTATCGTTAAATAGGCGAGAACTCGTTGGTATCGAGGACGGCTAAAGAACGCCAGTTTTAACCGTGATAGCTGAGTCAACATAGTGAGATTAAGGCTCCAATACGCACGTAGGCGCGAAATCTATCAATAAATGCGACTATTCTAGCGAATAATGCTCATCTGTACATGAGTTGTTTTTAGTTTTTCCAATTAAATCTGAGCATTACCTTATGGTAACGAGTTTGAACGTCAAGCAATATTAAAAGATAACGTTTTGCTCACAGCAGTAACCTTATCTGCCTATTAAGCGTAATTATATGCAAGAGGGGCGCTCTAGGCTGAGAGGTAACTTATCGCCGCGATAATGGCGCCCTGTGGATCTTTTATCCAACAAAAGCGGCCCACTTTAGGAATATCCTCTGGGCCAAAGAGAATATCACCACCGAGTTTTTTGGCATTTATTGCGACCAAATCCACATCGGCGACGGTAACATAGCCAGTCCAATGAGAAGGCAATGACGGGATCAGATTATCGGTAATACCACCAATACCCAAGCCTTGATTTTCGATCAAATGATACTGCCCGTGGGGCATTTTTACCGTTCTAAACTGCCAACCAAATACTTCACCGTAAAAACGCATGGCTTCTTCGGTATTGTGGGTTGTGAGTTCATGCCAACCTAAAGCTCCAGCGGTATTAAATGCAGAGTCCATAAGCGCAGCCCTTATGTTTTAAGTTATTGAGTCATGTTGTAATGCAATGGTCACTTTCAGTGTAGACGATGCTTTTCAATAATTCCTAAGCTGCGCGATAAATCTGCAATTATTTTTCCTAAAAATCATTAAACTAAGTTAATGTTAATTAATGAAATAACCTCATTGACCCCACTCGCTGTTAGCGATGTAAGGCTAACCCAGCTAGTGCTTGAGTTAGCTGGGTTTGCGCGATGTTTTATCGGTATTCGGCTCCATTTCTCATCCTTTTTCAGCATTAGACCTACATCCCCTTCGCTTGTTAAACTAGCGCCATTTGCAATCGCATCGATAGCTTAAGAGGGGAGTAAGATTGAATAAGAGTTTAGTGACAAATGTGCTAGCGGCCATTTGCGTTGCATTGGGATACGCATTGAGCCAACCCATTCTGTTTAATGTTGGTTTATTTGCTTTATCTGGCGCCATTACTAACTGGCTTGCGGTGTATATGCTGTTTGAGAAGGTCCCAGGTTTGTACGGTTCGGGCGTCGTGCCATCGCGTTTTGAAGAATTCAAAGCGGGGATTGCACATCTTATGATGAAACAGTTCTTCACCACTGAGAATATCGACCGTTTTCTGTCGGAAAAAGAGGGAATTAGCCAAATCGATTTAGCGCCTGTGATTGATAAAGTGGACTTAGCGCCATCCTTTGATGCCTTAGTTAATACTGTGGCACAATCTTCCTTCGGGGGCATGTTATCTATGTTTGGCGGTACAGAGGCGTTAATGCCGTTAAAGGAACCCTTTATCGAGAAGATGAAAGCCTCTTTGGTGGAAATGTCCGAGAGTGAGCAGTTCCGCAACTTATTGAAACAAGAAATTGAACAGCCGAATGTAATGGCCGATCTACAAACGAAGATCGCCAATATCGTTGAACAACGCCTAAATGAATTAACGCCGCAAATGGTTAAGCAAATCGTGCAGGAGATGATCCAAACACATTTAGGCTGGCTCGTAGTGTGGGGCGGGGTATTTGGTGGCGCCATCGGACTTGTCGCCGCCTTAGTACAAGGTTAATCTGGCAATAGCCAGCATACTAAAGGGAGCATTGGCTCCCTTTTTGTTTGATTAATCATGAGCAGGGAAGATTATGGATCATCACAGTATTAATTATTTAGAAATCCCCACCACAGATATTGGTCTTTCGAAGGCCTTCTTTAATACGGTATTTGGTTGGCGCTTTGAGGATTACGGCCCGCAGTACAGCTGTTTTATTGATGCGGGGATCACGGGTGGTTTTTATCAAGCTGAGGTGAGTTTTAACCTCGAAAAAGGTTGTCCGTTGATCGTGTTGTACAGCAAGGACTTAGAACAGACACAAGCAGCGGTGAAGGCAGCGGGCGGCGCTATCAGTACAGATATTTTCAGCTTCCCCGGCGGACGGCGTTTTCATTTTATTGAGCCAGCTGGCAACGAATATGCGGTCTGGTCATAGTAACCACCTCGAACATCCCTGTGTGCGAAATTGCTGCCTTGATGAGCAAGATATCTGTATGGGCTGCTTTAGGCATTTGGATGAGATTTTAGCTTGGCGCACTATGACGCAGTCGCAGCGCAATGACTGTTATTTCAGAATGGCCGAGCGAAAGGTTGCATTCGAGACAAAACGAAGCGCTAATCGTTAGCTAAGTGACTTAATAGTAAGAGAAAAATACGGCGCGTTAGTGAATACGAAGGGATAAAGCTAAAGCGCCGTAGGATTCTCGTTAAACGGGGGTTAAACGGGGTCAACCACAATATGTTCCAGCTCAATGGCGGCAACGGCATGTAAAGCATCCATTGCTGCGCCCACTAAACTGATTTTTCCCTGTGATGATTCTACCAACACCGCTCGGCGAATTTCGCCAAAATCACGGTTATGTCGAGTGAGATTCGATAGGGCCATCTGCATTGGCAGCATCGAAGGGTTAAATGCCGCGTTTTCAGCGTAGCGACCACAATAGGTTGCACCATCGGCGGTTTCCAATACAACGGCCGCGTAACTATGGGTATAAGGCGCATAGCTTAAGCCCGCATGATCTAACGCCTCGATCACCATAGGATCGCTGCTATCGAGAGCAAATTCTGTTTCCTGCTTGACCAGCAAGGGTGACTGCACATTTAAGTCCTTCGGCCCAAACGCATAGGGTAGGTAATAGGACAGTAAATGGCTGTCTTGCGAGGGCAAATGGATCTTGATTTGGCCACCCTCGACGAGTTCGTTCATAAACTGACGGCAATGACCGCAGGGGCTGGCATTGACTATCATGTCGACAATTTGGCTCTCGCCACTTAACCATGCGTGACTGATGGCGCTTTGCTCCGCATGTACAGAGTGGAACAGGGCCTCGCCGGGGAGTTCTAGGTTGGCGCCCATATAGATGTCACCACTTTTCCCTTTGGCAATCGCGCCGACATAAAACTCGCTGATCGGCGGTTTCGCTAAGGCGGCGGCAATAGGCAGTAGCGCTAGTAATACTTCGGCTTCAGTCATTTTGCTGCTTTGGACTAACTCTGCCAGTTGCTGTGCATTAATATGTCCCGCAAAGTTTTGATGTAAAAGCGGAATTAATGCGTCAGCCAATGGGGTTGGCAGCTGGGTTATGCTTTTGATAAATCTATCTTGCATTTCCCGACTCCTTGTTTGTTAAGTTCATGGAAGAACATTCTAGTAATTTTGTTACGGTATAAATGCGATTTAGTTCGCGTTTATACCTCAATTTAACGCCAGATAAGTGACAACTGAAAGAAGTTATCAATGTCTGGCGTTAAATAACTGTCTTATCTGATTGAACTCTCTGCTTAGCGATTCGCTATCAGTGTTGTAGAGTGCGTGTAGCTTTAGAGCCCGCGTAGATAGTGACACAGGGCTGCGAGTAACTTCTGTTTGTGTTCATCACCCTCGGTATCTTGCAGCAGATTTTCAAGTTTGAGTAAATAATCTTGATCGCTCAAACGTTGTTGGCAGAAGCTGCGCCAACGCTGAGCTTCTTGATCATTCAGCTGCTCTGGGTAGTTACGTGCCCGATAGCGGAACAGCATCTCGGGTATGCGTCCATCATCAAACTGCAGATCCAGCGCCGCTAAATTTTGTGGCAAGGTATGGCGAATGATCTCCATCTTGGCTTTATCGGCGGGGCTGAAAAAACCACCCGAATACAGCATTAAGTCAGGATCTGTGGTTGTGACTTCGCCTTCATGCTCGAAGAGTTGTGCCAGTTTTTCCCGCAATTCTGGGTGAGCCTTTAAGCGTTTGTATTGTTCTCTCGCAAAGGCTTTATCGATATTGAGTCTTTCTGCCTGGGCATCATCCAAAATCTTGGCCGAGGTAATAAAAGGACATTTGTTAAGATGAACTTGTTTGACTGGGATAGGTAACTCATCTGCGGCAAGTTCGGCTCTTGGCGTATACATGCGAGTCTTTATTTGCTCGACATCTAACTCAAATAGTGGGCTTAAATCCATGGCTAAGTTAACGCAAATAATGGCGTTTTTGTTGCTTGGATGGTGGGCAACGGGGGCAATAAGAGTTGTACACCCCTGCTGCGCACTGATTTTGGAGCTTACATGGGCAAGCGGCTGCATATTCAACACATCGATTTGGGCACTCACGGCCTGTTTACGGCGCAGCTCAAAATAGTATTGATATAACTTGGGTTGCTTTTCTTTAATCAGTTTGGCCATGGCAATGGTGGCGTACACATCGGACATGGCATCGTGGGCTTTTTCATGGCTTAAACCATTGGCTTGCGTCAGGTGCTCTAACTTAAAACTGGTCGAGCCATCTTCTTTTAATGGCCAATGGATCCCGTCTGGTCTAAACGCATAGCAAGCTCTGACTAAATCGATGATATCCCAGCGTGTATTGCCATTTTGCCACTCGCGGGCATAGGGGTCGATAAAGTTACGGTAGAAACCGTAGCGGGTGACTTCATCGTCAAAACGTAAGGAGTTATAGCCTGCGACACAGGTATTCGGTTGGCTAAAGAGTGTATGAATACGGCCCATAAACTCGGTTTCAGGCAACCCCTTTAAATTGGCTAATTGTGGTGTGATCCCTGTGATTAAAATGGCTTCGGGCGAGGGGAGATAATCCGTTGATTGTTTACAGTAAAAAGTCTCGGGTTCACTGATGATATTGAGATCTAAGTCTGTGCGGATCCCGGCAAATTGGGCCGGTCTATCCTTGGCGGGATTAGCTCCGAAGGTTTCATAATCGTGCCAAAAAATACTTGGCTGAGATGCTGTATACATAATTTCAATCAAATGACGGTTTTATCGAATGATAGCATCTTAACACTTAAACTCACTGCAATATTCATTAGCAAAAACAGAGATTGAGAAATTATATTGAAAAGATAAGCGCTTAAGAGGTGATCTTTACCTCGGTTGGCAGTTACAATTCCCCTTAGAACAGGGAATGAGTCTTATGCATCATCAATATCTTAATGAACCTATGGTACTCGACGTTGGGCAGAGCTCGACGCTGACCTTAACCTTGCCCAGCAATATCAGTGATTTTATTGTGCTTGAGGCGATGGGGGGACCATTGCTCGAGTTGATTGTGGTGTCTGAAACACCGCAGCCGCAGATTGCCGTCCGCTTTCAGCCTATCTTAGGACTCAAACTCAATGCCGAGATAGTAGAAGCGACAGGTTGTGCTTCATCAACGTCAAGACGCTTGGGGCAAGGAGTTCGGCTTTACCATCGTCTAGGCACAGCACCCAAATTTTGCGCGCAGGAACTGCGGGCGGGTATTGTTATTAAAGTCGATGCGCAGGCTGGGATCAGTGTGTCACTGCAAGCAGCCTCTAAGTTTGAGCTGGTCGCCCTCGAGTCCGATGGAAGAGGTTTACATGAGCCCAAAGTGTTGATGATGGCGAAAGCGATATTAGCGCGGGAATATGACTATAATGCTACCGCTGAATACTTGGCAGTATGTTTGACTGAAATTGAGCAAGTGCGGCTCGAACTACAAGCGTTTTTGCGGGGAGAGTTGGGGCATAGTCATTCGGGGTTAGCCGAAGAGGCAGTGCGACTTGATCCCTTACTGCAACAAAAGCGCCAATGGTTATTTCGCACTTATACGCATCTGTCCGAGCGCCCCAACTTTAATCGTGCAGCGAATGACGGTTTGAATATCGATAAAGCCTTAAGGAAGCTCGAATGTTTTGAGCTGCTCGCCTCCCCAGAATTACTGCAAATGGTGGAGCGACTCATGGAAGATGAGGCATAAGCCATACATTCCAATCATTTATAGAGTTAACCAATGCAATATATATGTCCTTTGTGTGCTTTACCGCTCACCTTGACTGAACGAACCTGGGGATGCCCGCAGGCACACAAGTTCGACATGGCCAAAGAAGGCTATGTGAATCTGCTTCCCGTGCAGAAGAAAAATTCCAAAGATCCCGGCGACAATCAACAGATGATGTTGGCCCGTAGGGAGTTTTTAACTGCGGGTTACTATCAAAGCTTAAGTGACAGAGTGAATGCGTTGGCGCTTGAATATGCCAGCGAGGCGCAGCGGATCCTCGATATCGGCTGTGGTGAGGGCTATTACAGCCATCGTTTGTACAATGCGCTTACCGCCGTGCATCCTTGCCAATTACAAGGCGTGGATATCTCCAAATCGGCGATAAAATATGCGGCTAAACGGTACTCGAATCTCAGCTTTTGTGTGGCGAGCGCCTACGAAATGCCCATTCCATCGCATTGTATCGATTTAGCGATTCGTATTTATGCGCCATCGAAGGTGGAAGAGTTACAGCGGGTCATGGCGCCCAATGGCATTTTGATCACAGTATCGCCAGGGCCTTTACATCATTTTGCGCTGAAACAGCAAATTTATGCCGAACCGAGATTGCATCCCGCGTCCGATGCCAAGATTGCGGGGTTCGAATGTTTACACCTAGAGCGCCTTATGTCACAACTTGAGCTAAATAATAGCCAAGATATTAGCCATTTTCTGGAAATGACCCCCTACGCTTGGAAGTTTACGGCCGAACAAAAGCACACATTTGCACAGAGCGGATTAAGCTGCGAATTAGACTTTCAGATTGAAGTACATCGCATTTCAGTCTAGAGGTTGATTTTAAGCTATTGAAATAAATTATTTAAAATGCTTAACTGTCGATGCTTACGCCGTAAGAACATGCTGTTCTGCGAGCCGGTGGCAAAACCTGAGATGGGCTTGGTTTAAATAAATTTTTCAAAGTGTCGCAGTATGTTGACTTATCTTTAGAATGGTTTATAGTCTTACTAGCTTGAAGGTTGGGCTTATATTTATGTGTTCAATACGACCAGTTCGTCCTGTAAACATAAGTAATACCGGCATTTTCCAGCTCCACCGCCGTTAAGGCTTTAATTTTTTATTTACAGGATTTATATCATGTCTCAAGTTACTGGTGTTGTTAAGTGGTTCAACTCTGACAAAGGTTTTGGCTTCATCGAGCAAGAATCTGGTCCAGACGTATTCGTACACTTCCGTGCAATCAACTCTGACGGTTTTAAAACTCTTGACGAAGGTCAAAAAGTGTCTTTCACTGTGACTCAAGGTCAAAAAGGTCCTCAAGCTGAAAACGTAACCGTAATCGGTTAATTTTCAGTGCTGTTAGCCTAAGCGCTGATAGCAAGGGATTTAAGAGCTATGGTTTATACCATGGCTCTTTTTATTTGTGTCGCTTTTAAGTTTCTTTACTCTTGCCTTGTATATCTGTGAGTAGATTAGGCTGTATTCTTTCTTAACCTCTTAACCTCTTAACCTCTTAACCTCTTAACCTCTTAACCTCTTAACCTCTTAACCTCTTAACCTCTTAACCTCTTAACCTCTTAACCTCTTAACCTCTTAACCTCCTTTCCTCTGTTTTGGAGCCTATTTATCTAGCCAAAGTTGAGTAGTGGAAGTTGAATTTAATAGTTAAGTTATCAGATATCGATACACATCAAGTCTTGTTTTGCCTGTAAAAATAAACCCACGATCTTTTAGCGAAGTTAACCTTCAGACCGTGGGTTAGCAGTTATTGCGGTCTTATTAGGTGCTTATTTAAGAGTCGAGCTTATCGTCAGCGACTTTATAGTGGGGATCGTCTAGCAAATTCACTTCAACCAGATCGCCTGCTTTGTGAAGTAAGGCTTTACAGTCGGCACTTAAGTGCACCAAATGCAATTTTTTCCCCAGCGCAACATAACGTTCGGCAAGCGTATCTATTGCTTCTAATGCTGAATGATCGGCTACGCGTGAATGTTTGAAATCGATAATTACATCCTGTGGATCCTGCGAGGCATCAAATAATTCGAGGAAACTGGCCACTGAGCCAAAAAACAATGGGCCGTTCAGCTCATAGACTTTCCAGCCCAGACTATTTGAGGTCACTTTCACACTGATGTGCTTGGCATGTTGCCATGCGAACACAAGCGCTGATACCACTACACCGACAAAGACGGCAAAGGCAAGATCGGTAAAAACGGTCACTGTGGTCACGAGCACGATAACAAAAGCATCATTTTTAGGGACTTTGCCCATAAACTTAAAGCTTGCCCATTCGAATGTGCCAAGCACCACGATAAACATCACCCCAACCAAAGCGGCAAGCGGAATGATTTCGATAAAAGATGCGCCAAACAGAATAAAGGTCAGTAAACCGATAGCCGCGGTAATTCCGGATAATCTGCCACGGCCACCCGAGTTAATGTTAATCATCGATTGACCAATCATAGCGCAGCCGCCCATGGCCCCAAAAAAGCCGCTGGTGATGTTGCCCACGCCTTGGCCTATACATTCTTTATTGCTGCGTCCGCGGGTATTGGTCATTTCATCGATAACCGTTAAGGTTAACAGGGATTCGATTAATCCGACGGCGGCTAAAATAAAGGAATAGGGCAGAATGATATAGAGCGTCTCAAGGTTAAACGGCACCTGTGGAACAGCAAAGCTTGGGAGTGAACCTGCGATGGTTGCATGCTCATCGCCACTCATGGTTTTAAGAAAATCCAACACATTACGGGTGTCTAAGTCTAAAGCCACTACGATAGCGGTCACGCTTAGAATCGCAACTAAGGATGAGGGGACCGCAGTAGTCAGTTTGGGTAAAAAGTAAATAATTGCCATGGTCAGCGCGACTAATACTAACATCAGCATCAAAGGCTCTTGCGGTAACCAGACCAATTCCCCCGCGGCATCTTTGACTTTAAATTGCCCGAGCTGAGCCAAGAAAATCACAATGGCGAGGCCGTTCACAAAACCTATCATTACAGGATAGGGCACAATGCGGATAAATTTACCCAGTTTAAATATCCCTGCGCTGATTTGGATTAACCCCGCCAGCACCACAGCGGCAAATAAGTATTGCACGCCATGCTCAACCACTAAGGACACCATCACCACGGCCATGGCCCCCGTCGCGCCCGAAATCATGCCTGGGCGGCCGCCAATCAGTGCGGTAACCAATCCCATAATAAATGCCGCATAGAGGCCGACCATAGGTTCGACATTGGCGACAAAGGCAAAGGCAACGGCTTCTGGGATAAGCGCAAGTGCGACCGTCAGCCCCGAGAGAATATCGGCTTTGTGACTAGATGTTTTGTGGCGAAAAAGATCGAACATGAAACCTCTGTTAATGATTTGTGTTGGCAAAATAGCCGCGCATACTAACAAAAAAGCCGATTCAGCTAAACCTTAAATATGGCTAAATTTGCTGAAAATAAAAAAGCCATACAAGTGCATAATGCCACTCGCTTAAGAGCGAGTGGCATTTTTACTTGGATATTTCACCGTTTTCTTTAGCACCACACGCGGGTAGCTGGGCCGCTTCCTCTTTGGGGGTAAAATCAACCTTTTGCCATTTTCCCTCAGTCGTTTTAAGTGCTGTGGGATCGCTCCTGGACTCCCTCTGTCGCTCCAAGCAAACTCATCCTGGATTAAAAACAGGGCATTAATGAAACTTATTCTCTGTGGCTCAACGTTATGCTGCACTGCCATGGCTGCCATCTCTAGCCGAACAATATTGTAGGTCGTCAAGATCCCCCATCATTCTTGATACACCCCATCCTTCTTTTTACTGCGCAGGACAGGTTTATTTTCCAGTTGGTATTGCTTCAGCTCACCATAACCCCTCTCTATCTCCCATCGCTGCCAATACACCTTGAGCAAATCGTTCACTGGGTAAGTGTCGGGACATAGGCAGGACGTGATAAACCCTTTGATATCACCTTTGGGTGATGGAATAAGGATAAGGCGGGCTTGCCAGCGCTCGCCCTGATAAGGCGCTTGTTGTTTAGCTTGGGGTGATACCGGCATCTCAACCAGATGGTCAAACTCTGAGAATGACTCGATAATGCTATAGCGGGTCTTAGACTTTATCGGGGTTAACCAATGGGTGTTAGTCCCGCTTCCTTGCCAGCTGATGAGCAATTCGGCAGACATAAACCCACGGTCAAACAACGTGAGCGAATGCTCGGGAGCTGAGCCAACCAATTGCTGTGCGTAGTGAATTTCACTGTGGGTAACAGGCCCGAAAGCCGCATCAGAAAGTCAGTGGCTGCGAGTAGACATTAAGGTGACAGCCAGCACAGAGGGAAAAGAAGCCGTGCTTTGTGCAAAGCCAAAGTGATGGTTTTCTTCAGTGTTATGCGTCTTAAAATACGTCCCATCAACACTGAGCAATTTCAATCCCGCTATCTCATCAAATTCACACTGTGTTTCCCACTGTGCAGCGGTTGTTTTGAACAGATAACGCATGGGCTCTGAACCCAACTTTTCTTTGGCTTTGATGATGCTACTGGTCGCCAGTGGCGGGAGCTCCCCCTTGGCGTCGGGAAACGCCAGTGAGAGCGTATCACAGACTTGCTGAATCGAGCGGTTACGCATCAAACCAATGCCTAGAACCAACCAAACCGCTTGCTCTGCAGGGAAACGACGGGTTCGAAGTGATGCCCTGCCAGTTTGTTGCACAGCCTCAGCCACCCAATCCATGGGAACATGTTTGGCGAATACATCAATATCCTGCGATTGGCAAAATTCAGCAGTAACAAGTAGCTCTTTAGAAAATTCAGACATAAAAAAATCAGCCGCAACTTAGGTTGCGGCTGATTATGAAGCCCTTGAAAGATCGTTCAACTATTTAAAACGATCTGCATTAATGCAAGTGCATGGCTTTTTCACAACAGGTTGAGGATTATGGACGAGCCATATCCGATTCAGCGCTGTTGCTGTGTTTTAGTTTAGGCGCAGCAGCTTCGGAGGAGGCGACATTGTCATACTCGCGACCTTTTGGCACTTCTACCTGAGCTCTAACTTCTACCGTTGGCTTGGTCATTTCTGATGACACCATAGAACCAAAACGACTCGCCGCTTTGGGTTTGCTCACCACAGCTTCTGCTGTAGGCGCTGCTGCGGCTTGAGTCACAACGGTTTTTGCCTGTGGTTTAACGATAGGAGCAGGTTTTGCCATTGGCGCAGAGGCCACAGATTTCACGGCTTCTTTTGCTTCGGCTTTGTCTGCTTCAGGCGTTACGGCTTCAACTGCAACGGCATTTGCTTCAGCTTTCGCTTGAGCTGGAGTTTCGGCTGGGGCCACAACTGCTTCCGTTATCGCTTCTACAGTTTTCACTGGCTCAACTGCAACTTCTTCAGTTTTAACGCTTGTCTCAGCCTTGTTGTTTACCGCAGTGTCAGCTGGAGCTTCTGTTGCAGCAACCTCGGTTTTAATCTCAGCCACTTGCTCGGTAGCAGCTGCCTCAATAACTTCAGTCTCAACAGCTTTATTGGCGGTGGTTTCAGCAACCACACTGACATCTGCCGCTTCGACTACAGCTGCTGGAGAAGTCACAGTCGGTTCAGCGATGGCTTCAATTGCTTTTGCTTCAGTGGTCTCAGCTACCTCTGCCGTTTGAGCGCTTGGAGCTGGGTAGTCCTGATCTTCACCCAGGGCGTCGTTTGGTACGAATTGCGCAGGTGCAGAGGCGCCTTGCTCATCTTCATCGCGGCGACGACGTTGACCAGCTGCTCTTAAATGACGTGGGCTGCGGCGACTACGACGTTGTCCATCGCGAGATTCACGTTTTGCTTTATCATCTGTATCGGCACTGACGTCTGCGTTATCCGCATCGGTCTCGGCTTCAGTCTTAATGCTTTCTGTTACGTCAGCAGGCGCATCAGCACGGTTTTCTACTACAGGCGCTTCTACAGCCACTTCAGCACTTGCTTCAGCTTGGCTTACTGTATCAGTCGCTTCTGCTGTCTCGTTGGCAACCGCAGCTTCTTTGCGTGGTTGGCGACGTGAGCGCGGT
The DNA here is from genome assembly GCF_000485795.1 of Shewanella decolorationis S12. Classification (GTDB taxonomy): domain Bacteria; phylum Pseudomonadota; class Gammaproteobacteria; order Enterobacterales; family Shewanellaceae; genus Shewanella; species Shewanella decolorationis. Next base: position 58,945 of record NZ_AXZL01000071.1, read on the forward strand.
GCTTTGGTTTCAGCTTGTGATTCAGCTGCAACCTCCGTATTGGCAGCATTAACAGCGGCCACTTCGGCTAATACTACTTCTTCTTGAATTGGCGCTTCAGTGGTTTCATTGGCGTTATCGATGCGTACTTTACGACGCATGTTACGGCGCTGACGACGCTCACGGGCCACTTCTTGCTTTGGCGTGTCGTCTTGAGACTCTGCTACCACTTCTTTTGGTGCTTGGTTACGGCTCTTAGGCTCTGGCTTAGTGCGTTTTGCATTCTCGTCTTTTTCACGAGCTGGACGCTCCTGAGCCTGAGGTGCATCAGCCGACTTCTTGGCATTGCGGGTGCGTGGCTCGCGGGTGACTTCTTTCGCTTTGTCAGCATCTTGGTTATTGCGAGTACGGCGAGTGTCATTACGACGATTACGACGGTTCGCATTGGCCGTTTGACTGTCAGACTTTTTGGTTTCTGTGGTCTTTTCAGCCGCAGGCTTATCGCTTGAGCTGAAGAAGGCGCCAATGGCACTGAACAGTTTGCTGAAGAAACCTGGCTCTGTTGCTTCCACTTTATTGGCAGTTGGTGCGGCGGCTTGTTCGACTTTCTGTGGTGCTGTAAAGCCTTTTAGGGCAGGTGCTGGCGCAGCAGTGCGTTCCAGTTTACGGGGCTCGTATAACTTGGCTTCTGGCTGTTCGATGCGCTTGTAGCTAGATTCATCGATTTCATCGTCGGTGCGGTGACGAATGACGCGATAATCAGGGGTCATCATATGCGGATCTGGGATCACATAGACTTCCACATCATGGCGTTGCTCTGTGATACGAATCGCTTTGCGTTTTTCATTCAGCAGGAAGGCCGCCACATCGACAGGCACGATGGCTTCGATTTGTGAGGTGTTTTCCTTAATCGCTTCTTCTTCCATCAGACGTAGAATCGACAGCGCTAAAGATTCGGTACTACGAATCGTGCCTTGGCCATGACAGCGAGGGCAGATATGCGCAGCCGATTCTTCTAAAGATGGACGCAGACGTTGACGCGACATTTCCATCAGACCGAAGCGAGAGATGCGGCCTAATTGCACGCGGGCACGGTCGTGGTGCACGGCATCGCGCAGGCGGTTTTCGACTTCACGTTGATGACGCACTGGCGTCATATCGATAAAGTCGATCACGACCAGACCACCTAAGTCACGCAGACGTAATTGACGGGCAATCTCATCGGCGGCTTCAAGGTTGGTATTTAATGCGGTTTCTTCGATATCGCCGCCCTTAGTTGCGCGGGCAGAGTTGATATCGATTGAGGTTAAAGCCTCAGTCGGGTCGATAACAATCGAACCGCCCGATGGCAGACGCACTTCACGTTGGAATGCCGATTCGATTTGCGACTCGATTTGGAAGTGAGTGAACAATGGCACTTCGGCTTCGTAGAGTTTTACACGCTCAACAAAATCAGGGCGTACCAGTGCAATATGCTGCTTGGCTTCTTCAAAAATACGTGGGTGGTCGATTAGGATCTCGCCCACATCGCGGCGCAGATAATCACGAATTGCACGTACAATTACGTTACTTTCTTGGTGAATTAAGAACGGCGCGGGTTTGCTTTGCGCGGCTTCAGTAATCGCAGCCCAGTGGTGCTGTAAAACTTTTAAGTCCCACTTCAGTTCAGTCGATTCTTTACCAACACCTGCGGTACGTACGATAAGCCCCATACCCGCAGGGACTTCTAAATCGGCCATGGCTTCTTTTAATTCGGTGCGCTCGTCACCTTCGATACGGCGAGAAATACCGCCAGCACGAGGGTTGTTTGGCATCAAGACTAAGTAAGAACCCGCTAGGCTGATAAAGGTCGTCAGTGCTGCCCCTTTGTTGCCACGCTCTTCTTTGTCAATCTGAACAATAACTTCTTGTCCTTCACTGACCACTTCTTTGATGTTTGGGCGACCTTGGAAAGAATAACCTTTAGGGAAATATTCTCTGGCGATTTCTTTTAGCGGTAAAAAGCCGTGACGCTCGGCACCATAGTCAACGAAAGCGGCTTCTAAAGAGGGTTCTACGCGGGTAATTTTACCCTTGTAAATGTTGGATTTTTTTTGCTCGTGACCAGGACTTTCAATATCCAGATCGTACAGTTGTTGCCCGTCAACCAGGGCAACACGCAACTCTTCTGATTGAGTTGCATTGATTAACATACGTTTCATGATGACGTCATTCTTCTTTAAATGGAGGTCATCAAACAATCGCGTTTCGCTGCATTACGGGCCTAGCAGTAGGTCAACGAAGCCTCACGGCTGGTGGCTAGGCAAGGTGCGCATTACTGTTAGACGCAGTCGCTGCGTGTCGCATCCTATTTATGGCTTATTTTTTAATGATTACAAAAACAAGGAATTCGTTGTAAAACATCAACCAACCCCATAAATTCTTTCATTTCGTTCCGGTAATGCCCAAGTCGAATCGGTTTGTCTGACGACAAGTTAAAATATATTTCGAAATCGGTGAGAAAAACTTTAGATAAACCTAGTCAAAGTCAGGTTAGATTCTCGATTTAATCGTAAAAAACGCATTTGTGGTATTTTTACTCAGTATACGATTTGCAAATCAATGAGTTGCTATCAAGAAAATCTTTTTTAATCTATAAAGCTTTTCACTTGGGACTGGGACCTTGTGAACACTTTATTCACGGCTTATCCCTAATCGCTGGTGAAATATAGCAATAATCAAAAAATTCAGCAATGGAAAGGCACAATTCTTCTTAAGTGTTGTACAATGGCCGCCGTTTTAAGCAGATGGCACATCATGAATACAGAATCTCCACAGCTACAGGTGCAGTTGATCACGATTGACGAAGACCACCTCGACCAACGAATCGACAATTTTTTAATCACAGTGCTCAAGGGCGTTCCTAAGAGCATGATTTACCGTATCGTTCGTAAGGGCGAGGTTCGGGTGAATAAAAAACGCATTAAACCCGAGTACAAATTGCAAATCGGTGATGTGGTTCGCGTGCCGCCGGTCAGAATGGCTGAGCAGGACAATCGTACCGCGCCTTCTGCTAACTTGAGCAGAGTGTCACAGCTTGAAGACCGTATTTTGCATGAAGATAATCATCTGATTGTATTGAATAAACCTGCGGGTATTGCGGTGCATGGTGGCAGTGGCGTCGATTATGGTGTGATTGAAGCATTGCGTTCCTTACGTCCGCAACAAAAGTTTTTAGAACTGGTTCACCGTCTCGATAAAGACACCTCGGGCGTGTTACTGGTGGCGAAAAAACGCAGCGCGCTTAAGCATATGCATGACCAATTGCGTTATAAAAAGATGCAGAAGGATTACTTAGCCTTAGTTAAAGGTGAGTGGTCGGCGCAAGATAAAGTGGTTAAACAACCATTGTTAAAACTGACGCTTAAGTCGGGCGAACGTATCGTTCGAGTCAATGCCGAAGGTAAACCTTCTGAAACGCGTTTTAAAATTGTACAGCGTTATCAAGGTTGTACGCTTGTGCAGGCGAGCCCTGTAACAGGCCGTACCCACCAAATTCGGGTGCATTGCCAATATATGGGACATCCCATCGCCTGTGATGAAAAATACAGCGAGCAGGCGTTTGATGACAGTATGCGCGCACAGGGGCTGACTCGACTGTTTTTACATGCGGCAGAGTTAATGTTTATTCATCCTGAAAACGATGAAGTGATGCGAGTTTCTGCGCCGCTTGATGATAATTTGCAGCAACTGCTAAGCAAGTTAAAGCGCGCTTAGCGTTTTTTCTGCACCAATTACCTACGGATAACCTGAGAGCATAAAAGTGTCAGTGAGCCATTCAACCCAACGAAAATATGATTTAGTGATTTTTGATTGGGATGGCACGTTAATGGATTCCATCGGCAAGATTATTGTTTGCATTGAGAATATGGCAAGGGCGCTGGCGTTGCCTGTGCCTTCAGAAGCGGATATCCGCAATGTGATTGGCTTGTCGATGACGCAGGCGTTACAGGTGTTATTTCCCGCAGGTTTGACTTCAGTGCCGCCGCGTATCGGATCTGCAAGCAGCGCAGCACAAGCGGGCGCAACTCAAGCGCTTGTGGGCACAGATGATTGCTATATGAAGATGCGCGCCGAGTTCAAGATGCAGTATTTGCACCTTGATACCACGCCAACGCCGATTTTTAACCAAGCCCCCCAATTACTCGAATCATTATCAACGGCTAGGTATCAACTTGCCGTCGCGACGGGGAAGGCGAGAGCTGGCTTAGTGCGCGTGTGGGAGCAATCCGGCTTAGGTCACTATTTTATTGCTTCTCGCTGCGCCGATGAGGCGCAGAGTAAACCCCATCCTGAAATGATCTTAAGTCTGCTGCAGGAGTTAGGCGTTCAGCCAGAACGAGCCTTGATGGTCGGAGACTCTTTGTTGGATTTGACTATGGCGGCGAATGCAGGGATTGACGCTGTGGGTGTCACTTACGGCGCCCATAATGAAGCAATGCTCCTGCAAGCCAATCCTATCGCCTTAATTGATTCCCCAGAAAAACTCTTGCTGCATTTATAGTGATTAACTCATTAGTGCAGATTAATGAGCACTAAAAACTTGTACCGTGAGTAATCCAAATGCTTTTTGAATCATTTGAGCAAGCGATATGGGCAAGTGTCATCTCGCTTGCCCATCTCGGGCTGCACTAGCGTCATGCCACCTTAATAACCGCTTCACGCTAGTCGGCTAAGACATCGATTCCTTGAGTGAGCAGCATTTCAGTTAACAGTATTAAGGGCAGCCCAATAAGGGTGTTAGGGTCTCGGCCTTCTAAGCGATTAAACAAGGCAATTCCGAAGCCTTCGCTCTTAAAGCTACCCGCACAATAAAAAGGTTGCTCTTTATCGACATAAGCGGCGATTTGCGCGGCAGTCAGGTGACGAAAATGCACGGTGAAAGGTTCGACCTGAGCTGTCACTTCTTCAGTCTTGGCATTATAGAGCGCAAGACCGGTATAAAAGGTGATTGCTTTGCCCGAGGCCTGGCTGAGCTGCTTGATCGCATTGTCTCGATTTAATGGTTTACCAATAATTTTGCCGTCAATCACGGCGACTTGATCTGAGCCTATAATTAATCCCTGTGGAAAATGGCTCGCTCCTGCCTCGGCCTTGGCTTTGGCAAGCCTTAAGACTAAGTCTTGGGCGGACTCATTTGCCATGGGGCTTTCATCGATATCTGGATTGCAAGTCTCAAAGGCTAAGCCTAACTTTTGTAATAGTGCTTGTCGGTAAACAGAGGTGGAAGCGAGGATTAACTGGGGCGTCATTGGTAAAAATCCATAAGAAAACCTGACTTATTGTCGCTAACCTGGCCGCTTGAATGCAAGCGAGTGGTGGCAGATTGCATGACTTTGGGACGGTAATCGGGGATTCTTACGATGAGTGCGGCTATTTTAGCCGGCTTACGCTTGTGCGCCGCCCCGTGCTTGGGTAAAATTTCGCTTCCGTTAATTTCAATGTTGGGGCTAGAGAATCACTTAAGTCGCAAACTGGGACTTAAGTTAGAAATTTTTCTTTGACTCTAGCGTTTTCAAACTATAATATGCGCGCCTTATGCAAACAGTAAAGATACCGGTTTCAATTGATCCTTTTCGCGCCGCCTCGAGCCGTTCTACCTATGAGGGGATAGTGCCTGGGCAGCAATTGAGAAGATTAAATGAGTTATGTGCCGGCGACTGTTCCGATGTGGCAGTGTCGATTGAATGTGGCGTAGATTTGCAGGGGATAGTCTACCTGAAAGGGAAGGCTGTGACGGAGCTCACTCTGGTTTGTCAACGTTGCATGACGCTATTTACCACTGAGGTTACGGTCGAGTTTTGCTTCGGTCCATGCCGGACTAAGGCAGAAATCGATGAGCTCCCGGATGCGTATGACCCAATTGAGTGCAATGAGATTGGCGAAGTACGTCTGCATCAATTGATCGAAGATGAATTGATAGTCGCTATGCCTATCATCCCGATGCATGAAGAAACTGATTGCAACATCGGGTCAATGGACATAGTTGTAGGCGAGATCGAACCCGCTCAAGAGGAGCGTCCAAATCCGTTTGCAGTGTTAGAAAAACTGAAGAGCAAGTAATCTAGGAGACAGGGCCAATGGCTGTACAACAGAATAAAAAATCTCGTTCTAAGCGCGGTATGCGCCGTTCACATGACGCACTGAGCACTGCTCAGCTGTCTGTTGACGCTACCAGCGGTGAAGTCCATATGCGTCACAACGTGACTGCTGATGGTTTCTATCGCGGTAAAAAGGTAATCAACAAGTAATTTGTTGGTTTCCTAATGACGAGTCTGACGCTCGCGTTAGATGCGATGGGTGGCGATCATGGCCCCCACGTCACGGTGCCTGCAGCCTTGCGGGCACTAAAATCTCACTCTTCCCTTAAAATCATTTTAGTCGGCGATAAGACTGAAATTGATGTCTATCTGCGTCAAGCAGAACAACCGTTACTCTCACGTATTGAAGTCATTCACACCGATGAAGTGGTGAGCATGTCCGATAGACCCGTGCACGCTTTACGTACCCGCAAAAATAGTTCGATGCGCTTATCGATTGAATTGGTGCGTGACGGACGAGCTGCTGCGTGTGTGAGTGCTGGCAATACTGGTGCCTTGATGGCCATGGCCAAGGTGTTATTGAAGACCTTGCCCGGTGTAGACAGACCCGCGTTGGTCAGTTGTTTACCCTCGGTCACGCAAAAGCCAGTTTATTTATTGGACTTAGGTGCCAATATCTCCTGCGATTCAGAAACGCTTTTCCAATTTGCCGTGATGGGCTCTGTGTTGTGCGAGGCAGTGGATAAAAAATCCCGCCCTAAAGTTGCACTCCTTAATGTGGGCACAGAAGAAATCAAAGGCAACGATCAGGTTCAACAAGCGGCGCAAATACTACAAAACACCGATCAGATTAATTACACCGGCTTTATCGAAGGTGATGAAATCTATTCGGGCAATGTGGATGTGATCGTTTGTGACGGTTTTGTGGGTAACATCACGCTCAAAACCTCTGAAGGCATTGCCAAGTTATTGGTTCATCAGTTAAAACGTGGCCTAACCCAAGGTTTCTTCGTGCGTTTTTTGGCAAAACTCATCGCCCCACGCATTCAGGCGGTCCTCAGCCAGATGAACCCCGACCACTATAATGGTGCAAGTCTGATAGGATTGCGCGGCATAGTTGTAAAGAGCCATGGAAATGCGGATGAAACTGCCTATTTACAAGCAATTAGTTTGGCAGTGACTGAAGCGCAACGTCGACTCCCCGAAATGATAAAAGATCGTTTGGAGTCGATTCTTTTAGATATAAATAACTGATTCCTCCTTATGCATACAAAAATTCTCGGAACTGGTAGTTATCTGCCAGTGCAGGTGCGTAGCAATCAAGATTTGGAAAAAATGGTGGAAACCAGTGACCAATGGATTGTTGAACGTACAGGTATTTCAGAGCGTCGCATCGCGGCGCAAGACGAAACTGTCTCAACTATGGGCTATCAGGCGGCATTAAGGGCGCTCGAGATGGCCGGCATAGAAGCATCAGAGTTAGATATGATCATTTGTGGCACCACAAGTGCGGCAAATGCGTTCCCTGCGGCGGCCTGCGAAATTCAAGCCATGCTCGGCGTACATACCATTCCAGCCTTTGATATTGCGGCGGCTTGTTCAGGTTTTGTGTATGCCTTATCCGTGGCGGACCAATTCGTTAAAAATGGTACCGCGAAAAAAGTCCTCGTGATTGGCGCTGACGTATTATCGCGTCTGTGTGAGCCAGAAGATCGCACTACTATTATCCTATTTGGTGATGGTGCAGGGGCGGCGGTTATCGGCGCTTCCGATGAGCCCGGGATTATTTCAACCCATATTTATGCCGATGGTCGTCAAGGTGACTTGCTTAAGTGCGCCTTCCCACCTCGTCAGGGGGAAACCTCTGAGGCGGTTGGCTTTATGACTATGAAAGGCAATGACGTCTTTAAAGTGGCGGTGACTCAGTTATCCCATGTAGTCACTGAAACATTACGCCTGAATAATATCGACAAGTCGGAAATCGACTGGTTGGTTCCCCATCAGGCTAACTTCCGCATTATTAATGCCACGGCGAAAAAGCTAGACATGAGCTTAGATAAAGTGGTGTTAACCCTTGCCAAACACGGTAATACCTCGGCGGCGTCGGTACCGATTGCCTTAGACGAAGCCGTGCGTGATGGCCGGATCCAACGTGGTCAGCTATTGCTGCTCGAAGCCTTCGGTGCCGGTTTTGCGTGGGGCAGTGCGCTCGTCCGTTTTTAACCGTATCTGGATACGACTAAATTCCTAACTATCGTTATCTTGGTTTGCTGTCCAAGATAACGATTTAGTGTTCAATAAATTAAGTTCGCCATAGGTAATTTGATATGGAAAATGTAGCTTTTGTATTCCCAGGCCAAGGTTCACAGGCTCTAGGCATGTTAGCCGAGCTGGCTGGTGCGCAGCCAATTGTGGGACAAACCTTTGCCGAAGCGAGTGAGGTGTTAGGGTATGATCTGTGGGCATTAGTGCAAGATGGCCCCGTTGAAACCCTAAATGAAACCGATAAAACCCAGCCTGCCTTATTAGCCGCAAGTGTGGCGATTTGGCGTGCCTATGTTGCTTCTGGTAAGGCCATGCCAGCGATGTTAGCGGGTCACAGCCTAGGTGAATATTCTGCATTAGTTTGTGCTGGTGTCATCGACTTTAAAGATGCGATCAAACTGGTTGAACTACGTGGTCAACTGATGCAGCAAGCCGTGCCAGCCGGTACTGGCGCCATGTACGCGATTATCGGTCTGGATAATGACGGTATTGCTAATGCGTGTATTGAAGCCGCCCATGGCGAAGTAGTGAGTCCAGTTAACTTCAATAGCCCAGGCCAAGTGGTTATCGCCGGTCAAAAAGACGCGGTTGAACGTGCCGCTGCGGCCTGTAAAGCGGCGGGCGCCAAAATGGCGGTAGCGTTGCCTGTCAGCGTGCCATCACACTGCGCATTAATGAAACCTGCCGCTGATAAATTAGCCCTTGCGTTAAACGATGTGCAGTTTAATGCGCCAAGCATCACTGTTATCAATAACGTAGATGTGGCATCGCCTACTGCGGTTGCCGACATAAAAGATGCGCTGGTTCGTCAACTGTATTGCCCAGTGCGCTGGAGCGAAACCGTTGAATTAATGGCCGAAAAAGGCATTACCCAGTTAGTTGAGTGTGGCCCAGGTAAAGTATTGACAGGCCTTGCGAAACGCATTAATAAATCTCTTTCTGCCCAAGCAGTTAATGACGTTGCATCCCTTGCCGCGTTAACTGAATAAGGAGTTTGTATGAGTATCAATCTGAGTTTAGCGGGCAAAGTTGCCTTAGTGACAGGCGCGAGTCGTGGTATTGGCCGCGCGATTGCCGAAACCTTAGTCGAAGCCGGTGCGATTGTGGTTGGAACTGCCACAAGTGAGAAGGGCGCCGCAGCAATTCAAGAATATCTGGGTGACAAAGGTTTTGGTTTAGTGCTTAATGTTACCGATAGTCAATCCGTCACCGATTTATTCGATTCGATCAAAGAAAAAGCGGGTGATGTTGATATTCTAGTCAACAACGCGGGTATCACCCGTGATAACTTGCTGATGCGAATGAAAGATGATGAATGGAACGATATCATCGATACCAACCTGACATCATTATTCAGACTATCAAAACCTGTGATGCGTACCATGATGAAAAAGCGCTTCGGCCGGATCATCAATATCGGTTCAGTGGTAGGCACTATGGGCAATGCAGGTCAAGTTAACTACTCGGCAGCAAAAGCTGGTTTGATCGGATTTACAAAATCTCTTGCAAGAGAGGTTGCATCTCGTCAAATTACAGTTAATGCTATCGCTCCTGGATTTATCCAGACCGATATGACTGATGAGCTGACCGAAGATCAGCAAAAAGCTATCATGTCTCAGGTTCCGATGGAACGATTAGGGCAAGCGCAAGAAATTGCTAATGCCGTACTCTTCTTAGCGTCGGATTCTGCCGCTTATATCACAGGCGAGACCTTGCATGTGAATGGCGGAATGTACATGGTTTAAGGGCGGATGGCAGGGATACTGTCGCAACTGAGTAGTGATCTGTATCAATTGGTCGCTAAATTTCGTGGTTAGACCACGAAAACTAAGCTTGCATTGTCAGCCAAATCTAATAAACTACTCGCAATCTTACGCAAGTGCGTAATTTGAATAGGAAAGAAAACTAATGAGCAACATCGAAGAACGTGTAAAGAAAATCATTGTAGAGCAACTGGGCGTTAAAGAAGAAGACGTTAAACCAGCGGCATCTTTCGTTGACGATCTGGGTGCAGATTCTCTGGACACTGTTGAGTTGGTTATGGCTCTGGAAGAAGAGTTTGATACCGAGATCCCTGATGAAGAAGCTGAAAAGATCACTACTGTTCAAGCAGCGATCGATTACGTTTCTAAGAATCAGTAATTCTGAATTCTAGAGAACAGGCGGCAAATATGCCGCCTGTTTTTGTTTTAGCTCCGCCCAATTCTGCAATAGTGCCATTCAATCGTCTCTGGAAGCTGTGTTGCATTTGTCCATGAGATGCTCGCCGCAGATTGGCGAAGACTCTTTATGATAGAAACACCGTTATCTGTCATAACCTTATCTATTTAGCATTAAAAGGTGACTGCCGTGTCTAAACGTCGTGTAGTGGTAACCGGTTTAGGGTTAGTAACTCCCGTGGGTAATACTGTCGATACTACTTGGAAGGCGCTGCTTTCGGGTAAGAGTGGTATTGCACCTATAACCAAATTTGATGCCAGCGAATTCACCACTCGTTTCAGTGGTTCTGTAAAAGATTTTGATGTTGAGCAGTACTTAACCAAGAAAGACGCCCGTAAAATGGACCTCTTTATTCAATATGGTATGGCTGCGGGCATCCAAGCTATCCAAGACTCGGGTCTGGATATGAGCAAAGTAAATCCTGGCCGCGTCGGTACCGCAATTGGTGCGGGCATGGGCGGCATGTGGTTAATCGAACAAAACCACAGCGCACTCTTAAGCGGTGGCCCCCGTAAGATTTCGCCTTTCTTCGTGCCAAGCACCATCATCAATATGATTGCTGGCCATTTATCGATTATGTACGGCATGACAGGCCCTAACTTTGCCGTCACGACCGCTTGTACTACCGGTGTGCACAACATAGGTTTTGCGGCACGTACTATCGCCTATGGCGATGCCGACGTGATGGTTGCTGGTGGCGCCGAAGACGTCACTTGTCCATTAGGCGTGGGTGGTTTTGGCGCAGCTAAAGCGCTGTCGACCCGTAACGATGACCCAACGGCAGCCAGCCGTCCATGGGATAAAGACCGTGATGGTTTTGTCATCGGCGATGGCGCGGGTGTGATGGTGATGGAAGAATACGAGCACGCTAAGGCGCGCGGCGCGACCATTTATGGCGAACTCGTCGGCTTTGGTATGAGCGGTGATGCGTTCCATATGACATCGCCACCAAGCGATGGTGCGGGCGCTGCTGCGGCTATGGTCAATGCGGTGAATGATGCCAAGCTGCCATTTGAAAAAATTGGTTATATCAATGCCCACGGCACTTCAACGCCTGCGGGCGATAAAGCCGAAGCGGCAGCAGTGAAATCTGTGTTTGGCGATCATGCCTACAACCTGCTGGTCAGTTCGACTAAGTCTATGACGGGTCACTTGCTGGGCGCTGCGGGTGCAGTAGAAGCGATTTTCACCCTGCTTGCGCTGCGCGACCAAGCCGTACCACCGACCATCAACCTCGATAATCCAGACGAAGGCTGTGATTTAGACTTCGTTGCGCACACTGCTCGCGATGTGAAATTAGAGTACGCTCTATGTAACTCCTTCGGATTTGGTGGCACTAACGGCTCATTGCTGTTTAAGAAAGTCTAAACTGCGGTTAGCTCGATAAAAAATGCGCCTATTGGCGCATTTTTTATGCCCGAATTGTGCCGAATATCACTTTCTAACGTGCTGATATCCAAATAGTTAACCTTTGTTCATCAAGCTTGTTTAATCCAGCTTGCCGCCGATAATGACAGGCATATATCGCTTAAAAGGATGCTTGTCATGTTAAACCCTCTGGTGATCCCGCTTGTGCCAATCGTTGGCGCCGTAACCGCAAATTTGACCGAACTTATCCGTGGTGAATCCAAAGTTTGGCATCCCAATATGGATATCGGCATGAAGACCTTCACTTTTGCCATTGCCGCATATGTGCTGGTGTGGTTTGCGTTGTTGGTGACCGCCATCAGTGTCGGTGGCAGCAACCATATGTCATCGGGATTTGAAGTGATTGGGCTGTTTTTGGCGGGGTTGGGTATTTACACTTATGGCAAGGGCACTCGCTTTGTTAGCAGCCAATTGCAGTTGTGGTTATATCGTCTAGCGTTGCCGGGATTATTACTCTCCTGTGGGCTGATAAGTTACTTTGGCTAAATCGGTTCTCTTCACTGGGACAATCGCAATTATCTTTACGCTATTGCGCATTTCTATCGTAAACTCAACTTATTGCAAAATCATTGAGCCACAGAGGCTGAATAAGTTGAGGTTATATGGCTGGTATCGATAGACAAATTACCCTGAGATTTTTGTCAGAACCCGCAGATGTGAATTTTGGTGGTAAGGTTCACGGCGGCGCTGTGATGAAATGGATTGACCTTGCGGCCTATGCCTGCGCTGCGGGTTGGAGTGGTAAATATTGCATAACTGCCTATGCGGGGGGAATTCGATTTGTACAGCCGATCCTCGTTGGCAATATTGTCGAAGTTAGCGCTAAGGTGATTTATACCGGCAAGACCTCGATGCATATCGGTATTGATGTGCGGGCAGGGGATCCTAAGGTTTCTGAGCGCCATCTCACGACTCACTGTATCGTTATCATGGTGGCCGTGGATGAAAACGGGCAACCGACACCTGTGCCTGAATGGGTGCCGCAGACTGAGCATGATATTCATCTGCGTGATTCTGCGCTGCGTTTAATGGAGATGCGCAAGAAAATTGGCGCCGAAATGGAAGCCCACGTGCAAAAGTGATTTTGGCTTGTGATACAAAACAAAGGCGCCGATGTGCGCCTTTGTTGTTTCTGTCGAACACAGCGTTTGCTGCTAAGGGCATTATTGCTCTGACGCTCGCCTAAGCGAGTGCTACACTGCCGCCAGCGTTTTTTATTACGGATTGATCCTTTAAGTTGAAACACTTGCTCGCATTTTTTAAGTTTAGGTCGGGTCTTTCTCGGAGTAACATAAGCGCGCGTTCTGCGTGTCGTTAGTCCATTTTGTCAATTCAGTGTTGTCAATTGAGTAGTGTTAATGAACGCAGGGCAAATGTGCGGTGTAAAACGTTTCATCTTGTTTATCAATTAAAGGAATTCCTCATGGCAAAAGTCGCATTTATTGGTTTAGGCGTAATGGGTTACCCCATGGCAAGACACTTACTCAAAAAGGGCCATGAGGTTACTGTGTATAACCGCACTTTTGCTAAGGGACAAGCTTGGGTCGAGAACTACGGCGGTCGCTGCTGCCCAACGCCCAAAGAGGCGGCTATCGGCCAAGATATTGTGTTTACCTGCGTAGGCAACGATAACGACTTGCGTGAAGTGGTATTAGGCAATGATGGCGTGATCCATGGTATGGCGCCTGGCACAGTATTGGTGGACCATACGACGGCTTCTGCTGATGTAGCCCGTGAATTACATAAAGTGCTGGCCGAAAAAGGCATCGATTTTCTCGATGCGCCGGTATCGGGTGGCCAAGCTGGCGCTGAAAATGGCGTGCTGACCGTGATGGTCGGGGGCGATCAAGCCGTGTTCGAGCGTGTTAAGCCCGTAATTGACGCCTTTGCGCGCTGCGCCGAGCGTTTAGGTGAGGTGGGTGCAGGCCAACTCACTAAGATGGTCAACCAAATTTGTATCGCTGGTGTCGTTCAAGGCCTTGCCGAAGCGCTGCAATTTGCCCGCAAAGCAGGCCTTGACGGTGAAAAAGTGGTTGAAGTGATCAGTAAAGGCGCGGCGCAAAGCTGGCAGATGGAAAATCGCTACAAAACCATGTGGGCACAAAACTATGATTTTGGTTTTGCCGTCGATTGGATGCGTAAGGATTTAGGTATTGCCCTAGAAGAGGCTCGCCGTAATGGTTCGCACTTACCGTTAACTGCGTTAGTGGATCAGTTTTATTCTGAAGTTCAAGCCATGGGCGGTAATCGTTGGGACACCTCAAGCTTATTAGCGCGTTTTGAGAAAAACACTAAGTAGGCGGTGATTGCCAAACAGATGACCATCGTGAATTTGATGGCATAAAAAGCCCAGTCATGCACTGGGCTTTTGCATTGATGGGGGATAAAGACGGATTAGTCTGCCCAGCGAATATGGGTGACTAAACTGTGACTCTCGCCGGGAGCCAGCGTTAATTTATCTTCAAGCACATTGGCAGCTTCTAAACACACCATGGTTAGATAGTCTTCGTCATTAAAGCGGGCAAGGCGAGTTGATTTTTCAATCCAAGGATTCCACAGTACGGCCGAGTGGCTATTTTCGCGGCTCACTTCAATCACACCTTGGGGCGTATGTAAGTGTTGTACCGGGCCTAGGTTGGTGTAAACGCGGTCGGTTTCGCGGTCGAATAGCACATCATCTGTCGTTTGCGGGTAAGGCCCTTCGGCAAACTCAATATATTGAGCGCCACTAAAGCCAGTGGCTTTAAGCTGGTGAATATCTTCAATTGGAAAATAGCTGTGTAGTGCTTGAGTGAGCGTAACGGGCACATTGCCGAGGTTAGTGTTAACTAAGCTGATACTTAGGGTTTCACCTAAGGTAAAGAGGACGTTGACTTGGGTATGGTGCGGCCAAAAGACCTTATCTTCTTCACTGATCGTTAAGCTGAAACGCAAATCTACCAGTTGATTACGCATTTCAACCGACTCAAGTGTCCAAATACGGGTACGGGCAAAACCATGTTGCGGAAAATTTGCCTGATTGCTCATGCCAAACCAAGGCCAGCAGACGGGCACGCCACCACGGATCCCATTACCGGGTTGATAGTCATCCGCCGAAGACACCCATAACAAGGGGGGCTTACCTACGGGTTGAAAATGGTCGATTTGCGCGCCCTGTAAAAAAATCCTTGCTTGGCATAACGCAGTGTTCACTTCGACATAATCGAGCCCGTTTGCGTGTTTTTTGGTGGTAACAGAACCCATAGTAACAATATCCTCAACCTGATGACGTATCAGCAATACAGGCACTTAGCTTACAAACTTTTGCACTTGAGCATAAGCCTTTGTTGCGATCAATTTACGGTTTTGCTGTTCGATTGTGCAAACAAAAGTCATTGTACCAAGGTCCAGATGCTTCCTTTTTCAACAGATTTAGCTAAAGTGGTCAGAGCACTTTGTCAATTGTCATAAAAATGAAAGGGAAGCGATTATGCCAGTCTATCAAGCACCACTACGTGACTATCAATTTATCCTCGATGAAATGTTGCATATTTATCAGCAAGATGCCCTAAAAGGCTTCGATGAAATCGACCCCGATTTGGTCGATGCCATCCTACAGGGTATGGCGGATTTCAGTACTGAGGTCATGTTGCCGTTAAATAGTGTAGGGGACGTGCAGGGCTGCAAACTCGTGGATGGCAAAGTGGTTACCCCCGAAGGTTTTGCCGACGCCTATCAGCAGTTTGTCGACAATGGCTGGCCAACACTGACCTGCGATCCCGCCTATGGTGGTCAAGGACTGCCCGAAGTGGTCGGTATTTTCGCCACCGAGATGCAAACCTCGACCAACATGGCCTTTGCCATGTATCCCGGCCTTACCCACGGCGCCTATGCGGCCATTCATGCCCACGGCAGTGAGGCACTTAAACAGAAGTATCTAGCGAAATTAGTGAGTGGTGAATGGACTGGCACCATGAACCTAACCGAATCCCATGCCGGAACCGACTTAGCACTATTGCGTACTAAGGCCGTGCCTGCGGCGGACGGCTACTTTGCGATCACTGGTGAGAAGATTTTTATCTCCTCGGGTGACCATCAATTTACCGATAACATAGTGCACTTAGTGTTAGCACGCTTGCCCGATGCGCCCGAAGGGGTTAAGGGCATTTCGCTGTTTGCCGTGCCTAAAGTGTTAGTGAACAGTGATGGCAGTTTAGGTGAGGCGAACAGCCTCTATGCCAGTGGGCTTGAACACAAAATGGGCATCCACGGTAACTCAACCTGTGTGATGGTATTTGAGGGTGCACTCGGTGAGTTAGTGGGAGAACCCCACCAAGGGCTGCGCGCCATGTTTACCATGATGAACCAAGCACGCCTGGGTGTCGGGATGCAGGGATTAGGCGTGTCCGAAATCGCCTATCAAAATGCCTTGGCCTATGCCAAGGACAGATTGCAGAGCCGCGCCATTAGTGGCGCTAAAGCGCCTGAAAAAGCTGCCGATCCGATTTTGGTTCACGGTGATGTACGCCGGATGTTGTTATCGCAAAAAGCCTTTAATGAAGGTGCTCGGGCACTCGTTGGCCAGCAGGCGCTTTGGCTCGATGAAGCAGAGCGCCATAGCGATCCTGCCAAGGCGAAGGTGGCTGCCCAGTTAGCGGCGTTATTTACGCCAGTGGTGAAAGGCTTTATCACAAATCGTGGTTTTAACGCCTGTGTGGATGCCCAACAAGTGTTTGGTGGCCATGGCTATATCCATGAGTGGGGAATGGAGCAATTTGTGCGTGATAGCCGTATCGCCTTGATTTATGAAGGCACTAACGGTATTCAGGCGCTCGATTTAGTTGGGCGTAAATTGCTGAGTGATCGCGGCGCTGCCATGCAACAATGGTCTGCACTAGTGACTGAGTTTATTCAATCACAGGGCAGAGATCCGCAAATGCAGCCCTATATCAGTGGGCTAATGGATTGCGCCACCGATTTACAAAAGGCGAGCGGTTATATAGCGACCCATGCGGCGAGTAATCCCGACATTATCGGCGCGGCATCAATGGCGTATCTCGAGTTATTTGGCATTACTGCCCTTGCATGGATGTGGGCGCGTACGGCTAAGATTGCCCTGACTGCGTTCGAAAACGGCACACAAGAGGCTGACTTTTACCAGGCTAAACTGAAAACGGCGGACTTTTATATGGCGTATTGGGCCGTGCAGAGCCGCAGCCTGCGTAAACAATTGGAGCAGGCGAGTGAGATGCTAACTACACTCGATGAGGCGATTTTTTAAGTTTTACCTTCAAAGTGTTACAACCCGTCAAAGCCAGCAGCGTGATGCTGGCTTTTTTATTAAGATGGCTTTCATTCTGCGTTATTCAGTAAGAGCTATGCACTAAGACCCAGATACTAAGAACTATGCACTAAGAGCCATGCCGCTATATCCACACCTAACGAATGGACTCTCTTTACAATTGTTACAAATCCTGACCGATGTAAATTTAAATGAGAATTATTGTCATCTAATAATCAAACTTTATAATGACGGCACATTTTAGATGACATGGGTAAACCACCAGTTTGCTCAAGGTTGGGGTACTTTGTGAAATCACGTTTTGCCTATTCAATACTAACGCTTGCCCTGATGCCGCATTTGGTCTTTGCGGCTGCGCCTAACGCTCAAGAGCGTCAACCCGAGCAAGAAAGTGCTTCAACGGCACAAGCCGATATACAAACCAATACACAGGCCGAAGTACAAGCCGAGACTAAGGCGCCAGAGCGCATTGTTGTGCGTGGTCGCGCCATGCAGATGTATGTCGATAAAGAGACAGAAATCGGCACTAAAACGGCAATTAATGTGATGGAGCTGCCGCAGTCAGTACAAGTGCTGACTGAGCAACTGATTGACGATCAAGCCGCCCGCAATATTACTGACTTATACCGCTCCATTGCCGGTGTAAGTGAATTTAGCTATTCCGGCGTGACCTTTCGTGGCTTTCGCGACGATGCCAACGTGTTTTACGATGGTGTGCGTGGCGACCCGTATTCGGGATTCTCGGTGCCACAACTGTTCAACGTACAGCGGGTTGAGGTATTAAAAGGCCCTGCATCGGCACTCTATGGCGGCGGTGAACCCGGCGGCATGATTAACTATGTGACGAAAAAACCAACCTTTGTCGAGCGTAAAGAGCTCACCTTAAGCACGGGCAGTTACGACATGATGGGCGGTTCGCTGGATTTCACCGGCGGCTTAACCGAGGATTTAGCCTATCGATTGGGAGGCTATTATCAACAGGAAGATAGCTTCCGTAACAATGCAGATAGTTTAAATGCCGAAGTAGCAGGTGGCTTATTGTATGAAATCAGTGACGATACTAAGCTCACCACCACATTCGATCTGATAAGACAGGATTTGGGCGGTAATCGGTTACGTGGTGTACCCGTGGATGATGCGGGGAATTTCCTCGTTGACCCTTCCTACAATGCCAACGAGAAGAGCGACTTCCAGAAAATGGATGCCTTGGTGCTGCAAGCGATTCTCGATCATCAATTTAGTGATGATTTTTCGGTAAAAACTCAAATTCGTTACCTGAATAATGAATCCGATCAGCAATATCACGAATCCCGTGGTTGGGTCGATGTGAACGGTGATGGTAAAGCAAACAGCGCAGATGGCACCATCAAACGTGAATATCGTGTCCAATCCCGTGCCAATGACGAAATCAGTTTAACCAACGATTTTGTCTATCGCTTTAATGCCTTAGGTTTTGAGCATGAGTTTCTGTTTGGTGGTGATTATCACTATGTTGAAACCGAATACCATTACAAGTTGGCGACCAGCAAGGAAGGCGTGGGTAATCTCAATATCTTTGAGCTGAATTACGGAGAAACTAATCCGAGTACTTACCAATTAAAAGACATGGATACCGACGGTACTCGCTCCAACCGTTTTGGCCTGTATCTGCAAGAACATCTGCATTTCAACGAGCAGTGGTCTTTAATTGCGGGTCTACGCTTTAGCCAGTTTGATGATTACGACAAAAAGACCGGATTCTCCTTTAGCGATAATGCCATTACCCCAAGGGCTGGGCTGAATTATCGTCCAATCGAATCTATGTCTTTCTATTTGAACTACTCAGAGAGTTTCAATCCGGCAGCATTGTCGGATCAAGAGAGTATTAAAAGTGACGGCGCACTCGATCCCGAAACTGGTAATCAAATAGAACTTGGGATGAAAAACGAGTGGCTCGATGGCCAGTTTATGACCACGCTTGCACTCTACCGCATTGAAAAACAAAATGTTGCCCAGGCAAACCCTCTAGATTCCGGCGATGACGATGGTATTCCGAATTTAGTTAATTTTGGCGAAGTACGTAGCCAAGGGGTGGAATGGACGCTGGTGGGGGATCTTACGGATAACCTTACCGTAACGGCCAACTATGCCTATAACGATACCGAAGTGATTAAAGGCGTGACCAACGACAGCCTAACCAACACCTTTGGCGACGGCAAACACTTTGCCAATGCGCCGCGTCATCAAGCAGGTTTATGGACGCGTTACGATATTCAAGCGATTGATTCGGCGATTGCTTTTGGGATGGATTATGTGGGCGAGCAATTTAGCCTTAATGGTCAAACGGTGAAACCCCATACAGTGTTTGATATGAGCTGGACGACCCAGTGGGACCAAACCCAAGTGCGCGTAAATCTGAAGAATATCTTCGATAAGGAATATGCTGTCAGCGGGTTTAGTGAACGCAATGGCCATTTCCCCGGTGAGCCACGTAATGTCACCCTCGAATTGACCCATAAGTTCTAGGGTAAAGCTTCCAAGTCTCATCTATGCCCGCGTGATGATTCGTGGGCATAGATTTCTTATCAAGATATTGTATCTAAAGATAAATTTAACTATACCTTTTAATGTGCATGAGTGTTTTAGCATTGCTGCTAACCATGCCATGATCCGCGTAAAACGCTTCTCATATTTTATTTATCGATTACAACGATAGATTCTATCCGTTTTTTACTGTGACTATCTTTGTTTAGACTGAGCTTATCTATTCTCCATTGCGTCTTTGTTGCGATAAGGTCAGTTATGCCGCCGATTAGCCATTTATCTTCTGCCTCTCAATCTGTTACTGCGCCGAAAGTAGCGTTAATTGCAGAAGGCGGTGGCCAGCGCGGCATTTTTACCGCAGGCGTACTCGATGCTTGGCTCGAGGCGGAGTTCGACCCCTTCGATTTATTGATTGGTACCTCAGCAGGCTCGCAAAACTTGACCAGTTTTTTAGCCAGACAAAAGGGGGACGCCAAAAAACTCATCCGAGGGCTAACACGCCATAAACGCTTCTATCAACTAGGCCGCGGTCTGATCGGCGCCAATGTTATCGATCTCGACTGGTATTTCGAGCAGACTCAGCGTGGCAGTTTTAAGCTGGATTTAGCGGCGGCGAGTCAATCCCTTAATGGGCGAGAACTCCTTATAACCACCACACGAGTCTCTGATCGCCAAGGATATTTCTTGAGTCCAACCAGTCATGAGCACTGGCGTGAACTACTCAAAGCCTCTAGCGCCTTGCCTTTTTTATATAAACAGGGGGTCAAGTTAACGCCTTGGTTAGGGATTGGATCTGCTAATCATAGCGATGCGACACTCGAACCCGAGCAAGACTATTACCTCGATGGTGGCTTAGCGGCGCCGCTGCCCGTGCGTGAGGCGTATAAACGGGGGGCCCGCAAAATTGTGGTAGTGAGAACAGTCAATGAGGACTTTCAAGCCCAATCGGCTTGGGTACATAAGCTTAAATCGTGGATCTGTGTTTCTGGTTTTTGTCCTAAGACCATTGATTACTTAGTGCAGCATGAAGAGGCCTATCAGGCCGAGCTAGACTTTATTGCCAATCCTCCTGATGATGTTGAAATTGTGCAGATTTTTGCGAAGGCGCCATTACAGAGCAAGTTGTTAGGCAGCACAGATGCGGATTTACGCATTGATTACCAGCAAGGGATAAAGGCGGGTAAGGCGTTTCTTGCTAAGTCTTCTTGGCAAACTTCTAAGGCTAACGATGTGACGCCCGTTGCACCGCTGGCGATATCGGCCTAGGTTATTAGTTCGATCTTACTTGAATCATTCAAGGTGATTTTCCAAAGCCGTATTTATGCTTGGCGCCGTGTGGCCAAGTTAAATCCAAGTCTTAAAGAGTCAGATAGTTAAACAGCACAAAGCCACCCTAGGGCCTGTCTCTTGATCACAAGTCTTCGTGATTGAGAGACATGGCCAATTCGTAACCCTCAAGGATGGTTTGTAACCTAAACCATCCTTCCCACAATACCTCTACACAAGCTCGACCTGTCCGCTTGGTATCTTTCCAACCCCCTAATCTGGCCAGACGCTCGTACGCCCACTGCATATCGGGTGCCTGTTGAGGTAACGGACGTCCCTCCATTTTCAGCCAAAGTAATTTCCACGCTTTCTGAGCCAATAGCGTTTCACAACATTGTGCTGCCACTTCCGCTTTGGATACCTTCATAAAGCGAAGCTGGAGTAAGCGTGTGGCGATAAAAGCCAGTATCACACTCATACGCTCCAGGTTCTCACGGCACTGCATTCTCAGCTCTTCCACCGCGGTGCCACTGCTTTTCCATACCTTGTGGTAATCTTCAATCAACCAACGGCGCTCGTAATAGCCGACAACCTCCAGTGCCTCCTTCGAGCATGTGATAGGTTCGGAGGTGAGTAAGTGCCATGCCAGTTTTTCTTCACGATGACTTTGCTCTACGACACTGACGTAATACAGAGTGATGTCTGCCTGAGTGCGTTTGTTGGCTGGAGCTTTGAGGGTCACTCGGGCATATCTCATTTCCAGCGTCACCGCTCGGGCTTTCCTTCCGCCTTTCTGAGGAATGAGGAGAGATTTCGTTAATGTATTCGAGTAGTCATAGAGTTTGTGTGCATGCTCTTGAATGCATCGGCTCTGCATCGAGCGGACGACAAAGCACTGTTGGTGCTGGGTTTTATAGGTCAGATATTCAAACAAATCAGCCTCACGGTCACAGACGGAAATCACCTTGTTGATATGCTCGCCTAAACGGGCAGACATATTGGCGGAGGCTTGTTCCCATTTGTAGCTCTCTTTTTCCTCGTAAGGGCGAGTAGCATGTTGGCGGCGTTGCCCGCGCTTAGTGATATCCCGCGTCCAACGCTGTTGCTCAATCAGCCCAACGACTTGCTGGCTTTGCGGTGAAAACAGCAAGATTGAATGCGCCAGAATGGCACGGTTTTTATCCCCTTGATTGGTATGACCTAACTCCTCCCTGACACTGTCATGCTTGTAAGTCAGCGAGGTGGTATCCTCTAGTGCTAACAAGATGTCATGCTCTCGAGCTTGCTGCGCGGTGGCTTGAAAACCCGCTTCAGCAATATCACTGGCTTGAATATTCTCATTGCGGATAAATCGGTAGGCCCCTTCCATCTCAGCGGGGGATAAGGGAAGTCTGGACACGGCAACTCCGGGTTGTTGGGTAATAGAGGTAGCCAGTGAAACAAGTCTTTGTGTACGTCTTGGGTCGTTGAGGTTTGCGTGCCCAAATTGACATTGCGCCCACTGCTCTGGATCCATCATCTTCATCATAATCGCCTCGAATATTTAGCCCTAGACGATCTGCTCACAATGCGGGGAATGAGTTCAAAAAAAATCCCTGAGCATTGTTCAGGGATTTGTGTATGAGAGACAGCCCTAGGGTGGCTTTGTGATCTTGATGGCATGCCTCAGCGATTAATAGCTGGCGGCATGCACTGAGCGTACGGCGCGACCAGAGGGGTCGATAATGCCACGTAGGCTTTCATCCCATGCCAGCGCTTCAGGCGTAGAGCAGGCGACCGATTTGCCCCCTGGAACCGTTTCGGCGGCACTTGGTAATGGATAATGCTCTTCAAAGAAACAACGGTAGAAATAGGCTTCCTTGGTTTCTGGCGTGTTGTACGGGAAGCGGAACTTCGCGTTAGCCAGTTGCAAATCGTCTACTTGCTCTGCGGCATGGGCTTTTAAGCCATCAATCCAAGAGTAGCCTACGCCATCGCTAAATTGTTCCTTTTGGCGCCAAGCGACTTCTTTTGGCAATTTATGCTCAAAAGCTTGGCGCAGAATGTGTTTCTCAATGCGGCCATCCTTAGACATTTTCGCCTCAGGGTTGATACGCATCGCCACATCCATAAATTCCTTATCGAGGAAAGGCACACGGGCTTCGAGTCCCCACGCCGCCATGGCCTTGTTGGCGCGTAGACAGTCGAACAGATGCAGTTTATCCAGTTTACGCACGAGTTCCTCGTGGAAGGCCTGCGCGTTTGGTGCCTTGTGGAAGTACAAGTAACCGCCAAAGAGTTCATCGGCACCTTCACCCGATAACACCATTTTAATGCCCATCGCCTTGATTTTACGCGCCATCAGGTACATGGGTGTCGCGGCACGAATGGTGGTCACATCATAGGTTTCTAAGTGGTAGATGACTTCTTTAATCGCATCTAAACCCTCTTGGAAGGTAAAGTTGATCTCGTGGTGAATGGTACCAATCGCATCGGCGACCTTCTTAGCGGCGGCTAAATCCGGCGCACCTTTTAACCCTACGGCAAAGGAGTGTAGCTGTGGCCACCAAGCGCCACTTTGATCGTCATCTTCGATACGGCGTTTGGCAAAGGTTTGGGTAATCGCCGAGATCACCGAGGAATCTAAACCGCCAGACAACAACACGCCGTAGGGCACGTCGGACATCAATTGGCGCTTAACTGCGGCTTCGAGGGCATCACGTAATTCTTCTTGGCTGGCACCGTTATCTTTCACCGCATCAAAGCTCTGCCAATCGCGAGTGTAGTATTGCACTGGCTCACCGATGCTTGAGTACAGATATTGCCCAGGCTGAAATTCGGCCACGGTCTTACAGACGGGCATCAGTGCTTTCATTTCGGAGGCCACGTAGAAGTTACCCGCCGCATCACGCCCAGTGTAGAGCGGGATAATGCCCATATGGTCGCGGCCAATAAGGTAGGCGTCTTTGGCTTTATCGTAGAGAACGAAGGCGAAAATACCGTTTAATTTATCAAGGAATTCAGTGCCATATTCTTGGTATAGCGCCAAGATGACTTCGCAGTCAGAGTTGGTTTGATAGCTATATTTATCGCCGAGCTGGGCTTTGAGTTCTTTATGGTTGTAGATCTCACCGTTGACCGCGAGGATAAGGCTGCCGTCTTCGGTTAGTAGTGGCTGCGCACCGTGTTCAATATCGACAATCGCCAAGCGCTCATGGGCCAAAATCGCTTTGTCGCTGGCGTAAATGCCTGACCAATCTGGGCCGCGATGGCGCATCAGTTTGGACATTTCCAGTGCCACTTGGCGTAGCTCTTTCGCATCGGATTGAATATCTAAAATTGAAAAAATCGAACACATAATGCAACTCCTAAACCGCTGTATTTCATTTGAGGATGTCTCAATTGAGTATCAATGTGCCAGCGATTCGGAATTTTGCCAAATACTATTTTTGATGATTTGTTCTATTTATGGTGTTTTAGCTGTGTTTAATTTATTTTAAAAATGCTTTTAATTGATGTTTATTTAATTAATTTCGTATTTTTATGAATAAAGTGTTTTTGCTTTTTGGTTGCAAAGCGGGATATTGGTAAATACGTAATGTTGACTCAAGAAAATCCGTTTTTGGAAAAATCATCATAAATGTGAGCAAGATAGTGATCCAAGTGCAAATATTGCTGATTTTATAAGCAGCTTATCGGCGGTCATTGCACGTGCTGTTACAGCCAAGGTCAAACTGTGAGGCTCTGAACTGATTAGATATTTAATGTGATTGGTATAAAGTAGGGCGGCTCATAAAATAATAAGGCACCTCTCAAGGTGCCTTATAGGGATGTTTCAGCGATGAATCGTTTTAAAGTGCTTACTTTGCGGTCGTGGCAAATTCCGTTTTGGCTGGACGCAGGCTGTTAAACTCTGTGCCTTGATAATAGCCTGGCCAATCTTGGCTGTTACCTAAGGTGCGAGTCACCTGATAGTAAACTTCGAGATCTTGAATCGCACCGCTCAGATCCCAGTCTTCATGGTATTCATCGCAGACATTGTGGTAGCAGCCCTTCATGGTCGCCTGCATTTGAGTTTTATAGCTTGCCGTTGCGGCATCTATGGGCTCGCTGCCGCCACCGGCAAAGACCGCAGGCACGCCAAGTTTGGCAAAGCTGAAGTGATCAGAGCGGAAGAAACCGCCCGATGCAGGATTCTTTTCACCCAAAGCAATACGGTTTTGCTGTTTGGCAGCATCGACTAAGTAGTTCTCAAGCTCGGACTTACCTTTACCGACGATAGTGAAGTCCTTCGTTTTTCCATAGATATTGGTGCTATCTAAGTTGAGCACTGCCACGGTTTTATCAATGGGGTAGATAGGATTAGCTGCATAATAACGTGAGCCAAGCAACCCTTGTTCTTCACCCGTGGTAGCGATAAAGGTCACCGAGCGCGCTAAGCCGTGGCCCTGTTTAGCGTTATCGGCCAGTTGTCTGGCGATTTCTAAAATGCCCGCAATGCCCGATGCGTTATCCATGGCACCGTTATAAATCTTATCGCCTTCTTTGCTGTCATCTTTACCAATGTGGTCCCAGTGGCCCGTGAACAGGATTTGCTCATCGGCTTGCTGAGTGCCGGGAAGGGTGGCGACAACGTTATAGCTGTTGGCGTATTCGGCTTTGTTTTTAAAGGCGATGTTAGCCGTTTGCTCAAGAGGCAAGTTAATCGGACTATCGGCGGCGCGCGCCATCAGCGTTGGTAGGGATAAACCCGCTTTTTCAAATAATTGTGTTGCAGCATCTAAGGTTAACCAGCCTTCGACTTGCACGCGACTGTCTTGCTCGGTTTTGCTGAGGACTAAATCTTGCTGCGCGCCAGTCCAGCTGTTTTCAACCACGGACCAAGGATAAGAAGCAGGCTCTGTATCGTGAATGATCAATGCGCCGAGTGCGCCTTGACGGCTGGCTTCTTCAAATTTGTAACTCCAGCGACCATAGTAGGTCATGGCTTTACCGTTAAACTTGCCAGAGTCGGGACGGGCAAACCCGGGATCGTTCACAAGGATCACCGCAATTTTGCCTTTCATATCCACATCTTGGTAATCGTTCCAGCCATATTCCGGCGCATTTACACCGTAGCCAACAAACACTAAGGGCGCGTTTTCGATATTGACGCCGCCATTATCGTGGCGACTATTTAAGACGATATCTTTGCGATAGGTTAATGGAAGTCCCGCCAAGCTGATTTGCTGCGCATCGTAGGCGGTATAACTCACCATAGGTACAGGTTGTAAAAAACTGCCTTGATAGGCGCCTTTGAGTCCCATCTCGGCAAAGGCCTTAGACAGATAATCTAAGGTGAGCTTTTCACCGTGGGTGGTGGGGGCGCGGCCTTCAAACTCATCGGAGGAAAGGTTTTTAATGTCGTTTCTAAAGCGTGCTTCATTCATTTGCACGGGTTTCAGTGCTGCACTGCTGTTGGCATCGGGCTGGGCCGAATTAGGGCTGCAGGCGCTGAGCATGGCTAGCGCGCAGACAGGATACAAACGTCGCATAGGTTAATCCTACTGTTGTTTTTAGGGCGTATTTCACGCATATATCAAAGGGGTATGTCGCGCCTTATCATGAAGCAAGCGCTATTGGCGGACAAGGGAGAGCCAAGGGGAAAAATGTTACTTAATGTTGCTTTACCGTATCGAGTCTGTTGTTGTTCTCAGCACGCTAAGGTGCTGAGAATCGGGCGATTTAAGGATTAAACCACATCAATATCGCCGGCACAGGCGAATACATGATTGGGGCGGAAAGGTTCTTTATCGATATCTTCAAGCTTACTCACGCCGCTGGTGACCAGAATAGTCTCAAGCCCTGCTTGAAAACCCGCCAGAATATCGGTGCGCATATTGTCGCCAATGATCACGGTATTTTCGGAATGGCCGTCGATATGGTTGAGCGCGGAGCGGATAATCCACGAACTCGGTTTGCCTACGTAGAAGGGTTTTTTGCCTGTAATCCGCTCTATCGGTGAACACAGGGCGCCGCAGGCTGGACTGTAAGCGGGGCCGTGAGTGTCGGGGTTGGTGGCGATAAAACGGGCACCACGGGCGACGAATCCGGCGGCCTTATGGATCATATCCCAGTTATAGGAGCGGGTTTCACCGACAATCACGAAGTCAGGGTTAATGTCGGTAATGGTAAAACCAGCCTTGTAGAGCTCATGGGTGAGGGCGCCTTCGCCAATCACAAAGGCTTTACTGCCTTCTTGATGCTTTAAAAAGTCGGCGGTGGCCATGGCAGAGGTGTAAAAACATTCTTCTGGTACGTCTATCCCGGCGGCGCTGAGGCGGTTTTGCAGATCCTTACCCGTTTGTACTGGGTAATTGGTCAGAATAACGAGGGGATTGCCTTGGTCGAGAACGCGGTGGATAAATTTATCACTGCCGGGGATCAGCTTATTGTCGTGCAGGAGTACACCATCGATATCGCAGATAATATTTTTCATCTAATAGTCTCTTGTATGCCGAACAAAATCACTTTTCGTTAGCTTATCTAATGCCACATTAGGCGAGAAAACAATGATTTTGTATGACAAGACGAAAAAAAAGAGACCCTTAGGGTCTCTTTTTTCGCGAGGCAGTGTTTAATCGGGGGCGTAGCCGTTAGGTCCGATTAAGGTGCCATCGAGATAGGCTTGGCCGTCCTGCATTTTGAGGCGCTGATGGCTGAACCATTTCACCACTAAAGGATAAATCGCATGCTCTTGCTCATGGACACGAGCGGCGAGCATCTCAGCAGTATCATCCTCATAAACAGGGACTTTTGCCTGTAAAATCACCGGGCCTGCATCCAGCTCTGGCGTGACAAAATGCACACTGGCGCCATGTTCAGTGTCTTTGGCATCGATGGCGCGCTGGTGGGTGTTTAATCCGGTATATTTAGGCAGCAATGAAGGGTGAATATTGATCATGCGTCCTAAGTAACGATTCACAAAATCGTTGGTCAGAATACGCATAAATCCAGCCAACACGATCAAATCGGGTTGGTACTTTTCAATCGTTGCCATTAACCGTGCATCGTAATCAGAGCGAGATTCACCTGAATGAGCAATCACGCAGCTGGTATCAATTTCACTATGATGGGCGCGAATTAAACCGTAGGCATCGGGTTTATTACTGATCACTCCGACAACTTCGGCCTGCAGATTATCGTCACAACCGTCGATAACGGCTTGCAGGTTACTGCCATTTCCGGAAATTAATACAACTACACGACAGCTTTGGGGCATTACAGGATCTCCACTTGCTCTTCATTGCCTTCGCGAGCAGCGATAGCACCGATTAGCCAAGCTTGTTCGCCTTCGGCGGCGAGCAGTGCCAGTGCGGCATCGACTTTATCGGCTGGCAGCGCAACGATCATGCCGACACCACAGTTAAAGGTGCGGTACATTTCATATTCTGCAATGTTACCGTTTTCCATTAACCAATTGAAAACAGCAGGCCATTGCCATGAATCACCTTGGATAACGGCTTTGCAGTTTTCAGGCAGTACGCGGGGGATGTTTTCCCAGAAACCGCCGCCAGTGATGTGCGCCATTGCGTGCACGTCCGATGCTTCGATCAGCTTAAGCAATGATTTAACGTAAATTTTGGTTGGTTCTAACAGATGTTGGATCAATGGCTTGCCATTGAGATCCTGTTGAGGATCCGCTTGGCTGACTTCTAATACTTTACGGATTAATGAATAGCCATTTGAATGTGGACCGCTTGAGGCTAAAGCGATCAGTGCATCACCCGCAGCCACTTTACTCCCGTCAATGATGTCGGCCTTTTCAACCACGCCCACACAGAAACCTGCGAGGTCGTAATCTTCGCCTTCATACATGCCTGGCATTTCAGCGGTTTCGCCGCCGATTAACGCACAACCAGATTGGAAACAACCTTCGCCGATGCCG
Organism: Shewanella decolorationis S12; assembly: GCF_000485795.1. Taxonomy (GTDB): domain Bacteria; phylum Pseudomonadota; class Gammaproteobacteria; order Enterobacterales; family Shewanellaceae; genus Shewanella; species Shewanella decolorationis. The sequence goes on from NZ_AXZL01000071.1 coordinate 87,893, forward strand.
TTAACAACCGAGGTTGCTGTTTCTACATCGAGCTTGCCTGTTGCGTAGTAATCGAGGAAAAACAATGGCTCAGCGCCTTGAACGATCAAGTCGTTCACACACATGGCCACTAAGTCGATACCGACTGTGTCGTGTTTTTTGTAATCGATAGCTAAACGCAATTTAGTACCAACACCATCGGTGCCTGACACTAAAACAGGTTGCTTGTATTTAGTGGGTAATTCACACAGTGCGCCAAAACCACCTAAGTTGCCCATTACCTCTGGACGACGGGTACGTTTAACAGCCGCTTTAATGTTATTTACCAGTGCATTACCAGCATCAATATCAACGCCAGCGTCTTTATAGCTCAGTGGGGTAGGAGTGCTCACGGAGGATCCTCTCGGGTACATCGTTATTGGATTTTTATGCGGCGGTATTCTATCAGCTTGTGCTAGGGGTCGAAAGTCATGATTTGGATTTATCAGCTTGTGGGGAGTATTTTTAGCTTCACAGGGGGATATTTCACATTTTCTATTCTGCGATTGGTCATAAAATAGTATACGAATGGGCGTATCTTAAGCGATTGGCAATAATTCTTGGGATATTGCTCACGATTAGCTCGAATGGCAAAACTTTATGTTTTACCCAATAAACAAATCATCTAGAATCTGAAAAATTTGCCTAAGATAATTCGCGAACAATAGTAGGAGAGAAAAATGAAAGTTGTCGAGGTTAAACACCCGTTAGTGCGTCACAAAATCGGCCTGATGCGTGAAGGTGACATTAGCACTAAACGTTTCCGTGAGCTAGCCGCCGAAGTGGGCAGCTTGTTAACCTATGAAGCTACCGCAGATTTCGAAACCGAAACTGTTACGATTGAAGGCTGGAATGGTCCAGTTGATGTGGATCAGATCAAGGGCAAAAAAGTGACTGTTGTGCCGATCCTGCGTGCGGGTTTAGGCATGATGGACGGCGTGCTTGAGCATATTCCAAGTGCGCGTATTTCGGTTGTAGGTATTTACCGCGACGAAGAAACCTTAGAGCCTGTGCCATATTTTGAAAAGCTGGCCAGCGACATGAACGAGCGTATTGCACTGATTGTTGACCCTATGCTGGCAACTGGTGGCTCAATGATTGCGACTATCGACCTGCTGAAAAAACGCGGTTGTACCTCAATTAAAGCCTTAGTGTTAGTTGCCGCGCCCGAAGGGCTCAAAGCCCTTGAAGCGGCTCACCCGGATGTTGAGCTGTATACTGCCGCAATCGACAGATGCTTAAACGAGAAGGGCTATATCCTGCCTGGTTTAGGTGATGCGGGCGATAAGATTTTTGGGACTAAATAATGTTCTGATGGCTTAAATGCTATCTCGATTTGACAAGGGGGCTTAGGCTCCCTTTTTGTTTTTTATGATTCCATTTTTGCCGACTCGTTCTACAGTTAACGATAAGATTAATTTTGACATAATGCGTTTTGCGCGGCGCAGTAGGTTTGCAATAAATCAATTTAACTCAGTTCATGATCGGAGATTATGATGGTTTCAAAACTAAGTTGGTCACTTGTTCGCCAATCTTGTTTATTAGCTACCTTGATATTTGTTGTGTTACTGCTGATCCTTTTACCCCTGCGAATAGAGAAAGAACACAGGGCATTTACCAAATTTGTACGGGCGAAACACGTGGCGCCAAGTTATTTAGAGTTGCTTGGTAAGAGCTTGTCTTTACACGATATTATTGATTTTAATAGTGCGCTACTGACACCATTTAAGCTTGATTCCTCCCGCTTATTATTGCCTTCAGGCGGAGCCTTATCACCAGAAGAAGAGTTGATCCTGCGCTATTTTGACTATTTATATTCAAATAATAAAAATCCTGTCAGAAGTGAGTTTATATATATCGGTCTATACAAAAGTAATGCGCTATATTTTGCCTCCACGATTCCTGATGAGGTGAAAAGTCGCTTAATACACGAAAATTCTTTCACCAATGAGTTTTGCCAACGGCTGCATTATTGCAGTAAGGATGCCTCTGCTGACTCCTTAGTTGATGATATTGTGCTGTCTGTCCCTTATCGTGATGAAGTAACGGGAAAGATTATTCTTTCTATGGCGGCGCCCATTTCATCCTCACATGCGCCTGAGCATCTTTGGGGGGATGTGATTGCTGATACATCATTTATGGCAACGGATTTTATGCAAAGAAAAGTGTTTGAAACTCAGTACACTGCTTATGGTACAGAGATTGTTATTAGCGGAGATAGTTTTTGGACACGGATCACGCCCAACTTTCTGTTTTATGCTATGAGTCATCACTTAGATAATCAGAGTGTTTTAACATATAAAACCAGTACGTTAAGGTTTTTTATGCAATATTTGCCTCTTTGGTTATTGCTGTCGGGCTTAACAATTATTTTCCAACTTAAATTTATGCGTCTCAAGCAGTTACGTACTGAGCGTCAGCAATTTTCTGAAGCTATGCTGTTGGATCCATTTACGAAGACCTACAATAAAAAAATCTATGAAACACTTATTTTTAAGGCTGCAACTGCGTCTCAATATGCTGTGATTTGTATTGATGGCGATAAAATAAAAACGATTAACGACACCCATGGGCATCAATTAGGTGATTTGGCGATAATGCAAATTGTCGAAGCGATGCGAGCCGTTTTTCGGGAAAACGACATTATTATCCGCACTGGTGGTGATGAGTTTGTGGTGATTTTAGCGAGTTGTCCCTATGAGAAAGCTTTAGAACTTGCCAAAAAACTAAGAGAAAATGTGGCACAGCGACATTTTTTAAACATGCTAACAGTATCATGTGGCGTGGCAGATTCGATGGATTATCCATCCTTTGATGCGACACTGCAGGCTGCTGATAAGGCGCTTTATGCGGATAAAAAGCACAAAAGTGAAGGTTGTGAGGATACTCAGCGTTAAAGCTGGAAAATGCAACTAGACACCTTACATTAAACAAAGCGTGGCATTGCCACGCTTTTCTATTGCTATCTGCCCTAGAGTACCATGGCGGCAATCCAACCAAAGACCAGTAAGGGGATATTGTAATGGATAAAGGTTGGAATAACGCTGTCGCGAATATGGTCGTGCTGACCATCGGCATTTAAACCCGAGGTTGGACCCAGTGTAGAGTCAGACGCTGGTGAGCCCGCATCACCCAATGCCGCAGCGGTGCCGACTAACGCGATAGTTGCGGGCACAGAAAAACCAAAGCTTAAGGCTAGTGGCACATAAATGGTCGCGATAATCGGAATGGTCGAGAAGGATGACCCAATCCCCATAGTTATTAATAGCCCAACAACTAACATCAAAAAGGCAGCAAGGGCTTTATTGTCGCCAATTAATGAACTTAATGACGAGACAAGCGTGCCGACTTCGCCGGTTGCTTTGACTACCGCAGCAAAACCTGCGGCGGAGATCATGATAAAGCCGATATTGGCCATCATACGCACGCCTTGGGTGAAAATATCTTGGTCGGCAACGTGCTTAAGCGCGCCTGAAAAACTGAAGATCATAAAGCCGACTAAGGCGCCGAAGATCATCGAATCGGTTTCAAGTTGTACAAACAGGGTCGCCAGAATCGCAAACGCAGCGATAGCGATATTGCGTTTATTGAGGCCCTCTTCTGGCTCAGCTGTGAGTACCTTAGTTTCATCGTAAACCCTAGGTTTGCGGTAACTGAAAAATACCGCGATCAGTAGGCCGACCACCATACCTGCGGCGGGGATCAGCATAGCGGGGGGAATTTGATCGCGTACAGCAACCAATCCATTGCCCGTAAGGTTAGAGAGTAAAATATCATTCAAGAAAATCCCGCCAAAGCCCACGGGTAAAATCATATAAGTAGTGACAAGACCGAAGGTCAGCACGCAGGCTACCAGACGGCGGTCGATATTCAGCTTGGTCATCACATGCAGTAGCGGCGGTACCAATATCGGAATAAAGGCAATATGGATCGGCAGGATATTTTGCGATGCCATCGACATCACGAGCAAAGATAACAACAATAACCAGCGGACCCAGTTGGTGTTGGTGGCATTTGGATCTTTGCCAAGGCTTTTAATGATGGAGTTGGAGATCAAGGTCGTTAAGCCCGAATGGGATAGTGCTACGGCAAACGCCCCGAGTAAGGCATAGCTGAGGGCGATTTGTGCGCCGCCACCTAATCCCGTATTGAAGGCATCAATCGTTTGATGCAGATCCATTCCCCCCACTAAACCAGCAACGAGGGCACTGATAGTGAGTGCAATCACCACATTCACCCTCGCTAAACTGAGGGCTAACATTAAACACACTGCAATAACGACTGCATTCATAGACAATATCTTAATTCTGTAAACCAAAGGAACTATTTTTGACTGCAAAGGCCGTGTCTGTCCAGTTTACGGCGGCTTAATCTGAAAAATATCTGAAAATGTGAATTGGGTGGGTTTTTACTGTTAGACGAATGTGTTCTCGAACGCCTACCACTCGTCTAGATTGCTCTATCCTTAAGCAGTAGTGTCAAAATGCCCTTGAAAAATGTGATATTGGTCTTAAATAGGTTGTAAGGCAAAACGCACGACTTATAATGCCTAAAGATTTGATTGGTAAGCTCCCTCAAAGACACTTGCGCAAATCGGTGCAAGCGTGTTTAGGGGATGTTTTACTTTAATAGTTAGTTCAACTCATAGATGGAGATATAAAATGAGCGTATTAGTAGGCCGTCCGGCTCCTGATTTTACTGCTGCAGCTGTATTAGGTTCTGGCGAAATCGTAGATAGCTTTAACTTAACTGCGGCCATCAAAGGTAAGCCAGCGGTTGTATTTTTCTATCCACTTGACTTCACTTTCGTTTGTCCATCAGAGTTGATCGCTTTCGATCACCGCATGGAAGAGTTCACTAAGCGTGGTGTTGAAGTGATCGGTGTGTCTATCGATTCTCAATTCACTCACAACGCATGGCGCAACACCCCAGTTGAAAAAGGTGGTATTGGCCAAGTGAAATACACTTTAGTGGCTGACGTTAAACACGACATCTGTAAAGCATACGATGTTGAGCACCCAGAAGCTGGCGTGGCTTTCCGTGGTTCATTCCTGATCGACAAAGAAGGTATGGTACGTCACCAAGTGGTTAACGATCTGCCATTAGGCCGTAACGTTGACGAAATGCTGCGTATGATCGACGCTCTGCAATTCCACGAAGAGCACGGTGATGTATGCCCTGCGGGTTGGGAAAAAGGCGACAAAGGTATGAACGCAAGCACTGAAGGTGTTGCGGCTTACTTAGCAGAAAACGCAAGCTCTCTGTAATTTGCAAACCTTTAGTTAGGTAAAAAGAAAGCTGCCAAATGGCAGCTTTCTTGTTTTAGGCAATTGTTGGTAAAGCTATGCTTCGCTAACCGAATCATCAGGTTCGTTGGTGGCTAAGAGTGGCCAGCCACCTAAAGATTTCCAGCGGTTGACGATATAACAAAAGAGTTCAGCGGTGCGCTCGGTATCGTAGAGAGCTGAATGAGCTTCCTTATTATCGAAGGGGATCCCCGCCATGATACAGGCTTTGGCCAGCACGGTATGGCCAATCGCTAAGCCCGCGAGTGTCGCAGTATCAAAGGTAGCAAAAGGGTGGAAGGGTGAGCGTTTTAAGTCACAGCGCTCAATCGCTTTACTCACAAAGCCATGATCGAAGGCAGCATTGTGCGCCACGATAATACTGCGGTGACAATCCGAGGCCTTCTGCGCCTTTTTAACGGCTTTAAAAATCTCCAAGAAGGCTTCTTTTTCGCTTACTGCGCCGCGTAATGGATTGGTGGGATCAATACCATTAAAGGCCAGTGCCTCGGGTTCTAAGTTGGCGCCTTCAAAAGGCTCAATATTGAAATGCAGGGTTTTATCAATCCCGAGCAAGCCTTCATCATCCATTTTTAACAGCGTGACGGCTATTTCCAGCAACGCATCGGTTTGAGAGTTGAAGCCCGCGGTTTCGACATCTATCACTACAGGAAAGTAGCCTCGAAATCGGTGTTTCAATTTGTTTGCGTCGCTAATATCACTCATTAAAGTACCCAAGAAAAATCACAGGGCGCTATTATGCTAAATGTACTAGGATGTGTCATGTTTGATTGGTGATATTATGAGCTAAAGGAACTAAAAAGTTTGCCGATAAAACTTCGTAACCGAATAAACACGAGTAAGGGCTATGTGGCGAAAACTGATATTAGTATCAATTTTATGCGTTCCAGCAACTGCAATGGCAGAGTTGCGCCACTATGTGGCCTCTTTGGGGGAATCCCAATGGCGAGTCAGTCAAAACAGCCCCATCGTATGCCGTCTTGAGCATGATATTCCATCTTATGGTAAGGCGATTTTCACCAGCGAAGCGGGTAAACAGTTAAACCTTAACTTTACCTTGGACATGTGGGTGAAACCGGACCAAGTTACACAGGCGACCTTGATGAGTCGCGCCCCCCAGTGGCGTCCTGGTGTGGTATCGAAAGAAATCACTTCACTACGTTACCAAAAGTATTTTAATGGTGAAGTGCCTAAGCGCGCCGCTTGGTCAATGTTGACTGAGTTGAGCCGTGGTATGGAACCCACTTTTTATTATGCCGATTGGTATAACGAATCGAATAAAATTGCCGTAGGGCTGTCGGCGGCGAACTTTGGCCGTAAATATGCTGAGTTTAAGTCATGCCTATCGCACTTATTGCCCTACAGCTTCGAAGATATTGCCTTTACCGTACTGAATTACGAAGAAGGTGGGACCAATTTAACCCGTTTCTCACAGCAGCAGCTTTCGCGCATTCAGGAATATCTATCCTACGATCCTGATGTAGAACTGGTGTTAGTCGATGCCTATACCGACAGTTACGGTGGCCGCTCCGTTAACCAAAAAGTCTCGGATAAGCGCGCAGAATCGGTAAAAGATTTCTTTGTCGCCAGCGGTATTCCTCAGGATAGAATTGTGACCGTCGGCCATGGTGAGCGCCGTCATGTGGCGTCGAATGATGATATTGAGGAGCGAGCACTCAACCGCCGCGTCGTTATCCGGATCAGTAAGCCACTGATGTGAGTTATCGTCTTTAAAAGTTAATGGCCGTAACTTATCGCTTATAAGATAGTGTTACACCTAGTTCTAATACGTTACAAACAGCAATGCCAAGTCTTCGGACTTGGCATTGTCATTTCTGAAGTGTGCATCTCGTAAACGCATGAATGCTATTCCAATCTAAGTCATTTAAGTGCTGCAATGCTAAGAGTGACGCTAAGGCATGAGGTCATTGCTGCGTTTTTAGGGAAGAGGATTAGATTTTTATGTAACAAAAGACGACTGAAAATCGCTAGATTTTCACGGTATGTTTGAATCGAAATAAAAAAAAAGCCCGCTTAATCTAAGCGGGCCGCAAAAAATGCATTTGCAATCAACAAATTGAAGGAAGGAAGTCAAGCATAAGAACCAGGGATGAACTGACATCTTAAAAAGACACCAGCTTAAAAGTTCTTTGTTTTCCATATCCGCTAGCGGATATCTCCTGAAAACAAGCACATTCTAGTGCGTCCCAAGGGCTCAAGCAAACGAGAAAAATTGCCCAGACGCATTAGCAAAACTAATGATTAATTAAGTGATCTGGCTCACTTAAGTCACTATTTAGCTTGATTAACAACTTGTCAGTCAGAATTAATGCATAAAAATACACTTCAATAAACTCATCATTGCTACCACTTTGTTAAATCTTGCCTCTTCGCTACAAAAGCTCATCTTTTGCTGCGGCATTGCCATGAAAAATTTTGCTTGTATAGTACTTGCTGCAAAAGAGCGTTAAGCCGGACATCACCAAAAGGACGATAAAAGATGGCATTAAGATTTCGCCTTGCCCAGCAAGGTTTATTAGTGGCCACATTGGGCATGGCGTTGGCCGCCTGCCAGAGTGGCAATACGCCAGAAGAGGCTGCACAGCAGGTCAGCGCCAACAAATTGGTTTACCCAGAAACTCGAAAAGACAGCTTAGTCGAGACAATTCACTGTGTGGCAGTGGCGGATCCTTACCGTCACCTTGAAGAAAACACGCCAGAAACCGAAAGTTGGGTAAAAGAACAACAGGCCTTTGGTCAAGCATACTTGGCGAAGATCCCCAATAAACAAGCCGTGGTTGACCGTATCACAGAGCTGTGGAACTACGAGAAAATCTCAGCTCCTTTCGAGAATGGCGATAACCAGTTTTATTACCGTAACGATGGTTTACAAGCGCAATCGGTGCTCTATGTAAAAGGCAAAGACGGCGTTGAGAAACCTGTACTGGATCCAAATAGTTTTTCAGCCGATGGAACTGTAGCGCTTTCCGGTGTTTCTGTTAGTAATGACGGCAAGATTTTAGCCTATGGTGTGTCTAAGTCGGGCTCTGACTGGCAGCAGTGGCAGTTTATCGATATTGCCACGGGTAAAAAGCTTAAAGATGAGCTCAACTGGATTAAATTCTCCAGCGCAGTGTGGGATAAGGAAAACCAAGGTGTTTTCTATGCCCGTTACGATGCGCCCGCAGGCGGTGATTTACTGGCCGATGTGAATTTTAATCAAAAAGTGTATTACCACAAGTTAGGCACAGATCAGCGACAAGATTTATTGATTTACGAACGCCCACAAAATAAAGATTGGGGCTTCGGTATCGATGTGTCTGAGCAGGGCGAATATTTACTGTTGTCAATTTCCCAAGGCACAGACAAACGTAATCGTTTCTTCTATAAATCACTGTTTGAACCTAAAGCGCAGGTGGTGGAATTAATCCTTAACCTCGAAGCGGAATATGAGTTTTTAGGTAATGATGGCGCCGTATTTTATTTCAAGACCGATTTAGATGCGCCAAACGGTAAAGTGATTGCCATCGATACCCGTAATAGTGATAAATCCCAGTGGCAAACCATTATTCCAGAATCGAAAGATCCTATTAATAAAGTGGCCATTATTAATGACCACTTAGTCGTGAGTTATTTGCACGATGTATTAGGGCAGTTATCGATTTTCAGCATGGGCGGACAAAAGCGTCAGGATGTTACTTTACCTGGTAAAGGTAATGTCGCCGGACCTTTCGGCAAGGCGAGTAAAGACTATTTCTACTATGTCTTTAACAGCTATATTCAACCCGAAACTACCTATAAGTTCGATTTTAAAACGGCAGAGTCGACAGTGGTCGCTAAGCCGCAGGTTTCATTCAATCCCGATGACTATGTGTCTGAACAAGTGTTCTACACCAGTAAGGACGGTACTCGCGTCCCTATGATGGTGTCCTACAAGAAGGGGCTAGTGAAGAATGGTCAAAACCCAACGCTACTCTATGCCTATGGTGGTTTTGCGATTTCAATGACACCGCGTTTTAGTCCTGCCAACATCGCTTGGTTAGATATGGGTGGCATTTACGCCGTACCAAGCTTACGTGGCGGCGCCGATTACGGTGAAAGCTGGCACCAAGCTGGGATGTTCGATAAAAAGCAAAATGTGTTTGATGACTATTTTGCGGCGGCCGAATACCTAATCAACGAAAAATACACCAACAGCACTAAGTTAGGTGCTTATGGTCGCAGTAACGGTGGTTTGTTGATGGGCGCTGCTGTCACCCAACGTCCAGAACTGTTTGCCGCCGTGTTACCGGCCGTGGGTGTGCTGGATATGCTGCGCTTTCACAAGTTCACCATTGGTTGGGCTTGGACCAGTGAATACGGTAGTGCCGACAACGCTGAGCAATTCCCTGCGTTATTGGCTTACTCGCCTTACCATAACGTTAAAGCGCAGGCCTATCCTGCGACTATGGTGATGACGGCTGACCATGACGATCGCGTAGTTCCGCTACACAGCTTTAAGTTTGCTGCCATGATGCAAGAGAAGCAGCAGGGCGATAAACCCGTCATTATGCGCATTGAGTCCAATGCAGGGCACGGTGCGGGCAAACCGACGGCGATGAAGATCGACGAGTTTGCCGACATTTACAGCTTCCTGTGGCAAAGCTTCGGGCTGACATTGCCGCAAACTCTCGCAAAATAGCGAACTATGTTAATGAAATGGGGTCGTTTGACCCCATTGTTATTTACAAATTCCTCAATTGCGCTGAAACCCGCGCTATCCCTATCTATATCTTCGTCGGGTCATTCACAAGTCTTGTTTCCCTAGGTATAGTAAGCGTCAATTTTTCAACCAAAATTTGCTGATTTCAAATGACGTTTAATTGGCCCATTTCAGTCTATTACGAAGACACCGACGCAGGCGGCGTTGTCTATCATTCGAACTATCTCAATTTTTTTGAGCGGGCGCGAACCGAGTGGTTAAGAGCCTTAGGCGTAAGCCAGACTGCACTGTTAGCCGATGATACGGCGTTTGTGGTAAAGCGGGCGGAATTGGATTTTAAAAAAGCCGCGCGTTTTGAACAGAACCTTATTGTAGAAACTAAGGTCATAGAGTTGAAAAAGGCCTCGTTGGTATTTCATCAACGTTTGGTTGATCATCAGGGAGACTGTTATTGTGAAGGCACAGTGCTAGTAGCCTGTGTTGCCTTATCACGAATGCGGCCCCGAGCTATCCCCTTAAATATTGTGCAGGAGTTTGACAGTGCAAGCTGATATGTCGATTGTCGGGTTATTTTTACAAGCCAGTTTATTAGTGAAATTTGTGATGTTCACTTTACTTTGCTTGTCTGTAATGTCTTGGACGGTGATTTTACAACGCCGTAGCTTATTGACATCTGCAAAAAGTAAATCGGCAAAATTTGAAGATAAATTTTGGTCAGGCGTTGATTTAAATCGTCTGTATAAAGAATTATCGGCTCGTCCAGATAATACTGGCTTAGAGTCATTATTTGTGACGGGTTTTAAAGAATATTCACGTCTAAATAAATTAAATAGCAAAGTGCCCGATGCAGTGATGGATGGTACTTCACGTGCCATGCGCGTCACCTTATCCCGTGAATTAGAAAAGTTAGAGGCCAACTTACCTTTATTGGCAACCATTGGTTCGACTAGCCCTTATATCGGTTTGTTTGGTACGGTATGGGGTATTATGAATTCATTTATCGCTATCGGCTCAATGGAAAACGCGACGCTTGCCATGGTGGCGCCAGGTATTGCAGAAGCACTGATCGCAACCGCAATGGGTCTGTTTGCGGCAATCCCTGCTGTTATCGCTTATAACCGTTTTGCCACCCAAGTTGAAAAGCTGGAAATCGGTTACGCTAACTTTATGGAAGAGTTTTCTAGCATCCTGCATCGCCAAGCGTACAGTGAGAAGGAAGGCGTATAATGCAAGTCGGTTATCAGCGTAAACGTCGTCGCCCCGTTGCCGAAATCAACGTGGTGCCTTATATCGACGTCATGCTCGTGCTGCTGATTATTTTCATGGTAACAGCGCCGATTGTGACCCAAGGGGTGAAAGTGGAGCTGCCTCAAGGTGCGGCGGAAGTTCTGCCAGCAGACAGTAAGCCACCAGTGGTAGCGTCTATCGATGCCGACGGTGCTTATTTCCTCAATCAGGGCGGTTCCAATAACGAAGAGATGGAATTGGATGAACTAGCCACCGCTGTCGCGGCGATCATGGTGACTGAGCCTGAGCGCCCAGTGGTGGTGAAAGCCGATAGAAATATTCCTTACGATAACGTGATCCAATTGATGGTGACCCTGCAGCAGGCAGGTGTTCCCTCAGTCGGTTTGATGACGGATTCACCCAAGGAGAAATAGGTGGCGGATAATTCAAATGTTGCATTACCTCTGTCGATTTCAGCAGGTATTCATATTGGCGTGATAATTATTCTGGCCATTGGCATAGATTTCACCCATAAACCTGAACCTGTGCAACAAGTTAGCGCCCCTGCAGTAAAAGCTGTTATGGTTGATCAGCAAAAAGTGGCTAATCAAGTTGAAAAGCTTAAGCAGGAAAAGCGCGATGCTGAGCGCCGCGAACGTGAGCGCCAAGCCGAACTTGAACGCAAAGCACAGGAAGCAAAGCAAGCCCGTGAGCGTGAACAAGCACAGCTGAAGAAACTGGCGGAAGAACGTAAGCAGCAGGAGATTGAGACCCAAAAGGCCAATGATGCTGCGAAAGCCGCCCAGTTAAAACAGCAACAGGAAAAGGAAAAAGCGCAGAAAGCTGAAGCCGAACGCAAGCAGAAGGAGCAGGAACGTAAACTTGCTGAAGATGCAGCCCAAAAAGCGGCGGAAAAGCGCAAAGTAGAAGAGGCCGCAGCCGCAAAAGCCGAGGCCGACCGTAAGCAGAAGGAAGCTGAAGCCAAGGCCAAAGCTGAGGCAGAAGCTAAAGCCAAAGCGGAGGCAAAAGCCAAGGCCGATGCAGAAGCGAAAGCAAAAGCCGAAGCTAAGGCAAAAGCGGATGCAGAAGCCAAAGCACGTGCCCAGCAAGAGCAGGAAATGGCCGATGCGTTAGCCGCCGAGCAGGCTGCATTATCGCAGACCATGAATAAGCAAATGCAAACGGAAGTGGGCAAGTACACCGCGATGATTAAATCGACAATTCAACGTAACCTAGTGGTTGACGAATCGATGCGTGGTAAAACCTGTACTGTTGCCGTGCGTTTAGCCAATGATGGTTTTGTGATCAGCAGCCAGGCGCAGGGTGGTGATCCTAATGTGTGCCGTGCAGCAAAAGCGGCGATCTTAAAAGCGGGCAAGTTACCAGTGTCTCCGGATCCTGCGGTTTATAACTTGATGAAAGAAATTAACTTAATCGTTGAACCAACGTTTAATTAAAGGAGTCCCATGAAAATTTTGGCAAAATGGTTAGCATTGGCGGTTCTGCTTTGCACTATGCCGGCAAAAGCGGCGCTGGATATTGTGATCACTGAGGGTGTGGATGCGGCGCGTCCAATCGCAGTGATGCCATTCCAATGGCAAGGTGCGGGTGCACCACCTCAGGCGATCGCCGATGTGGTGATGTCTGACTTGATTCGTAGCGGTACCTTTAAACCATTAGATGAATTAGGGTTACCACAACGTGGTATCGGTGCTTTAGCTCAGTTTGATGCAAGTGCTTGGGCCAATGTAGGTGCCGAAGCCGTTGTTGTTGGGTCGGTAAAACCCTATGGCACAGATCAGTTTTTGGTGAGTTTTGACCTTATCGATTTGGTTAAAGCGCAAAACCAAGCGCTAAAAGGGCCAACCAGTGCAACGGAATTTTTGATGGACAGCCGCCAAACGGTGATTTCTGCGGCGCAGTTCCGTCAATATGGCCACAGGATTAGCGATATCGTCTATGAGAAGCTCACGGGCATTCGTGGTGCCTTCTTGACCCGTATTTCCTACGTGGTGGTGAATCACAGCCAGAAAGCGGCTTATTCGCTGATGATCGCCGACTATGACGGTTATAACGAGCAAATGTTACTGCGCTCTCCAGAGCCTTTAATGTCGCCCGCTTGGTCACCTGATGGTCGTCGTTTAGCCTATGTAAGCTTTGAAAACAAAAAGGCTGAGATTTTTGTTCAGGATCTTTACACTCAAGTTCGTACTAAGGTAAGTAGCTTCCCTGGCATTAACGGTGCCCCTTCTTTTTCTCCCGATGGTAAATCATTGGCAGTGACCCTCTCTAAGGATGGTCAACCCGAGATTTATGTTATCGATATCGCCACAAAAGCGATTAAACGTATTACCAACCACTATTCCATCGATACTGAGCCTTCTTGGTATCCCGATGGTAAGTCATTGTTGTTTACCTCCGAGCGCGGTGGTAGACCACAGTTATATCGTGTAGATTTAAATTCAGGCAAAGTGACCCGTGAAACCTTTGAAGGTGAATGGAATTTAGGTGGTTCAATTACCCCTGATGGTCGCAGCATGATTTTTGTGAATCGCACAAACGGTAAATTTAATATTGCACGTATGGATTTAAGTACGCGCTTTATGCAGGTGCTGACATCGACACGTTTGGATGAATCTCCAAGTGTGGCCCCTAATGGTACTATGGTGATTTATGGCACTACGTATCAAGGCAAGCAAGTTTTAGCAGCTGTTTCTACGGACGGACGCTTTAAAGCGAGATTACCGGTAGGTCAGGGCGAGGTGAAATCACCTTCTTGGTCTCCGTTTCTCTAATGTATTAGCTCGATTTATTCACATTTAATTTTATAAGGAACAGATAATGGATCTGAACAAGTTGTTAAAAGCTATGTTGGTAGCACTTCCAATTATGGCTATTAGTGCGTGTAGCTCAACTTCTGAATCAGAAACTGATGCAATGGGCTCTACAAACGGTTCGGGTAGCGAACTGAATGGTGGCGGCGTTCAAACTGGCGGTATTGGTGGAATGTTAACACCTGAAGAGCAACAACGTCAGCAACTTGAGCAGTTGAGAAAAGAACACATCATTTACTTCGACTTCGACCGCAGTGAAGTTCAAACTGAATATGCCGCCGTACTCGAAGCCCACGGTACCTATTTAGTTGAACACCCAAGCGTACGCGTATTGATTGAAGGTCATGCCGATGAGCGTGGCACGCCAGAATACAACATCGCACTAGGTGAGCGTCGTGCTAAAGCTGTTGCTAAATACTTACAAGGCATGGGTGTACAACCTAGCCAAATGAGCATCGTAAGCTATGGCGAAGAGAAGCCACTTGACTTCACTCGTACCGATGAAGGTTTTGCTAAAAACCGTCGTGCAGTTTTAGTTTACTAAGATTGAATTACGGAGAGTAACGAGATGAAACGTGCCGTCTTAATTACGGCAATGTTCTTCGGCGCAGGAGCTGCAGTTGCAGCTCCTGCTCCTGTTGAAGATATTGCTGGTGGTTCAGGTGATGACAGACTTGCTCGTTTAGAGCGCATTGTAAAATCGAGACAACAAAGCGAAATTGATATGCAGCGCCGTCTGGATACTTTGCAGCAAGAAGTTCTCGACTTACGTGGTTTGACTGAACAACAGAATTATCAAATAGAGCAGATGCAACAACGTCAGCGTCAGCTTTACGATGAAATTGCCAATTTATCCTCCAAAGCCGCTGCCGCGCCAGCTGCTTCTACTCCTGCAACGCCCGCTGCTGTGGCAGCAAGTGCCAATGCCGCCGCCAGTAGCTTAAGTGAAACGGCCAGCTATGAAAGTGCGGTGAACTTAGTGCTGAAAGAGCGCAAGTATGATGATGCTATCCCAGCGTTTCGCGCCTTCATTAAACAGTATCCAGATTCAGTCTATGCTGCCAATGCCAACTATTGGTTAGGACAGTTACTGTTTAACAAGAGTGAATTTGCTGAAGCTAAACAAGCCTTCAATACCGTCGTGACCCGTTTTAGTGACTCCAACAAACGTGGTGACAGTTTAGTGAAGCTTGGCATGATCGCAGAGAAAACCGGTGATAAGGCCGGCGCGACTCAATACTACCAACAAGTGGTAAAAGACTACGCCAACAGTGCTGCAGCACGCATTGCCCAACAACAATTGGCTGCAATTAAAGCATAATTAACTAAAAAACATACTCTTAGTCTGTTTTTCATGCAAACGACAAAAAATTGGGAATTTACGCTTGCATGGGAAAATGAAAAAGGTATTATAGGCGCCCTCGGAACGGCGAGGTCGTTCGGGGCGCAAAATACCAGTAAATGGGTCGTTAGCTCAGTCGGTAGAGCAGTTGGCTTTTAACCAATTGGTCGAAGGTTCGAATCCTTCACGACCCACCACTTACTCTAGGAAATAGAATAAGTTAGCGGTATTTGAAGTGTTATAAATAAGATGGGTCGTTAGCTCAGTCGGTAGAGCAGTTGGCTTTTAACCAATTGGTCGAAGGTTCGAATCCTTCACGACCCACCACTTTTCTGGAAGTGTAAAATTCAGAGTCCAATAGATGGGTCGTTAGCTCAGTCGGTAGAGCAGTTGGCTTTTAACCAATTGGTCGAAGGTTCGAATCCTTCACGACCCACCACTTTTCTGAGAGTGTAAAATTCAGAGTCCAATAGATGGGTCCTTAGCTCAGTCGCTTAATTTATAAAGCTAGGGCAGTTGGCTTTTAACCAATCAGTCGAATGGTTTAAATCCTTCACGATTCCCCACTTTTCTGAGAGTGTAAAATTCAGAGTCCTTAGATGGGTCGTTAGCTCAGTCGGTAGAGCAGTTGGCTTTTAACCAATTGGTCGAAGGTTCGAATCCTTCACGACCCACCACTCTAAAATCCCCTAGTAAACTCCTCTTCAGTTTCAATCACAAATCATTTTTGCTTTTTCAGCATTTTCTACTTTTGTCTCATAGACTTATTGCCAATGTTGCTCGCTTGTTAAATTGTCCATATTGGCTGCGGACAAATAATAACAACTGGGGAAACATAAAATGAAACAAGCAAAACTTAGCTTGCTTTACTCTGCAACCTTATTGGCATTTATGGGCTCTGCCAATGCGGCTTCTTTAAAAAATACTGACGTTGAATTTGGTGGCTATATTAAGGCGGACGTAATGTTAAGCGATTATGGCAATGGGGCACCCGATTCGGGGGATTTATCCCGTCAGTTTTATGTACCGGGTACCATTTACGGTAAAGAAGGCAACGGTAACCAAGTGGTGGATTTCCAAGCCCGTGAAACGCGATTCAATTTTAAGGCGGCAACGGACCTTGATGGCCATAGCTTGTCGGGCTTTATTGAATTGGATTTTATGACCCACACCGATGGCAATGAACGGGTGTCTAACAGCTATTCACCACGTATCCGCCATGCCTATGTATCCTATGATAATTGGACCGTAGGTCAAACCTGGACCACTTTCCAAAACCCTGCGGCCTTGCCCGAAAACCTCGACTTTGTGGGTGCTGCAGATGGTACGCCCTTTGCTCGTCAATCGTTACTGCGTTATACCCATGGCAACTTCCAATTTGCGATAGAAAACCCTGAAACAACGGTAACTCCGAATCAAGGTGGCGCACGCATCACCAGTGGTAATGGTGTCGTGCCTGATGTGGTGGCGCGATACAATCTCAAGACGGACGGCGGCGCCTCATTCTCGTTTGCAGGTATTGCTCGTCAACTCAATTTAGAAACCAAAATCGGTGCGACCCAAATCGATAGTTCAAGCTTTGGCTACGGTGCCAGTGTGGCGGGGATTATCCCTATTGGGAAAGATGATCTGCGCTTTACCGCAACCTATGGTGACGGTTTAGGGCGTTATATGGCGCTTAACTACATTAATGCGGGTGTGTTAGATGCTAACGGCGATATTGAATCCATTCGTACCTTCGGCGGCTTTGTGTCTTACCGTCATTGGTGGAACGAACAGTGGCGCACCAGTGTGACACTTTCTGGCATGCAGGCGGATAATGATGTGGCTTTAACGGGCACAGGGGTGAATAAGGATGCCTATTCTGGCTATATCAACCTGTTATATTCCCCTAGTAAACCATTGACCTTTGGTGTGGAATATATGTACGCCCAGAACAGCAAAGAGAATGGTGATGATGGTGATTTAAGCCGGATCATCTTCTCGGCTAAATACGTACTCTAACATATAATATAGATAAAAAAGGAGACCTCAGGTCTCCTTTTACATCATATTAGGATTAACCTAACAGATTGTTATCGCGAACATATTGTTCGAAATCGGTGCAACCACCTACGTGTTTTTCATCAACGAAAATCTGTGGCACAGTTTCGACTGGCTTGCCGACAGTCTTCTCGAGATCCGCTTTAGAAATCCCTTCGGCGTGGATATCCACGTATCTAAATTTAAAGTCATCACGTTTTTCAACGAGTTGCTCTGACAATTGTACTGCTCGCACGCAATAAGGACAGCCAGGACGGCCAAAAATAACAACGTACATAATAGCTCCTTAGGATTACTTTAAGCGTTTTATACCATAGCGCTAAGCGAATTGATAATGTCAGATGTGTTTATTTTCAGTTTGATAGCGCCCTTGGTAGTCGAAATAGCTTTCGAGCAGATCCCAGCCTTTTTTGTGCTTTTTCAGCAGTAACAGATCCGGCATTCGAAAGGCGGCGCTATCGGCAATCAGCTCAGACACGTTTTTGTATTGCTTAGGTTTAAGACCCGGCGTGCGGCTATGGGGGAAAATAAACAACGCATACAAGGCACGCCATTGGGCGGGCGTTTGCAGCTTAAAGCGTCGATTAAACTCGTTTCCTTCAATGTCCAGATATTGCACCTTAAGATCGCCCGCATCATCCATTAACGTCATATGCTGACAGCGGAACAGATGATGGTGCTGCTTGTTCAATACTTGCTTAAGGCGTTTGTCTGGGTCGATTAAGGTCGACTGGCAATGCTGACAAATACGCGCCGCAATGTCGTTCTCTTGTCCGCAATCGGGACAGGATTTAGATCTAAATCGAAAGTCACATTGCTGCTTTTGTCCATGATGCTCGACTATGCCCTGACAGCGACGGCCAAAGTGTTCGATAATATCGCCATCATTGTCGGTTAATCCCCAAAAGATATTGGCAAACTGGCAGACAGGGCAGTGCACTTGTACTGGAACCGATTTGCTATTGGGCTTAGCTTGGCCGACTTCTGGAAAATACAAATCATAGCCATTGGCTGCGTAATCAATGACTAAACAATCTTTTTTACCTTCACAGATCCTAAGACCACGGCCAATCATTTGCTGAAATAAACTCACCGATGCGGTGGGGCGTAAAATGGCAATCAAATCCACATGGGGCGCATCGAATCCCGTGGTCAATACCGCCACGTTGACGAGGAACTTAAGCTCCCTCGCTTTAAAGCGCTCGATAAGCTCATCACGTTCATTATCTGGCGTTTGCGCCGTGACGATTGCCGTTTGCTCGCTGTGTTTCTTGTTCAGCTGGCTGACAATTTCTTCAGCATGGCGCACCGTCGCCGCAAAAATAATGATCCCCTGGCGGTGGTGACTCAGTTCAATCAGTTGCTTCACAATCGCCGTTGTCGCGCGTCCGGCGTGATTCAGCAGCGCATTGACTTGGGCCTCGGGATATTCGCCATTGTCATTGGGCTTGATTTGGCTGAAGTCATATTGGGCACTTAAACCATCGAACAAGGTGGGCGCGGTTAAATAACCTTGTTTAATCAGCGGACGGATAGGGAGCTCGAAAATACACTGCTCGAAGATCCCAAGTTCAGGCGAGCCAACTTTACCGTGGTAGTGGCGTTTGTAAATCCAACCCGTCCCGAGCCGATAGGGAGTGGCCGTGAGGCCTAATAACCTCAGCTTGGGATTACGCTGCTGTAAATGGCTTAAGATCTGCTGATATTGGCTGGTTTTTTCGAGGCTGACTCTGTGGCACTCATCGATAATCACTAGCGAGAAGGGGTCATCGAATTGATTTAATGAGCGCGCGGCGGATTGGATACTGGCCACGACGGTTTTGCCATCAGTCGATTTTTGATTTAACCCTGCGGAGTAAATGCTGGCGTCGGTCGTCAGTAACCCCACCTTTTGCGCGTTTTGGGCAACCAGTTCCTTCACATGGGTTAAAACCAGCACTCGTCCTCTGGCGATACGGGCAAGCTCGGCAATAACGATACTTTTCCCGGCTCCTGTTGGCAGGACTAACACGGCGGAATCGGTGCTTTTTTTAAAATGCGCGATGGCGGCATCGACGGCTTGTTGCTGGTAATCCCTGAGGGTAACGCTTGGGCTGGAATTAACTGACACGCTGTTAGATATTCTTGGTCGATTGAGTTTGGCGCCAAGCTTAACACAGAACCAAAAAAATGCCCCTTGGTTGGAGGGGCAACTAAGAGAAAGGGGCAATCAGGCACTTTCTCAACAGGGTTTGCTTCATTTAAAGGAACCTGTACTCGACGGAGCAAGGTTCAAACGTACAGGAGCTAAAGCTGCGCTTAACCATGATAAGTCACGATTAAGCGCGGGATAACGATTACTCGTTACGATTCAAGCGAGTTTCAATCAAGGTCTCAATCACGGCTGGATCGGCCAGTGTTGATGCATCACCTAAGTTAGTCACTTCGTTCGCGGCAATCTTACGCAGGAAACGGCGCATGATTTTGCCTGAACGGGTTTTAGGTAATCCTGTTGCCCACTGGATAAGATCCGGTGTGGCTAGGGCACCAATTTCTTTGCGAACCCATTGGCGCAGCTCTTGGCGAAGTTCTTCACTCTCTTCCGTGCCGCGGGTTAAGGTGACATAGGCATAAATACCTTGGCCTTTAATATCATGGGGATAACCCACAACGGCGGCTTCAGCGACCAGTTCATGTGACACTAGTGCACTTTCTACCTCTGCGGTACCTAATCTGTGACCAGAGACGTTAATCACATCGTCTACACGGCCAGTGATCCAGTAGTAACCGTCTTCATCGCGGCGCGCGCCGTCACCGGTAAAGTACATGCCACGGAAGGTTTTGAAGTAGGTCAGCACGAATCGTTCATGGTCGCCATATACGGTACGCATTTGGCCTGGCCATGAGTCGAGCAG
The DNA here is from genome assembly GCF_000485795.1 of Shewanella decolorationis S12. Lineage (GTDB taxonomy): Bacteria > Pseudomonadota > Gammaproteobacteria > Enterobacterales > Shewanellaceae > Shewanella > Shewanella decolorationis. Next base: position 108,259 of record NZ_AXZL01000071.1, read on the forward strand.
CACTAAGTTACCTTCGGTTGCACCTTCTAAAATGTTACCCATGTTGTCCACGAGCGCCGGTTGTACACCAAAGAAGGGGCGAGTCGCTGAGCCAGGTTTGGTATCGGTTGCGCCTGGTAATGGCGTAATCAAAATGCCGCCGGTTTCGGTTTGCCACCAAGTATCGACAATCGGGCAATGTTCATGGCCGATAACTTCGTGGTACCAGCGCCAAGCTTCAGGGTTGATAGGTTCACCCACAGAGCCCATGATGCGCAGCGAGCTGCCATCATACTGGTCGAAATGCTGTTTACCTTCGGCCATCAGTGCACGGATAAGTGTCGGTGCCGTATAGAGAATATTCACCTTGTGACGGTCAATCATCTCACCTAAACGTGCTGGGCTTGGGTAATTAGGGATCCCTTCGTGGATAAGCACGGTTGCACCGTTAGCGAGTGGGCCGTACACCATGTAGGAATGGCCCGTGATCCAACCCACGTCGGCAGTACACCAGTAAATTTCACCGGGTTTGTAATCGAACACATACTCGTGGGTCATAGAGGCATACACCATATAACCACCGGTGGTGTGCAATACGCCCTTGGGATTGCCAGTAGAACCTGAGGTATAAAGTAAGAAGAGCGGATCTTCAGCGCCCATTTCTTCAATGGCGCAGTGCTCGGATGCGGTTTCAACCAAAGAATGCCACCACACATCGCGGCCTTCGACCCAGTCAACCTTGCCGCCTATACGTTTAAGTACAATCACTTTCTCAACGCTGGTGACATCGGGATGTTTCAGCGCATCGTCGATGTTGCGTTTGAGTGGGATCGCGCGGCCACCACGCATACCTTCATCGGCGGTGATGACGACCTTAGATTTACCGTCTATGACCCGTGAAGCGATGGAGTCGGGTGAAAAGCCACCAAAGACCACCGAATGCACGGCACCGATGCGGGCACAAGCGAGCATAGCGACTGCTGCTTCTGGCACCATTGGCATATAAATGGTCACAATATCCCCACGACGCACGCCTTGGCTGCGAAGGGCGTTGGCAAACTTACACACTTGTGTGTGCAGCTCACCGTAGGTGATTTTACGTTGTTCGCTGGCGTTATCGCCTTCCCAAATGATGGCAACACGGTCGCTGTATTCTGCTAGATGGCGATCTAAGCAGTTGGCTGAGGCGTTAAGGGTGCCGTCGTAGAACCAGTTAATCGATAAATTATGATCGTCAAAAGTGGTTTTTTTGATTTTAGTGTATGGCTTTATCCAATCGATCCGTTTGCCGTGCTCTCTCCAGAAACCCTCTGGATTGACAATCGACTCTTGGTACATTTTTTTATATTGATCGTTATTTACAAGTGCATTGGCAGCGATATTGCCGGAGACTTTGTAGAGAGACTGCGAGCTCATAGGGCTTCCCTTTCTAAAAATTGCGTAGTCTGAGTATGGTATGCAAGGGGCTGGCAACTCCATTAGACCTTGGTCTAGTTTTAAAATCTCCTTTATATTTAGTCTGTTGCATTCGAAAATCTGGCTAGATTTCAGCCATTATTTATCGCACAATAATGGAAAAAAGAGCAAAAATATGAATCTAACCTTAGTCGTCGCCGTTATTGCTATTTGTTATGTCTCACTTTTATTCCTTTTAGCCTGGGGCGCGGAGCGTTGGTTTAGCGGCGTGACCAAGAAGCTGCAGGTCGGCATTTATGGCTTAAGTCTGGCGGTTTATTGCTCTTCCTGGAGTTTTTTAGGTACGGTTGGACAGTCGGCTAAGGATTTTTGGTCCTTCATCCCGATTTTTATCGGTCCTATCATTATTTTCACCTTAGGTTTTGGTATGCTGCGCAAGATGGTCCTCGTGTCCAAGGCGCAAAATATTACCTCGGTCGCCGACTTTATCGCCGCCCGTTACGGTAAGTCACAAACCTTAGCGGCCATTGTTACCCTCATCGCGTTATTTGGCATCATGCCCTACATTGCCCTGCAACTTAAGGCGATGGTGTTTAGCCTTAACCTGTTTCAGCCCGCAGACGATCCTTTAAACGGCATTACTATCCCTTTGCTTATCACTGCATTGCTGGCGATTTTTGCCATTCTATTTGGAACGCGTAAGCTCGACGCCACCGAGCATAATCCCGGCATGATGTTAGCGATTGCTTTCGAGTCTTTAGTCAAACTCGCGGCGTTTTTGCTGGTTGGGATTGTGATTAGCTTTGGGGTGTTCGACGGTTTTGGTGATATCTGGCAGCAGGCGAGCGAAAAAGCCTTAATTAATTACCCAAATCCTCGAATCGAAGCCTTAATGCCTGAGCTACTCGTCGGCATGGCGGCGTTTTTATGTATGCCACGGCAATTCCATGTGATGGTGGTGGAGTGTGCCGATGAATCTGTGTTGTCCAAGGGACGCTGGTTATTCCCGCTGTATTTAGCTTTGTTTGGCTTATTCGTTGGGCCATTGGCCTTAGCGGGTAAATTGATCCTCGGCGATAGCGTTGCTGCTGATACTTATGTGATCAATTTACCGCTTGCGTTGGATCACCCTCTGCTCGCCGTGATTGCGCTGTTAGGTACGTTATCTGCCGCGACGGGGATGGTGATTGTGGCGGTAGTGACTATAAGCGTGATGGTGAGTAACGAGTGGTTGGTGCCTGTTATGCTACGCACGGGTAATATCCGTGAGAAAAACTTCAGTCAATTTTCGCAGATGCTGTTAAATGCGCGCCGCCTAGCCATCGTCATCATCCTTGGGTTGGGTTACGGTAGTTATCTGGCACTGGCTGACAGCGATTCGCTATCACACCTTGGGATGTTATCCTTTGGCGCCTTTGCCCAATTAGCGCCAGCGCTTGTTGGCGGACTTTACTGGAAACACGGTAATCGTGCTGGGGTATTTTTAGGCTTAACTGTCGGTTTTAGCTTGTGGTTTTACATCATGCTCAGTGGCATGACAAATAGCCAAAGCGCGACAAGTTTAGTGTCGGGCAATATCGACCTGTTAGATGCGATTACGCCTAATGTGCGCGATGCGCTTACGGCCTTGTTTGCCAATATTGCCTGTTATATGTTGGGCTCGATTTGGTTTAGGGCGGGGGTAGCCGAGCGTATTCAAGCCAGCGCCTTTGTTAGCCCCGGTAAGCTTAAAAATAATGCTAATAAAAAAAATGGCCCTATCTCCCAGCAGGATTTATTGATCTTAGCCAGTCGCTTTGTTAGTCCAACCCGCGCCTATGAAAGCTTTAGTCGATTCTCTACTGAAGCCGTTAAAAGTGACAGTTGGCATAAGGCCGCGACGCCAGAACTTATTGCCCATACCGAGCGTTTACTCGCTGGGGTACTTGGCGCTTCGAGTGCCTCCTTGGTAATGGACTCGGTTTTACAGGGGCGCGACTTGGCCTTGGATGAAGTCTTTAGTCTAGTGGATGAAGCTTCGTCCAAAATTATGCTCAGCCAAGATATGCTGCGTGGTGCTATCGAACATGCCTACGAAGGGATGAGTGTTATCGACAGTGATCTCAACTTGGTGGCATGGAACTACAAATATGTCGAGTTATATCAATATCCTGAAGGCTTTTTGCAGCAAGGAATGCCCATCAGTGAAGTCATCCGCTTTAATGCGGCGCGGGGATATTGCGGCGAGGGCGATATTGAGTCGCAGGTTGAAAAACGCGTGCAGCATATGCGTAATGGCACGCCGCATACTTCAGAGCGGCAACGCAAAGACGGCAAAGTGATAAAAATTCAAGGCAATCCAATGCCTGATGGCGGCTTTGTGATGACCTTTACCGACATTACCCAATACCGCGAGCAGGAACGCGCTCTACTCGAAGCGAATGAAACCCTTGAGACACGTGTTAAAGAGCGTACCTACGAATTAGCCATGCTAAACAGTGAGTTACTTGAGGCCAAAGCGCAGGAAGAAATGGCGAACGCTTCTAAGAGTCGATTCTTAGCGGCGGTAGGGCACGATTTAATGCAACCCTTAAATGCGGCGAGATTGTTTACTGCTTCTTTGTCCCAATACCCTAATTTGGACCGCGAGGCGCGTACGACCTTATCCCATGTGAATAGCTCGCTCAAAACCGCGGGCGAGTTACTCACCGACTTATTGGATATTTCGAAGCTCGATTCCGGCATGGTGGAGGTCAATCGCCGCGACTTTGCGATATCCGAGCTGCTCAATGGGTTATCGGTCGAATTTGAGGCGATGGCGGCGGATAATCAAATTCGTTTTAAGATGATCCCCTGTAGCGCGACGGTTAACTCTGACCCTTCGTTACTCCGGCGCGTACTGCAAAACTTCTTAACCAATGCTTACCGTTATGCCCGAGGCGGGCGGGTGCTGTTTGGTTGTCGCCATCGCGGTAGTGAGTTAGAGATCCAAGTGGTCGATACGGGTTGTGGTATTGATGAACACGAAACCCGTGAAATCTTCAAAGAGTTTAAACGCTTAAATAATCCGCGTAGTAAAAGTGTGAGTGGTCTTGGCTTAGGTCTGGCGATTGCCGATAGGATCAGCCGGGTACTCAATCACAGTATTGAAGTGTCCTCACAACTTGGGCGTGGTTCGGTGTTCTCTATTAGTGTGCCTTTAGGGGAAACCGTGCGTCAGCCACAGGTGAAGGCCTTACCATCGCTATTACAACCTTTGTCTGGCATTAAAGTGCTATGTATCGACAATGAAGAGGCCATTCTGGCGGGGCTTGAGAGTCTACTCAGCCGCTGGCAGTGTGAGGTGATTTGTGCAAAGGATTTAGCCGATGCACGCATAAAGTTAGGCCTAAAAGGGGTGGCGCCGGATATTGTTTTAGCGGATTTCCACTTGGACGATGGCCAAAATGGTGTCGATGCGATGGATGGGATCCGTGCGCTCTATGGAAAAGAGTTACCGGGCATTTTAATCACGGCGAATACTCGCAAAGAGCTGGTGGAAGATGTGCAGCGCCGTGGTTATCACTATATGGCGAAAATGATTAAACCCGCGGCGCTGCGGGCATTGATTTCGAGCCTAGTCAAGGCGAGTCGTTAAATAATAGGCCAGCATAAGGATGTTGGCCTGTTAATGAATTGCATCGAACTTAGAGCTTAAACGCCGCCAGTTTGGTATTGAGATTAAGCGATAACTCAGCGAGGCTTTCGCTTTCTTGAGCAAGATAAGTGGCTGATTCAGATACTTCAAGCGCTGAACTATTAATCCCGCAGACGTTACGGTTCATTTCTTCTGCCACGGCACTTTGCTCTTCGGCCGCGGTTGCGATTTGGGTTGCCATATCGCTTACATGTTTAATATGGGCCACGATAAGCGATAAGTCATTTCCCGCTTTTGCAGACTGGCCAACGCTTTTTTCGGCAAGATTACGGCTGGTATCCATCGCATTAGCGGCACTGACTGCGCGTTGTTGGAGTAGCGAAATCGTATTTTGGATTTCTTCCGTGGATTGCCTCGTTCTGCTGGCTAATTGCCGCACCTCGTCGGCCACTACAGCAAACCCTCGACCTTGCTCACCAGCGCGAGCTGCTTCAATCGCGGCATTTAATGCCAATAAATTGGTTTGATCCGAAATGGCACTGATCACCGCCGTCACTTCACTGATCTGCATCACTTCTTCTTTTAATTTGTTCACTTGCTGCGTGGCTTGTTCCACTTCTTTGGCAAGCGCATGAATACCATCGACACTGGCGTGCACGTCCTTATCGCCAAGTCCGGCCTCCCATGTGGCTTCTTTGGTATCTTTAGCGGTACTTTCGGCATTATTGGCCACATCGGCAATGGTGGCACTCATCTCATTCATTGCCGTCGCTAATTGGGCGAGTTGGTCCCGCTGATTGTTTACCGCTTGATTGGTTTCTTCGGCGGTTGATGCGATGCGTGAAGCCGCTTGGGCGACATTATCTGCTCCCGCACTGGCCTCTGTTAGCGCTGCGCGGATAGCTGCCATACTTTGGTTAATATTGTGGGCCAAACTCCCAAGCTCGTCTTTACCCTCCACACTTAAACGAGTCGTGAGATCCCCTTTGGAAATAGTCTTCATTGCCTTATTGACTTGATCTAAGGGCCGAGTGATGGAATGACTGATAACATATCCCAGTAAGGCCATGATTAAAATCAATCCCAATGTGGTGCTTCCCATCAGCAAATATTCATGCCAAATCGTATTTTCGATGTCTTGTAGCAACATACCAGAGCCGATAATCCAGCCCCAAGGTTTAAATCCCACGACTAAGGACATTTTTTGCGCTTTCTTACCTGAGTTGGTTACCCATGGATATTGGAGCATTCCCTGCTGACCATCACGACCGAGTTTGACCATATCAAACCAGTATTGCTCGCTGCCGTTATTACCCATTTGTTGGCCAACGAGTTCTTGTTTGATGGGATGCACTACAACATGGCGAGATTCATCAATCACAAACAGGTAATTGTCGCCATCGAAGCGCATATTGTTGAGCATGTCTTTCGCAGCTTGTTGGGCTTGTTCAGTGGGTAAGGTTTGCTCTAAAGATTGAATTCGACTGAGGGCGAGACTCAGCACTGCGTTTAGCCGGGCTTCGCGTTCTGTGACTAAATTATGCTTTAAGGTAGTGACTGAAAGCGTTAGTAGAATTAACGCCCCGATGAGAGCTGTAATGACTTGCAGAATCAGTTTTCGACTCACAGAGATATCAGCGAGTTTGAACATATAATCTCCTTATTTTATCGCGCACCCTAGGCTGTTCCTCAGTTCAGGTATTTATCTATGCTAATGGGAATATTTTGTTTGTTTAAGCGATATAAGCATTGCCATCTTTGACAAAATTTCCAGTTAACATATTAAAAAATGTCTTAAATAAAAAGATCTTAATTAAGAATTTAATTAAATGATGTGAGGCGGTGATAGGCGGGAAAGAGTCTATTGATGTTCACAATCAAGGCATCGCTGTGGCTTTCACCACTACGATGCCGAGATTCGCTAGCCGTGGCTGATGGTGATGTCTTGACTTGCGGATAACTCATCTAGGTTATGCTTGGGCGGTGTGATGGTGGCCGCCACTTGCTTCATCGCTTGGGTGAGTTTGGTCAGCTGAGCCGAACTTATCACATAGGGCGGCATAATATAAATCAGGTTGGCAAAGGGTCTAACCCATACGCCTAAGTCGACAAATTGCTGCTGCAGCTCGGCGGTATTGACCGCTTGGTGCATTTCGAGCACACCCACCGCGCCGAGCACGCGCACCTCTTTCACGCTGGGAATATCGATGGCATCGGCAAGCTCGCGCTGCATTTGCTGCTCGATGGCGGCAACCTGTGCAGGCCACTCCTGCTGATTGATTAAATCTAAGCTGGCGCAGGCGGCGGCGCAGGCAAGGGGATTGCCCATAAATGTGGGACCATGCATAAAGACGCCGGCGGGTGATTGGCTAATGCCTTGGGCGACGTTATCCGTGCATAATGTGGCGGCAAGGCTGATATAACCGCCCGTTAAGGCTTTGCCTAGGCAGAGAATGTCGGGCGTGATGTCGGCATGTTCATAGGCAAATAACTTACCAGTTCGGCCAAAACCCGTGGCAATTTCATCGAGAATAAGCAACACATTATATTCATCACACAGGGTACGTAGGCCACGTAAATACTCGCCGCTGTAGAATCGCATTCCCCCAGCGCCCTGCATAATCGGCTCGATAATTACGGCGGCAATGTCTTGATGTTGCTCGCGTAAAATGCGCTGCATTGGCGCTAAATCATCTTGGCGTAATGGCTCACCGAAGGGGGTTTGCGGCGCGTCGACAAAACACTGTTTCGTGACGGCCTCGCCAAACATGATATGCATGCCACCTTCGGGATCGCAGACACTCATGGCGGCAAAAGTATCGCCATGGTAACCCTTCTTCACCGTAAGAATGCGCTGTTTTTGGGCTTTTTGCGCTATAGGCAAATCTTGCCCTTGCCAATATTGCAGCGCCATTTTGATGGAGACTTCGACGGCAATCGAGCCTGAGTCGCAGAGAAAGACTTTAGTGAGGGGCTCGCAGGTCATCGCTAGCAGTTTTTTGCAGAGTGTAATGGCGGGCTCATGGGTAATGCCGCCAAACATCACATGGCTGAGTTGGTGCAGCTGCCGCTCCATCGCCGTTAATATCGCCGGGTGTCCGTAGCCATGCACGCAGGCCCACCAGGAGCTGGTGCCATCGATAAGCTTACGGCCATCGACCAATTCCAGCTCGCAGCCTTGGGCACTGTGTACCCCAAAAACAGGAAGTGCGCGGGTCATGGAGGTATAAGGATGCCAAATATGGGCGCTATCAAAATCAAAATCGAGTAAATTGCGCATAAAATCTCACAGTGTTGATTGAAAATTAATCAGTGGTAAACCTGTGTCACTGGTTGGCGTTGACAGTTTAAGGGCTGAGGTTATCCTAGCCAAGGTAAAATACAAAAATAAAAGGGTGTTCAATGTCGCAGTTGCAAGTTCGTCATGATTGGAAGCGGGAAGAAATCGAAGCCTTATTTGCGCTGCCGATGAATGACTTATTATTTAAAGCACACAGTATCCACCGTGAAGTGTACGATCCTAACGAAGTGCAGATCAGCCGATTACTGTCGATCAAAACCGGTGCTTGTCCTGAGGATTGTAAATATTGTCCGCAGAGTGCGCGTTACGACACTGGCCTTGAAAAAGAGCGCCTATTGGCGATGGAAACCGTATTGACCGAAGCACGCAGTGCTAAAGCCGCGGGCGCTTCGCGTTTCTGTATGGGTGCCGCTTGGCGTAACCCGAAAGATAAAGACATGCCATACCTCAAGCAAATGGTGCAAGAGGTGAAAGCCCTCGGTATGGAAACCTGTATGACCTTAGGTATGTTAAGTGCCGAGCAAGCCAATGAGCTGGCCGATGCGGGCCTTGACTACTACAACCACAATTTAGATACCTCGCCTGAATACTACGGCGATGTGATCACCACCCGTACCTATCAAAACCGTTTAGATACATTAAGTCACGTGCGCGCATCGGGCATGAAAGTTTGCTCTGGCGGTATTGTTGGCATGGGCGAAAAGGCCACCGACCGAGCGGGTCTATTGCAACAACTGGCGAATTTGCCTCAGCATCCCGATTCTGTGCCCATTAACATGTTGGTCAAAGTGGCGGGCACCCCCTTCGAAAAACTCGATGATTTAGATCCGCTGGAGTTTGTCCGTACCATCGCCGTGGCGCGTATTTTAATGCCTAAGTCCCGTGTGCGTTTATCGGCGGGCCGTGAAAACATGACTGACGAACTGCAGGCCATGTGTTTCTTTGCGGGCGCGAACTCGATTTTCTACGGCTGCAAGCTGTTGACAACACCAAACCCTGAAGAAAGTGATGATATGGGCCTGTTCCGCCGTCTGGGTTTACGCCCTGAGCAGGGCGCTGTCGCGACTATCGATGATGAACAAGCAGTATTAGCCAAAGCCGCGGCTCACCAAGATAAAGCATCGGCACAGTTTTATGATGCGGCGGCGCTGTAACTAAGATTTATCGCTACAGTAAAAATCGCTACGTTGGACTTGCGCTTCGTTAAGGCGAAGCGCAGGCCCCAAAGGTAATGCGGGCGGGGAGACTCAGCGAGCATTTGAGCCGTCGTTATGCCGAGACTGGGCGAAAAACCAGTCAAGACGCCGAGTAAGTCTGCAAAGTAAAATGCACAGCAAGAAAAATTGAGCAAGACAAGTTGAGTAAGAAAAAATGAGTTCATCAGTCACCTCAAAACTGGGTTCAAAAATCCTCACCCGTCAGCAGGCGTTAGCCGAGCAAGGTTTGCTTAGGCAGCGTCAGGCGCTGTCGAGCGCGGCAGCACTCAGTAAGGATGACCCTCAGTTTGGCTTAGCGGAGCAGCACTATCTTAACTTCAGCAGTAATGATTACTTAGGCCTATCCCGTGCTCCCGCATTGGTCGAGGCGCTGCACCTGGGCGCTAAGCAATATGGCGTGGGTAGCGGCGCATCACCACTGGTGACGGGCTACACCGAGGCGCATTTGGCGCTAGAAACTAAGCTGTGCCAGATTACCGGATTTGAGGCGGCACTACTCTTTAGCTCAGGGTTCAGCGCCAATACTACCTTGTGTAAGACCTTGTTCGATAAGCAGGATGTGGTACTGGCCGATAAACTGGTCCATGCATCGATTATTGATGGATTGCTCGACAGCGGCGCGGATTTTAAGCGCTTTTTACATAATTCCATCGAAAGTGCCGAGCGTTTATTAGAAAAGAATGCTGTATCTGCCCTTATCACTGAGAGTGTGTTCAGCATGGATGGCGATATTGCGCCGATTATGGCCTTATCCAGCCTTTGCCGGGCACATAATGCTTGGTTGATTGTCGATGATGCCCATGGCTTTGGCGTGGTGGATGCTGTGAGTGCTCAAGTTGAATCGGCTCCAGCTTCAAACCTTATCGATATCCAGATCGTGACCTTTGGTAAGGCGTTAGGTTGTCAGGGCGCCGCGATCCTCGGGAGTCGGCAGTTGATTGAATTTCTGGTCAGCAATGCACGGGAATATATTTATTCTACGGCGCTGTCGCCCGCTAATGCGGCGCTTGCCTTGGCCGCTGTTGAATACGCTGAGACCCATCCTGAGCTTAAGCAAAAATTGCAGCGCAATATCTTATTGTTCAAGCAGTTGTGCCAAGATGCGGATATTCCACTCCTAGGAAGTGACACGGCAATTCAACCTTTGATTATTGGTGATGCGACGCAAACCTTGCTGGTGGCGGAAAAACTTAAGGCATTAGGCATTTGGGGCGGCGCCATTCGTCCACCCACAGTGCCGGTCGGCTCGGCAAGATTGCGCATCACCTTAAGCGCATCCCATAGTGAGGCGGCAATAAGGCGCTGCGTCAGTAGTATTGCCACTGTGCTGAAGGAATGCGCACTGCCGAGGGTTTCTGAGCGGCCTGAACGGTAAGCCAGTACTTGATTCACAATATTAGGTGAATGGCAGGGCACTTCAATGCTCGGTATTGAGTTCTTGAAATGCTCGAGTATTGAGAGCTTGAAGATAAGAGTCTGAAAGTAAGAGCTTGAACGTAAAAGCTTCTAAGTAAAAGTTTGATGTAAAAGTGAGAATAATCTGTGATGTCTATGCCGCTTGGCGTGAGTGTTAATTCCCATCAGTCTGCCAGTCAGGTCGAGCATATTGCCGATAGGTTTTCTGCTGCGGCCAAGCGCTATCAAGAACATAACTGTTTACAGCGTTTAAGCGGTGCGAGTTTGTTGCAGGGATTTGCTGCCACAGGCGCAATTCTTGATATTGGCGCGGGGCCGGGGACCGATTTTGCTGACCAGGCAGTGGGTGACAATATCAAGGTTTATGCCCTTGATATCGCCCTCGGGATGCTGCAACAACTTCAAGCGACTTTCCCTCGCCACCAATGCGTGTGTGGTAATGCCGAGCAACTCCCCTTTGCCGATGGGAGTATCGATAGTATTTACTCTAATTTGGCTCTGCAGTGGTGCCAGGATTTTTCGGCTGCGACCAGCGAAATGGCTAGAGTCTTAAAAGCTGGAGGAGAAGCGCACCTGAGTATCGTGGCAGAAGGCAGCTTGGCGCAGTTATCCCATCTTGGTTTGAGGGTGAACGGTTTTCAATCCCTTGGAAGCTTAAAAGCCGCCTTTGATACCTCTGATTGGCAACTCTTTGATGTTCAACTTGTGCCAATGACCGTCTATTTTCACGATCTTAAAACCTTGCTCTATTCCATTAAGGGCGTGGGCGCATCGGTGCAATCATACGTACAGACCGAAAACTCTTCAGATGCTGATACTCACTCGAGCAAGTTGCGTGGCCGCCGCGATTGGCTGGCATTACTGCAGCGCGCAGAACTATTCCGTGAGGCTCAGGGTCTGCCTTTAACCTATCAGATCGCCCAATTTCGTGTGCGTCGCCAAGGTTGCTCGGTATAAGCCTCTAGCAACGGTTTGGCGCATGATTGGCCAACAGATTAACAAGGAAAACGCATGTTTTTTGTAACTGGTACAGATACCGACAGCGGTAAAACCTTAGTGTCGACGGCGCTGTTAACCGCATTCAATCGTGAAGCTGCTCGCACAGGCGCTGCGCACTTAAGCCTGGGGGTCAAACCTGTGGCCTCGGGATGTGAAACCACAGAGCAGGGCTTACGTAACAGTGATGCGTTAAAACTGATGTCGGCCTCATCTTTAAAGCTCAACTATGAACAGGTCAATCCGATAAGCTTTGAACCCGCCATCGCGCCGCATATTGCCGCAAAACAGCTGGGGGTTAACTTATCTCCCGAGGCGATTTTGGCAAAGTTAGATAGACAAGCCTTTGAGCAGGCAGATTTTTGCTTGATAGAAGGTGCGGGTGGTTGGCGTTTGCCCTTAGGGGACGGGCGTTATTTATCGGAATTAGTGCAGCAACTTAATTTGCCAGTGATCTTGGTTGTGGGAATGAAACTGGGCTGCTTAAATCATGCGTTATTAACCCAAGAGGCGATAATCGCCGATGGCTTAACCGTGGCGGGTTGGGTGGCAAATTGCGTCGATCCCAATATGAGCGTGTTTGATGAAAACTTAGCATCGCTTAAAGAGATGATGACATCGCCTTTCCTTGGTTGTATTCCGCATCTTAAACAGGCTGATGCAGAACATGCCGCCCATTTTATCGATATCCAGCTCTTATTGCTGAAATAAGCTTATTCAAATAATAAGTTTGATTTAAATACAGAGGCTATATCGCCTCTGTTAGCGAGTATAGTTTTTATTTATAATTTAACGCGATAGCCAAGACTAAAGGCAATATCGGTACTGTTATCCATATTGAAATAGTTTTCAATAATAGATAACTCAATTGCACTTGTGTCTAAGTAGTAACGGTATCCGAGTAAGATTTCATTTGAAGATTTAGAAAAATCATTTTCAGTTTCTAATAATCCCTGATAATGATGCAGTTCTATTAACCAACCATGACGTCCAGCAATATATTCATAGCCGAGATTGACTGAATAGGCATGATTATCGTAGCGTATCCCCGAGAGCACTTCAGTTCCCTGTTTAAAACTGACCGCAGCGGTTGAATGAAAATGATGTTTTTTGTAACGAAAGCTGTAATTTAACTGCAACGCTTGTTCAAAGGCTTCATTTTCAAAAGGGCCTGAGTCGACATAGTTATAGTATAAGCTACCACCTAAGGATAAACCCTGATGTTGGTTCTCAACTAATTGATAACCAACATAAAGTATAATCGCATTATTAAGCGTTTTATCCGCAATATTGGGTTGATTAATACCATCTTTGGAAAATATTTGATTTTGGTGTTTTGCGGTATTTTCACGACCATTTTGACTAAAACCAAATGCATCATGAAACCAAATGGTCACCGAGTCTAAGTGATTATCGCCACTAAAACGCCAGTGATAACTGGTGTCAATCAACCATTTATCCGTAATTTGCCAAGAGAGTCCGCCTTCTAGGATGTTGTGGTAATAATCTGCAAAATAGTCATCGGTTTCAGCCCAAACACTGGCCGCACTTGCGGATAAGTGCAGTTCTTTTTGACCTTCAGGTAATGAAAACCCAGATCTTAACATCGGCGTTAAACTGCCCGCTTGAGTCGGTGATTGTGCGTAGGTGCGTAAAGGACCATAGTTACTAAAATCGACGGTAGTAGCGAAGGCATTCGGGACAAACAGCAAAGAAAGCGCAAAGGCTAGTTTTAGGTTTGAAAACGGCATCACTTAAATATCCGTCTAGATGATGAGTTATCTAGAGTTGATAGGTTGATTAAACTAAGCATTATCGAGCGAGATAAATGGAGAATATCAAGATGAATGTTAACATTTGTCACAACATTAGCATTTTGCTTACATTTTAAATCAGCGTATAGCAGAGTAATACTAATGCAAGCCAAAGTACTCGCCCAATCATTGGTAATAAATAATATAAGACAAGTAATGTGCTTATACTTAACAATATTGTCGTTGGCCTACGAAAATACGCAGCATTTAATGTCGGTAACTTCATTTCTTCTCTAACATATTGATGATGCGAAATAACTAAACACTTAATAATAGGGAGAATAGGTAGATATCTTGTTAAAACGTGATTTTCGCAAGTGTTCAGTTGTTTTGAGGAACTAATATAACGCTGTAGGATTGGTGAGTAAATGTTAATAGTCGCTAAATAAGGTTCAAAAACTGGAACTGAAAATCCCTATTTTTGTTAGATAAAAATAATCCTACTTATTCTACAAATACGGTGATAAGTCATCAAAATATTAAACCAGTTAACCTTAAGGCTATTAACCTGGGTGTAGAAATATTTATTTACCCATAAAAAACGCCGGATTTCCGGCGTTTTTTTAGTATTAAGCAAAGCACAAATCGAGTCTTAGTTTATCGGCCTAAGGCCAATCGTCACTGTTCCAGCGATATAGCCAAGTCGCGGCGACTGGTTTTTCATCTTTTCGCAGTTGAATACGCAGTTCTGCTACATTGGTGCTTTCAGGTTCAAAGGTGACGAATACGCGGGCACCGTTAATATCTGGGTGCGCCACTATGCGAGAAGACAGAATTTTGCCTTTGCTAATACTGGCATCAATAGCAATTTTTTCAATATCTTGTGGTTTGATATTGCTGTAATCGATAAGCAACTCTTTACCTTTGGATTGCTTTTGTCCCTTGGAACTGCGGATAACACGCGCCTTAGTCGCTGCACTTGGACTATCGTTAGACGCTGTGATGCGATAGGAATAATGATAAGGTACGCTTTGCTTTAATCCTCCCTGAGGTTCCCAGTAAGTGACTATATTGTCATTGGTTTCGGCGCTCGATGGGATTTCAAGTAGTACTAACTGACCTTTACCCCAATCGTTAAGCGGCTCAATCCAAGCGGAAGGACGTTGTTGATAGTTCGCGGTCAGATCTTGGTAGTAGTCGAAATTACGATGGCGTTGGATTAAACCAAAACCCTTAATATCTTCGTCACCGAAGGCGCTGATCTGTAATTTATTAGGGTTATTGAGCGGGCGCCATAAACGTTCACCATTACCCCGATCAATTTGTAACCCTTCAGAGTTATGCACAGCAGGGCGATAATCTGGCTTATCCGGCGTATCTAAACCACCGTAGAGAAACATTGAGGTCAGTGGCGCAAGCCCTACATGGGTAATATCACGGCGGGGAAAGAGTGTGACATCCACGTCTACTCGCGTCGGTGCGCCAGGATAAATGCCAAAACGATAGGCCCCTGTCACACTCTGACTATCCAGCAGTGCGTGGACCACAATCGCCGTTTGATACTTAGAGGGGCGTTCTACCCAAAAACGCTTAAATAATGGGTATTCCTCACCTTTAGGTTGAGCGACATCGATAGCTAATCCGCGGTTAGATAAACCATAGGTTTGTCCTTTGGACAGCGCTCGAAAATAGCTAGCACCTTGGAACATGATGAACTCGTCTTTTACCTCATCATCATTGATCGGGTAGTGCAGGCGTACACCAGCATATTGGCCAACCTGAGTCAGTAATTTTTCTATAATACCGTTTGGCACACTAAAGGAGGATTCAGTTAGTTCGATAGGAATGGCCTGACTATTTTCAACCACATCAATATCGACAAGGTTTTTATATAAGAAGCCTGGGGCAAATAGTTGCACCGAAAATTTAGTCGGCGTTCCACCCCAAATTGCGGCGTTTTCTTGATAATTGATTTTGCCGTAGGTGGCGTAATCAAGATCGATTAGCTCTTTTGGGGCTTTCCTTGCTTCTTTAAACGGTTTTTGTGCCAGTTTTTGTGCGAGTTCAACCACGGTTTCATGGGTAAACGTTTTGGCATTTTTCTCTTGGGAGCTATCAGCGCCATAGGCTGGGTGAAGGCTACTTATGCCGAGCATACAAGCAAGCATAGAGCCAAGAACGAATTTCGATCTCGGTTGAGTCATTTTTTGTGGCGTAACAGGGACGAAATCATTGAATTTTACATGCTGCAGCAAAATAGAAACTCCTCACTTAAATGGGCTAAGGCAAGAGACTCGCACTTAATGAACAGCCCAAAACTCCCAATTTATAAGCAACTTAGAATGCATTTGTACGGAAAGTACTCAGGGATGAATAATAATTTAATCTTGTTTATCAAAGTGTTCGACAACGAAATTAGTGCAGATACTTAAGTGGCGCAAGTCTTTTCTCCCACAGAATAAGTATTGTTACACACTCTCTTGAAGGTGTTATTACTTGGAGTTTTATGGAGTTAGCTCTTCAACGCGCGAGACATTGTCGCCGTTTTAACTTGACATTTTGTGGCGTTTTTTCGGCCAGCCAACATGAAGACAAACTCATACTCGGTGGCCGATGATAGCAGATTAGCTTAGGCAATGCCGCCGCATAGATCTTATTTCAGCAAATGGGATAAATCGCTGCCAACCGGGATTGGGATTTCTTGCTGTTCACCGCAGAAGAGATAAGCGGGATTGTCACCAAGCAAGGATAGTGTTTCTCCCTGACGCCAGAGTGCGCTGCCTTCGACAATACCCACAACCGGCGTGATGGGGTCGACGCGGGTGAATTCGAGTAAACGCTGGGCGCGGGTTTCGCCGTTATGTCCCGGAGCGCGATAGTTCGAATAATGTGGATTTAACTGAAACGGCACGATATTCAGGGCGGTAAATGAAGGTGGCTCGATAATCGGCATATCGTTGGTGGTGCGAATGCTTAATCCTGAAACGTTAGAGCCCGCGCTCCAACCAATATAGGGTTTACCATTTTGCACTTCTTCACGGATAAGATGCACTAAATCGTACTTATAGAGCTCGTGCAATAAATGGAAGGTATTGCCGCCGCCAATCAAAATCCCATCGGCATCTTTAATCGCTTGCCGTGGTTCAGGATGCTGGTGAATGCCGCTAATATCGAGTTTAAGTTTACTTAAGCCAGCCACGACTGAGGCCAAATAAGTGTCATAACTTATGCTTACACCAGCGTAAGGGATAAAAATCCATTTTTGGGCATTAGCAGTGAGCGGCTTGATAAAGGGAATCGCATGGGAAAGGTAAGGTGTATCTGCGACACGGGAGCTGCTAAGCAGTAGGGCATTGATCGTCATTTTTTTATCCTGAAATCTCGGAATGTGCTGGCATGTTAACAAAGTTTAATCGCGATAAACATAGATAAACACACATGAATTTGGCTGTAACGCTGACAGCGCCTAGATTTAAGTTTGGATTAATGCACTGTCCCTAGACTCTCGCTCCATGAAAGGCAATGTCTAAACTGAGAGAAAATTAGCGAGTAGAAAAACTCTTATCTTTACCCCTTGAATTTCGATTTTTTGGACATATTATGTCTTTGAGTAAAAGTAAATGGCATATGTTTGCCGTAAAGGAGCTGATATGAAGCGTATATTTTTATTGATTGCGACTAACCTAGCTGTACTGCTGGTAGCCTCAATTGTGATGTCTATTCTGGGCGTGAACACGTCTACTATGGGTGGACTGCTTGTGTTCGCTGCAATTTTTGGATTCGGCGGAGCCTTCATCAGCTTGGCCATTTCAAAATGGATGGCGAAAAAGACTATGGGTTGTGAAGTGATCACCACTCCCCGTGACAGCACTGAACGTTGGTTATTAGACACTGTTGCCCGTCAAGCGCAACAAGCTGGGATTAAAATGCCAGAAGTGGCGATTTATCAATCGCCAGAGATGAACGCCTTTGCTACTGGTCCAAGTAAAGACAACTCATTAGTTGCCGTGAGTACCGGCCTCTTGTATGGCATGAGCCAAGACGAAGTTGAAGGCGTACTTGCCCACGAAGTGAGCCACGTTGCTAACGGTGACATGGTAACCTTGACCTTAATTCAAGGCGTGGTGAACACCTTTGTTATCTTCGCAGCACGTGTTGTTGCGGGCATTATCAACAACTTCGTCTCGAGCAACGATGAAGAGGGCGAAGGTTTAGGTATGTTCGCCTATATGGCAGTGGTATTTGTCCTCGACATGTTGTTTGGTATTTTGGCCTCAATTATCGTGGCTTACTTCTCACGTATTCGTGAATACCGTGCAGACGAAGGTGCGGCGCGTTTAGCGGGCAAACATAAGATGATTGCAGCGCTAGAGCGTTTACGCCAAGGCCCTGAAAGCTCGGCAATGCCAGCACAAATGTCAGCTTTCGGTATTAACGGCAAGCGTTCAATGGCTGAGTTAATGATGAGCCATCCACCGTTAGAGAAGCGTATTGCAGCTTTGCAAACTCGTTAATTGAGTCTAAAAGCGAATCAAAAGGAGACCAAGGGTCTCCTTTTTTATTGGGGCTTTTCTTTTTTAGCGGATTAGGTTAGGGCTGTTTTTAGTTGTGAGCGATAGGTTAAGTCGATGTAAAACTCTTATATAAGCATGTGGTTACATGATGCAGCGCACATTTTACCCTTGAGTATATTGATAAAGTTGCTTTGCGTTAGATTGGGTTGCTTATTACTCAATCCTTAGCTAAGTTAAATCGAGTCGTGCTATTTATATTAGGTTGCAAGATGGAAGTCACCCCTGACAAGAATTTCCACTGTCAATCGCCATTGGAGGATACAATTGTGAGCAAAAAACTATTAAGTGCGCTTTTCGGGGCAAGTCTTGCAGCGCTGGCGCTGTCACCAACTGCATTTGCCGCGGATCAAAAATTATCAGACTTCCACGCAGAATCTGGTGGTTGTGAAAGCTGCCATAAAGATGGTACGCCTTCGGCTGATGGTGCCTACGAATTCGAACAATGCCAAAGCTGCCACGGTAAGCTTTCTGAGATGGACGCAGTACACAAGCCACATGACGGCAACTTAGTGTGTGCTGACTGCCATGCGGTGCACGATATGAACGTAGGTCAAAAACCTACCTGTGAAAGCTGCCACGATGATGGCCGTACTCCAGCGACCATTCTGAAGAAATAAACATTATTTCTGTGTTACTTTTATCAAAACGCCAGCAATTGCTGGCGTTTTTTTATATGCATGATTTATCTCACTCGTCCTTGGGTTGTCCTTGGATCAGTTTTTTGCCGGAAAACATGGCCGAAATGATCCCGGGTTGACGTTTGATTTCGGTATAGACCACTGCAAACACATGCAGCACGATAAGGAGCATTAATAAATACACGGCGTAAACGTGTACTTCACCTGCCAGTCCCTTCATGGGCTTGATAGCATTGGCTTTATCGGTATCTACGCCTGTGGCATCGTAGGGTTTTAAACTACTTGGCTCAACATCCACTGCAGCTAAGTAGCTTTGTACTGTGCTGCCGAGCGGCGGATAGTAAATATCAGTACCTGCGCGGATCAGGCCTGTGATCATTATGGTGACTAGCAAGAGCATGATGGCGAGTACGGCGAATTTCCCCTTAGGATTGTGGCCTAGATACTGGGGATTTTTACCCGCGGCAAGTTCCGCTTTATAGCTTTGTAACTCGGCCTTGCTATTGGCATTGGGGAACATATGACTAAAGCGAGCGTATTTATTGCCCATAAAACCCCAAACCAGGCGGATCAGTAAATTAATTGCAAAGCCATAGCCAATGATGACGTGCAGGGTTTTAAGCCCAATTTTGCCGGAGAGTTCGGTAATGCCTAAGTCGCTGCGAAACATCATCATGCCGCCAACGATAAGCAGGGCGAGTACGAGGATGACATTAATCCAGTGGAACAGACGCGTAGGTCTGTCCCACACGCGATAGGACTGCATTTCAATAGAGTTTGGCTGCGGGTTGGACATGGTATTTCCTTATGATTTGTGTTGATTTGATCTTACGCCTTTCTATTCAAAATAGCGCATTATTTTCAGTTTAAATTCAGCCTTCTGATTGACAATGCTCAGTGCTAAAGTTGCAGAAGTTTTTGATTTGCGTACGGTAAATATTTTTATCGTAAGTCTTTTTAATCTGTTTTATCTAATGCTAATATCGTGTGCACGGTAGACTCGGAAGTCTATTGAACGGATGTTGAAGTGGTATTGAGAGATGTTTCTCCTCTCAAAATGAATAATCGTTAACCAGACAGGGAGTGAGCAGGATGTTCAAAATATTACATTGGATTGTAGTGTCAAGATCGCAAGTTCTGATGGAATTGCTGGCCGGACGCTGGCCGCAGGAGTTTCTCGTTAAGCTGTCGCAAGTCAGCCCGGATGAGATGTGCGATCAAATCAAAGATAACCAAGCCTCTATGGTGGTGATTGATCTTTCCACCGTCGATCTTCAAAAAGCCTATCAATTTCAACGCTTGCTTGCCCGCGAACATCCGAGTGTGCGAGTCGTTTATATCCAGTTCCCTAAACAAGTTGATGCCCGCTTCCTGATGCAAGCCTCGACTACGGCAGGGGTGTTTTATCTGGATGCAGGACTGACTGAAATCAGCCTTGGCCTTTCCAACATCCTGCGCGGACACAGAGTGATCCCTATCCAATTGGTGAACGGGGTGAATGATGACTTTGGACTATTCGAAGATACCGAGCCATTGACCATCCGTGAGCGCGAAGTGTTACAAGCCCTGCTGTCGGGCAGTACTAACCTCGATATCGCCAACCAATTGTTTGTGAGTGAGAGCACCATTAAAACTCACTTATACCGTGTATTCCGTAAGATTGGTGTGTCGAGCCGTGGTCAAGCCATAGCTTGGGCGCAAACCTATTTACACGATGTGGTGGTGTAACCCATTGTTGATGGGTCGCTAAGCTAATATTCAATTGAGCAAACAAGAATCAAATAAAAAGGGGCAATCGTGGATACGATTGCCCCTTTTTGTGCTTTATGGGTTAAAGACTAATACATTAAAGATCAACGACCTAACCAAGCCTGCAGTTTGTCTTTATCTGTGATGCTTAAGGCAACTGTATCTTTTGGCGCCTCAGCAATAATCAGTTCTCCCGTCATCAATTCATCGCGTCTAAACCAATGTAGACTTAAGCGTTGTCCGAGTGGATATTGCTGAAGCTGCGCTTCAAATTGGCCTGTCACCTGCAGATTATCCGCCGCAATTAAGATATCTCCGGCGCTTAAACCCGCAAGGTGCGCCGGACTGCCTTGGGCGACAGTGGTCACTTTAAGGCCCATTGGTGCGGCTTGCGTCTTAGCGCCAAAGGCAATCTCATACCCTTTGGCTGAGCCTCCGCCGACATCCTGCGCGCCTTGGCTGGAGCGAAGAGTCAATTCAACCCCAAACTCGGCAAGTAATGGTGCCAGTGGAATATCGTCGGTATTGTCTAAATAGGCGAAGAGATCTTGGCAATCTCGGCCCAATAAACGTTCAACAATCATTTGATGACATTCGTCTGTGGTGCCGCGATTTTGTAGGGCATATTCCTGCCACAAAATGGTCATCACATTGTCGAGATTGTATTTACCCTGGGTTTCGATCCTTAGGGTTAAATCAAGATACAGGGCAAACAGGGCGCCCTTAGTGTAATAACTGATAATGGCGTTTTGGGCGTTCTCATCCTGCTTATAGAACTTAGTCCAAGCGTTAAAGCTGGAGTCCTTAATGCTTTGTTTAAAGCGGCCTTGACTGCGATACACCCTTGTAAAGGTTTCGCTCAGCATATCTAAGTAGCTTTGTTCATCAACTAAGCCTGCGCGATAGGTTAGGAAATCATCATAATAGGAGGTGATGCCCTCATAGGCCCACAGCTGTGGCGTATAGGTTTCCGCCTCAAGTTGATAGGGTAGGAAGCATTCTGGCTTGATGCGCTTGACGTTCCAGCTGTGGAAATATTCATGGCTGCAGAGCGATAAATAGGTGCGATAGTCGTTATTAATCGGCGCATCCATCGATAGCGGTAAGTCCTTGCGTGAGCACATGAGTGCCGTAGATGCCCTATGTTCCAAACCACCAAAGCCATTGTCGAGCACTGTTGTCATAAACAGATAACGTTCAAAGGGCGCAGGCGTGCCAAACAGTTTGATTTGATACTCGCAAATGGCCTTTAAATCTTGGCAGAGCCTCGGCATATGGGCGCGGTGGCGACCGTTAAGCACGATATCGTGTCTGACGCCGCAGGCTTCAAAACTGGCGTGGGTGAATAGACCCATTTCTACCGGATGATCGATAAGTTCGTCATAGCTTTGCGCGCAAAACTCACCAAAGGCAAATTCGTCCCCGCTTTGGCGTGTCATGCTGGTGGCAAGGCGCCACTCGTTGAGACTCGGCTCAGTCGGCGCCGCCATTGTTACTGTGTGTAAGCCTACCTCAAAGCCGTGGGCGGCTAAAAATACACTGCTACCGTTAAAGAAACCGTGGGTCATATCCAGGTGTGCGGTGCGTACCGACAAGTCCCAAGCATAAACTTGATAAGTTAAGGTGAGTTGGGTGCTTTGATGTTCGACCGACCAAGTTTGTTTATCCAGCTGAGTGAGCGTAAGCGGCTCGCCGTTAGCGCCTGTGGCTTTAAGGTCGATAATATTCTTGGCAAAGTCCCGCACCATATAACTGCCAGGAAGCCACGCTGGCAGGCTAAAAACTTGCTTAGGATGAGGCGTTTGTACCGTCATGGTGACGGCGAACAAGTGCGCCTTGGGATCGACGGGAATGATGTGATAGTGGATCATAATTTATCCTGTAAAACCGCTGCGTTTTAATGGGCGTCATGCTGCCAAAAATGCGCACAACAGGCAAATGAAACGCAAAATATCTGGAGACACAAAGCGTTGAATTGCTAGTATACTATCCCAATTAACCCAAGGAGGACTCCCCATGGCCGAAGAAACCATTTTCAGCAAAATTATCCGCCGCGAAATTCCCGCCGATATTCTGTATCAAGACGAGCTGGTGACCGCTTTTAGAGACATCTCGCCAAAGGCGCCAACCCATATTTTGATTGTGCCGAATCATTTGATCCCAACCGCAAACGATATGAAAGCCTCGGATGAACCCGCACTCGGCCGGATGATGACTGTGGCGGCCAAACTGGCAGCAGAGGCGGGGATTGCCAAAGACGGTTATCGTTTGATCATGAACTGTAATAAACATGGCGGACAGGAAGTGTACCATATCCATATTCATCTCGTTGGCGGAGAGCCACTGGGACCCATGCTGAGCCAAGGTCAATGAAGGTCAATCCCGAGTTTTTCCCGCTAACTCAAATGGCGCAGCGGTTTGTCGATCAGCTCGCCCAGTGCCGTCGCTTAGGGTTAACCGTGCTCGAAGCCAGTGAGCACCATGTACTGATTGAGTTGCCCTACAGCACTGAGTTAATTGGTTATCCCGATACGGGGGTTATCCACGGTGGGGTGATCACTACCCTGATGGATACCGCCTGTGGCAGCGCGGTAGTGAGTGCGATTTTTCAAAAATATCAATCCTTAGAGATTTCGCCCACCCTCGACTTGCGGGTCGATTATATGAAACCCGCGCAGCCCCATAAGCCAGTTTATGGCTTTGCCGAGTGCTATAAATTGTCATCCAATATCGCCTTTACCCGCGCCATCGCCTATCAGGACAGCATCGATGACCCCATTGCCCATGCGGTGGGCTCCTTTATGCGTATTAGTCCCGAAATGGTGGGCGATGCCTTTAGACAAGCCTTGATGGGAGAAGCCGTGCCGCCTTTAGGAGAGACAGATGAACTCAAATAAGCCGACCGAGCAGAAAACCCTCGATGTGCAGGGGATTGTAAAACGCGCCACCGAGCTGAACGACTTTGGTCATCTACTCGAACATGTACCTTATGCTAAGTTTATTGGCATGAAGGTCGAGCGCTTTGGCGACGAGCTGATTTTCAAACTCCCAGCCAAGGACGACAATATCGGTAATCCCATCCTGCCCGCGATTCATGGTGGGGTAATTGCTGGTTTTATGGAAATGTCAGCCATAGTGCAATTAATGGTGTTTATGCAAACGGCAAAAGTGCCAAAGGTAGTCGATTTCTCGATTGATTACCTACGAGCAGGCCTGCATAAGGACAGCTTTGCCGAATGCCGTATCACCCGTCAGGGGCGACGGGTCGCCAACGTGAATATCAATTGTTGGCAAACCAATCGTAAGCAGTTGATCGCTACCGCAAGGGCGCACTTTTTAATCGATTAATCGCGAGGGCGGGGCAGGATGGGCAGGTTTTGCCGATGACTATGTTAAGCATAAGTTCAGCTGGCGTCGCGTAGTGTCATTGCCCATCCGTTGTTCGGCACCTAGGTTTTTGTGAGTGAGGGAAAACAAAATGAAAGCAATTTACAGTGGATTAATCTTGGCAGCAGCACTGACACTCGGTGCCTGTACTAATACGGCGGGCATTTCGGTGAACTCACTGGGAGAAACCCGCGTCGATAGCAAAAGTTTTGCCCGTGATATCAGTGTTGAAGGGGTTGAGGCGCGCCGTGTTGGCGATCTTATCCAAGGTTCGGCGTTGATTGTCAGCAAGTCCTCAAGCGATATGCGAGTGCAATATAAGTTCACTTGGTATGATGCCAGCGGCTTTACCATCGAAGATGAAGCCACCAGTTGGAAATCGGTGAAATTACACGGTAAACAACAGCTGCAAGTATCTGCCGTGGCCCCAAATGCACAAGTGGCGAAATTCGATGTTTATGTGCGCGAGACCTATTCAAACTAAGCTTGAATCATAGGGTTTAGTTGTCACTATCGCGTTAGAGCATTTGGCACTTCAAAGCTAAGTTAACGCGCATTGATAAAGATTTACGCCACATTGATAAAGACTTACGTTTTTGAGACGTAAGTCTTTTGATTTTATCTATCCTCATCCTCACCAACCCATCTTCCTTCTGCTCGTTTGTGCGAGATGAGTTTGTCCCGTGACGGTTGCTAGGCCGAGAAGCAAAATTGCGATAACTGACTCAGTTCGACGGAAAAGACCTAGCCGCGACAGAAAAGCGGACTTTAGTCCTAAAACTATTTCAGGGTTGAGCACTACTATCAGCATATTATTAGATGAGGATAGACCTATGACCGCGCACATTAACGCACAACCTACTGATTTTGCTGAAACTGTTATTATGCCCGGCGATCCACTGCGGGCGAAATATATTGCCGAAACCTACCTTACCGATGCCGTCGAAGTCACCAACGTTCGCAATATGCTGGGGTACACAGGTTATTACCAAGGGCAGCGTATTTCTGTGATGGGTCACGGTATGGGGATATCCTCAATGGTGCTCTATGGCCATGAGTTGATTAATTTTTTTGGTGTGAAGCGCATCATTCGTATCGGCAGTTTAGGCGCAACCCAAAAACACGTGCAAATGCGGGATGTGATTTTAGCGCAAGCAGCGGGTACCGACTCACCCACGAATGCCAAGCGTAGCAGTGGCTATCATATGGCTACCTCGGCCACCTTTTCCTTACTGCACAAAGCCTATACCCAAGCCAATGAAAAAGGCATTAGCGTGAAAGTTGGCAACGTATTTAGTGGCGATCTTTATTATGATCCCGACGAAGATATGATCCCAGCACTGGAGCGTTTTGGGGTGTTGGGTATCGATATGGAAGTCGCGGGTCTTTATGGCTTAGCGCATCAACAGGGCATTGAATCATTGGCCATTCTCACGGTATCCGATCACTGCCTAACGGGTGAGGAAACCACCGCCGAAGAACGCCAGTTATCCTTCAATAATATGATCGAACTCGCGCTCGCGACTGCGCTGAATTAGGTCACACGCTAACCTTGCACCTTTCGCAT
>NZ_AXZL01000071.1:134095-159045 GCF_000485795.1 Shewanella decolorationis S12
AAAAAAAAAACCCCCTAAACCGCCATTAGTTTTCTCGCGAACTTTATTATGGCGGGTTTTGCGACGCAATTTGGGATGTTGATAGAACCCATAGCGGAGAAGTTTGCAGCCGATGTGAATGATGTGGCCTCAATCTTCTCCTTACTTAATGGTGGTGCATTGGCGGGGACCATTGCCGCCTTTTTCTTCATTGAAAAGTTGGGCATCAAGCGGATCACCTTACTCAGTTATAGTCTAGTTGCGCTTTCTGCGCTGGCATTACACCTTACCAGTTCGCTACAGCTAGTGATGCTGGCCATGACCTTAATTGGGTTCTGCGGCGGGATTGGTCTGTGTATCGCAGGCACCATTGTGGTGTCAGTATGGCAAGCCAAAATGCAGAGCACTATGTTAGTGGTGCAGGATGCGACCTTTAATGTTGCTGGGGTGGTGTTTCCGCTGATCACAACCTACGCCTTAACCAATGCCTTATCTTGGAGTTACAGTTACTTAGCCGTGGGTTTGGTTGCCTTAGGCACGGTGATTATTAGCTTATTCACCAATTTTTCTCTGTGCGAGCAATCATCGAATACGGAGGAGAAACAACAATCAGAGTGGAATTTCGGCATTATCAGCGGCGGTATCGGCTTATTTTTAGGCATGCTGGCACTGTATACCTTCCTCACGTGGGCGCCGTTATTTGTAAAACAAAAATTTGATATCCCATTTGAAGAGGCGGGCAATATCATTACCCAATACTGGTCGGCCGCGCTGATTGGTGCTTTGATTTCTACCTTAATCGTGACTCGGGTAAAAATTCATCATTTCTTAGTCGGTATTATTGGTTTAGCCATGGTGATCACCTTTGTGATTGTGACTACCGACAAGTTGAATTGGATTGCTTATTTAACCTACGGTTACGGCTTTGTCTGTGCGGCACTTTACAATGCGTTTATTGCCTATGGCGTGTCGTTTGTGAAGCAAGCCAGCAGCAAGAATGTCTCCTACATTTTGATCAGTGGCAGTACGGGCGCCATGTTTAGCCCTGCTATCAGTTCGTTCTTCGAACGTATTATCGGCTTACAAACCGTGATGTATGTGATCCCCGTGCTTTACGCCGCAATCTTTATGCTGCTGATTGCATCGAGCCGGATGAAACCTGCGATGTCTGCACAATCACTTTCGGCAAGTTAAGCTAAAGGCCCATACTTGGTTGTTATCTGCCGAGTATGGGGGTTGTCGAAGTGGGCTAAATGCCTGCTTCGACAAAAGCTTTAAGTGCATTCAGGTTTTTAATCCGAATTCCTTCTTTTTTACGCTCGATTAAATCGCGCTCTTCCAAATGTTGCAGTGCCCGTCGATAGACCCTGTCAGTTGTACCAAAACGTTCCGCCTCTAAATAACGCTTACTAAAACCATCGACGGGTAAATCGTTTAAATACTCATGGTAGATATCGAATGCCACGTTATAGCTGATGGGATAAAGCAGTCTGCGGGTAAAAATATCGACGGTATCTTGGTAATCAATCGCTATGGCACTGGCAAAAAACAGCGCCAGTTGTGGGTGTTGGCCGAGGGAATGTTGCAACTTTTCGGTGCTAATTAGCGAAATTTCCAAGGGCTCGTTGGCGATGATGTCGAGCTGACACTGGTATTGGGTAAAAAACTCCATCTCACCAAAGAGCTGCGAATCACAATCGATAGTCCCTAATTGGAAACAACGGCCATTTCTGGCGGTGTGCCCCAGTGATACGCGGCCTTGCTTGACCAACACCAATGAGGTTATGGCTTCACCTTGTGTCATCAGGTGAGCGCCTTTTTTGAGCATTTTGACTTCGCTGATACAGCTAAGAATCACAGCTTCAATAAGAGGATAGTCTTGTTCCCATCGCTGGCTATAACGTCCCTTGGCTAACGGTTTTAGCTGCATTGAGTTGACCCTTCTACCATACTTAAAATCGTCGCCTTCTATAGCATTAGAAAGCATATTGGGTCAAATCAGTCAAAGGAGAGAAGGGCGTCTGTATCGGCCGATTGTGAGCCGCCAGAGGTTTCAACCAAGGCATGAATGGCGTGAGCTAAGCGTCATTTACTGATGTGCAGTGACAAGAGTGTCTACTTTATGATTTTCGTCATGTATACTTAGCGCCGCCAAGGGGTGTTTGCCAACAAAGTGGCAGACTGAGATGTCATCAGACGAACCCTTAGAACCTGATCCGGCTAATACCGGCGTAGGAATGGGCCAATCAACAGCACACTTCTGAATCGCTTATTCGTTGCCGGATCTCAAACATGTATTTGAGGTCCTATGTCTAACAAAAAGTCTAACAAAAATTCTTCAATCTTCACCGTAGCCTTAACTCGTGCCCCCTTAGCGCTGGCCATTTCGGCTGCGTTAAGCACGGCCGCATGGGCGCAAACCGATGCTATCGATAAACCTGATCCCAGCAATGATATGGAAATCATGGTGGTGACGGCGGATTTTCGCAGTGCCAGCTTGGAAAAAATGCCATCGAGCATTACCGTTATCGATGCCCAGCAAATTCAAGATGAAAGTGCCCAGCACTTTGAAGATGTGATGAACTCCATCGCCAACTTTAACTGGTCGGGTGGCAGCTCACGTCCTAAGTATTTCCAGATCCGTGGCGTGGGGGAGCAGGAGCAATATCAGGGTGCACCTAACTCGTCTGTGGGTTATATCATTGATGATATTGATTTATCCGGTATCGGCATGGTGTCGAGCATGTACGATCTGCAGCAGGTCGAAGTGTTACGCGGCCCGCAGGGTACCCGCTATGGCGCCAATGCGTTAGCGGGTTTGATTTACCTTAAGAGTAACGACCCGACCGATGTGTTTGAACATGGCGTAGAGGTCTCTTTAGGTAATGACGATTTGCAAACCTTCAGTGGCTTTAGCTCTGGCCCCTTGAGCGATTCGGGCAAATTGTTATACCGCGTTTCGCTGCAGCAACATCAACAAAACGGTTATCGCGACAATCTCTATTTAAATAAAGAAGATACCAATGGTCGTGATGAATTTACTGGCCGCGCTAAATTACGCTGGTATGCCACCGACAATTTGCAACTCGATTTAACCCTGCTGCATGCCGATTTTGATAACGGCTACGATGCCTGGAGTTTAACCAACGATCCTAAACATACTATTTCGGATCAGCCGGGTGTCGATAGCCAGCGCACCACGGGCGCAGGATTTAAAGCTACTTACTCGGGCGCAGAGTCGTTTGAGTTGACCTCGCTGACTTCATTTGCCAATACCGATCACCATTACAGTTACGATGGCGATTGGGCTAACCCTGAGTATTGGGCCGCCAAGCAATGTGATATTTATGATGCGGATTGGAATTCAATCGGAAAGTTACCTTGTGTTTATGATGCAACATGGTCAAAAGTGGGGCAGAGAAAAACCTTTACACAAGAATTACGTCTTACTTCAAGTGATGCTGGAAGAATATTTAACGAGTCTACAGATTGGTTAATTGGCGTTTATTTTTCGAGTTTGCATGAAGATAACAGTCTGATCGACTATGCCAAATATAGTAATGGTGGTTTGAACCCCAGTTTTAAAGAAAGAACTAAATATTTAGACTCAACATATGATGCGCAAAATTACGCAATATTTGGTCAACTCGATATTGATATGAGTAATGATTATTTATTGTCACTTGGACTGAGGTTAGAGAATCGCTCGAGTGATTATAGCGATACAAATCTGGATAATTTTTCACCATCAGAAACAATGTGGGGTGGTCATCTTGCTTTAAGTAAAGCACTCAGTGAACAGCATAATGCTTACATTCGAGTTGCTAGAGGATATAAAGCGGGTGGTTTTAATATGACACTTCCTGCTGATTTCAGTGATAAAAAGGAGTTTAATACTGAAACTTTATATAACTATGAATTAGGTCTTAAATCCGCATGGTTATCAGGAGCGTTAAGTACAAATGTTGCTCTTTTTTATATGGATAGACAAGACCAACAAGTATCTGCATCTAAACAAAATCCTGAAGATTTAAGTGAGTTTATTCTTTTTATCGATAATGCCGGAAGTTCAAAAAACTATGGCTTAGAGATTGATGCTAATTGGTATATCGACAGTAATTGGCATTTATATTCTAGCGTTGGTTATTTAAATACCGCCTATGGTGATTATCAATACGAGGTGGCTGAAGACCAGTTTGTAGATTTAACGGGGCGCGATTTGGCCCATTCACCGCACTTAACCTATAGCCTAGGCGGCACCTATCGCGCGAATTCGGGTTGGTTTGCTAACTTGAATATGAGTGGTAAGAGCGAGTTTTACTACTCAGACAGTAACGACTCGCGCTCTGAGCCATATACTGTTGTGAATGCGCGTTTAGGTTATGAGGCGAGTGCTTGGTCGGCGTATTTATGGGGCCGCAACCTATTTGATGAAGAATATGGCGTTCGGGGCTTCTATTTTGGTAATGAGCCCGATAATGGCTGGGCGGAAAAACAATATATCCGCTACGG
The DNA here is from genome assembly GCF_000485795.1 of Shewanella decolorationis S12. Taxonomy (GTDB): domain Bacteria; phylum Pseudomonadota; class Gammaproteobacteria; order Enterobacterales; family Shewanellaceae; genus Shewanella; species Shewanella decolorationis. Next base: position 138,587 of record NZ_AXZL01000071.1, read on the forward strand.
CGACCCTCGCCAAATTGGGGTGACACTAAACGTTAAGTTTATGTAATCCCAGAAGAATGAGACATCAGATGTCAGGCTGTGCTTGCTCATTGCGTCACCGCCTGACGATTGCATTATTAGCATTTGACCTAAGGAGTGAAGATGAAACTCACCGCCGAAATTAGCATGTATCCCTTTAATGAAAATTATCTCGACCCGATCAAATGGTTTATCCATCGCTTGGATAATTATCCAAGGATTCAACGTGTTACCAATGCCATGGCGACGCAAGTGTGTGGCGACTATCAAGATGTGATGGAAATGCTCGCGACCGAGATGCAAGCCGCCCATGAAAAATGGGGCAAAGCTGTGTTTGTATGTAAGTTTATTGGTGGTGAGCTGAATTTAGCCCACAGCGAGTAACGCCCTAAGTTAACTTGAACGCTAAAGCGAAGTGGTTCAAGCAAGCGATATTGAATGAGAGTAAGGCAATGACAGAATTATGGTTAACGCTGGTCAATAGTGTTAATGCTGCCCTAGGGGAAGTCCATGTGATGACCGCATGGGAAGCCTTAGCCGTGGTATTGGCCATGGCCTATTTGCTTCTGGCCATGAAGGCAAGCGTTTGGTGCTGGGCGGCGGCATTTACCAGCACGGCCATTTACACTGTCTTGTTTTGGAAAGTAGCACTGCTGATGGAGTCGGTGCTGAATATCTATTATATGGCCATGGCCCTCTATGGTTACTGGCTCTGGACCCAAGGTGGCGATAAGCATCAAGGGGTGAAAGTGACTACTTGGCCGCTGAAAACCCATTTAAAGTTGATTGTTGCGACGGGTATTGTTTCCCTTGGTGTTGGCCATGGGATGGCAACTTTTACCCAGGCTTCCTTTCCCTATCTCGATGCGGCCACTACTTGTTTTGCGGTGATGACGACCTATTTAGTCGCTAAAAAAGTGTTGGAGAATTGGCTGTATTGGGTGGTTATCGATCTGGTGTCGATTTACCTTTATCTCAGTAAGGGACTGATGCTGACTTCATTATTATTTGTGCTCTATGTTGGCCTGGCGGTTGTAGGCTATTTCCTGTGGCGCGCCGCCCTTGCCGATAGCCGCAATCCCCATCTGGAGTCGAGCGCTGCAAAGCTACTCGGCTAACGGTGGCAGATATCAACAGATGATGGCTAACACACAAGGGCTGCAAATGTTTCATAAGCTATTCAACATGATTGTTGTGGTAAGCCACTAATGCCGCCGCACATTGGGCAGGACAAGGATGCGTTGCTTGCGGTATTAGCACAGGCAGGGCTTACTGATATCACGCAAATTCAGCCCTTAGCGGATGGATTAAGTAACCACAACTACCATATCGAAACGCCGACGGCGCATTATGTCTTGCGTGAAAACGCCGATGCCGCCGACAGCTTTTGTTCGCGGGAGCAAGAGTTGTTCTATTGGCGCCATCTTGCCAAGGCAAAACTTGCCCCTGAGTTGCTGTGGGTGAGTGGCGATCAGCGTTATTACCTAAGCCAGTTTATCTTCGCGCAATCTCTCCCAAGCCTTCCTATAGCATCTCCATTCGCGCCGCTGATGGAGGATATTGAGGGCAGGGCAAATCTGCTTACCGAAAAGCGTATTGCCGCAAGAGGTATCGATACACTTGAGCAGCTCAAGGTGCAACGCGAGCCAACTATGGCATCAGGTTATCAAGAACTGAGCCAGCAAAATTTAAGCTTGCAAAACTTAAACTGGAACGAATTAAGCTGGAAAGATCTAGAGTCTCAATGCAGCGCGGCGACCTTTTGCCTAGGTGAAACGCTCATTGAGGCTTGGTTGCAATCTCATGCCGATATCAAGCTCGCAGCAGACCAGCAGGCTTGGTATCAGTCCGAACGACTCGTCTTATTGGAAGCCTTAACGCCGAATCGCGCCCACAGCCTGTTACTGCAATTGCTGCAACGGCTACGCGAGCAAGCGACTGGGCCGTATCATATCAGTATCACTGAGCAATGGCAGGAATATCACGGGCAGTTGTTAGCCTTTGCCGCAGTGGATATGGGCGAGGCGTGGCAGAGCCGATTGGCGCAATTACTCAGCATACAAACACAGATCCTTGATTGGACGGCGACCTTAGCCGATTGTTTAGTCGCGCCGCAGTTTTGCCATCGCGACTTAAATCCCCATAATCTGCTGCTAAAAGATAACCAGTTGTATTGCATTGACTTTGAGTATGCGACCGCCTCTCATCCTCTGTGTGAACTGGCCGTTGTGCTCGCAACTCACCAATTAACGCCTGCGCAGCGGTATCTATTAGTGCGGCAGTATCTGGCTGAACACCCCGGCTTAACCTCGGATGCCATCAAGGCGATACCTGCAGCCATCGAGATGTATTGGGTGTTTGCTGTGTATTGGGCATTATTGATGGCGGCGCACACCCGTGGTGAGCGGCAGCAGGAATACTTCGACTGGTTCGATCATTTCTGGCCACTTATCAGCCACACGTCTTAAGCCTTTTGTTTCTCACTGCCTCTGTTTGGTTATGGTTGTTGTGTTAAAAAAATAAACTTTCTATTAACCTCAGTGTCATAGGATGACCAAGGCTGAACGGATGCAAATTGATGAAAAAAGCTGTGTTGTTAGTGGTGTTGCTATTTGGCTTAACGGCCTGCTCGACCAAATTTAGTTATCATTTTCTCGACTGGGCCATAGGTTGGGAGTTGGATGACTATGTCAGCCTTGATAAAAACCAACAGAAGGTCGTCGATGGGCTTATCGACAAGTTTGTGCTTTGGCACCAATCCGAAGAACTCGGCCATTATGTGGCGCAGCTAACCGAAGTTGAGCAGCAGATCCAAACCAATACCTTAACTCCCGCATTGTGGGCCGAGCATGTCACGCTCGCCAAACGGCATTGGTTTCGGTTATTTGAGTTTGCACTGCCGGAAATGTTGCCGATTATCTCATCGTTAACCGATGAACAGGTGAAGCAAATTCTTACCCAGTCGCGAAAAGACGAGCAGGAATTGATTAAGGAGTTTGCCGGTAAAACCCCCGAGCAGTTACAGCAGGAGGCCGATGAAAATCTTATCGAGCAATTTGATGACTGGCTGGGTAGCGTAACGGATGAGCAAAAAACGCTTATTCATCAATATAATCAACAGCGACTGTCGACTTTAGATATGTGGCTCGATTACCGCCACGAATGGTTACGTCAATTTGAAGTTGCCCTTGGACAGCGCAGCGATATTCCGTTGCTGACCGAGCGATTGACCCTGCTGATGACGCGCCCTGATGAGCTTAAGTCGGAAAAATATCGCGCCATTTTAAGGCAAAACACCGAAGCATTCGGCGGCTTGTTACTCACTATCAATGCCAGTCTGTCAGCGAAGCAGTCCAAGCATTTTTATAAAAAGCTGAACAAGCTTATTCAAGATCTGCGTGAACTAAATCAAGAGGGAATTGAAAAATTGGCAAAAGCCGCGAAAGATTAATCCCGAAGCCAAGGTCTATTGGGCAACTCCATCTAATTTAGAGATTGCCCATGTTGCTTGTTAACCTTTATCAAAAATTCCTCAATGTGAGCCGTTATGGTGATGGCCTTGCCCCCTTAGCCCTTAGGCTTTATCTCGCGCCAGTGCTATTGCAGGCTGGCTATAACAAACTCGCACACTTTGAAGACACTGTGGCTTGGTTTGCTAATCCCGACTGGGGACTGGGTTTACCTATGCCGACATTAATGGCGGCGCTGGCGGCGGGCACTGAGTTTTTTGGTGCATGTTTATTACTCGTTGGCTTAGCAACGCGGCTGATCTCTATCCCTTTGATGATAACCATGCTGGTGGCAGCATTCACAGTACATTGGCCCAATGGTTGGCTGGCGATTGCCGATGGCAGTTCGTGGCTCGCCAATGAGCGGGTGCTTGAGGCGGGTGATAAGCTGGATAAGGCCAAATCCCTGTTGCAGGAATACGGCAATTACGATTGGTTAACCAGCTCGGGTAACTTGGTGGTGCTTAATAATGGTATTGAGTTCGCAGCGACCTATTTCATTATGCTGCTGGCACTTTTGAGCTTGGGAGGTGGGCGTTATACCAGTCTCGATTACTTTATCGCTAAGCGTTATGGCGTAAAGTAAGCCAAGTGACTTTGCTTGCAACATTTTCAATCCCACTTTTGCGTGGGATTTTTTGTACCTCTTTAGCCGCAATTTGCTATGCTTGTGCCAATTTATACGCAACCATTTTTAAGAACAGGAATAATCACTTGGACGCTATCGAACTTTTACTCACCCGCCAATCCACCCCAAGATTAACCGCGCCAGCGCCAAACGAGGGCGAGCTTAAAATTATTTTAGATGCGGCGATTCGAGTGCCGGATCATGGCGCCTTAGCACCGTGGGAATTTATTATTGCCACAGGCCAAGGGTTAGACACCTTAGCGGATATCTATGTCAACGCGGCCAAAGCCAGCGGCGCCGATGAAGATTTCATCAATAAAGCCAAAGGGATGCCGATGCGCGCTCCTATGGTGATTACGGTTGTGGCGAAAACCCTACCACACCCTAAAGTGCCTGTGCTTGAGCAGCAAATCGCAGCGGGCTGCGCCACTATGGCGATGCAGCAAGCGGCATTCGCGCTCGGGTTAGGCGCGGTGTGGCGCACCGGGGATTTTGCCTTCGACGCCAATGTGAATGCGGCATTAGGCTTAGCGCCAGAGGATCAAATCGTTGGCTTTTTATATGTGGGCACCCCAGCGGTAGCTGCACCGAAAAAGCTGCAAAAGGATGGCAGCCAGTACGCCCGCTACCTATAACCTGGTTTATCCCCTTTGAATGGGAGGCTCAGTATGCAACTACTCAGTATGCAAGTTGCCCAAACCCCAAGATTGCTGCTGCGGCAGTTAACGCCCTATGATGCGTCATTTATTTTGGTATTACTCAACACCCAAGGATTTATCGACAATATCGGCGATAAGGGCGTGCGTAGTTTGCAGGATGCCAAGGACTATATCGCCAATGGGCCAGCGATTAGCTATCGCGAACATGGTTTTGGCTTGTTTGCCGTGGTGCTGGCCGAAAATGGCTTTCCGATTGGCATTTGCGGCCTGATCAAACGGCCGACGCTGGCGGATGTGGACTTAGGTTATGCCTTTTTGCCGCAGTATTGGGGCAAAGGTTATGCGTTTGAAGCCGCTAAAGCCTCACTGGAGTTCGGTAAAACCTTAGGGATTGAACGGATTGTCGCGATAGTGAGCCCGCATAATCAGGCCTCTAAGTCGCTGCTGAATAAATTAGGCATGTCGTTTGAAACCCAGTTGCAGTTAACTCCAAATGATCCGCCAGTTGAATTATTTTCCTGATAAATTCTAATCACATAAATAATAAAGCCCCAACATTGGGGCTTTATTATTCCATGGTTTCTCTGTCGCTAAACGTTACTTTTTACTGAAACACTATCGCTGGAATGGATATACGCTCCCGAGTTTCATAATTTGAGTGAGCTCGTCTAGCGCGGTGCGTGATTCGATAACGAGTTGTGGATCGGCTAAATCCTGAGTTGATAAACGGTCGCGATAGTGTTTATCCACCCAAGCGTTTAAACGTGCAAATAAAGCATCGTTAAGTAAAGTGTGTTGATTTACTGCGGCAACTTCGCGCTCATTCATGGCAACCCGTAAACGCAAGCAGGCCGGTCCTCCACCATTTTGCATACTTTGTTTCACATCGAAATACAGCACTTGTTTGATGGGGGTATTTAACGTGAGTAGCTCATTTAAATACGCATAAACGGCCGGATTCTCTTGGCAGTCCGTAGGGGCTATGATGGCCATTTCGCCCGAGGGAAGGGTGATTATCTGGGTATTAAATAGATAACTCTTTACCGCATCGTTAATTGCCACTTTGGCGGTTGGAACCTCGATAAAGAATAATTCGGTGTCGAGTTTTCGTCTTATTTCATCCAATTTTGCCTGTGTATTCAAGAATGCTTGCTCATGGTAAAACAGCACATTTTGGTTACCCACGGCAATTACATCATTGTGGAATACCCCTTGGTCAATCACGTCGGGATTTTGCTGAATAAAAACACAATTATCTTCCTCAAGTTGATGCAATCTTGCTATCGCCATCGACGCTTCGAGGGTTTGTCTTGCGGGATATTTTTGTGGTCTTGGCGCATTAGGATTGGTGGCCTCTTGACCGTAAACAAACAGCTCTACCCCAGCATGACCATATTCTTGGCACAGGCGAGTGTGGTTCGCCGCGCCCTCATCACCGAAGCTATTATGCTCAGGTAAATGATTATGGTGATGAAAATAGTGGGGATCATTGAAAGTTGCTGTTAAGATGCGCCCCGTTGTGACGGGTTCGATGCTGCGATGTAACTTATCAACGAGGTTCGCGGGGGTAAAATGCAGCTTACCATCACGGGTGTCGGCACTGGGAGACACGGTTGCCGCATTGGCCGTCCACATGCTTGATGCACTGCAACAGGCATTGAGTAGTGCAGGGGCAGTTTTAGCGGCTTGTTGTAAAACTTGGGTATTGCTGCCTGAAAAACCAATTCGGCGTAGCGTATTAAGATCGGGGCGCTCTTGTGGCGCTAACATGCCTTGGATCATCCCTAAATCAGCGAGTGCTTTGGCTTTTTGCAAACCTTGTTTAGCGGCGGCTTTAGGATTTGAGACTAAAGCGGCGTTATTGAGTGAGGCCACATTGCCAAAAGACAAACCGGCATAATTGTGGGTTGGCCCAACGAGTCCGTCGAAATTCGCTTCAAAGTGCTTCATTGCTTATCCTTGTGATAGGGAAGGTTATTATTTATTCAAATGGTCCCTGAAGCGACCCAGTATACTGAAGGTTTTTGTGGGCACAAGCGCACGGTTTTGTGCTCAAAGCGACTTTTTCGCGATAAATGCATAACTATTTCTTGCTTGCTGGCAAATAATGAAATATTAGTTTTTAATTACGCAATATTATTTTTTTACATTTTTTCAACTTTGATTAAAAAGTGACTCGCTGGTACATGTAAAAGAGGGATTAGCTTGAAACTCTCCATGCAACCCTCTATATATGGAGCCAATTTCCACCTTCTTGAGATTTTTTGGCGCAAATCAAACTATGGGTAAATCGCTAGTTATTGTCGAATCACCGGCCAAAGCTAAGACTATTAATAAATATCTTGGCAAAGAATTCATCGTTAAATCGAGCGTAGGTCATATTCGTGATCTGCCTACATCTTCTGTATCTGATGGCTCAGAAAAGGTTAAATCCGCCGCAGAAGTGAAAAAGATGTCGCCAGAAGAAAAGGCGCGATACAAAAAGGTGAAAGAACATCAAGCGCTGGTATCGCGTATGGGCGTTAACCCTGAAAAGGGCTGGGCGGCTAAATATCAGATCCTACCGGGTAAAGAGAAAGTCGTTAAAGAGCTGCAAGCCTTAGCCGATTCTGCTGACCAAATCTATCTCGCAACGGACTTAGACCGTGAAGGGGAAGCCATCGCCTGGCATTTGCAAGAGGTGATAGGTGGCGATCCTTCACGGTATCAACGTGTTGTGTTTAACGAGATCACCAAATCTGCGATTCAAGAAGCCTTTAGTAAACCTTCTGCTCTTGATACCAATATGGTCAATGCCCAGCAGGCACGGCGATTTTTAGACCGTGTCGTCGGCTTTATGGTGTCGCCTCTGTTGTGGAAAAAGGTTGCCCGAGGTTTATCAGCCGGACGAGTTCAATCCGTGGCAGTGCGCCTCGTGGTGGAACGTGAAAGTGAAATCAAAGCCTTCGTACCCGAAGAGTTTTGGGATGTGCATGCACAGCTTAATACGCCTGCGAGCGAAGCGCTGCGCATGGAAGTGGTTAAGTACTTAGACTCAGCCTTTGAGCCAACAAACGAGCAGCAAGCGTTAGCCGCCGTCCAAGCTTTATCTTCAGCCAGCTTTAAAGTGATCGCTCGTGAAGATAAAGCGACCCAGAGTAAACCTTCGGCTCCTTTTATTACCTCGACTCTGCAACAAGCTGCCAGTACTCGTTTAGGCTTTGGGGTGAAGAAAACCATGATGATGGCACAGCGCTTGTACGAAGCGGGTCACATCACTTATATGCGTACCGATTCGACAAACTTAAGCCAAGAAGCCTTAGACAGCGTGCGTGAGATGATCGGCAAGGAATACGGCGCCAAGTATTTACCTGCCGAACCTATTCGCTACGGCTCTAAGGAGGGCGCACAAGAGGCGCACGAAGCGATTCGTCCTTCAAACGTGCATGTAGAAGCTGCAGCATTAACCGATATGGAGCGTGATGCGCAGCGCCTTTACGAGTTGATTTGGCGTCAGTTTGTCTCCTGTCAGATGACACCTGCCCAATACGATGCGACTAAACTCACGGTGAAGGCGGGTGACTACGAGCTGAAAGCAACGGGGCGTATCCTGCGCTTTGACGGTTGGACTCGTGTGCAAACCGCATTGAAAAAGAAAAATGAAGAAGACAATACATTGCCTTCGGTGAACGAAGGGGATGTACTGTCTCTAGTCGAATTAGAACCTAAGCAACACTTTACCAAGCCGCCTGCCAGATACAGCGAAGCCTCATTGGTAAAAGAATTAGAGAAGCGTGGTATTGGTCGTCCTTCAACCTACGCCACTATTATTTCGACGATTCAAGAACGGGGTTATGTCAAAGTTGAAAACCGCCGTTTCTACGCTGAGAAAATGGGCGAGATTGTCAGTGAGCGTTTAGTCGGTAGTTTTGCCGAGCTGATGAGCTACGACTTTACCGCCAGCATGGAACAGACCCTCGACGATGTTGCCAGCGGAGAGCTGGATTGGAAAAAAGTCCTCGATGGTTTCTATGCCGACTTCACTAAACAACTCGAGAAGGCGGAATTGTCACCAGAAGAAGGCGGTATGCGCCTTAATCAAATGGTGATGACCAATATTAAATGTCCGACTTGCGGTCGCCAAATGGGGATCCGAACCGGTACAACTGGTGTATTCCTTGGTTGTTCGGGTTACGAGTTGCCACCAAAAGAGCGCTGCAAAACCACCATGAACCTAACGCCTGGCATTGAAGCGATTAGCGACAGTGAGGACGCCGAAACTGATGCGCTACGCGCCAAACATCGCTGCGGTATTTGTGGTACGGCGATGGACAGCTACCTAATCGACGAAAAGCGCAAACTGCATGTTTGCGGTAATAACCCCATCTGTGAGGGTTACGAGGTCGAAGAAGGACAATTTAAGATCAAAGGTTACGAAGGTCCACTAATCGAATGTGACCGCTGTGGCCACGATATGGAATTGAAAAACGGTCGTTTTGGTAAGTATTTCGGCTGTACTAACGAGGAATGTAAGAATACTCGTAAGTTACTGAAAAATGGCGAAGCGGCGCCACCAAAAGAAGATCCTATTTATCTGCCAGAGTTGAAATGTAGCAAGTCTGATGCGCATTTTGTGCTGCGTGACGGTGCAGCGGGGATTTTCTTAGCGGCCAGTACTTTCCCTAAATCTCGGGAAACCCGTGCGCCACTCGTTGAAGAGTTAGTGAAATATCGCGAGCTGTTGTGGCCAAAATATCAGTATCTTGCTGATGCTCCCATCGCCGATGATGAGGGAAATAAAGCCGCGGTTAAGTTTAGCCGTAAGACCAAAGAGCAATATGTGGCGACCGAAGTTGACGGTAAAGCCACGGGTTGGTCGGCCCATTATGTGAATGGTAAATGGGTAACTGAATCGGCGGCGAAGAAGGCTAAGAAATAAGCGCTGTCACTTGGCTGTTTGCAGATGGGCTCGCTGTAAAGTGAGCCCATTTTGTTATTTGGGGTCTCGCAAAACGAGGGATTAGGTGTTGTGATATATTTGTTCGTTTAGGCATGCTTATGCTCACGAAACGCGTAATGTTACTTGGTATTCTACTCACATAACAAGCGATGCATATGGTAAGCAACAAGGGCTTACCAAACTGACTTTGTGACAGTGTTTGACTAGGTTTATGTTTTGCTCTCGTCCGTTTAATCAGAATAACGACACTGCACGACTTCGCTGTTAATAAACACCAGCCCAATTGAATAAAGCCCCAAACTAACAGTAATGGCAATTGAGTGAAATGCGCTATACAGACAAGTTTTAGACACAAAAAAGCCAAATCATTGATTTGGCTTTTAGGTTTATAAATGTCATTTGGTTGAACGATTGATCACCATTTCTTCTTAGGTTGAAATAACATATCAATATCGTCTTCTTCATTCTTGGGTTTAGGTGCACTCGGGGCTGAGAGCTTTTGTGCGCCCATAATTTCATCTAATAATGTTTTTGCCTCATCAACCTTGCGGGCAATAAAAGGATCATTAGGAGTTTGTGCTTTAATGGCATGTAATGTCGCTAATGCTTTAGTGACCATTTGTTTTGAAGATCCGTATTGCTTCATAAAGCTCGCTGCACGGGCACGAGACAGCATTGAGTCAACGTTAATTCTAAGTTGTAAACTATCGATACGATTCTCTTCTTGACCAAATATGGCAGGGTCGACTCTGCCCTTATTATGCTCAGCGCGCAAAATGGCTTTTAATTTTTTTAACGTTTGAACCAGCACTAAAATTTGTTTGTCATTATCAGGCAACCTAAAATTCTCAATAGGAGGCACTTGGGGCGGATTAGCTTGCAATGTGTCAATTTGATTTTTGAGATCGGCGAGTCGGCGTTGATAATCAGCTTGCTGTTGGCTGGTACTCAGTGTTGTAGCTATTTCTAGAGCATCTTGGACGCGGCGGTATAGCACTAACATAATATGTGTGCTGCAAGGTATCATTCCTGTATTGGATAGTACGGTTTCGGTTTCATCCAGAATGGCCCTTTGACGAGCAAACTCTACGCGACGTTCAGCCTCTGCACGTTCTTTTTGTTGCTGAATAACGTTAATTCCGATAACAAGCAGTAAAAGTGCACCGATGAGGATCAGAACCAAGGTGAATGTCATAGCTGTTCCATTATTTATCTAATTAGGGTAATGCTACAATAAATCAATAAACTAGCATAGATATCTTAGCCTAGGTTATCATTTCTGTCGTATGAAACTTAAGACTTGTGCTCTATATTCCTATTTGCTTTAATTTTTACTATATACTATAACGATTGATTATAGCTGAGACTGAGTTGTGCCATTTTCGCCAATCACTTTCAGCCTGTTTGAGACAAGGAAATAAGATGAAACTGCAACAGCTCAGGTATATTGCTGAGGTCGTCAAGCATAACCTTAACGTATCGGCCACCGCGGAAAATTTATATACCTCACAACCTGGGATCAGTAAGCAAGTTCGCATGTTGGAAGATGAGTTGGGTATCCAGATTTTTGGACGCAGTGGTAAGCATTTGACCCATGTGACACCCGCCGGGCAGCAGGTGATTAATATCGCCAACGATATCTTAGGCAAAGTCGAAAGCATAAAAAAAGTTTCCGAAGAATATACTAAGCCCGATCAAGGCGAGTTGAATATCGCCACCACGGATACACAGGCGCGTTATGCGTTACCCCATATTATTCGCCAATTTATCGACCGCTATCCTAAAGTCAACTTACATATGCACCAAGGCACGCCGTCGCAGATCAGTGAGCAAGCGGCTCGTGGTGATGCTGATTTTGCGATTGCGACGGAAGCAATGCATTTGTATTCCGATTTGATCATGTTGCCTTGCTACCATTGGAATCGCTCGGTTGTGGTGCCTAAAGACCATCCGTTAGCAACACGTAGCCATATCAGTATTGAAGATTTAGCCCGTTTCCCATTGGTTACCTATGTGTTTGGTTTTGACCGCGCATCGGAGATTGAAAAAGCATTTAACCGCGCCAACCTCGAGCCGCGGGTGGTCTTTAGTGCAACCAGCGCCGATGTGCTGAAAACCTACGTGCGTTTGGGCTTAGGGGTTGGGGTGATAGCTTCAATGGCGATTGACCCAAATATTGATAAAGATTTAGTCGCCATCGATGCGGGTCATTTATTTGCCCACAGTACGACTAAGATTGGTTTTAGAAAGGGTAGTTTCTTACGTAGTTATATGTATGATTTTATTCAACACTTTGCGCCGCATTTAACCCGTGATGTGGTTGAAAAGGCGGTGGCATTACGTGATCAGCAATTGATTGATGAAATGTTTGCCGATAAAAATCTGCCAATGCGTTGATTCTGAATATATTAAATAAAAAATGCCGCAATAAGTGCGGCATTTTTTATGCGAAATTGACAACGGTCATACTCGAATTAAGTTAAATCCACTTTATCCATTTCAAGCTGACCTAAGGCAATTACAGCTTGAGTACGATTGCGTACGCCCAGTTTTCTAAAAATCGCGGTGGCATGGGCTTTGATGGTTGCCTCTGAAACACCTAAGTCATAGGCGATTTGTTTGTTAAGCAAACCTTCGGCAAACATTTGCAATACTTTGTATTGCTGTGGTGTTAGATCCGACAGCTTACTCGCCATCTTATCAGTGCTATCGTCTTCAATCGGGATAATTTCTGCATCTTTTGGCAGCCATATATCGCCAAACAACACGGCGGTTAAGGCTTCTTTCAAGGTTTCCATAGATGCCGATTTAGGTATAAAACCACTGCCACCATAATGGATTGCGCGGCTAATGGTATTGATATCCTCATGGGCTGAAATGACCACCACTGGCAGTTCCGGATAGTGGGAGCGCAGGTGGATAAGCGTCGAATAGCCATGGGAGCCTGGCATTTGCAGATCCAGCAAAACCAAATCGTAACTCACAGTTTGTGAATCTAACACTGACTGCAACGCATCGGCACTGTCGGCCTCATACCATTGGGTGTGCTCAAAGGCGCTACTGAGGGCTTGACGTAGTGCATTTCGAAACAATGGATGGTCATCGGCAATAATTATATTTAAGTTTTCTAGCTTCATGGCTTTGTTGGTTATGTTCGTGGCACGTGAAGATTAAACCCAATGTAACAGAAAAGTAATCGAGGATCCTATTGGTTTATGCAGTAAGATTGACAAAATTTTTATATGTTTCTGGTTGTTATACTTTTGTCTATCAAAAGTGGGCAGGATATTCACATAAAAATAAGCCCCAAAACCAAGGGGTTTAAGGGCTAGAGTGCGTTATCTTGGCTGACTAAATCTTATTCAGCGGTCCACACCTGAGTTGGGTGGCGTTGTTCGTCAACCGCAACAAAGGTGAATACGCCGCGGATCGCATGCTCGCGATGATCTTGATACATGTCTTCGACGAAAATATTCACTTCCACCTTTAACGAGGTATTACCCACATGGATCACGCGGGCGATGAGTTCGGCTAAGGTGCCGGCTGGAATAGGTTTTTTAAAGTCGATTCTATCGGAGCTGACGGTCACTAAGGTTTTACGGCAAAAGCGAGTCGCGGCAATAAAGGCGGTTTCATCCATCCAGGCTAATGCTTCGCCACCGAATAAGGTGTTGTGGTGATTGGTGATAGAAGGGAATACCGCCTTGATCACCCGCGCTTCGGATTGATTGATCCGCTGTTCAATGGCGTCAGAAAAGGCGGGGCGGCTAGAGTCGAGCGAGTTTGGCATACGGCAACCTGAGGTTATGCATTTTTGAAGAGGCGCAATTATAGTGAGTTTTCAATTTAAATGGTAGAAAACGCCTATATCCTTAGGTATTAAGGTAAAACGAAAAGAAAAAAGGCTTCCAGTGGAAGCCTTTTGCCGTGGGTCATCGACTTATTTGCCGAGAAGTTCACGTCTATCGCGGGAGGCTTTGGCCAGATCGCGCAGTAATTTCTCCGAGTCATCCCAATGTAGGCAAGCATCTGTGATGCTTTGGCCGTAGCATAAAGGTTGACCTTCAACCACCTTTTGATTGCCTTCCTGTAAGAAACTTTCGGCCATCACCCCGGCAATCGCCGTGCTGCCCGCGCGCATTTGCGCCATGATATTGTCGGCAACGACTAACTGCTTCAAGTGATTCTTTTCGCTATTGCCATGGCTAAAATCAACCACCATTCGCGGTGTTACATCGACAGACTCAAGTTTTAATCTAGCTTCTTCAATGTCTTGCTCAAAGTAATTTGGCTTTTTACCGCCACGTAAAATGATATGTCCGAAAGGATTACCATGGGTGCGATAGACAGACATGGCGCCATCTTTATCCGGTGAATAGAAGATATGTGGCACTTTTGCTGCGCGCACCGCATCGACGGCGATATTAATATTGCCATCGGTACCGTTTTTAAAGCCCACGGGGCAGGAGAGCGCCGAAGCCATTTCACGGTGGACTTGGCTTTCGGTAGTGCGGGCACCTATAGCGCCCCAAGTGATTAAGTCGGCAATATATTGACCGTTCACCATATCCAAAAATTCGGTGGCAATGGGTAATTTCAACTCTGTAATTTGCTGCAATAATTCGCGGGCAATACGTAATCCTTTATTTGGCTCGAAGCTGCCGTCCAAATCAGGATCGGAGATTAACCCCTTCCAACCAACGATAGTGCGTGGCTTTTCAAAATACACACGCATTAAAATGCAGAGATCGTCTTTTAACTCTTGGTGCAATACGGCTAAACGGCGAGCGTAGTCGAGGGCGGCTTGCGTATCGTGGATAGAACAAGGACCAATAATTACCAGCAGGCGTTGGTCTTCGCCCATAATGATGGCTTCAACTTCACGACGTTGCTGAACGAGGTAATCGGCTGCATCTTGGGTTAACGGGTACTCAGATGCCAGTTGTGCAGGTGAGATGACTTTAGCTAATAAGGAAGTGCGTAATTCGTCTGTTTTAATGGTCATTCAAAATACCGAGCTTGCGTGCGGCGCTTTTCGCCAGATTGCCTCGGATTATAACGAATCGAACAGCATTGCACAGTGCCAATTGTGTTAATTGTCGGCAACTGTGCAATGAATTTGATTTAAGTTAGACCTATTTAGCCTAAATCGAGGGACTCGATTGCCTCGTTCGAAATCATCAAGATTAGAACATATGACGTTCTAACCCGGTGACATCTAAAATCTTAGTAGCGATTTCTTCGACCGAGTGGTTGGTGGTGTCGATATAAGGAATACGCTCACGTTTAAACATCATCTCGACTTCTTTTACCTCTAAACGACACTGCTTTAAAGACGAGTAGCGGCTGTTTTCCATGCGGCTTTGGCGGATTTCATGTAAGCGCACCGGATCGATGGTTAAGCCGAACAACTTCTTCTTATTGCGCTTTAACGCTTCGGGCAGTTTCAGGTTATCCATATCATCTTCGGTGAACGGATAGTTAGCTGCTTTAATGCCAAATTGCATCGATAAATAGAGGCTAGACGGGGTTTTACCGCAGCGAGACACGCCAAGCAGGATCAAATCGGCCTGATCCATATGTTTCATGGTTTGGCCATCATCATTATCCATCGCAAAATTGATAGCATCGATTCGGGCTTCATAGCCATGATTGGCTTTTCCGTGGGTGCGATGTAACACCGGAGAGGCGCTAACGCCTAAATGTTGTTCAAGTGGTGCAACGAAGGTGTTTAAAAAATCGTAATCTATGCCTTCACTCGAATAAATAATGTCTCGAATTTCAGGTTTTACGATCGAATGGAACACTAATGGCCGTTCGCCTGTTGTAATAAAACAATCATTAATTTGCCGTTTAACGTTTTCAGCTTTTGCTAATGTTTCAACAAATGGAATTGTAAGTGACTCAAATTCTAATGGAAATTGCGAGAGAACTGCATGCCCAAAAACCTCAGCTGTGATCGCCGTCCCGTCGGAGATGTAAAATACCTTTGGTGCCATACTGACCTCTTGTAGTAATAAAATTACAAATAAAATTATAGATTTACGCTGCTTCAGCGGGAGTGTAAAATGCCGCTGCCCTCGTGTGAAGGGGCCACTGAAATAAACTTGCGGAGATAGAACTGTGCAGCAATACGTACTCTGGTATCAGGAATTAGGCATGGGTGACGTCAACTTAGTTGGCGGTAAAAATGCTTCTCTTGGCGAGATGATCAGCAATCTAGCTAATGCCGGTGTTCAAGTACCTGGCGGATTTGCGACTACTTCTTATGCGTTCAATGAGTTCCTTGAACAAAGTGGAGTAAACCAGAAGATTTATGACATCCTAGCAACATTGGATGTAGATGATGTCAATGCGCTGGCACAAGTAGGTGCACAGATCAGACAATGGGTTATCGATACCCCGTTCCAACCAGCTCTCGAGCAAGCGATTCGTGAAGCTTACGACAAACTTGCCGCTGAAACGAGCGATGCATCATTCGCAGTGCGTTCTTCTGCTACCGCAGAGGACATGCCAGATGCTTCTTTTGCTGGTCAGCAAGAAACCTTCTTAAACGTGAAAGGATTTGACTCAGTACTCGTGGCGATTAAGCACGTGTTCGCGTCACTCTTTAACGACCGTGCAATTTCATACCGTGTTCACCAAGGTTATGAGCACCACGGTGTTGCCCTGTCTGCCGGCGTACAACGCATGGTTCGTTCAGACAAAGCTGCATCAGGCGTGATGTTCACCATGGACACTGAATCAGGCAACAACGATGTAGTGTTTATCACTTCATCTTTCGGTCTGGGTGAAATGGTTGTTCAAGGTGCGGTAAACCCTGACGAATTCTATGTTCACAAACCCATCCTTACTCAAGGCCATAAAGCCGTTGTTCGCCGTAATATCGGTAGCAAGCTCATCCAGATGGTGTATTCCGATGATGCTTCTCACGGCAAACAAGTGAAAATTGAAGACGTAGCTGCTGAAAAACGTCGTCAATTCTCCATCAACGACGCCGAAGTGATGGAATTGGCTAAACAAGCTATGGTTATCGAAAAACACTACGGTCGTCCAATGGACATCGAGTGGGCAAAAGACGGTAACGATGGCAAACTCTATATCGTTCAAGCGCGTCCAGAAACGGTTCGTAGCCGTGAAGACGTACAATTAATTGAACGTTACCACTTAAAGAGCCGTGGCGCGGTGATCTCTGAAGGTCGTGCTATCGGTCATAAAGTCGGTTCTGGTGTGGCTAAGGTATTAACCTCTATCGCGGATATGGATCAAATCCAACCTGGCGATGTGTTAGTAACCGACATGACTGACCCAGATTGGGAACCTATCATGAAGCGCGCTAGCGCCATCGTGACTAACCGTGGCGGCCGTACCTGTCACGCGGCGATTATTGCCCGTGAATTAGGTGTACCTGCGGTAGTAGGTTGTGGTGACGTGACCGACCGTATCAAGAATGGTCAGTTAGTGACTGTTTCTTGCGCCGAAGGAGACACTGGTTACATCTACGAAGGTAAGCAAGAGTTCGAAGTGGTGTCTAACCGCGTTGACGCTCTGCCTGCATTACCGATGAAAATCATGATGAACGTGGGTAACCCAGATCGCGCCTTTGACTTCGCTCGTTTACCAAACGAAGGTGTGGGTCTAGCGCGTTTAGAATTCATCATCAACCGCATGATCGGTATTCACCCGAAAGCGCTGCTTGAATTCAACCAACAAGACGCTGCGCTGCAGGAAGAAATCAACGAGATGATCGCAGGTTACGACTCTCCAGTTGAGTTCTATATTGCCCGCTTAGTCGAAGGTATCGCCTCAATCGGTTCTGCTTTCTATCCGAAGAAAGTGATCGTACGTATGTCAGACTTCAAGTCTAACGAATACGCGAACTTAGTCGGTGGTGACCGTTACGAGCCAGAGGAAGAAAACCCAATGCTCGGCTTCCGTGGTGCAAGCCGTTATATCTCCGAATCATTCCGCGATTGTTTCGCGTTAGAATGTGAAGCGATTAAGCGCGTGCGTAACGAAATGGGTCTGAAAAACGTTGAAGTGATGATCCCATTCGTCCGTACCGTGAAAGAAGCCGAGCAAGTGATTGAACTGCTGAAAGAGCAGGGCTTAGAGCGTGGTAAAGATGGTCTACGCGTCATCATGATGTGTGAAGTACCGTCAAACGCGCTGTTAGCGGACCAATTCCTTGAGCACTTCGATGGTTTCTCTATCGGCTCAAACGACTTAACTCAGCTATCACTCGGTCTTGACCGTGACTCAGGCATCATCAGCCACCTGTTCGATGAGCGTAACGAAGCCGTTAAGATCCTGCTGTCTATGGCCATTAAAGCGGCTAAGGCGAAAGGCGCTTACATCGGTATCTGTGGTCAAGGACCTTCAGATCACGCTGATTTCGCGGCTTGGTTAGTTGAACAAGGCATCGATACCGTATCGTTAAACCCTGATACAGTGATTGATACTTGGTTATATTTAGCCGAAGCGCACGCTTGATCTCGGTTGTAATTTTATAAAGGTGTTAAAAAAGCCGCTTTTTAGCGGCTTTTTTTTGTTTATAATGGGCCGCATAACAATAATTGACTGAAGCCGCTCATGTTACCTCTGTTATCACACCAACAAACCTTAGAACCTGTGTATCTGGCTTATCTTGATGCTTTAGAACAAAGCGCCTACGCCGGTGATATCGATAAACGCTACAGTGCGCGCCTCGTGCAAGCTACGGATAACTCCGTCTATCAATTTTTGCCCCAGGCGGTGCTTTATCCTAAGCATCAAAAAGATATTCAAATTGCCTTGTCGCTGGCGGCAAAAGCAGAATTTGTCGATGTGACTTTTAGTGCCAGAGGCGGCGGTACGGGCACCAATGGCCAATCGCTGACCCACGGTTTGATCCTCGATGTGTCTCGCTACATGAATCGCGTATTGGAAGTGAACCCTGAGCAGGGTTGGGTACGCGTCGAGGCGGGTGTAGTCAAAGATGCGCTAAACGATGCACTGCGTCCCCATGGTTATTTTTTCAGTCCCGATCTATCAACCTCAAACCGTGCCACCATTGGCGGCATGATTAATACCGATGCCTCGGGCGCGGGATCCTTAGTTTACGGTAAAACCTCAGACCACGTGTTGGCGCTGCGCAGTGTCTTGATTGATGGCAGCGTGTTAGATACTCACCCCCTCGATGCGGGTCTGCTATGTAACCCCGATAACGTGAGCGATAATCCGCTCGGGCAAAAACTGATTTCGGCGATTGCAAAAGTGTGCCGCGAGAAGCGTGCGCTGATCGAACAACAATTCCCTAAGCTCAATCGTTTTTTAACCGGATATGACTTAAAGAATGTTTGGAACAACGGCTTAACCCAGTTCGATCTCTCGCGCATTCTAACGGGTTCTGAAGGCACGCTGGCGGTGATCACCGAGGCGAAACTCAATATCACGCCACTGCCGAGTGAGCGGGCGATGGTGAACATTAAGTACGATTCCTTCCAGTCTGCATTGCGCCATGCGCCATCTTTAGTTGCGGCGCGGGCCACTGTGGTCGAAACCGTGGACTCAAAAGTGCTTAACCTTGCCCGCGAGGACATAGTTTGGCATTCGGTTTCTGACCTTATTCAAGAAGTGCCGGGTAAAGTGATCGATGGCTTAAATATGGTCGAGTTTGCTGGCGACGCCGCAGAGGTGAGTGAAAAGCTTGCGGCACTCGAAGCCGTGCTGGCCGAACAAATCAGCCGTGGTGAGTGTGGTGTGGTCGGTTATCAAGTTACTCAAGATAAGGCTAGCATTGAGAAAATCTACGGCATGCGTAAAAAAGCCGTGGGCCTACTCGGTGCTACCAAGGGTCGTCGTAAACCCATTGCATTTGCTGAAGATACCGCCGTGCCGCCCGAAATGCTCGCCGATTATATTATGGAGTTTCGCGCACTACTCGATAGCCATAATTTGCAATACGGCATGTTTGGCCATGTGGATGCGGGCGTGTTGCACGTGCGGCCCGCGCTGGATATGTGCGATGTCGAAGATGAAAAGCTGCTGAGGGTGATTTCTGATCAAGTCGCGGCGCTGACACTCAAATATGGCGGCCTGATGTGGGGCGAGCACGGTAAGGGCGTGCGCGGCGAATATGGTCCATCGGTATTTGGTGACGAGCTTTATGGTGTACTGCAAGACATTAAAGGCCTATTTGACCCTGATAATCGACTCAACCCAGGTAAGTTAGTGGCGCCCAAGCAAGCCGGTGGCCTGTGTTTTGATGTGGACAGTACCAAGCGCGGCAAGTTTGACCGGCAAATTCCGGTCGAAGTGCGCGATGCCTATCCCGATGTGATGAATTGTAACGGTAATGGCCTGTGCTTTAACTACAGCAGTTTCTCACCAATGTGTCCGTCATTTAAAGTGACTGGGGACAGAGTTCAGTCGCCCAAAGGTCGCGCGGGCTTAATGCGTGAGTGGCTGCGTTTACTTGAATCCGAAGGCGTCGATGTCAATGCGTTGGCCAGAGCCAAACCCTTAGGCATTTTGCAGCGCATGCAAAATACCATCAATGCGAAGCGCGATTACGATTATTCCCACGAAGTGATGGAGTCGCTGAAGGGATGTTTGGCCTGTAAAGCTTGCTCAAGCCAATGTCCTGTGAAAGTGGATGTGCCTAAATTTAGGGCGCAGTTCTTTAATATTTACTATCAACGTTACCTGCGTCCGGCTAAAGATTA
>NZ_AXZL01000072.1 GCF_000485795.1 Shewanella decolorationis S12
AAGTTTTTTGTTTCCGAAGAAACGACTCAATGAATTCTGAATCGACTTAACTTAATAAGTCGTTGTACATATTGCTATGAACACTCATTCATCGATTTAATTCTTTGATTACTCGCCAAACGGCAGAGTAATTCCGATTAACTCAACACCTGTGAGTGTCCACACAGATTTCTTGTTTAGATTGTTAAAGAGCATTTGACCTCGGCTTTCGCGTTACCGCTCAGCGGGTCAGGGCTGCGTATTCTACGCATTTCCCGTGTCGCGTCAAGGCGTTTTTGCAAACTTCTTGTCGCTTTCGAATCAAGTGCACATTTTGCATTCGATTCGCACTGATACCGCGCTCGCTTTAGCTGTCTGCCGTGTCAGTGGATGCGCATTATAGGCAGCAGAACTTTTTGTGCAAGGGCTTTTTTAACAAATCACGTCAAGTGAGCAAATAACCAGCAAAACGGCAGGTATCGGATAAATATGCTGCAATCTTTGTCACTCGGGTTGATAAGTTTGGCATATGCAGCATGAATGTGCAGGAAATTCTATAGACTGAATAGCCTTAAGAAAGGAGGCTTTAAAACTTTTACATATATAGATGTATATATGTCGGATTAAGAAAACGGTTCAAGGGTAACGAATGGCAACTCTTGAACCGAAGAACCAACTCATGGAATAAAAGCTTGTGAATGTAATAACTGTCGGCCTAAGGATTATCCGCAGAATTTGTAGAACTCTTGGTGCCCTCTCCCGCGTCCAGCTCCTTTTCATGCTCTCCATCGCCAACAATGTGTGCCACTTTTAGTTTTCTCACGGTACGAATAGTGATCACTGGCCCCGAGATGGCATAGAGGTAAAAACCAATACAGAGAATTAATGCTGGTTGCACCGAAACCACCACAAACACGCCAACCACAAATAAGATAGCAATAAAATTCACTTTGCCGCGCCAGTCAATTTCCTTAAATGAGTGATAACGGAAATTACTCACCATTAATAATCCCGTGGTGGCCGTAATCAATCCGGCTATCCAACTGATATCCTTACCATCAAGGTTATATTGATTGCCAAGCCAAATGCTACCTGCAATGACGGCCGCTGCCGCAGGACTCGCTAAACCTTGAAAGTAACGCTTATCTGCCACGCCGACTTGAGTATTAAAACGAGCAAGCCTTAGTGCTGCGCCAGCACAATAGATAAATGCAGCGAGCCAACCGACCTTGCCTAAATCCGCAAGCGCCCAATTATAGGCGAGTAACGCGGGCGCCATACCAAAGGACACCATGTCTGCCATACTGTCATACTCGGCACCAAAGTCACTTTGCGTATTTGTTAACCTTGCAACTCTGCCGTCTAAGCCATCGCAAATCATGGCCACAAAAATCGCAATCGCAGCCGCTTCAAAGTTGGCATTCATAGAGGCAATCACAGCATAGAAACCGGAAAACAAGCCTGCGGTGGTGAATAAATTCGGCAGTAAATAGATACCTTTATTCTTTACTGTTTGATTCGAAGAATTTTGCATACACTTATAAAGCTATGAACTGAAATGGAAGTAGGCTTCAAGATAGCATATTTTACTCTCATGTCGATGATGCCCCTTAGGGATGATTTTTATGTTAAAAAAAGAAACGTTTAGCGCCATGCTTCTACGTATTGCATGCTTAATGATGCTCACTCAACCCGTATTGGCAGGCGTGATTTACACTTGGGTCGATGAGAATGGTGTCACCCATTACAGTCAGCAGCCACCGGGGCAGGACCACCCCAAAACGCAGCAACTTTATAGCGAAGATATCGAGCCAGGTAAGGTTGGCTATATCGCTCCCGTTAAAAATGAAGAGCCTCCTAAAATGTCTGAGCCCGAAAAATCGGCGGCGCTAATTAAAGCGCAAGACACTAAGCAAGCCGAAGCGATTTGTGAAAACGCAAAACATAATTTAGATGTGCTAACGACTCATACTAAACTCACCCGCCAAGCAGAAGGTAATAAAGAACCTGTCGCGATGACAGAAGAAGAACGCCAAGCGGCAATTAGCGAGAATCAGCAGCGGATAAAACTGTTTTGCGATAAGAAATAGCGCCTAGCATTTGTCATTGGTTGGACTGAAACCTTGATAATAACGCCACGCTATCGCTTGTCACTCTTTTAGGGTTATCGAACAATATATCTGTAGCATATAGATATAAAAAAACCGAAGTATTGGACTTCGGTTTTTTATTTAGGTTAAGCAGCATTTAGCACGTTAACCATCCGCGTAAATTATTGCTCGAATACCAACTCACCATCGGCGCAACTAACCTTGATAGGTTTGCCGGGCAGTAAATCGCCACGCAGTAGTTTTTGCGCTAATGGGTTTTCCATCTCCTGCTGCAAGGCACGTTTCAGCGGTCTTGCGCCATAAACTGGGTCGAAACCAATTTCGGCGATTAACGATAATGCCTCGTCGGTGATCTCCAGCGTATAGTCTTTCTCTGCCAAACGCTTACGCAATGAAGCAATTTGGATAGAAGCAATATGCTTGATATTTTCCGCATCCAAGGGATGGAATACCACAGACTCGTCGATCCGGTTTAAAAACTCGGGTCTAAAGCTATGGGTTACCACATTCATCACCGCGCTCTTCATTTCGCTGTAACTTAGGTGACCAAATCCTTCTTGGATAATGTCAGAGCCTAAGTTTGAGGTCATGATGATCACCGTATTTCTAAAGTCGACGGTACGACCTTGACCATCGGTTAAGCGGCCATCATCCAGCACCTGCAGCAAAATGTTGAACACGTCTGGGTGAGCCTTTTCCACCTCATCGAGCAAAATCACCGAATAAGGCTTACGACGCACCGCTTCAGTTAAGTAACCGCCCTCTTCATAGCCGACATAGCCTGGAGGCGCCCCAACTAAACGGGAAACTGCGTGTTTCTCCATAAATTCAGACATGTCGATGCGCACTAAGGCCGATTCCGTATCGAAGAGGAACTTAGCCAACGACTTACACAGCTCAGTTTTACCCACACCGGTTGGTCCTAAGAACAGGAACGAACCAATAGGACGATTCGGATCGGCAAGCCCTGCGCGGCTACGGCGAATCGCATTGGCGACCGCATCCACGGCTTCGTTTTGGCCAATTACCCGCTCATGCAGTGCCACTTCCATTTGCAACAGCTTTTCACGCTCGCCTTCAAGCATCTTAGAAACCGGAATCCCCGTCGCCTTTGATAGCACTTCGGCGATTTCTAAGTCAGTGACTTTATTGCGTAGCAACGTCATATCCTGCATTTCGGCTTGCGATGCTAAGTCCAGTTGCTTTTCAAGCTCTGGAATACGGCCATATTGCAGCTCGGACATACGGGTTAGATCGCCCGCGCGGCGCGCCACTTCTAAATCCATCCGCGCTTGTTCAAGATCGGCTTTAATATGCTGAGTCCCTGCTAGCGCTGCTTTTTCGGTACGCCATATTTCGTTAAGCTCCGACGCCTTAGCCTCAACCTCATGCAACTCGACGCGTAAATGGTCGAGTCGACGGCGGCTCGCCTCATCGTTTTCTTTGGCTAATGCCTGCTCTTCCAGTTTCAACTGGATAGCACGACGCTCCAATCTGTCGAGGGATTCAGGCTTAGAATCCATCTGCATACGGATGCTCGATGCCGCCTCGTCAATCAAGTCGATGGCTTTATCGGGTAATTTACGGTCTGACACATAGCGGTGCGACATAGTTGCCGCCGCTACAATAGCCGGATCGGTAATTTCCACATGGTGATGCAGCTCGTAACGCTCTTTGAGACCACGCAAAATCGCGATGGTATCTTCAACGCTAGGCTCATCCACTAATACTTTTTGGAAGCGGCGCTCAAGGGCGGCATCCTTTTCAATATATTGACGATATTCGTCGAGAGTGGTCGCACCCACACAATGAAGATCGCCACGGGCCAACGCAGGCTTTAACATATTGCCCGCATCCATGGCGCCGTCGCCTTTACCCGCGCCCACCATAGTGTGCAGCTCGTCGATAAAGAGGATCACTTGGCCTTCTTCCTGCGCCAGCTCGTTAAGCACTGCTTTTAAACGCTCTTCAAACTCGCCACGATATTTAGCGCCCGCAATCAGTGCGCCCATGTCTAAGGATAAAACGCGTTTATTTTTAATCCCTTCAGGCACTTCACCGTTCACAATTCGCTGTGCGAGGCCTTCAACAATCGCGGTTTTACCCACGCCTGGTTCACCAATCAGCACAGGGTTGTTTTTACTACGACGTTGCAACACTTGAATGGTGCGGCGGATTTCATCGTCACGGCCAATCACAGGGTCGAGTTTGCCCTGCTCGGCACGCTCGGTGAGATCAACGGTAAATTTTTTAAGCGCTTGGCGTTGGTCTTCCGCGTTAGGATCATCCACATTTTGACCACCGCGCACTTGCTCAATGGTTTGCTCGAGCAGCTCTTTGGTGGCGCCGGATTTCTTTAAGCATTGTGCTAAGGCATCGCTGCCTTCGAGTGCCGCTAAGACAAACAACTCACTGGAGATATATTTATCTTTGCGCTTTTGCGCCAACTTGTCGCACAGGTTTAATAGGCGAATTAAACCTTGGGATAATTGCACATCGCCGCCAGTCCCTTCAACTTGGGGAAGACGCTCAAGCTCTTGGCTCAAGAGCGAGCGCAGCGCACTCACCCGAATGCCTGCTTGGGTTAATAAAGGATGGATAGAACCAGAATCCTGGTTGAGCAGCGCCATCATCAAATGTAACGGTTCGATAAACTGATGATCACGCCCGAGCGCGAGCGACTGGGCATCTGAGATGGCAAGCTGAAATTTATTGGTCATACGATCGAGTCGCATACAGCCTCCTAAAACTCACAAATGAGGTATAACATTTTGTTAGTTAAAAGATGGGGGCTATTTAACCGATTTCAAGCAAGACGGCGGGAAATTAATACAATTTGTAGGGGAATAAACCTAAGACTTAAGCCAGATCAATGACGCCATGCGGCCAGTAATTTTATCGCGGCGATAAGAAAAATAATCAGGGCTAGAGACGGTGCAAATATCGGCGCTGTAAACCTGAGTAATGCCAAGTTGCTTTAAGCGTAATTTGGCTAATCCGATAATATCGGCGAGGTATTTGTCCGGCTTAGTTGCCTGATATTGAGCAACAAAACAGTTTGCGGCGTTAGGATCTGTTGCAATAAAGGCTGCGCGCACCTCGGCGCCAACCTCAAAAGTCGTAGGCCCAATGGCTGGCCCTAAATAGGCAATCAGCTCACTCGGCTCAGAGGCAAATTTTGCCACACTCGCCTCAATCACCCCATCACAGAGTCCGCGCCAGCCAGCATGGGCAGCGGCGACCTCTGTACCTTGCTGGTTGCACAGAAGTACTGGCAAACAGTCGGCGGTCATCACCACACAAACCCGCCCAGCGAGATTGCTATAACTGGCATCGGCCACCAAAGGTGGCGTATCTTGCGCGGCTACACTCTCTGATTGAGCTTCTTGGGCAAGATTGATTGGGGCGATATCGGCTAAATCAACCACCTGAGTGCCATGGACTTGCTCCAACCACACAGGCTCAGTCGCAAGCCCTAGCAGTTTTGCCAAAATGCCACGATTAGCCAATACCTGCTGCGGCGCATCCCCCACATGCAGCCCTAAGTTCAGGCTGTCGTAAGGCGCGAGACTCACACCGCCGTGGCGGTCTGTGATCGCAATTGCCACATTATCCGGTACAGGCCAATCGTGAAGCAGCATAGCTTAGTACTCGACTGGGTGTTCTAAGGTGTCTTGACGCAGCGCTTTGGTCAGAATCACCATGTCTTCAGGGATAGGCGCGGTCCAGCTCATGATTTCACAAGTCACAGGATGCGCTAACTCTAGACGCACCGCATGCAGTGCTTGGCGTTTAAAGTTTTTCAGGATCTCGAAAAACTCAGGACTTGCAGCCTTGGGTGGTTTTGGACGGCCGCCATAAACAGGATCGCCCACCAACACATGGCCAATATATGCCATATGCACGCGGATTTGGTGAGTACGGCCCGATTCTAAACGCAATCTTAAACGGGTGTGATTACGGAATTTTTCCGCCACACGGTAATGGGTCACCGCAGGTTTACCCGAATGATGCACCGCCATATGGGTACGTTTTGTCGGATGACGACCAATAGGCTCATCGACAGTACCGCCCGCCGTCATAGTACCGAGGACAATCGCCTCATACTCACGGGTGATTTCACGGGCTTGCAATGCAGCCACTAAATGGGTTTGGGCTTCAACCGTTTTGGCCACAACCATCAAACCCGTGGTGTCTTTATCCAAACGATGCACAATACCCGCACGTGGCACGTGCTCGATATTAGGGCAATGGTGCAACAATGCGTTCATCAAAGTACCGTCGGCATTGCCTGCACCGGGGTGAACCACTAAGCCCGCTTGTTTATTGATCACTAAAATATCGTCGTCTTCATAGACAATATCCAGCTCAATGGCTTGCGCGGCCGCATGCACTTCTTCTTCAAGCGTGGCATTAATTTCAATGCGCTGCAGCTCGAATACCTTTTCGCGCGGCTTGTTTACCATCACACCATCAACATAGACTGCATCAGATAGGATCCATTCCTTGATGCGCGTGCGCGAGTAATCTGGGAACAACTCAGCCAGTGCTTGATCCAATCTCAGGCCAGTTTGTGTTGCCGAAATCTCGCTTTTTAGATTAATCTCTTGTGTCATAGGAACCGTATCCCCATTTTGGGGTCAAAAAATGTGTGCTATCTGTTACAATCGAATGCTTTCTATTTTATCGTGAAATGGAAAAATTCTTAACTACAACTTATAAAGAATTGAATTCAAGTATGTATAAATTCTCCAAAGGCTTAACCTTAGTCCTATTTTCGCTAGCGTTATCAGCCTGTAGCAGCAGTCCTGAAGATAACGATATTGCCGCCAAAACCTCACCTGATGTGCTCTATTCTCAGGCAAGAACCTCCATGGAACTTGGCAATTACTCTAAAGCCGTCCGTTCATTGGAAGCGTTAGACTCACGCTTTCCCTTCGGACCACATAAAACTCAGGTTCAGTTAGATCTGATTTATGCCTATTACAAAATGGACGATGTTGCCTCTGGCATTGCCAACATTGACAGATTCATCCGTTTAAACCCAACCCATCCCAATATCGACTATGTCTACTATATGCGTGGACTCGTCAATATGCAGGCTGACAGCTATCTGTTCCACGATATGTTGAATATCGATAGAACCGACCGCGATCCTAAAAATGCCCAAGATGCCTTTAAGGATTTTGATCGTTTAATCAAAACCTATCCCAACAGCAAATATGCTGCTGATGCGCAAAAACGCATGTTGTCGCTGAAAAACCGTCTAGCAAAATATTCCATTCAAGTTGCTGAGTATTATATCAAAATGAACGCTTGGAGTGCTGCGGCCGTCCGTGCTCAATCTGTGTTGGAAACATATCCCGGCACTCCTTCAACGGAACGTGCACTGGAGATTATGGCAGAAGCTTATGGCGAGTTAGGTCAGAACCAACTGAAGCAAAACGTGCTCATGGTAATGCAAGCTAACTTCCCAAACAACGAAATCTTATCGAACTAAGCGTAAATGCCCCTTTATAAGGGGCATTTTTTTATCTTAAGTTCACCGTTTGATGCCCCTTCCCTTTTAGGTTCTGCAGCGCGCCAAGTTCCTTTTCATATGGGCAAGAGTCAATAAATACGCTATTCGTGTAAAACTTATCCAACCGCACTACTTTTTGCATTATTTCGTAAAAATCAGTTGACTCAAAAGCCGAAAAGCCTTTAAATTGCGCCCGTCGCCCGAATAGCTCAGTCGGTAGAGCAGAGGATTGAAAATCCTCGTGTCCCTGGTTCGATTCCGGGTTCGGGCACCATCTTTAAATTGGTTGCCTTAGCGACCAGTATTAAAGAATCGCAATAAAGTACAGTGCAGGTGTGGTGGAATTGGTAGACACGCTAGCTTCAGGTGCTAGTGCCCTTGCGGGCGTGGAGGTTCAAGTCCTCTCACCTGTACCAAATTGCGATTCAAATTAACATTCGACACAATGTCGGATACCAATGCAGATGTGGTGGAATTGGTAGACACGCTAGCTTCAGGTGCTAGTGCCCTTGCGGGCGTGGAGGTTCAAGTCCTCTCATCTGTACCAACATTTAAACCTCGCTTAGCGAGGTTTTTTTGTATCTGGAATTTAATTTTCTTAAACAACCTACCTCTTTTAGCATCTTTGCTATAACTATTCATACAGACTCATCATAAGGATAGCTCGAGCTCTGCCTTAAGGACTCCCTTGGTACACTGAGGAAATCCATATGAATGGTCTTCAAATAAAGCAAAAGATGTTCATCGGCATACTTGTGCCACTTATGATGCTGCTCGTTATTGGTTTTATCGCCATCAATATGATGGGAAAAATCGAATACGGCGTCGAACGTATCTATAACGACAGAGTTGTTCCTTTAGATGATCTTAAAGTCATTGCAGATAAATACGCTGTCGATGTGATTGATGCAATTAATAAGGCTAATGCGGGAGGCTTTACCGCTTCACAGGCAATCACAGCCCTTCAAAGTGCAAAATCCACAGTTAATCAACGCTGGCAGAAATATCTCGCGACCGATCTCACTAAGGAAGAATCGCAACTCGCCAACCAAGCCGAGTTTTTATTTACGCCAGCTAATGAGCAAATTGATCAGTTAGTTACGTTTTTAAAAGGAGTGAATGGTGGGACAGCCCATCAACTCAATGACAAAATATTGCCTCTTTACCAAGCAATAGATCCGATCAGTGGCAAAATATCAGAACTTATCGATCTACAAATCACCATTGCCGGCCATGAAAAAGAAGCTGCAAACGAAATCTATCGCTCCTCAATTGCTATCTTTGCCACCCTTGCAGGCTTGGCAATGCTTATCAGTATAGTAATTGGGCTTTGGGTCAATCGCAGTGTGATGAATCCAATCAATGATATTGTTCGTAATCTTAAAACAATTCGTGAAGACTCAGATCTGACCGTTAAGTTTCGCACTTTTAATAATGATGAACTTGGGCTTATTTCATCAAGCCTAACTCAAGTTATTGAGCATTTGCGGGGCATTTTGCACTCAATTGCTGAAGCCGCAAACACAGTGAATAGCTCAGCCACTGAACTCAACAGTTTTACTCAAGAAACCAATAAGCGCATGCAGCAACAGCAGGCCGAAACGGAACAAACTGCCACTGCAATGAATGAGATGACTGCAACTGTTGCAGAAGTGGCTCAAAGCACTTCTGCCGCAGCCGATTCAGCCAGAGATGCCGATACCTATGCGGCAAATGGTAACCGTATTGTTATGGACTCAATTAGCAGTATGTCGCAGCTTTCTGAACAAATTCAAAAAACAGCTCAAGTGATAGGTTTCTTATCCAATGAAAGTCAAAACATTGGCCGGGTGTTAGATGTAATCAAAAGCATTGCCGAGCAAACCAATCTACTGGCATTAAATGCGGCGATTGAAGCTGCCCGCGCGGGTGAGCAAGGCCGTGGCTTTGCCGTTGTTGCCGACGAAGTCAGGACATTAGCGCAGCGCACCCAAAAATCGACCCAAGAAATCGAAGCGATGATTGCCACCTTGCAACAAGGTGTAAAAGAAGCGGTGAATGCAATGGAAGTAGGTATTAATCAAGTTGATGATGCTAACAATAAAGCCAATCAAGCTGGGCAAGCCTTAAAAGAAATTGTGACTTCCGTGGATAACATTGCTGAACTCAACACTCATATAGCAACCGCGGCCGAAGAGCAAAGCAGTGTAGCCGAGAGCATCAACCGCAGCATTATCGCCATTAGCGATATTGCGGATTACTCTACGCGCTCGGCCCTTGATCTAAGTGACTCTGTACTCAATTTAACCAAATTGGCTAACAGTATGCGAAATCAAGTAAGTGCATTTAAGCTTTAATCCAAACAACGGCATGCAGCTCTGCATGCCGTTTAAATCCAGTCAAATTAACGTGGGACTGTCGAAATTTCAGGATTAATGTCACAGTAATAAGGCAGGTGTTTATCCAAGTGCACAGTTAGTCACAACATAAATAGGCTATGACGCAGTAGTAAACTCAGCCAAATGCTGCCCGAAGGGTTCGTCTGGCAAGCCCTAATGATTTTGATTTGAGTAGAGTGACATCATTTTTCGTTTCGCGAGTATCTGCTTGCCTAAACGAACAACATTGAATCTCTAAACGTCAGCGCGACATCATGAGTAAAGAATATAATAATCCGATTTAGTCATTTGACTTACAATCATCTCTGCCCAATGGACGCCACTTCCTGCGCAGTTAACGTGCGACTCTCACCCGGCTTTAAGCCTTCATCCAGGGTAATCTCACCGATAGAAAGTCGATGCAATCCCACCACAGGATTACGGAACCGACCAAACATCCGTTTGATTTGATGATACTTTCCTTCCCTTAGCGTGACTTCTGCAATATGAGTGTCGAGGATAGTCAGCTTTGCTGGCTGTGTAGTGATATCTTCAAAGCCAAAATACATCCCTTGGGCGAATGCCGCGATATACTCCTCGTTCAAAGGATTCGATAGGGTCACCCGATACACTTTGTCCACCTTTTGGTCGGGTGACATGAGCGCCTCGGACCAACGGCTATCATTGGTTAGCAGCAATAAACCCGAGGAGTTTAAATCTAATCGCCCAGCAATATGCAGCTCATGGCGAGCATCACCGTCGAGTAAATCAATCACTGTTCGATGCTCTGTGTCTTTGGTGGCACTCACTACGCCAACAGGCTTGTGCAGCATTAGATAAACGGGCTTATTGGCCTGTAAGACTTGCCCATCAAACACTATATGGGAAAATTCATCCACCAGCAGATCGAGCGCTTTTGCAGGCGCGCCATCCACATACACTCGATCCGCCAGCAAGAGTTCTCGCACGGCTTTACGATGAATTTGCAGCTTAACGGCAAGGTATCTGTCGAGACGACCACGTTTTGATTGCATAACCCCACCCAGCGCTAAGATAAAGATGCAATGCGATAGGCGCAGCGACGGGCGCCGTCGATGATATGCTCTTCACGGCTCACAGTGGCGATATCGGCAAATAATTGCTGGAACTGTTGCAGTTCGGAGCGGCAAAAGTTTTGGCACTTAGTTGCTGCGCTGCAAATTGGGCAGTGATTCTCAAGCAACCAGAACACTCCATCGGCTTGTTCCTGCGTCGCCATATAGCCTTCGAGGGTACGCAGTTCCACCAGTTTCGTTAAACGACTGGCTATATCCGTCATGCCTTGCATCGCACTGCGATACTGCTGCAAGGCCGTTTGCTCCCTATGCTCAATCAGTTTATCTAGGCCTTGATCGCCAAATATCATTTTAACGGAATCAATCAATTGCAAACTAAGCTCACTGTGACGATCGGCAAAGTGAGTCCGACTCTGCTCCGTTAATCCCCAATATCGGGTTGGGCGTCCACGGCCTTCGACTCTATCTTCAATATCGACATCACCCGCATCCTCTAAGGCCTGCAAATGCTGCCGAACCCCCATAGTCGTCAGGGCGAGCTCTTCCGCTAGGGTCTTTGCAGTTAAAGGACCGTGCAACTTGAGTAATTGAATAATCTTATCAGTGGTTTTCATATGCGCTCTCCGCTCTTCACCTCGCATTATCCCTCAATCGCCCACCTTTTAACAGAATAAATAAAGTTTTTTATTTATTTTATCCTTTACAAGATTAAATAAAGTAATTACCTTATAAATAATTTATAAACAAATAGGTTTACATAATGAACTTACTCATCATCAGCAGCAGCCAAAGAGCCCACTCACAAAGTGCTAAAGTCGCGCGATACATAGCCGAAACCAGTTTTTTATCACCCCATAGTGTTGGTTACGACGCTATCCATCACTTAGAGCTTTGCCAGTTTAATCTGCCATTTTGGGACGGTGAAGAAGACAACAAGGGCGAGCATTGGCCTGAGATTGAACAAAGAGTAGATGCTGCGGATGCCCTGGTTTTGATTACGCCCGAATGGGGAGGAATGGCCTCGCCACTGCTTAAAAACTTCCTATTGATGTGTAGCCGTCAGGAAACTGCCCATAAGCCAGTGTTGTTGATTTCAGTTTGCAGCGGCATTAGCGGCGCCTACCCCATTGTGGAAGTCAAAATGAATGCACTCAAAAACAATAAATTAGTGCCGATTCCCGATCATTTGATCATCCGTAATGTCGAGAATGTACTCAACGCTACGCCCCAAGGAACGCGGGATATCGACCTCAGGGAAAGAGTGCAATACAGCCTGTTTATGTTGCATCAATATGCCCAAGCGTTAGCGCCGATACGCCAACGCCATATTCATCAACCCTATCCCAAGCAGCAGGAATACTGCTACGGTATGTAAGCAGCTTGGATGTTTATCACTCTGACTAAAATCATTACAAGGAACGCATTATGATCTATTTAGAACACATCAACCTAGTCGTTGACGACATCCCTAAAGCACTCACTTTTTATCAAGCAGCCTTCCCCCATTGGCGCGTCCGTGGCGGAGATAAAGGGACTTGGTACGGCAAGCCCCGCAATTGGATCCACTTTGGTGATGATTATCAGTACATTGCCTTTAGCGATAACGGTGAGGGCGAAAACCGCGACTTAACGGGCCATCAAATTGGCTTAGCCCATTTTGCCTTTGTGGTGAGTGATTTAGATGCCGTGATAGCAAGACTAACCCAAGCCGGTTTTCCGATAGCCAAAGACGGCATGGAAGATCCTTTCCGGCGCAATATCTACTTCTTCGATGCCCATGGCTTTGAGGTCGAGTTTGTAGAGTATCTCAGCGATCTGCCCAACGAACGCAATCGTTATTAAGCCATAAGGTTATTGGCGACGGGATACATAACCCCAGTATTCCGCGCCAGTTCTTCCGATCGATACAAGCCTAAAAATCGTTACATTGACAGGCTAAATCGCTAAACTAACGCACAATCAGGCTTTCCAATATTAGATAACTCGATGACAACACCTTATTGTTATTCCACTACTTATATCTTAGATAAAGCGCATTTTGACGAGTGTTATACCCAGTCAGTTAAACCCGATCCCACGCTCAAACCTTACTATAAGGCCATGGGGTTTGGACTCATTGGTATTGCACTGATTTTTGCGGATGTCAGCCTCTATCTGGCCTATTTCTTTGTCGGGCTCGGGGTGATTGAAGCGTTAAATGTGAAATACAACAAAGCCTGGTGGTTGATGCGGCAGATGATGAGTAAGGCCGCCAATAATGAAGTCACACTGATTGTCGATGAGCAAGGGATTAGCACCCAATCGCAATATGTTAAAAGCCAAATCCTTTGGACGGATATTTACCGTATTGTGCCAACGGAAAAGGGGTTTCTGATCACCCATAAAACCGGCACCAGTTATCTGTCGAATCGCAGTTTAGATGAGGCCTGTTGCGCGTTTATTAAGGCAAAAATCTAACCTAACCGCACAGGCTTTCAAAAACAATAAGGCTGAATCATTCAGCCTTATTGTTAAATACTCAACATCAATAATGACGCTTAAGCCTTTGCTTTTAACTCACCAATCGGCAAAATTGTGCGGCCATATTCATTGTTGAGCACTTGTGCCATCGCAAAGTAAATCGCACTCGCGCCACAGATAATCCCTTCAAAACCCGCAATAGTGCCAATCAAGGCGCTGCCAGTGAAATCTCTTGCCGCCAACAGGAAGAACAAAATCGTGAGCGAGGCAAACACAAACTGTTTCGCTCTCGGGTAGCGTAGCGAACCGACGAACATAAAAGCAGTAAAGATCCCCCACAGGGTTAAATACCATCCCATAAAGTGGGTTGGGCTCGCCGCAATTCCGGCATTAGGCATTAAAATCAGTCCGACTAAGGTTAGCCAAAATAAACCGTAGGAGGTAAATGCGGTTGTCCCAAAGGTATCACCCCGCATAAAACACATAATGCCGACAATGATTTGGCCGAGTCCGCCATAGAAAATGCCCATCGCTAAGATCATTGCATCAATCGGAAAATAGCCCGCATTGTGAATGTTCAGCAGGATAGTCGTCATACCAAAGCCCATTAAGCCTAATGGAGCAGGATTCGCCAGTTTTGTCGACACAGGAAGTCCCCAAAATAAATACGTTAATATGAATATCTAGAAACAGGCTAGATACTTATCGTTTTATAAAAAGCGGCGAATTTTAGATAACAACCAACCTGAGTACAACCAAAACGTTAATATCATTTAAAAAAGAAATATATACTATATAAATCAAAATCTTAATAAAAATAAATAATAACAAAACATGATGTTCAAAAATTAACCTTATAAGATTCAAATAGCTACAAAATAACAATATAAAAAGTGCTGTAAATCAGATTTAGCGCGGAATTTTGCTAAAGTTCAAACTTCCGATTTCTTCAACCAAAAAAGCTGTTATTCGTTATAGGGTTAAAGCCTTAAAAATATTAACTTCATCCAATAATTCTAGCAAAGTTGATATAAGTCTAACTTTAGACAAATTCATAACATTTACAGGCTTTAGACGATGAAACTAAAGATCTTTTAGAGAGTCTTAATGGAAGATGCCTGACCTTAGCGGAATAACTTAAATGCAATACTGTGCAGATCCCTCTGCCTTGACAAGGCGGGCGATCACATCAGCATTCAACGTCCAGAAAGCCGAAGATAAAACCGCCAAGTATTGCTGACAAAAATAACTCACCAAATTAGCGAAAAATTATTTATATCTAAAAAATAATAGCAGTGATAGATTGCTATCTGTTGACACAGCGGCATGATGGGAAACCAGTTAGGCTGTTGTTAACTATCAATAACTAAAGGAAATAAAATGAAAACCTTATCAGCTGTTATCACACTGTCGGCACTAATGAGTTTCGCAACCTTTGCCGATGAATCGACACTTCCTCCTGCCCCAGCAAATGATATCGCCCAACTGACTGAAGTGTGCCAACAAATGGCCTCGGAAGATCAGGTCGAAAATGCCGAGCTTAAACAATATGTGCTCGACTGCGTGAATGACCAACTGACAGAAATGGGTTATCAAACCGTCAAAGAGCTTAACTGATCGATTTTTTACTTCCTTTAGCCTATGGCTCCATGGGGTTTTAGCTCACACTATCTATGCCATTCAAATCTTGAATGGCATTTTTATCCGTCACAACAAAGTCATTAACCACAAACACCTAAAGCCACAACATATAAAACACAAAAATCAAACTCCGTTAAAAGTGTTAAGCAACGGCATTTAAAATTTTTATTTTGTCTTTCAACTGATTGCGTAATCTACATATCAGCTATTTATATGATATCTGTATCATTTTGCATCCCTTCAGGTGAAAGCACTGTGGATTTAAGCATAAAATGCTAATCTGTTGACCATTACCGACCGACATTACATCTGAACGCAAAATCATGTATCGAACACTGTTTATCTTACTCGCCGCACTTAGCCTACCTTC
Source organism: Shewanella decolorationis S12 (assembly GCF_000485795.1). Taxonomy (GTDB): domain Bacteria; phylum Pseudomonadota; class Gammaproteobacteria; order Enterobacterales; family Shewanellaceae; genus Shewanella; species Shewanella decolorationis. Next base: position 15,495 of record NZ_AXZL01000072.1, read on the forward strand.
AATAGGAATGGCGAAGGAGCCGTGCGTCACTAAAGATGAATGCATTGAAATGCGTAACTGGGATTTAGGGGTGGCGATCGGCTGGGGGCAAAAGACGAATCCATTGCGGGATTTTGATGATATCCCGGTCTTCTTTATTCCCACCGTAGCCTACTATGGTGAGCATTGGTTTTTTGATAATGGCAACTTGGGCTACAGTTTAACCGAGCAGAAGTACTTCAGCTTAAACTTAGTCACCAGTTATAGCTTAGATAGAGCCTACTTTTACCGTTGGGATCCGTCCAATATCTTCCTAAAACGCAGTTCACAGGAAGAAGCCAGACTTCTCTCAGCCAATACAGCCCTTAGCAGTGAGCCGGACCCAGTATTTAACTCCTTAGAATCGCGAAATTTTACCATGCTTGGCGGCGTCGAAGCCTTTATTTATAGCCCTCTAGGAGTAGTGAGATTAGCCTATACCCATGATATGTTTAATGTACACCAAGGTTCTGAAGCACAAATCAAATGGACCTATGGCTGGCACCTAACACGCTGGGTGATGGATATGTCACTCGTATTCGATTGGAAAAGTACCAATGTGGTCGGTTACTACTATGGCGTTCGCCCGAGTGAAAATGATTATTGGAGCAAGCATTATCATGCAGATGCAGGTTGGAACAAAGGGATAGAAATGACAGCCCGTTATATTTTAACTGATAACTGGGATCTGCTGTTTGCGTTCCGCTACACACAACTTGCAGATGAAATTGCCGCCAGTCCCTTGCTCGATCAAGACTATAGCAGCACATATTTTATTGGCGCAGCGTATAGGTTCTGATACTAGTGACTCCTCTTCGTATTAGGATGCTGTGCGTATTGGGCCTAAGCGTTAGCTTGATGGGGCCCCGTAATGCACTTGCTGCATCTAATGAAGAGTCAACCTTAAAACTCACCCCCGAAATCTGTATCACTGGGGATGAAAACCAAGCCTGTGAGATCCGTATTGAATTACAGTGGCGACTCGCCAAGAACGAGCTAGTCTGTATTTTGTCCGATAACAATGCCTACCCTAAATGGTGCAGCGAGTCTCCTGAGCAACATGAAATTACGATGAATGTCAGTACATTAAGTGACATTCACTTTGTTTTAGTCAGTAAAGAAACCAATCAAACACTGGCTGGAGCCAAATTAAAAATTACGTCAACCTCGCAACCTCAGGTGCGCAGACGTTACCGTAACCCTTGGAGTTTATTTTAATGACGAATCCACAATCACCCCACAGAGTGTTATTGGTTGAAGACGATGTCCGTCTTGCGAATTTAATTGTAGATTATTTGAAATCACACGGTATGCACGTTGAAGTCGAGCGCCGCGGTGACACAGTCTTAACCCGCTTAATCAACTACAAGCCCGATATCATACTGCTAGACATTATGTTGCCAGGCCTAGATGGCCTTAGCCTGTGTGAAAAGCTGCCCGATTACTTTGCAGGCCCTATACTGCTGATGAGTGCCCTTGGGTCGAGCGAAGATCAGATCAAAGGCTTAGAACTCGGTGCCGACGACTATGTGGTGAAACCCGTCGACCCTGCGCTGCTGGTTGCCCGTATCAACAACCTATTGCGCCGCCAAAACCAACCGCCGCAGGCCGAATCCCACTGCTTGACCTTTGGTAAGCTGAGTATCGATCCCCATACTCATGCTATCCGCCTCGACAATAAAGAAGTCGACCTCACCAGCCATGAGTTTGAACTCCTCTGGTTACTGGCCTCGCAGGCGGGACAAGTGCTGAGCCGTCAGTACATCTATCAATTACTGCTTAACATAGATTTTGATGGTAAAGACAGAAAGATAGATGTGCGCATTTCAAGGCTGCGTAAAAAGCTCAACGACAATATTGAGACCCCTTTCAGAATTAAAACCGTCTGGGGACAGGGCTACCTCTTCGCCCCTGAGGCTTGGAACAACTAAGAGCAGCCGTGAAACGTCTCTTTATCAGCTTATATTTACTGCTAAGCCTCAGTTTTCTAGGCATAGGTTGGACACTGGACAGCCTGTGGCAGAAAAATGTGGATGAAAATAATGCGTTAGACGCTCCTCTGGTTGCGTTAGCCCAGTTGCTAACTCAGCTGCCAGAGGACAGCCGTAAAGCCTACCTTGAGGCATTACCGAGCCATGCTCAGCTGCCTCTCAATCTACTCAGCCCAGATCAAATCGCGCTAGCCAAAGATCAACAGCTCACTCCTAACCATGTGGTCACCACCACAACCAGCGAAGGCGAACAATTCCAGTTTATTCAGGTTGGCGAGCAAGTGTTAATGGCAGGCCCCATAGAGATAGACCCAAGAGCCTCACTGCGGAATCTGTTTACGCTGTTTTTCTATCTCTCGTTAGCGTTAGTTGCGCTGATTTGGGTCGGCCCGCTGTCGCGGGATTTAAGCATCTTACGTAAGGCCACCAAGGATTTTGGCGAAGCTAAATGGGATACACGCATTAGCCTCTCCAACCGCTCACAGGTTAAACCCTTAGCGAACACTTTTAATGAAATGGCGCGCCATATAAGCGCGTTAATCGAAAACCAAAAGCATTTATCCAATGCGGTTTCCCATGAGATCCGCACCCCACTCGCGCGGCTGAAATTCGCCCTCGCCCTAATGCCCATGTACTGCCAGCCCGATTCCGACGAGCAAAAGCGTCAGGATTTTCTCAATGAGATGCAGCTCGATATTAAGGAAATGGAAAACCTGCTGCAGGAACTGCTGACTTACGCCAGTCTAGAGGCTCAGCGCGAAGGCACACCTTTGGACGAATACGATCTGCTCAGCTTAGTTAACCAGAGCATCAAACGCTTAAGCAGCTTAAGTGATACCCCCATCAGCTTACAGGCGGAGATGACGACTCTCCCCTTGGTCGGCGAACCCGCACTGATTGAACGCGCACTGCAAAACCTGCTGACCAACGCCCAGCGCTTTGCTCGCCATCAAATCTTAATTGAAGTCAGCCAAACCCCGCAAAGGGTGACGTTGAGTGTGAGCAATGATGGAGAGCCTATTCCCGAGGTGGATTTACCTATGGTGTTTGAGCCCTTTTACCGCAGCCAATCGGTGCAAAATGGTAACAAGGGTCATGGCTTAGGTCTGGCGATTATCAAACGAATTATGCAGCGTCATCAGGGCGAAGTGAGCGTCAGTAGCAATCCCACTCAAACGCGTTTTACCTTAAGCTGGCCGAAGAAGCGGGAAATTTAACGCCTTTAATCATGTTCTTAAAATAAGATTACTCCTCGAAATCAAAATCCCCAAGGTCTAATTCGGCTGCGTCTTGCGGCTCAAAATCGAGTTGTGGATTAAGTGCCGCCCTCTCCTGCTCAAGTGCTTGCTGACGGGCTTTATATAAGGCCAACTGCCGCCGACGTTTACGTTGGTGGCATAAACGGATCACATCATGCTTTTGGGCATCGGTAAAATGCAACCAATTGAATCGCTCCTCACGATTACGCAGGCAACCTTTGCAATAGCCGCGGGCATCGGTTTGGCACACACCGATGCAGGGGCTAGGTATTTCGAAAAAGGCTAACTGTTCCATGATGTTGAGCAACTCTACCAGTTAAGCATCTAAAGTGCGTGACCTTAGATACACAAGTAAAACAATACAAAAATTAAACACTTTTCACTAAATTACTTGCAGTCTTACTGTTAATCAAGGCACATTGAACAGAGTTTGTACAAATTGGAGTGTCATCATGGGATACAAAAATATCGCCAGTCTGTTTGTTGCTTTAGTTTTAGTTGGCGCCTGCAGCAGTAAGCCGAAAAACGATTACGATATCAATTACGACTTTAAGACATTACAGAGCTTCGCCCAGCTCGCTCCACAGCCCAGCGACGACCCACTCAGCGCCCAGCGCATTCAAACCGAAATCACCCAACAGTTAAGCCAAAAAGGCTTTACTGAAAATGCCTCTTCCCCCGATTTTAAAGTTGCCTATGGCTTACTGACCCAAGATAAGACCAAAGACTCAGGCCTATCAATAGGCTTAGGCACGGGCAGTTTTGGCCGTTCTGGCGGTATTGGTATAGGCACAAGCGTCGGCGTGCCGCTTGGCAGTGACACGGCAAAAATTCAAACCATTCAAATTGATATTATCGACACTAAAACCAATAAGCTGATTTGGCGCGGCACCGATAGTTTCGATTTTGATGGAGGCGGCGATAAAAAAGCTCAAGACACAGCCAAAGCCGTTAGCCGGATTTTGGCGCAGTTTCCACCGCAGCCATAATCATTGGGCCATTATGATTTAAGCGATGCTTGAAACTATGAGTGCTTAAGCAATAAGTGATAAAAATGGGCGATACACGCCCATTTTTATTGCATAAGAAATCCCAAATGCGAGGATCAGTGGATAAAACGCGGCTTAAGAAAATAACCCAGATGACAGATAACGGTCGCCCCTATCGCACACAATTGCAACTACAACGGCCCCCTGATTCTGCCTCGCAATCTCGAGCGCCGCAAACACAGCACCGCCAGAACTCACGCCAGCACAAATACCTTCTTCACGGGCCAAGGTTCTCGCCATGGCTTTCGCATCTTGCTCCTCAATATCCATCACTGCATCGACACGGGCAGCATCGAAAATACCCGGTAGATATTCCTGCGGCCAGCGGCGGATCCCCGGAATCGAACTACCATCGGCGGGTTGCAAACCGACAATGGTGATATCGGGATTACGACTCTTTAAATACTTCGACACCCCCATAATGGTGCCAGTGGTACCCATGCTGGAGACAAAATGAGTGACCTTACCTTGGCTCTGCTGCCAAATTTCAGGGCCAGTGGTCTGGAAATGGGCGTTGGCGTTATCTTGATTATTGAACTGATCCAGCACCTTACCTTTGCCTTGTGCCTGAAGATCTAAGGCCAAATCCCGCGCGGCTTCCATATTGTCCACCAGCAACAATTCGGCGCCATAGGCCTGCATGGCATCCTTACGCTCTTGGGTCGAATTTGACGGCATAATCAGGATCATCTTGTAGCCTTTAATCGCCGCAGCCATGGCTAGGGCGATACCCGTATTGCCACTGGTGGCTTCAATCAGGGTATCCCCGGGGGCAATCTCTTGGCGAAGCTCCGCCTGAATAATCATATTCAGCGCCGCACGATCCTTTACCGAGCCAGCAGGGTTATTCCCCTCCAGCTTTAACAATACCGTTGAGCTACCACAATCAAGCCGCTGTAAACGCACCAGCGGAGTTTGCCCAATACAGGCTTCAATAGTCGGAAAGTCAGACACTTGGATGATCCTTTTGATAAAGCGATTCAGCATAGGGTTATTTTAAGGGGGTTAGCCACAACAAACACGATGAATCTCACCTGAAGCATACAATTATTCGCTCATAGTTATTCAAAAAAGTTCTATTTGTATGGCTTTTTATAAATAAAATCTTCTATTACTCTATTCCTATACACTGACACAGTTGCCAGATTAAGGAGTACAAAATGCCAGTAAAATTGACTAAGGCCCTGCTGGGAACCCTATTACTGGGAACCTCCCTCAATGTGGCAGCCGCCGATCAGACACTCTTAAATTCCTCGTACGATATCGCGCGGGAATTATTCAATGCCTATAACCCTGTTTTTGCTAAACATTGGCAAGAACAAACCGGCAAGACCGTTGAAATCAAGCAATCCCATGCGGGTTCTTCCGCCCAGGCTCGTTCGATTCTTCAGGGCTTACCCGCCGATGTCGTGACCTTTAACCAAGTCACCGATGTACAAATTCTGCATGACCGCGGCAAGTTAATCCCAGAAAACTGGCAACAACTGCTGCCGAATGCCAGCTCACCTTACTACTCTACCATCGCGTTTTTGGTGCGTAAGGGTAATCCAAAGCAAATCAGCGACTGGAATGATTTAGCTAAAGATGACGTTAAGCTGGTGTTCCCGAACCCAAAAACCTCGGGTAATGCTCGCTACACCTACTTAGCAGCCTTAGGTTATGCCCAGAAAAACTATGGCAAAGATAATCAAGCCTCATTAGATGAGTTTTTGAAGAAGTTCCTCGGTAACGTTGCCGTATTTGATACGGGCGGCCGTGGTGCAACCACGTCGTTTGTTGAGCGTGGTATCGGCGATGTGCTGATCACCTTCGAATCTGAAGTGAACAATATTCGTCAGCAATATGGTGCCGATGATTACCAAGTTGTCGTGCCAAAAACCTCGATTCTGGCGGAATTCCCTGTTGCCGTCGTTGAGAAAAACGCAAAGCGTAACGGCACGCAAGAACTAGCAACCGAGTATTTAAACTATCTATACAGCGAAGAAGCACAACGTTTGTTAGCCGGATTCAACTACCGCATTCACAACGAGAAAGTGGTTGCTGAATTTACCAAACAGTTCCCAGCGGTTGAGTTAATGACCGTTGAGCAAATCATAGGTAACTGGGACAACGCGATGAAGACTCAATTTGCCAATGGCGCCAAACTGGATCAGTTATTAAAACGTTGATCATCCGCTTGGGTAGTTAAATCACCAAATCCACAACCCGGGCAATGTCCCGGGTTTTGTGGTTATATCGCGGCAAGGGACAAAGTTGCTATAACAAGTAGTCTTTATCGCGATTGAGCAATAACGTGCTAATGGCATAATAATATTGGATGAACTCCATTAACCTTATCGGGTGGTTATTCAGTGATATTTAATAATGGGCGCTTACGCCACAAGCGGGTTTTGCCGGGGTTTAGTATCAGCCTAGGTGTGTCTTTGTTATTTGTTAGCTTGATTCTCTTGCTCCCCACCACTGGCCTGATCATGCAAACCAGCCAGATGAGCTGGGCCGAGTATTGGGGCGTGATTGCCGATCCCCGCGTGCTGGCAAGTTATAAAGTCACTATTTTATCTGCACTGGCCGCCTCCCTGTTTAACTGCCTTTTCGGTCTGTTACTCGCCTGGGTGTTGGTGCGTTACGAGTTTCCGGGTAAACGCCTCCTCGACGCCTTAGTCGATTTACCCTTTGCCTTACCCACAGCCGTCGCGGGTATTACCTTAGCCACTCTCTATGCTGAAAATGGTCAGATTGGTAGCCTATTGGCCGAAATTGGCATCAAAGTGGCCTACACGCCATTGGGGATTGTGGTTGCGATGATCTTCACCAGCATTCCCTTCGTGGTGCGAACAGTCCAGCCAGTACTGGAAGAATTATCCCATGAGGAAGAAGAAGCAGGCATGACCTTAGGCGCAACCGATGGCGCCGTGTTTTGGCGGGTGATTTTACCTTCCCTCTGGCCTGCTTTAGTGGTCGGTACGGCGCTGTCTTTTACCCGCAGTCTGGGTGAGTTTGGCGCCGTGATTTTTATCGCAGGTAATATGCCCTACATCAGTGAGATCACCTCCCTGATGATTTTCGTTCGTCTACAGGAATTTGATTTTGCTGGCGCCAGCGCCATTGCCTCCGTCGTGCTGCTGACGTCGCTGTTGCTGCTACTGCTGATTAACCTGTGGCAGGCGCGTTATTTACGCCGCATTCACGGCCGATAAGGAGCCACCATGAACTCATTTAAACCTTTAAGAGTCGGTGAAGCGCCTCTCATCAAATGGAGCCTAATCACCCTAGCCGTGTTCTTGGCCATGGTGTTGTTGCTACTGCCCTTAGTCAGTATTTTTCAGCAGGCCTTCGTTGGTGGTTGGGAACGTTATATCGAGCATCTGAGCCAACCCGACTCACTCCACGCCATTGGGCTAACCCTTATGGTCGCGGCGCTGACCGTGCCGATTAACTTAGTGTTTGGGGTGCTGCTCGCTTGGAGCGTAACGCGCTTTGAGTTTCCGGGGCGTAAGTTACTCATCACCTTGATTGATATTCCCTTTGCCGTATCGCCCGTGGTCGCGGGCTTGCTCTATCTACTGCTTTACGGCAACAGTGGCTGGCTCGGCGCTTGGCTATTTGAGCACGATTTACAAATCATGTTTGCCTGGCCGGGGATTCTGTTAGTCACCATTTTCGTGACCTGTCCCTTTGTTGCCCGAGAATTAATCCCCTTGATGCAACAACAGGGCGCATCGGAGGAAGAGGCCGCGGTTATTCTTGGCGCTTCATGGTGGCAACTGTTTCGCCGCGTGACGCTACCCAATATCAAGTGGGCGCTGATTTATGGGGTGATCCTCACCAATGCCAGAGCCGTGGGTGAGTTTGGTGCCGTTGCCGTAGTATCAGGCAATATCCGCGGTGAAACCAACACCTTACCTTTGCATGTGCAATTACTTTACGAAGATTATCAGGCCGAAGCCGCCTTCGCGAGCGCGTCACTGCTTGCCTTGATCGCCCTATGTACCTTACTGCTAAAAGCCTTAGTAGAGTGGCGCCAACAACGCAGCTTATCCGCCAATGACAACCAAGAGCAGAGCCAATCATTATGAGTATTCGTTTAACTAATATTTCCAAAAAATTTGGCCAATTTCAGGCGCTCTCGCCGCTCAATCTGGATATTCAAGAAGGCGAGATGATAGGTCTTCTCGGCCCTTCTGGCTCGGGTAAAACCACCCTATTGCGAATTATTGCTGGCCTTGAGGGCGCGGATAGCGGCCAAATCCATTTCGGTAATCGCGATGTGACCCAAGTGCATGTACGCGATCGCAGAGTCGGGTTTGTGTTTCAAAACTACGCCCTGTTCCGCCATATGACGGTCGCCGACAACGTCGCCTTTGGGCTCGAAGTCATTCCGAAAAAACAGCGACCTTCTAAGGCCGAAATCCAAAAGCGCGTCAGCCATTTACTCGAAATGGTGCAACTTGGCCACCTAGCACAGCGCTACCCTGAGCAGCTTTCGGGCGGACAAAAACAGCGTATCGCCTTGGCACGCGCCTTAGCGACTCAGCCCGAAGTACTGTTACTGGATGAGCCCTTTGGCGCCCTCGATGCCAAGGTGCGTAAAGAACTGCGCCGCTGGTTGCGCAGTCTTCACGATGAGCTGAAATTCACTAGCGTGTTTGTGACCCACGATCAGGACGAAGCCTTAGAGCTTTCCGATAGAGTGGTGGTGATGAGCAACGGCAATATCGAGCAGGTCAATACTCCGATTGAGTTGTATGCCCAACCCAATAGCCGCTTTGTGTTTGATTTCTTAGGTAACGTCAATCGGTTTGAAGCGAGCTGGCAACAAAATCGTTGGACCAATGGTGACGCCTTCTTAGTACCGCCAGAACAAGCGCCACTGCAACAAAACGGCGCGCTCTATGTGCGTAGCCATGAGCTGGCACTGGCGGATAAGCCCAACAGCCAAGCCCATATTCCCTTTACCATAGTGGCAATAACACCGGTGGGCGCAGAAGTGCGTGTCGAACTGGCGCCTATCGGCTGGCAGAGTGAAGAACTGTGGGAAGCCACCTTTACCCACCACCATCTGCAAGAATTAGGACTGCAAAAAGGCAGTGTGGTCTACGCCACCCCAAGAACGGCTTATTTCTTTGGTGAACAAGGTGATGGCTCGCCTGTGCGTCAAAGCTGGCCCTTCCTCCCGCCGGGCAGCTTGGCCTTCGATATTTAATCGCAGCCAGCATTCGTCTACTGCACATAACAAAAAAGCGCTGACAGTCATGTCAGCGCTTTTTTTATTCACTCTTGGCAGCTTAACACCAGCTCTAAGCGAAGTCGTTAGCGTAAAACTCTGCTAGTGCCCATCGAAGAACAGATAGTTTAACCAGCCCTGCATCCGCAGCAGCACTTTACGCATCACGGCGACATGGTGAAAATGTTCTGTATACACAGCCACTTGTCCCGCAACGCCCGCCGGGAATTGGCGACGTATCGCGTCATCTTCAATATCGATTAATACGATAACCCGACCACTTTGGAACAGTTGATTAGACGACTGCAGCGTACCATTCATCTGAATTTCCCCCTCAGCCATCGCGGGGAGAACCTTAGCGACTTTACCCTTAAACACTTGCCCGGGCGCCGCATCTAATACCACTTCTGCCTCATCCCCTTCTTGCAAACGCAGCAGGGAATTTTGCCAGAATGCGCCAGCAAAATAACGCTGCTCGTCGGGGATAAAACTCATCACCGGCCGTAAAGGTAAAGGCACCGCCATCGCACCTGGGCGCAGCGCCATTTGGGTGACAATACCATCGGCCGGAGCCCGCACTACGGTTTGCTCGAGATTATAGAGCGCGCTTTCAAGATCCCCCTGTAGTCCAGCAACTTTAGAATTCACCCCATCCACATTGGACTCATAGGCAAGACGTGCGCGTAACTCTTCGGCTCGTGCCGCTGTAAGTTGTGCTTCAGAGGCTAAATACAATTGTTGTTTATTGTCTAATTCCAGTGCAGTAAAAGGCGAGTTAGCCCCACCTTTACGATGGCCTTGTTCATAACGATCATAGGCTGACTTATTGCGATCTCTATCTGCGGCAACTCTCGCCACATTTGCCTTAGCGGTTTCCAATGCTGCCTCAAGTTGTGGCACCTCTTGCTCCGCTGCTAACAACGCCGCTTTTTTAGTTTTAACAACAGCTTCATAGGGCGTTGGATCGATGCGAAACAACACATCCCCTTGTTTAATCGGCGTATTAGGTTTGACATCAACAGAAGTGACTATACCTTTCACAGCTGGCGTAATGGGAATGGTCACATAGTATTCCCGCGCGAAACGGGAATAGGGATGGTTGTAGTTCATTATCAGCAATAGCGCCCCAATCAACACTACGCCCCCTAATACGGCGGTTGGCACTGTCCATTTGTTCATTGGGATCTTAAACACTTTAAAAATCACAATACAGATCGAGGCGTAGGTTAATATCAGTAGTAAATCCATGTTACACCTCGGCTTTTGGGCTAGTTTCGGTCACACTAGCTTCTGTGGTTATCGCATCTATTGGCTTGTTTACCGCAGGCACTGCTGTCGATTCCAGTTGTTCAAGCTTTGCCTGTAAGGCCAATACCGTTTCCCTTAACGCTTTAACATCATCCTCCAATGCCTGCTCGCGCTTCATCACAGTGCTAAATCCCCAGCCTCGGTCCTCTCGATACAAGGTCGCCCAAATCCATAAAAAAGGCCAAATCGCATGTAGCGTGAATAAACTGACCCAGCCAGCGATATGCAATGCATCCTGCTGGGGATGATTGCGCTTTTTCGCAATTTCATAGGGGATATCGTGGATGGCAATCACGCCATAGAAGATCACCACTATGACAAAAAACAAAATGCCTAAGGCAAAATAATCCAAAAACATGTTCAGCTCCCACTCCCTTCCCGATCTTAATTTCGGTAAAACCATCCATACCAAAATCGTGCTTTGTCCCGCCGTGTCGTTCAATTTGCGACACAATATAGATCTACACCATGAAAACAAATTCGCAACAAATCCATCTAAATAGCTTGATCAAAAACACAATTGTTTATTTCGGTGCGGCTAATGGCATCCAAAGATGCACTATCAGTAACGACGAATTGCGATAGCTAAGGTGAGATTGTTGTTTGCCAAATGCAGCAAACGGCTGGGCTAAGATAGCTCAAAAGCCTAGGCCTAGGCCTTTTGTTTTGAGAAGGCGCTAGCGTGAGTAAGCAACGCGTAACGTAAGCAAAGACAAGATTTGCAGTAAGCTAATATCAGCTTAGGTTTTTATGGGGAAACACCCGATGGTGAGGCGAGCACACCAAGGCTGGATAACAATATGATGGCTCACTCTGAGTATTAACCCAAGAATACAAAACCCAAGTGTTTAATTTAAAACGTATTTAATGTAAAAATATTTAACTTCAAGCGAGTTAGCATCGTTCTTGCCACTGACACTCGACTAAATTGAACTCATAGTGGCTATCATGGGGAGCGATATTGGCGTTTAATTTAAAGCTTTGGCCACCCGCGGCAATCCAGCACTTGGAGAACCATTCAATAAGCGCGTTTGTTGCAATCTGCCAGGGGTCAAGATCTTCATCCTTTTCGATATATTCCTCTTCAAATTCATCTGGATAAACATGGTCTATGTCGAGTAAATGAGGATTAACTGGCGAGGCGTATGCAGCCTTGCCATCGATATCCATAAAAAATACCCGCACCGGGAATTGGGATGAAAAACTATCGGCAAAGACCTCAAATGCCAGCGTGACTACCTCTTGGGGATAGTCATGCTCAATCAATTGCTTAAGAACGGGCTGTAACTTATCGGTGAGATTGTCTAAGTAGCCACCGACTTTTTCTGTAAACTCTTGCTCGAAACTCATCTCTTCCCTGCTTATCATGCTCTACGACTGGAATGGCAAATATTACTCAAGCTAAAAACTTGCCATTAAAACTGAAAAATCATCCATATCGACCAGTAAGTTAACATCGACGGCGCTGATATCCAACTCTATTATCTAATCCGAAACACGCACGACATTTAAAGTGGTTTCGAAGAGGATAAGGCTAAGCCGCCCAATACGCCGCGAGCACTCATCGTGTGTTAAGTTGCTACTCATGGGCATTGACTGTGCGCCCTGCGGCCCATTGCCTGAGGGCATTAATCTTATCGCCCATCACTATGGATAACGGTTTGGTTTTTGTCAGTTCTTCTAACAACATGTCTTGATCGAGCGCTCGCGCTAAACTGCGGGCGCTGTACATGGCGGCGATCACGGCCTGCTCGATTTCAGCTCCCGAAAACCCTTGGCTATGCCGCGATAGCTGCGCAAGATCGAGCCGAGTCACATCGATACCACGGCGCTGGCAATGGATTAAGAAAATCGCCTTACGGATGGCTTCGTCGGGCAAATCAACAAAAAAGATTTCATCCATTCGCCCCTTACGCATCAGCTCGGGCGGCAGCGCTTGAATATCGTTGGCGGTGGCGACCACAAATACCTCGGACTTACGCTCCGCCATCCAAGTCAACAGTGTGCCAAGAATGCGGGTCGAAGTGCCCTCATCACTGCTACTGCCGCTTAAGCCTTTCTCTATTTCATCAATCCAAAGGATACAGGGCGACATCATATCGGCCAGCTCGAGGGCGTTACGCAAGTTCTTTTCAGTTTCGCCTATGTACTTGTTATATAAGGCGCCCATATCGAGCCTGAGCAAGGGGCGTTGCCACACTCCCGCCACCGCTTTGGCCGCAAGACTCTTGCCACTGCCCTGCACCCCGAGTAATAACACGCCCTTTGGAGTATCGGGTTGTACCGCGGCCTTGGCATCGGTGGTTACCTGCGCCACTGGCGCGCGCTGCTTTAACCATTTTTTGAGATTATGTAATCCGGCAATCTGGGAAAAATCACTGGTGTCGTACTCAAATTGCAATATGCCGTTGAGGTCGAGCAGCTGGAATTTGGCTTTGTTAATAAGGTCCACATCCGAATGGGTAATGGCGCCATCATCCACAATGGCCTTATGTATCAATCGTCTGGCATCATCTAAGGTCACACCGCGCAGGTTTTCCGCCAGTTTAACCACGGCTTTATCATCCACAGTGAGCGGCATGCCTTGGCCGCGCACCTTATCCACTTCAAGGTAAATCAAATTCTCCAGCTGCGAGGTGCTCGGCAGAGTGAGCTGAAAATAGGCGCAATAACGCTTAATTTCGGGCGGGATCTCAAAGGCATGGCTCACTAGCACCAGCGTGTGTTGCAGCGCATCGTATTCGAGGGCGATTTCTTTCAGCAGACGGACATTCTTTGGCGCATCAATCACAAAGGGATGAAAATCACAGAGCACATAAATCCCCTGCTGGGTCGTCGATTTAATCTGCCCCAAGATATCGCCAGGTTCAGTATTAAATTTCTGCGCAGGCATTGGCTTATCAACCCGCGTCAACCCTTGGGTAATACTCCAAGTAAATAAGGGCTGATAAAGCACATTCGCCACCCGCTTAAGCATGTCTACAACACGGTATTCCTCATAGGTTTCAATCACCACGATGGGCGTTTTAGAACGTAGTACAGCGGTCAAATCGCGAATGTCTTGCATATCTTAAGTCCATAATCCGTTATGAAACCAAAAGTTAACATAAAACACCGCTACAAACAGGATTTTTACCACACCCAAGCACTAATCACCCTTAAATAGCTTGATCAAAAACACAGTTGTTAATTTCAGTCTCATGCTTTGCCGCCAATCGGGGTAGACTATGGCCCAAGAACGTCCGAAGGCGTCAATTATCCCAATATAAAAAGGTACCCACACCATGATAGGAACTCCTTACACCGAGGGCGCTCGACGCGCCATGTTGCTTGGCTGCGGTGAGCTAGGTAAAGAAGTCGCCATTGAGTTACAACGCTTAGGCGTTGAAGTGATTGGCGTCGATCGTTATCCCAATGCCCCTGCCATGCAAATTGCCCATCGCTCCCATGTGATCAATATGCTCGATGCCAAGGCCCTTCGCGCCATTATTGAGCTAGAAAAGCCCCACTTAGTGATCCCAGAAATTGAAGCCATCGCCACTCAAACCTTAGTCGAGATGGAAACCGAAGGCCTCAATGTCGTGCCGACCGCACGTGCGACTCAGCTGACCATGGACAGAGAAGGTATTCGTCGCCTCGCAGCCGAAACCTTAGGTCTGCCGACCTCGCCCTATTTCTTCTGCGACACTGAAACCGAGTTTAATCAAGCCATTGGCAAGATTGGCGTACCCTGCGTGGTCAAACCCGTGATGAGTTCATCGGGCAAGGGCCAAAGTGTTATCCGTGATGCGGCCCAAAGCGCCAAAGCCTGGCAATACGCCCAAGAAGGCGGCCGTGCGGGCGGTGGCCGTGTGATTGTCGAAGGCTTTATCCCCTTCGATTACGAAATCACCCTATTAACCATTAGTGCGGTTAACGGCATCCACTTCTGCGCACCAATTGGCCACAGACAAGAAGACGGCGACTACCGAGAGTCATGGCAACCTCAAGCCATGTCGGACGACGTACTAGCAAAATCCCAAGCAATCGCCAAAAAAGTGGTGGAAGCCCTCGGCGGCTACGGCTTATTTGGGGTCGAGCTGTTTGTGAAGGGCAGCGATGTCTACTTCTCTGAAGTCTCGCCTCGTCCGCATGATACCGGCTTAGTCACCTTAATTAGCCAAGATTTATCCGAGTTTGCACTGCATGTTAGGGCGATTCTTGGTCTGCCGATCCCGAATATCCACCAACATGGCCCCAGCGCTTCGGCGGTCGTATTGGTGGAAGGCAAATCGAAAAACATTCGCTATCAAGGTCTTGCCGATGCCTTGGCAGCGGAGAATACTCAGCTCAGATTATTTGCGAAGCCTGAAATCGATGGTCGTCGCCGTTTAGGGGTGGCCCTCGCCCGCGATAAAGATATCGAAAGCGCGGTCAACAAAGCACTGGATAGCGCATCTAAGGTAAAAGTGATTTTCTAGGAATGAATGCATAACGACTTGTCACCGGCAACTTAGTGTTCTGTACCGTGATCAGCACCGCGCCCAGCACTATTACTGGGCGCATTATTAAGGCATTTAAGCCAAGTTAACCGCCATACTCACTTCTACTCAAATTGATTTCGCGTCTAATGCAAAAGCCTGATGCAATCCAAGGTGGTTTTGAGGCATAGTAGCCCTCTATTTGGCATGCCCCACGCTAGGCTTTTACTCTGATCCCATGGATTTACGCAGTCGTTATTCCACTCTCTTTCACTCTAAGCGCTTTCAGTCCAAGCACTTTGAGCTCAAGCGCTCAAAATCCTTGCAAGCGATACATCGCACTTTTTCCCTGTTACTGGCGTTATCCTTTGGCTCAGTGTCCCTTGGCGCCTGTCAGCCAGCAAATCAAGATACATCGAGCAGCAAGGCAGACACCGTCGCCCAGCGTGAATTAAGCCAAGAAGTGTATGTCTGGCAGCGGCAATGGCGCGATGCCAATCAAAGCGCCTTGGTCGAAAGCCAAAGCACATTTAATGGCGTGCGCATCTTGGCATTACAAGCCCATCCCAAACCCAATGGCACGGATATCTGGTTCGAAGTGCGGGTCAACCATGAATGGTTACAGGCCGATCCACGCCCTAAAGTGGCGGTAATAAGATTAGATGGCCAACTAACGCGCCTAAATAATCGCGAAGCTCTCCAAAAAATTCTCGCGCTCATTCAAGACTGGCAGGCAAAGGGCACCAAGCTTGCGGGAATTGAAATCGACCACGATAGCGCCAGCAGTAAACTCGCTGCCTATAACGCTTTTTTACGTGAGTTAAAAAGCCAATTACCCCACACGCTTAAACTCAGCATTACCTCATTGCCCGCTTGGTTGAGCAGCCCGGCGTTTCCGCCGCTATTTGATAATATCGATGAGCTGGTACTGCAAATTCACAGTGTCAGTGACCCACGTTTAGGGCTGTTCGACCCCGCGCAAGGTTGGCAATGGGTCGAGCAGCTGTCACAGTTAGCTAAGGTCCCCTATCTTATCGCCCTGCCATCCTACGGCTCGGCGGTGTATAGCACAGCATCGGGTTATCGGGTAGAGAGTGAAGTGCCAATGCGAATGCCTTCGGCAAATACCGCATCTTCGCAGCATCTTGCGCGCCAAGAGCTGATGGCCGATCCACAGGTGTTGCAGTCCTTCGTTAAAAAACTGCACAACTTTACCGACCCCAAGCTTAAGGGAATGATTTGGTTTCGATTACCCCTCGAAGGCGATAAGCGGGTTTGGCCACTCTCGACCCTGATTGCGGTCGCCAAGCTGCAAGCACTCGCCCCGCAGATTGAGCTAGAAATCTTAAACACTGAGCCCAGGCTCTCACCTAGTGAGGCACCAAAAACCAGCTTATTTCAATTAGTGTTAGTCAATAAGGGCAATATTGCGGGCGAGTTGCCGGGCCAGTTGTCCCTAGCGGCGCAGGCGTGCAGCGGGTATGATGCGCAAAACGGTTATCAAGCCAAATTAACCCAAGGGACATTAGTGTGGCAGTTACCGCAAGCCACCTCAACGGAACGCGCAGCAGAGCCTGCCTCCTCGCAGTTTGCGCCGAATTTAATCTCAGCGGTCGAGCTAAGCCCAAACGGGCGTAGAGTTATCGGTTGGGCACGTTGTGAGTCATTATATTTACAGGGAATTTATGCGCCATAAGTCAAATTCATTGCCAGCGAAGGCTATTCCGCGCTGGAAAACCAAATTAAAACAAACCAGCCTGATTGGCTTAAGTTTCTTCTCCCCTGCGCTATTAGCCTGCGGGCCAGACTTTCCGCTGCAATTAACCCAAGACAGGCAGTACAACCTAAGCTATTTACCGCAAACCAGTTTTAGCCAGCAACTTAGCGGTTTAGCAAAACCACTGGCTTGGCAGTTTCAAGATGCGCCTGCTGCGCAGGAATACCTCTGGGATGAGGTGCATAGTCGCTATCTTTCCCAGACTCGCGCCTATGAAAACAGCGAGTTATCCGAGGCGCAGCTCGCGTTAGTCAATAGTCTGCGTGATGCGCAAAGCGTGGCAGAGGCCGAGCAAATCGCCGCCCAGTTAAAAGAGACATTAGCGCCCGCCTTAACCTGGTACAGCCTTGGCGCCATGGCGTTTGATGCCAAAGAGTACGATAAAGCCAGCGATTACTTTAAAAAAGTCATCGCCCTACCTGAGAGTGAGCGCGCGGGTCGCAGCCTGTGGGCACTGTATAGCTTGTCTCGTATCGAGCTGATAAAGAGCAAAACCGCCAGCGATAATAGCCATTTTGTTCAAGCCAATGCTTACTTGCAGCAACTACAAACTGAGGTGACCCAAGGGGCCGCCGATCCGCTGCGCTTAAGCTTAGCCGGCCTTGGCGAGCAGGCTTATATTCTGCTACATCAAGGCCAAGCTCAAATTGAAGTCTCTCGTGGGGAATATGAGCCGCCTAAAATAGATGTAGCCTTAAATCCTGCCACCTTAGATAAGGTTATTGAACTCTATGCCACCCAGTCGGTGCAGGGTGACAGTAGCGGTTATGACTCGTTGCTGATGTTAAGCCGCAGCTTAATGTCTAAAAATATCAATGAGCTAAAACCATTATTACAGCAGCCGAGTGTGCAACAATTGCTCATTGCTTACTGGCAGAGCAGTGCCAATGATTTCGCCTTCGACGGACAACTGATGGACATGGGCCAAAAGGTTGCCGAAATCCTCACCGTATTCCCAACCGATGGTGTAATACTGAGCCAAGGCGATAAGTTAGCGGCGATTTACTACCAATTGGGTGACTATGCCAGCGCCGAGCGCATGCTGGCACTCGCCAAACCGAGCGGCTTAACTTGGTGGCTCACAGCGAAGCTTATGCTGCAAAAGGGGGACCAAGCCCAAGCGGCTAAGGCCTATGCCCAAGCAGTGCATCATTTTCCAACCGATGCGACTTCAGGTACTGAGCACTTAAATGCTAAGGATACTCAACAACAGGCCATCGACGCCGATGCCCAGCAAGCCACCTATTGCCGTATTCGCGCCGAGCAGGGCGTGTTATCCCTTGAGCGGGGCGAATATATCGACGCCCTCAGCCAACTGTTCGCCAGTGGTGATGAGTATTGGCAGGATATCGCCTATGTGGCCGAGCGCGTGCTCACTACCGCCGAGCTTAAGCTGTTTATCGATGAGCATGTGCCGGTAATGACTTTCGAGTATCCCAAGGACAGCGATTGGTACGACAGTGTCGAGCCAATCAACAACCGCCTGCGTTACTTACTGGGTCGCCGCTTACTGCGTGAAGGCGCGATTGCCGAGGCGCCTGTTTATTTCAGTAATCCCACACTCAACGCCAACGTGCAGGAGTATGGCAAGGCGCTGACCGCAGCCAAGAGTAGCAAGGGCATTGAGAGCGCCCGCGCCTATTGGTCTGCCGCCGAACTCGCGCGTCATCAAGGGATGGAAATCTTAGGCTTTGAATTAGCACCGGATTATTCGATATATGCAGGAATGTTCGACCTAAGGGATTGGTATGCTGCGGATAAGCTCAGCGATAAAGAGCAGCAACGCATCAGTGCCAGCCAAGCGATTCCCGATAAACGCTTCCACTATCGTTACCAAGCCGCCGAGTTGGCAAACAAAGCAGCCGATCTCGTGCCCCACAACAGCCAAGCCTATGCTGCGCTATTGTGCCAAGCCACAGGTTGGGTGTTATATCGCGATGATGAACTCGCCCGCCGCTACTATAAAAAATACGTCGCCAATGGTCCCTTTGTGCCTTGGGCGGAGAATTTTGGTACGCAATGTGAAACCCCAGATTTTGACCGCGCCGTCGAACGGGAAAAAGCCAACCAAATCGCCAAGTGGAATGCGATTTACCACAAACTGAAAAAGCCCGTGGCCTATGGCTCACTGGTTATCACTGCAGCCTTGATCGGATTTATTGGTCTACGCAGACGATCTCGCCGAGCAAAAAACCATCAAAGCTAAAATCAACTGAGATGAAAAGTTAAATATGCCCAAACAACCCGAAGAGGCTGGATTCAGGTAGTTTGGGCATAAAACTAAAATTTTGTTGTTAGTCTCTATGATGGCTCCGATACACAACAAAGCCGTTATTTTTAAACAAAATGGCCCTAGTAATTAGTTTTAACACATCTGTAAGGAGAGAAAAATTGGCGCGCAAGGAAAAGGCTGAGAGTGAATCTTATCGTAAATTTATAGATGAGCAGGCAAAGCTCGCATATGAGGAACTAGTAAAAAACCAATCACCGAAAAAGGCCTTTTTCGGCGCAATACTGGGTGTTTTCTTAGGTTTAGCCTTGCTTATTCTCTTTGTTTGGAATGGGCTAGTCTTTTATTGGATGCTATTTGTTCCTGCGGCAGTGATTGGTTATTTAGCCTGCAAGTTTGGGAAAATCTATGAGAGTAAATATGCAAACATGATAGGTGTAATAGGACTATTGACCAATGGCTTTGCTGTAATGACTTTATACAACTATGAAGCTATTGCCTTATCCACCATTCCTATTGCCTTTATTGTGACGAGGTATTTCGCCAAATTGAAATTAACCGAAGCACAAGAGCGAGCTATTTGGCGTAAAGAAATAGGTAAGTTATAACGAACTATCAAAGTGCAATGGCGAGTCATTA
The DNA here is from genome assembly GCF_000485795.1 of Shewanella decolorationis S12. Taxonomy (GTDB): domain Bacteria; phylum Pseudomonadota; class Gammaproteobacteria; order Enterobacterales; family Shewanellaceae; genus Shewanella; species Shewanella decolorationis. The sequence continues at coordinate 35,450 of NZ_AXZL01000072.1, forward strand.
TACGTCAAACAATGCATAACAAATGGCTGTTGTCGCGCTACGCGCTGGGGCTGCCTACGCTACGCTTCGGCAGCCCCAAAGCAAGGCGTTAGGCATCCAGAGTTATACGTAAGAAGTAAATATAGGAATAATTGAATGGAGTACATCGTATCCCGAGGGAAAGAAGAAGGCATAGTTCTCACTCCCCACAAACATGAAGACGGGAAATACGTAGCTAGCATGAGTCGATTTGAAAAAGACTACATATACGTTGATTCTTTGAGAGAGCTTCAGATTCTCTGTGAAAATGGGTTCTCCATAAGAATGAGCAATCAAGACTCATCGCATCACCGTGCGCCATGGGCGATTTGCGAGACGACCGTCCGCCCCATGGCCGCTCTTTGGCATCCATGCCATCGCGGCATTTGTGAATCCATTCACATCAGACGGGCGGTGTCGAGCATCCAAGGATGGACTCGCTGCGTGTCGGTGAGCGAATACCATGACTCACCTATAACTCAGCACTTAAAGAGTTAAATTTCCAAGATTTATCCCTTTAACGTCACTATCCACTCCATGTATTACACTCTTCATCACACAACAGAGTAGCTTTGGAATAAACGCATTATCTCTTATCAAAAGAAACGTTCTAACCCACAAACCTTAGGGATTCACACAATTAACTCGCTCGCCAGCTAAATAGGCGCTGAGATTTGCTGTTGCGATATTCAGCAGGTTCTGCAAAAAAATAGCAAAAAAATAGCAAGGACAGCCATATCTTTTTGTGTTTTTCAGCCCCTTCTACTAGGCTTTAAATTATCCTGATTTTGTCTGTGTGGAGTTTGCTATGACTTCGGCCAGAAGACAGCTAATTGATGCTAATGCAACGCCCTTCTATCATGTGATAAATCGCTGTGTTAGAAGGGCTTTTTTGTGCGGTGAGGATAAGCTCACTGGACGTAGTTACGAGCATCGACGTGGCTGGATTGTTGATAAAATCAAAGCCTTGTCTGCGATATTTTGTGTGGATATTTGCGCTTACGCGGTGATGAGCAATCACTATCATTTAGTGCTTAAAATAGATGTCGATAAGGCCAAATCCTTAACGCAAAAAGACATTATCAGCCGTTGGTGCCAAATCACTAAAGGCCATGCAGTCGCGACTAAGTATATGAATGGTGATGCATTAATCGAAGGTGAACGCATGTTGCTCGATGGCTTAATTACCGAGTGGCATGAACGATTAAGCAGTATTTCTTGGTTTATGCGTTGTTTAAACGAAGAAATTGCCCGTAAGGCTAATCGTGAGGATGAGTGCAAGGGCGCCTTTTGGGAAGGCCGATTTAAGTCGCAAGCGCTGCTAGATGAGCAAGCCCTGCTCGCGTGTATGATGTATGTCGATTTAAACCCCATTCGAGCAGGCATTGCCGATTCTTTGCAATCCTCTGATTTTACATCGATTCAGGAGCGAATTAACTCGCTAGATTCACCCAATCGTTTATTAGCCATCTCAACGCCACAAACTGACTCCGCAACTAATCAAGCTCATATTCCCCACAAGGCTCTGGTCCAATTCGATGGCGCAGCTCACCTAAATGAGCAAGCGGGCATTCCGTTTCATTTTGCCGATTATCTCGAACTGATTGATTGGACAGGCCGCGCCATCCGCCTTGATAAGAAAGGCTATATCGATAATCAACGGCCGAAACTACTCAATGAATTAGGCATTGCGCCCGATGCGTGGCTCACATCAGCCAAAGAGTTTCGACGTCAATACAGTGGCATAAGTGGTCGATGGGATAGCATGTGCGCGTTTAAAAAACAGCATAACAGCGGCAAATGGTGTAAAGGAAAAGCATCAAGCCAAGCGTTACATCCTTAAGTTAGTTACGACTCAGCGTTTGGGATTATTTTTGTTTATCCGAAATGGAGATAATTTCGCGCAAAACATAGCACGCTTTTGTCCCAAAACATGCGGTGTATTTCTTTGTTAATACTCACATGCGACGCCGATGCTAAACAGGTGAGCCATGGGCGATTTGCGAGACGACCGTCCGCCCCATGGACGGGGCGGTCGAGCATCCACGGACGGACTCGCTGCGTGTCGGTGAGCGAATACCATGGCTCACCTATAACTCAGCACTTAAATATCGTCTCCCCCCAATTTTATGCCGTTAACGGCACTATCCACTCCATGTATTGCACTCTTCAGCACACAACGGAGTGACTTTGGAATAAACGCATTATCTCTTATCAAAGCCGCCAAACCCACAAGCCTTATGGATTCACCCAATTCACTCTATCGCCAGCTAAATAGGCGCAGAGATTTGCCGTCGCGATATTAAGTAAGTTCTGCCGTGCTTCTTTGGTTGCCCAGGCATTGTGGGGGCTGATACTGATATTCGGCGCAGTGAGTAGCGGATTATCCGCACTCGGTGGTTCGGTTGAGAGAACATCGACGCCGGCAAAGACTTTGCCCTGCGTTAATGCCGCCGCCAACGCAGCCTCATCGATTAAGCCGCCGCGCGCGGTGTTGATCAGTAGCGCCTGCGGCTTCATTAATTCGAGGGTTTGGGCATTAATTAGTTCGGTCGTTTCAGGAGTGAGAGGACAATGAAGCGAGAGAATATCGGACTCTTTAAATACCGTATCACGGGATGTCCAACTCACGCCTTGGGGTAAATTGCTGGGTTCGGTGCGGGTATTGACTAACACCTTCATACCGAAAGCTAAGGCGAGTTTAGCGACCTGCTGGCCAATATCCCCATAACCAATCAAGCCTAAGGTTTTGCCTTTGAGGGATTGCAGCGGCATTAAGGTGAAACAAAAGTCACTGCAATTGCTCCATTGCCCTGCGGCAACGGCTTGATGGTGCGCCGCAACGGCTTGCGTGTGATGTAAAATATGGGCAAACACCATTTGCGCGACGGCATCGGGGCCATAGGCGGGCACGTTGGTGACCACTATGCCTAACTCTTTTGCGGCGGCAAGATCCACCACGTTGGTACCCGTAGCGAGCACGCCGATATATTTAAGCTTAGGCAGTTGGGCTAAGGTGTTGGCATCGAGGGGCGTCTTGTTGGTGAGCACTATCTCGGCATCCTGAGCGCGGGGGATAATCTCGGCCGAAGGCGTGCGGGCAAAACAACTAAAGTCCCCTAATGCGCTGACCGCTTGCCAAGTTAAATCCCCAGGATTTAAGGTTTCACCATCGAGTACGACTATTTTCATCTTTACCTCTTAACTGCGTTTGCGCCTTGCCCATAAAGCTGGAGAATTAAAAACTGAGTTTGACCCCAAGATTAGCTTGCACTTGCCACATCACATCCGACGTTACATGCCATAGGCATTGGTCTTCATTACAAAAAAGCGAGGTGTCACTGTCGATAAAGGTCGCGTAGCCTCGCAAGTCAGCAAACAGCGCGAAGTTTTGCGTCATGCGATATTCGGCGCCGCCACCAATGCCCATGGAGAAGCGGGTTTCCGTTGACCAATCATCGGGCATCATCCGAGTTACCCCGGCACTGGCGGTAATGTAGGGCTGAAAATCGCCACTTGGGAAGAATAAAGTACCGCCAAGGTGGATATAGTCCACATCTAAGGAGGCGACTAAGTCTGGGGTAAACAGGCCGCCGCTTTTCAGTTCGGAGGATTGGCGACTGTAGAGCAGGTAAATATTGCCGGGATCGTTAGTACCAATCCCTAACATGATGCCGTAATGGCTCGCCTCTTCGATACCCACACTCTGCTTATTATTGGTTTCAGCCTTGTTAGCATCGAGTTCATTGATATCGAACGAGCTGCCGCCAAAGCTGTAACCACCGTAGGGGGCGACAAACAGCTCGGGTTCGGCATAGGTTGGTAATGCGAGGGTTAGAGGTAATAAACCAGCTATCACAGTTAATCGGTTAACGTATTTCATCTTAATCCCTTATCTGTCGTTATTATTCCTTGCGTCGACAACGTTAACCGAAGCGTTAGCGCATGCCGCGCTCCGATTTCACCCTGTCGTACGCAGCTTGGATATCCTGCGCCTTACGATTGGCAATTTCCATCATCTCGGGTGGTAACCCCTTAGCGATTAACTTATCGGGATGATGTTCATTCATCAACTTGCGATAGGCCCGCTTGACCTCTTGATCCGTCGCCTCGGCATTAATACCGAGCAAATGGTAGGCGTCGGTAATCGAGGTTTTATTTCCATTAGAGGTTTGGTGGAAACGGTATTCCGCTTGCCAACGTTTAAGTAATTCATCGAGTTGCCCACGACCATAACCTAACTCTTGGGCCACCGTCATCAGGATTGCATGCTCAGCGGGATCGAGCTCACCGTCCGATAAGGCGGTTTGAATTTGGATCTCGATAAACATTTGCACCAGCTCTTGGCGACCTTGGGTCACGGCGCGAAAGGCTTGCAGGCTGCTACGCAGGTCAAAGTCTGGCTCTTTACCCTCACGGAACGCCTGCTGCGCCTCTTTACGGGCTTCACCTGTTAAGCACATCTGATCCATCAACATAGTCGCGATACGGATATCGGTTTCAGTCACACGACCCGACGCCTTGGCCACATGGCCCATCACCGCGAAGGTAGTGTTAAAGAATATCCCCTGTCGATTCTTGGCCTGACCTAAAATCTGACTAAAACTGGCACCACCACCGGCGCGTTTGTCGTAGAGATGCCCAAGCCATAAACCCAGTAGCGCACCGAAAATACGGCCAAACATAAACCCGATAACAAATCCAAAAAACTTACCCCAAAGGCGCATCTTAATTCCCAATTTGATAATTTATTCAGTCAATCGACATGGCGAGTGAAACCGTTCACTCAGGGCGCTAAACGTTAGGCGATATGCCATTACGCCAGCACTGACTCTAATGCTTGCAGACGTGCAATCGTCCCGACATCGCACCAGAGTCCATTAAAGTGTGCACCAGTGATCAAGCCATCGGCCATTTTAGCCCGCAGCAAAGGCCCAAGGGCAAAGGCACCATCTGGCGTGCCGTTAAATAATGATGGGCGATATAAACCCATCCCAGAGAAAGTGTATTTTTGCTCACCCTGCTCACGTACAAGACCCTGCTCTAAGGCAAAGTCACCGTTTGGATGTTGCTCGGGATTCGGCACCAACCATAAATGCGCCAAAGCAGTATCCGCTAAGGGGACAATCGTCGGCAAGGCATCGATAAATACATCGCCATTGAGCACTAAAAACGGCGCATCCGAGTCGCCGTCAGTCAGCAAAGATAAGGCCTGTTTTATTCCGCCTCCGGTTTCGAGGGCCGTAGCTTCGGCGCTATATTGGATTTTGACCCCAAAGGCATGACCATCGCCTAAAGTTTCGACCAACTTATGCCCAAGCCAAGCGTGGTTAATCACAATATCGACAATCCCCGCCGCGGCCAACTTCTCAATATGGTACACAATCAGCGGTTTACCTAAGACGGGCACTAAAGGTTTGGGCAGCTTGTCGGTCAAAGGGCGTAAACGCTCTCCCCTGCCAGCCGCCAGGATCATCGCCTTCATTGCTTGTCTCCCTGCTTAGTCTCTTTTCCCTTGGGCGTAAACGCAGGCACTATGCGCGATTGAACCCAAGCGGAAAATGGTGTGAGCGCAGGATAAAGGCTGGCGATATCAACAATGTACGACAAGGTTAACGGAATATCGGCCATATAGGCGGGCTTGTTATCCCTATAGTGTAAACGCGCAAAAATCCCTGCGGCCTTGATATGGCGCTGCAGCCCCATTAAATCAAACCAAGTTTGATACTGGGGAAAGGATGTTTGTGCGGGAATTTGCCCCAACTCAAGCACTTGATGATAATGCTGCTGCATTAATTCCTGCACCATGGTTGGCGGCCAACGCACATAGCAATCCCGCAGTAAAGACACAGCATCGTAGGTTACAGGCCCGAGCACCGCATCTTGGAAATCAATCACGCACAACTCGCCCTCTTTTAGCATCAAGTTGCGGCTGTGGTAATCTCGGTGCATGCCCACTTTGGGTTGCGCGAGGGCATTTTCCACCAAGAGGTCAAAGCTCTTCTCTACCAGTGAGCGTTCCTCGTCGCTAAGTTCGAGCTGTAAATGTCTTTCTAACAACCACTCGGTAAAGATCCCCAACTCACGGCGCACAAACGCCTCATCGTACAAAGGCAATGGCTGTGTAGTGCCAGTAACAGGGTCAAGGCTTTCAACCACTGAGGCCACCTGAGGCAACAATGCCAAGGCGCAGCGGTAATAGTCCGCGACATTCGCATCGGTCAGCACTGATAATAACTGAGTATCCCCAAGATCGCTCAGTAGCATAAAGCCTTGTTCGGCATCTGAGGCGATGACTTTTGGAACTGTCAGTCCCGCCGCCGCATAGGCACTGGCAAGGGCGATAAAAGGTGCGATAGGCACTAAGGTAGGCGGCGAATCGGCAACAATGTAGCTTGCATCGCGGTCCGTGACCCGGAAATAGCGCCTAAAACTGGCGTCACCGGAAATCAGAATTGGAGTCACATCATAGGAAAAATAACAGTTCAGCCACTGATTAAGGGAAATAAATCTCGAGTCGGATAAGGTCATTTCATGGCTCTTATAGAAAAATTGCTTTATTATAGCTGGCATATAATTTGGAAACAGCTAAGAAATTGAGAGATTTATTTGCTGCGTTGCACTTGTAGTTTGCAACTTTCCCCGTCGATACTTGTCCAGACAAAGAAATCATTATTATTGACCTAAGATGCAGATCCGTTACTTTCTGGCCTTGAGCCTGTTACCGCAAGTTGTCCTGGCAGACGAATCTCCCACAGCCTCAGCGTCACAATGCGTCATTGAACCGCCAGTACCTCGTATCGTATCTGAACCCGGCCTGAGTGCAGCTGACAAAGAGAAAATTCGTATCGTTTCGGACAGTTCAAACGCCGAGATGGGCAAACAAGCCATTTTTACCGGTGATGTAGTCTTCAGCCAGGGCGACAGGCACATTGCCGCCGATGAGGCAATTCTCGACCAAGCGACCGAGCAGTTTGATGCCAATGGTAACCTGGTTTTCCAAGACAGTAATTTTACTGTTACCGCCGACTCACTTCAGGCACAAATGCGCAGCAATCGCGCGACCCTAAAGGGTGCACAGTATTGGTTGCATGGTCAACAGGTTCACGGTGATGCCGAAAAGCTGCAAATCACCATCAACAACAACCTGATCTTAACCAACACTAACTTCACGACTTGCCCGCCAGACAATGTTTCTTGGCTGCTCGAAGCAGAAAAAATTAAGATTAACAGCGAAGAAGAATGGGGCGAGATTTGGAATGCTAAGCTAAGAGTTGCCGACATTCCGGTGTTCTACATTCCTTATATGACGGTGCCAGTTTCCGATAAACGTAAAACCGGCTTCCTCTACCCAAGCTTTAGCACCAGCACCACTAACGGTTTTGAAGTTTCCGCGCCCTATTATTGGAATATCGCGCCGGAATACGATCTCACCTTTACACCTAACTATATGTCTAACCGTGGTTTATTCACCAAGACAGAGTTTCGTTATCTCGCGGGTGAGGCTCAAAATGGCCGCTTGAATTTAGAATATCTGGGCAACGATCAGATGATCAGCGGCAGCCCAAGCCGTTACCTTTATAACTGGCAACATCAAGGCGCCATCGATAAAAACTGGCGGGTACTCGCTAACTTTACCGAGGTGTCAGATAACAACTATTTCAATGACTTAAAATCTGATGTCAACCGCGCGACCGATAACCAATTATCGCGGATTGGTGAAGTCAGCTACTTCGAACGAGATTGGGATATCAGCACCCGGGTGCAAGATATTAAAGTGCTCGGTGAGGACGAAAAACCTTATCAAGTGATGCCGCAGGTAAACTTTAACTACCGCGCCGCCGACTTTTGGAATAACTTGGACTTTGGCTTCAATTCAGAGCTAACAAACTTTGCCCACCAAGATGACAATGTCAATACCGCTACTCGTTTGCATATGGCGCCTAGCTTAACATTGCCAATCCATGGCCCTTCGGGTTCGTTAACCAGCCAAGTTAAACTGATGCAGACCAACTACTGGCAAGAAAAAAACAACAGTGGATTCGATGAATTAGACGACACTGTCAGCCGCACCATTCCGCAGGTGCGAATTAATGGTCAGATCAACTTCGAGCGTTTTACCGAATTGTTCGATCAAAACTACCGCCAGACGCTCGAACCTCAGTTCCAATATTTATACGTCGGTTATGAAGATCAGCGTGGCATCGGCATTTACGATACCGCCCAGTTACAGGACGACTACTTCGGTCTGTTCCGTGACCGCCGCTTCTCCGGCCTTGACCGTATCGCCGATGCTAACCAAGTTACTCTTGGTGTCACAACCCGTTTATTTGATGATCACAACCAAGAGGCGACTAAGTTCAGCCTTGGGCAAATCTTCTATCTACAGGACAGTAAGCTAGGTTACGAAGACAATATTTTCGAGCAAAATCAATCTACATCAGTATTAGCTGCCGAATTAGATACTCGCTTAAGCCATGATTGGTATTTAGGCGCTGCGATTCAGTACGATACCAATACCAGTGATAACAAGAAAACCGAAGTTACCTTAGACTTCCGTCCTGAGGTCAATAAGCTCTTACAACTCAGTTATCGTTATGTACCGGATCTGCTGAACTCCAACACCAACGATCTGGTAAATATTTCCCAAGCGGGTGTGCGTGGAGCATGGCCGATTAACGACAGTCTGTATTTTGTCGGTAACTGGTACTACGACCTTAACGAGAGTCGCAGCGTTGAAACCTATACAGGTTTCCAATATGAATCATGCTGTTATGCTATTCGTCTCAGTTATCACTATCGCATTAAAACCAACTACGATGACAATATTGGTTCGGCCGCAATCAATGACCGTGAGCAATTTGAAAGCGGCGTTTACTTGAATTTAGTCATCAAAGGACTCGGTGGTTCAGGCCCATTAGGCGTATCAGATATGCTCAATGATGGTCTGTTTAACTACAGAAAACCGCTTTACCTGAGGAATTAGCAAAGATTTGTGGTAGATTGCTGAACCTCAACAAGGACTGAGAGTCCAAACAGGTTAATGAAAGCCGTGCGCTCCCCCAAAAAGAGTTTAGGAACGCACGCTTTTAGAGTTACTAACAAAAGAACATTTAGGCAACTCACTGTAATTTCGATATAAATGGTAAAGTTAACTTAAATAAGCCGTCGAATTTGACCTTAGAACGTGCCAAGGATTTTGTGGATGAAACCCAGTAAACATCTGATTTTTGCTTTATTTGCACTCGCTATCAGCCAGCCTACTATGGCCGCTCCTCAGCCTATCGACCGTGTTGCCGTTCAAATCAACGACGGTATTGTGCTCGAAAGTGAAATCACCAATATGATTGACACTGTCAAAGCCAATGCGAGAGCCGCGAATCAATCGTTGCCATCCGACAGTGCACTGCGTACTCAGGTTATCGAGCGACTCATCCTCACTCGTTTACAGTTGCAGATGGCGGATCGTATCGGTCTGCATATCGGTGACTTACAGTTAGACCAAGCAATTGAAAACATTGCCCGCGAGCAAAAAATGACCGTGGCGCAAATGCAGCAAAAAATCGAGAGCGAAGGCTTAAGCTTCAGCCAGTACCGCGAGCAACTGCGTGAAGAAATCACCCTAGGTGAAATCCAACGTATCCAAGTACAACGCCGTATCCAAGTGTCACCACAGGAAATCACCGGCCTGGTAAAACTGATCCAAGAGCAAGGTATGAAGGACGTCGAATACCAAATCGGCCATATCCTGATTGACGTACCGAACAACCCAAGCAGTGAACAACTGGAAGCCTCCAGCAAGCGCGCAAACGCGGTACTCGAACGCTTAAAGAGTGGTGAGGATTTCCGCCGCACCGCCATCGCCTCTTCATCGGGTCCTAAGGCACTGGAAGGCGGTATCTGGGATTACATGAACATCAACGAGATGCCAACGCTGTTTGCCGAAGTGATCAATGGCGCGAAGAAAGGCGATATTATCGGCCCAATCAAGAGTGGCGCAGGTTTCCACATCATCAAGATCATGGATGCCCGTGGTTTACAAACCAAAGAAATTGAAGAAGTCAGAGCGCGTCATATCCTGCTCAAGCCATCGCCAATTCTGTCGGAAGACCGCGCTAAGGCCATGTTAGAGCAGTTCTTAAAGCAAATTCGCTCTGGCGAAGCCAAGTTTGAAGATTTAGCGCGCCAATACTCTGAAGATCCAGGTTCAGCCACTAAAGGCGGTGAACTGGGTTGGGCAGAGCCAAGCATTTATGTGCCTGAGTTTGCGCAAACTCTTAATAGCTTAAGCCAAGATCAAATCAGTGAGCCTTTCCGTACTACGCACGGCTGGCATATCGCGCAGCTGGAAGAGCGCAGAAAAACCGATGCCACGGATCAATTTAATACTAACCGTGCACACCAACTGATCTTCCGTCGCAAATTTAATGAAGAACTGCAAAACTGGCTAGACGAAATGCGTGCCGACGCATACATTGAAGTCTTTCAGCCTGAGTCAAACCGAGGTTAAGGTAAATTGACCACTAAACGTATTGCCGTCACCCCCGGAGAACCTGCGGGTATCGGCCCCGATTTAGTCGTGCAACTCGCTCAGCAGGCTTGGCCTGCTGAGTTAGTCGTTTGTGCGGATCCCGAATTATTAGCTAGCCGAGCTAAACGACTCGGCCTGCATGTTACTTTCCGCCCTTATTTGCCCGATCAAGCCCCAAGGCCCCAAGAGGCCGGTACACTTACCATCGCGCCTTTCAAACTGGTGACCGACGCCGTTTGCGGCCAGCTCGATGAGCAAAACAGTGCCTATGTAGTTGAAACGCTGCGTTATGCGGGTGAGAAAAACATGAGCGGCGAGTTTGATGCCGTAGTTACTGGCCCAGTCCATAAAGGGATCATCAACCAAGCGGGGATTTCCTTTAGCGGCCATACCGAGTTTTTTGCCCATCAGGCCAACTGCCCCGATGTGGTCATGATGTTAGCGACTCAAGGCTTACAGGTGGCACTGGTGACCACCCATATCCCTCTGGCCTATGTAGCAAAAGCCATTACGCGCCAGCGTTTGCATCATATTATCAAGATTTTACACGCTGATCTTATCAGTAAGTTTGCCATTGCTTCCCCTAAAATTTATGTCTGTGGATTAAACCCACACGCGGGTGAAGACGGCCATCTTGGCCGGGAAGAAATCGATGTGATTATTCCGGCACTGAACGAACTGCGTGAAGAGTATCAAATGAACATTGTCGGCCCTCTACCCGCCGATACCCTGTTCCAACCTAAATATTTACAGGACGCGGATGTCGTGTTGGCCATGTACCATGACCAAGGCTTACCCGTTCTAAAGTCACAGGGATTTGGCAAATCGGTAAACATTACCTTAGGTTTACCTTATATCCGTACCTCGGTTGACCATGGTACGGCGCTCGATCTTGCGGGAACTGGCAAAGCCGATATTGGCAGTTTTGTCTGCGCCTTGAATAAAGCCATTGAGTTATCCTCAAAAAACTAAACGATTAGATATTAATGAGTAGCAAAGTACATTTAGGCCACACGGCCAGAAAGCGTTTCGGACAAAACTTCTTAACCGACGACAATGTGATTAACCGCATTGTGGGTGCGATCGCCCCTGATAATGACCATGTGATGGTCGAAATCGGCCCCGGCCTTGGCGCCTTAACCGAACCTGTCGCCACGGCGATAGATAATCTGACCGTTGTCGAGTTAGACCGCGATCTGGTTGAGCGCTTGCAGAATCACCCTGTACTTAAGGATAAGCTCACGATTCACCAAGGCGATGCGCTGCAGTTCGACTTTAGCCAGTTGGTGGTACCGGGTAAAAAACTCAAAGTATTTGGTAACTTACCCTATAACATTTCTACCCCTTTGATGTTTCATCTGTTCGAATTTGCCGAGCAGATTGAAACCATGCACTTTATGCTGCAAAAAGAAGTGGTGCTGCGTTTATCGGCAAGCCCTGGCAACAAGGCCTATGGCCGCTTAACTGTGATGGCACAGTACTTCTGCCAAGTGGTTCCCGTGCTCGAAGTGCCGCCCCATAGCTTTGCGCCACCGCCAAAGGTAGATTCTGCCGTGGTTCGTTTGCTACCCTATGCCGAAAAACCATTCCCCTGTAAGGATGTGAATGTACTGCGCCAGCTGTGCACCACAGCCTTTAACATGCGCCGTAAAACACTGCGTAACAACCTTAAGCAAGTGTTAAGCGATGAAGAGTTTGAACAACTAGGCATAGACCCTAACCTGCGCCCTGAGCAAATCAGTGTTGAGCAATATGTCGCCATGGCGAATATGGTGTGTGATAAGCAGGCTTAAGCAATATCAGTTTGATGGGCACTTTAGGGTGCCCTATCTTATTAAAGGGAGCAGCATGAGCGCATTGGATGACTCAATCCGAGTCGAAGTCAAAACCGAATACATTGAACAACAGTCCTCACCCGAGGAACAGAAATACCTCTTTAGCTACACTATCACCATCATCAACCTCGGTGAGCAAGCCGCAAAGCTCGAAACTCGCCACTGGATTATTACCGACGCCAACGGCAAAATCAGTGAAGTGCAAGGCGCAGGTGTTGTCGGCGAAACCCCAACCATTCCCCCTAATACCGCTTACCAATATACCAGCGGCACAGTGCTCGATACCCCCCTTGGCATTATGTATGGCACTTATGGTATGGTCAGCGAATCAGGCGAGCACTTTAAGGCAACGATTAAGCCCTTCCGCTTAGCACTCCCAGGTTTATTACATTGATTTAATTATAGAAAGGATATTGTGGCCCATTATTTTGTTGGTGATGTCCAAGGCTGTTTTGCCGAACTTCAACGATTACTTGCTAAAGTCGACTTTAATCCATCCCGCGATGAACTCTGGGCGGTTGGCGATCTGATCGCCAGAGGCCCAGATTCATTAGCTACACTGCGTTTTTTTCAATCCTTAGGTGATGCGGGCAAAACCGTCCTCGGTAATCACGATCTGCATTTACTCGCCCTCCACGGCAAACTCAAGCGGGATAAACCCAGCGATAACCTCGCGCCACTGTTAAATGCGCCCGATATAACGAGTTTAATAGACTGGCTCAGACAACAGCCGTTAATGCGAGAATTACCAGAGCACAAAGTCATCATGACCCATGCCGGTGTGCCGCCACAATGGTCGTTGGAGGTATTAAGGCAAGAATCTTTACTTGTCAGCAACGCCCTCAAACAGAGCGATTACCTCGAAGCGCTGATAAGCCAAATGTACAGCGATACCGCCGAGCGTTGGGAGCCAAGCGCTATAGGGATCAATCGCCTACGCTTTTGTATCAATGCTTTGACCCGCATGCGCTATCTGTATGTCGATGGTCATTTAGACTTTGACTGCAAACAGCCGCCAGAGGATTGCACTAATCCACAGCTACGGCCTTGGTTTGAATTCACTTCTGCGCTACGTGAAAGTCACACCTTAGTGTTTGGTCATTGGGCGGCATTGATGGGTAAAGTTAATGATCCTAAGCTAAAGGCATTAGATACGGGCTGTTGCTGGGGGGAACATCTAACCCTATGGCATCTTGAAAAAGACCAAAAAATTACCCAAAAAAGGTTAAAAAAGAGTTAAACTAACACGGAGTTTGGTCGATAAACGACAGTACATCTAAGCCCTGAATTTTAATCATCTTTTCATTCGGAATAATATAATAATAACCGGAGTATCCTATGAAAGTTAATGTAGCCACCCGAGTCATTGGCGGGTTTAGCATAGTGACGCTTTTACTTGTGTTGTTAGGATTTACCTCGTACCTGACGAACATTAGCCTTAAAGATAGTTCGGCAATGATGCAAGAGCTGAGTCTTCCAGCCTTAAAGGCAACCAACCATTTGACTGAATCCTTAAGTGAACAGCAACGTCAAGTATTAATCGCCTACCATGCCCCTAAATCCAAACTTATTCCCGATATCCGAAAAGTATTTAACGACCATGGTACTCAGTTTAAAAATGAGATAACCAACCTCAATCAACTAGTTCAAAAACAAGACAACTTAGCATCATTGATTTCCCAGTTAAGCGGTAGTTTCTCAACCTTTGAACGTGACAGCCTCGCGATGCTCACTGAACGAGAAGCCGCCCTCAGCAAGCAAGAACAGCTTATTAACCTAAAGAAGAAACTTGAAAATGCCGCTGATGATGCTTCATCGGTACTGCTCGATATTATCGATTTAGAGAATAGTCAAAATCCTGATGCCCAGAGTCTTGCTGCTTCAGCCAGCGCAATTGATAGCAGCATGGGAAATATCATCACCACTATTGCGGATTTGGTGACAAACGAAGAAATGAGTAAACACGAACTCATTTCCAAGGAACTCGATTACATCCTTAGTGAAAGCAAAAATAAGCTCGAATACGTTAACCGTCATGCGCAGGGTATTGTGGATGCGGATACCTTAACATCAGTCAATGAGGACATTAAAAAGGTACTCGCGTTGCTCGAAGGTCCAGATTCTATGGTCCTACTTAAAGCTAGCCAATTAAATCATGCCCTATCAGCCTCTAATCAATTGGCGATAATAGAGAAAGATGTCAAAGTTATCGACCGCAATATGGAAGATGTGAGTGATAACATCGAGTCAGTTGCGGCCAATATGAGCCAAGAGACAATTGCCAAGATTGATGCCGCGAGTATCCGCACAATGATAGTTGTACTGATTGCCATTGTTGCCGCAGTTATCATCAGTTTTGCGGTAGTTACGCCCTTAAAACGTTCACTCAACCAAGTCAATAATGCTTTGAATGTGCTCGCATCGGGCAATTTAACCCATAAGTTAGATGACTCTGGTCACGATGAATTTGCCGAACTCGCCAAAAACTGCAATCGTTTAGTTGATAGCTTACGCGGCTTAATCGTTGGGATTTTAGATCGTTCAAATCAGCTAGCCGCCGCAGCAGAACAAACATCGGCTATCACTGCGCAAACTACGACCGGGATTCAAGAGCAAAAGAATCAGGTAGATCAAGTCGCTACGGCAACAACAGAATTAAGCTCTAGTGCACAACAAGTCTCGATGAGCGCAGATGATGCACTGGCGCAGATCAAGCAGGCCGATCAAGAAGCCAAGCATATGCGCACTATTGCCGAAGAGAATAAGCGCACCATTTTAGCCCTCGCAGACGAAGTCGCTAAGGCTGGCCAAGTGATCAACAAGGTACAATCGGATAGTGCATCTATCGGCTCAATTCTCGATGTGATCCGCGGTATTGCTGAGCAGACTAACCTACTGGCATTAAACGCGGCTATCGAAGCGGCACGCGCTGGTGAACAAGGCCGAGGCTTCGCGGTTGTGGCAGACGAAGTGCGCAGCCTAGCATCTAGAACCCAAGTCTCGACGCGCGAGATCCAGCAAATGATTGAGGTGCTGCAACAGGGGGCTCAGCAAGCCGTAGCAGCCATGGATATGGGCCGTGCCCAGGCCAATGCCTGTGTCGATAAGACAGAGCAAGCTAATCTCGCCCTAGAGACCATCAGCCAATCGGTACATAAAGCTTACGATGCGGGCACGCACATTGCCCATGCTGCACAGGAACAAAATCTGGTTAGCCAGCAAGTATCTGAGAAGCTTGAGCATATTGCCGCAATTTCTGAAGAAACTGCGATTGGCGCCGATCAAACCGCGCAATCGAGTCATCAAGTCGCTAAGCTCGCCGAAGAGCTGCAAGCTTCTGTTGGTGAATTTAGAGTGTAAGCAAACACGTAAGTATAAACAGGGTCGCAATAGCGGCCCTTTTCTTTGGCTTGCGCTTATGCCTGTGCTTTCGCTTGGCTTTTAAGCTATCCCGCAGTTATGACTTTCAACAGAGCGCCACTATGCCTTCAAGCCTTCGCCTTGTCTAAAGCCCGTTTAACTCCCGCTGAATGAACAGATATTTAATCCGATTGGTATTAAAGCAGGTAGCAGTGGCAATACACAGGAACTCGGCAATCAACATCCAACTCAATATCAATACAGGATATTTGGCAAAAACTAACTAAACGACGCCTATAAAAAATGCCGAACTCAGTTCGGCATTTTAAGCATCATTCTTTTACTGTGTAAAAACACACTAAAAATGATGGAATAGATGATTACTCTTCTTCACCGCCAGCCGCTGCGCCTAAACGCTCTTTCACCGCAGCAGTGATAGGACTCGCGCCATGGCCATTCGCTTCAGCCCATGCTTGAATCGTCATGCCATCGGCTTCTGGTACGCTGAGTTCATTGACAGATAAACGCTTGGCCACAAACTCACCCGCATCATTCGCATTTGCTGCATAGGCAGTACGCAATAAGCTTTGACCATCACAGCTAATCCCACTGTACACTTGGCGTAATTTAACACGGCTTTCTTTTAGTTTTTTACGTAGACGGTTTTTATCATTGGCTTTTACGTAATCACAAATACTTGCGACCAGTGGATCTGCTTCAGCAGCTTTCGCCGTGGTAGGCACAGAAACATAGCTAAATCCAATGAGTGCAGCCAAAGCTACGGGCATAAGACGCATCCGATACTCCTTAATACTTTCTTATAGTTTTATTATGTTTTGTATGGTTTGCGTCTATCTCTAGCAGATATCGGCCTCCTAGGAGTCATCAGTAAAAAAGCCGTAAAATACCGCTATCTCAACTAAGTCAGGCCTATCGGATCTAATACCTTAGACATATTGACAATCCATACGCACAGGGTACACAACAGAACAACGTAATTTAACATTTTTTTGTCAAATTGATAAAGCGATATTCTAACCCATCAGCATTTATACTAGTTAAGGATTCTGTTTCTAGCCATTTATCGCTATCCCATGAGGGGAAAAAGGTATCTCCTTCAACATCCAGATTAATTTGAGTGAGGTATAGCCTGTCAGCTTGAGGTAATAATTGCTGATACAATTGTCCACCGCCGATAACGACCAACTCTTCACAATCACCGGCAGCCAGTTTAGCGTCTTCGAACGAGGTCACGCAGGTCACGCCTTCAATCTGTAAATCCGCTTGGCGAGAAATCACAATATTGTGGCGTCCAGGTAAAGGGCGACCGATGGACTCGAAGGTTTTACGCCCCATTACCACAGGTTTACCTAAGGTCATAGCTTTAAAGTGGCGTAAATCTTCGGGCAGATGCCATGGCATTTTATTGTCTTTTCCAATAACTCGATTGTTTGCCATCGCGGCTATCATAGCAATGCGCATGGGCACTCCTTTGGTATTGTTTTTATTGAATAACAGGGCGGGTTCTAAAATACAGCAGACTTGGTAAAGCAAGGCCCACCGACAGCGCGCCTAAAATAAACACGGTTTTTAAGCCGTTACTGATCACTTGTCCGGTCAGCTCTTGGCTAACCTGCGACTGCGCCGTTAATTGCACTAGGGCTATTACGGTATTAAAAGCGTAGGTCCCAGGGATCATCGGGATAATCGCCGCAACGGCATACATCAAGGGCGGCGCGAGGTGACGCTTGGCAAAGCCGATAGTGATAGTCCCCACTAGAGCCGCGGCGGCAAAGGTTGCCCATTCGATAGGCAAGCCAAATTGCAGCATTAACGTGCGTGAGCTGTGCCCTATGGCGCCAGCAAGCGCGCAGTAGGGTAAGAAACGTTTCGGCACGTTAAACACCATGGCAAAGCCTACAGCGGGAATTGCTGAGAAAAAGGCATCGTGTAATAGCGTCCACAACAAGGCGATCATAGGAAGATCCCCCCTAGCTGCATCGCAATGGTGATACCAATAACGGATGACACTGTAAGCAAGGTGGCATGACCCCAGCGAGAAATCCCCACGTTCATATGGCCTTTGACCATATCAGAAATCGCATTGATCATCGGAAAACCCGGCACCAGCATCAACACACTGGCCGCCATGGCCGCCTGCGGAGTCTCACTCAAGTTAAACACATAACCCGTCTGCGCCAATAAGCTGGTGACAAATGCCGTCACCGCAAAATTAACCAGCAAATTAAAATGCCGCTTGGCGATCGCAAGGCGCACCGACATCCCGACTGCTGAGGCAAAAAAAGTGATGATTGATGCGGCGACATCACCATTAAATAGATGACAGAAACTTGCACAGGACAGACCTATCATCAATACAACCAAATATGGTGGGTAGGTCTTAGGTTCAATCCGCGCTAGGCGTTTACGCACTTCGTTGGGACCATAGAGCCCTTTTTCCGTCAATAAACAGATACGCTGCAACTCGCAGACTATGGTCATATTGATGCCATGCTCGCGGATCCGACGCGTCGTCGTGATACAACGACCATGCACTAAACTGGTTAACACGAGGGAATTAGAGGAGATGGAAAGCTCAACACTTGCCAATCCTAAGGCCTGACCCAGGCGCTGACTGATTTCTTCAACTAAATCAGATTCAGCACCGTAGGCCAGTAGCAGTTGTGCGACACGCACAACCTGCCGAGTAATGTCATTTTGAGTATCTGCGTACACGGGACTCTCAAAACTTAGATAGGGATATTATCTTTGGTAGATCACTTCTACATCGTAGTCGTCATCATCAAAGTCATCGTCGAATTCATCGTCATAGTCTTCATTGATCGCATCAATGTTGGCTTGATGATAATTGTCCCACTTGAACTCAACCTCTGCATCTGGGTTCGCATCTTTATCTTCCGGTGGAAGACTTTGGATGAAGTCCAGCAGCTTGGTCGCTAATTCTTTAGTACCATCGCGGCTATAGGCAGAAATGGTATAAACCTCACCTTCCCAACCTAGTTCCTTAACTACGCGATCCACTTTCTCTTTCAGCTCATCTTCGAGCAGCAAATCGGCCTTGTTAAAGACTAACCAACGTGGCTTGCTCGCCAATTTTGGCGAATATTTTTCAAGTTCACCGACGATCGCACGGGCAGAATCCACAGGATCTGTGCCATCAATGGGCTCGATATCGATGATATGTAACAGAATACGGCAACGTTCTAAGTGCTTTAAGAAGCGAATACCCAGACCTGCGCCTTCTGCCGCGCCTTCGATCAAACCAGGAATATCGGCGATCACAAAGCTTTGACCAGGGCGAGGGTTAACCACACCGAGGTTAGGCACTAACGTCGTGAAGGGGTAATCAGCAACCTTTGGCGTTGCACGTGATACGGCACGAATAAAGGTCGACTTACCCGCGTTAGGCATACCCAGCAAGCCAACGTCGGCTAATAACAGCAGCTCTAATTTCAGGCTACGGACTTCACCCGGAGTACCTAAGGTCTTTTGACGTGGCGCACGGTTAGTACTGCTCTTAAAGCGCGTGTTGCCTAAGCCGTGGAATCCGCCTTTAGCCACTAATAGCTTTTGGCCATGGGTGGTTAAATCGCCGAGGACTTCTTCGGTTTCATCATCAATGGCACGCGTACCCACAGGCACTTTTAAAATCAAATCTTTACCACTATGGCCGGTACAGTCACGGCCACGGCCGTTTTCACCGCGCTCAGCCATGTGAAAACGTTCAAATCGGTATTCAATCAGGGTGTTATGGTTTTCATCGGCCTGTAGATAGACACTGCCACCATCGCCACCATCACCGCCATCAGGACCACCATCAGGGATATATTTTTCGCGTCTGAAACTCACACAACCGCTACCGCCGTCGCCTGCTTCGACCCTAATTACTGCCTCATCGACAAACTTCATACTTACTCCTGGCATCACTGAATGAAGGAATTATACCGTTTAACTTCATCGGTCGCCAAAAAACTCGAGATACTTGCTCCCAATCTTACCAGCCAACGCCCTCAATTTGATAAAGATTTACCAAACTCACCAGAAACGCAGGTAAATAGAAGCATAAAAACAGAAAGCCCCACCAATGGCGGGGCTTTACAGTATAAGCTAGACTCGAAAATTAAGCTTCGATGCTAATAAACTTACGGTTATTAGGACCTTTAACTTCGAATTTTACTTTACCGTCAGTCAGAGCAAACAGAGTGTGGTCACGACCAATACCCACGTTTACACCAGCGTGGAATTTAGTACCACGTTGACGAACGATAATGTTACCAGCTAGAACTGATTCACCGCCAAAGCGCTTAACACCAAGACGTTTACTTTCTGAATCACGGCCGTTACGAGTAGAACCGCCAGCTTTTTTATGTGCCATGAGTTAGACTCCTATTATGCGTTGATAGCAGTAATTTTAACTTCGGTGAACCACTGACGGTGGCCCAACTTCTTGTCGTGGTGCTTACGACGACGGAACTTAACGATAGTTACTTTCTCGCCACGACCATGACTTACTACTTCAGCAACGACTTTACCGCCAGCTACTAAAGGAGCACCAACGTGCACTTTTTCACCGTCAGCGATCAGTAGTACTTGATCGAATTCAACAGTTGAACCAGTAGCAACTTCTAATTTTTCTAAACGAACTGTGTGCCCTGGGGCTACACGGTGTTGTTTACCACCACTTTGAAAAACAGCGTACATAGCTATTTTACTCCGATATTTCTAACACGCTGGCTCACACTATGGGAGGCAGGGTGCTACAAAAACTTTATTGACAATGGGCGCGGAGTTTACGCGAAGAATCCTTATCTGGCAAGCCCTAATTAGGAAAGAATAAAAAAAGGCCGGAATAACTCGCACATTAGTAGTGTGAGTACTGTCATATGTCGGAATTTTAGGTAAAATTCATTCTATATAACACGTGAGCCTAAAATAGAGGCCGGGTACGTAATGGCCCCACAACCAGAGTCTATTATGGATTTAAACGCTATTCGTCAACTGGCTGACACTGATATGCAAGCAGTCAATCAGCTGATCTATAAACAGCTGGAGTCAGATGTCGCCCTGATAAACCAGTTAGGTTTCTACATTATTAATGGTGGTGGTAAACGTCTTCGTCCTTTACTGTCCGTCCTCGCAGCACGCGCCGTCGACTACCAAGGTGAAGCCCACCTTAAGCTTGCCGCGATTATTGAATTTATTCATACCGCTTCATTATTGCACGATGATGTGGTCGATGAATCGACCCTCAGACGCGGCCGCGAAACCGCCAATGCTCTTTTTGGTAACAGCGCCAGTGTATTAGTGGGTGATTTTCTTTATACCCGCTCATTCCAAATGATGACCGAACTCGACAGCATGCGCGTATTACGTGTATTAGCCGACACCACCAACGTATTGGCTGAGGGCGAAGTATTACAGCTAATGAACTGTAATGACCCAGATACTACCGAAGAAAGCTATATGCGGGTGATTTATTGTAAGACCGCTAAGCTATTCGAAGCCGCCACGTTACTGGCCGCCGTATTAGCCGGCGCCACACCCGAGCAAGAAGCCGCATTGGGCGACTATGGTAAGTTTTTAGGTACAGCCTTCCAGCTCACCGACGATTTGCTCGACTACACCGCCGACAGTGAAGAGTTAGGTAAAAACATCGGTGATGACCTCGCCGAAGGTAAGCCAACCTTACCGCTGATTTATGCCATTGCCCATGGCACAGAAGAAGAACAGCAACTCATTCGTCAAGCGATTGAGCAAGGTGATGGCACCCACGCCATTGAGAAAATTGTTGCAGCTCTGCATCACTGCGGCGCGCTCACTTACACTCAGCAAAAAGCCATTGAAGAATCCAACAAGGCGATTGCAGCATTGGCGGTATTACCCGACAGTGACTTCAAAACCGCATTAATTTCGCTGGCAAAAATCTCTGTTGACCGCAACCACTAATTGGCAGCGATAAACCAATAAAAAGGCCTTGCTTAGCAAGGCCTTTTTATTTTTAACGTTGACCAGTCCTAAATAGCGTTGACACTTTTCAAACTCATTTTGGAGAGTGTAATGACTTCAACAATTAAACGAACTCAACGCGATTATTCCCTCGCTTTTAAATTGGCAGTTGTCGACCAAGTGGAAAAAGGCGAACTGACCTATAAGCAGGCTCAAGACAAGTACGGTATTCAAGGTTGTTCTACCGTGCTAGTGTGGTTACGCAAGCATGGCAAACTGGATTGGTCCCAAGGGACACCCTCTACATCAAGGCGAGGACAGTTGATGACTGAACCCACCACGCTCACTCCCGAGCAAAAGATAAAAGCCCTCGAAGCCGAACTCGAAGATACCCGCATGAAAGCTGCGTTCTTCGAAGCCATTGTCGAGAAACTCAGAACAGACTACGGGATATCCGTCGTAAAAAAGCCACGTGCAAAACGCTCCAGGAAAAAACGACCGTAGGTTATCGCGTCACTCAATGCTGCCGCTACCTTGGTATCAGTCGCCAGGCGTATTATCAGCAAGGTCAGCGGCAAAAAGCATGGGAGCAAAGGGAGCAACAGGTGTTGCAAACGGTACAATATGAACGGTTGTTTCAACCACGAATAGGTACACGCAAGCTACAGTATTTACTCAAGAAATCGCATCAAATACTGATTGGGAGAGACCGGTTATTTCGCTGTCTCAGAGCGCATCGTTTGTTGGTTACGCCTAAGCGGGCGTACCACAAAACGACCAACAGCCACCATCGATTTAGGTGTCATCCCAACTTGCTTAAACCCAGTGAGCAACAAGTGAACATCACTCGCTCAGAGCAAGTCTGGGTGGCGGATATTACCTATCTGCCACTGCAAGATAATGAAGCTTATTTAAGCTTGGTGACCGATGCTTGGTCACGAAAAATTGTGGGCTATCATGTTGATGATAATCTTAAAACAGATGCTGTGCTAACCGCCTACAAACGGGCGCTGAGACAGCGACAAGATAAAAGTAAACCGCTGATACACCACTCAGACCGAGGGATACAGTACTGCTCCAAAGCGTATCAAGCGGTTCACGCACAACATGGTGTAACATGCTCAATGACAGACGGATATGACTGCTACCAAAATGCGTTAGCAGAGCGAGTAAACGGCATATTGAAGCAGGAGTTTTTAACTCATAAACCCGCAACGCTGGAGGATGCACGACAGATGGTGACAGAAGCTGTTGCCATTTATAATCAACGACGGCCCCATTTGGCCTTAAAATACAAAACGCCCGATGAGGTTCATCAGGCGTTTTAGGTGGAAATAAGTGTCAACTTATTTCAGGACGGGACATAGATGGGCTTAGTTAGTACAGCTCAGCTAATACAGCTTCGCTATTAAGCGGCGCGTTCCTGTGACGTCGTTGCGACGACTTCAGGGCGCAGCTCTGCTGGGTCAAAGTCATCCACATTGATAGACTTCATACGGCCGATTTCGGCACGTTCCAACAGTTCTACTTCGCTGTCGCTCAATACACCTAAGGCTTTACCTTCAGCGGCAACTTTATCTAACCACATGAAAGGTAAACGCTTGCCACTAGCCTTACAGACTTTGTCGAATAAAGGTTCGGCGGCCAGAATATCCTTCAGGGTTTGCTCTTGGATACCCACAGCATTGTGCTCAGAGTTAGTCCAGAACTGACCTTTACCTAAACGATCACGGCTTTCACATGGGGTTTGCATGATCTTGGCCACTTTATGGTCTAACACATCGCTTGGACGTTTCAGTGGACGGCCGAATGGGAACATGATGGCACGTAATACGCCGCCTAGACCCATAGGGAAGTTATCCAGTAAATCGTCTAATGAAGCCTGTAACTTGTACAGCGCATCTTCAACAGCCCATTGTACCAGTGGTAGATCGTCAGTTTGACGGCCTTCATCTTGGTAACGTTTTAAGGTCGCAGAAGCGAGGTATAACTGGCTTAACAGATCGCCTAAGCGGGCAGAAATACGCTCTTTACGTTTTAAGTTACCGCCTAAGGTTGCCATGGCTAAGTCTGACAGCAGGGCTAAGTTGGCACTGAAACGGTTCATATGTTGATAATAACGCTTGGTTTTATCTGAATATGGCGCGTTAGAGAAACGGCTTGATGTCAGACCTAACCAGAAGCTACGGACAAAGTTACTGGTTGCAAAACCAATGTGACCGAAGATGGCCGCATCGAAGTTGGCTAAGCCTTGGCCAGACTCAGTATCGAACGCTGACTCCATTTCGGCCAATACATAAGGATGACAACGGATAGCGCCTTGACCATAGATGATCATCGAACGTGTGAGGATGTTTGCACCTTCAACGGTAATCGCAATCGGAGCCGCCTGATAGCCACGACCTAAGTAGTTGTTAGGGCCTAAACACACACCCTTACCACCGTGGATATCCATGGCATCGATAACACATTTCTGCATACGATCGGTCAGGTGATATTTGACGATAGCCGAGATAACCGAAGGTTTTTCACCTAAGTCGATACCTGTAGTGGTTAATGAGGTCACTGCATCCATCAGATACGCGTTACCACCGATGCGTGCCATTGGCTCTTCAATCCCTTCTAACTTACCAATAGGCAGTTTGAATTGACGACGAATACGCGCATAGGCACCTGTTGCCAGAGCGGCTGTTTTCACGCCACCGGCAGAGTTTGATGGCAGCGTGATACCACGGCCAACAGACAAACACTCAACCAGCATACGCCAGCCTTGGCCAGCCATTTTCGGACCACCGATGATAAAGCTTAATGGCACGAACACGTCTTTACCGCGAGTAGGACCGTTTTGGAACATACAGTTCAGCGGGAAGTGGCGACGACCAGTTTCAACGCCTTCAACGTCTGTTGGAATAAGCGCGCAGGTAATGCCCAGCTCTTCTTTGTCGCCTAACAGGTGATCAGGGTCACGCAGCTTAAATGCCAGACCTAATACAGTGGCAACTGGGGCGAGGGTGATATAACGCTTGTTCCAAGTTAAGCGCATACCTAATACTTCTTCGCCTTCCCATTGACCTTTACATACGATACCAAAGTCAGGGATAGAACCCGCATCGCTACCCGCCTCAGGACTAGTTAACGCAAAACAAGGCACTTCTAAACCTTTGGCTAAACGTGGCAGGTAATAGTTTTGCTGCTCAGGCGTACCATAGTGTTGTAACAGTTCACCAGGGCCTAAGGAGTTAGGTACACCTACAGTGGATGCCAGTTCGCTGCTAATGCCAGCAAGTTTTTGCAGTACGCGTGATTGGGCGTAGGCTGAGTACTCTAAACCGCCGTATTTTTTCTTGATGATCATGGCGAAGAAGCCGTGATCTTTCAGGTATTGCCATACTTCAGCCGGTAAATCAGCCAGTTGGTGTGATACCTGGTGTTGATTCACCATACGGCACACTTCTTCCACTGGACCGTCTAAGAAGGCTTGCTCATCGGCACTTAAACGAGCGACAGGGTAGTTGTGGAGTTTTTTCCAGTTTGGGTTACCCGCAAACAGATCGGCTTCCCACCAAGTGGTACCGGCTTCAATCGCTTCTTTTTCGGTAGAAGACATTTCGGGCATGATGCCACGGTACATCTTCATCAGTGGGCGACTGATAACATTTTGTCTAAATGCACTGATATTGAGGGGCAGCGCGATCACCAGGAAGATAATCCAAGAGATAGGGCCGACAACATCGAGTGTCCATCCGGCTGTCATCACAACAGCGGCTGCAATAGTGGCAGTGAGCAAAGATACCCGAAGGTAAGCTAGGGCTCCTAGCACTAATATCATGGCGATGAGCCAAAGTAGGGTAGTCACTGTATTTCTCCTTAATCATGACCGAGTGCCAATCACAGGTCATAACGAGTTTTGTTGATTGCGATCACAATTATAGTTTGTGGTCTGACCTGTGTCGCATAAAAGTTAAACCTAAGGCCGTTTTAATACAAGTATTTTTCAAACAATTGTTTAAATTTTTTGTCACCTTTGATCATTCCACAAATGTCATCAACTAGTTACAATGCAAAACCGTGGATATTTGGATTAAGAAAGGCGAGAAATATGTGTGAGTTACTGGCGATGAGCGCCAATGTGCCGACCGATATTGTGTTTAGTTTTACAGGGTTAGCACAGCGTGGTGGCGTCACTGGGCCCCATGTTGACGGTTGGGGGATCACTTTCTATGAGGGTCGTGGCAGCCGTACTTTTAAAGATGCTTGCCCGAGTAGTGAGTCGCACATTGCAAAGTTGATCAAATCTTATCCAATTAAAAGCGAGGTGGTGATAAGCCATATTCGCCAAGCTAATCGCGGCTGTGTCTCGCTTGAAAATACCCACCCATTTACCCGCGAGTTGTGGGGGCGTTATTGGACCTATGCTCACAATGGCCAGTTAAGCGACTATCAGTCGAAGTTTCAGGTGTCCCGTTATCAGAGTGTTGGCGATACCGACAGCGAGTTGGCTTTCTGCTGGATATTAGAGCAAATCGCGGCCAAGTTTGGCGACCATCGCCCCGACGATATGCAAGCCGTATTTAAATTTGTTGCAGCGCTTGCCGAACAAATCCGCGCCCTTGGGGTGTTTAATATGATCCTCAGTGATGGCGAATATCTGATGAGCTACTGCAGTAATAATCTTTGCTATATCACCCGCAGAGCGCCCTTCGGTAAGGCAAAATTAATTGATACCGATGTGGTTATTGATTTTGATAAAGAAACCACACCGCACGACGTTGTCACCGTGATTGCCACTCGGCCACTGACTGAAAATGAAAACTGGCATGTCATGCAACCCGGTAATTGGAAGTTGTTCCGCTTAGGTGAGCTGCTTATCGATGTGTAATCGGGGCACTGTCACTGTTGTTCTACTTTGATGGCATTAAATCAGAGACAAAAAGGCCAAACGGAGTCACTCACGTTTGGCCTTTTGTGTTTTGTGCTGCGTTGTTACTGCATCTTAGAAGCAGCACTCAATTCGTCTTATCAGCCATAAACACTTAACTAATTTAATTAGCGCCTGTGCCTAAAAGCTTAGGCACTTTCTGCTCAGTCGGAATTTCGGTTTTATCGGCAGCGGCTTCAACGGCTGCGGGCGTGACTGCAACTGGCACATCGTCGAAGTGATAATTCAGCAGTTTGATATCCAGCTGTTTGCTGCCTTTTTCAAAGTGCGTAAGACGAACGGGCAGGTAGGCTAGATCCGGCGCCATCCAAAAGAAGGTTTGGCGTTTGTGATTGTCACGCACAACCTCAATTTTGACCGTATCGTAGCTGCCGCTTTCAATTGTCATCCGTTCCTTACCAATCACATGGAACTTGTATTCATCGATCTCGTTGGATTTAACCATCTTATAATCAAGCACTTCTTTACCAGCGCTGATATCGAGACGAAACTGCAGCTGCACCATTAAAGGGTCGAAAATATCGCCTTCAAAGGGGAATTTGCCTTTTTCATCCTTATAACGGGTGTGGATCATCCCCTGAGCCTTGGCAAAGGCGGTTTGCTCGACAAAGTTCGGGCCAACACCTTTACGCTCATGTAAATAGCGCATGGGTAATAATTGATTACCCTCTTGGCCAAATTCACTCAGTACATGGCGCACATCGGTGAGTAATAACAGGCTAAGGTCGCTGTCAAAGCGATATTTATAAACGCCATCCTCGATGGCGGGCAGTTGATACTTGGCCTTACCCAACTCAATATCACCATAATTAACTTGATATTCAGCAGTTTGAGGCGTTAAAGGCGTTGGCGCCGCCATCGCAAATACGCTGTGGGTGAGTGCGAGACTCACGAATAACGTTGGAATTGTGCGCAAGTAATGCTCCTTTATATCGCAAACAGATTGCGGCTAACACCGCTTATCCCATTGGCTAAACTGTCACGCTTAATTGTTTATAGCTGAGGCTATATCGGGTGTAAACAGTTTATAGATCAATATATTAAACTAGAAGGGGATTGACATCACTAAGGTTGCCATATCCGGTTGCCACTCAAACTCAGACAAGTCTACTTTGCCACAGTTCACTGTAACGCCTTCAATACGCAATAATTCCATCTGTTCCTGAAAGGAGACTGAATGCTTTTCGAAGGATATTTTCCCTTGGCTGTTGAGTACTCTATGCCAAGGAAGTGACAAATGTTCGGGGGCGGATTTAAGTGCCTTCGACACATAGCGGGCGCGCCCGGGTAAACCAGCAAAATCGGCCACCTTGCCGTAACTGCTGACTTTACCTGGCGGGATCATCGCGACAATATGCCAAATCTTCGCCATCGGCGAGAGGGTGTTTTGTATCTCTTGCGTGTTGCTCGTTTCGTCTGACGTGACGGCCTTATCTTGCTCTAAGTAGCGATAAAGTGGGGATTTATCTTTTGCAAACCGCATGATGATGCCAAATAAAACCATAAAAGAGGTTAGCCAGTGTAGCGTTAATTACCGCCTAAGTGAAACAGCGAACGGCTGATACTGCTACAATTTAAATCTAAAAAATCGATTGTAATGATTTTTATTAAACTATTTAGTTTTGAATATTGAGAAAACACAGGAATAGTTCATAATAGCGCCAAATTTTTTGACTCACTAAGAGATGAAACAGTCATGGCTGTACTCGATATTCTGACAATTCCCGATGAGCGTCTAAAGCGCAAAGCACAACCCGTAAAAGACATTGAATCGATTCAGGGATTTATCGATGATTTAATCGAAACCATGTACCACACCGACGATGGTATCGGTCTGGCCTCGACCCAAGTGGGCAGTACAGATGCAGTGATTGTGATCGATTTATCCGAAAATCGTGACCAACCCTTAGTGCTGATTAATCCAGAGATTGTTGAAAAGTCAGGCGAATATGTGGGTGAAGAAGGCTGTCTTTCTATCCCCGGCTATCGCGCCAAAGTGAGCCGTTTTGAAAAGGTCAAAGTCACCGCCTTAGATAGACAAGGCAAAGCGATTGAAATCGAAACCGATGACTTTTTAGCCATTGTTTTACAACACGAAATCGACCATTTACACGGTAAAGTGTTTATCGAACATTTATCGGCATTAAAGCAGCAAATCGCGTTGAAAAAAGTGCGTAAATACGCCTAAGCAGATGAATTTGCGCAACTCATTATTTTAATCATCTAAGCCAAAGCCGCATTCCGATGCGGCTTTGTTGTTTCTATGCATTTAAAAACCCATACAAAAGCGCGATATGTGAAGTTAACGGCTTGTTTTTACAGCAGTGACTCGCTAAGGTAGCGGCAATATGCACGGGTTGCACGGCCTGTGCGCAGTAAGGATACGGTAGGGAAACAGATGAAGACAAAATTCATAGCGCTTGTGGGCGCGCTGGCATCGATTAGCATCTTGCTTGGTGGTTGCAGTGCTTTTTTTAACGGTAACACCACCGAAAAAAACGTGGTTTCCAGCAGTCTGGTTGAATATCTCTATCCCGACGATAAGCAGCGTGAGGCGCAGCAGCCTAGTATCCCAGTGCTGCGTCTTCCCATCACGGTTGGTATCGCCTTTTTACCTTCCACCCATTGGCAATACGAAGCCCTCGATAGCAGCTCGCAAATCGCCTTGCTGGATAAAGTGAAACAGTCATTTGTTAAATATGACTTTATTGATCGAATCGAATTAATCCCCAGCACTTATCTTAAAAATGGCAAAGGTTTTAGCACCTTACAGCAGGTCGCCCGCTTACATGATGTCGATGTGATGGCACTGGTGTCTTATGATCAACTGCTACAAAGCAGCGAGAATAAGGCTTCACTGCTGTATTGGACCATAGTCGGCATGTATATGGTGCCCGGCAATGAAAACGCGATCCAAACCTTTGTCGATACCGCTGTATTTGATATGCGCAGCCAAAAAATGTTGTTTAGGGCGCCCGGCATCAACCAACTGACCGACACGTCAACCGCGGTGAGCGTCACCAACGTGCTACGTGAAAAATCCACCGAAGGCTTTGAACTAGCGGTAAACGATATGATCACTAACTTAGACGCTGAATTAGCCCGCTTTAAAACCCGTGTGAAAGAAGAACATATTGCGACCATAGAACATAAACAAGGTTATAGCGGCGGTGGCAGTTTATCCCTATTAATGCTCTCGCTACTGGGCATATTTGCACTTCGCCGTTTAACTATCTGCCGAGAATAGTTGAGTTGATTGGTTTGAGCCTATTTAGTCAGATAGGGAAGGTGGGATAGGGAAGGTTAGTTAGGATGATATTTATGCCGTTAAGAACTGCTGTATTGATGACAATCTTAACTAGCCATGACACGGTTAATTCTGCGAAAAGCTTTTTCCCTTTTTAATTTACACCTAATTAATTTACCGCCTTACTGAGCCGTTATTTGACATACTTTTCCTCAATCTAAAAGTGGATATGATATCTGTGGCACATCAATGGTTGTTTCAAATCAACATTACTAATAATTTCAATTTCCAGTTGGTATAGGCAGAATATGATTACACAAATAAACCTTGGTGATGTAGCAAGTTACCGAAACACAACAACTCTCAATACAGATAAAAAAGTAAACATCATTTATGGCTTAAATGGTACTGGAAAAAGTACATTCTCAAACTATTTTTATGCGGCCGATGATCCTAAATATAAAGACTGTTCTTACACAAACGATGGGTGTAAGGTTCTTGTTTATAATCAGAAGTTTATTCAAGATAACTTTTATTCCAAAGATTCTATTAATGGTATTTTTAGCCTATCCAAAGAGAACAAAGAAGCTAAGGAAAAGGTAGAGCAGCTTGGCAAAGATATTGACCAACTGAGTGAAAAAAGCAAGGGCTACCAAGCTGACATTGACAAAGAAATTGGTGCTTTGAAGAAAGCGAAAGATACGGCAGAAAAAAAGGCCTGGGAAATAAAGACGAACTACTCTGGTGGTGATCGCGTTCTGAAATTTTGCCTTGAACGGTTAATGGGGGACAAAACCGTTCTGTTCGATCATCTTGTTTCTGTCCCTTTGCCAACCGTTAAACCAGTTAAAACGATTGAACAGCTTAAAGAGGAAGTTACTGCAATTGATGGTGATAAAGCCACTACTTACATCGTCTTACCAAAGATTTCATTATCAGAGCTTTTACCAGAGGAATTAGAACTACTCAAAGAAATAGTGATTGGTAATGAAGATAGCCCAATCGCAAAACTGATTAATCAGTTGAAAAACTCTGACTGGGTTAGTGATGGTTTGCAGTATCTTGATGATATTGAAGATGAAACGTGTCCGTTTTGCCAGTCTAAGACGATTACGCCTCAGTTAATCGCGCAGATCAAAGACTACTTTGATGAGACGTATGAAGAAAGTAAGCAGAATATAGGCAAAATACTTACAAAATACCAAAAGATAGTTGATTCTCTTACTGATTTAGAAATCTACAAGACATCGCCTTTTTCTATCGAGTTCCTTGCAGAAATGACAGAATCTTATGCGTCAATTGCTGGAACATTAAAATCCAATTTACTCAAAGTTCAGAAAAAAGAGCAAACGCCAAGCCTGAAAGTTGAGTTGGAAGAACTTAGTGAGCACGTTGCCTCTTTTAATAAACATGTGGATGCTGTTAATGCCAGCATCGGCATTCACAACCAAAAAATTGCTAATTCAACGCAAGAATTGAAACGTATTAAAGACGAGTTTTGGAAAATCGTTCGTTGGGAATACGATCAGACCATAAAAGGGTATGAATCAAGCAAAAAAGACAGTAATGACAAAATAATCAAGTGGAAAGCAGATAAGGAAAATGTCGATACTGAGATAGTTCAACTCGAAGCTGAACGAACCGAGCAACAAAAACAAACAGTTAACATTGACGATTCGATTAAAAATATCAATAAAGGCCTTGTTGATATTGGGATTACTGATTTTCATATTGAGAAGCACGAAAAAGCCCTATATCGACTTGTAAGAACTGGAACAGAGGGACCAATCTTTTTATCGTTGTCCGAGGGTGAAAAGATGATTATTAGCTTTTTGTACTTCCGAGAATTGTTTAAAGGTAAACAAACGGCTGATGAGGCACACGTTAAAAAAATTGCGGTAATTGACGATCCAGTTTCAAGCTTGTCTCATATCTTTGTTTACAATATCGGGCAGCTCATAAAGAACGATTTCTTCAATGCTGACGGCGTGGAGCAAGTTTTTGTCCTCACGCACAGTCTTTACTTCTTTTATGAACTTGTTGATTCAAATCACAACCGCAGAGCAAAAAACCAATCGCTGTATCGATTATCTAAAAATACGAAAGGCACAACGATTGAAACGATGAAGTATGAAGAAGTACAGAATGACTATCAATCATACTGGTCAGTGATTAATGACAAGGATCAACCTGCTGCTTTGATTGCAAACTGTATGAGAAACGTAGTTGAATACTTCTTTAACTTTGTGCAGAAATCAGATTTGAGCAACGTAATGCAAAAACAAGAGCTTCAAGAAGTGAAGTATCAGGCTTTCATTCGATATATAAACCGAGAATCACACTCACTTGGTCAGAATATTATTGATTTTAAAGAGTTTGATTATGAGGCGTTTAGAGAAGGTTTAAGGTTATTATTCGAAATCACGGGTTATCCTGAACACTATCAGAAAATGTCTCAGATATAGATACGTTAAATAGTGATCTGAATCATCGGAATTAGGCAGTAAATTAGGTGATTTTTCATAAGTGAAGTTACTCATGAATTGCTAAGTTAGCAAAAAAAACTAAATTGAAATTGTCCTCAAACTGTTCTGTATTTCTTTAAAAACAACAGATTACGCCGCTGCTAAACAGGTGAGCCATGATGATTAGCGAGACGACCGTCCGCCCCACGGACGGGGCGGTCGAGCATCCAAGGATGGACTCGCTGCGTGTCGATGAGCAAACATCATGGCTCGCCTCACTGTCGGGCCCGAATTTAATTCAATTATCTGTTCTAATCCTGCCCTTCATTCAACGCATTTCTGGCTTTGAGTATTTCTACTACTTAAAAATCATATCCTTACAAAATAGGGGAGTGCGATAAGGGCGATGCCGATAGCGATAAGTAGTGCGAGATTGGTGACAAAATAGGGGTAAATCATCAGGGTGAGGCCGACGGCCAGAGGGATAGGGGCGGCTTGGCGCTTGCCGTAGGTGAAAAAGCCAAGACCAAAGAGGCCAAAGACTAAACTCCATAACAATAATGTTGGGTTATCAAACACCTTGAGCTCCTCTGTGATTAGCCTTGGTAAGCTCCAGCCTTTTACTCAGCCATCTTGGTCAAACGATGAGCTAGTGCTGCGCCGCTTCATTGAGTCTACTGCTAAAACTCCCTTGGCGTAATTAAGCTTTATTCATCTTATTCGTTGCGTGAATACGCTATTTTAGTGCGCTGTTTTATTTACATTTTTAATACATTGAGGATTCAGGTTATAGCTCATATAACTCTAAGGGTAAGCCGTCGGGGTCGCTAAAGAAGGTGAACTTTTTGCCTGTGTATTCGTCGATGCGGACGGGTTCGACGGCGATATCATGGGCCGTAAGATGCTCGATCGCCGTTTCAATCGATGCGACGCGAAAGGCAAGGTGCCTAAGACCGCAGGCTTCGGGATAGCTAGGGCGCTTGGGAGGATTGTCGAAGGAAAACAACTCGATTTGGCTCATATCGGGCAGTTGTAAATCGAGTTTGTAGGACTGGCGTGCCTCACGATAATGCTCTGCCAGCACGCTAAGGCCAAGAATCGTCACATAAAAGTGTTTGGACTTTTGATAGTTACTGCAAATAATCGCTGCATGGTGAATGCCGAGTAACATGGCTTGCCTCTGTGATGTTTAACTGATGTTTACGCTAGTGTGTTTTAAAAAAGCCAGAGTCACAACGGTGTGTGACTCTGGTGCTGATCTCTGATCTTTATCTTACCTTATCTGGCTAATGGGCGAGTTCAAAAATGGCTGAGGAGAGAGGCGCTAGCTGCAATTTAACTTGTCCTTCGCCTTGTTCGACAACCAACTGCGCCTCATGGTCTTCCAGCAAATCCTTAAGCGGATAGCTTGCATCGGTTAACTGCCATTGCGCAATCAGAGCTTGAGGCAGTTTAAGAGAAAATGACTTGGTTTGGGTTTGACTAAAGTTACTGACAATAATCAGCTTTTGACCTTTGTTATCGGCGGTATTGGCTTCAAAGCGGATAAAGGCGAAGGTTGAGTCATCATAACCCGTCGCGCTGCCATTGTTTGTCTTATTGTTAGCCTTATTGCTAGCCTTTGCAGCCGATTCCGTGCTGCGGTTGGCAGCATCCAGCGAGTCATATTGCCCCAAGAGTGCAGGCGCATTTTTCCCCGTGCTGAGGTTCAATAATTTTTGATAATAGGCGTGTAACGCGACTTCTGCGGCGGTTGATTGGCCGCCATCAAATTTACCTTGATTCATCCAGCGCTGATGGGCGGGAACACCCGCATAATCAAAAATACTGGTGCGCGAAGCATGGCCAAAGCCTAGGTTTTGTGTCGCCGCTTCTCCGACTTCTTGGCCAAAATAAATCAAGGTGGGTGAGGTACTTAAGGTTGCAGACACCACCATCGCGGGCAGGGCGTAGCGGGGATCGACCGCATCTGTCGAGGAGTTACCAGTTAAGGCGCCTAAAAAGGCGGCATTGGCGATGCGCTGCTCGTCGTGGTTTTCTAAAAAGTGCAGCATATGCGAGTCGATATCTTGCACTTTGGCCTGATCTACGGCGATCTGCGCGGTACTTTTTTGTCCTGCCATAATGGCTTTGAGGGTGTCGTAAAGATCGACCTTGTCGTAGAGGTAGTCCATTTTGCCGAGCTCAATATAATCGCGATACAGCGCGGGGTTATAGACCTCGGCTAAGATAAAAGCTTCTGGATGACTATGTTTTATATGACTATTTAAATAGCTCCAAAATTCGACGGGCACCATTTCGGCCATATCGTAACGAAATCCATCGACTCCCATCGCTAACCAATACTGGGCAATTTGATTGAATTTGATCCAAGAGTTAGGTAATTCATGACTATGTTGCTGCCAAAATGCGTAGTGCTGCTCGGCGCCGAGATTGGCATAACCTGGTGGCAGTGCGGGGAAATCATGGCTGCCATCGGGGCGGACACCGTAATTTATTTTAACGGTTTCATACCAGTCGTTCATATCCGGCTTAGCAAGGCGTGAGCCATTGCCCGTCCATTTGGCGGGGATTTCCTTAAATTGACCATCACTTAGGGGATGCGACTCGCCGCCTAACGGTTTGAGGCTATCAGGCAAATCGGGCACTTGAAAGCCAGAGGATTGCTGTTTATCAGTCACATAGTAAAAGTTATTATGCTTTGCATATTCAAGGGTTTGATTATCGTCTTCACCAAAATCGCGCAGGTCATCTGGCTTAGTGATGGAATGGTAATTACGTGCCACATGGTTAGGCACTATATCGATAATCACCTTTAAGCCTTGCTTGTGGGTGCGCTCGATAAGTGCCTGAAACTCCTGTAAACGCTTGGTGGGATCGACCGCTAAATCGGGGTTTACGTTGTAATAATCTTTAACCGCAT
Organism: Shewanella decolorationis S12; assembly: GCF_000485795.1. Lineage (GTDB taxonomy): Bacteria > Pseudomonadota > Gammaproteobacteria > Enterobacterales > Shewanellaceae > Shewanella > Shewanella decolorationis. The sequence continues at coordinate 70,735 of NZ_AXZL01000072.1, forward strand.
AGGGCGAACCGGCGCGGCCCTTAACCACATCGGGATCATCGTTACTAACGCCAATTGCACTGTAATCGCCAATTAGGGCGTGGTGGGGTACACCCGTATACCACACATGGGTAACACCTAAGTCTTTGATACTTTTGAGTGCAGTATCATCAATATCATTAAATTTACCCACACCGTTTTCGCGAATCGTGCCCCAAGGTTTATTGGTGGTGTTTTTATTGCCATAGAGTCGGGTAAAAATTTGATAAACAACGGGTTTAAACTTATTTGCTTGCTCAGCATTGTTATGGGCTGGCAGGATTTCGCCTTCGGCCACATTTGGATTGGCAAGCAGGGTTTTAGCCGCCACTGAATCCAACGCGGTTGCTTGAGTGCTGATTACTGATGCTGCCATAGCGCAAAAGGTGCTAATGCTGCTGAGGGCCAGTAGGGTTAATCCCTGATGCCAGCGATAAGCGCGACGTTTACTGCTGCTAGATAATAGAAAATTCAACCTAGGTTCCTTTACTGACTTGGCGGCCAAACTGTGGTTTGGCCGCGCTGTTAGCTAAGCATGCTTAGCTGCTTGATTGAGTATGGGTTATTGATGATTGAGTTCAAGCATCATAACGCCAGCATGGGGCAGAACAAGTGATTGATTCAGCTCGAACTTATCCTCCGAGAATACAGAAATAGCAGAGCTATTACCCGCCAATACCTTGCTAAATCGGCTTAAATCCAGCGTTTGTGCTTGGTCATTCTTGTTGTAAATCACCATCACTTTATCCGCATCGGCTTGGTAGCAGGCATTGCCCGCTGCGGCCTGTTTGGCGGCGCATCGAAATTGCACATAAATGCCGTTTTGTGGCACAAAGTGCAGTAAATCGCCCGTTTGCAGCGCGGCTGAATGCTTACGGTAATTAAGCAGGGTGCGAATAAATGCTTGGGCCTGTTGCTGTTTAGCGTTTAGTCCTTTACCGCTAAAACCGTTGACTTTGCTATTGGCAAAGCCACCCGGAAAATCACTACGCACTACACCGTCGTGGCGATCTTTGGTTGGGCTGGTCATCAATACTTCTGTGCCGTAAAACAGCTGCGGAATACGTTTGGCTGTCATTACATAGGTGAGGGCCATTTGATACAACGGCAGGTTTTCTTTTAGCAGACTATAAATCCGATTGGTATCGTGGTTACCTTCAAAGAGGACTAACTGGCTTGGGTTCGCATACACCACATCATTCGCTAACATCTCGTAAAGCTTGATAAAACCAGTATCCCAGCCTTCTGGCTCGTTCAGGCTTTCAAGTAGCTTTTCATAAAGTGGAAAATCCATCAGGCTCGGTAAATCTGAGGTATAACCATCGGCATTGATTTTGCCTTTTTGCCAATAGGAGACGGTAATGGGATTGGCGGTCCACTCTTCACCGACAATATTAAAATGTGGGTATTCGGCCATTAAGGCTTTTGACCATTGGGCTAAAAAGGCTTTATCGGCGTAGGAGTAGGTGTCTTCACGAATTCCCGAAAGCCCCGCGTATTCCACCCACCAAATGCTGTTTTGAATAAGGTAAGTCGCAAGCTTTGGATTGCGTTGATTAAGATCGGGCATCGAACCGACAAACCAACCGTCGACAAAATCCCGTTTATCCTGCATGTCGGCGTAGGGATCTTGCACTGTGGTGCGTCTATGACTGGTAAAGCCCGGGTTGGTAGAACTGAGGCTGGTAAAACTGGCCGCAGGAGACGTTGTGGCGTTTTTTGCATCGGGATGCTGCGGGTAATTGAGCCAGTCACTGCTCGGTAAATCCTTTAGCCACCAATGGTTTGAGCCGATATGGTTAAGCACGACGTCTTTAATTACTCCAAGGCCATGTTGTTTGGCCTCAGTGACTAACCTTTGGTAATCCTGATTGCTGCCAAAACGCGGGTCGACCCGATAAAGATTGGTAATGGCGTAACCATGGTAGGAGTATTGGGCTTGGTTATTTTCAAGCAGTGGGTTGATCCACAGCTGAGTAACGCCCAGTTTAGCTAAGTAATCTAAGTGCTGGCGAATACCTTCAATATCGCCGCCATGGCGACCATCGGCATTTTCTGGTGCTGCATGCTCGAGCATATCCGCTTGATTGTCATTGCTTGGGTTGCCATTGGCGAATCGGTCTGGGGTGATAAGGTAAATCACGTCCTTATTACTAAAACCTTGGCGCTCACGGCTGCCTTCTGCCCGTGCCGCTAAAGTGTAAGGCAGTTGGAAGAGCTGTTTGTTGCCAGCGAAAATGCGGATGTCAAAGGTCTGTGGCTTGGCTTGGCGCAAGTCTAAATTGATAAACAAATAATGGGGATTATCTGTCTGCTCAATCCCTTCAAACACCACATCTTTGCTAGTAATCTCAACCTTAAGCTGCGCAGCATCCGTGGGCACGGCATTATTGTGGAGCATTAGTTGCAACTTAGGATTATGCATGCCCGCCCACCAAGAGAGCGGTTCGATAGTTAAAGGGGCTGTTGAATTGACTTCACTAGCACTGAGATTGGCTGATAATAACGCTGTAGAATCGATTGTCCCTGCTTGAGTATTCCAACTGATTAAAAAGCTAATACTGAGTAGTAGATGTCGTCGTGTGAAGACCATAATTGTTCCTTATTCAGTGCCAAGTAAGTCAAGTATTTACACTTTTAGGCTTCTTTACTTGATGAGGCTTAAACTAGCTGTGCGAGATACTGTTCATGGGTTGGCATATTACTTACGGTGTTTTTGATTATCACTTTGATATTGCTTAAAAATTCAGTTAAAGCCTCAGGGGCGACTGTGTTTGCGAGTGGATTATAATCTGTAGGGATGATTCCCTGTCCTAACATCACTTGAACCCAAGCGGCTTCCGTAAAGAGTTCATCCTTGTGCCTAAAAATAGCGCCTGTTTCGCTAAAAAGGCTAATCTTCTGTTGCAAGCTTTCAGGTATCTGCATTTGCTGACAGGCGCTCCATAGCGTGTCGGTATCAGAATCTGAACGTCGGTTGAGATAATAATGCAAGATAATAAAATCGCGGATTTGTTCGAATTCCAGTTGGGACTGCCGGTTAAACTCATCCACTGTTGCTTGGACTACACCTTGGTGGGGAAACAGTTTAGTTAAGCGAATGATGGCCGATTGCACTAAATGAATGCTTGTAGATTCAAGAGGTTCTAAAAAACCACTTGAGAGACCTATAGCAACACAATTATGTTGCCACTGTTTAAGCCTACGGCCAGGGATAAAGGATATTTTTTTCGGTTCAGCGAGAGGTTTACCTTCAAGTGTCGATAGTAGTTTTGCTTTCGCCTCTTCGTCTTTCATATAGCGGCTACTGTAAACAATGCCATTTCCTGTTCTATGTTGCAGCGGGATCCGCCATTGCCAACCCGCCTCATGGGCGATAGCACGAGTATAAGGTTTTATCTCGCAGGCCTTTTCGCTTGGGACAGCGTATGCACTGTCGCACAGTAACCAATCTTGGTAACTCTCATAGCCCACATTAAGTGTTTTTCCTATCAATAGGGCAGCAAAGCCTGAACAGTCAATAAAAAAGTCGCCTTGAACTGAGTTTCCAGAAACCAGCGTTAGGTTTGTAATATGTCCATTAGCGGCACAATTTACCGATTCAATTTTACCCTCAATGCGTTTTACTCCTGACTTTTCACTGTATTGTCGTAAAAGCAAAGCGTAGCGTGCGGCATCAAAATGGTAAGCGTGGGTGAGACCAGAGAGAGGCGAATGGGGAATTTGTTCAAGAGATTGAAATTTATTGTTTAAGGCGGCTTGGTAATTAAGTGAATAATCCCAAAATGATGCCATCATCTCGGGTTGAGTACTGAGCCAGTATTGGTGAAACTGCGTATAGCCAATATCTTTTCCTATATTACCAAAAGCGTGCATATAGCTATCACCCTGCTTACCCCAGTGTTCAAATTGAATACCGAGTTTAAAGGTGGCATGGGTTGCTTGAATAAATTCGTTTTCGGGGATCCCAAGAACACTGTTGAATAACTGCAGTGGTGGAATAGTGGCTTCTCCAACACCAATGGTGCCTATATCTTCTGACTCTACGAGAGTAATGTTAAGGGTGTGTTTAAATAATTTCGCTAATAATGCGGCCGTCATCCAGCCCGAAGTGCCGCCACCTACAATGACAATATCTTTGATTTGACTCATGATCTAAGCCCTTTAGTTGAGGTTTAAGGCTGATGACTAAATGGGAAATTACTGATAGTGGAACAATAAAGAGAAAAGCCTCTGCAATAGATTGCAGAGGCTTGGTACCTAAACTATTAGAACTTATAGTTAGCGCCTAACATAAAGTTACGGCCATAGTTTTGATAATCGCGAACTAAACGTTGATCCGAACCTGTGTATGATGTGAAAGGTTCATTGGTTAAGTTGTTGACTTGGAAAAGAATTGATAATCCATACAGTGATTCAATTCCACTTTCGCTAAAGTCATAACTCACTTGGGCATCAACTACTGTTTCGGCTTTAATGTTCACGTTTTCACGTTGCAAACTGATCTTAGTCACTTCACCAAGGAAGTCACTGCGATAACGTGAGCTGATACGTGCTTCAAAGCCTGAATTTTCATAATAAACGGTTGCGTTTAAGGTTTTTTCAGACAAGCCTGGCAACGTTGTTGGTTCGCTTGTTGGTGTTTCTTTTACTTCACTGTCAGTGTATGAACCACTTAGCACTGTACCAAAGCCACTGAGTACATCGGCAAACATACCAAAGTCTAAGGAGACGGCGGCCTCAACCCCTTGAACGTAACCACCTTCACCATTTTGAGGTTGTGTGATTACGCCGATTGGATTACCTGGTACACCTGGGAATAGGGTGCTGAAGTCGAAATCGACTTTTTGATCGTAAACATAGTTCTCTAGGTCTTTATAAAACACTGCAACAGAGAAATAGCCTTGATCACTAAAGTAGTTCTCGTAACTTAAATCATACTGACGTGCTAACCAAGGACGAAGTTCTGGATTACCTGCGTTTCCTGTCCAGTTAACGCCATCATTTGGATTTTGGTTATAGCTGTAGTTCAGGTTGGCATTCATCTTGTCCATGCGTGAACGGGTTAATGTTCGCGCAGCTGCAAAACGCACCACTTGGCTTTCAGCTACTTCAAAGCTTAAGTTTAAGCTTGGCAGCCATTCTACGTAGGAGTCTCCCGCGGTACGCGGAGTTAAAATCACTTTGCCAGCTTCTACTGTGGCAACAGTACCATCTGATGATTGATCGGTATAAACCGCCTGTAAGCCAGCATTACCAGTGAATGGAATACCGAATACTTCAGACTCTAAATTTGCTAACACATAGCCTGTTGTGACTTCTTCCTGTACTGCCCAAGAGTTGGTCGCGCGGCTTAAATCCACATCGGCGACGTCGGTTTCTATATAGTTGCCGTCGTTATAGAAAGCTAAAGAGTCATAGCTGAGTACATCGCCCATGCCAAAGAAGGCGAGGGAAGTAGGATCAAGTAAGTACTGATCTGGTACTGTCATAGTGTAATCGGCAGAACCATCATAGCCTTTAAGGGTTAAATAGTAGCCCTTGTCAACTTTGGTTTTGTCACGATCAGTCCGGTTAACACCAAATTCAACACTACGAATTGCGCCACTGTCGAGCACATATTCGGCACTGAGACGGAAAGATTTTAGTTCATCTTCAATTTCAGGTTTATTAATAAAACCGTCCTGAGTGTTGGCGCCAAGTGGACTACCCCAACCGAGAGGATCACCGAGTTTTATTACATTTTTATCTGCATAATCAAGGTTATGGTCGAAAACATATCCGCCTTTACCATTGTAGGCAAAGCTTAAGTCATCAACAGCGCCAACACCTGTACCGCGACCTGTGCCTGAGTAGCTCTCCATACCGATGTCGGTACGATTTGCCTTAGAGAGTGACACGTCAGCTTCAAGGTTCCAGCTATCATTAATGCTGAATTTGTTGTTCCAGCCGATAGATAAGGAATCTGCGTCACGTTTGTTCACGTCATTGCGGACAACAACTTCAGCTCCTTTGATAACGCCTTCTGTCACTAAACCATCTACTGTGGTGGTGGCGACGACACCGCCATTGGTTCCCCATGCCGCAGGGATTTCAATACCACGCAAACGTTGGTCATCTACAAATTTTGAGTAATAGACATCCAATGTAGAATGGAAACGGTCGTTTGGTGCATACTCAACCACAGCCAGTAGGCCATCACGCTCTAATTCACTCGAGCGAACAAAGGGTTTTGCGCCACCTAATACACTGTCACCATTAGCATTATCTGGATAACCCCATGCTTGCCAACGTTCTTCTTGGTTGGGAGACATCATGCGAGCATAACCAATGGCGACACCTAAGGTATCATCGGCAAATTGGTCAATATAAGAAATACTACCGCGGTAACCTTTGTCGTCGGAGCCACTGTTGAGTGCGCCCAGGTCGTTCATTTCACCGCGCACTGCAACCGCAATCGTTTGTTCACCATGTGAAAGAGGGCTAATGGTTTGCATATCAACGGTACCGCCAATAGCTTGTGCCATTACCGATGCATCTGGTGTTTTGTACACGACGACACGGTTAAGTAATTCGGATGGATATTGGTCAAACTCAACACTGCGGTTATCGTTAACTGAGGCTTGTTCACGACCATTGAGTGTTGCTGTGGTAAAATCGGGTCCCATTCCGCGAATCGAAATCACGTTTGCACGACCATCTAAACGTTGGGCTGAGACGCCTGGTAGTCGGGCAAGCGATTCGGCGATACTCACATCAGGTAACTTACCAATATCTTCAGCAGAAATCGCTTCAACGATAGAAGAAGATGACATTTTTAAAGATTGGGATTCTTGCAAGCTACGGCGAATACCTGTCACTTGAATGACTTCTATATTTTCGTCTTTGGTTGCTGTCGATTGTGCAGTAGTATCATCTGCTGCGTAGGTGTGCATACTGGCGCCTGCAGCAACGAGTGCTAAGGTCAGCAAGCTGGGTTTAAATCGCATCATTTCTATCTTCCCCTTGAAGTCGCTTTTTACCGCTTATGTAGAGCGTTTTATCGTTATTACCGCATTGTTTATGCGGCCTTTTTTGGTATTTCGGCGCTTAATTGACTGCATAAGTGCTGCGTTTATGACCAAATTGTTATGCAACGGTGAAGATACTACTCCCGAGAATCTTGGCCTCACAATATTGTGCATACGTATTCAATAGCTCCTGCGACCGCTAAAACCCCGTTTTTGACCAAAAAAAGTCCGATTTAATCTCTGGTTGATTTAATGCAACCTTATGTTAGTAAAGGGTTAATTTTAACTCAATCAGACAAATCTAATGATAGCCTGCTTTGCATACGTATGCAGGCGTATTGAACCTTATTTCCTTGTTCACGTATGCTCGTTGCCACTAATACAAGCCGTAGCGCCTTTACTCCGCAGTAACATGATTGTAACTGCTGGTGTGAGAATTTTTGGGGTAGCTCGCTGAAGAATAAGGATAAAGGGGCATTATGAGTGAGTTAACCTGGTGGCGTGGAGCCGTGATTTATCAAGTCTATCCACGCAGCCTTTTAGATACCAATGGCGACGGCGTAGGCGATCTTCGCGGGATCATTACTAAGTTGGATTATATTGCCAGCCTGAATGTGGATGCCATTTGGATTTCACCCTTTTTTAAATCCCCCATTGCCGACTTTGGTTACGATATCAGTGATTATCGCGAGGTCGATCCCTTATTCGGTTCGATGCAGGATTTCGATGAGCTGATTGAAAAAGCCCATCAACGCGGTATTAAAGTCATTATCGATCAAGTATTAAGTCATACATCCGATCAACATGCGTGGTTTATCGAGAGTCGTGAGAGCCGTACCAATCCTAAGGCCGATTGGTATGTATGGGCTGATCCTAAGGAAGATGGCACCGCCCCAAATAATTGGTTAGCGATCTTTGGTGGTTGCGCTTGGGAGTGGGAACCGCGCAGACAACAATATTATCTGCACAACTTTTTACGCAGCCAACCCGATATCAACTTCCACAATCCTGAAGTACGCCAAGCCGTGTTAGATAATGTGGAGTTTTGGTTGAAGAAGGGGGTCGATGGTTTCCGCTTAGATGCGATTACCTTCTGTTATCACGATGAACAGCTTAGGGATAATCCGGCCAAACCTAAGGATAAACGCCAAGGGCGCGGCTTTAGTGAAGATAATCCCTATGCCTATCAGTACCATTACTACAATAACGATCGCCCACAAACAATTCTATTTATTGAAGAATTACGCCAGTTAATCAATCGCTATCCGGGGGCTGTGACCTTAGGTGAAGTTTCTGCTGAGGATTCACTCGCCGTGATGGCTGCCTACACCAAGGGCGAAGACCGCTTACACATGGCCTACAGTTTTGAGCTGCTGACCGATGACTATAGCGCTGCTTATATCCGCCAAACGGTAGAAGCCTTGGAAGCGAGTATCGGTGACGGCTGGCCTTGCTGGGCGATTGGAAATCATGATGTGCAGCGGGTTGCTAGCCGTTGGGGGCAGGGCAAACAAACCCGTGATATGGTCAAAATGCTTAATGCGATGCTTTGTTCACTTCGCGGCAGCGTGTGTAGTTACCAAGGGGAAGAACTAGGCTTAACCGAAGCGCCAATCGAATTCCATGAATTGCAGGACCCTTTCGGTAAAACCTTCTGGCCGATGTTTAAGGGGCGAGATGGGTGCCGAACTCCAATTCCATGGGAACAATATGCTGATTTTAATGGCTTTAGCCAAGTCTCACCTTGGTTGCCCGTGGCACCGGCTCATCAGGCGCTCGCTGTCGATGTGCAGGAAGCGGATAGTCAATCGGTATTGCATAGCTATCGTCAGTTTCTCGCGTGGCGCAAAGGCTATCCTATTTTAATCGAAGGGGAGATCGAGTTTCTCGATGTGCCAGAGCCGTTATTGGTGTTTGTGCGTACCCTCGGAGAACAAAAGTTACTGGTATGCTTCAACCTGCAAGATATCGATCTTGAGTTACCCTTGAATGCACTTAGCATCCAGCAAGAAATCACAGGTCACGGTCTGAAAACTGCGCAAAGAAGCGCTAATACATTGACATTTTCGGCCTACGCCTGCTTTTATGCGTTGTTGAACTAGTTTCGACTGGGCATAACACCACTTCGGACGGGCAGCACAAGTTGATTGTAGCAGCCTGTCGTTGTACGAAAACGCCTAAGGGACATTCCCTTTAGATAATAAAAACATGATTAGAGAGCACAACTATGGCGTCATCTATTAACACCAGCAGCCACACGAGCAGCGTGAGCGAGGCGGGAAACGGTAATTATCGTTTTGCGTTAGTCTCATTGACCTCACTGTTTTTTATGTGGGGCTTTATCACTTGTTTGAACGATATCCTGATCCCCCATCTTAAGGCGGTGTTTTCACTCAATTACACCCAAGCGATGTTGATCCAGTTTTGTTTCTTTGGCGCCTATTTTTTGGTGTCGATTCCCGCAGGCCAGTTGGTTAAAAAGTTAGGCTATCAAAAAGGTATAGTTACCGGATTAGTGATTGCGAGTCTTGGTTGTGGGCTATTTTATCCTGCCGCATCCCTTGCAATCTACGGTTTATTCCTCGGCGCGCTGTTTGTATTAGCATCAGGGATCACCATTTTACAGGTGGCGGCTAACCCCTATGTTAATGCGCTTGGCAGCAGCGAGACCGCATCGAGCCGTTTAAACCTGACTCAAGCATTCAACTCTTTAGGGACCACGGTTGCACCATTTTTTGGCTCGATTTTGATTTTGTCCGTGGCAGCGACGGCATCTTCTGAACTAGCGCAAGCCAATGCCGAGGCAGAAGTGGTTAAGTTGCCTTACTTATTGTTGGCTGCGGCACTTGCGGTACTGGCGATTATTTTCGCGAAGTTAGATTTGCCAGTGATCCGTGAACACAGCGAAGCCGCTGCGGGCGAAGCACAAACTTATTTAGGCAAGACCAGCGCACTGCAAAGCACGCATTTAGTGCTGGGAGCGGTGGGGATTTTTGTCTATGTGGGCGCAGAAGTCTCGATTGGCAGCTTCTTAGTCAACTTCCTTGGTGAATCACACATAGCTGGCATGCCAGAGGAGCAAGCGGCCCATTACATCGCCTATTATTGGGGTGGCGCTATGGTCGGCCGCTTTATTGGTTCGGCGGTAATGCAAAAAATCCCCGCAGGCACAGTGCTTGCCTTCAACGCCTTTATGGCGGCTTTGCTAGTGCTGGTTGCTATGACTACCAGTGGCAGTGTTGCTATGTGGGCGATTTTGGGTGTGGGATTATTTAACTCAATTATGTTCCCGACCATTTTCAGTTTAGCACTGCGTGACTTAGGCCCCCACACTTCGCAGGGTAGCGGTATTCTCTGTTTAGCCATTGTAGGTGGTGCGATTGTGCCATTATTACAGGGCGTATTAGCCGATAACTTAGGTATTCAATTGGCCTTTATTCTGCCAGTGGTGTGCTACGGTTTTATCCTGTTTTACGGTGCGAAAGGTTCTAAAATGTAACTGCATCGGCCGATTCGAGAAAAGCGATCCCCAAGGATCGCTTTTTTATTGGACTTTTTTGTTCCGAAACGGCAACTAGGTATCTGTTTACTTGCGTAATAGTGTCTGACCTCCTATGATCCTCCGGTTTTATTACTCACGGTGACCTGTAAATGTTGAATTCTCCGCTTTCTGCCAGCTCGAATGAATTAGTGATCAATATCTTAGCTATGGTGCTAAGCGAAGGAAAACCCTTAGACCGGGCTTATTCTCAGCATTTTTCGGGGCTAAAGTTAGTACCTGCCGAACAGGCACGGATCGCGACTGTAACGGGCGATATTTTGCGCCGGTTAAATCTGTATTGTTTCTTAGCGGAAATAAAGCCCGAAGAAATGGAGCGTTTAGGCTCCAAGTTGCTTAATGTCTGGCACTTATTCCACAAGTTAGAACTACCAAAAATGCAGTATTCCTTGCCGGTCGATGCCGAGCGTTTAGCCGAGCGTATCGAACAGGCTAAGAGTAACCCAGTGCTTTGGGATGGTTGCCCTGAGTGGTTAGATGCTATGGGTCAAGCCCAGCTTGGTGCATCCTGGGAGAAGGAGCGCGCCGCATTAAGCACTCCGCCAAAACGTTTCCTGCGGGTCAATGGCCTTAAAGTGACTCGTGATGAGTTAGCACAAAAACTGGCGGCCGAGTTTGTCACCACCCAAACGGTCGAGGGGGTTGATTCCGCTCTTGAAGTGACCTCAGATTCGGCGCTGTTTCGCACTAACTGCTTTAAAGACGGTTTGTTCGAGCAGCAAGATGCTGGCTCACAACGAGTGGCCGCTGCGCTAGATGCCAAACCCGGTATGCGAGTGATCGATGCCTGCGCGGGTGCTGGCGGTAAAACCTTGCATATCGCCGCGCAGATGCAAGGAAAAGGGCGTTTATTGGCGATGGATGTGGAGCAATGGAAACTCGATAACCTTAAAGAACGTGCCCGCCGTAATGGTGCCCATAATATCGAAACCCGATTAATTGTCGGCTCTAAAACCATTAAGCGTTTAAAACTCAGTGCCGATCGCGTTCTGCTCGATGTGCCATGTTCAGGCCTTGGGGTATTAAAGCGTAATCCCGATGCAAAATGGCGTGATACCGCCGAGCGTTTACCGGTATTGATGGAGCTGCAAAAGCATATCTTAAGCAGCTATAGCCGCATGGTGAAGGTCGGAGGGATTGTGGTGTACGCGACGTGCTCAATTTTCCCCTGTGAAAATCGCGGTCAAGTGGATGCTTTTTTAGCGGAAAATCCAAACTTCCGTTTGCTTGAAGATGAGACAATTAGCCCTGCCGATACAGGATTTGATGGTTTTTATCTGGCAAAACTCGAGCGTATTCAAGAGTAAGCTTCACTTCTTGTAACACTAAAGCAAGCTTTTATCGCTGATTGAAAGGTTGCTTTAGTGTGTTTTAGTACCTAAAATTCACCCTTAATTTACAAAGGTTTTTCACCTTAGTAAGGTCGTTAACTTAAACGCTAAATGACTAAGGGTTTTATGGACGAAGGAATGCAGGTTACGGGCTGTATTGATAAAATAACTGCCCATTTTCAACAAAGCGTCAGTCTAGAATGCTATAACGGTATTCTTTCCATGTTGCTAAATGGCGCTCCTTTAGCAGAAATTCTCCATGCTTTAGTGTTAAAAATTGAAGATCAGCGTTTAGGTACACATGCTTCCGTATTATTGCTCAGTGAAGACGGTAAAAAGTTACTCACTGGCGCCGCGCCACATTTACCCGACAGTTATAACCAAGTTATCCACGGGGTAGAAATTGGTCCTGAGGTTGGTTCTTGTGGTACTGCGGCTTATACGGGCGAGCGGGTGATTGTTGAGGACATTGAACATCACCCCTATTGGGCCTTGTATAAATCCTTTGCACTCGTACACGGATTAAGGGCTTGTTGGTCTGAGCCTATCAAAGATACTCAAGGCAAGGTGCTCGGTACCTTTGCCATGTATTACAAAGAGGCTAAATCTCCTACATCCGCGGATTTAATCTTAATCGCGGAAGCGGCAAGACTGGCGAGTTTAGCCATAGAACGCAGTCGTTCGTTAGAGTTTCAGCGACTTGCTGTGAAAATATTTGATCGGCTGCCCCTTGCTCTCGTTATCACCAATGCTAGCCATTCTGTCCTTTATGCAAACGATGCTTTTACTCAGATGGTTTATTCTCAACCATCTGAAAGTATTGAGTTTAATCCTGAGCAATTTTTTTCTCCCTCCGAACCTCACGAAATCGCTTCACTGTTTAAGCATCTTGCTGAGGGGAAAATGTGGCAGGGAGAACTGATTGGGCAACGTAATAATGGCGAGACTTTTTATCTCGATTTAACCGTCACGGTTTTTCGTGAATCCCATAGTAGCGAAAACGGCTTTGCTTGGCTTTTTTCCGATGTCAGCGAACGTAAAAAGGCCGCTCAACTTATTAAATATCAAGCCAATAATGATTCATTAACTGGCCTTGCAAATCGCAATGCTTTATTTAGACAAATCCAAGAGCTTATTTCTACGGACAGTTTAACGCCGGGATTTAGCTTTATGTTGATGGACTTGGATAATTTTAAACAAGTTAACGATACCTACGGCCATGATAAGGGCGACGTTTTATTGGTACAAATGGTTGAATTGGTTAAAAGTTGTTTAAATGAGCAGACAGTGTTTGCGCGTTTAGGTGGCGATGAGTTTGCCATCTTACTCCCCGGGATTGTTACCCAGCGAGAACTGTCGCAGTTGGCGGATAAGATCAATAAACAAGTTTATCGGCGTTACGAATTATCCCACGACAAAGGTGTGTATAGTTCGGTAAGTATTGGGATTGCGCGTTTCCCTGAAGATGCCTTGGATTTAGAGCAACTGTTAAACTGCGCCGACCAAGCTATGTATATCTCAAAGGCAAATGGTCGTAATCGGTATCATTTTTTTACCGAGCAAATGCAGCAAGATGCTGAGCGAATTGCGAATTTACACACACTGTTAAAACAAGCGTTAGAACAAAATGCCTTTGAGCTCTATTTTCAACCGATAGTCGATGCCACGACAGGCTTAATTGTTCGAGCAGAAGTGTTATTGCGCTGGCAGCATGAAGGAAAGTTTATTCCCCCTGATGAGTTTATTCCGATTGCCGAAAACAGTGGCTTAATCGTTAATATTGGTCGAAGCGTACGACAAGCGGTGATGAAAACCATTATCGATATGCAAGCACGTGGCTTGGCGATCAGTTTAGCGATAAATGTGTCAACCTTTGAATTTTGGTCCCATGAGTTACAGGATGAGTTTTGCGACTCCTTTGCCGATATTATTGACGAATTAGGAGTAGAGGATTTTCCCTACGAGTTGCTTACCTTAGAGATCACAGAATCCCTGCTAATGAAAAAACATGCGCACCTAATTCAAGTGCTTAATGAGTTACGTGCAAGGGGCATTAAAATTTCTCTGGATGATTTTGGTACTGGCTATTCATCGCTATCGTATTTGGCCAATTTCCCCATCGATCAAATTAAAATCGATAAGAGCTTTGTTGACCGATTGGGAGAGGGCGAGCGGCATATTGCTTTGATCGAAGCGATGGTACGGTTAAGTCATGCGTTAGATCTTAGCGTGACAGCCGAAGGTATTGAAACCCAAGAACAACTTAAGGTGATGATGGAAAACCATATTCAGGAAATCCAAGGCTATTTATTTTATAAACCTATGCCCAAGGCGGCGTTTTTTGAATTGTTGGCTAAACAAGCGGCCATATCGCCACGTTCATAATCGATTCAACCACCTCCTTTATCACACTAAGCGCGCCATTGGCGCGCTTAGTGTTATTTAACCTCAACGCGGGTGAAGAGATTACTTTGCAGCTAACTGGCCGTTAATCACCAAACTTAAGTATTCGGTAAAATCATGCCCATGGTTTTGTAACATTTTAGGGAACATCGAAATCGGCGTCGAACCTGGGAAGGTATTGATTTCGTTGAGCAGGATTTCATTATCTTGGGTTAAGAAAAAGTCGATGCGTGACAGATGGCGCAGCTTCATGCCCTTAAAGGCTTTAATCGCATAGGCGCGGATCTGCTCGCTGATGTCAGTTGGCACATTTTGCGCGACTACATCGGTTTGCGCCTTGCTGCTTTTGGCGTATTTCTCATCGAAGGTGTAGAAGGTATTGCTATCACAGATGATTTCGCCCGGCAGCGTCGCAACCACTTCGCCTTGATACTCATAGACCGCGACTTCCAGCTCACGGGCCTTAATGGTCTTCTCAACAATCACATAGGGCGCATAGCCAAAGGCATCTTTTAACACGCCTGCGACTTTGCTGCTGTCATCAACCTTATAACAACCGACAGAAGATCCTTGGGATGCGGCCTTGACGAAAATCGATCCCCAGTTTTCTAGCGCCGCTTGGGTTTGGGCAATCGCTTCATCATCGTATTGATTTAAGAAGATATAAGGCGTGTTAGGAATGCCTAAGGCACTGAACCACATTTTAGCGGTGATCTTGTTAAAGCAGTTGCTGCTGGCTTCGGATTCACAACCAAAGTAGGGCAGTTGGATAAGATTAAAGTACGACTGGATATCACCTGTCTCGCCCGGATAGCCGTGAATGCAAGGGATCACATAATCCACAGGCCAAGGCGCCTTGGTCTCATCACGGAAGCGGATTTCGCGGTTATTGTTCAGCTCACAGTCATCGCCAGCGGCGGTTTGGTATTGACCGAATTTATCCAGTACCACGCGCAATACATTAAATTGCTCGGATTTTGCTAATGAGGTTTCAAAATAATTAGCCGACAGTAGGGAAATATCGTGTTCCGCACTTCCACCGCCGCACAGCAAAAGTAAATTGATTTTTGACATTATGATTCCTCGATTGAGCAAAATGCTGTTGAGTTGCCTTTGCAACTCGCTTACTAACGACAATAGGCGACTCTCTGCCCAGGGCTGTTATCTGCGCAAAGCACATAAGTTAGCCGCAGCCATCTTAGATTTCTTGCCCCCTAAAGTGCAAGGACTCAGGCGAAGGAGTTTGACCGAGTGATGAATTTTAACGCATTTTTACAGGCCAATAAAAAACGCGCCGAGGCGCGTTTTAAAGAATGTGTCTTATCACGGACACATTAGAAGTTAGCAGTGCGTGGTGCGCGTGGGAATGGGATCACGTCGCGGATGTTAGATACGCCCGTTACGTAAGACACTAAACGCTCGAAGCCCAGACCGAAACCTGCGTGTGGCACTGTGCCGTAACGACGCAGATCGCGGTACCACCAGTAATCTTCTTTGTTCAGATCCATTTCTTCTAAACGCATATCCAGCACGTCTAAACGCTCTTCACGTTGCGAGCCACCGATGATTTCACCGATGCCAGGGGCTAACACGTCCATCGCGGCAACGGTTTTACCGTCTTCGTTAAGGCGCATGTAGAAGGCTTTGATATCTTTTGGATAGTTCTTCACAACCACAGGGGCTTTGAAGTGTTCTTCGGCCAGATAACGCTCGTGCTCAGAGGATAAGTCGATACCCCAAGAGACCGGGAATTCGAACTCACGTCCACATTTTTGCAGGATCTCAACTGCATCGGTGTAATCTACTTGGGCGAAATCACTCGATACGAAAGATTGCAGACGCTCAATCACGGTTTTATCCACGTGCTGGGCGAAGAATTGCAAATCGTCCATACGCTCAGTTAATACCGCATTGAAGGCGTACTTCAGCATGCCTTCGGCAAGACTAGCGATATCGCTTAAGGTGGCGAAGGCCACTTCAGGCTCAACCATCCAGAATTCCGCTAAGTGGCGGCTAGTGTTTGAGTTTTCAGCACGGAAAGTCGGGCCGAAGGTATAGATTTTTGACAGGGCGCAGGCGTAAGTCTCGCCGTTCAGCTGGCCAGATACGGTTAAGAACGCCTCTTTACCGAAGAAATCTTTGTCGTAGTCAACTTTGCCGTCGCTAGTGCGTGGCAGGTTTTCCATATCCAGTGTGGATACACGGAACATT
Source organism: Shewanella decolorationis S12 (assembly GCF_000485795.1). Classification (GTDB taxonomy): domain Bacteria; phylum Pseudomonadota; class Gammaproteobacteria; order Enterobacterales; family Shewanellaceae; genus Shewanella; species Shewanella decolorationis. Next base: position 87,267 of record NZ_AXZL01000072.1, read on the forward strand.
TCACCCGCGCCTTCACAGTCCGACGCGGTGATCAGCGGTGTAGACACCCATACGAAACCGTTTTCGTGATAGAAACGGTGAATCGCTTGAGATAAACAGTTACGTACGCGGGCAACGGCACCAATAATGTTGGTACGTGGACGTAAGTGCGCTAGTTCGCGTAAATGCTCGATAGAGTGACGTTTAGCCGCCATTGGGTAAGTGTCTGGATCTTCAACCCAGCCAGTTACTTCAACCTGAGTAACTTGCAGCTCATAGGCTTGGCCAGCGCCAGGAGATTCCACAATCTCACCGGTTACGATCACCGAGCAGCCAGCTGTCAGCTTTAACACTTCGTTGTCGTAATTTTCTAAGCTATTTGGCACAACACCTTGGATAGGATTAAAGCAGGAGCCGTCATAAACAGCTAAAAAAGAGATGCCAGCTTTAGAGTCACGACGGGTTCTGACCCAGCCACGGACTGTGACTGTTGAACCAACTGCGTGCTCACCTTTAAATACAGAAGCGACCGATGCAATGCTCATTGTTGCTTAGTTCTCCAACGAAACGTTTTATATGAAAATTTTTGGAGGTTTATATTACCTTGCTGGTGGCTTTTCTCAAGCTGAAAAAGGTATCCTGAGGTTAATATTACTAATATTGAGCTATATGGTGTGTTAAACGTTCGGAGGCGATATGAGGAAAGTCAAAATATTTCAGCTCATCCTCGCGACATTATCCATCTTAGGTTGGGCTGTGGCGGTTTATGCACTACTGGTTTTTGGCGAGGCAAGGCCAGAACGTGAGGTAGGTGCTTTTTTTAACCAAGGTACTTCGGTAAGAATGTACTGGGACCCACACGAGACTCAAACGTTGCAGTATCTTATTTGGATTTGCGGCGCCATTAGCTTAGTCAGTCTGGCGTTTAATTACTATGTCGCCCACCACAGCAAACTCGGCTATTGGTTCAATATTCCCTTACTGCTATTAACCTCGCTGGTGGCGGGGTTGTATGTACACTTTGTTATATAAACCATTGTTAGGCTTGAGTGTTGTCTACAACATATCCTCGGGGAAACTCAAATGGCGGCAGAGGTGATCGATGATCGCTGCCGTCGCGCCCCAAATAAAGCGCTGCTGATAGGGAATAAAATGCACGCTGTAGTAACGCCCTTGGCGTAAAAACTGTTTGCGGTGGCGATTTTGCGGTTCGATAAAAAAGCTTAACGGCACGCGAAAACAGTCGGCGACTTCACCGGGATCGAGCCTTAAGGCAAAATCCTGCTTAATCATGCCCACCACCGGGGTGATTTCAAAGCCTGTAAAAGTATTGTGCGCGGGGAAGGTGCCAATTACCTCAACATTTTCACGACACAAACCGATTTCTTCCTCTGCTTCCCGCAGCGCGGCCGTAATGGCGCTGCTGTCACTGGGTTCAATCTTGCCGCCGGGAAAACTAATTTGCCCAGGATGCGCCCTAAGGTGCATCGGTCTTTGGGTTAAAATCAGATTCAGCTCGCCTTGGATTTCCTGCAATGGAATGAGTACCGCGGCTTTACGTAACCCTAGGTGAGGAATAGCCGCAGGATCTTGCGAGGCTAAGGGATGCAGATTAAATCTGAGTCTAAATTCCGCTTGATCCATAGGCTTCCTATTCGTGCGCTGACGCTTATTGAGGGCTATCGAGTAAGGGTAAAATTCGGCTTATCTTGTCGAAGCTTTCTTGGTACTCGGCATCGACATTCGAGTCGGCGACTATGCCGCCGCCCGCCCAGCAATAGAGTTTACCTTGCTCAGCCACTAGCGTGCGTATGGTGATACTGGTGTCCATTTGTCCATCTTGGCTGATATACCCCATGGAACCACAATACAGACTGCGGCGTGAGGGTTCCAGTTCTTCAATAATTTCCATCGCGCGAATTTTCGGCGCTCCGGTAATCGAACCGCCAGGAAAGGCCGCCCGCAGCAAGTCACTGGCGTGGTATTGTGGGGCGAGTTTAGCGGTGACAGTACTCACTAAATGATGCACCGCAGGAAAACTTTCTATGGCAAATAAATGTGGCACTTGCACCGAGCCGGGCGCCGCGACTTTGCCGATATCATTACGCAGTAAATCCACAATCATCACGTTTTCGGCGCGATCTTTAGGCGAGTTAGCGAGTGTGTGAGCTACCTGTTTATCCTGCTCAGGATCGGGATGACGTGGCAAGGTACCTTTAATCGGTTTGGTTTGAATGTCGTTACCGCGCAGCTGGATAAAACGCTCGGGCGAAATCGATAAAATCGCATTGTCATCCAGTCGCATAAAGGCGGAGAAGGGCGCTTGATTGGCACTTCGTAGTTTGCAGTAGGCCGTCCATTCATCGCCTTGATACTCTGCTTCAAAACGCTGGGTTAAATTAATTTGATAGCAATCACCACTATGCAGATACGCCTGAACTTGATTAAATTTTGTGGTGTACTGGGCTTTGGTGAGCTGCGCTGACCAAGGGCTGGTGAGAAGAAATTCCGCCTGTTTTGTGGTGTGGGCAATTTTTGCATCAATTATTTTCAACTGAGCTTCTAGCGCGGTTTCACCCAAATAGTGCACCATAAACCAGCTTTGCTGCTGATAATCGAAAATCAATGCCCAGTCGTAAAAGCCAATATTCATCTCGCCGAGGTGAATATCCTGCGCCGCGGTCCTGGGGAGCAGCTCAATTCGGCGGCCTAAATCATAACTAAAGCTGCCCATGGCGCCACCACTGAAGGGCAAATCGCAGGCAAAGGATTGTGGATACCAATGGCGCAGCAGCTGTTTGACCAGCGAAAATGGGTCATCCTGCGGGCTGAGATGGGTCGGCTTGGCTAATTCAGGCAGATGAACTCGAATGTCAGTCAGCTCGCCTTGGGTGATCAGGGTAGCGATGGGACCTGCGCAAATCATATCGAATTTAGCGTCCTGATGGGGCGCATTGGCCGAGTCGAGCAATATGGCCCAAGGTTCTGCCGCAAAGTGTTCGAAGATTGCTGCTGTGCTGAAAGTCCAGTCAAGTTGGCGTACTGCCAGCGGTAATGCCGCCCTATTTGCCATCTATTAACCCTATCTAAAAATGTGATGTAGCCCAAAAAGATGGGAAAGAGTATCATATTGGCCCAGAAAGAATTACACAAAAAAACAAGTAAGGCCCTAAAGGCTGCTGGAGCGCACCTACTATGTCATCTCACCATGAAACGTCTGAAAATGTAGTGATTAAACAAGCCGACTTTATTGAAAGTGTGGCCGATGCCCTGCAATACATCTCCTATTATCATCCCAAAGATTTTGTTGATGCCATGAGCGAAGCTTATGAGCGTGAGCAGAGTGCGGCGGCGAAGGATGCGATTGCGCAAATTTTGATTAACTCGCGTATGTCTGCCGAAGGTAAACGCCCACTGTGTCAAGACACGGGTATTGTGACCACCTTCGTTAAGATTGGTATGGGGGTTAAGTGGGACAAAACCGATATGACCGTGCAGCAAATGGTCGATGAAGGTGTGCGTCGTGCTTATACCAACCCAGATAACCCATTGCGGGCATCGATTGTGGCAGATCCTGCGGGTAGCCGTAAAAACACCAAAGACAACACCCCATCCGTGGTGCATATCGATATGGTGCCAGGCAACCATGTGGAAGTGGCTATTGCTGCCAAAGGCGGCGGCAGTGAAAACAAAGCCAAGATGGTGATGTTAAACCCATCTGATGATATCGCTGCTTGGGTTGAAAAAACGCTGCCAACCATGGGCGCGGGCTGGTGTCCTCCAGGTATGCTCGGCATCGGTATTGGCGGCACCGCTGAAAAAGCCGCGGTGCTGGCGAAAGAAGCGCTGATGGAAAGCGTGGATATTCATGAATTAATGGCGCGCGGTGCACAAACCAGCGAAGAAAAACTGCGTTTAGACATTTTCGAACGTGCTAATAACTTAGGTATTGGTGCGCAGGGGCTTGGCGGTTTAACCACAGTGTTAGACGTGAAAATCAAATCTGCGCCAACCCACGCAGCATCAAAGCCTGTAGTGATGATCCCGAACTGCGCCGCAACTCGCCACGTTCACTTCCATTTAGATGGTACGGGTCCTGCTGATCTTGCGCCTCCATCGCTGAGCGACTGGCCAGAAATCACCCGCGAAGTGGGTAGCGATGTGCGCCGCGTTAACTTAGACACTGTCACTCAAGCGGATATCGAGCAGTGGAAGAGCGGTGAAACCATCCTGTTAAGCGGTAAAATGCTCACCGGCCGTGATGCTGCCCATAAGCGTATCCAAAGCCTGATTGAAAGCGGTGAAGGTTTACCAGAAGGCGTGGACTTTACTGGCAAGTTTATCTACTACGTGGGCCCAGTTGACCCAGTCGGTAACGAAGTTGTGGGTCCTGCTGGCCCAACTACCGCGACCCGTATGGACAAGTTCACCGATCTGATGCTGGATAAAACCGGCCTGATGGGCATGATTGGTAAGGCTGAACGTGGTCCAGCGACCGTTGAGTCTATCAAGAAACACAAAGCTGTGTACCTGATGGCTGTGGGCGGCGCGGCTTACTTAGTGTCGAAAGCCATTAAGAAATCCCGCGTAGTGGCGTTTGCCGACTTAGGTATGGAAGCAATTTACGAGTTTGACGTACAAGATATGCCAGTGACTGTGGCGGTAGACTCAAACGGCGTGAATGCCCATGAAACTGGCCCAGCGATTTGGAAAGTGAATATCGCTAACGCCAAAGCCTAAGCAAATGGCCTAAGCGAATGTCCTTCTTGCAAAAATGTCGCTTTTTTGAGCGGAATTCGAGCGGGAAAGGGCGGCGAGTGGCACTCAATGACGCCATTCGATGCAGACTGACAATTTGTCACAAAAAAATACGCTCAAGTACGCCTTTTGGCTTGCTTGAGCGTTTTTGTTTCGTTAGTGTGGCAAACTTATCTTCACAAAGACGATTGATGATCGTTTTGACCGTTCATTCGGTACAACTACCGAATGTGTTTAACAAAAGATGGATATAACAATGAAAATAGCTCCTCTCCTATTGGCGCTTGGCGCGGCAGGTTTGGCCTGCTCTGCCCACGCGGCCGATCCTAAGCCTTTTACTGTGCAACAGCTGGTTAAACTCAACAAATTGCATTCAGCCGCGGTGTCCCATGACGGCACAAAATTGGTCTACGGCCTGAAAACCGTTAATGACAAGGGAGAGGCGAGCTCGGATTTATATATTCTCGATCTGACGCAAGCGGATGCTAAACCGATGCAGATCACCTCGGCTGCGGGTACTGAGCACGATGTCAACTTCGCAAACGATGACAAATCAATTTATTTCCTCGCCAGCCGCAGCGGTTCAAGCCAACTGTTCCAACTGCCATTAACGGGCGGCGAAGCGCAGCAGGTTTCTGATCTGCCATTGGATATCGATGGTTACAAACTCTCTAACGATGGCAAGCAAATCGTGCTTAGCATGCGCGTCTTCCCAGAGTGTAACGACTTAGCTTGTTCAAAAGATAAATTTAAGGCTGAAGAAGAGCGTAAATCGACGGGTCGTGAATACAAGCAGTTGATGGTGCGTCACTGGGACACCTGGGAAGATCATGCCCGTAATCACTTATTCGTGGGTGCCCTTAACGGTGAGAAGCTGACCAAAGTGGTGGACATCACCCAAGGTTTAGATACAGAAACGCCACCTAAGCCATTCTCAGGCATGGAAGAAGTGACCTTCACACCTGACGGTAAATATGTGGTGTACAGCGCCAAAGCGCCAAGTAAAGATCAAGCTTGGACCACAAACTACGATCTGTGGCAGGTGAGCGTGAACGGTGGCAAGGCCACTAACTTAACTGCCGATAACATTGCTTGGGACGCCCAGCCAACATTCTCAAGCGATGGTCGCTACATGGCGTACCTTGCGATGACTAAACCCGGCTTCGAAGCTGACCGTTACCGCATTATGCTGCGTGATACTAGCACTGGACAGTCGAAGGAAGTGGCACCGCTGTGGGACAGAAGCCCAAGCTCGCTGATGTTTGCACCGGACAATCGCACTTTATATGTGACGGCGCAGGACATTGGCCAAGTGTCTATTTTCAAAGTGAATACTCAGTTTGGTGATGTGCAGTCTGTCTACAGCGACGGCAGCAATAGCCTGATTGCGATCGCCGACGATCAACTGATCTTCGACAGCAAAACCTTAGTTGAGCCGGGCGATCTGTACCGCATCAACACCGATGGCCAAGGCCTGAAACGTCTGACTGAAGTCAACAAAGATAAACTGGCCGAAATCAAATTCGGTGAATTCCAACAATTTAGCTTTAAGGGTTGGAATAACGAAGATGTTTACGGTTACTGGATCAAACCTGCTAACTACCAAGAAGGCAAAAAGTATCCTATTGCATACTTAGTCCACGGTGGTCCACAAGGTTCATTTGGTAACGCCTTCAGTGGTCGTTGGAATGCTCAGTTATGGGCAGGCGCGGGTTATGGCGTTGTGATGGTGGATTTCCACGGTTCAACCGGTTATGGCCAAGCCTTTACCGATTCTATCAGCCAAGATTGGGGCGGTAAGCCATTAGAAGACTTACAAAAAGGTCTGGCTGCGGTGAGCCAGCAACAAAAATGGCTCGATCCACAAAATGCCTGTGCCTTGGGTGGCTCTTACGGCGGCTACATGATGAACTGGATCCAAGGCAACTGGAACGATGGCTTTAAGTGCCTCGTTAACCACGCGGGTCTGTTCGATATGCGCTCCATGTACTATGTGACCGAAGAAGTATGGTTCCCAGAGCATGAGTTTGGCGGCACTTACTCAGATAACAAAGCCTTATATGAGAAGTTCAACCCAGTAAATTATGTGGAAAACTGGAAGACGCCAATGCTGGTTATCCATGGCGAGAAGGATTTCCGTGTGCCTTATGGCCAAGGTTTAGCTGCATTTAGCTTTATGCAGCGTAAGGGTATTCCATCAGAGCTGCTAATTTTCCCTGATGAAAACCACTGGATCTTAAAGCCAGAAAACCTAGAACAATGGTACGCGAACGTGTTCCGTTGGATGGACAGCTGGACGAAAAAGTAATCGAGGATGATGGACTAAATACTCGTTTTTTGGTCCCTTTATCTTGTTGCCTAAGCCAGAACTCTGTTCTGGCTTTTTTATACTAGGATTGTTAATCGTAGCCAGTTAAACACTGGACTTATGCAAGGAGTGAAGATGCTGATCAGAGCGGCGAGTAAAACAGATATTGAGGCAATAAGCGCATTAATCACGCAGCTTACACAAGTTTATATCGCTCCTACGTGCACAGATGTTGGCGCTGAAACCTTAGTCAAAGCCATGTCGGTTGAGTCGGTGGCTCATTATTTTGCCTTAGGTTACCAATATCATGTTGCAATCAATGAGGCTGGCGAACTCGTCGGTGTGGTGGGGATGAAGGATAACAGTCATCTTTATCATCTATTTGTGGCGGATATTGCCAAGGGGCAAGGCCTGTCGCGTCAGCTGTGGGAGCATGCTAAAGCTGAGTGTCTAGCGAAGGGAAATCCCGGCACGTTTACTGTCAACTCGGCGGTGAATGCGCTGCCTGTCTATCAGCGCTTTGGCTTTATTGCGCAAAGTGATATTCGCGATCGCGGTGGGATCCGCGATATTCCGATGCAACTCGTGCTTTGATGTATTTCAAATATTACATTTAAGTCTATGTGTACTTAGAAGAGCCAAGTGGTTTCAATAAGCTTGGCTCGTCGTTGGTTAAATTAAAAGTATCAATGAATGGCTTTTAAAGTGTAAAACCTGCAAGGTCTGCCATTTCAAGCATCCAGCATGGCAATCTACCATTTCTTTGTGCCCGAAAACGTTGTAAATCTTGTTGCCAATTGTAAGTTAAGTTACAGACTATTTGTTTCGAATCTGCCAACCCTGCAAGTAATAGCCTTTCTGTTTCATAGGCTCGTTTTTGAGTTGCATCCATCTTAGACCAATTTGCTTCTGCCTCGGTTATAGCGTTCCTTACCAATCCTGTTTCATAAGTTGTAAACGATCTTAAAAAATGCTCTTTAAAACTCAGCTCAAGTTTTTTACGTGAAGAGGTGTGGATTGTCGTTATATGCTCAATTTCAAAAGGTTGTTTGCCCGTTAGTATGCTGCATCGCATGACCAACATTTTTGAACATAACAAATTAAATTCAAACTGTTTAGGTTTGGCTTTGGCAAGCTTTTCACGGATAGCCAATGCTTGTTTTGCGGTTTTCTCAGCGGCTTCGCCATGGCCTAATTCACTTAAGAGGTACGCATAATTGTTAAGGGAATCTGCCCAATCAGGTTCGAAGCGCTCGGGTTTGGCTTTGGCAAGCCTTTCAAGGATAGCCAATGCTTGTTTTGCAGTTTTTTCAGCGGCTTCGGTATAGCCTACATGACTTAAGTGGTTCGCATGAATGTTTAGGGACATTGCCCAATTAGATTCGAAGCGCTCGGGGTTAGCTTTGGCAAGCTTTTCATGGATAACCAATGCTTGTTTGGCTGCTATTTCTGCGTCCTCAGCACGACCTAAATCGCCTAAGCGGTTCGCGTAATTACTAAGGAATCTTGACCAATTAGGCTCGAAGCGCTCGGGGTTAGCCTTGGCGAGTTTTTCATAAATATTCAATGCTTGTTTGGCGACGATTTCAGCGTCTTCAGCACGGCCTAATTCGCTTAAACGACTTGCGTAATTACCAAGGGATGTTGCCCAATCAGGTTCGAAGCGTTCCGGCTTGGCTTTGGCAAACTTTGCTAGTATGTCCGAGGCTTGTTTGGCAGCTATTTCAGCGTCTTCTGCACGATCGAATTCGCTTAAGATGTTCGCGTAATTGCTGAGGGCGGTCGCGAAAGCAGGTTCGAAGCGCTCAGGCGTTGCCTTGGCGAGCTTTTCAAATATATCTAATGCAAGTTTTGCTGTTTTAGCCGCTTCATCTATGTTGCCTTGCTGAACAAAACTGATTGACAGATTAATCAATGCCCCAGCAAGTGTATCTTGAGTCTCATTAGTGATTTTTTTTAACTTACTTTTTGCTTTATCTACTTGTGCTTGCCTAATGAGCACATTCAAGTCAATTAATGGTAGGACCTCATCTTGGATATGTTTATCAAGAATGCCGCAGACTTGGTTTTTCTGTGGGGTATTAAGACTAATAAATGCTTGTTCTACCACTTGAGCAAGCGGACTAGGAGTTTCAATCATCACCGCAACAAGATCGTCTGCGCAGTTAACAAAGTGCTGAGTTAGCACTGGTGTTATGATATTGGCTAATTCCCCTCGGTTACGCAGTATACGTGCCAGTACTGTTAGGCTGCTTCGGCGCCATTTGGGATTGCTACTACCTAATATCGCATGGAGTAGTTTGTCCCCTTTTTTTCCAAGTAGGCATTGAGCAATTAAGGCTTCACCGAGCAAGTCTGGCTGTAATCCTTGTATACCTTGGCGGTTTGGATAAAGTGGGGCTAACAGAGTAAACAGCGGCTTGAGAATGTTTTTATCACCTAAGTCTTGAGTCCAGAGCACTTCGCAATCTCGCACTGTTGCGAAACCATTAACTAAAGTCGCAAGTGCCATAAATAAGGCAGGGCTATCATCTTGTGGTATGAAGAGGTTCGAAATGGTTGATAAAGCTTGAGTCCAATAACGGCGCTCGTGGTTGATTAGAGATCTCGCTACTGATTCCGCCGAGCCAGGTACCTCACCATGTAGTGCAAGCAGAGCGGCCATTTGTACATAAAGCGGGTGACCGAAATGTTCGTCATGTAAATTAGGTATGCTTGGCTGTTGTGGTCGTTTCAATTTATCTGCAAATGCTTCCATCGCAGTTTGGTAAGCTATTTTGCGGCTTTCAACACTATCGTGTAGTGGTAAAAGTCGATATGGCCCCGTGGTCGCCAAGCTATCTAAAAGTGTTTCACAAGTCGGATCTTTTCCTGGTAATAAACTCCACCACTCACCGCTATCACGAGCTAACAGTAAAATACGAATTGGTACTGATAGATTTTTTGATTTGAACGCTTTTATTAGTTCAAGTAATTGTGATTGGCGTGTTTCAGCGTAGTCGATAACAAGACAAATCTGCTGTTTTGAGCCAATTAAACTTGAGACTATATTTGCGATACGATCATCATTAGCTAGAAAGCCTACTTGCCAACCTTGAGTTTGTAAGCGGTTGCATAACTCCAGTGCAAGACGAGTTTTCCCTGTGCCACCGACCCCCGTAAGTAGCTTGATGGCTATCGGATAATCAGTCGATAATGCCCATTGAATTAAGTCTTCTAAAAAGGGTTCGCGATTTTTATCAAAGGGGATTACGGCTTCTTCTGCTCGCAATAATCTACTGCTAGATAAACCTGCTTCGATTTTCCATGTTGGTATGGGTAAGCCCAGTATATTATTATTTGGTGTTTCAGTTTGAATAAGGATGTCTATTGGCTGAGTCTTTTCAACGCAATCACTAGCTGTATGCTCCCAATTCAATATTTTTGCAAGTTCTTGCGCACAATCTTTCCATGTGTAATTTTTAAGAAGTTCTTCACGGAGTTTAATTGCTTTTTGTTGTGCAATACTGTGCGATTTCGCGATTTCAATTATTTTATCGGCTAATGCTTCTTGATCTTTTTCTTGGAAAAAGGGCTCTGCATTGCTTCCCGCAATGTCAATTGGAAAAACAAAACTGGTGTAAAGACCCGCTTCAAGTTCTGATAAAAAACGATACAGCCCACTTTTTTGACTAACAATGAGTGGTACTCCAGCCGCTATGGCCTCCCAACCAACTAATCCAAATCCCTCGTGCCATGAAGGCATCATAGCAACACTAGCACTTCGTAAATCATCAAAAAGGTCGGAACGTTCTGTGGTGAAAGGTAGCGCATGCATACGAATCGCACGTCTTGCATGTATCTCGGCAAACTGCTTTAGTTCAAGTTCAGCATTGGTATGATCTTGTGAGTTACTTTGTTCATAATCCACACCTCTCAGTGTTAATTCTGGCTCTTTGGTACCACGAAGAACATCGGGAAGACCAGAGTTTGAATCTGCTTTACAGATGGCACGCGCGAATGCTGCAACACCCAGATGACCTTGCTTGATTTTTTTTGCATCATCGCTTAAACGGCCACTGATAAAACCTCGGAATGTCTTGAAAATACTTTTCACTGTGATATTAGCTAAACCAGGAATCAACATCGGAATATCTTCTCTGTCTAGCATTTCAGCAAGCGCATCACGTAAAAGCGGGCCAACAGCCATAACAATATCTGCTTGCTCAAAAAGTTTGCGTTGTGCTTTGTTTTTATCGTTAGCAAGAGCGCTATTTTCACAGAATGACTCGTAATGGTCATAACTCATATGGTTAATAAGAACAGAACGTCCTCGATATCTTAGTGCTGCATTAACTGCTACGTCACCTGTAATACGGTCATGGCCGAGCCAAACAATTTGGTTGGATTCATTTTTAAATTGCTCTGGTAACTCATTCCAAGCGTTAACGGCGAATTCAGAAGAGAAGTTTTTTTCATTGGTCAGATTGAGAGAAACTAAAGTGACTTGACTATTATTTGCATCTTGGAATTCTGCTTCGCTGGCTTGAAGTACAACACAAATAGTATTGATATCTTGAGAGAATGCAGCTGCAAAGGATTTGAGCAAATCTTGATTGAAGCTGTTAATCCCGCCAAATTGAGGCCCCCAACGTGTCGAAAAGGAAATAATCGTTTTAGTAGGGAGTGACATACTAGATAAGCCTTATATAGTTGACCAAAGAAATTCGCCTATTAACCATGCCAAAACATAGTGACTGCCATCATGATATCAATTAATTCTTAAAGTGAATAGCGGCTTACCATATGATTATTTGGAAGTTTCTTTCTAAAGTTATTTGGCTAACACAGGCTAAATGACAGTATTTATCTGGCGTTCCTTGTTGGCGAATATTTGAACTCTTAGAAGTGTGGGCTGTTCGTGGTTGCTCTTTAACATAGAGAACTAATACTGACTTTATCCACATAACTTCAGTTGATACAAGTGTTGAATCTTATTGCTTTAGCGTTTGATGGTTTTTTTGTTATCCTATTTCGTTTAATTCGATGCTTTAATGATAAATTACTAATCTTTTATAAATATAATGATCGAGAAAAGTATGTCAGGCTTAACGTTTTATCCTATTGGTACCACTGGTGAAAAATGGGGCGATGCCGAAAAGGCCGCATGGTTTGCTAGCACGCAAATTAAGCGTTCTTACCAAGACAATGTTGTCGCGCCACTAAAAGCGATGGAGTCACAACTGGCCGCATTGGGGCTGAGTGTGGTGCAATATGGCGCTTTATCGATTGATCCAGCGCGTTACCCTTTATTTGCGGTCAAATCAGCAAGCTTTGATCCGAAAAAGATAACGGTATTAGTCACAGGGGGCGTACACGGCTACGAAACCAGTGGCGTGCATGGCGCCTTGGCCTTTTTGGCTAACAACGCGGCTCACTATGCTGAGCGGGTAAACTTAGTGGTGGCAGTGTGTGTAAGCCCTTGGGGTTATGAGACTATTAATCGCTGGAACCCTAAAGCTATCGATCCAAACCGCTCCTTTTACGCCAATAGTCCCGCTGAAGAGTCGGCAGCACTGATGGCACTGGTGGCAAGCGTTCCACAAGGTTTTGATGTGCATGTGGATTTACATGAAACCACTGACTCGGATGAAGACGAATTTCGTCCAGCCTTGGCCGCGCGTGATGGCAAAGACTTTATCCCCGGCACCATTCCAGATGGTTTTTATGCCGTAGGCGATACCGAAAATCCGCAGGATGCCTTCCAAAAGGCGATTATCGATGGGGTGAGCAAAGTGACTCACATCGCGCCCGCCGATGACAAGGGCGAGATTATAGGCTCAACTGTGGTGCAACACGGAGTGATCAATTACCCGTTGAAAGCGCTAGGTTTATGCAGCAGTGTGACGGGCTGTATTTATAACACCACCACCGAAGTGTATCCCGACAGCCCATCGGCCACGCCCGCAGAGTGCAACTTAGCCCAAGTCGCAGCAATCACCAGTGCCATCGACTATGTATTAGCGTTGAGCTAATTGAGTTTGTTTGAAACTAAGTCTGAACAGTTGTAATGTTTTTCAAGACGTTATCAATTGATTTTACTTAAGTTTAATCAATAAAAAGCCCTCAAACGAGGGCTTTTGCATTTAACGTTTTTTTGTTCCCTAAACGCTATATCCACTAAGCACTATTGCTCGGTGAAGGGGCGACCATAGTAGCTGTCGAGTAGTAGCTGTTTTAGCTCGCTAATTAGCGGATAACGAGGGTTAGCGCCAGTACATTGGTCATCGAAGGCATCCTCGGCAATCATATCTACTTTGGCGAGGAAGTCGGCTTCGTTGACTCCCGCTTCTTGGATAGATGCTGGAATGCCCAGCGTCTTCTTGAGTTGCTCGATTTTTTCCAGCAATTTCTCGACTTTTTCCGCATCTGAGTTTCCACCTAAGGCTAAATGATCGGCAATGGCCGCGTAGCGACATAGGGCTTTTGGCCTGTCGTATTGGCTGAATGCGGCTTGCTTAGTTGGTAAGTCAGTCGCATTAAAGCGGATAACGTTACTGATCAGCAGCGCGTTCGCCAGCCCGTGGGCTAGGTGAAACTCGGCGCCCAGCTTGTGGGCCATAGAGTGGCAGATCCCAAGGAAGGCGTTGGCAAAGGCGATACCTGCTATGGTGGCGCCATTGTGGACTTTTTCACGGGCGATGGGGGATGCGGCGCCGAGCTGATAAGCATCGGGCAGATATTTGCACAGTAGGTCAAGAGCTTGCAGAGCTTGACCATCGCTGTATTCATTCGCCATTACACTGACATAGGCTTCGAGCGCGTGGGTGATCGCATCGATTCCGCCGAAAGCGGTTAAGGATTTCGGCATATCCATCACCAGATTTGGGTCAACAATCGCCATGTTTGGGGTGAGTTGATAGTCGGCGATGGGGTATTTTTTACCGGTTTGTTCATCGGTCACCACGGCAAAAGGTGTGACCTCAGAGCCAGTGCCGGAAGTGGTCGGGACCGCCACCATAGTCGCTTTGACGCCCATTTTAGGGAATTTATAGATACGTTTACGGATATCCATAAAACGCAGGGCTAAATCGGCAAAGTCGACATCGGGATGCTCGTACATCACCCAAATAATCTTGGCCGCATCCATGGGCGAGCCACCGCCTAAGGCGATAATCACATCGGGTTTAAAGCTATTGGCGACTTTGGCACCTTGGCGCACTGTGGCCAGTGTAGGATCGGCTTCTACCTCGTAAAAGACTTCGGTTTCAAGACCTTGGGCTTTTAAAATTTTTAAGGTTTCGTCGCAATAACCTTGGTTAAACAGGAATCGGTCGGTCACTACGAGGGCACGTTTTTTATCGCTCAATTCTTCAAGAGCAATCGGTAAACTGCCGCGGCGGAAGTAAATAGATGACGGAAGCTTGTGCCACAGCATGTTTTCAGCCCTCTTAGCAACGGTTTTCTTATTGATTAAATGGCTTGGGCCGACGTTTTCCGAAATCGAGTTTCCGCCCCAAGAGCCGCAGCCTAAGGTGAGTGAGGGAGCGAGTTTAAAGTTGTACAGATCGCCAATGCCGCCTTGCGAGGCCGGGGTGTTGATTAAAATACGTGCGGTTTTCATTCTAAAACCAAAGGTTTTCACCCGCTCGGTTTGGGTGTCTTGGTCGGTATATAAGCCGGATGTGTGTCCAATGCCGCCTAAGGCAACTAAGGCTTCGGCTTTATCGACGGCGTCATTGAAATCGGCGGCGCGGTACATGCCAAGTAAAGGAGAGAGTTTTTCGTGGGCAAAGGCCTCTGCCTCAGTGATATCGGTGACCTCACCAATTAATACCTTGGTGGTGTGGGGGACATCAATGCCCGCCATTTGCGCTATGGTCGCGGCGCTTTGGCCGACGATATCGGCATTTAAACCGCCATTTTTAAGGATAACTTGTTGCATTGCAGCGGTTTGCGCAGCATTTAAGAGATAACCACCATGGGTGGCAAAGCGCTCTTTGACTTGCTCATAGATACTATCGACCACAATTACCGCTTGCTCTGAGGCACACACCACACCGTTATCGAAGGTTTTAGACATCAAAATCGAGCTGACCGCGCGTTTAATGTCGGCGGTTTCATCAATCACAATTGGCGTGTTACCCGCACCCACGCCAATCGCGGGTTTGCCGGAGGAGTAGGCGGCTTTCACCATACCAGGGCCACCAGTTGCGAGGATAAGGTTCACTTTAGGGTGGGTCATCAATTGATTTGAGAGCGCAACACTGGGCTCATCAATCCAACCGATAATGTCCTTGGGCGCACCAGCGGCAATGGCGGCATCTAGTACCAGTTTGGCCGCTGTGGTGGTCGAGACTTTTGCCCTAGGGTGAGGGGAGAAAATAATCGCATTGCGGGTTTTAAGGCTGATCAACGCCTTAAAGATGGCGGTGGAGGTTGGATTCGTGGTAGGAACTATCCCACAAATAATGCCCACGGGCTCGGCAATAGTAATAGTGCCGAAGGTGGGGTCCTCGGATAAAATCCCGCAGGTCTTTTCATCTTTATACTTGTTGTAAATGTACTCGGAGGCAAAGTGGTTTTTAATGACTTTGTCTTCAATCACCCCCATTCGGGTTTCGGCTGCGGCCATTTTCGCGAGTGATATACGCGCATCGGCGGCGGCCAATGCGGCGGCGCGGAAAATGGCATCGACTTGGGCTTGGCTAAAACTGGCATATTCGGCTTGCGCTTTGGCCACGCGCTCGACCATGAGATCCAGTTCTTGGGCATTGGTTACTGTCATGATTAAAACTCCTAAAAAGATTTAGGGAATGTGCGATTCGCTAAATCTTCTTTATGATGAAAAATTACACCTAAAGCCTAAGTGAAAGTGTGACGGTACAATCAATTTAGCGCTTTTATGTAATAAAAATACAGTAACTATGATCTGTTTTAACCTCTTTGACCTAAAATGAGTCGAGTATCTAAAGCAGCTATTACTCAAACTTGTGATTTAACCTCAAAAATCTCATTTTTCAGTCATCTGTGCTTAAGCTACTATACTTGCCCTTACGGTTAGTTTGATGAAATTGGCGTGACACGCACATTAAGGACTGCAACTTGGAGTTAACACTTTACGTTAAATTTTTTCTTGGCTTAGTTGCCATTATCAACCCCATTGGTTTGTTGCCAGTGTTTGTGAGCTTAACCAGTCATCAAACCGAAGCCGAACGTAACCATACGGGGAAAGTGGCTAACTTTGCGGTGGTGGTGATCCTGCTGGTGACCATAGTGGCGGGGCAACATATTTTGAATATGTTTAGCATTTCACTTTCGGCTTTTAGGATTGCTGGCGGCACCTTGATCGCCATTATTGCGATGTCGATGTTGCAGGGTAAATTGGGCGAAGTAAAACGCAACCAAGAGGAAGATCGCGAATCTTCGGCCATGGAGTCAGTGGCTGTGGTGCCGTTAGCCTTGCCGTTAATGGCAGGCCCAGGTGCTATCAGCTCGGTCATCGTGTTTGCCGCAGAGCATAATTCATTGTCAAATTTTATTGCGATGTTTATCACAGTGATTATTTTTGGCTTGGTGAGTTTTGCACTATTTAGAATGGCATCAATTATTTACAAGATTCTTGGCAAAACGGGTATTAACGTAATCACCCGTCTGATGGGGTTATTAATGCTTTCCATCGGTATTGAAGTCATTGCGGCTGGTATTAAAGGTTTATTTCCACAACTTTTTAGCTAACCAGTGAATGCGGGTTGAAAAGTTCGCCCGCATCTTCTCCCTAGATCTCCTTTCGTTTACTTGCGTCATTGAATACTTATATTCAGTTGGCAAAGATCCAAATATTTAAGTCTATGTTTTTATGATGATTAAGAATCACTAAATTAGTGATTCTTTGTCGTTATCATTACTATCCTGTGCTATACATAGTAGGTCAGATAGATAACCGTAAATTGACTAAGGATTTTTTTATGAAATGGCAATGGATTGGCAACCTCAGCTTAAAGCAAAAATTACTCATGGTTGTATTGCCACCTCTTTTAGCGTGCTTTTTGTATGGTGCTTTGTTTCTCATTGAAAAGTATGAATATCGTCAAGAGCTTAAACTTGTGGTGCAGTTGAGTGAATTGGCGGTGACTAACAGTAACTTTGTACATGAATTACAAAAAGAACGGGGTATGAGTGCGGGTTTTATTGGTTCATCAGGCAAAGCCTTCGCTGCAAAGATCCCTACGCAAAGGCAATTAACCGATACCCAGCTTAAACATTTCCAATCTTTTATCGAAAACCACAGTTTACCCTCAGTTTTTGCACCTAAATTACGTGAATTGAATACCCAACTCGGTCGATTAACCTCGATTCGTTCGCAGGTTGATAGTTTATCAATCAGTGTCGCAGATGAAGTTAGCTACTATACGGAGCTAAATAGAGAATTACTCGCAATAGTCGATGAGACCGCCAAAACTGGCGCGAATCAAGAGATTGCGATTAAAGCTGCGGCATTTAGTGCTTTTTTACAAATGAAGGAAAGAGCAGGGATAGAACGAGCAGTATTAAGTTCGACCTTTGGTCAATCAGGATTTAAACCAAAGGTTTATGCAAAGTTTATCACCCTAGTTTCAGAGCAAAACAGTTATTTAGAGCGCTTTAACGCATTAGCCTCATCTAATCTTATTGATGCGATCAACAGGTTACAAAACTCTAATGAAGTCAAAGAGGTTGAAGCTCTGAGACAAATTGCATTTGACCAAGATAATCAAAAAATTCAGCAACAAAACCCAGAGGACTGGTTTGCAAAATCAACCGCTCGGATAGACAGTTTACGGGATTTTGAACAGCAGGTTTCAACAGATCTTTTGAAGGTTACCCATGAACGTCTTGCATCGGCTAATCAACAAATGTTCTTTGTGTTAGCGACCTTAGCCTTAATTCTGATAATTGTGCTGTTACTGAGCTTATCTGTGATTCGCTATCTACACTCCAGCGTGCATCACCTTTACTCTACCGTTACCCAAGCAAGGAAACACTACGATCTCAGCGTCCGCTTAAGTCACAGCAGCCAAGATGAGTTTGGCGAACTTGCCTTAGCTTTCAATGACATGATGAGTGATTTTGAAAATGTCATATTGCAAGTTCGCGCCAGTGCCAGCAAGTTACAACAAGCGGTTGAACAAATGGATGTTTGTACCCATGCAATGGAACAAGATGTCATGGCTGGTCACAGTGAGGCAGAGCAAGTGGCATCCGCCATGACCGAAATGAGTGCGACAGTTGCCGAAATCGCGAGTAATGCTGTACATGCTTCTGAAGCTTCACATTCGGCAAATCAAGAGGCCAAAACTGGTAATCTTGAAGTGGGTAGAACCAGCAAAGCGATTAAAGCGCTTGCCGATGATATTAATGGTGCATCACAAGCGATCAATGAACTCGACCGCGAGATCCACGGTATTGTAGTCGTATTAGATGTGATCAGCGGCATCGCTGAGCAAACGAATTTGCTGGCACTCAACGCAGCGATTGAAGCGGCCAGAGCGGGCGAAATGGGCAGAGGTTTTGCTGTGGTTGCCGATGAGGTTAGAAGCTTAGCCCAACGTTCCCAAGCCTCGACTTCTGACATAAAAAACATGACAGATAGATTAAAATCCGGCGCGAGTATGGCTGTAAAAGCCATGGAACGTGGGCTATCGCAGGCAAATACTAGCGTTCAAGAAGCGGAACAAGCAGGGCTTGAACTTAAACGTATTGTTGAACAAGTCGATATCATCAACCGCATGAATGAACAAATTGCTACCGCGACACACGAGCAATCAGCTGTTTCTGAAGATGTGAATCGTAACGCATTGAAGATAAGTGAAATATATTTGAATACTCAACGTATCTCCGATGAATTGAGGGAGTTAACTAAGGCATTGACCTACGATGCCGATCTTATGTCTAAGGAAGTCCATAAATTTACAGTAAAATAGCCTTAGCGCACATTTTAACCTCAGACATCAGGCGGTTTGCTTAGCAATTGTGCAACCGCCTGAAATCCTCTCTTTTTTACTTGACCGTCCTTATGCTTTTGCGTACAGTACCGCTCCGTTAACAGCGAATGCTTAATGAGTTAGTTAAGCGTGTTGTTATCAATGTGAATGATAAACACATAAAAATATATCCAAACAATCTGGTGAGATGTCCGAGTGGCCGAAGGAGCACGCCTGGAAAGTGTGTATACGGAAACGTATCGAGGGTTCGACTCCCTCTCTCACCGCCACATTCAAGTTTAAAGACGTCCTAGGACGTCTTTTTTCTTACCTGCATTTTATTAAAATCAATAACTTACCATCCTATATTGTTTAATAACATCCTACTGCATCCGAAATTTTTAGTAATGCCAAAAGTAATGCCAAGGAAATTTGGTAAATTTTGGCATTACTTTTGGCTTCAAAAATACCCTTTTTTTATGCCGTTTTTTTACTTGATTTTCTCGAATTTATGGCCCAGATTTAACTTGGCAATATCCTGATTTATCTGAATTTATTCAGTGATAAGTAATGCTTGATTTTCGAGTGAAAAATAATGCCAAAATCAAGCATTACTTTTGGGTTTAATTTGAGAGGGTAGAACGGTATGGGAAGGAGTACAAATAAGCTGACTGCAAAAGCGGTGCTCAATGCTAAAGCGGAAGCAAAGCCCTATAGATTGTCAGATGGTGGCAATCTCTATCTCTATGTGCGCACTGCAGGGAAAACGTGGGAATTTAGATACATACGTCCCTCCACCAGCAAACCCACCTATTTTGGTTTAGGCTCATATCCTGACGTATCCTTAGCTGAGGCGCGTGATAAAGCGCTAGAAGCGCGAAAAAACTTGGCCGAAGGCATCGACCCTCAACTACTTAAAGTTGAAAACAAATTAAAAGCGGCAACAGAGAACGCTCAAACTCTCAAGCATATTGCGCAAATGTGGATGGACTCTAAGCAGGGAAGCATTAAGCCTAAAACCATCGAAGGCAATTGGCGCAAGCTTGAGCTGTATGCCTTCCCTAAACTGGGGAGTATTGCGATTAGCAGACTCACGGCTCCCATAGCCATTGCCGCGCTCAAGCCCCTAGAGCAGAAGGGGCATCTTGAAACGGTTAAGCGTACCGCTCAGTTACTGAATGAAATCATGAACTTTTCAGTTAACTCTGGTTACATTCATGCCAATCCATTGTCAGGTATTCGAGAAGTTTTTAGAAAGAGCAAAGTGGAGCATCTGAAGGCATTAAAACCAGCAGAGCTAGCTGAATTATTGCAGACCGTCGCAAACGCAAATTTATTGTTAACGACTCGGTGTTTGATTGAATGGCAATTGCACACAATGACCAGGCCGAATGAAGCGGCCGGAGCCCGTTGGGAAGAAATCGATTTTGATGCCAAACTTTGGACGATTCCTGAATCACGCATGAAAATGAATCGTGAGCATATTATCCCGCTTACAGAGCATACTCTCGCGATACTCGAAACTGTTAAGCCGATTAGTGAACAAAGCCAATTCGTTTTTCCGTCATCTAAAGATCCTAAAAAGCACACAGATCCTGAAACCATCAACAAAGCATTAGGGCGAATGGGATTAAAGGGAAGAACAACGGGGCATGGTTTACGCTCACTAGCGAGCACTACCTTAAATGAACAAGGCTTTGATGGTGATGTCATTGAGGCCGCGTTAGCCCACGTAGATAAAAACCAAATCCGCAGCGCCTATAATCGCACGACCTACCTAGAGCGACGGACCAAGTTAATGGAGTGGTGGAGCAATCATATTGCCACTGCAGCAGTGGGCTCTTTGTCAGTAACAGCTACTTCAAGAAAATTAGGGGCATGACCTATAAGGCCGAATAGAGATTATCTCCCTGAGTCAAAAGATAGGGGGCGTGATACACGAATCTAACCTGTTAAGTCCGACTCAGGGTTGGTACTCTTACTTCATGACTAACCTAAAGCCAATGACTATCGAGCAGAGCCAGTATATGCACCAACTAAACGCTTTAGCTGCAAGTCATCCTGAGGTGGCGATATTATGGCTTTATGGTTCGCAGGCGAAAGGAAATGCTAGCGAGCATAGCGATTGGGATTTAGCCGTCGCATTCGACCCGGTAAAGGCAGATAGTGTGCTTGATACTCGTATTAGAGCTGAACTGCTTGCTATGGATTGGCAAAGAGCATTGGGGCTAGCCGAAGGGAAGCTTTCAGTTGTCGATATCAATCTAGCACCAATCCCTTTGGCCTTCGGTATCATTAATGCTAACAAACTTATTTTTAGTCGAGATGAAGGTCGAAGAATGCAAGAAGAGTCCCGGATTATGTCGCAAATGGAACTCGATTATTCTGCCCCAAGCTACTTTATTATTTTGGATGATGCCTATATCACGTCATTGAGTTTAAGTCTTAGCCAGTACCAAGCCGAGCTTGGAGAGTTACGTCAATTACTTAGTCAGCGTTCCTTATCTGATCTCGAGTATCGAGCAGCAGAGCGCACACTACAGGTCTCTATTGAAGCTTGCATTGGCATTGCAAAACACTGGGCTAAGGCACTTGCAGGACATAGTCCGCAGGATGCCTACCAAACATTTGAGGTCCTGTGTCAACGAGGAACACAACCAGCTGATGAATTAAATGGCTGGCGTAAAGTGATAGGCCTGCGTAATGCACTGGTACATGATTATCTGAATATTGACCCTGAGATCATCCGCAGTGTAATCTCTCAAGGTTATAGCGATAGATTATTTGCCTTTGCAGAGCAGGGGTTGGAATGGTTATCTTTGAAGACTGACTAAAGGGGCCTCCAGACTCTTATATTGAAGTGAACATCACTAATGTGAACTTGTTTGCTTAAACTTCCAATATATGAATGCTAACTCTTGGTACATTACGAAAACCCACTTTAAGCATATTTTTATACATAGTCACGATGACAGGTTGAAAATATTCACAAGTTAAGCTATCTCGTGAAGGAAAGATTCAACAATCAAATTCCTTTTATCTGCTATTTCTGCTATTAGTAGCAGAAATAGCAGATAAAAGGATTGTATCAATGCAAAAAATTGTAGAGTTATCGAAGGTGAACTTAAATGCTAGCCGAGATGAGGTTGTAAAGCACCTTTTGAAAGAAAATAAACCTGTTTTAATTTTTTCTCCTGTTAATATTAATATTTGGGCCGTATATGAAAGGAGTACGTATAAAAATCGTAATGGGTCATATCTGACTAGAGAGGATTTTATATATAGAAAGGTTGCACGGGATAAATTGAAACGTAGTGAATCATTCTCTGCTGCATCATTGGTTCCGAAAGTAGAATATCTAAGGTTGGGGAGCGATGACTTAGCCGTATTAATAAAAATCGGAATTGTTAATTTGAAGTTCATCACGGAATTCTACCTGTATACTGAAAACTTCGAACTTGAATTGATGAGTGGTGATAAATATATAGAAAGACATGAAGTACCTATTAACGCTAAAGACTTAGGGATTAATTTTCAGTCAGAATTTTATAACTATAATTATAATATCAAATTTTGTTTTACGAGGAAAAGCTTTAAATTTTTGGCGCGAGACAATAGCATTGACAATGAATTTATCCCCTTGAAGATAACAATTGATTCAGTCTGTGTTTTTGAAAGTGATATTCTTTCATTTATACATCAAGATATAGAACAGTCTGATATTCCCCAAGCAAGCCCTTACTATGTTAAAAATTTGATACGCAATCAATCAGACCTGGACCAATTATCTATTTTAGGCTTCAGTTATTATTGGGGGAAAACAGCTAATCCGCCAAAAGTTAAAGGATTGGTAGAGCGGATTATGAATCAACTCGGTTATGCTCAAAAAAAGGCAGAAGCGGCGGCTTTTTTTCTCAACCCTAATCCCGAAGGCCTATGCGGTAAAGATAAAACCATTGCAGATGGTTGCCAGTTTCCATACTTAACTCACTGCCTCGAGCATTTTTGGTCTGTTCAGGAAATAAATGATAAAAAGATAACATCTAAAATAAAAGATTTTTTAGTTGCAGAAGGTTTTAGCAGTGATAATGCCAAATATGCTGAATTATTTTTGAGACCGAGTAAATTTCTTAGGGGATCAAAAAAATGTATAGAATACAATGAATAAAGCACTTTAGGTGAGCAAGGGGGACCGTTTTTACCCCGTTTATTCATGCTTGATAACCATCTAATCTCAGGGTTGTAGACGTTTATTCACAACTCTGAGGACGATTATGAACACAACTCTCACAAGCAATTCCATTATTAGACTGAAGACCTTGGTTCAGCTTACAGGGCTTTCGCGTTCAACTATCTACGATAAACTCAATCCCAAATCCCCAAGGTTTGATCCACTTTTTCCGCGAAAAGTATGTCTTGGCGCTCGTGCCGTAGGCTGGTATTTCGGTGAGGTTGAAGCATGGCTTAAATCAATAAGAGTTCAGTAATGCATTAAAGATTTTCTACTCAATAATTCCATTACTTATTATCAAAGGAAAACTGATATGTCTCAACGTTATCAAGATAGAAAAATAGCTCCTAGGAGGGGGAGTAAAAAAAGAAATATTACATTTCCAGTTTCTAATGGATTTTTACATCGAATAGGAGACGGTACTCTTTTAGACGATACTATAGTTGAAACTCAATTAATTACTCAAGCTGCATATCCCCTAATTGTCAGTACAGCACTTACAGCCATTTCTACTGCTTTGCAGGGGCATATAGATGTTGAACTACCAACGGGCAAAATATGTCCCATCTCGCTTAATTTATTAACTTGTGCAGATTCAGGCGAACGCAAATCTACTGTTGAAAATCTATTAATGGAAGGGATTAAAAATCACCAAAAAAAGCGTGAATTAACTTGTAAAGAACAGTTAATTAAGTATGAAATTTTGAGGGAGGTACATGATGCTAAAACCAAGTCACTTAAAAGAAAATTGCTCAGGAATTCAGGGGCAGAAATTGAAGTAAATAATCTATTACAAGAGTTGGTTGAGCACGAAGAAAAACAACCACAAAGGCCAAAGGCTTTCAGAATTTTATATGAGGATAGTACGATAGAGGCGCTTACGTTTGGACTCAAGAATGACTCACCACATGCGTGTCTTGGGTCAAGTGAGGGCGGTGTGCTAATGAATAGTGCCTTAATGTCAAACACGCCTGTGCTCAATGCGATTTGGAGTGGCGATGATGTCACTGTGGCAAGAAAAACAACAGATTCCTATACGCTTTCAGGTGTTAGGCTGACTACACATATCATGATCCAGCCTCAAGCATTGAAACGATTTATGGATAAATCACAGGATGTTGTAAGAGGCAATGGTTATCTTTCTCGATTTTTAGTGTGCTTCCCAATGCCTCTTAGCGGTGGTAGGAAAACCAATGGGATCACCTATGAGAAAGAATTTATTAATGAGTTTAATCAAAGAATCGAAGAATTACTTGAGGGTAAATAAATGGAATGTAGAATAGTAACATTTTCAGATGAAGCGAAAGATTTGTGGCTTGATATATCTAACGATATTGAATCCAAAATGGCTCCAGGGCAAATTTACGATAATGCCAGAGATCATGCTTCAAAACTAGCAGAAATTATTGCTAGAACGGCAGCAAATATTCATTATTTTGAACACTCTTTTGACTCTAAGATATCCGTTGAGTCATTAAGAATAGCAATTGACTTGGTGAGTTTTTACTCTTTTCACTTTTTAAATAATTTTTGTCCACTACCCATGGAGGTGGTGCTAGGAGAAAAACTATATTTCTGGTTGGTTTCATATCGTAACCGAGGGTTTAGGTATATTAAAAAGAATAAGATATTACAATATGGCCCTCCTGCTTTAAGAAAAAGTAAGAATTTAAATGATGCGTTGAATAATGTTTTATCCCAAAGACTTATTGCAGTTTATGATTATAACACCATTGTGGTTATTGATTTGTACCCAGGAGCGCCTTATGACGACGTTGTCTTTAAGCGTGATATGAGCCTGTTTAATATCAATCAAAGCAGTCCTTTGTCGTTGTAGTGATTTCTGTATATAAGTTCAGAGTTATTCTTGGTTTGAGTGATAGCTTTTGTTTTTTATTTAATGAGTGTTTACTGTTTAATATTATTTGTTTTGTAAGTGTTTTGCTTGATTTTTAATTATTGCGATTCCTAGGTTGTTAATAATATATTGATGACCTACGGTTGTTATTTTTACAATTTTAAAGTTGGTGTATTATGTCTAAATCCAGCAATAGGAATTTAACCGTGCTAAATGCTAGAAATTTTAGAGGTTTGCCAATCCTTCAGTTTAAAAATGGAGTCTATGGGGAGTATTTGTATAATAACTTAAACCTTATCTATCACGCATTAAATAGGTATGCAAAGGTTTTCGCTGTGAGAGTTGACTTGAGATTTCCGGATTATTATAACACCGATGATAATCGTTACGTTACGCGGTTTATTGAATCTCTAAAAGCAAAAGTGACTGCAGACTATATTGCAAAGTGTAAGAACACTGAAGGATATGTGCATCAAAGTGAAGTACTTTATATCTGGGTTCAGGAAACTGGACAACTTAACCGACCACACTATCATCTTTGCTTGTTTTTTAATGGCAACGCTTATAGAAGTTTAGGTGTATTTGAACTTGGTAGACCTAATATGTATAACCGAATCGTTAATGCTTGGGCGAGTGCGCTAGCGTTGGATGTTGTTGCTGCACAAGGCTTAGTTCACTTTCCAAAGACGCCTTTTTATCAATTGGAGCGTGTAGAGCTTGGTAGAATTCACTTGGACCATACAATCCGTGAGTTGTTTAGGCGGTTAAGTTACTTTGCCAAAGTTGACAGTAAAACCTATGGTGATGGACGTCGTCATTATGGCTGTAGTCGCTTTTTGGGTAGACTACAAGTTGGTGATTAGCCTACTTAGTACGGTTGCTCTCGGATGAGTACAATGGGCAAGGGGCTCAAATCCCACGCTTTTGTATTTATAGAGGGCAGCAGTATATTCATAATCGCTCATCCATACGAAGACCTCTTTGCAGATGTATCTCAATAGCCGGCTTCTTTTTGGTGGCGGATACACAACACTGTCAATCGTTCGCCGCCATCATACTGGTAGATTGCCAGATAGCCCGTGTCACCAAAGTCAATCAGCAGTTCTCGAAAGCTAAAGTCATTGTCATCGATAGGCCGGCCAATGTCTGGATAGCTTTCCAGTTTTCTAATGGTATTGATTATGGCGCTGGCAGCGCGTTGTGCGGCGGGGGGATTTTTACTGCGAAGAAACTCACGTAAGCGCTCTAAATCACGTAATGCAGTGGCGGTGAAGATTATTTGTGGCATGTAGGGGCAGCCTTTTCATTTTCACTTCCCCAGGACTCTAACCAACTCACCACTTCGTCACCAGTCACATGCAAGCCTGATGTCTGGTGTTCTTCCCATGCACGTAACGCCTCTTGCTGCAGTGCCTCGCGTTTCTCTTCTCTCTCAACGTACTCACGGATCGCTTCACGCATCATCCAGTGTGATGAACGTTTACGAGTTTCGGCTAAATGCTCGACTCTAGCTTTAATATCGGCATCTAATTTAACCGACACGGGTTTGATTGTGCTCATCTGTTACTCCATAGGTAATGCTTAGTACTACTAGGTAATACCTTAGCATAACGTGGTACAAAAAAATAATGATTACACGTTTACTCGTCTGCTCAAGCAACGGCATAAGCTCAAGGACGATAGAAGATAGTTTGTATCACTTAACAGGTCATAAATATTATGCCGGTATCACGCGAATCTTCGACGTAATCGCAAGAGAGTTGAAAACGATAGCGGCGAGTTGTGCCGCTTCGTTTATAGGGTTTGGGCAATAGGTGACTTACTACTTTCTCAATACTGTATGTGAAGCATCATGACCTTAACCAATGCCATGCATCGGCTATCAGCTCAGCACCGGATTTTACACCATTGATGCCAACTTCAGCTGTCGTCAACACGGTGTTTAAGCCGGTTTCTATACTGCCAGTGACGAGTTTGATCCCCGCATCAGTTATTTCTCCTTGGCGTAAGCAAGTATAAGTTTCACCTAGAGTGTCGGTGGTGCCTTTTAGTAGGCATTCAGCAGGTTTAGCGACAAGATCCCCTGGTGTCCCTAGTAGTGTGTTGACGTTGTCGGGTAGCCCTAGGTATTCACCGGTCATTTTGATGGCGGTAGAGGCTAACACGACGTTTGCGACAGTCCCCATGGCCAACTTTGACGCGGAACTTCCCAGTAAGCCTGCTCTGGCAGAGTCTTGCAGCGCAATGTGAGTGAGATTACTGACTTGGTTAGAGGTACTGCTTCCTGCTAAGCATTCATTGACGAAGTGCTCGCAATTGTTGGTGGCAACGTCGTATGGACTGTGACCCAGCTGACTGCGCGCTTGCTCAATAGCTTGATGGGGAAACAGGCTGGACTTTTTCACTCTGATCTTATGGCCACCAGCAAATTGCTGCAGATCGATTTCTTCGATGATGCCCTGTTTAGATAAGTGAATCACATTGCCATGGCCAACATACAGGCCATGGTGTTCGGTTAAGCCAAGCGGATCGATATTGGTGACCAGGTGATCACCGGGATGAAATCTATACATGGTATGTACTCCAAGAAAGCAACGCAGATACTCCTAGGTTGCATCTGCTAATGGGTTGAATCGGGTGAAATGGGCGTGCTGATGGATTCAGATTTCCAGCTCGACAAAGTCCTTATCGATTTGCTGCTGAGTAATGCCGATATAACGCAGGGTGACCGCTTCTGACTGATGCCGCAGCATACGCATCACCCGGCCAATGTCTTTGCAGGCTTGGTACAGGTGATAGCCGCGGGTTTTGCGCATTGAGTGGGTGCCCAGGGCTAACTTGATATCGTCACCGACAAAGGCAAACGCTTTGGCGACGGCGCGCCGTGTCAGTGGTTTCGCGGGGGCCTGTCGGTCTTTGGCTTGGCTCGAGCGGTGGGATTGGAACAGGTAGATATGCTCGGGGTGACTCTGGTGGATCGCCTCAATCAACGCCAGCGTCTTCGGGTTGAGTTTGATGCTGGCGCGTTTACCGGTCTTCTGCTCAATGATATTTAAGCGATCGCCGTCGATATCGCTGAACTTGATGGCCAGTAAGTCAGAGATACGGAGTGCCAGGTTTAGGCCGATATTCCAGACATCGGCCATCTGCTGACCAAAGTGACGTTCGAGCAGGTAACTGATAAGCTTGATGGTGTCGCGGTTCTTGACTGCTTCGACTTCGTTCATGCTTGGTTCCCTCAATTGGCTATGTGATAAATGTGGGCACCAGCACATCGCAAACCCGCATGGGGCCTGCGTTGCTTGGTTCCCAAAATACCTTTGTGGGCACCAAGTTCAGTCGGCGCTGATCTGAACCTGGTACACCTCCATCTCGACGTAGTTGCAAAAGTTCTCCAGCAGCAGCCGTACTAGGCTGTCGGCATGCTCGAGGTAGCAGCGGCCAAAGAAGCTGTTGTAGACCTGCTTCTCCTGAAACAGCACTTCCATTTCTTTCTCAAGCTCAGGGAAGGGCCCAGCGCAGTAGGCAAAGTCAGTGAAGTAATTGAGATACCAGCAATCACCTTGGCGGTAGAGGTTGATCTCCACTGGGTGATAACCACCGCTCTCATAGCTGTAGTCGGGATCGCGGTAGTTAAAGGTGATGATGTTGAGGTCGGGGTTATTGAGTGCGGCCAGTTGTCGTTCTAATAATTTATAAAAGCGCTCTGGCAGTAGCAGGATGGTTTCGCGATGTATTTTCATGGTGGACTCCAAAACAAAAAGCCCGCGAATGATAGGCGTTGCGGGCGAGGTTGGTTGTTGTTAACGGCAGGTGCTTGACTAATGACTTAGGGCAACAAGGGCGCGGGTGTGATGCGCTTGGCCCGTTGATGGCGATAGAACTGAAACCGGTAGATAGGATTAGGATGCTCGCGTGAAATGACGGTGAGGCTAGTTAATCCAAACTCACTTCCACTTGATAGGCTTCCATCTGGTAGTAACTGACAAAGTTATCGCTGAACAACTTAATCAGCCCCTGTGATTCCTGTTCCCCAATCCAGCCGCTAAACAGGCTATAGACCTGCTTGCTGTTAAAGCAGATATCGATATCTTTAACCAGTTCAGGGAAGGGATGACCGCGAAAAGCAAAGTCGGTGACGTAGACTAAACGCCAGTGATCTTGCTGTTTCTCAAGCCGGACTTCGACGGGATGAAAGCCACCCGCTTCGGCGCTGTAATCTGGGTCTCGAAAATTAAGGGTGATGGCGTTGGCGTCTTTTGGTGTGACTTCAGCCAGTTCCTTTTCAATCACTTGGTAAAAACGATCGGGCATCGCTGGCAGTTGGTTACGCTTGATGGTTAATGTCATGGGATATTCCTTGTTTGATTTACATGCATACGCAAGAGCCAAGGCGCAGTAACGCCTTGGCTCTTGCTGTCTATGCGGTTGGGTTAATAAAACAGTTGTTGGTCGAGCGGTTTAACGTGAGTCGCTAAGGGCTACTTGATAGAGCTCTAAAGCTAGGGTTTAGGAAAAGGTGCTTACGGTTAGGGGATTGGTACAGGCTTACGAGCTCGAACAAGTTATCGAGTGAGGGCGAAGTTGCTGGTGGTCAGTGGCTTAGCTTTGGTTTAGCTTCGGTTTGATAAATCGCAATATACAAATAGCCGTGGCTACCTAAGGTATCAGCCTCACAGGTAAAGCCAGCGTGTTCAATGCTCACGCAGTGCTGCTCAGTGGCATCAATCTCGCCAGTGGCCACCAGCCGCTCAAGCTGTTTAACCATAGCCGGAAAGGCCTCGACAAATTGTTGTTTAATTGCTGGTGGAAATTCACCGACAAAGCTTGCGCGGTCATGGAGATAATCCAAATGCAGGCCGCGTAAAATCAGCCTCGCACCAAAGCGAGGAGACATTTTACTGGGTAGGCCCCAGGTGTGCTCAATATCGAAAAGTTTTAGGGTTGTCATAGTGACCTCAATGGTTGAAGGATGAAACTAAGAGAAGTGGCTTGCTTGTAAGCGGACTAGCGAGAGCGGTGATAAATACCTAAGCGAGTACAAACGGCGAATACAGCTGGCTAGTCGGCTGGATATAGGCCAGTAATCGTTTTTAGGTATGCACACTCCAATTGGGCTGTTCATTACTGCCATGGTTAAAGTACACACCGTTGATCACCCTTTGCCATTCACCTGTTGGCACACCATAACTGTCACAGGGGCAAACATAGCGGCAAAAGGCAATCTCCTTGGGTAAGTGCTCAACCACATCACGGTGAAACACAAATAATACGGTTTTATGTAGCTCGCGGTGTGGTGCAACGACTGGCTTGCCAATCACTTGGCCCATGGCATTAAGCGGCCGCACAAACATCGGCAAAATCAGCTCAACCGTTAAGCGGTTACGCAGTTCAGGAAACGCGGCGCAGGCTTCGGCGACACAGGCCTGTGAAAAGCTATCGGTAAATTCAATCATGATGGACTCCTTGGGAGGGATGAAAGCGGGTTGAATGCGCGGCTAAAGTAAGCCGCGCTCAGCAAAGGACACTGGCGTGCGGCCAACCACGATATGGTCAAGCACGCGCACATCGATAAGCGCCAGCGCATCGGTTAACCGTTGAGTGATGTGCTTATCTGCCGTTGAAGGTTCAGACTCGCCGGATGGATGGTTATGGGCAAAAATGACCGCAGCCGCATTAACGGCCAACACAGCCTTAACCACTTCTCTTGGATAAACACTGGCAGCATCTAAAGTGCCAAAGAACAACTCTTTAAACTCGAGTAATTGATGCTGGTTATCGAGCAGCATCACCGCAAATACCTCCCGCTCATAACCGCCCAGTTTGTAAGTTAAGAAATCCTTAGTGGCTTGAGGGTTGGTATAGGCGTCTTTCTTTACATAGCGCTCGGCAATGATATTTGCGGCAGAGGCTAGGATCGCTTCGGCAGTCTGCGGCCACTGGTTGATCGGTTGGTTTAGCAATGGGGGCTTTACGGATTGGGAGGACATCGCTTTTGTTGACATATCAGGCTCCTTGAAAGCGTTAGTGGGCTTATGCACTGGAGTGATATATATCTGAAAATATTTGGAAAAGTTAAAAATTACTGGCACAGCTAATGGAATTAAACCATTACCAAGAGTTCAGCATGACACCAAACATAAAGCTAATTCGAATAAAAGACGTGATTGAAACTACAGGCTTAGCCCGTTCAACCATTTACAAGTATGTCGATAAAGGTATTTTCCCCAAAGCAGTGACATTGGGCCGTAGATCTATTGCATGGGTTGAAAGTGAAGTGCAGGAGTGGATATTAGAAAGGATCGCGCTGAGGGATGGAGCGGCCTCGAATCGTTCCCGATCTTGTTAGATCTGCTGTAAAAGTAGCATTAATTTTCACTCAAAATTTTATCTTTTGAATTGATATTGACGACAACATTTGACGTTAAAGCTAGCATCATATTGCTCAGGATGTTGCTTTAGTTGCAGCATCATTTGGCATATAGGGTAAACGCTATGATGAGTCAGTATGTGTAGTGGTCAACTAAAGTAGGTGCGGAGCGAGTTTGTCGCCATTAATGTTGATTAAGCCAACGTTTTACTATCAGAGGCACTGCAATAATTGCATCTAAGGGAATGAACTCAAAACCATAAGGTCGTTTGTTGACATGTTTAGAGACCAGAATTTTTTCTGCTCTGCCGCGTGCATATTTTGGAAGATTACATACAGGTTTTACGGTAAGGGAAGTGCCAACAATCAAAACCTTAGATGCTGTTTGGAATAGTTTTTTTACTTCATAAAGATTAGGAACCTGCTCCCCATATAATACGACGTGAGGCCTTTCATTATTCTCGAGTGAATAAAGCCTATCGCCGATGCTAAATGAAATATCACTCTCTAAATGTCGTGCCTCAAATAAACTTCCGTGAACGTGATAAACCTGAGTTGAGCCTGCTCGCTCGTGAAGATTATCCACATTACTGGTTACAACACTAACCCGGTATTTTTTTTCAAGTTCTGCAATGGCAATGTGTGCTGGATTAGGGTGTGCTGACAACACTTCCTGTTTGCGGAAATTATAGAAATCGATAACTTTTTCTGGGTACGCTTTTAAGGCGTGAGCAGAAGAAACCTCTTCAACCCGATACTTCAACCACAGTCCATTATCATCAGTAAATGTCGCTAGCTGATCCGCTGATATTCCTGCTCCAGTAAAAACGACAATATGGTTTGGATCAATCTCGGGTTTATTCAAAATAACCTCTCCTAAGATGTCATGATTTTTAATGGAACAATTTTGTGCGTACTTCAAAGCATTGAGGCGCGCTTAAATACGGATCCAATGATGATTAGGGACTTCACTCTTACTGTTGGCTCCAGGATTTGAAATGCTGCACCCGCGAAATTTGCAGGCGCACTTCTCTGGTTGATGAACGTGACCTGTCAGTAACCATACAAGAGACAAGGTGCCCGATTTAATTGCCGTTGTTAGGTCCCTTGAGCCAAAATCTCGCCCCGATTGCTTCGCGACACTAAGCCCTGAAGGCGGCTCGTGGTGAAGCAGTACATTGCATCGAGAAAATGGTGTGAAGTCAGATGTACCATATGACGCGCTGCCGAATATCACCCCATTGATTGAGGCTATAGCCTGATCTGCGTAGATCCCCTCAATTTCCCTTAACCAGGTTGAATTGAGTTCATCACCTAATTGATCATGATTGCCCGAGCATACAAAAATAGGATGATTGAACTGTTTTAACCAGCATGAGATAACGGCCACTTGCTCATCGATTGGTGTAGGGCAGTTGTATCGACTATCAATGAAGTCACCTGTTAGACAAACAACGTCAGCTTCGGATGCATTGTCGGTAACCCATAGCATTTGAACTTGGTTGAAATGCAGATCGGAAACATGGAGCAGTTTCATTGTCAGTCCTATTGAATAAAAGGCATATCGGTTGGTGTGAGTTGTGGATCATACAAACATATCGAGCCGTCAATGTGGCTATAGACTTCAGCCGTTACTAACACCGAATGGCCTAACTTAATCAGTTCGTTAGCCTTCTGTTGATAATGCATCCAAGCGTCGCGATCTCCCTGAAACGTCAAATAGATTTCAACATCAAAATTCTCAAAACAATTATATGCCTCTGCAATCATCCGCAATTCAAAATCTGCTGCGATCACGGGGATGCCAGTATGAGTCGAGACTGTTCGACCAACGTGAGCTGGCAGGATTTGTTTGAGCCGACAAATTAGCTTCAGACTATGAAAGGCCGAAAGTTGGCCAAGCAGATGAAATGGATCGCCGGACAATAAAAGTAAAGGTGCAACTGTAGGTGCAGTCATTGTGATTTCATTTCAGCTAGGCGGGTGATCTGTTCTACTGCAGCAAGCATTCTTATTCTTGCTGCAGGATTACTCGTATGTACATTAATTTTCGGAGGCTGAAAGCCTGTATCAACAATAGCTTGCTCAATCCAAAGCAGCACATCGTAGCCAGTACCTCTAGCATCATCTCCTAAATCATGGTCTAGGCTAATATCGGTTACCATGCCTTTGGCTAAATAGGAGATAACCTCATCTGGCCATCGAACTTGTAGCCAGCCAGTAGGAGCGAGTCGTTCATCATCCAAAAATATTTTCATTTTAAATAGTTTTCATCGTCCATTCTCATTAATGAATATAGTGTACTCAGCGAAACGACAAGTAATGTCGTTTTTAGTTCTCACTGTTGTGGCGCACGAAGCATATAGCAACGAACGGTTTGTAGTGGGCAATTGAGTTGTATTCTGTACGGCAATATTGCAGGCCCCAGCGAACTTGCCATGGGAAGCTGGGTAATGGTGTTATTCAAAACAGCAGAGTAATCGAGGCACAACGCTGGCTTGAATGATTGACATAAGTCCAAGTGTACCTATCGCTGTACTTATCGCAACATTGCCGAGAGTCGAGACATTGCTCGACGACGCCTTATCATCCGTAATATGCCAAACACGTTTGCCAGATTTGTTGGTAATCGTTTCCGATAATAGAGCTCTCACTAATGAGGAGCTTGGGCGAATCTAAACTTATGCACAAGACATAAATCTTGTCTGTATTCATAACAATCAAGTGACGGGAGTGGCAGGCGTGTGGAATACTGGTTTTAGCTATCTCCAAAGCATTTACTCATCCTGCTATGTAGCAATTATTGATGATGACTTCTGGGAACCTAACCATCCGTTTGAATGCGAACGCATGTCCGCCTCAGGAACTGCTGATGTTGTATTGTCTGGTATTCGTGTATCCCGAAGCGGGGAAGTTGTAGGTGTGAATATACCCGTTAGCATTACTGTCGATGATTTTTTGATCGGAAATCCTGGGTGGCAAGGTTCTAATACCTTCATTCGACTTGATAAAGCACTCGAGGTTGGTGGGTTTATCAATGGCATGGTGAGTTGTAACGATCGGGATTTTGCTATTCGAGTATTGGATACTTCGCCTAACATTACGTTCACTGAAAAGGCTACGGTAACATGGAATATTTGTCATCGTCCTGATGCTCTCTCTGCTCCCCGTTAGCAATCCGATTGTTGATGGGCATTTCACACTCACTTGGCATAGGGCTTTGCAGCAGAATGAGAGGTGTACACAACAACTTCGCTCCGTTCGAGGGGGAAACCCTGCGACGTTTTATGTGCACCCATTAAATGATGATAAACATCATTTAACTAGCGGTATTATCAGAGAACTTATCTCTCAAGGGATTTACCCAGAGATTCAAGCTGAACAGTTCGATCTGCAGCCGAGTGATGAATGGAAATATCCACAGCGTTCAGAAAGTATCATTTTCCTGATGAAAGGAAGAATGACTCCTCATTGGAAGTTGGATCGCTGTTTAACATCTTTACGCACCAAACAGATCAGAGTTTCGGAATGATAGTGCTGTAGATCTGTTGCACGGGTAGAAGGTGAAGTACGAGAATGGATATTAGAACAGATAGCGCAGAGGGATGGAGCGGCCTCGAATCGTTCCTGATCTTGTTAGATCTGCTGTAAAAGTAGCATTAATTTTCACTCTAAATTTTATCTTTTGAATTGATATTGACGACACCATTTGACGTTAAAGCTAGCATCATATTGCTCAGGATGTTGCTTTAGTTGCAGCATCATTTGGCATTTAGGGGTAAACGCTATGATGAGTCAGTATTGGGATGAGCTGTTCAATTACGTTTTTAATGATTTTGTTAAGGGGTGGGATGGTTTGGAGTTAACCTCTCATAATCCGATAATTTTTATCCAAGAAAGTGATGATTTTTCGGCTATTTATGACTGGAGATCGCAAGAGTTTGAAAACGAGTACTTTGACAGTCTTCTGTTAATGCGTCTGTTTGTAATCTCGTGGTCAAAACCCTTACAGGGCTTAGCGGCATGGTTGAAAAAAGACATAATCTATTCGGCCTCATGCTTCAAATTTTCCCAGCCGTTACTACAGCGACTGTACACTTTATTTTTGGAAGATAATATCTCGCTAAAGCGTCATATACAGAATGGTAGCTTTGCTGGAAATGATGCCAACCCAGCAGCATTGCTAACTGCCGCTGAAACAGTGTTGGATCAATACCTCCATCGATGTGAAAGGCTTAACCGCCGTTTTCGAGGTGACAAGCGTCGTTGGCAGGATGCAGATTGGTTCTCTTCTGCAGCACTAGAAAATGATCTGGCACAAGGCAAAGCTGGGTTCAGAACTAAAAGAGACCGAAAGTTTGATTGTTACTTTGCAGAATTATTTATGGCGGCGACAGTGCTAAATGAGTACTACCCCAAAAGTCCTCTTCTTCGAGCTTTGGCAACAGTGCCATTATGTTTTCCGGCATCATATGACTACTTTGAGCCCTATTTTCAACGTTATGTGCAAGAGTTATACCTGCGTAATGCTGACCCTTGGTTTCTATTCGAACTGATGCGTCATATTATGCCCGAAGCGTTTTTATTTCTCTGTAGTAGAACTCTCTTCAGCATGTGTGAGGGAGAAGCTTTAGTGCGTTATTTTGACGAGTTGTATCCGAGTGATGGCTTGATAGGTTGTTCACATACTAAAGCTGAATACTTGCAATGTTTTGGGAAATTGGCTTTGATAACGCCATTATAAGAAAATTTGGACACAGAGAACGATAGATGACAAACAAGGATGGTTTAAAGTGCCCAAGTAAAACGGTGAATACAGTCCATCGTCAATGGATGATCTTGAAATATCTCTCAAGGTCTGCTGAGCGTAAGACAACCGAAGAGCTTCGCTATTATTTGACGTCTGAAGAGGTAAACCAGACGCAGCGGACAATTCAACGTGATCTTGCATTTTTGGCAGATATTTTCCCACTGCAATGCGAAAGAGACGGTCATCAAGTGCACTGGTATTGGCAACGTGATAGTCGTACTGAGCTGATGGCTGGGCTCTCATTTTCAGACAGTATCTCACTGCTGCTGGTGCAAAGCTCGTTGACGTCGTTGCTACCTAAGTTGTTATTTAAGGGACTAGAGTCGCAATTTACGCTAGCAGCAAGTACGCTGTCGAAGTCAAAAACATTGGCTAATTGGTCGCAAAAATTTGCCAGTATTGAGCCAGACCTTTCCAGCTCGCCGCCCGCTATTGATGAACAAGTGTTGGAACGAGTACAAAATGCAGTGTTACGCGAACAGCAGCTTGAAGTGAGTTATCAACCCATTCACCAGTCTGAGCCTAAATCTTATCAACTAGCTCCTTTAGCATTAGTGCTGCGAGGCCAAGTGCTGTATCTACTGGCAACAGTTGGGAAGCATACAGATGTACGTCGGTTTGCCATGCATCGTATGCTGGCTGCTGAGCTTTATGGCGAAGCGAATCCAAAACGAGATTTTAACCTGCAAGCCTATCTCGATACTGGTGGCATGCAATTCACCAGTGAAGGTTCTGCGGGTTTAATAACCTTTAAAGCAAAAGTGAAGGTGCAGCAAGCTGACCACCTTGAAGAACAACCGTTAAGCGAAGATATGCAGCTTAGCAAAATCGATGATGAATGGTGTTTGTTAATCGCCACCGTTATTGATAGCTGGCAACTTCGCTGGTGGATTATGTCCCATTCAGCCAATATTGAGGTGCTAGCTCCTTTAGGTCTTAGCCAAAAAATAAAACAGGATTTAGCTGTTGCTTTGGGAAATTATCATTAGTAGCGATATAGTTCACTTAAAAAGGAAACAAAAATATGAGTGCAAAGGATGTGGCTTTATTAGTGGCGGAATCACCATGGTATACCCCTAATGTAAATCAGGGGGCAGCAAGTTCATTGCCGTTTTTTGAAGGGGTGAAAAAACTTAACAATGACAGTGCTACTGATCGTCGCTTTAATATCTATCATTGTAATTTTTACGATAACAATTCATTTGATAGTGCAATAGAACATCTTGCTAAGGCGAGCGAGGAACGACAAATTCTCTATGTTGGTGCTCACGGCTCCCAGGAGTTTATTGCTGACGCGGAAATTGAACATATTGCTGATGTTGTTGCTGATGCCGGTGGCAGAATTAAAGGTTTGATAGTGAGCTCTTGTTTTGTTGGAAGTAATGACAAAGTAGCTAAGGCATCTGAATTAGGATTTAAGCCTAACACATTTAAAGAGGTTCGCGGACCTAACTGGATTTTGGCTTACAAGTATTCTGTTGATTGGTTATCTTCTGTCATGCTTGAAACTTCAGTAATACATCATTTCTCAATGGCTTATATGGAGGGGACTATCAACTCAAAAGCACAAATTTTAGACGTATTTAATAACGCTTTAGCTTTATTTAACCCAAATGCTAATTTTGGTTGGGATTCTGATAAGCACGATGTAACGCTTACTGAATGTATTCGTGTTTGGGTTCGTCCACAAGGTGCTGAATTTGCGAAAGATGTCACCGAAGAATTGGCGTTATTTACTGAGTATGATGAAGATTACGATGAGTAGGAATTTACCCTATTACTTTATAGTATCCGTGATTTTTTGAAGTCTCAATCTCGATTTCACGCATAAAAGATTAAGCGGAATAAAGCATTAGAATAACATTGGCACATTAATAACAAATGGCCCGAGTTACAACAACTCGGGCCATTTGCAGCAAAGTAAGCGATTACCGATCCTCAAATTGAACAACAATAAGCCACCACTCAGCATCACTATTGCGGAGTTAATGCTATAGCCGTTTTTTGTTAGACCGATCTCAGGTTTGTTAATGTCCGACGAATCGAGCGAAGCCTATGAATGTTCGATTGAAATTTCAACAAATCAAGGAGAGCTAACTTTTTGCTTCAAATCACAATTTCACACTCGATAGAAGTAGCCGCGGGGTAAACTAGTTGATAATATTAGCCTACTTAAATTCGGTAGGCTGTATAACAATTCTCAGTTTGTTCTACTACCATGCGAGTGTGCTAAGGATAGACCTTGACTCAACTAACATTGGAAAGTTTAACGCTTGCGCAGCGCGAGCGACTGGCTCACATTGACTTTGTGTTAATGTTCAAAGGTGAGGCTCGTCGAACCGATCTCGTTGAACGATTCAATATTGCTCCTTCCGTAGCGACCCAAGACTTTGCCCGTTACAAAGAGATTGCTCCGCAAAATGTGGTTTATGATGAAAAGCGTAAGCAGCATCTTAAGGCCGCGTCTTTTATATCCCTTTTCGATTTTGATGTGATCAGAACGCTAGCCACCTTAAGCCAAGGGTTTGGAGATGGTTTTTCTGGTCAGCTAAAACCACCTCTTGCGTGTGAAGCGCCTTATCACTTAAACAAGCCGAGTCTATCGATAGTGGCAAAAATCACCGAGGCCATACACAAAGGCAAAGCCTTGAGCATTAACTATGTGTCGTTATCGAGCGGTGAAACCACGCGTGAAATTGTACCGCATACGCTGGTGGACAATGGCCTGCGTTGGCATGTTCGTGGTTTTGACCGCAAGCATGGTGAATTCCGTGACTTTGTACTTACCCGAATTAAAGCCGCTGTTGTGCTTGAAGACTCCACTTTGTCGCCCTCTGTTATCAAAGAAACTGAGCTCGAAACCCAAGACCGGCAATGGAATCGCTTTGTTGAGCTGGAGTTAGTGCCGCACCCACGAATTAAGCACAGAGAGGCGATTGAACTGGATTACGGCATGACGGGTGGCGTGATGAAAGTTGAGATCAGGGCGGCAACCGCTGGCTATTTGCTAAGGTTATGGAATGTCGATTGCTCCAAAGAGGCCTCACTAAAAAGCCCCGAATTTCATTTGTGGTTAAGAAATTATCAAACTTTATACGGTGTCGGTAACCTTGCGATTGCGCCTGGTTTCGACATGGTTACAGCATAGGAAAGCATATGAACAAGCAACAACTGGCCGCCAAAATCTGGGAATCAGCCAACCAGATGCGCTCGAAAATTGAAGCGAACGAATACAAAGACTACATCTTAGGTTTTATCTTCTACAAATACCTCAGCGACCAACTGGTGCAGTTTGTCACCAAAGAAGGGATGACGCCTGATGAAATCAAAGCACTAAGCGAAGAAGACGTCGATACGGTTAACTACATTCAGGATAGCTTGGGTTACTTTATTAGCTACGATAATTTATTTTCAACTTGGATAGACCCCACGTTTGACTTCGACGAGTCCAATGTGCGTGATGCGCTATCCGCCTTTAGCCGTTTGATTTCTCCTACCTACAAAAAATTGTTTGAAGGTATTTTCACCACCCTCGAAACGGGCCTTAGCAAACTGGGTGAAAGCGCGGGTAAGCGCACAAAAGCTATTAGCGACCTGCTGCATTTAATCAAAAGTATCCCAATGAACGGCAAGCAAGGCTATGACGTACTGGGCTATATCTACGAATACCTGATTGAAAAATTTGCCGCTAATGCCGGTAAAAAAGCTGGTGAGTTTTACACGCCCCATGAAGTCTCGGTACTGATGTCGCACATCATCGCCCACGAATTAAAACAAAAAGACACCATCGAGATTTACGATCCAACGTCGGGATCAGGCTCGCTATTGATCAATATTGGTGAAGCGGTCGAAAAATACGCCAAAAGCAAAGACAGCATTACCTATTATGCCCAAGAGTTAAAAGCGAACACCTACAACTTAACCCGTATGAACCTCATCATGCGCGGGATTAAAGCCAGTAACATTAAAACCCGTAACGGCGACACCTTAGAAGACGACTGGCCGTATTTTGATGAAAACGATCCGCAAGGCTCTTATCATGCGCTGTATGTCGATGCGGTCGTCTCTAACCCGCCTTACTCACAAGCCTGGGACCCAAGTTTTAAAGACAGCGACCCGCGTTATTCGCGTTTTGGTTTAGCGCCCAAAACCAAAGCCGATTTTGCCTTTTTACTGCACGACCTTTACCACCTAAAACCCGATGGCATTATGACCATTGTCTTGCCCCACGGCGTACTCTTTAGAGGTGGTGAAGAAGGCGAAATTCGCAAGCAATTGATTGAGCAAAACCACATTGATGCCATTATCGGCTTACCTTCTAATATCTTTTTTGGCACCGGTATTCCTACCGTGATTTTGGTGCTCAAACAAAAAAGGCAAAATACCGATGTGCTGATTGTGGATGCCTCCAAGCACTTTATTAAAGAAGGCAAAAACAACAAGCTGCAAGCCTGTGACATCAAGCGTATTGTGGATGCGGTCATCAACCGCGAAAATATCGACAAATTCTCGCAGGTGGTGAGTAAGCAAACCCTGCGCGACAATGGCTACAACTTAAATATTCCGCGTTATGTGGATTCTTCTCCAGCCGCTGAAAGCTGGGATCTACACGCCACTATGCTCGGTGGCATCCCAAATAGCGAAATTGCACAGTTACACCAATATTGGCAAGCATTCCCGCAATTGCATAATGCGCTGTTTAAAGCTAAATCGAGCGCTTACAGTGAATTAGCGATAGAAAAAGCAGCGGTGAACGCCACCATTACCCAGCACCCACAAGTTATAGAGTTTATTAGCGCTTACAACCAAGCCTTTGCTGGTTTTGATGACTATTTAAACACTACGCTTATTCAAGGCTGGCAAGCGGTTAACCGTAACCAGCAAGAGCCGCTGTTGAGCGCAGAGCTATTTAATCGCTTAAGCAGCATTGCCCTTATCGACAAATACCAAGCCTATCAATATTTAAACAACCAATGGCAGGTGATAAGTAGCGATTTAGAAATGATGCAAACTGAGGGCTTTACCGCTACTAAGCAAGTTGATGCAAATATTGTTATCAAGAAAAAAGACGGCAAAGACACCGAAGTACAAGATGGTTGGAAAGGCCATATCTTGCCGTTTGAACTTGTGCAAAAAACTCTGTTGGCTGATGACTTGCTCGCGTTAGAAAAACAAGAAACTCACTTGGCCGAAATCGCAAACCTACTTGAAGAAATACTCGAATCCCTCAGCGAAGAAGAAAAAGAGCAAGACACTGTAAAAGAAAGCAAAGACGGTTTTGCCAATGCTGAAGTAGCCAAAGCCGCTAAAGCCTTCCTAAAAGAGCAAAAAGACAGCAAAGTTAAATTTGATAACGACAGCTACGAAGCAAAAATCATCGCGGCTAATAAACTCATTGATGAAGAAAAGGCCCTGAAAAAAGCGGTAAAAGAGACCGCTATTGCTTTGCACCTAAAAACTATAACCACCATCGAAGGTTTAACCGACAATCAAGTCAATGAATTGTTGCACTTAAAAACTAAAACCACCATCGATGATTTAACTGACGAGCAAGTTAACGAATTGCTGCGCTTGAAAAATATAAACACCATCAAAGGTTTAAACGACGAGCAAGTCAATGAATTACTGCACCTAAAATGGATCACGCCATTAAGCCTTGAGCTCGCCGCCATGCCAAGCGCCGTGATTTCTCAGCTCACCAGCCAAGTGCAAGCCCTTGCCGATAAATACGCGGTGACTTATTCGCAAGTAACGAATGAGATCAAAACCTCTGAGCAAGAGCTGGCCAAAATGATGAGCCTGCTCACCGGAAATGAGTTTGATATGCAGGGTTTGGCTGAACTTACTAGCTTATTGAAGGGCGTATAAGATGAGTGTGGAGAAAAAAGTGCCTGAAATTCGCTTTAAGGGGTTTAGTGGGGAGTGGGATAAAAAATTATTAGGTGAGCTAGTGCAACTAGAAAATGGATTCGCCTTTCAAAGCAGATATTTTAAAAAAAGCCCTACAGA
Organism: Shewanella decolorationis S12; assembly: GCF_000485795.1. Taxonomy (GTDB): domain Bacteria; phylum Pseudomonadota; class Gammaproteobacteria; order Enterobacterales; family Shewanellaceae; genus Shewanella; species Shewanella decolorationis. Next base: position 129,532 of record NZ_AXZL01000072.1, read on the forward strand.
AGTAATAGTTCTTACACCTGGCAGCGTGAATATTGGTGGCGGATATCAAGCTGGTAAAGGTCAGTATTACGATGTAAAACAACAAGTTTCGCCAAGGTATATATTTAAGCCTGATGATATGTTCATAACCATGACGGATTTAACTCCAACGGCTCAAGCGTTGGGTTTTCCTGCTGTAATTCCAAGAGATAACAATACATACCTGCACAATCAACGACTTGGTAAGTTAGTTGGCTTCAAAGGTAATTCAGGTTTTTTATATAACTTATTGTGCACTCCAAGAAAGCAAAAAGAAGTTGTATCTACTTCTTCAGGAACGACAGTCAAGCACACTTCGCCGGATAAATTTTTAAATCGCTTTTGCTTCTTCCCAGAAACTGAAGAACAAACCCAAATCGGCAACACCTTCCAAAAACTCGATAACCTAATCAATCAACACCAACAAAAGCATGACAAGCTCAGCAATGTCAAAAAAGCCATGCTGGAAAAGATGTTCCCCAAACAAGGCGAAACCATCCCAGAAATCCGCTTTAAAGGGTTTAGTGGGGAGTGGGAGGTTAAGCCTTTATCTGAGGTTGCAGAAGTTATCGATCCTCATCCAAGCCATAGAGCTCCTGATGCTGTGGAAAATGGAGTACCTTTCATTGGTATAGGTGATATATCGGATTCAGGTCTTGTTGATTTTAAAAATGTGAGGATTGTGCCTCTACATATCTACAATGAACATTCAGCCAGATACACAATCGAAAATGGTGATTTTGCCTACGGAAGGGTCGCTTCAGTAGGTAAGATTATTGATTTATCAAATAACGTAGGTAACAGATATACCTATTCACCTACAATGGCAATCGTCAAACCTAAGAGCTTGCGTCCTGCATTCTTAAAAAGTTATTTAGGAACAGATGTATTTAAAGCTCATGTTGATAACAATACTTCAGGCTCAACGCGTAAATCGCTTGGCGTACAAGATTTTAGGAATTTGCCGGTATTATTTCCTTTAGTCGATGAACAAACCGCAATTGGAAGCTACTTCCAAAAACTTGATGCGTTGCTCAACCAACACCAACAACAAATCACCAAACTTAATAACATCAAGCAGGCCTGCTTGAGCAAAATGTTTGTTTAGCAGGGAGCATAACCATGACCACCTTTAAAACCGAAGCACAATTTGAGCAGGCCTTTATCGAGGTGCTTACCCATAAGGGGTGGGAGCCCGAGATACTTAAAAACAAAACCGAAGAGGATTTACTGCAAAACTGGGCGAATATTTTATTTGAAAACAATCGCCAGCAAGACCGCTTAAATGATGTGCCGCTGACGGCAACGGAAATGCAGCAGATTATTGAGCAGATTAAAGCGCTGAAAACACCGCTTAAACTCAACGGGCTAATCAATGGCAAAACGGTAGCCATTAAGCGCGATAACCCTGATGACACGCTGCACTATGGCAAAGAAGTCAGCTTGAAGATCTATGATCGTCAAGAAATTGCAGCAGGCCAAAGCCGCTACCAAATTGTACAACAGCCTAAGTTTGAACGCGGTAGCCCCTTGCGTAATGACAGACGTGGTGATGTGTTGCTACTGATTAACGGTATGCCAGTCATTCATGTTGAGCTTAAACGCAGCGGTATACCAGTAAGCCAAGCGGTTAACCAAATTGAAAAGTACTCCAAAGAAGGTATTTTTAGTGGGCTGTTTTCACTGATCCAAGTGTTTGTCGCTATGGAGCCTAATGAGGCCAAATACTTTGCTAACCCAGGGCTAGATGGCAAGTTTAACCCCGATTATCAATTTAACTGGGGTGACTTTAATAACGAAACCAAGAATAACGAAGCCATAAACAACTGGAAAGACATCGCTTCAACATTATTGTCCATTCCCATGGCTCACCAATTAATCGGTTTTTATACTGTAGCCGATGATACTGATGGCGTGCTGAAAGTGATGCGCAGTTACCAGTATTTCGCCGCTAATGCGATATCGGATAAGGTGGCCAAAACCAACTGGCAACAATTGGGCAGTGCAAATAATAAAGATCGCTTGGGTGGTTATGTTTGGCATACCACAGGCTCAGGCAAAACCATGACTAGCTTTAAATCAGCACAGCTCATTGCCCAATCAAAAGATGCCGATAAAGTCATTTTTTTGATGGATCGCATCGAGCTTGGCACCCAGTCACTGGCGGAATACCGTAATTTTGCAAGCGATGGTGAAGATGTACAAGCCACCGAAAATACCCATGTATTGGTAACCAAGTTAAAAAGCACGTCCCCAGCCGATACCCTCATTGTTAGTTCTATTCAAAAAATGAGTAATATTTTTGAAGAGGTTGATGAGAAGGGAACAGCCACTAACTCGGCAGACATTGAAAAAATCCGCGCTAAACGCTTGGTGTTTATTGTTGATGAGGCGCATCGCTCGACCATGAGTGGCGGTAAAGAAAACAAAGAAGGTATGTTGGTAAAGGTGAAAAAAACCTTCCCTAAAGCACTTTTCTTTGGTTTTACCGGTACGCCGATCCATGAAGAAAATCAGGTTAATAACAATACCACCTCCGATGTGTTTGGTGACGAGCTGCACCGTTACAGCATCGCTGATGGCATACGTGATGGAAACGTGTTGGGCTTTGATCCTTATAAAGTGCCCACCTTTAGAGACAGCGACCTAAGAAAAGAGGTGGCCCTAGAGCAAGCCAAAGCCAATACGGTGGCTGAGGCCATGGCTGATTCAGCCAAAAAGAAAAAATTTAATCACTTTATGAATGACGTGCCTATGGCGGGCTACAAAGATGCCACAGGTAAATATCATAAAGGCATCGAAGACTATGTTCCCAAAAGCCAATATTTAACTGGCACCCACCAAGAAAAAGTTGTGAGTGACATCTTGGATAAATGGGATGTACTTAGCCAGGGCAATAAATTCCACGCCATTTTAGCCACAAATAGTATCGCAGAAGCCATTGACTACTACCGTCGCTTGAAAGTCGCCAAACCTGAACTGAAAATCTCTGCTCTCTTTGACCCCAATATTGACAACGACGGCAGCGGCGACCGTGGCCCAACCTTTAAAGGTGATGGTCTTGATGAAATTATGGCTGACTATAACAAACGTTACGGCCAAGATTTTGATTTCGCCCGTCATGCGGCGTTTAAGAAAGATCTCGCCGCACGGTTAGCTCACAAAAAACCTTATGAGCGCATTCATACTGAGCCTGCCAAACAGTTAGATTTGCTGATTGTTGTGGACCAAATGCTCACCGGATTTGACTCTAAATGGCTTAATACCTTGTATTTAGACAAGGTGATTAAATACCAAAATATTATTCAAGCCTTCTCGCGCACCAATCGTTTGTTTGGCCCCGACAAACCCCACGGCATTATTCGTTATTACCGCTATCCACACACCATGGAACAGCACATTAACGATGCGGTTAAACTCTATTCCGGCGACAAACCCATCGGCTTATTTGTTGATAGGTTAGAGAGCAATCTGAAAGCCATGAATGCAATAGTGGCGGATATTACCGAGCTTTTTGTCAACGCCGGGGTTGTGAATTTTGAAAAGCTGCCAGACGATTTAGATGCCTGTGGTAAATTTGCCACATTATTCAATACCTTTAACCAGCACCTAGAAGCCGCTAAAGTGCAAGGTTTACATTGGGGCCAAGCGGTCTATACATTCACTGATCCTTCAGTGGACGATAGCACTGTCGAGCATGAGGTGACGTTGGCAGTTGATGAGCAAACTTACTTGTCACTCGTTCTACGTTATAAAGAGTTGCTAGGCAAAGGTAGCGGCGGCGGTGGCGGTGGTGGCGATGTGCCTTTTGAGATCAGTGGTTATATCACTGAAATAGATACCGGTAAAATCGATGCAAACTATATGAACAGCCGCTTCGATAAGTTTTTAAAAGAGCTAAATCAACATCAAAACCCCGCAATCATTGAAACCACATTAAATGAGTTGCACAAGTCGTTTGCATCGCTCACCCAAAGCGAACAAAAGTACGCCAAGCTTTTTTTACATGACTTACAGCGCGGTGATGCGAAGTTAATTGAAGGCCATACCTTTAGAGACTACATCAACACCTATAAAGACAATGCTGAAAATGCCCAAATAAACGCAATGGTTAATGCGCTTGGTTTAGATAAAAGTCTATTAATGGGCCTGTTGAGCGCTAGCCTTAACGAGAAAAACCTGAATAACTTTGGGCGTTTTGATGCGCTTAAAGAAACCGTTGATAGGGTAAAAGCCAAAGCTTACTTTGAGAAATTAGATGGCGTCACCATACCTCCATTTAAGCTGAATATTCGCATTGACCAGTTTTTAAAGCAGTTTATTTTCAACCAAGCAGATAATCTCTTAAATGATGTTGTAGATATACTTGATGGAGTGTTGGAATAGTTATGAGCAATGACTCTAATTCAGGGTGAGATTATGCTTTGTAAATTCTCTTAACATTTAGCTGTTTTGTTCTTTAATCGACTTAATGGACAGTATTGATTTATATAAATCATCCATAATCGAATGAAATTCGTTCGACTGGATAGGTTTGTTAACGAATCTAACAATGTATAATCCGACCCTGCATTTAAACCCTGCGTGGAGTATGGAGTACATCAACTTCTTAAAAGAGGTTGCGGGCTTCAACTTGGATGTTACCAAGGAGAAGTTAGATTCAGGGGCAGTGGACAACAGCCATATTGTTTTGGCGACACATGATCCAATCGTCATTTCAACTCTAAAGCAAGAACAAATCAAAATCATGAAGCGTGATGAAGATAGCTTGCGAGTTTTTGCTGCGTCACCACTCTATGAGCCCAAAGGAATGGGCTTTTCCGGGATTCTGATGAGTGACATGTTTGGTTTACGCTCTGATTTGGATCAAAAAACGTTAGAAAAACTAGATGAACATGCAATCCTTTTGGCTAAAAAGGATCGCACCGCTAGAGAAGAAACTCGCTATAAAGAACTTCAAGGTCAGTTAGATAACTCGGGTTTTCTTGATGCTTATTCGGATCCTTATTTTTCAGCATTTGTTAAGGCATGGATTCGAAAGCATGGAGAGAATTTGTTTAAGCAGCCGTTTCTGACTGATATGACTGATGAAATTCTTGCCGAACTTGATGCTGAGGAGGCTAGAGAGTAATGCGTTATATCGACATCGATGATCTGGAGCTCGATCTTCCTGATGGGTGGGACGATACAGTCAGGCAAGCTTGGGAATATGTAAATAGCAAAATTGATGCTGCAGAAGCTGCCACTAACGCGAAAGCTGATGAAAATGAGTGGGATGCGCAGTTAAGAGTAGAGCAAGTTGAGATTGAAAAAGCTAAAGCTCGTAAGAAGGCAATTTCTGCTAAAAACGACGTATGGGGCCAGTTGAGTACTGTATTAGCTAATCTTTCACATGGAAAATGCTGGTACTGTGAGAGTAATGAGCTTAGGTCTGACAATCCAATTGATCATTATCGGCCCAAAGGTAAAGTCGCAGAGTGTCCAGATCATCCTGGTTACTGGTGGCTTGCGTTTGAATGGTCAAACTATCGATATGCATGCACCTACTGTAATTCTAGACGTGTTGACGTGACGACGGCTGGCGGTAAGCAGGACCACTTTCCTGTGTTTACCCCACCCGACTGGAACAAATGTAAAGAAGACAATAATGCAGAGAAGCCCAAACTTCTTGATCCGACCGATGCTGACGACTACAAACTTTTAACATTCAACCAGAATGGTGAAGCTTGTCCCAATACGGATGATGATGAATCTGAAGCATATCAAAAAGCTAAAGAGTCGATAGACAAGTATCACCTAAATCATGAGCCAACACGAAAAGCTAGAAAAGCAATTAGGCAAAAAATTAGACAAATTGTTGCCGACACTAATGAACTGTTGGTACAGGGTCTTGCTATTACGTCTAATCAAATAAAAAAGAGTTACTTAAGTTAATTAGGCCTTCTTGCAGAACTACCAAATTTAACACGGCAGCAAAGTTATACTTGAGAGAGTATGAATCCGTTGATTGGGTAAAAGAAATACTAGATAGAGATTAAACATGAACAATGTAAGTACAAGTGAAATAGTCAACCGCGTATGGAATTATGCGCATGTGTTACGCGACGAAGGCGTAGGCTACGGTGATTACGTTGAGCAGCTGACCTATCTGATTTTTCTGAAAATGTCGTCGGAGCGTGCTGAAAGCGGTCAAGGCGGAGAAAGTCTTGCGGCGGAGCGTTGGGCGAAACTTATAGAGTTAGATGGCTCAGATTTGGAAATGGAATATCGGCATACCTTGGAGAGTCCTAGGTAGCCAAAAAGGCACCCTGGGTATGATTTTCCGCAAAGCGCAGAACAAAATCCAGGACCCAGCAAAGCTTGAACGCCTGATATCCATGATTAATAAAGAATCATGGTCTTCATTGAGCATTGATGTCAAAGGCGAGATTTACGAAGGCCTACTCCAAAATGGGGCTGAAAGTGAGAAAAAAGGTGCAGGCCAGTACTTTACGCCAAGGCCAATCATTGAGGCTATTGTCGATGTAATGCAGCCTCAACCAATGCAGACAATTGCTGATCCTGCTTGTGGTACGGGGGGCTTTTTGACGGTAGTACACGACTATGTGGCTTTCGACATAGACCGAGTGACCGGGAAGAGAACGCCTAAGTCGTTGTCGAAAAAAGAAAACCGCTTCCTAAAGAATGAAGCAATCAGCGGGAATGACATATCTGACTCAGTAGCAGGGCTATGTGCAATGAACCTCTATCTTCATGGTATTGGAGCTAATGAGTGTCCGATATCTAAATCTGATGCGTTGGCGAAAGAAGTGGGTTCCAACAAAGTAGACATGGTTCTTGCAAATCCCCCCTTCGGTAAAAAAAGCTCAATCACTATCATTAACGACGCTACCGGCAAATTAGAGAAAGAAAAGCTGACCTATACCCGTGCGGACTTTTGGGCAGAAACTTCGAATAAACAGCTTAACTTTGTTCAGCATATTGGCAACATGCTGAAAGTTGATGGCAGCAATTCAGGCAAAGCTGCGGTTGTTCTACCTGATAACGTGTTGTTCGAGGGCGGGGCCGGTGAAACAATTCGCAAAGCTCTGCTGACTCGCTTTAACCTGCACACTATCTTGCGCTTACCAACGGGCATTTTTTACGCGCAAGGTGTTAAGGCAAACTTACTGTTTTTTGATGCGAAACCTGCCGCCAAAGAACCTTGGACAGAAAGTGTATGGGTTTATGACTATCGGACTAACGTACATAAAACGTTAAGGACAAATAGGCTTGCTCGTAGTGACTTTGACGAATTTGTCGAGCTCTATAAACCGGATAACCTCAAAGCGCGTGTTGCGACATGGGCTGAAGAGCAAAACGAAGAGACTGGCGTGGGGCCAAATGGTCGTTGGCGTGAATTCAGCTATGACGAGATCATCGCAAGAGATAAGACGAATCTCGATATCACCTGGTTGAAAGACGAGTCACTGGAGGATACTGAAAATCTTCAACCGCCAGCAGTCATCGCAAGTGAGATTGTTGAGTTGCTCACAGCTGCGCTGGAAGAGTTTAAGAGCGTAGAAGAAGCGCTAGTAGAAGAAGATGAGGTTTAAGCTGAGCTTAATCCTACCTTTTAGTTTGCATGATTAAGTTATGTAATGGCGGCAAATGCCGCCATTATGCCCTTTAAAAGCCAGCAGGAATAAGTGTAAACATGGACGATTCTGTAATCCCAACTACCAGCGAACAGTGGTTTGAGGTCTTAAGGGCGGAAGAGCAAAAAACGAAGAAATCTTTTTTGGCAAAGCCGTCAAATTTGATCAGCAATTATCGTGGTGAACTGGCAACCAGCCGCGATTATGAAGGTCGCGAGATATTAGAACTACTGCAAAATGCTGCAGATCAGGCGAAAGCTGCAAATGTTAGCGGTAAAGTGATTATTGAGCTAACTCAAGAAGGTTTGTTAATCGCAAATAATGGCAAGGCATTCTCGGTTGGTGGCGTGAAATCGCTTCAGAATGCTCATTTAAGTCCTAAACGATTAAACCAACAGCAGTTTATTGGCTGTAAAGGGCTTGGTTTTCGTTCGGTGCTGAATTGGACACACAACCCGATTATTTTAAGTGGCGAGTTGGCAATCTATTACAGTGATGAAGTTAGCGCTATTAAACTGCAAGAACTCATGGTTGAGTCCTCCGAGCTTGCAGATTTAGTCCGAAGAGAGCGGGGCAACAACAAAAACGGTCTTATCCTGCCAAAGCTGCCGTTTCCTGGTTTTCCAATTCCGACTTCCATGTCAGGCTCTGGTAGCCGAACGACTAGTTTTCTTCTTGACCGTTGCCGGTATTGGAAGAGCAAAGGCTATACCACAGTTATTGGTATTCCCTTCGAAAAAGCCGAGTCGTTTAGTAAAGCAATACAACAAATAGAATTTCTACGCCCAGAGATGTTGTTATTTGTGCCTTATCTTGATGAGGTACAGTTTGTATTGCCGGAAAAAAGTCCGTCAGTCTGGTCGAAAGAGGGCGATGATGATGCCTCACTGGTAATGCAAGATGGTGAACCACTAGGTATTTGGCAGCTTTTTCGAACTCAAGGGAGTGTGGACAAGTCATATCTTGACGATCCAAAGACTGACCTGCTGTATGAGATAGTCATCGCTGTGCCGGAGGTTGAGCATAGAAGCGAGTTTAAATCGTCACCGCTGTTTACTTATTTCCCGACAGAAATCAATTTACCTTTACCTGTTGTTTGTCATGCAACCTTCGAACTTGATCAAAGCCGTAACCAAATCAACAAACTGAAAAGCAACGAATATGTGTTTACTCAGTTAGCCAGTTTTCTAGCGGAAGTAGCTGAAAAAAGGGCTTCTAAATATCCGGTCGGCGCCAATGCCGGTTTTCGTGTAGCAATGCCTTTGGGTGAATACCCAGAAAGCCTCAAAAGAATAAACTTCCCCAAGTTGCTAAACGAAGCATGTAAAGCTCGAACAATAGTGCCAACGATATCAGGCAACGTGTCTAAAGCTGCAGATGTTTTTTCTCTGAAGGGCGCTAACCCAGATTGGTTACCCGTCTCAGGCTTTAAAAATATCGTGCCAAACGATGATGCTGAGTTTAAGTGGTTTAGAGAATTAGGCATATTAGAACTTTCGCATGAAGCACTATGTGAGGCACTTGAAAGCCTTGAAGGCATCGATTTAGAGCAGAGAGTTAAGTTAATACTGGGAGTAAAGAAGCTTCCTGTTAGCACTAAAAGTTACCCGTCGTCTCTTTTACTGAGTAGTGACGGAGAAAGAATTCCCGCAAATGCTGATGTTTATATTGCGCCAAAAGGTGGAGTGCCAGACTTATTACCAGGTTGGACCAAGCTGTGGTTTTTGGATGTTAACCTGCAACATGAGCTTATGGCGGCCTTGCACTTGAATGATGTAAGGAGCTTTCGGAGTGAATTAAAGCAATTTGGACTACAGGAATATGCATTTGGGAGCCTAATTCAGGATTTAAGACGGCAAGCGAATGAACAAAAAAAGCGTGCACCTGAGCAAGCGGATAATATTGAACAGCAATTGTTGGATGTTATTTATCGTCTGTATTTAGCTGAGAGGAATGAAGAAAACAAACCCTCTTTTCCACAGAACACGAGCCTAAAGCTACTCAGTCAAAATGGCCATATGGTTGATGTTGATAAGCTCTACATGGGGGAAGGTTATGGACTCGAAGGTACAATTGTTCAGCAGCTATATTCGCCAAGTCACGATAAATTTGTAGCAAACCCAGAAGCGTTTGATATTGATTCTGAAGAGTTAACGCAATGGAGCCGTTTTCTCGAATGGCTCGGTGTCGCCAAGTGGCCAAGAGAGGTTAAGCGTACAAACGCGGATAATCGTTTTCTTCAATTTTTAGCTGACATGCTGAAATACCCTCTGAAGTTTGACGATTATATTTTCGAGTCAAAACATGAACTTGCTTCAGCACATTTGGCGTTAAAAGAATATGTTTCTCTCGATGGATTGGAAAATATTCTTGTCGCTGATAAGTATGTAGCGGTACTTGCTTGGCTATCAAAAGATCAGCGAAGCAGTTTATGGCGTAACGATAAAACGTCAAACGCGACCATAACGTGTTATCGGAGCGGAGCCCATAAATTACGGCAGTATGGGGAAGCTTTGCCCAGTTACATACACTGGCTGATGAAGAATACGATCTGGATGATTGGTAGCGACAATCAAGCTATCAGTCCCAATCAAGCAATCTTAGCTGATGCGTTAAGCGACTCAATCTTTCCTAGACCAGCAATACCTCAAGATGCCGCAATGGCGGAGTTTGGTATCGATCGTACCGCAGTTATTAGTGCATGGCGTAGTGCCGGTGTCATAACAAACGTTGCGGAACTAAGCCTTGATGGGATTTATGCAAAACTCCTTGAACTTCCAAATCTCAAACAACAGTTACCCGCAGCCAAAACCTTGTATCGATGGCTATTGGGCGCTTTGGATACGGCATACGGCGATGGTGGATGCAACAAAGCCAAGTTTTTCGAAACAGGAAAGATCTGGGGTAAAAAGCAAGGTCAGTATAGTTACTGTTCGATTCACGAGCTGCGCTATGTTGACAATGAGGGATTGCCAGAAGAGTTGTTGAACCGCTTGGCTATTGCTGAAATACCTCATCGGTCTGGTAGTCCAAAGGTCGAGCGTTTATTTGGCATCAAATCAATTGATAGAAATGAGATTCAACAGGATATTTTGAGTTTTGTGCAAGCAGCAACCGATATCGACATTGATCTCTGCTTTCAGCAGGCTAAGCCATTTTTCAAAGCCTTACGAGAGAACCAATCTAGTCAAGTCCTATACCGGAAAGAGATAGATAAACTCAAGCTCAAACTCTGTTCTGAATTACATTTAGAAATTAGATATCAGGATGTTGAATGTTCATTCCAACTGAAAGACTGGAGCTGGTCTATCAATACTGATGTAATTTACATAAAAACACCAAAAGAGCTTATAGACCATCAATCAGATTTATTGGCTGATGTTATCGGTGAGGCTTTAGCATCGGTTTATCGCTTGGCAAATGGTGGTGAATTTGCTCGTTTATTTCGTTGCAGCATAAAAGAACGCTTGCAGCTTCTAAGTAAGATACTGGGTGAGAATATTTCGGTAGAGCAGCTGGAGGTTTTGGCCAGTAAAGAGAACGTTGATTTAAACCTAGGTGGTGTTTTGGTCAATGTTCCAGTGATACATGCACCAACGATAGTAGAGGATAAGTTGCCTGATGAGCCTTCGTTAGTAACTAAGCCAATAAATCTTATAGGTGTTGATACGGGGGGCATGCTTACCTCCAAACCTGAAGATGGGTTCAAGAAAGACGAGAAGTTAGCGATCATTCCAATCCCTGGGAAACAAAAGTCAGTACCAAACAGCCGTAAACTCAGCATTAAAAAAATCAGCCGTTCTGGTGGTGGAGGTGTTGCAAGTTATGCACCCTTAAGTGGCGATTTTTGCGAAAGAAAAGTATTGGAAATTGAAGAAAACTTTGAACCACCACGTTTTCCGCTTTTGGTCGGGCAGTATACCGGAGACCAGGCATTAGGCTGTGATATCTTGAGCTTTGCTAGTGAAGAAGCGCGAGATCAATTTACGTCGAATAAAAATAGAGACCTGAATCTGGTTGAAAGGTTTATTGAGGTAAAAGGTAGGACAAATAAACAGGCCGTTATTGAGTTGAAAGGTAACGAAAAAGACGCTGCTAAAAAGTATGCTGATAAATACTATCTGTACCGTATTTCTCAAATATCAGCGGATACCTTTAGTTTAAGTATTTTAAAAAATCCACTCTTAGAACCAGAGGTAATCGAACACGCGGTTTATATCGATTTGGATAGGTCTAGTAAAAAGGAAGAATTTGAAATTGTGGTTCAAGCAAGCACTTCAACCAAATTAGTTGAAAGCAATTCTAAAACAAGTACATAAAGCAGTTGCTCATTTGTGTTATAGGGGGATACATCAGGTTTCAGTGAAAACAAGGAATGGAATTGCCAGAATGATCAGCAGTCGGTCAGCTAAAGGAACTAACGATGAGCAGTTTGCCACTAATTGAGTCTATCTTGCTTGAAATCCGCCAAAGTGCGGGGATTCAAGGTTACCCAACCAATAAAAAAGATAAGTTTGCCAAGGGCCAGTTAAGCCTAGATATGCACAGGGTGATGGGCGTAGAAACGTTAGAGGCTGTCTTTGACGCCTTTGACATGGATCCGCAAATGCAACTCGATGCAATGCATAACCTAATGGAGTTTGCTAATGCTTATAAGCATATTGAGCTCAATACATGGACCTTTGCTGCAGACCAGCGGCAAATTGTCTGGGATATGTTGGGCTATTTTCTCGTGCCAGGCCTGGCACGTCGAGTTGCATTTTGGAACCTGCCTAAGCCGTTAGATGCGGGAATGCCGGGCGGTCGATTCTGGTATCTTCCTGAGATTATTGAACATAACGGAAATGCCACTTTATATATGCCAGTTGCGCAAGTGGTAGACTGGTTGCTTGACTTGCTCGGAATGCCACTAGAAGTGTTCTCTGATCAACGCAGTGATTCTACTGATGGCCTGCATGAGGGGCTGAGACGATCCCTATATAACTGGCGAGCTACTACACCCATCAGCCCTGATTCTATCGAAAAGTATTTTGCAGATGATGCTCAGCTAAACTTCGCAGGCGCATTTCAACTTGATAACTTGCAAACGCCTGTCCAGCAGTTCGATAACGCGTTAGCCTTTGTTAGAAGTAAAAACCTTTCAGCTGAGCTGCTGCGTATGGAAATCCCGATGACTCAACCAGGGCTGTTGGACGCTATTTTAGCTGGCAGTGCCAGTGAAGAAGAGCAAGCCAGGTTTGTTATATGCATAGCGCAACGATATGCTGTGCCGTCAATGAAAACCATTCGCCAACGCTTTCTACTTGCGCGTACTGTGCAGGATGGATACTCGCGCTTATTGAAGTTTCTGTGTCCTGATATTGATCGTCAGTGCGTTGATGAACAGCAAAACAAAGTACTGCAACTATTTGGTATTTATAAATTTGTTTATAACACGACAATTGGAGCCTGGCGTAATTGTGCTGATCAAGGTGAGGCTGCAGAAAATCGTTGGTTTGAGGAGCAGCTTCCTGAGTGGGATAAGTTCGGTATTTTTCTGTCAATACTCCCGTCACGCTATACAACGGCCAATCAAGAACTAGCACAACTGCTGACTCGTCGTTTCTATGCCATGCAACCTGGCGAGCCGTTGGAATGCCATATTGGCATGAATCCAGAGTCGGTAGCTAAAATTATCCGGCGTAATGTTGAGAGAGCCGAGTTGTTCTTTTCTGAAATGGAGAGAGCTGATCAGCTGCTATCGAGAATGCAAGTAGCTTCTCCCTGGAGAGCACTGCAGCATGAACAGAGTTATTGGGTGGTAAGTCAGATTGCTGCGCATCCTAATCTTTCCAGCAATGCAAGAAAGCTTGCCCTAAATCGTTTGCGTGATTTAGCTGTTACGCCCGCTGAAACTGTTCAAGCCATTATTTTAGAATTGGGTGTTCATTTGAATGGTGAGCGTAAGCAAAGGACAAAAGATACTCCTGTGAGAGTTGCAGTCCTTCTTGCTGAGGCAGAGGAAAGCCAAGGATATGAACTCTGGAAAGCGCCCATTCTCCAGTATAAAGCTAAGCATTTGCTGGCTTGCAGCCAATTTGAAGATGCAGCGAAATGCTTTAGGGAAGCTCTAGATGCTGTAAATGATCGCAACTACGGTCCTGTGCGTGGCGAGATTGCCAGAGATGCGTTTGCATTATCTGTCGCCAATCAAAAACTAATTCATAACAACCATGAAAAGTTCTATCGTGAGATGCTTGCTGGTGGAATGATGAGTGAGTGTGATCAAATACCTTCAATTGAAGATACAGCACGATGGGTATCTGATTATTTTTGGGAAACACTTTATAAACCTTATCCGGGTGTATCAGCTATTGCGAGAGGTAACAGCAAGCAGTTTGTTCGGGCTTTCAAAGAACTGGTGAAACTGCTTGATGCGGGTACAGAAAGCGAGCTGTCTCAGTGGATTAAAGCTAACCGGCAACTGCTCAATTCAAACATACCGGAAGTGGATGGTAACTCTATCTTAATGTTGCTTGTAAAAATGAGAAGTAGCTTTATGGAACGGTTACCAATTATTAAGCAAATGGCACCTTTTGAGTTACAGGGTGATGTGGACAGGTTTAACTTGTTACTTAAAAAGTGGCGAAACTTCATCGCTCAACTTTCTAATGAGCACCCCAAACAACTAAATATTGTCGATATTAAGGGACAAACACCATTAATGCTGGCTGCTCAGGCCGGTGATGCTGAATTAGTCAAAATCATGCTTGAGGCGGGTGCCAATCCAGATTTACAAGACATAAAAGGTATTACAGCTCTGCATTCAGCAGCTAAATCACACAGCGTTGATTGTGTGAACTACCTATTAAACCTGCCATGTCGTTTAGATTTGGTCACCGTCGATGGGAGAACTCCGCTTCACACCGCAACCTGGATGGGTAACCTGCATGCTGTGCGGCGGCTAATTGCGAGCGCACCTAAAATGGCGTGGCATCGTGATGCCGGCAAACAGACGCCATTAGAGTTAGCAGAGCATTTGCTTGAAAATCCAGACGAGTTTGAGCGACTGTCAAAAGAGAGGGCGAAATTTGGCTCACGATGTGCAACGCCTGAAGAATTAGAGCAAGTAGTAAAGGTATTAGAAAATGTTATTGCAGTATGTTAAAGAGCCGAGCTATTTCGCCCGAACATTAGGTTCTTTCATAGCAATTGTTCAAACACTTAAATTCAAACTCCGAGGAAAACCATCATGAGTAGAACACCAAACGATGATCGTAGTGACAGCATGAATCCGAATAATGATGCTTACTGGGATAGCCTAGATAACCATGCTAACCAGTTAAATCCTAATCATGATGAATACCAAGGTTATGATGAGGAAGAGGATTAGAATAAGGTAACGTCACCATCACAAGCAATTCCTTAGCTTGTGATGGTGACTTCTCAGTGTTGAGTTTGTCTTGGAATTATTGAAGATGCCGATATATTCGGCGACTAGGCTATATTGTTCGGGGCATTAACGGCCGAGAGTGAATTGTCTCCGAGGGGATCTCTCCTCCGCAGAAGCAGTACGAGCAGAAGTGCGGTAGCCTTTACGAGCTATTGAGGCACAGTTGACGGTTATGTAGCATGTAATGCTTAAGTAAATAAGGCTGGCTAGACTTAAATGCACAATGCTAACTGGCGTTACCCAATAAGCCTTTTTGTTGAGGCTTTTTGATGCGTTTTTCAGAATAGGGCTCTAGCTATTCAAGATGGCTTGTACAAAGGATTTCGTTTGCTAGCACAGGAGGTTAGCACCTCCTGTATCAGATTAAGTCTGAGCTAGTACAACTCAGTAGGTAACTGTCCAGCTCCCATTATTGGTTACTACGTCAACTTGCGTTAGATCACACGAGCCTCCATAAGAGACTGAAATAGTTTGACCAAATTTAAGCTGTTTGGGAAAGCCTTTTTTCTCGAAAAGGCTTTCACAGTTGCCTCTGTTTACGATGATGTCGTTTACGATGACAACATCTTCAATAGCCTTGACCTTCACTTCGATTGATTTCATATACAAACCCGTTCTGTCGTAAACTTCAATTTCAACATTCGGTTTCGAATCACTACAAGCACTAGTCATCCCGAGCAGCACAAAAGTAAAAAGCAATTTCTTCATCTTAAATACACCTTAAATTTGTGATATACCGTTAACGATGAAGGGCATTAAATGGAATATTAATTGTGTAAATTGGCATTGCATTTATAGCGCTAATCGTCGCTGTGAACAGTATTTCACTTTGTTAATGGCTGATTGGTAATCAGTCTATTGAGGCCCCTATCCACACTAGGGGCACAATTGATTGTTTAGGTGGCGCTATTAGCTGCATTTTTAGTTTTAACAAAAACAGTGATGGAATACCCAATCCCATACATGGCGGCAAATATCCCCCATCCAGCTGAAGCTTCTAGATCGATTTCTGCAAATGCAGAAGCAAGAATGAGGCATAAAGGGAAAAACACCATTCCTATGATTGACATGGTTTTTACGACTGACATGTGTAACTCCTTTTAATTAGCATGTTTAAAGACACTGCTTGTTCTGAAAGAAAATATTTACTTTCTATCAGTAGGTGTTCTTAATGTAAAAATCAAAATAACCACTATACAGGTCTAAATGTAATATTTATGGCGTGGTTTGTCTATCATGTGTCCGTGAGAATTATCCAGTATTCAATATCCTGGGGTTCTCAAGTGAATGATGATGAAGTGTTAAAAATGGGGTTAGCCTTCGGTCGAGCAATTAAGTTGCGTCGTGTTGAGGTGGGGATTAACCAAGAGGAGCTAGCAGATAAGGCCGAACTGGCTCGTTCGTTTGTATCAAGCGTTGAACGCGGTGTGGCTAAGGCATCTATCGCTTCAGTGTGGAAACTAGCCCAAGCGCTAAATTGCAATCCATCGGATTTATGGATAACGGCAGAGAGACTTTATGATGTGCGTTGAGCTCCGTGTAAGCCTTGAGGATTATGCTTAGTAACGCAATCTATCACTTTATAATTCAAAGTTTAACCAAAGCTGACTCCACTTACAGGTAGTTGTACAAAGGTTATTGTTGTGAAAGTTATTAATCAAACAATATATTTAAGAGCTGATCTTAAAAATTATTATTTAATTACAGGTATTTAATTGTTGAGTTTATTTGATGTCATACTGGATGTTCGTGCAGCATGATGCAGGTTTGCGAGGTATTAAAGATTACCAAGTGTCATAAGGTCAAATCGACCGTTTTCTCTGATTTTGTGCGCAACGCATCATCCAGGGAGAAAAGAAAGTTTTTTGCAAAAGTTATCGAAGAGGCGATTCAAAAACAAAAAGAGGTGATAGCCAAAGCGAATGAGATCGAAGGTTAGGTATATGTGTTTGTGTTTACCATAATGTGGTTTCAGTGTAATGCTGCAAAATACATATACAGCAAAGATGAAAACGCCGTAATTTGTAGTGCAAATATTTATTAAAAATATGATCTTAGTGAGTAGAAAAGGTTGAGTCTTATCGTGTAGCATGTGTCACATTCAAGCTTGCGTAAGGATTACCATGCCTGTTTCTCCCCCTTGTACGACATTTATTTGTTCGAATTGCGACTGGCACAAAACAGTGGTGTTTAAAAGTGATGTCATCACGCGTGGCTACAACTGGTTTGATAGCTGTCCTAAGTGTCATGGGACGCTTGAAAAACGTCCTGCAACGATGATTGAGGCTGGTTTATCGAAATTGACCAATCTCTTCGTAAAGTAATAATTACTTTTAATTTTTTTGTCAGGGATTGACGCAGTCTATATTTCTGGCTTTGTGATAAGGATTGTTGCATGTCTCAAGAAGTCATCACCAAATTTTCCGATTCCGTTGTGGGTCGCAGCAATATTTTGCAGCACATAGCCTGCATGCCCCCCCCTCAATTTGCTCAACTTCCGAATATCCACAAGGCTCTCAAGTGCCGACTAGTCATCATTAACATTTTGAAAGGAATGAAATAATTGATGAGCGATAACGCAAAGCATGAACAGAAATTATTGCCCTACAAGTTACGAACACCGCGAATTACACTTGAGAGTGATGTTGTTTTAGCTCCAGAAACGCGTCGAATGTTTGAGGAAGCAATTGGCGCTATGCGTCATCACAAAACGATCTACACGGACTGGGGATTTGAAGCTGTAGATCCCATGGGACGTAATATGGTGCTCAACTTGTATGGACCACCAGGAACAGGGAAAACACTGGCTGCAGAAGCTCTTGCAGGTACTTTAGGACGTCAATATTTCCACATAGGAATTTCGGAACTGGAAAGTAAATATGTTGGAGAAACAGCTAAGAATATATCTTTGGCATTCAAAGCTGCCGCGATAGAAGGCGCAGTTATTTTCTTCGACGAAGCAGATACCTTACTTGGAGCGAGATTATCATCCGTTACCCAAGGAATTGATAATGAAATAAACGCTATGCGTTCAACGTTACTTATTGAATTAGAACGATTTGATGGAATAGTGGTTTTTGCAACGAATTTTGCAAAAAATTATGATAACGCTTTTGTAAGCCGTATTCGTTATCACATCGAGTTTAAACTTCCGGATATTGAAGGCCGTAAACGCTTGTGGCACAGGATGTTAGTTCCTGGCGTACCGCTTGAAGAAGATCGCCATGACATTATTGAACGTTGTGCGCAAGCATCAGATGGATTATCAGGACGAGAAATTCGAACAGTGCTACGCACTGCTTTTCCAAGGGCTCTAGTGGAATGCCATAAAGAGCCAATAGTGAAATGGCAACATTTTGAGTCGGCGATAGCTGATGTACGCTCTGCAAACAGTAACGTCGGAATTAACCGTAAAAATGTAGCAAGTAATGCAAATAATGTTGATGCAGGTAGACGTCTACTTGGACTGACGGAATAGAACAGAAAACAAAAGGAGAGAGTAAATGGGTTGGTTCAGTAATGCGTGTAATTTTGTAAGCTCAGCGGTAAGTGCAGTATCAAATGCTGTTAGTTCAGCATACGAGACGGCCAAGAATGTTGCAGGAAAAGTTGTTGGATGGATGGCTGAGAAAGCTGAGGTATTTATTGGTGGCGTAAAAAAAGCTTGGAAAGTAGTAAAACCTTTTGTGCAGCATATTCGGACTGCTTTACTTAACGCATCAAAACTAGCTCCATATCCATGGATGCGTTCAGCCCTAGTGATGCTAGAGAAAGGGCTAGGCGCATTGACTGCATTTGAAAAATCTCCAATTGCAAAAAAAATGGATGCAGCAATCAAATGGGCCATTAAACTTGCTCAGCGCTGGCAGAAAAACCGTGAAGATATTTTAGACAAAAACAAACAACAAGATGACATGGAGCAAGCGAATGACTTGCTTACTGAAGAAGAGTTAGTTCTTGCAAAGCAACATCAGGCTGAGCTGAGATTTGCAGAAGATGAAGTGATTCCTCAAGATCAACGGCATAATCTAGAATTAGCATCTGCAATAAATGATTTTGAAATTGCTAAAAAAGAATTAGGTATGGCAATTGAATCAGAACCTACCGATTTTGAGCATTATTTGCGTCTTCGGGCTACCCAAAAGTTACTTAATATGTCGGATAAGAAGTTACGTTCGGCATTAACAGTGGACGATTTGAGTTCAGATGACCTGTTTCTAATTCGTATTGCTTCAGATCTTATCAAGTCAAACCCAGAACTTAGCAAAAATGCCGCTGAACGTTTAGACAGAGTTTTAACCCGACTTTACAATAAAAAATTGACACCTTTTGTTTTTGAAGAACTGATTGCTTCCTGGGCAAAACAAGCTCAATCGTTGGGAGATGAATGGGCTAAGGCAAATGCAAACTATGCTAAAGATAAAATGCTATTAAATCGCCTTGTTTTAGCTAAAAAAATCCAAGAAGAACTCTCAAATGAAGAGTCATCTCAGCTATCCATACTTGAAAATAGCGTTCCTGAACAAAAGCAAGCACTCGATAGCTTAGCGAGCCAGCAACGTGATGTAGAAAGATATGTTGGTGCAGCGGAAGGTTTTTTACAATTATTGGAGAAAACTGAAGAACAGATTGAAAGTGATGACCGCAGTTATTTACTGGAAGATGGACAGTATATTGGGAAGTTACTTATCGAATGTGCTGAACATAATATTCCCTTCAGTGCATTAGAGGAAGGTGACCAATCACTTATCACAGACTATGCAAACATTTTCCAGCAAGAAGCTAAAGACCGTATGGATGCTATTTTAGAGGTAGCGGTATGAACTTTGATGCCGTGCTAAATTTTTTAATCCCTGATCTTAGCGATCCGCTTCAAGTAACTTTCCTATTTCTTATCCTTTTCATGATGTCATTTACGATAATTAGTGCTCATGTGATTGCAAAGCCTAAGTCGTGGGAGGTCAAATGGAATCGTGGAACACCTAATAAGCCAAGTGATAACATCGAAATTGAGCATGGTAGTGTAACTGATTTGTGGAATGCAGTTGCGACTGCTCCTGAAAAGTTGGTGGAATTAATGCCTAGCTTACTACTAGTTGTAGGATTGCTCGGCACATTTCTTGGATTAGGTATGGCACTTAATCATGCATCTAATATTCTGGGTCAGCCAAATGCGCTTGATGCTACAGGTGCTGCAGACAGTATGCAGCACTTGTTAGGTCTACTGAATGGATTAGGTACAAAATTTAAAACCTCTACTTGGGGCATTACAGGTTTTATATTTCTTAAAATATGGAGCGAATTTGCGCGTTTTGACGAAAAGCGCCTCAATTGGGTCATTAGCAAAGTAAAAGTTGAACTAGAGAAACGAAAACAACAAAACTTAGATTTGAGCTCAGAAAAGCAAGCTGCTTTATTTTCTACAATAGCTATAGCCTCGCGCAACATAACCGAAGTTTTATCTGCTGAGTTTAATCAGTTGAGAGCTCAGCATAAAGTTCAACATGAACAAGGTTTACATTCGCTTGAGCAATTTTCGACTCATTTACGTGAGGATATTGAAGCGCTGAAGTTGAGTGGTCAAGTTGCAATCCAAGAAGGACTCCAAAAATTCAATGATGAATTTAGTCATTCTCATTCGCAAACTAGGAAGATCATTGAGAGCAGTCTTAAACGTGTTGAGTTAGCTGTAGAGCATGTTTGCATCGCAACTAAGGAAGTCAAAGAAAGTGTCAAACTTGTTCATGTTGAATCCCAAGCTACAAATATCGCAATGCATGACTTTACCCATAACACCCAAAAAGTGGTCGAAAATATGAGTGAGGCTGCTCAGCATATGGCTAGTGGTGCTAATCAAGTTGGGATTGCGGCAAATGAGTTAGTTGGTGCAATTGACTCATTCCAGGCTCAATTTACTGAAGTACTGGATAATGTGCGCAACGATTTAGGCCAGGCGATTAACGATATGAGCTTACAAGCATCAGAAACATTGGAGCGAGGAAGTTCTCAACTTGGATCTGCAACGAGAGAGATATCTACTGCTCTTTCTGTTTTATCTTCAGATGTTAAACAAACCATGGGCGATGTGAAAGACTCCATTGGCGAAGCACTTAAAATTCAACAAAAGGCTGCTAATGAGTTTACTGTGTCTAGCTCCACATTAAATGAAAATATTGAAATGGCTACACAGAATAGTGAGAAGGTAAGTAATAAGATTCAAGAGGGGTTAAAAGCTATTTCCGATTCTAATCAGAAAATGCGTAGTATTGGTGATTCACTTAAGAAAAATGAATTGCATTTACAAGAAGTCATTTGCAATCTGTCAAACTTACCTACAGCTTTAGCACCATTAGTGGAACTTTCAGCTCATCAAGATTTGCTACGAACAGAGCTAGTACAGTTTAGACAGGATTTCATTTCAAGCAATGAGAGTCAGGATAAAAATAGTCTAAAACTTGAGAGCGCAGTAAATGGAGCGATTGAACGTTCAGATACAATTATTCAGTCTTTGTTAGCACTACCAGAATTAATTCGATTACTTAATACATCTCCCCACTCACAACAGCTATTACTAGCATTGAGTCCGTTACCAGAAATTACAATTAATCAACAAGCTCTTCTCTCAGAAATTCAAAAAGTACGCGAAGTACTAGAAGCAGGTAATGGTCCACTGGAGTCTGAAGTGGCGTGAGCCAAACTGATGAAATCATATGAAAGAAAAACCTAGTGAATGGATAGCCATTTCAGATCTTATGGCTGGAGTAATGGCTGTAGTAATGCTATTGCTTGTTGTGGCAGTTTTGCAAAAAAGCATGAGTGATCTTCGTTACAAAGAGGAGTTAGCTAAAGCGTCGGAAAAGAAAGATGATCCATTACTGAAGGTGACTACATTATTAGATGAAATGTTACGAAACTCTAATGCATCAGAACTCATCGCTTTAGATAAAGCTACGAGAAGGTTAACTCTCCGTGATGGTGTTTTTGAACGGGGGAGCGCTTGCCTCAATACTGAATCCAAAGCAGCGGTAAATGCAATACAAGCTCAATTGGTCAGTTTTTTGCTCGACAATCCTAAAGCAAAAATTTTGGTAGAAGGTTACACAGATAATATTCCTGTTAGCCGACCAGTGACTGATTATCAAAGATTTTGTACTGTTTATGATGATAACTTCACTCTCTCTGCAGCAAGAGCTAGAGAAGCTAGGAGGGAGTTAATTGGTACATTAGACGCTAGTACATCTAAGCGTATAGTCGTTGCTGGATATGGTGAGTCCAAACCTCTGGAAGGTATAGAACCTTCAGATCCAAGAAATCGCAGAGTCGAAGTACAGTTATTGATTGAATAACGAGTCGAACGATTGTTTACTTAACATGTGGCAACTCGTTTATGGTTTATATATTGAACGAGTTCTCATTGCTGAGAAAAATCTTAAAGGGACAAATTGCAATGGATTTTGTACAGCTAAAAAATCAACAAAGGATATTACGTGAACAGTCACCGACCAATCTTAACTTGCGAGTTCATCGAGCGTTAAGCTGGTTGCAACGAGCTGAAATGGCGGATGATGACGATGGTCGTTTTATTTTTCTCTGGATAGCATTTAATGCTGCTTATGCCACTGAGATTGATGAACGATTTAAGTTGTCAGAACAAGAATCTTTTAAAGGTTTTTTAGAGAAGCTGTGCGAGTTAGATAAACAAAAACAGATAGATCTGTTAGTTTGGCGGGAGTTTTCGGGGAGCATCCGTATCTTGCTTGATACCCCGTTCGTGCTACAAAGTTTTTGGGATTTCCATAGTGGTAAAATAACTGAAGACAAATGGAAAGAGCGGCTTTTGCAAGGTAAAAAGATGGCGAGTCACGCCTTATCGAGTGGTAATACTCCTATTCTGCTTGGTGTTATTTTTAATCGCCTTTATACGATGCGCAACCAATTAATCCATGGTGGTGCAACATGGAATAGCTCTGTTAATCGCAAGCAACTTAAAGATTCCGCTAGTTTACTCAGCAAACTTGTACCATTGATTATAGAAATAATGATGACTCATCCTGAAACACTTTGGGGAGATGCATGCTATCCGGTGGTATAACAGCTAGGCGTACAGTCGATGAATTGCTACATGGTCGATTCATAGTCATGCATTCTTACTCGGGAATAAGCGCTTGGCTTGGATGAGCTTATGTACACAAGCATTTTGTGATTTAGTAACCCCAATCGGATCTTGAAGTCAGTTCTTGGATATTGGTGATGTTGCCATCGGCTTCGGTGAATGGAAAGCCTGTGGACAGTTCTATCCCTAATGCATAAGCATCGCAGCATGGGCAAATAGCATAAAAATCCTTCCCCTTTGCTAACACGCTCTCTGGAATCGATTTAATCGACGGGCGCAGCTCTAGTATCTCGAGCAATGTCTGATGGATAATGTCTACTCGGGGAGTACTACACACTTTGCAACTATCACCCACTTTCAAATATCGTGTCATATCTACTTTCCTAATTAAGAGATTGTTGGTATACATCTGCGCTCAATCCAGCTCTGAATTCATCACCAGCCGTAAGCGCTTGGCTAATCGGTCTGCAGCGTCAGAGTCCAACTCCTGATTGAAATAGCTTTTGGTTATACCCATCAGATAGCAGGATAACTCCCCCCAGCTTGCTTGTTGAGCCAAAGTAGCCAAAGGGGTTATATAGTTGTCATATTCGTCACTGCACTCATCGAATCCGTTGACGAAGGCTGGATCCCAATGGTTCAGCAGACACTGACGGATCTCCTCGCATTTTTCTGGCTTTAATAGTACAGAGGTATAGCGATCGGCAAGCTGGTCAAATAACAGCCTTATCGCCGCAACTCCCTTTTGACCAAACTCCATGTCGCTTAAGTAGTTAAAGTTGCGCTCATGCAGTTGATGTTGCGTCTCATCATGCCACCAGCTGTAAGCTACCAGCTCTTCTTGCACACTGGCCGCGTTGTAATCGACACATACCACCTTAGCGCTGAGTGGTGCAGGGAGTCCAGCTAGAGTGTAGTGACCAATAACAACTGGTATCTCTATTATCGGATTGCAATGTTCATCAGCCAGTGGAATAGGAGGGATACGATTGACCATATTTGGCTGTACTTGGGCTATATCTCTATAGGTTTTGGCCTCTTCACTCCACCATTTTATCCGGACTCTGTGACGCTCAGTCCCCGTTTTATCCTGGAAGCTATAACCTTGCGGTAATGCTAATTCTGGACCCTTGAGCAAGATTTCACATAGCTGATATAGCTCGTGCCGCTCGTCGAAGGCATTGGGCCAATGCTCAACCTTCAAGCTGTTATCCTCGTTGAGATATGGCAGAATTCTTTGGATGGTCGCCTCGTGCCAGCAAGCATGAATAGCCCTGACATGACCAAAATCATAAAAGAGAGGCAGCTTCATAAACCAGTCAATCCAAGCTTTATGTAACTCACTTCCCTCGTCCACATCTTGAAGGAAAAGTTGATGCTGTTTGCGGTTGTTATCATTGTGGCTGCGAAGCGGTAAGCCTGTATCTGGGTGCTTTAGTGCCCAACCAACGGCATTAAATTCATGGTTTCCCATCAAGCAACATGCGAGTCCCTGATCGCATAGATCCTTGACCAAGGTTAAAACCCCTTGATGATCGATTCCGACTTCGTGGCCGTTATCGATCAGATCGCCGATGAAAACAAGGTGGCGACGTTCTTGAAGCAGATCCGCAATAAAATCGAGATGCTCGAGCAGTGCACGAAGCTTTCCGTCTTGCCCATGAATATCACCGATAAAAATCAAATCTTGTTGCGTCATAACTCACCAGAGATCAAGCTGTGAAAAAACTTAGCCATAAAGAATAGGGTGCATAAACTCCGGATAAGAACATTTGAACAAATTGCCCTCGTTGAGCTCAGAATTTTAGACCAAGAGAAACCCCATTACACCGGAGTGCCTATGCATAAATTAGTAGAAGTATATTATTATGTCGATGATTTTTTGATATTTTTATTCGATAATGGGAAAGTTATGTTAACCGTTGGTATACTTCAACGTACTGACCGCATGACAATGAGCGAAGTGATGGCTAACATCATACTTTAACTTTCTTAAATAGACTCGTCCTAATTCATGTTGGTACTTTTAAACTTATTTAGAGAGAGTACTTCAGCAAATAAAATATCTTAGCGTGATTATTCACTCGCTTTTAAGTTTTAGATTTGTCGAGCATGTGGGGAAAGTCTGACCGAAGCTGTGCTAATAATATAAGTAAGGTATCCTAGGTTGCCCCTGTGTGTTATTTTGGTTGTGCAAGTATGAAAAACGGAAAAATGAGGTAATTTATGAAACTGGAAGAGGTAATCGAAGCGTTAGAGTTTAACGATTATCAATATACTATTCAGGGGAATGTTATCCGAAGTGGTGGTTTCACCATGATTATTGAAGATGACGTTATCAAAGTAACCAAGCCCCATCATGCCCCAATAGAATTTAATGATTTGGATAAATTTAATTATTTCTTATCGTTATAAAGAAATTGAGAAGAGATGATGTCCATAATTCGTCGCCAGTTTTTTACAGAATAAGATTCTTTTTTAAGCTTCACAGCTGGCTGTTAGTGATAACCCCATTACTCAAAGAACGTCTTATCTAGGTATTGAAGCTATCAAAATAAATCACAGATGTGCGAATATTGGTCAAAAATGACGATTAGCGTTATTTGTTTTAAATTTTTGTTGACTTTTTTGAAATGGAAATAAAACCATTAAATACAATTGGTTATGTTGTTGTTTTGAACTGAAGCTGAGGAGTCGGATTCCCAGGGTAAATCATTGGTCTAATTGAAGAAAATATCAAAAATCGGAAGTAATGCAAAAAGTAATGCAGCCCTGTTTTTGGTATATTTTAATTATATTTTTCAATGCGTTATGTCATGAAGTGGACTCCCTCTCTCCCGCCATATAAAAGCAAGGGGAATCAGTATGTTACTGATTCCCCTTGTTGCTTCTGGAAAAAAATCTGGGCAAAATCTGCGTTTTTCTGTCCGCTCATGTCTATATTTAATCTCTTATCTTTCTGTGTGCTCAATAGCGTTATTCTTTAATTTTCCAAAGAATCTCATTCTGCATCAGGGTTATTTAACCTTCAGATAAGTTCAATCGGTATTAATCACTTAACACTCGCGAGATCTTGACTAGACTACAAAAGGAGGCTTTAACTGTGTTTGTTAAGGATATAGAAAGGGGAACATCATGGATTCAATAAAAGTGCGCGAACATATGGACCGCCAGCCCGTGTTGCTACGCGCCAATATGTCGCTGGCTACTGCGGTTGAAAAACTGTTAGACAATAACAAGATGGGCGCCGCTGTCGTGGATGATAACGGCGATTTAGTGGGATTTTTATCCCAGCAAGATTGCTTAGCTGTCATGCTTAAAAGTAGTTATCACTGCGATATGACGGCAGTAGTAAAAGACTGTATGCGCACCGAAGTCTTGTATGTCGGTCCCGATGACAGCATTTTGCAATTAGCAGAACAGATGCTTGGCCCTAAACCTAAGATTTATCCAGTGGTTGAGCAGGGCAAAGTCGTTGGTACAATAAACCGCACCAATGTGCTGCGTGCCATGAATGTTTATATGCAACAATGTTACTTAGCCCCCGCCTAAGCTCTAAGCGCTAAGCTCTTCAAAAGGGGATTAATTTGCCTATTTTTCATCCTTTTGAGGCCAAATTAGTCGTACCAATACGTCACGTTCCTTGCTAGGATCGCTGTTTTCGATGCTAGCAATGGAATTTGGTTTTGAACTCTGACAAACATCCGCTATCGAGCGACTTTCTCAAGCAGTGCTTTCAAAGTGATGCCTCGCGGATCCGCCGCCGTTTATTTAAGCTCAATAAAGAAGCCGATTCTGACAAGAAAACCCAAGAGTTAGCCAAACTGGCCGAGCAGGCGCAAGCAGCGTTCGAAAAGGTCGAGCAGCGTCTTAAGGCGCGCCCGAATATCCAATACCCAGATAATCTGCCCGTTAGCGGCATGCGCGAAGAGATCGCTAAAGCCATCAGTGAAAACCAAGTGGTGATCATTGCGGGTGAAACTGGTTCTGGTAAAACCACGCAACTGCCTAAAATCTGTTTAGAACTGGGCCTTGGCAGCCGCGGTTTTATTGGTCATACCCAGCCGCGCCGTTTAGCGGCGCGCAGCGTGGCGACACGTGTTGCCGAGGAATTACAAAGTCCGCTCGGCGAAGTCGTGGGCTTTAAGGTGCGTTTTGCCGATGCCTTAAAGAGTGAATCCTATATTAAGCTGATGACTGATGGGATTTTACTGGCGGAGCTAACCTCGGATCGCTATTTAGATCAATACGATACTATCATTATCGACGAGGCGCATGAACGTAGCCTCAACATCGATTTTATCTTGGGTTACCTCAAGCAAATCTTGAAAAAACGTCCCGATCTTAAGATCATCATCACCTCGGCGACTATTGATGTTGAACGTTTCTCTAAGCATTTCAATAATGCACCTATTATCGAAGTCTCTGGCCGGACCTATCCGGTGGAAACCCGTTATCGCCCGCTGGTGCAAGATACTGAAGCGGATCTCGACCAAATCGAAGGGATTTTTGCCGCCGTTGACGAATTAGTCGCCGAAGGCTTGGGCGATATTCTGATCTTTATGAACGGCGAGCGCGAAATTCGTGATACTGCCGAGCAGCTAAATCGTCGCAATTACCGCGATACCGAGATTTTGCCGCTGTATGCACGCCTCTCCTACGGCGAGCAGTCTAAGGTGTTTAGCAGCCATACTGGAAGGCGCATAGTGCTTGCCACTAACGTGGCAGAAACCTCGCTGACAGTCCCAGGAATTCGTTATGTGATTGACCCTGGGACTGCGCGGATCAGCCGTTACAGTTATCGCACTAAGGTGCAGCGTTTACCTATTGAGCCTATTTCACAGGCCAGTGCCAATCAGCGTCAAGGCCGCTGCGGCCGTGTTGGCCCGGGTATTTGTATTCGTTTATACGATGAGGCGGATTTTAACAGTCGTCCCGCGTTTACCGATCCCGAAATCTTACGAACCAATTTGGCGTCGGTGATTTTGCAGATGCTCGCCATCGGCCTTGGCGATATTGCCGCGTTCCCCTTTATTGAGCCGCCCGATCCACGCCATATTCGCGATGGCTTCTTACTGCTTGAGGAATTACAGGCCGTTAAGCAGCAGAAGGGCAATATTGTGTTAACGCCGCTTGGGCGTCAGCTATCACAGATCCCGGTGGATCCGCGTTTAGCGCGTATGGTGGTCGAGAGCCACCAACTTGGTTGCTTAAATGAGGTGTTAGTGATCGCCTCAGGGCTGTCGATTCAAGATCCCCGCGAGCGCCCCATGGATAAAAAGCAGGCGTCCGATGAAGCCCATCGCCGTTTTGCCGATCCCCAGTCTGATTTTGTCAGTTGGGTAAACCTCTGGCAGCACTTAAAAGAGCAGCAAAAGGAATTATCCGCCAGCCAGTTCCGTAAAAAATGCCGCGACGAGTACTTAGCCTACCTGCGTGTGCGCGAATGGCAGGATTTATATAGTCAGCTAAAACAAGCGGTTCACGATTTAAAGTGGCGTTTAAACGACACTCCAGCCAACTACGATGCGCTGCACCGTGCGCTGTTATCGGGTCTGCTTAGCCATATCGGCTTTAAGGACAATAACAACGAATATTTAGGTGCCCGTAACCGTAAGTTTTTTGTGTTCCCAGGTTCACCACTGGCGAAAAAAGGCCCGAAATGGATCATGGCGGCGGAGCTGACCGAAACTTCTAAGCTGTTTGCTCGCTGTTGCGCCAAAATTGAGCCTGAGTGGCTCGAGCCATTAGCGGCGCATCTGATTAAAAAGAATCACTTAGAGCCACATTTTGAGGCGAAACAGGGCAGTGTGATTGCCTTTGAAAACCAAGTGCTCTACGGTTTGACCGTGGTGCATCGCCGCCGCGTGCAATACGGGCCGATCAATCCTGTTGAAGCGCGGGAAATTTTTATCCGTAGCGCGCTCGCCGAAGGGCAGTTACAGACTAAAGAAGCCTTCTTTATCGCTAACCAAAAGTTATTGGAGGATGTCGAAGCGCTCGAGCACAAGTCCCGTCGCCGCGATATTTTAGTCGATGAGCAAGTGTTAATGGACTTTTACGAGCCGCGCATTCCCGAGGGCATCTATAACGCGCCTAAGTTCTTTAGCTGGTGGAAAGAAGCACGCCGGACTCAGCCCGATTTACTCGATTTTAACAAATCTCTGCTGATGCAGCGCAGTGCCGATCATATCTCGGCGCTCGATTTCCCTGACACTTGGCACAAGGGCAATATCCGTTTGCAATTAAGTTATCACTTCGACCCCGCGGCGAGTGATGATGGCGTCTCTGTGCATATTCCGGTGGCGCTACTCAATCAAATCGATGATACGGATTTCGATTGGCTGGTGGCGGGGATGCGAGAGGAGAAATGCGTTGCGCTGATTAAGTCTTTACCTAAGGGGCTGAGACGTAATTTTGTGCCTGCGCCCGATTATGCCCGCGCCTGCGTGCAGGCGATGCAGCCCTTTAGCGCCAGTTTACTCGACGCCATGTGCAAACAGCTGCTGCGTATGAGTGGCACGCGCGTCAATCCCGAAGATTTTGATGTCACCCAAATGCCCGCGCATTTGCTGATGAACTTTAAGATTGAGGATGATAAGGGCAAGTTAGTGGCACAGGGGCGTGTACTCGATACCTTAAAGGCCGAGTTACAGGGCGTGGTCGCTAAAGCGATTCGTCAAGTGGCGGATAAGGGGATTGAAAAGGAAGCGCTCACCGAGTGGTCCTTTGGCGACTTACCTAAGCAATTTGAGCAGCGTAAGGGCAACTATCAAGTACGGGCTTTCCCTGCACTGATTGACAATAAAGACTCAGTTGCTATCAAATTATTTGATGATGAATTTGAGGCACAGGCGGCGCATCGTCAGGGTCTTCGTCGTCTGCTGTTACTCAATATTCCATCGCCAGTAAAACACCTTCAACAGGCACTGCCAAACAAGGCAAAACTGGCGATGTATTTCAATCCATTTGGCCAAGTACAAATTCTGATTGATGACATCATTGCCGCAGCCGTGCAGCAATTGCTCGATGAAAAGGCGTTGGATGTGCGCGATGCTGCTCAGTTCGAACAGGCCAAGGATTGGGTGCGCCAAGAGCTAAATCCTACCGCCGAGCAAATCGCCTTAAAAGTGGAGCAGATTTTGACGCTCTATCAAGGCATTAAAAAACGGACAAAGGGAAAAATTAGCTTAGATATCGCTTTTGCGATGAGTGATATTCAAAGCCAATTAGACCAATTAGTGTTCAAGGGATTTGTCGAAGCCTGTGGTTGGAATCGCTTAGCTGATGTAGCGCGCTACTTAAAGGCGATTGAAACCCGTATCGATAAACTGCCCGTCGATCCGACCCGTGACCGTTTGCATATGCAGAGTATCACTAAAGTGCAGGAGGCCTTAGCGGCGCAGCTTGCTAAGGTGCCACGCTCACAGCCCGTGCCTGCGGCACTGATTGAAGCCCGTTGGATGATTGAAGAATACCGCGTATCTTGCTTTGCACAGGCGCTGGGAACGGCTTATCCCATCTCGGAAAAGCGTATCTTAAACCATATCCTGCTAAGTTAATGATGCTGATACATTACTGATTTAATCTGTAAATTCAGTTGGTTGAGCGCAATGCATCATCTATAACATTAAAAGCCGAACCTTAGTGTTCGGCTTTTTTATGGCTCATTTTCACCTAACTACCACTAGCCGCGACAAACATGCCACTGACGGCGTAGATTTTTGCTATGGGCTATCGTTATGGGCTTTCACTACGGGCTATCGCAGGCCACTAACCCTAAAGAGCAAAGCCGATGGCGAATAAATTGGCCGAATGACTTTTAAAAGATCTAAAAATTGATGGGTCAATTAGCCAATAAGGGAGGGGATTTAGCAGTATCTTGAGTGAGTTAAGGCTTTGACGAAGATGTTAAGACAATTTCGCCGTGGATAATTGGTAATTTGTTCCTTCCTTTACCATCCCCTAATACTCCTTAAGGTATATTTTGTTTAAAACTTG
This sequence comes from Shewanella decolorationis S12, assembly GCF_000485795.1. Taxonomy (GTDB): domain Bacteria; phylum Pseudomonadota; class Gammaproteobacteria; order Enterobacterales; family Shewanellaceae; genus Shewanella; species Shewanella decolorationis. The sequence goes on from NZ_AXZL01000072.1 coordinate 160,733, forward strand.
TACGATTTAGTCGCCTTACGCCTATCTCTTTCCCATGCTTTAGCAATTGGTTAATAAGAAAACATAACCAATCAATCTGTTTACAATCTAAAAAAACGCTCAAAAACCATGATCTAACTAAATCTATCACCAAATTGATGATCTGGATCAAGCATCAAAGGGTTTACCGATTTGGAGGTATACAGTTTGTTAACACCTTAACGCTATGATCATTTCGTGGATTAAAGATGTAATTGAGATACCTATAAATCCTGCATTGGTCAGAGCAATCCATCACAGGAATGAACCTCTTGGAGGACGCATGAGTGCTAACAGCGCAGCAGAAAAATCCTTAGAACTGAAAATTTTTATCTTTTTAACCGTATTTCTCGCCCCCCTCTTATCCGTGTTGTTGGTGAGTGGATTGGGATTTGCCATATGGTTTAGCCAAATCTTTACTGGCCCACCGGGTGCAGGTTGAGGCCAAAAGAACAATAACAACAGCATGAATAAGCGGAGTGTCGGATGAGCAAAGAGCTTCATATCACGAGTCTAGTGGTGCAAGTCATGCCACACAAAATGGCGGATGTTAGGCAACACATTATGGCGATTGAAAATGCCGAACTCTCTGTCAATAACGAAGTGAAACTCGTCGTCGTACTTGAAGGTGGCTCCCAACGTGCCTTGATGGACGGTATCGAACAGATTAATGCCATTCCTGGCGTCTTGTCCGCCACTATGGTTTACCACCAGAGTGAAGAGCTCGAAGAGGGTGAAGAATGAACATGAATAGACGTGACTTTATCAAAGCCAATGCGGTGATTGCAGCAGCGGGCGCCGCAGGCTTAGCACTGCCAGCATCGGCGAGCAATTTAATCACCAGCTCAGAACAAACCAAATTAGAGTGGAACAAAGCCCCATGCCGTTTCTGTGGAACGGGTTGCTCTGTGATTGTTGCGACCCGTGATGGCAAAGTGGTTGCCACCCACGGCGATGCAAACAGCGAAGTGAACCGCGGCCTTAACTGTATTAAAGGTTACTTCCTGTCGAAAATTATGTACGGCAGCGATCGTTTAACCACGCCAATGCTAAGAATGACCGACGGCAAGTATGACAAGCACGGTGAATTTACTCCCATTAGTTGGGATAGCGCCTTCGATATCATGGCGCAAAAATGGAAAGAAACCCTCAAGGCCAAAGGCCCTACCGCAGTTGGAATGTTTGGCTCGGGGCAGTGGACCGTCTGGGAAGGCTATGCCGCGGTTAAACTGATGAAGGCGGGGTTTGGCTCTAACAATATCGACCCGAACGCGCGCCACTGTATGGCGTCCGCCGTTGTCGGCTTTATGCGTACCTTCGGTATCGATGAGCCTATGGGTTGTTACGACGATATGGAAGCGGCCGATGCCTTTGTGCTTTGGGGCTCCAACATGGCCGAAATGCACCCCATCCTGTGGACTCGGGTCACTGATCGCCGTTTAAGCGCATCCCATGTGAAGGTCGCAGTTTTATCGACGTTTGAGCATCGCTCCTTCGACTTGGCAGATTTACCCATTGTATTTACGCCGCAAACCGACTTAGCCATCCTGAACTTTATCGCCAACTACATCATTCAAAACGATAAAGTAAACTGGGACTTTGTTAAGAAGCATGTGAACTTCCGCCAAGGTACCACGGATATCGGCTATGGCTTACGTCCAACCCATCCGCTGGAGCAGAAAGCCAAAAACGTGAAAACGGCAGGGGATTCGACTCCGATTGATTTCGATACCTTTAAGGCCTTTGTCGCCGAATATACGGTGGAGAAGGTCAGCAAGATGTCGGGTGTGCCAGAGGCTAAACTTATCGAATTGGCCAAACTCTATGCTGATCCCGAGACCAAGGTCACTTCCTTCTGGACCATGGGCTTTAACCAACATACCCGCGGTGTGTGGTGTAACAACCTGATTTATAACATCCACTTACTGACAGGTAAGATTTCAACTCCCGGTAACAGTCCGTTCTCGTTAACCGGTCAGCCGTCAGCCTGTGGGACGGCACGCGAAGTGGGAACCTTCTCCCACCGTTTACCCGCCGACATGGTGGTGACTAACCCTGAGCATAGAAAACACGCAGAAGAAATTTGGAAGATCCCCAGTGGCATTATTCCGCCAAAACCCGGTTATCACGCCGTCGAGCAAAACCGCCGCTTAAAAGATGGCGACTTGAACTGCTATTGGGTACAAGTGAACAACAATATGCAGGCGGGGCCGAATATCAATGAGGAAGGCTTACCTGGCTATCGCAATCCCGCCAACTTTATTGTGGTGTCCGATGCCTATCCCACTGTAACGACTCAGGCTGCGGACTTAATTCTGCCAACCGCCATGTGGGTTGAAAAAGAGGGCGCCTATGGTAATGCCGAGCGTCGCACTCAATTCTGGCATCAAATGGTGCAGGCGCCGGGCGATTCCCACTCGGATCTGTGGCAGTTGATGGAGTTCTCTAAGCGCTTTACGACCGATGAAGTTTGGTCGAAGGAAGTCTTAGCCGCTAACCCACAATTTAAGGGCAAAACCTTATTTGAAGTGCTGTACAAAAATGGCAATGTCGATAAGTTCCCGCTGGCCGATACCGATCCTAAATACTTGAACAACGAAGCGAAACATTTTGGCTTCTATGTCCAAAAAGGCCTGTTTGAAGAATACGCTACCTTTGGCCGTGGCCATGGTCACGATTTAGCACCTTTCGATGCCTACCACGAAGCCCATGGTATTCGCTGGCCGGTGGTCAATGGTAAAGAAACCAAATGGCGTTTCCGTGAGGGCAGCGATCCGTATGTTAAACCGGGCTCAGGCTTTGAGTTTTACGGTAAGCCCGATGGCCGCGCGGTGATTTATGCCTTGCCCTTCGAGCCGCCTGCAGAGTCGCCAGACACTGAATACGATATGTGGTTATCCACCGGACGGGTGCTAGAGCATTGGCACTCAGGTTCGATGACGCAACGCGTGCCAGAGCTTTATCGTGCCTTCCCCGATGCAGTGTGTTTTATGCACCCAGAAGATGCGAAAAAACGCGGTTTACGCCGTGGGGATGAAGTGCGCGTGGTGTCTCGCCGCGGTGAAATCAAAACCCGTGTCGAAACCCGTGGCCGTAATAAACCACCTGTGGGACTTGTGTTCGTACCTTGGTTCGATGCCAGTCAGCTCATTAACAAAGTCACCTTGGATGCGACAGATCCTCTGTCAAAACAAACCGACTTTAAGAAATGTGCCGTGAAAATCGTCAAGGTATAAGGAGTACAGGATGAAAACATTCAAATTAGTCTCAGCATTCAGTGTGCTTGCCTTCTCCACCCTGATGATGACCAGTGTGACTGCGGCGAGCATTCCTGAGGACAGAATCGATACTTTGCGTCAGGCGCCAATTAACGTTGAGCCAAACCCGCCCGCCATGCAGGCGGTGCTGAACAAAGATATCAAAGAGATGCGTAACTACCCGATGCAACCTCCGGTGATCCCGCACAAGATCGACGGCTATCAGCTCGATCTTAAGGTTAACAAGTGCATGTCATGTCATGCCAGACACCGCACGGGGGACTCCCAAGCGCCTATGGTCAGCGTGACTCACTATATGGATAGGGATAACAACTTCTTAGCTGAGCTTTCGCCAAGACGTTACTTCTGCACTCAGTGCCATGTGCCGCAACTGGATGCCAAATTACTGGTCGAGAACGACTTTGTGGATATGGATCATCTGATTAAAGCGAACACTGAGCAGAATAAACACTAGGAGTCAGCATGTTAGATAAACTTAAAAAGATCTGGCAAGTTCTCAATCGTCCGAGTGTGCACTACAGTTTAGGTTTTTTAACCTTAGGTGGCTTTGTGGCGGGGGTGATCTTCTGGGGGGGCTTTAACACGGCGCTTGAAGCCACCAACAAAGAAGCCTTCTGTATCGGTTGCCATGAAATGGAAAATAACGTCTATCAAGAGTTACAGTCGACTATCCATTTCACGAACCGCAGTGGTGTGCGTGCGACTTGTCCTGACTGCCATGTGCCGCACAACTGGACCGATAAGATTGCCCGTAAGATGCAGGCATCGAAAGAAGTGTGGGGTAAAGTGTTTGGTACCATCAATACCCGCGAAAAGTTTGAGAACAAGCGTCGCGAACTGGCCGAACATGAGTGGGCGAGACTAAAGGCGAACGACTCGCTTGAGTGCCGTAACTGCCATAACTTTACCTACATGGACTTTACTAGACAGTCGCCACGCGCTGCCCAGATGCACTCAACATCCTTAGCCAGTGGTGAGAAAACCTGTATCGATTGCCATAAAGGGATTGCCCATCATCTTCCCGATATGGCGGGGGTTGAAGGCTTCTAAACTCGACTCACATTCCATCTCCAGCCAAAGGCCAAGTGCTCTCCACACTTGGTCTTTTTATGTTATTATCTGTTTGAAAAATATAAACTATTAGATAAGTTGACTCAGATGCTGATGAACAATACCAAATGGCGTGAATGTATGAACATTCTCGCCTCTCACAGTGTTTATTTACAAATGCGATTGGTTGGAGAAACTAATTTTCCATTAGACCATGAAGTATCAAATCAGGCGATTTCCCATATTGGGGCTAAGGACTGCATATTTGTCAGGCGTGTTATTGCCTATAAATCTATTGCAGGTATTCGCATTGTGAAAACACATTTACCGCCTTCAGCGACAACGATATCCGGGGAGTTGTTTGCCGAGATCAAAGCGCAACTATCAGGGGTAGGGCAATTATCACTTGCGGAAGATCCTGAATTTTTAACTCTTTATGGCTATTCGTTATAGAGGGAAAATAGCACCCTAGGCTAAATTTAACCACCGACAGTCTAATTAGACTGCCAGTGGCGATATCAACAAGTGAGGGGAGTTGGATGAGGGATGCTTTAAGCTGGGGAGACTAAAGCTGTACCGTAAAAATAGGATCTTTCCCTGCGGTCACGCAGCCCTGAGCTTTATCGAGGTATTTCACATCTTCCATATTGGCAAGCACTACTGGGGTTAGTAGGCTATCGACTTGATCTTTTAAGTATTCAATATCGAAAGATAAAATAGGATCGCCCACTTTTACCACTTGTCCTTCTTCTGCCAAACGACTAAAACCACGTCCTCTAAGTTCTACTGTTCCTACACCAAAGTGCACAAACAGTTCTAACCCTTGTGGTGATTCAATGCTAAAGGCATGATTTGTTTCAAAAATTTTACCGATAGTGCCGTCTATTGGTGCGACAATGGTGTCTCCTTTTGGGGCGATAGCAATACCGTCACCCACAATTTTCTCTGCAAACACCACATCGGGAACCTTTTCAATCGCGACAATTTCCCCATTGACAGGAGCATAAACCATAATGCCACCAGCAAGTTGTGGCTGTCCCGATACCAATCGCCTTATGCGGCTTAAAAATCCCATAATCCGATGCCCCTTCGCTTGTTTTTGTTGTTATCTTTTGGTCTGCAAAGCAGCATAACCAATAAAATGTTTTATTTATAGTTTGTTATACACTGCTGAAGATCTGAAATTCTATTCTGTTGTGTTGCACTGTGCGCTAACGCAGAAAATTTCGCCAATTCCCCTTGGCAAATCGCCGCTTTCACCTCAAGCAATGAGTTTAAATTAACACTCAGTTCATCCAATCCCATACCTATAAGCAGGGGGACCAATTGTGGTGAACTGGCTAATTCACCACAGAGTGAGACTGTTACCCCAGCGGATTTTGCCTGCATGATAGTCATTTTGATCAGCGCTAATATTGCAGGTGAAAGTGACGGGTAATCCCGTGTGAGTTGCGGATTGGTGCGATCCGCCGCCATAGCGTATTGGGTTAGGTCATTGGTACCTATGCTGACAAAATCCAGCATGGGTAGCATAGAAGCTAAGTTCATCACCGCGGCGGGCGTCTCGACCACTATACCGTAACTCAGTTCTCCATAACCCTTTTCTTCATCCTCAAGGGCATCTTGGCATTCAGCTATTAACGCAAAAATACGGTCGAGCTCTTCAACTTGATTTACCATCGGAAACATTAAACGAATAGGGCCATGGTTGGCTGCTCGCAAGATGGCTCGGAGCTGGGTCTTGAAGAGTTCTGGGTGCGCTAAAGTGTATCTCACTCCACGCATACCTAACGCCGGATTATCCTCTACTTCTTGACATAAGCAGGGCATTTCTTTATCTGCGCCAATATCTAATGTTCTAATCGTAAAGGTTTTGCCTCCAAGCGCATGTAAAGCTTCACAGTAAAGATTGTACTGGGCTTTTTCATCCGGCAGGGTGCTGGTATGCATTAACATAAACTCGGTGCGGAACAATCCTATCCCATCAGCCCCTTCATCTTGAACGTGGGTTATCTCATTTAAATTACCGACGTTTGCCATCAGACCGATTTGATGACCATCGCGTGTTTTTGCCGGAACATCACGATATGCCTGAAGGGCTAAACGTCGTGCCTGTTCATGGTGTAGAGTAACCGTTAATCTTGCCTGTTGTTCCGGCTGTGGATTGACAAAGAGTTCACCACTTAGGGCATCGAGCACTAGGGGAGTGCCATTTGGGATTAACTCGGCATCAAACTGGCAGCTAAGAATGGCTGGAATACCTGCTGCTCTAGCCAAAATGGCGGTATGACTGGTGAGGCCACCCGTTTTAAGCACTATGCCGCTGATTTGCGCTTTAGGGAGTAAAGCAAACTCTGCCGGGGTCAGATCCTGAGCTAAGAGTATAGTTGGCTCCGACAGATGGGCTAATCCCTGCTCTAGACGTCCATTAATCGCCGTTACTATGCGTTGTCCGAGGCAGCGTACATCTTGGGCGCGATTTGCAAGGTAAGGATCGTCTAAGGATTCGAGTTCATTTGCTTGATGTGCGAATATCCGCTCAACAGCGACACTGGCAGAAAGTTGTAGGGTGCGGATAGCTTCTTTAACTTGTGCTATCAGCTCGTCATCTTCGAGCAGTAATAGATCGGCTTCAATCAGTTGATAGTTTTCACTTTCGGGTTCGAGCTTTGCCAAACTCAGACTGAGCTGATGCTTGAGTGCCTGTAATGCTTTAAGAAATTTACTTTGCTGCTGGGGGATCCTAGAAAGCGGAATAGGGCGATAATCGAGGTGGTTTTCGCTATGGCTTAGGTGCAAAGCCTTACCGAAGGCTATACCCGATGACACTATAATCCCCGTTATCGACATAGTTATTCCTAATATTATTGGGCGATTTGTTAACTTAGGGTAATCAATAAGGTCGAGACTTTTTCGACGGCTTCCTGTGCCTGATCTCCCTCGGCGAAAACTCTGACAGTTACGCCGTGGTACAAACCTAATGTTTGCAGTTTAAATAAGCTTTTGGCGCTGGCTTGCTTGCCGTTACATTCAACTAAAACGTCACAATCGAAGGTTTTTGCTTCTTTCACCAACAGTGCAGCAGGACGGGTATGAATACCATGTTTGGCCGTGATAGTGACAGATTTTTCGTACATAGTGGCTTAACTCTTTAACGTGATTACGGCGCTTCGTTTGACTCAATAATTTTATAACTCGCCTTTCTTAATGCAGTAATGGCATTTTGAAGACAAGTTTTCTTGACGAGAATATAGTCGGTATCGAAGGTGGATAGGGCGAAAATACTAATTTGCGCATCGGCGAGTGTACTTGCTATTTTTGATAAAATGCCCGTCATTGAAAAACCCAGTGGCCCGAGCACTTCTAAACAACTCCACCCCATTTCTTGCTCTAAACTGTCGAGTTCGAGTTCACTCGGTACAACCAGAGTGAGACCTTCTTCAGTTTTACCGATAAAGTAGACCTTTTCAGTAAAAACGTGACTTGGAATTTGCGCATTAGGGCTAAAGCTGTGGATGCTGTACTGCCGCGGGTGTACGGCTAAGGTCATACGCATAAACGTTTCCTCAATCGACATATTTGTGCAAGTTATAAATTCACCTTATAGCATGAAATACAGCATAAAAGACATGAATAATGCTTTTTAACTTTCGTCGAATTTTAAACGAAAAGAGGACGTATTAATACGTCCTCTTTTGGCATCTGATGCAAGGTTTCGTTAGATTAGATTTTAAATTGGCCTAAGGTGCGAGACATATCTTGGCTAATATCCTGCAAAGATTGCGCTGCTTGGCTGTTACTGTCATTAGCTTTGACTGAGACTTCCGTTAACTCCGAAATATTGCAGATATTGCGATTAATCTCTTCTGTTACTAAGGATTGCTCCTCAGTCGCACTTGCCAGTTGCGTGTTCATATCACTGATATGGGCAATCAGTTCAAGAATTGTCGCCATCGCATGACCGGCTTCTTGCACTTTCGCTTGCAATTCTTCCGACTGACGTTGTGTTTGGCTGTTGCTTTGCATCACCGAACCCACACCAGTTTGTATTTCAGAGATGATTTTTTGGATCTCATTGGTGGAGTCTTGAGTACGGTTGGCGAGTGCTCTAACTTCATCGGCGACTACCGCAAAACCACGTCCATGGGCTCCCGCACGCGCAGCCTCAATGGCCGCGTTGAGAGCGAGTAAATTTGTTTGTTCAGCAATCGCACGGATCACATCTAAAATACTGCCAATTTGACCAGATGCGTGCCCCAGTTTTTGAGTGATGGCTTCAGCAGCCTTAAGTTCTAACACTAACTTCTCGGTGTCACGGACGGTGTTATCAATCACACCTTTGCTTTGTTGAGCTTGGTTTTTCACGCTGGTTGCTGCATCTGCATCTGCAGCTTGTTGAGTGTTACTCGCCATTTCATGGGTGGTGGAAAGCATCTGATTAACCGCGGTAGCCACGCTGCCTGTTTCACGGTGAATATGCTCGGCACTTTGGTTGGACTCTTCAACGGCAAGCATCAAAACTTTGGCATCGTTGTCTAAGGTTTGTCCTAAGGGTTGTAAATGGCCCACCATATCACCAATTTTTTGGGCAAATAGATTAAAGGCGCTAGCGAGATGGGCTACTTCATCTTTACCTTTGGTATTAAGGCGTTGACTCAAATCGCCTTCGCCTTGAGCGATATCTTCAAGCGCTTCAATCGCATCATTCAGCGGTGAGGTGATTGAATGATTCAGTACAAGGAAGAAGCCAAAAATGGGCACAGAAATCAAAAACATGATAATCAGATAATCGATCATCACATTATCAAGACTCTCTTTGACATCGCTTAAGTATGCGCCAGTAATAACAGTCCAGCCCCATTGTGGGTAATAGCGGGCTTCAGCGAGTTTATCCTCAACCTTTTTAGACACTGGGTTTGCAATGGGATACTCCAGCATCGACTTTCCATTTTGCCTAGCTTGAGACAACATCGTTATCAGTGGGTTAGTACCATTGGGAAGCTTAAAGTTTTGCGCTGAGGTGCCTATAAGGCTGGGGTTTTCACCATGGGCAAGGATTTGGTTGCTATCGTCAATAACAATAAAATAACCCACACCAGCATAACGTGTCTGGTTAATAAGGCTCGCCGCAGCCTGTTTAGCTTCCGGTTCAGTGAGTTTGCTACTGACTGCATACTGTCGATAAACGTCAATAACACTGAGAACACTGCCAAGCTGGCCATCGATTTGTAGCCATTTTTGTTCAATCAAATTACTGTATTGTTCCTTGATTGAAAAACTAGCAAAGCAGACAGTACCAATCGCCGCCATCACTAACATCATCATAAGACGTTTCAAAATGGTGAATTGGCGTAAAAACGTGATCATTTGGAGTCCTTAAGGCGCTTAACGAGTGGGCTTCAATATACCTGCGAATGATTTTTTATAGAATATAAGCGTATTAAATTTCATGTAAAGTCGTAGGGAATGTAGGGTTTCTTTGATCTTAAGCAGGATCTTAGCTTGCACTTAAACTGATTGATGATTTTATCGCTCATTTTTGCGGACTTTTGGCTAGCCTAAATCTGTACAGTGAAGTATTTATTAAATTCAATAACTTACATCTTGTTAACGAATAATATTGTGTTGAATAGCTCTAATTAATTGTTTTAACTTTGATTTTTTACACTTTTACGCGCAAGATTAATCAACTGTTATGTTTGAGAATCGATTATGACTACAAATACCATTGTGACTTCAGACGATATTTTGTTGAAGTTATGCCACTCGGTTGCCCATGTGCTTTCTAGCACCAGTGCAAGCCATGTTAGCCATGCGGGTATGGTGCAAAGTATTGCTCGAACCCGTTTAAAACCTGACTTGGGCTGTTTTTCTATTTTTGACGGCGGATTTTCAGGGCTGGTTGTCATTAACTTTTCTGCCCCTGCGGCGATCGAAATTTACCGTCGTTACATGCTTAATATGGGCATGCCTGAAGAAGAATTAGCTTTTTCCCATACTTCCGATGAAGTCGGTAATGTGATGGGGGAGTTGATGAACCAGATTTTAGGGGATTTTATCAATAAAATTTCCAAGGAATTACAAACCTCAATCAGCCAAAGTCAGCCAAAAATGTTAACGATAAACAAAGAGTTGACCATTTCAATCGATGCTAACTTAGATGATGCCGTGGCGAGGCGTGTCTCCTTCAAAACGGAAAATAATCATATTTTCTACCTCGAATTTGCAATGGATAAAACTGAATTTATTAAGCTCGATGAGTTTGAATATGATGAGGAATTTGATCCCGATAGCCTACTCGAGCAGCATGGTATGAGTGGTGCTCAAGCCTCTAATGTTGAGAGCATTACACCCTGGAGTCGTATGGCGGATAAACCCGCTATCAGCCAACAGCATTCCAATATGGATGCGGATGATTTGCTTGATGAATTAGGTATCTAACTCATCCCTTCGGTCGATACAAACACCTTATGGTTTGTATCGACTATTGCTGATGCTTGATGGCTTTAACCCCCTTAGTCATTAGAATATTTGCTCGCTCTGCGTTTTCAAAGATTCGACTCATTTATGATGGGATAACTCGATTATTTGGGTTACCCCTCACTAAGCTGGCCTTATTTTCAATGGATCTCAACTGTTCAATATCTTAAATTGGACTAAAACTGTTAACTTGTTAGACAGTTGTAAATCCTTCGGCTATACAAGTCGTTAGAACTGTTTTAGTATCCCCAAAAATAATTATTATGGTGACCTTGCTATGGCATCGAAAGCGACCTCAATTGATATTGCTTATCGTGCTGGTGTATCCCAGTCGACGGTTTCTCGAGCTCTGAGAAATAGTCCGTTAGTCAATTTGGAAACTCGACAACGTATCCAAGCCATTGCGAAAGAGCTCAACTACAAAGTTGATAAAAATGCCAGTAATCTGCGTACCCAAAACAGCCATACCTTAGCTTTATTATTGTGTGAAGATCCCACCAATGATGATTCATTGATCAACCCCTTTTTTCTGTCGATGTTAGGGTCGATAACACGAGCAACTGCGCAGCAGGGCTATGATTTACTGGTTTCGTTTCAGCAGCTTTCAAGTGACTGGCATGCCGATTATGAAGACAGTAATAAAGCCGATGGTATTATTTTGCTCGGTTATGGCGACTATATGGATTACGAGCAAAAGCTTGAAAAGTTGCTGGCACAGAATACTCATTTTGTGATTTGGGGGGCTGAGCATAATAATAAGTCGGTGTTATCGATTGGTTGCGACAATCATCAAGGTGGTTTGATTGCAACAGAGCATTTGATCTCCCTTGGACGCAGGGCATTTGCTTTTTTAGGTGATGCTTCGAGCCATAGTCCTGAATTTAGAGATAGGTATCTTGGGCATGTTAAAGCTTTACGATGTGCAGGATTACCCGTTGTACAAGAGAGACAAATTTCGGCCATTAGCACTGAGAGCGCAGGTTATCATGCAGCTTTAGCCTTGATAGACAAAGGGTTAAATTTTGATGCGATATTTGCTGCCAGTGATTTAATTGCTGTTGGCGCCATTCGCGCCCTCAAAGAGAAAGGCTATTTAGTACCGGAGCAAGTCGCGGTTGTCGGCTATGATGATATTCCTGTCGCTAGCTTTGCGAATCCTCCCTTAACCACCATCAAGCAAAATACCCAATTAGCGGGAGAAATTTTGGTGGAGAGTCTGCTCAAGCTAATCCGTGGTCAGTCAGTGAGTCCGCAATTAATCCCAACGACTTTGGTCGTGCGTAGCTCTTGTGGCATTGACCATACGCCAATCGCTTAAGTCGCCTCCAATTTGATTTGATCATTAAGCCGAGTGTAATCAAGCACTCGGCTTATTTATTGGCTCGTTCCAAGCTTGCAGATGGGGAGCATAACAAAGATCAGTTAGGGGCTAACCTCTAGCATACTGTCGCAAAAATTTAGGCACATCGGCTTTTGTCTTAGTCATGATTTTCTGCATCAAGCTAAAGGGCGGCTCTGCAATGGCGTACCCTTGCTTAAGATCTGCCAACATACGTAACCATAAATGCCCAGTCATTTCAGCGTCCGCTAGGGCGCGATGAAAGGTTCCATTGGTCGGTAACTGCTTTTGACGAACTAAGGTCGCCAATTGATGGTTAATCGCTTCGGGATATAGGCGTCTTGATAACAGTAACGAGCAGCCAAACTGACCGGGATACCGGTGACCAATGTGGCTAAATTCAGCCTCCAGAAAACGTTGATCGAATGCTGCATTATGGGCAACAAGATGATGTTTACCAATAAATTCGGCAAAGCGAGCCATCACCTCGGCACAGGGTGACGCATGGGCAAGCATTTGATTGCTAATGCCTGTGTAATCTTCAATAAAGCTGCTTATTCGAAAACCAGGATTCATTAACTCTGAAAAGCGAGCGGTAATTTGTCCTTGCTCAATCAATACCGCGCCAATCTCAATGGCACGGGCGCCTTGGCTGGGGGATAGTCCTGAGGTTTCAAAATCCAATACAACAAGGGTATTAGCTGGTGAGTGGGCGGGGGATTTGGTCATAGAATCAACTGCTTTTGCTTAGGGCGTGTTAAGTGCGTCAGATTGTTTATCGCTTAGCCTGTTTTTAAGCTTTTAGTCCAGTCTGTTGTATCGCTCATAAAGACCTGCTGATTGTAATGGAATATCTTCTTTAGCGCATTAAAGAAAGGATGAACAAAAACAATGCTCCAGTAATACATGAGCTTGATTGTAAATTTTGGTTTCTTTTTCGGGGTTATACAAAAATTCTGCCAAACATAAAGATTACTGCTAATACTTTATAGGTAATGTATAGGACAAATGTGACACAGTCGTAGACGAATATTGTTGCTTAAGCGTGTTCATTCGATGAGGTCCGTATGAAAGGCATTATTTTTAATGTGCTAGAAGATATGGTCGTAACCCAGTGCGGTATGTCAGTGTGGAATGAGCTATTAGCTAAACATGCTCCTAAGGATCGCGTGTATGTTTCAGCGAAAAGCTATGCAGAATCCGAGTTATTGAGCATTGTTCAAGATGTTGCGCAGCGACTTAATATGCCTCTGCAAGAAGTCGTTAAAGCGTTTGGACAGTTTCTGTTTAATGGGCTTGCTTCACGCCATACTGATGTTGTTAACAAGTTTAGTGATTTTACCTCCTTGGTCATGGGGATCCATGATGTGATCCATTTAGAGGTCAATAAGCTGTACCATGAACCCTCGTTACCTCATATCACCGGGCGGTTAGTGGGGAACAATCAAATTGCTTTGCGCTATTCATCACCCCGTAGACTCTGTTTCTGCGCTGAAGGGCTGTTGTTTGGTGCCGCACAGCATTTTAAGCAAAAAATCCAGATTAGCCATGACACTTGCATGCATACAGGTGCCGATCATTGTTTGTTAATCATCGAGCTACAAAATGACTGACAGTGAAAATCCCTATTATGTCGCTTATCAGCGGGAAAAAATGGTTCGGCTTGAAGTGGAGTTGTTACTTGAAGACAGTACCCGCCAACTCTATGAGAAAAATGTGTTGTTACAGCAACAGATCGATCTCATTAGGCAACAGCAACAATCGTTGATCCAACAGGAGAAATTAGCTTCTCTTGGAACTGTCGCCGCAGGTGTTGCCCATGAAGTGAATAATCCGCTGGCGTATATCCTTTCTAATGTGAGGAGTTTAACCTGTTATGCCGAAGATTTATTGGCAATGATTGATGCTGCGGATAATCAGCCCATTGACCAGGTGAAGTTGCAATTTATCAAGGAGGATCTCTTAGAACTGTCCAGCGATACTTGCCAAGGGCTCATGCGTATTAAAGATATCGTTAACCATTTGCTGTTTTTTGCACGTACGGATTCGGCAGGTAAGTCCGCTGTTCAGTTAGCTGATGCCCTTGAATTTACGCTAAAAATACTTAGGCCAATGTTTGGCAATATTGTCATAAAAAGAGAGATTTCTCCTGTACCCATGATTTTGTTTAACGCAGGTGAACTTAATCAAGTACTGATGAATATCATCGTTAACGCATGTCAGGCCTGCGATGCTGTCAGTGAACGTTCTTCTGAAATAGTTGTTTGTCTCACCCAAGCCGATGCAAAAATTTGCTTAACTGTCACTGACAATGGTTGCGGCATGGACGAGTATACGCTCGGTCGTATGTTTGATGCTTTTTACACCACAAAGCCTGTCGGAACAGGGACAGGGGTTGGAATGTCGATTGTACTTCAAATTCTTCACCAGCACGGTTGCACAATCGACGTAAAATCAGAATTGAATAAGGGGACTGAGGTGATGATTTTCTTCCCTGTTGATCCCCCTGGCTATCAAATTGATATGTAGTTCGATAATTTAAATTGGATAATCCAAATCGAGGTTGATATTGAGCCCTAATTGATAGGCGTGGTTTTGCATCAACTTGGTCATTAATGCGGTATCCGTTAGCTGCGATAAGGTGATGGGGCGAGCCTCCCATCGCGGCGCGTGACCAGCATCATTGCAGTGGGCAAGATATAAGCGGTGCTGACTCTGATACAGGGTAAAAAAACGCATATCACAGTTTGCTGCAATGGTTAAATAAGGTTCAAAATCAAGCTCGTATACTTGCATTGCCTCAAATTCAGACCAACGAATATAACGTGAGCATTCGTAGCATTGTGCGGGTAATCGTGCCTCAGCTTTAATGCCATCAAATAAATTGATGACATCTTGCAGCTGATGCAATTTGATCATGGCTTGTTCCGTCAATCTTAAGATCCTTTTACTTGTTGATTCTTAATATTACTCAATAAGTTAACTATTCATTTGTCATCACTTTATCGCGCCAGAGCCTATCGGCTAAACCAGAGGCCCGCTGGGTAGCTTGCTGGCTTGCACGCTCGAAGACTTGTTGTGTGCCTAAACAGCTAAAGTGTTGTTTTGCACGGGTAATTGCAGTGTAGACAAGCTCCTTGGTGAGCAATTGCCACTGTACTAGGCTCGGATTGGGCGGAAGTACGAGGGCGACTCGATTAAATTCACTGCCCTGACTTTTATGTACCGTCATGGCGTAGCAGGTTTCATGGCTAGGCAACCTTGCGGGGAGCACTTTTAGCAGTTTGCCGTCGGCTTTAATAAAGTGGGCCATCAGGCGCTCTGGTCTGTCTTCATCCTGCAAAATCAAACCAATATCACCGTTAAACAAGCCCAAGTTATAGTCGTTGCTTTGGATAATAATCGGCCGGCCGAGGTAAAACTCTTGCTGCGGATGGATCAGCTTGGCCTGAGACAGCGCTTTAGTCACAGCTTGATTGATACCTTCGACACCATAATCGCCACTGCGCATGGCGCACAGGATGCGATATTGGTTAAAGCGGGCAATAGCTTCGATGGCGCTTGGCACACTGCTTGGATCTGAAACTTGCAGCGGACGTAAATACTCGGCGTATTGCTCACAGGCCTGTGTTAGCAGGGCATGAAGGCCGCTGTTGTTTGCAGGCTCGCTGATTTTGGCTTGGGTCTGGCTCAGATCCATACTGTGTTCTAGCCAAGTAAGCTCGGCTAGTCCCCGTTGCCATACGGCCAAAATCCCCGCCAGATCGGAGCGATTTACCGCACTGGCTAATAGGCCAATGCCCGCATCGCCCTTAAATCTGTGGCTGTGGGTCAACATACACAAACTGTCGCCAATCTTTGGCTCGCGATGAATATAAGCGCGCAGATCAAAGCCGGTGAGCTTGCTCAATTGTTCGGCCTGAGCTTGGCTATAACGCATTCGCCATTCAGAGTGTTGCTCCGACTCGTACTTTAACCCTGCACAAATATCGGCGAGCACGGCGCCTGCTTCAACCGAGGCGAGTTGGTCCTGATCCCCCAGCAGTATCAAACCCGCCTTTTCGGGGAGGGCCGTGAGCAGCTTATACATCATAGGCAAATCGACCATTGAGGCTTCATCGACAATCAAGAGATCTAGCCGCAGGGGATTGCCCTGATGGTGACGAAATTGCGCCGAATTGGGAATTACACCCAGCAGACGATGTAAGGTTGATGCCTCTTCCGGCACTTGCTTAAGCGCAGCTAACAGCGCTTGGGTTTCGTGACTTTGTACTTGCTCGTTTGTCGCTTGAGCCTGTTTTAGCTCTTGCTCGAGTCTTGCTTTCGAGGCCTTTATCGATTCACTTAAACGGGCGGCGGCCTTACCCGTCGGGGCGACGAGTCTTATCTGTTTTGGTGAGTCTAATTGCTGTAACAACAGTAACTTAGTTACTGTGGTGGTTTTGCCCGTACCCGGGCCGCCGGTGATCACCGCCAGCTTTTTGCCGAGCGCCGTTGCCGTTGCTACTTTTTGCCAGTCGATATTAGGCTCAAGGGTTGAGTTTGCATGGGAAGATGCTGCATTTGGAAATAAGTAATCTAGCTGCCTGCGTAGTGGCGCGTCTAAATCTTTGTCATTGCTGTTGACGGGCTGACTCGAAGATAGCCTTGTTAGGGCGCTGGCAACCTCGGTCTCGAAATGATGATAACGCTCAAGATAGAGTCGGCCGCCATCAAAAATCAGTGGCTTATTGCTATGAGGTTCACCAACGGCCTCAAAATTTTGTAGCCTTGCAATCAGCTCTGGCAGGCTCAAACGGATTTGGCAGTGATTAACCGGCTCCGCCAGCGGATTGGCTGGCACTATATGTTCGAGCACTAGGCAAGTATGTTGGGCCGAGAGCTGTTGACTTAACAGGGCGCAAAGCAGCATAAACAGCGGCTCTTGAGCATCATTAGGATGAAGCCTTGCCATCTCTAGGGCAAAATGGCGATCCAGCGGGGTGATCAGCCGCTCCTTTTCCCAGTATTTGAGTAGCTCTGTGAGCGGCGCCTTGAGTCTGAGCGCGTCGGCTTCGACCCATGGGGTTGATGGGGCTTTGGGGTGATTGAGTTCGCTGCTGATCATGCCATTGCTCCCGTATCCAGTTGAGCATCGGACTTTTTATTTGAGTCAGTTGTTGCCTCTAGACTGCGCTGAAACAGCGCATCTAAGGCCAAAATTAGCGCCTTGGGCGGTTTATCGTAATAAATACCAAAGCCTGGATATTGCACCGACATTCCCCGTAAAAACAAATAATAACAGCCGCCAATATGGGTATCGTAATCATAATTGGGCAAGCGCATCGCTAAATAGCGGTGCAGCGCAAGGGAGTAGAGAATATATTGCAAATCATACCTATGGTCGCTAATCGCCTGTTTCAGGGCGCTATGATGATAGGCTTGAATATTATCCCCCAGATGGTTCGACTTATAGTCGGCAATATAAAACTTTCCTTGATATTCAAATGTTAAGTCGATAAAGCCCTTCAGCATGCCCTGTAATTCGTCAAACTGCAGCTCGGTATCGTAGCCAAATTGCCCAAGGAGTTGGTTAAGCTCAGTATCTTTTAAGCGATTCAGTGGCAGGTAAAATTCCATCTCGACTAAGGTGTGCTGCGGCGCGAGTGCGGCTAAACACAGTTCGGGATTGATAAGTTGATTATCCTGCGCCATTAACGCCAGCGGAGCTTGTAATACCTCAAGATACCAATCCTCTAATACGGGCTGCCATTCGGGGGCAATGCCGTATTGCAACATGGCCTTAGGCAGCTCTCGGGGTAAGTCGATTTGAGCTTGGGTAAAATCAATTAACTCAAGCACTAAGTGCATAAAGCTACCCGCGTTGGCGCCGCGCTCAAAACTAAAGCGATTGAGCAGAGGTTGCGCTTGCTGTGGATCTGCTTCTTGCCACAAAGAATCTGGCCATATGGGATCAATTGCGCTATTTGTGGTATCCGTGCCCAATACGGCATTCACTTCATCATCGGCACCGGGGGTGGCTTTAGCGTGGGGCGCATTTTTAACTAAGCCGGAATAACTGCCGACGCGCCATGGAGTACGATACTGACGGCTGACCTTACGGGCACTCAAGGTATGAGAATCACTTCCCCCCGTATGCAGCTTGTTAGCCGCAATGTCGTCGGCCACTACCTCAATGCTGATCGCAGGCTGACTCGACTCAAGACCTGCGACCAGCGCTTTGGCGGCATTTTGCAGACGGGAAAAATCACAATCTGTGTCAGCGATCCCAAGCAGATAACCGATGGCGGTTTCATGCAATTGGCTTTTAAGCCCAGCCTTTAACATGCGACTATGGTTAGCGATATACAAATAACACAGGTACACGGGGCGAGTGAGCGCCACATAGAGCAGACGCAGATCTTCGGCTAAGGTTTCCTGCTTTGCCTGTTCCCAACCTTCATCCGTGCCTTCTAAATCCCACACCAGTTCCTGCGCGCCATCGGCATTGGTTCTGTGGTAGAGCATAGGCGTCGGGCGGCGGCGATTGTCCCGCGCAAGGCTGACAAAGGGCACAAAGCATACTGGGTATTCCAGCCCCTTACTCTTATGGATGGTGACGATTTGCACTAAGTTTTGTTCGCTTTCAAGGCGCAGCTGCTGCTCATCTGTCCCTGTGTTATCAATCAGTTGTTGCTCATACCAGTTGAGCAGGGCACTGATCCCATCGATTTCAGTCGCCTTTTGCTGCAACAGCTCGGCTAAGTGGCGAAAATCCGTGAGCCGACGTTCGCCATTGCTCGCCTCAAGATGAGCGGCAGCATCTTGCTCCGCTTGGTCAATGCTTGTCGAAGCGGGAGAATGCAGCAGCCGCGCAACCATCTGGGTGGCATTGGCGAGGCTGAGCAGCGCCGGCATAATGCCGCGTTTTTGCCAGATCTGGTGCAGCTCAAAAAACTGCTCTAGCAGCCTTTGGCGCTGCTCTTCATCTTGGTTAAAGGCATGGATTTGCTCGGCGCGATAACCAAGCAGGGCGGTCGCAAGGGCGCTACGCAGGGCTCGCTCGTCCTTGGGGCTGGCCAAGGCGCGCAGAACGAGTGCCATTTCCCGCGCTTCGACGGTTTCAAATACGTTGTCGCGACTTAAAAAGACGGCGCCAATCTGGCGCTTGCTCAGCGCGGTTTTCATCACGGCCGCTTCGTTTCTATCGCGCACTAAGATGGCGATATCTTTAGCAATTAATGGCCCTTTGGGCGTGCGGCATTGACCATTAGCGGCCTGCGTCAGTAAATGGGTGATTTCGGCGGCAGTGTCTTCGGCCAAGGTTTGCCGAGCACTGACTTTATTGAGCCCAGTTTCGCCTTCACTCAAGAGTTTTAACCGTAGCGCGGCGCTATTGGGCGCATGCTCAACGAGTTGTTTGGCTGCCGCACTGGCAGGCGTTTTAACAGGATCGAAGGGGATCGATTGGCTGATAAAAGGATCCGAATGCTGGGCGAATAAATGATTCACGCCGACCACCAGATTGCGGCTCGAGCGATAGTTAGTGTCGAGGAAATAGTGTGCCTGGGTCTGTCTGCGCGCCTCAATATAAGTGTAAATATCGGCGCCGCGGAAAGCATAAATTGCCTGTTTAGGGTCGCCAATCATCAGCAGGCTTAATTTGCTATCCGAGCGGTCTTTAGGTTCGGCAGCCGCCAAACCTTGAGCTTCAATCCCCAAACGGGTTTGATAAATCCCTGAGAAAATAGCAAATTGCAGTGGATCCGTATCTTGGAACTCATCGATAAGCGCCACGGGAAAGCGGCTCGCCACTGCCTTAGGCAAAGAGTCGGGATTGGCCAGCATTGCTGCTGCTAAAGTGGTGAGCAGATCATCGGGTGTCAGCACATTTTTCTGCTGTTTTTGCTTGGCAAAGCGCTCGCTGATCCCTTGTTTGGCGCTATAGAGAAATGCGGGTTTTATCGCGTTAATCAGCGCGGCTAACTGCTCCATATGATCAAGCAGCGGCGCCTCGCTCGCGCTTGGGATCACGCCGCCTTTATTCAGCTTAAGCTCGGATAACGACAGCGCTTCGAGCACTTTGAGCGGCGGTAAGCCATGACCAAAGGCTAAGAAGTTGTCCAGTTGGTCGAACATTTCCGCCAATTTGGGGTAATTGTCGCTCGCCTTACCAAAACGTTGACCGTTAAGCGGCAGGCGATGAAGTAACTCTAACAGCGCGTCGCGGCCACGCGGCCAAGCGAGTTTAAAGCGCTGCACACTCTGGCTTAAGGACTCAGCCAAACGAGCAAAGGGCTGCACAGGTTGAAGCGGTTTGGCCTCACTGGCACCGAGCAAGGCTCTCAGCTGCTTGACTAAGCCGTCGGGATCGCCAAATTCGCTGGCAATGATTTGGGCTAAGTACTCAGGCAGCGGATAGCAGGCCTCACGCCAAAAGTCCCGCACCGCATGGTGTAAAAACTCGCTGTCGTCTAAGGTGAAATCCGACTCGAACAACAATGATGATTCGAAGGCGAGATCGGCCAAAATTCGTTGACAAAATCCATGAATGGTAAAAATCGCCGCTTCGTCGAGGGATTTGAGCGCTAAATCGAAGCGTCTCAGGGCGATAGCGCGCTCGGCTTCAGGGGTCTTATCGTACAGCGCCTGCACAAAAGGATCGTTAATCTCAAGCCCTAAGAAACACTTAAAGGCTACCTGAATGCGGCGGCGAATCCTGTCCCTCAGTTCCTCAGTGGCGGCATTGGTAAAGGTCACGACCAGAATTTGTTCACAATTGAGCGGTTCGCTTAAGCCATCCCCAAGCAGTAATCGCAGATACAGACCTGAAATGGTATAGGTTTTTCCCGTGCCCGCACTGGCCTCGATTAAGCGACTGCCGCCAAATGGTAGGGTGAGCGGATCTAACGGCAAAGCGGTTGATACCTTAGTCATCAGTGCGCTCCCTCGGTCGTGGCGGTTTGGGCTTCATTCAGGGCAAATTCCTCTAGTTGGGCGAGGGTATCCTTATGGTACAGGCTCAACATAGGGCGATAGATGTCATCGGCGAGTTTACCAAAATGTGCCTCGGTAAAGTCGTCGGGAAAATGAAACAGCCGCTGATAATGGGGATCTGTGCCTTCGCCAAGTTCACCTTGTTCGTCCAGCCATTCGTTCTGCGCCGCTTCGAGCCGGGCTTTGTGCGAGTCTTCCGCTTCATGCGCCTCAGCGCTGGCATAGGCGAGGGAGGTTCTTGGCATAAAACACAGGGGGTGAATTTGGCCCTGATAAAAATACTGTAGTAAGTTGGCGAGCTGCGCATGGGCAAGCTCTGGCGTAATGGGCGCGAGGGCATGAAAATGCCCCATATCCAGCAGATAGCTAGGTTGTAGGTCGCTAGGTTGAGCCACTCCCGCGGCCATCAAACATAAATGACGCAAATACAGGGCTAAAATATCCCGCCCATGGGCACTGCCTGGGCGGCAAGTCACCAATCCCTTAGGGCTGATATCATCGATACGGCCTTCGAGGATCACCCGCTTGATTTTTACCTGAGTCCCTGCGTTCTGAGTGTGGGGTAACTCAAAGCTGAGCCGAATATCGGCATGGCGGGGAGCGACATCGCCGCGCATAAACAGGGTTCTGCCGATCAGCGGTGCGATATCATGGCTGTATTGGCGCAGCAGCAGATCATCAAAGGGCAGCATCGGCAAATTACCGCTGGCCTTAAGGCGTTGTAACAGTTCCGTGCTGGGCTCGTTTTGCCCCTGCTCGAGCGCATCACCAAGGAGCTGAGCCTGTAATAAATAGCGCTCTAACGCATTAAGACTAAAGGGCTCATCGTTATCATCCGCTTGAATATTCAGGTTTAAATCGACTTTCAGGGTTCGATTAAAGAAATACTGCGCGGGATTGCGAAAGAAGCGAATAAAGGCCGAGATATCGACATGCTCTGCTTCGCCAAGGGGCTCAATATCCTGAACACTGTCACCTAGTACGTCATCTTCGAGCACTATCTGGGTATGGGCTTCAATAAATCGACCATACTGCAACTGACTGTGGCTATCGGGCGGACACCACTGCTGACTATAACTCTGTTTTATCCCATGGGAGGCGGGCGTTTGCGCCAGTGCTGCTTGATACAGTTTAGGATCAAAAGGTTGCAGCGGCTGATGGCTCACAATAGCATCCAGTAGTGCTTGCTGAGCATCTTCGTTACTGACATTAGCTGCTTCTGCTGCAAGGGATTCAGGCAGGTAACACAACTGACAATATTCAATCAGCTCGGAGACCAGCATCGATGGAATACGCTCTGAGTTATCTCGCTCGCTACGGCCAATATAGCTGATATACAGCTGCTCCCGAGCCGAGAGTAATGCCTCTAAAAACAGGTATCTATCATCTAATCTGCGGGAGCGATCGCCTTTGCGCGCACCAAAATGGGCCATCAGATCAAAGCCCACAGGATGTTGCACCCTAGGATAGACACCATCATTCATACCCAGTAGGCAAACGACCTTGAAGGGAATCGAGCGCATCGGCATTAAGGTACAAAAATTCACGCTGCCCGCGAGGTATCGTTGGCCGACACGTGACTCGGTTAAGCGTTGATTAAACCAGAGCGCCAGCACTTCG
Organism: Shewanella decolorationis S12; assembly: GCF_000485795.1. Taxonomy (GTDB): domain Bacteria; phylum Pseudomonadota; class Gammaproteobacteria; order Enterobacterales; family Shewanellaceae; genus Shewanella; species Shewanella decolorationis. Next base: position 183,494 of record NZ_AXZL01000072.1, read on the forward strand.
ATGCTTAAATCTAAGTCGTTGGCCTGTGCTCCCATTTCGGCAGGGCTTGCGGCAAGCAACTCTTGCTCTAAGGCGGCAATCGCATCGCGAATTTCCTGCAACTGCTCACGTTCATCCTCATCGGGGGCGTAAAAGGCATTTAACAGCTCGGTGAGTTCGAGTAATCGCAATGAAGGCGCTTGCGCCTTGGCTAATACTTGGGTGGTTTCATCGAGGACTTCAATAAAGTTCAACAGTTTGCCAAGGGCCTGTGCCGATTGTCCCTCCACCCCTGCAACCGTTAAATAGTGCATTCCCTGCGGGGATGATTGATATAGCGGCGCATCGTCCCGTAAGGCATAGCCTAAGATTAAGCGTTTTATGCCAAAGGCCCAGGAGTTTTGCTCGAAGGCGGGCACGCCCTGTTTAAGACGGCTCTGTTCATCGCGGCCCCAACGCACGCCGGCTTCATCTAACCAACGGCGAATGAGTGGTAGCTCGTCTTCTTCGAGCTGAAAACGTCGCAAAATGGCTGGGACTTCGAGAATGCTTAAAATATCGGTCAGTCCGAAGCGGCTCTGATTAATATTAAGTAAATTCAAAAAGCTATTAATGAGTGGCGATTCCTGCGCCGCACCGCGGTCGGCAATAGCGTAGGGGATATATTCCAGCCCCTGTTTGGCCGCAAACACCGCATCGATATAGGGCGCGTAGGCGGCGACATCCGGCATCATCACCACTATGTCTTTGGGCGTGAGTTGACTATTGCGGTCGAGCAAGTCGAGTAAATGATCGTGCAGGGTTTCGACTTCCCTAAGCGGGCTGTGGCAACTCTTGATTTGAATCGAATCATCGTCGGCTGTTAATACTCGACGATTCGAGACCTCTTGATATAGCTCAGCATCCGGCCCGAGTACTCGGTCGAGCGTCTGCATTTCTAAGATATCGTATTGCACCCCGGCCAGCATGCTGGCGTTGGAGTGGGGATCGTTAGGATCGCCGCAGGGCTCGCAGTACACATCGTCCCCGAAGTCACAGTGTTCTGGAGGTAGTTCGAGTAGCATATCGAGTAATTCACGGCCCATCTTGCCATTGTTGGCGAGCAGGGGATTGCCGACTTCGAGTTTATCTTCCCATTGTTCGGCTAATTGGCGTTTTCCGGCATATTGCAATGCCATACGCGCCCGATGGCGTGGGTCGATAATGTCGCCCCAATAATGCTGACAGGGGCTAAGGCTTAAAATAATCACATCGATGCGGCTCGCGAGCTGGTGGAGCACATCAATGGTTTGGGGCGCCATGGAGGAGATCCCAAACACAAATAAACGCTGCGGCAATTTTGCCAGTGAATTGGCGCTATCGCCTAATGCGGTTATTAAATCCTGATGCAGATTGGCCCTGTGGTAGTGGCTTTGGTGCAGCTCATCGCGGTTGTAGGCAATCAGCGCGCGCCAGAGGATAGGTTGCCAGCTCTGCTCCTCATTCAATTTGAGCGATTCGAGCGGTTCATTGGCTTCCCACGCGGCAATCCAGTCGGGGCGGTAAACCAAATATTGGTCGAAGATATCGGCGATGCGGCCGCAGAGCTGGTAAAGCTTAATATCATCGGTGCCTATGGCGCCAAGCTGATGGTTGCTATGGGTATCAACCGCGCTCAATTCCATATTGTCTAAGCTATGGCCCAAATAGTGGCGCAGTGGCCCAAAGGAAGGTTCATCCAGTAGCCGCGGCAGTAGCTGCATTAGCTTCCAGGTCATTGCCGCCTTAGTGAAGGCGTTTTCCTTGGGGACATTGGGGAGTAAATCGTGGCACAGTTGCCAAATAAAGCTGGAAGGTAGCGGGAATTCCAGCGCGGCGGCAATACCATTTTGTTTCGCAATTTCAAGGCGTAACCAAGTCGACATCCCGGGGCTTTGCACCAAAATATGCTCACTTTGCAATAACGCCGCTCCGGGTAGCGGCTGGCGCAAATACGCGGCAAGATGTGCACAGAGCACTTCCATTTGATTGGATTGGATTAACTTCAGCATATTCGACTCACGATTTGGGATTGCTGTTATGCATAGCAAAGTGGCTTGGCAATTCTATGTGACTGATTTATAAGATTCAACAATCTTGTCCGCCTGCGGTTTATCCCGCCTATTTTAACTGTTTACTCGGGCCAAATAGTCGCCAGTTAAGGGCTCTAGCGGCAGCATTAAAGCGCTTTAGCGCCGCTTGATAGTCACGGTCCGCAAGCTGTTGGTATTTCAGCGCGACATAGCTTTGGGTCAGAGTATCAAACTCACGGCAAAACTCTGGGGATTGCTGCTGGTGCGTGTCAATAAGCTGCTCGGCAAAGGCATTCGGGCCTAAGTGAGCGGGGCGATTGATGCCAAATTTACTGAGGCGCTGACAAATGCGTTGGTACTTAGCGCTTATGGGATCCTGCTCCCGCTTAAAGCGAAACAGCCCCACACTGTAGGCGATATAGAGGCCGATAAGGCTAATACACACACTCATAAACACCGCCACCTTGGTTTTTGTGACATCCCCTAAAATGCCACTTAGCACTTTGTTTTGCCGTTCCTGATTAAAACCGAGCACCCAGAGACTCCAGTAATAATCCAGGCTGGCAAAGCGCTGCCTTAACTCGTTGAGCCAAGGCATGGTTTTAAAGCGTAAGCTGCTAAAGGGGCTTTCTTGCAGGTAGCTTTGTTCGGGGGAAAACTCGGCATCGAAGCCTTGCTCAATACGATTGGGCGCGACCATGGCTGTTGGATCGAATCGTACCCAACCTTCATTTTCAAGCCAGACCTCGGCCCAAGCGTGGGCCATATATTGATACACACTCAGGTAATCGGCCTGTGGGTTGTATTCGCCCCCTTGATAGCCCGTGACCATTCGTGCGGGTAAACCCGTCGCGCGCGCCAGAAAGATAAAGGCGGAGGCGTAATGGGCGCAAAATCCGGCTTTATTTTCAAACAGAAAATCATCTATTTGTTGCCGGCCAATTGGGGGCGGGGTGAGGGTGTAGAAAAACGGTTCATGATTAAAATAACCCATCATGGCCCATAGACGCTGCTTGGGTTCTGGGTATTTCGCCTTAAACTCGGTGGCGAGCTTCAGTGTGCGGGGATTGCTGTCTGCTGGTAGCTTTAAGTTAATTTGCCGTTGTTTGGCGCTTAAGGTGAGATCCATCTTTGCTTTAGGCCAAGAACTGGCATTGTAACCCATTCGCTGGTCGACATTACGCAGCGCATAGAGTCGATAATCCGGTAGATTAACTACTTTATCATCCTGACTATAGGCCACATCAAGGCCATATAACCAAGATTGATGGCTAGGTTCGGCAATCACTTGGTAGTGATAAACGGGTTGAGGATTATTGGTCTCCTGTTGTGTTAACGGGGTGAACTGCCGCGCGGGAGTCGGCCTAGAAGGCGGAAAGAAAAACGCATCCTTTTGGATTTGTTTAATACCAGTGTCTTGGCGCCAGGTTTGACCGTCGTAATCTTCGAGCACCAGCGCGCGCCAATAGAGTTCGGCTTGGATGGGACTCGCATCGGTAAAACTTACCCTAAAGGCCAGTGCCGATGAGCGGGTGAGTTTGCTGATATCGCCAACGGCAAGGGTTTCTGAGAGCCCGGTTTGGGCCTCCTTCATATTCGGGACCAGCCAGAGCGGGGCAAAGCGGGGTAAAACCAAAAATAGTAGTAACGCTAAAGGGAGGCTTTGCAGTAGCAGTTTGGCACTAATCCATGCGGTATGCTGCCAATTGTGTTTGCTTTGATACAGGGTCACCAGCACGCAGGTATTGATAATGGTCACACCCATTAAATGCACGGTATTGAGCATGGATTGGTGGTCGATAAAGGTTAGCGCAATTAAAAAGTAGCCCACAATTACCACGGCCCGCACATCTCGGACACTTCGCATCTCAATGTATTTTAAGGCATAACCTAAAATCAGTAGGTTGACTAAAGCATTTAACAGCCCAATCTCACCCGATACTAATGCGAGCGTAATTGCCGCGCCAACGGCAAGGCTGGTGACTAAATAGCGCGGTGGTTTTGCGACTTTGCCGACATAAATACCCATCCGCCATAGAAGGCAAATCGCACAAATCCCAAGGGTCCAGGGTGTCGTTTTATCAAATAATGGGCTGAGTACTGCAATATTGGTGAGCAGCAGCCAAAACAGTGTTTGGCGACTGATATTGTCCCCCGTCTGCGGCCCATTGGCATGGTAGGTCTTAAGTTTGGGGCTATTCACCTTTTGCGGTGTTGAAGTTTGCATTGTCATCGCCGCGGCTCCATTTTTGCCGCATGAACGCCTTGCCCATGGGGAGGAAGCGGGCGTTTATGGCTAACGCCTTGGTTATTTGTCAATTTATCGGTTTTATCCTGCGTACTTAAATTTTGCCCGTAAAGTGCCAGTGCCCTTTGGCAGGCGATGCGATGGGCATTGCCCGTATCGGGTGTGAGGATCAGATCTTCCGCCCCGACACGCTGTAGCCACAGACCAAAATATTGCTCCTGCTGACTCAAATGGTTAACTTGCCAACTAAGCTGACCTAATTGCTGTTCAAGCTGCGTCGGGTCGGGGACTAAGGTTAACCATACTGGATCGCCCTGAGGCTGTTCGAACTCCTTGGTTAGCATGCCGCGCCCTTGAGCCCATTGTTTCCATGCCACTTGTTTGAGGGATTCACCGAGCACATGGGGCTTAAGCCCTTTGTATTCATCGATGCCTGCAATGTATTTTCCGGCTCTTTCTAACCGTTCGTCTTCACCGGATTCGGTGGCTGCTTTTAGCTGCAAAGGGCTTTCAATCGGGTGGGCGTAGACGATGTGCGCATTATCGAGATCAATATGTGACCAAGCTCGGCAAAGCCCTAAGGGATAAAAGGATTCAATCTTAAGTCGCCCTGGAGATACTAGGCCGCGGCGATCATGGGCAAACGAGACCAAGGCTTGCACCTCATCGGCGCCGACCTGTTTGAGTAAGTAAGCTAAATTACTGGGGTAATTTAAGCTGATATTGTGGCTGCTGTGACTTGAGGTGAGCAGGACTGGAAAGGTGATGGTTTCACCCGCATACACCTCAGGTGCTGTGAGCGCGCGAAGGCGCAAACCCGCGAGATTTTTATAGCTGTAGAGGATGCAGGTATTAAATAGGCTGAGTAGCAAAATACTCAGGCCAATCACTAGGTTGTTTTGATAGTTAGTGCCAAACAGATACAGCAGCAGTACCAGTCCAATCCACACTAAACCAAAGCCACTGGGCAGAATAAAGATACTGCGATGGCTGAGGACAAACTCGGAACTGGGCGGCATGCGCCTTGCCAACCAGCGTTGCCAGAGAGCCGTCAATACTCGTTTCATCTAGTCCTCATCATAGTCTGAGCATCCTTTTCGATATGATTAGCAAGGCATTACATGATGGGATTGACGCTGGCGAGGATCCGCTCCGAGAGCGCTTCCCCCTGTAATTGGCTGCTAGTGCGCAGTCGATGTTCGGCCACGCTGCAAAACACCGCTTGCACATCTTCCGGCACTAAATAATGTCTGCCCTCTAAAAATGCCCATGCTTTTGCCGCCTGCAATAGGGCTTTGGTTGCGCGGGGCGATAGGCCGACGGCATCGGTTTGATTGCGCGAGTCATGCACTAAAGCCAAGACATAATTGAGCAGTGCATCGGACGCTGCGACTTTATCGCATTGCTCCTGCAACTGGGTTAACGCCAGCGGGGTTAAACATTGGGGTAAATTATCGAGGGTTTGCGGTGTTTGATCGCTTTTCAGCATCGCCAGCTCCGCATCATGGCTGGGATAACCGATGGAAATCCGCATCATAAAGCGGTCGAGTTGGGATTCGGGCAGTGGAAAAGTGCCCGATTGTTCCGTGGGGTTTTGTGTGGCAATCACAAAAAACGGATTGGGTAATCTGTGGGTGACGCCATCGACAGAAATTTGTTGCTCGGCCATCGCTTCGAGCAAGGCGCTCTGAGTCTTAGGGCTGGCGCGGTTAATCTCATCGGCCAGCACCATCTGTTTAAAAATAGGGCCGGGATGAAACACAAATTGCGCTTGGTGTTTATCAAAAATCGATACCCCGAGAATATCGGCGGGCAGCATATCACTGGTAAATTGAATACGTTGATAGCTAAGGCCGAGACTCTGGGCGAGGGCATGGGACAGGCTGGTTTTGCCCATACCGGGTAAATCTTCAATTAATAGGTGGCCACGGGCGAGAATACAGGCAAGGGCTAAGCGAATTTGCCGTGGCTTGCCTAATAATACTTGTTCAAGTTGTTGTAATAGTTGGCTTAAACCAGAATGTGCCACGGGAGACTCCTTGTGCATGGATAAGGTCATTCGCTCTACCACTATGGCGGAATATGTCGCGCTTAGCCAGTCGCTTTTACTGTGAAATCAATCGGCTTAGTGAGATTCTTACCGTCCACAGAGAGGTGAGCCAAGGCATTCCATTATCGTCACACTGTATGATTTGAGGCTGAAAAGCGTTAATAGAGTAGACCATCCGTGGATGCTCGACCGCTCGTCTGGGTCGTTGGCGCAAGACGCCAACGGTTTGAGTAACTTTTAAGCGCCTTGCCAAACCTGTTTTACGATGAAAAACGGCGTTAAAGGAACGAACTGGCAAATCATAAAACCGTACCGAAAATGCGCAACCGTGCCGACTTTACCATTGAAACTAAATGCCGCAACGAACGAGCTAAACCACCGAACGTACCGCAAAAGCGCAATTACACCGGCTTTGCTTTTTACAAGCTAACGTATTTAGCAGCGGCGCCTTTGGTGTCCGCTGGCTAAACTGGTTAGCTCAACGAAATATCAACGAAATATGGCCACCCAATATAAATCAATCAACGAAATATGGCCACCCAATATAAATCAATAACATAATGCACTTTCGGTTTGCCTACAACTCGTCCGAGTTAAAATGGTTGAAATAGGGCCATCAATAGCTGCATGGAGGATGATGGGATGGACACCTCTTGTGAAATAGGCGTCATTTACGCCATATTGAATTTGCACGTTCAATACAACAAAAGGTGTCCAAAATGAAAGTTACACTAATAGGAATTGATCTCGCAAAAAATATCTTCCAAGTATGTGGAGTTAATCAAGCAGGCAAGAGCGTTTTTAACCGTTCGATTAAACGTGTTCAGCTCCTGACTTTTCTGCGTACTTACCCTGATGCCACTATTGCGATGGAAGCCTGCAGTGGCTCTAACTATTGGGGCAGAGAGTTACTTTCTCTCGGGCATGATGTCAAACTGATCCCGCCTCAGCATGTTAAGCCATTTGTCAAAGGCAATAAGAACGATCGCAATGATGCCTTCGCTATCTGTGAGGCAGCGCAGAGACCGAACCTGATTTTCGTCCAGCCGAGAACCTTAGCGCAGGTTGATATCATCATTACCCACAGAATTCGCGAGCGCCGGATCAGAATACGCACTGCACTAACCAATCAAATCAGAGGGTTACTAAGTGAATATGGAATAGCCCTCCCTAAAGGACGTAATCCATTGAATCTTTTGCTGCCGGAATTACTTGAGGATGCCAATAATCAACTCACTACGATTGCACGCCAATACATGCGTGAGCTGATGGAGGAGTTGCGTGCGATCAACGTTGCAATAGGTTCGCTGGAGAAAGACATCAAACTGCAGGCAAGAACGCACCCAGATGCCAAGCGACTAATGGGTATCAGAGGCGTTGCAGAAATCATTGCCACTGCCGCGGTGTCATTTGCCGGAGATGGCTCTGGCTATCATGGTGCTCGGCATTTTTCTGCAAATTTAGGACTGGTTCCTAAAGAGTTTTCCAGTGGGGGAAACAGAAATTAGGCGGCATAACCAAACGAGGTAACAGCTATCTGCGGCGGCAACTGATCCAGGGAGCTTGGTCGATTATTCGCTATGCAAGTAAGAGTAATGACAGGATCTCCGTATGGGCCTTAAAGGTGATTGAGCGGCGAGGTAAACAGAAAGCGGCAGTAGCAATTGCAAACAAATTGGCGCGGATCATCTGGGCGATGCTGTTTCATCGCAGCGAATATCGGCCTTGTTAATTTATAAAAATCGAGTATCAAACTCACCCCAAAAACACGACTACAGGTAATGAAGTAACAGGTAATACCGGCCTTTGCAGATGCTGAGAGAGTACAAGGAGCATATGACTCCGAAAGGACGATAAGCAGCAAAGACGCGGTTCTCATTAAGGCCAGAGAGCAAAGATCCTCATAAACAGGTCGGATATACGTACGCAGTATTACTTTCTGTTACTTAAAAAGTGGTTGATCTATTCGAGGTGTCCATATACGGCATCTAAGGCTATAAATTACGTTAATTCCTTCTGAAATGTGGTATTTCAGACGAGCTAAGTCATCCCATAGCGCTTGGGAAATGTTAGGCAAGGATTGCCGTCGAGGGATATAGTCGCTATCAGTTGCAATGAAAGTGCTGGCAGCTTGCGGCAAAATGCCGTCGTCGCTTTTCTAAGTGTTCGCAGTAATCGGTCAGTTCTTGTAATGTGCCTACTGGACCATGAAATAGTTTGCCAAACTCGGTGGTTAGTTTGAGCCAATTATCATGGGGGATATTTAATCTGTTCAGTATCTTGGTACTACTTTCACTGATGTATCCACGTTTATCATTGCGAATAATTCGGCCTGTATCATCCACCAACTGAAGGTAATCTGCTAATGAAAACATAATGCCATTGGGTTGGTTGCCGCACTCGTTACCAATAAACGGCAGGAGATTGCTCGGCTGCTCACCTTTTAACGCCGCCCGAATACGTAGTTGGATACTGGTATGGTCGGATTGTTCTGGTGTATCAGCAAGTTGCGC